>CAVTNG010000013.1:0-44416 GCA_963736015.1 uncultured Chloroflexia bacterium | reverse complement strand
CCATTTCGGGCGAGCGCAGGTTCACCAGCTTGCCTTCGATCATGCCGTCTCCTCCTTCGCCCGCATCGCGCACCATTCGTCGCGCAGAATGCCCATCCACACAGTGTCGCCGTACTCGCCGCCCCGGTATCGATGCTGCCGCAGCGTCGCCTCCGTCGACGAACCCACACTTTCGGTAGCACGCGCGCGCACGCTCGTTCCGCGCATCGACGGTGAGCTCGATCCGCTGCAGGTTCATCTCCTCGAAGCCGAACCGAATAAACGTCAACATTGCGTCGGTGCCATAGCCTCGCGACCAGTGCGCCTTGTCGCCGATCATTACGCCGAGGATGGCGCGCCGATCCTCAGCCGAGGACTCATGGAAGTTGATCGTGCCGATATGCGTCCCGTCCTTGGCCTCGATCGAGAATCCGACCCAGTTGTAGGCCGCCGGCCGAGCGACAACCGAACGGACGAACCCTTCCTCGGCGGCGTAGGAGATGGGGTAGCGCATGTTGAGAAAGCGCGTGACCTCGCGGTCGTTGATCCACGCGTAGAACCGGTCGAGGTCCGACATCTCACGTGCGCGCAGGTTGACGACCTTGCCTTCAATCATCGAGCTGCTCCCTCCTCCTGGTACGAGAAAGCCCACCGGTTCGGTGGGCTGACGTCCTTCTGGATTGGCTGCGCCGCGGTTAGCGCGGTGGTCTGGACGCCAGCAACGTGCGCGGCGAGGACTGATTTCCGCGACGAGGCGGCGATCGCAGGCATGTTCGGCGTTCTCCGGGTCATCGGGCTGTCTCAAGAGTTGGCGCAGTATAGCCGAGCACGCGGACGGGCGCCGCAACTCGTCCAATGGACGCCCACATAGCGGCGAGTCCGTCTATGCTGGTCGACGTGATTCCGCCACTCTCACATCTCCGCATTCTCGACCTCACATCCGGCGTCTCCGGCCCCTGGTGTACAAAGCTGCTTGCCATTTACGGCGCCGACGTCATTAAGGTCGAGCGACCAGGCATCGGAGATCGCTCCCGCGCACACGGGCGATTCCCGAACGGCGTGCCCGATCGCGAGAAGAGCGCACTGTTCATGTGGCTTAACACATCAAAGCGCAGCATCACGCTCGATATCGAGACGGCAACGGGGCGCGGCTGATGCGTTGCGGCTCGCGGCGCAGTGCGATGCCGTCGTGCTCGACCAGCGGCCATCGGCGCTCGCCGCGGTTGCGCCTGACACACGACGACTTCGCCGTGACGAACCCGCACCTGGTCACAACGTCGGTGACCGCTTTCGGGCAGAGCGGACCCTACGCCGAGTGGTCTGCGACGAACCTGACGTCGTACGCGACGGGCGGTCAGCACTACCTAACCGGCGACGCCGACCGCGAGCCGATGCAGAACGGCGGCTACCAGGCGCTGTATCAGGCCGGCACCTGGGCCTTCGGTGCGACGCTGACGGCGATTGGAACGCACGCGAGACCAGCGTCGGACAACAGGCCGAGGTCTGCGGGCAAGAAGTGATGGCCGCGATCCTCGATATCTACCTTCCGGACTTCGCATACCGTAAAGCCGAGACGCTGCTCTCGCGCCGCGGAAATATGTCCACAGCCATCGTCGGTATCTATCCGGTGCTCGACGGCCACATTGGTATCCACGCGATGCCGAAGAACTGGCCACAGCTGCTCGACGCGCTGGACATGCACTGGATGGCCGACGACGATCGCTTCAAGGACAACCGTTCCCGCCTCCGCAACGACGACGACCTGATGGCGCAGATGTACGTCTGGACGGCCGGCGTCACGAAGGCCGAGGCGTACGAGCGCGGCAGCCGCTTCCGCGCGCCCATCTCGCCCGTGAACACGATGGCCGACTCCTCGCATCCTCGCATCTCGCACGCGAGTCGTTCCTCGAAGTGGACCCCCCCGCCGCCGACACGATGCGCTATCCCCGGCCCACCCGCCCGCATGCCGGCAACACCACCGAGCTCGCGCGCCCGATGCTCGGTGAGCACAATGAGGAAGTGTTGGCCGAGATGCTCGGCTTCTCTGCGCGCGACCTTTCGTCGCTATCTGCAGCATGTGTGATATGACAACCTCCGCCGCTCCCGCTCGCGGGGATCCGTATCCTCGACCTGACGATGGTCTGGGCGGGGCCTTCCGGCACGCGGCTGCTCGCCGACATGGGCGCCGAGGTGATCAAGGTCGAGTCAGCGCGATCGTGGGACATGCTACGGTCACTGCACTTCCTCGGCGGGAGCCCGACCGGTGGTGGAACAAAGCCGCCTACTTCAACCACAACAACCGCAACAAGTACGGCATCACGCTCGACCTGCAGACAGCACGGGGCCGCGAGCTCGCGCTGCGACTCGTCGCGATGACCGACATGGTGTTCGAGAACTACCGCGCCGACGTCATCGGCAAGCTCGGCTCGACTACGCCGATCTCCGCGCGGTGAAAAACGACATCATCCTCGTTTCGATGCCGAGCCACGGCAAGACGGCCCGGAGGGCAACGTCGCCTACGGCACCAACGTCGAGCAGCTTTCGGGACTTGCATCGCTGCGGGCTATCCGGCATGGGGCCGCACAAGTCAGCCATCGCGTACGGCGACCCGAATGCCGGCGCCATCGCCGCCGCCGCCGCGCTCGCCGCACTGCTGCATCGCCGCGAGACCGGCGAGGGGCAGCACGTCGAAGTCGCGCAGTGGGAGGCGATGATCGGCAACATCGGCGAGCACGTCCTCGGCTGCAGATGCACGGCGACACCCGAACGCCTCGGCAACCGCCACTTCTCGCGCGTGCAGGGCGTGTATGCTGCGTCACCCAGGACGAGTGGGTGGCGGTCTGGTCGGCACCGACGCGGAGTTCGCGGCACTCTGCGGCGTCATCGGCCGCCGAACTGGTGCGGACGCGCGCTTCGCCGACGTCGTTTCCCGCCGCCACCACCACGACGATCTCGACGCGATCATCGCCGAATGGACGCGCGGCGATCGCAGGACGATGCGGCGCGCGGTTGCAGGAGGCGGGCGTCTCAGCGGCGCCGGTGCTGAAGATCCAGCGCCTGATGGAGGACAAGCACCTGCGCGCGCGCGGCTTCTGGGAGACCGTCTCGCACGCCCAGGCAGGGACGTGGGACATGGAGGGCCCCGTCTGGCGCATGTCGCGCACGCCGGCTCACATCCGCATCCCCGCGCCGATGTTCGGCGAGCACAACCACTGGGTGCTGGCGAGCTGCTCGGGCTTCCGACGCGAGATCGCCGCGCTGGAGGCCGACGGCGTCACGGCGCGGGAGCCGAACCTCGGAGTGCACGCCTGACACACAGCACGACCCGCGCGTGCCGTCGTGCGTGCATACGGCGACATGCCCGAAGATCGCGACGCGCTGCTCCGGCACTGCCGCGCAGAGCCGCGGTGGCCGTCGTCGCTGCAATCGATGGTCGGACCATCGAATTACGCGCGCACCGCGTGGATCCGGCGATGGCGATCGGTGTAGGACTGCTAGCTCAGTCGTGAGCCCTTAAGCAGCGGCTGTAGCCGCAGTTGCGGCAGGTGAAGCATCCCTCGGAGAAGAAGAGGATCAGCCGCCGCAATCAGGGCAGCTGATGCCGGTGCTTGTCTCGACCGTCGACGCCCGGCTTGGTCGTCGCCCGTTGACGGCGCCGCGATCGACTCCCGGCGGCGCCCCGTCGTGGTGGCCGTCAGGAGCCGCTGCCGAACCGATCTGCTTCACGAAACGCAGCTCCAGCCAGCGGAAGATGTAGTCGACCAGCGATGACGCCGACGGGATCTGGGGTTTCCGGTGATGCCGGCGGCTCGAAGTGGACGCCGCGGAACTTCTCGACGAGATTCCGCAGGGGCACGCCGTACTGCAGCGCGACGGAGGTCAGCACGGCGACCGAGTCCATCAGCCGCGGATTGTCGAGCCTTCCTTGGAGATGTTGACGAAGATCTCGCCCGGCGTGCCGTCCTCGTAGAGGCCGACGGTGACGTAGCCCTCCTGCTCACCGACGCGGAACTTGTGCGTGACCGACTGCCGCTCGTCCGGCAGATGGCGGCGATAGGGCGCGCCGGCAGGCCGCGGCGCCGTCGACGATGGGCTCCGGGTGTGTGCCGACGGCATCACGTCCGCGAACGCCCAGCGCGATCTCGCAGCGACGGCCTCCGCCTGCTCCGGGCCGCGCGCCGTGGCGTGCGACAGCACCTGGTGGTCGCGCGAGCCATCGCGGTAGACGGTGATGCCCTTGCAGCCCTCGCGGTAGGCCAGCATGTACGCCGCTCGACGTCGTCGACCGTCGCGTCTCCGCGGAAGTTGATCGTCTTGCTGACGGCGTTGTCGGTGTGGCGCTGGAACGCCGCCTGCATGCGGACGTGCCACTCCGGGTCGATGTCGTGCGAGGTGACGAAGACGCGCTTCGCCCATCCGGCACGTCGTCGCGCTCGGCGAGCGTGCCGCCGTCGGCGAGATACGCCATCAGCTCTTCGCAGTAGAAGCCGCGCTGCTCGCCGCCGCGCACGAACGTCTTGTTGACCTCCGGCAGCTGCGTCGCTTTCGAAGGATCCTTGCGGTCGAGGTAGTGCTGGCGCATGAAGGCCAGGGCGAACGCCGGCTCGATGCCGCCCGAGCAGTCGGCGATGATGCTGAGCGTGCCGGTCGGCGCGATGGTCGTGCGTGTGGAGTTGCGGTAGCGCGGGCCGCCGCGCTGGTCGCCGAGGCCGGGTCGTAGATCGAGCCCTGCCAGGCCGGGAACACGCCGCGCTCCTCCGCCAGCGCCTCCGACGCGCGTCGGCGCGCTCGCTGGATGAACGCCATCACGCTGCTCGGCCAGCGCGAGCGCCTCCTCGGAGTCGTAGGGGATGCCGCAGCTGGAAGAGCACGTCCGCCCAGCCCATGACGCCGAGGCCGATCTTGCGCGTCTGCTTCGTCATCTCCTCGATCTCCGGGATCGGATAGCGGTTCAGGTCGATGACGTTGTCGAGGAAGCGCACGCAGACGGGATCGCTGGCCGAGCGCATCCCAGTCGATGTCGCGCGCAGTCGCCGGCGACGCTTGCCGTTCCTGCGATCGCGCCGTTCGCGCGCTGCTGCTCGCGCTTGCACGAAGCGCGCCAGGTTGATCGAGCCGAGGTTGCAGGACTCGTACGGCAGCAGCGGCTGCTCGCCGCAGGGGTTCGTCGCCTCGATCCGGCCGAGTGCGGCGTCGGGTTGTCGCGGTTGATGCGGTCGATGAACACGAGCCCGGGATCGCCGTTCTCCAGGCGTTCTCGACCATCTGGCCGGAAGACGTCGCGCGCGCATCGCGTGCCCGCGACCTGCGCTGCGTGCGCGGATTGATCGAGGTCGTACGTCCTCGTCGCGCTCGACCGCCTGCATGAAGCGCTCCGTGACGGCGACGCTGATGTTGAAGTTCTGCAGCGTGCGCATGTCGGACTTGACGTTGATGAACTCCTCGATGTCGGGATGGTCGACGCTGAGGATGCGCCATGTTGGCGCCGCGCCGCGTGCCGCCCTGCTTGATCGCCTCGGTCGCCGCGTCGAAGACCCGCATGAACGAGACGGGCCCGCTGGCGATGCCGCCGGTCGACGCGACGAGGTCGCCTGCCGGCCGCAGGCGGCTGAACGCGAAGCCGGTGCCGCCGCCGCTCTGGTGGATGAGCGCCGTGTCCTTGAGCGACTCGAAGATGCCCTCCATCGAGTCCTCGACCGGCAGCACGAAGCAGGCCGAGAGCTGCTGCAGCGGCCGCCCGGCGTTGCCGAGGGTCGGCGAGTTCGGCAGGAACCGCAGCGACGTCATCAGTTCGTAGAACGTTCGCCTCGATGCGCTGACCATCGTCATCGGCGCGCGGCCGTCGGGCACGTACGCCGCCTCGGCTTGGCGATGTTGTGCGCGACGCGGCGGAAGAGCTCGTCCGGCGTCTCGACGATGTCTGCCCCTGCGCGTCCTTCGCGAGATATCGCCGTTCGAGGACGATGCGCGCGTTGTCGGACGAGCCGGTCTCCGCGAGCCTTGCCGCGTCGCGCTGCCGGGCGGTTGCGCAGCGGGCGCGAGGCCGAGGATTTCGACTCGTCGCGGCGGGTGTCTTCCCGGCCGCGGCGCGCCTCCGCCTGTCCGGCGCACTTGCGTTCGGCGAGCCCCGGGTGCTCAACCATGCGGGCGGCTTGGGGCGGGACGCGCTGGCATGCGCTGACAGTATATCAGAACGTCTGTGCGAAACGCGACCAGGCGCCGCGCAGCGCGTGTTCGCAAGCCCCCGATCGCACAACCTATCCGGGCAACCCATCCGCGACTAGTGCCGAAGGAAGACGATGCTCCGGACCATCGCCAAGCTCACCGTGCAAGATGGCAAAGAGGACGAGTTCAAGGCCGCAGGCGCCGAAATGGTCGCGGCGGTCAAGGCCAACGAGGCGGTAGCCGCACGCTCATGTACACGCCCAACACAGAACCAGAAGACCCCGAGCGGAGTTCTACTTCGTTGAGCGATACGTCGACAAGGACGCCGCTCGGCGAGCACGGCGAAGACGCCACACATGGCGGCCTTCGGCGGCAAGATTGGCGGGTTGCTCGCCGGCCGGCCGGAAGCCCATCCGCCTGGACGAAGTCGCCCTCGGTCCGACGAAGCTCGCGGCGCCGAAGACGGCCGCTGTACGCCCGCGTAGATGTGGCCGAGGCCGTGCAGGACCGCACATGCGCATGAGCAGCTCGCCACCCTGCACGTCCTTGTGCCCGCCCGCGGTGACGCGCGTCCTCCCCAGCAGGTCCATCGGACGCGCCTCTCGATGAAGTCGATGAGGCCGCGGTAACCCTTCTCGCACTCCTCGGCGCAGCTCGGCGGGCGACTTCCCCCTTCCGCGACGCCACGAGACCCGCGTTGAGCGCATCGATGTCGACGTTGATCCCGACGGAGTCGGTGCCTGCCCGGCCAGCGCTCGATGTCGAACTGCACGAACGGCACTGTCCCCCCGCCGCCGGCGCCACCCCGCACCTCGGTGTTCTTCAACGATCCATATCTGCTGGCAAGCCCGCCCACTCCCCTCGGGCGGTCAGAGCCCCGGCAGAGACTGTGGCTTTCCTGGGATTGAGGAACTCCACACCACCGCCGATCACCTCTGACTCTGTTGCCATGCAGCTTGTCCCTTTCCAGAGCGTTCAAATCCGTTGCCGCCCGATTTAGGGCTCTTCGATATGATGCCACGACATTGGAAGTGGGTCGATGTCGATATACGAGCGTCCTGGTCCTCAACCAGAATTACGAGCCCCTGAACGTCTGCCAACGCGCGACCGCGCGTCTCGTGCTGGTGCCCCACCGCGGGAAAGCCGAGGTCCCCGTAACACGGCGAGGGGGTGTTGCGCTCCCCGAGCGCACATCTTCCCGCTGCCTTCGGTGATCCGCCTCATCTTACATGATCAACGCGCCCGCGTCCGCAGATGCGCCTCTCACGGCGCAGAGGTCTTCAACTGCGACCGCCACACCATGCCAGTACTGTGGGCGGCGGTGGGCAGCGCGATTCTAACGCTGGACTTCCCCGTCCTTCCGAGGCCATCTGCGGTGGGTGTCACAGCTGGGGACAACCTGGTGACCGCCTGCAAAGCGTGCAAACCCACCGCAAGGCCGGGCACACGCCGCAGGAGGCTTGAAGATGCACCTGCTGAAGGCAGCCGTACCAGCCCGCGCGTCAGCACGTACTACGTGGTGTACCCGTACCTCAACAGCGAGGGAGGGATGGCGTAAATTCGTCCCGGGCTGGGACGCGGCGGCCGACCGGCTCTCGCCTGAGCCGGACGGTACGGAAACGGACTCTCGATGACCTCTGCCGCAGACGGCGGGTTTTTCGATCTTACTTCTTCTTCGCCAGCACCCTGTTGGCCTTCGCCTTGAATCTGCTGGCCTGCGACTTGCTCAGGTTTCCCTTTTTCTGCTGCTGCGTCCGCGCGCGCCTTCGCGTTCGCCGCGTGACGCTTGTCGGTACCTGATAACTGCCGGTCCGGCCCGGCGAACGCCGTGTCGGGCAGGCGCTTGCGTGTCTTCGTCTTGAGTTCGGCCATGCTCGATCCACCTCCGATCCATCGTCAGTGACCCCGGGGGTTGCGTTGCTCTGAACATCGGAACGCCGCCGCCTATCGATGCCGTCAGAAGAGGCGCCATTCGAACCCAGACCACGACACTCCAATGATCGATCGCGAAGGCACGCATTAAGCTGCTGAAGGGCGGCGCTCGGCCGAGCGCATCCTCGTCTTCGGCGGGCCGCACGGCACGTACCTGCACGGCCGCGACCTCCGGCCCGCCGACTACGGCGGCGCCCAGTACGAAGGCTGCCCCGAGCAGCTCAACATCACCCGCCCCGACGTCATCCTCGACATCCACCGCGGCTATCTCGAAGCCGGCGCCGACATCATCGAGACCAACACGTTCGGCGGCACGTCGATCGTGCTCGCCGAGTACGGCCTCGCAGGACCGCGTGCGCGAGATCAACGAGGCGGCCGTCGCGCAGCTCGCGCGAGCGGCGGCCGAGCTCGCGACGCCCGCGACGGCCGCGCTTCGTCGCCGGCTCGATGGGCCCGACGACGAAGGCGATCACGGTCACCGGCGGCATCACGTTCGAGGAGCTCTCGAGGTCGTTCGGCGAGCAGGCGCTCGGCCTGCCGATCGGCGGCGTCGACCTGCTGCTGCATCGAGACGCAGCAGGACACGCGCAACGATCAAGGCCGCGCTGCTCGGCATCTGGCGCGCGTTCGACGAGCCGGGCCGCCGCGTGCCCGTCATGGTCTCGGGGACGATCGAGCCGACCGGCACGATGCTCGCCGGCCAGGCCGTCGAGGCGCTCTACGCCTCGCTCGCAGCACGCCGACCTGCTGTCGCTCGGGCTCAACTGCGCGACCGGGCCCGAGTTCATGACCGACCACTGCGCAGCCTCGCCGCGCATCGCGCGAATTCCGCATCTCGTGCTTCCCGAACGCCGGCCTGCCCGACGACGACGGCAACTACTGCGAGACGCCCGACGCAGCATCGCGCCGTGCTCGAGCGCTTCGTCGACCACGGCTGGCTCAACATCGTCGGCGGCTGCTGCGGCACGACGCCCGCCCACATCCGCGCGCTCGCCGCAGATGGCCGAGGGCAAGCGCCCGCGCGTGCCCGCGCGCAGCACGCGCGACGCTGTTCTCCGGCATCGATTTCGTCGAGGCCGACGATGACAACCGCCCGCTCATCGTCGGCGAGCGCACGAACGAGGTCGGCTCGCGCAAGTTCAAGCGGCTGATCACCGAAGAGAAGTACGAAGAGGCCAGCGAGATCGCGCGAAGCCAGGTCAAGGGCGGCGCGCAGATCATCGACGTCAACCTGCAGAACGCCGACCGCGACGAGCTGCACGACATCGATCGCTTCTACGAGAAGCTGATCCACAAGGTCAAGGCGCCGATCATGATCGACACGACCGACCCGGTCGCGATCGAGCGCGCGCTGACGTACTGCCAGGGCAAGTGCGATCATCAACTCGATCAACCTCGAGGACGGCGACGAGAAGTTCGAGCGCGTCGACGCCGCTCGCGCGCAACGCTACGGCGCGGCGCTCATCGTCGGCTGCATCGACGAGGACAAGGAGCAGGCGCAGGCGATCACGCGCGAGCGCAAGCTCGACGATCGCGCGAGCGCTCGTACAAGCTGCTGACCGAAGACTACGGCATCCGCGCCGAAGACATCATCTTCGACCCGCTCGTCTTCCCCTGCGCGACCGGCGACGCAGAACTACGTCGGCAGCGCGGTCGAGACGATCGAGGGCATCCGCCTGATCAAGGAGGCGCTCCCGCTACGCCAAGACGGTCCTCGGCATCAGCAACGTCTCGCTTCGGCCTGCCGGAAGCCGGCCGCGAAGTGCTGAACTCGGTCTTCCTCTATCACTGCACGAAGGCCGGGCTCGATCTCGCCATCGTCAACGCCGAGAAGCTCGAGCGCTACGCGTCGATCCCGGAGGAAGAGCGCCAGCTCGCCGAGGACTCTGCTTGGAACCGCGGCGACGATCCCGATCGCCGCGTTCGCCGCGCACTTCCGCGGCGCAAGCCGCGCCGCAAGGCGAAGCGACGCTCGCGCTGCCGCTCGACGAGCGCCTCGCGCAACTACATCATCGAAGGCACGAAGGAAGGCCTGATCGCCGACCTCGACCTCAAGCGCAAGGAAGCCGGCGCCGCTCGACATCATCAACGGCCCGCTGATGAAGGGCATGGACGAGGTCGGCCGCCTGTTCAACGCCAACGAGCTGATCGTCGCCGAGGTGCTGCAGAGCGCCGAGGCGATGAAGGCCGCCGTCTCCCACCTCGAGCAGTTCATGGAGAAGGCCGACACCGTCGCGCGCGGCAAGGTCATCCTCGCGACGGTCAAGGGCGACGTGCACGACATCGGCAAGAACCTCGTCGACATCATCCTGTCGAACAACGGCTACACGGTCGTGAACCTCGGCATCAAGGTGCCGCCGGAGGTGCTCATCGAGGCCGCGCACGAACACAAGCCCGACGCGATCGGCCTCTCGGGCCTGCTCGTGAAGTCGGCGCAGCAGATGGTGATCACCGCCGAACGACCTGCACGACGCCGGCATCGACTCGCCGCTGCTCGTCGGCGGCGCGGCGCTGTCCGACCGCTTCACGCGCACGAAGATCGCGCCCGCGTACGAGCGGCACGGTCGTCTACTGCAACGACGCGATGAACGGGCTCGACACGCTGAACCGCCTGATGGACCCGGCGCGCGCGACGCAGCTCGAAGCGCGACCTGCTGGAGCGAGAGCGCCGGCATCGCGTCGACGCATCGCCGCCGAACCGACGGCGCCCGAAGATCAGCGCGAGCGCATGCCCGCAGCGCCGACGCGTCTCGCGTCGATCGTGCCGATCCCGCCGCGCTGCCCGACCTCGACGCGCCACGTCGCGAGCGCGTCGAACCTCGACGACGATCTGGAGCTACATCAACCCGCAGATGCTCTACGGCCGCCACCTCGGCTTCCACGGGCGCTTCATCGAAGCGCTCGCCGCCGGCGACGTGAAGGCGGTCGAGCTGGAGGCGAAGATCGAGGCGGTGAAGGCCGAGTGCCGCGCGCGGCGCGATGACGGTGCGAGCGGTGCTGGCAGTTCTTCGAGGCCGAGGCCGACGGCAACGCACTCCACCTCTTCGAGCCCGGCGACGCCGCAGCCGCTCGAGCGTTCCGCTTCCCGCGCCAGCGCAAGCCGCGACGGCCTCGCGCTCACCGACTTCGTGCTGCCGCCGCAGCGCGACGCGCTCGGCCGCGCGACCGAGCGCGATCACGTCGCCCTGTTCGTCACGACGGCCGGCGCCGGCATCCGCGAGCTCGCGGACGAGGCGAAGGCCGAGGGCGAGTACCTGCGCTCGTACGCGCTGCATGGCGCTCGCGCTCGAGAGCGCGGAGGCGCGCGGCCGAGTGGCTGCACGCGCGCTGCGCGCAGCACTGGGGCTTCCCCGATGCGCCCGGCGCTGACGCAGCAAGGACCTGCTTCCAGGCGCACTACCGCGGCAAGCGCTACTCGTTCGGCTACCCGGCGTGCCCCGACCTCGAGCAGCAGGCGGGGCTGTTCCGCTGCTCCGCCCCGAGGAGATCGGCGTCGAGCTCACCGAAGGCTTCATGATGGAGCCCGAGGCGTCCGTCTCCGCGCTCGTGTTCCACCACCCGGACGCCGTGTACTTCAACGCCGGTGCCGATGCGGGGAACGAAGGCGCCTAGCGGACGACGGCGGCTACACGCGGTGGCACGCCACCAGATGCCCGCCGCCGACGTCGCGCCATTCCGGAATCTGCTGACGGCACTCCTCGATCGCGATCGGGCAGCGGGTGTGGAACACGCAGCCGGGAGGCGGCCGCAGGGGGCTCGGCACATCGCCGGTCAGGATGATGCGCTCGCGCGTGCGCTCGACCGAGGGATCGGGCACGGGCACGGCCGAAAGCAGCGCCTTCGTGTATGGGTGCAACGGGTTGTCGTACAGCTCGTTACGATCCGCCATCTCCATGATCTTGCCCAGGTACATCACGGCGACGCGGTCGCTGATGTGACGCACGACCGACAGGTCGTGGGCGATGAACAGATATGTCAGTCCGAACTGCTGACTGCAGGTCCTCCATCAGGTTGATGATCTGCGCCTGGATCGACACGTCGAGCGCGGATACCGGCTCGTCGGCGACGATGAAGTCCGGTTCCACGGCCAGGGCGCGTGCGATACCGATGCGCTGGCGCTGCCCGCCGGAGAACTCGTGCGGGTAGCGGTTCGCGTAGTACGGGTTGAGGCCGACAACGCGCATCAGGTCCTGGATACGCTCCTTGCGCGCGCGGCTCCCCTTCGCGAGGCCGTGGATCTGCAACGGCTCGCCGATGATCGCACCCGACGGACATGCGCGGATTGAGCGATGCGTACGGGTCCTGAAAGATCATCTGCATCTTGCGGCGCATCTTGCGCATGTCGCCGGAGCTGAGCTTCGGCAGCTCGACGTCCGCCGAACTGCACCGAGCCCGCGGTGGGCTTATACAGCTGCAGGATCGCACGCCCAGTCGTTGACTTGCCGCACCCGGACTCGCCGACAAGACCGAGCGTCTCGCCCTTCTTCACGTCGAACGTGACGCCGTCGACCGCCTTCACGTCGGCGATCTTCCGCTGGAAGATCAGGCCAGCCGTCACCGGGAAGTACATCTTCAGGTCACGCACGTTTACGAGAATGTCGTGCGCAGTTTCGACCGGCGCTGTATCGATCGTTTCAGTGGTCATCATGCTCGCGGCCTCCTCGGCGGGGCTATCCACTCCGTCCATCGGACCCAGGGGCGTCGGGGCCAGCGTCTCTGTAGTCGGCATGACCCAGCAGGCGGCCTCGTGCTTCTCGCCCGCGGACATGAGCGGCGGCTCTTCGGTCAGGCACTTATCGATCTTGTAGGCGCAGCGCGGCGCGAATGGGCAGCCCGCGGCGGGTGCACGAGGTCGGGCGGCACACCCTCGATCGGGACCAGCCGATCCTTCTTGCCCTGATCGAGCCGCGGCACCGACTTCAGCAGCCCGATCGTGTACGGGTGCCGGGGGTTGGCGTACAGCTCCCTCGCCGTCGCCATCTCGACGACTTTGCCCGCGTACATCACGTTCATGCGGTCGGCATAGCGCGCCACGACCCCGAGGTTGTGCGTGATCACAATAACCGCCGTGCCCAGCTCGCGGCTCAGGCGCGCCATGATCTCGAGGATCTGCGCCTGGATCGTCACATCGAGCGCCGTCGTCGGCTCATCGGCCAGCAGCAGCTTGCGGGTTGCAGGACAGCGCCATCGCGATCATCACGCGTTGGCGCATACCGCCGGAGAACTGGTGCGGATAGTCGTTGAGGCGATTCCCCGCGGCCGGGATGCCGACCATCTCCAGCAGCTCCGCCGCCCGCTTGTTCGCGGCGGCGCGGTCCATCTTCAGGTGCAGTTCGAGTGCTTCGGTGATTTGCCGCCCGATCGTCAGCACCGGGTTCAGCGACGTCATCGGCTCCTGGAACACCATCGCGATGTCGTTGCCCCGGACGTGCCGAATCTCTTCCTCGTCCATCTTCAGCAGGTCTTCGCCCTCGAAGATGATCTCGCCGCCGACGATCTTGCCCGGCGGATTCGGGATGAGGCGCAGGATCGAGAGCGCGCTGACGCTCTTTCCGCAGCCGGACTCGCCGACGAGGCCGAGGGTTTCGCCCTCCTGCACGTCATACGACACGCCGTCAACGGCGCGGACGACGCCTTCCTCGGTAAAGAACTGCGTCTTCAGGTCTCGAACCTGGAGCAGTGTGCCCATCGCTATCCCTCGCCTCCAGATGCGCCCGCCGCGCGATCGTGGCCCATAAGACAACCGGACACCCGCGGCGGGTGACCGGTGCTGCTCTCCTGCGGGCTCGCTCCCCGTGGGCGCGAGGCTCACTGGTGGGGAAGAGGAGACTCGAACTCCTACGCCTTGCGGCACGTGATCCTAAATCACGCTCGTCTGCCAATTCCGACACTTCCCCGCGCCGGCGGCAACCTGACCGCGCCGAATGGTGAACGCGAACGTCAGAATTCGACTTCAGCCACGCCCGTTCATTTTATACGCGAAGCCTCGGAACACGCTACGCCATTGAAATCAACCCGTGGGCCGGCGGCCAGGGGATTGACACTCCATGCGAGATCACTACGATTCGGGAGACACCAAACCGGCGGACACCGCACTTCAAAGGAGCAATAGATGGCTCAGGCCGAGAAAAAGAACGTGAAATCCCCGGACGAGACCCGGAGCTTCACCAACGGCAAGATGGAACTGGTGAGCATCGGCGGCGGCTCGGTCGGCTACGGGACGTTTGAGCCAGGCTGGAAGTGGTCGAACGATGTCAAGCCGATCGCCAAGACCGAGTGGTGCGAGGCGCCGCACTTCCTGTACGTGATCTCGGGGCGCATGGGTATCAAGATGAAGGACGGTAATGAGCTCGAGGTGGGCCCCGGCGACGTCCTCGTCGTGCCGCCCGGCCACGACGGTTGGGTCATCGGAGACGAGGCCTGCGTGAGCATCGACTGGCAGGGCGCGACCAACTACGCCAAGGGGTAACACCGAACGTACTCGGCCTCCAGCCGCACATCAAAGCAACCCCTCACTCTCGCACCAAAGGGGATCGTGATGCCGCAGGTCAACACCGTCACCGGACCCGTGGACACATCGGCGCTTGGGTTCACGCTCATGCACGAACACGTCTTCGTGCTATCCGAGGGCGTCTACCCGAACTTCCCGCACCTCTGGGACCGTGACGCACGGGTGTCCGGCGCCATCGCCGACCTGACGGAAGCGAAGGCACACGGCGTTTCGACGATCGTCGACCTGACGGTGCTTGGTCTCGGACGCGACGTCGCAACTGTGCGCGAGATCTCGCGGGCGTCTGGCATGCAGGTGATCGTCGCAACGGGTGTCTACACGTACGACGAACTGCCCCACTATTTTCAGGGGCGCAGCACCGAGCACATGGCGGAGTGCTTCGTCCGGGACATTGAGCAGGGCATCCAGGGCACCGACATCAAAGCGGCGATCCTCAAGGTTGCGACCGACGAGAAGGGCGTGACGCCGGGCGTGGAGAAGGCTCTGCGCGGTGTAGCGAAGGCGCACCGGCAAACGGGCGTACCGATCTCGACGCACACCCACGCGGCCACGCAGCGTGGCCTGGAGCAGCAGCGTATCTTCAAGGAAGAAGGCGTCGACCTCGCCCGCGTGGTCATCGGACACAGCGGCGACAGCGAGGACATCGGCTATCTCGAGAAGTTGATTGGTGCAGGCTCGTACATCGGGATGGACCGCTTCGGCATCGACATGTTCCTTCCCACGGACAAGCGGGTGGCTACGATCGTGAAGCTCTGCGAGCACGGCCATGCGGGGCGGATGGTGCTCGCCCACGACACCTCGTGCTACATCGACTGGTTCGACAACGCACTCATCAAGCAGGCCGCCCCGCGCTGGAACTACCTGCACATTCCCGACGATGTAGTTCCCGCGCTCAAGGATGCCGGTGTGAGCGAAGCCGACATCCGGGCGATGACGGTGGACAACCCGCGCCGCATCTTCGAGGCGCAGGGCGCGTACTGAGGCTCTCACCGCAGCGGATGCAACACACGTGGCCGAGAGCGCGTTGTGATGCTCAGGCGTATCGCGCGATTGTTACGTCCAGAGGGCGTAGCTATAATGCGGGGCGAAATTTCCCGCCAGCGAGCGGCCCGAAGGCCCGCCGGGGCCAATCAGGAGCTCAATGCCCAAGCAGAACCGCCCGATGGTGCGCGATGGCCGCCTGCAGGCGCCGAAAAAGCGCACCGACCGAAGCTACCTGACGCCGACGCCCGCCACACCTTTAGAGACCGCCGTCGAGGAGACGCCTGAGGTCGAGGCCGACGTCAGCGCGCCCGATGCGGACGTGACAGCCGTGGAGGTCGAAGCCGCTGTTGTTGCCACGGCCCCAACGCCCACCTCCTCGCAGTCAGCGGCCGCGGCGGCTCGGGCGACAGGGGCCGAGCGCGCCCTCCAGCAGCAGGGTGTACGAAAGCGCCGCGAGTTCGACGTGCAGGCGCTCGCCCGCCGCGACACGAGGTACGCCTACCACGAACTCCGGCGTATCGCGATCCTCGCAACGATGGTAGTGATCACGCTCATCGTCCTCACGTTCGTCCTGCGCTAGGGCCCTTCAGCGGAGCCGTCCGGCAGCGATAAACCCCGCGATAACCACGGCAATGGAACTGCTCAGGTCGAAGACGTAGCGCGCCGTGTAGCCATCAGCGAGGAGCAGCCCGCTGCGGATCAGATAAGCGAGCGCCACTCCACAGACCGCCGTCACCTGTAGCGGCGGCCCTGCGCGCTGGTTCGTCGCCAGCGAGACGGCTTCGCCGATGACGTAGCCGATGATCAGCCCGAGCAGCACCCCGAAGAAGATGTAAATGATGCGGTAGGTGTCGAACCACCACCATGCAAGTCCGATGACGATGCTGACAACCAGCGCCGCGCCAACCGCCCGCAGCATCGTGTTTGGCGCGACGTTGTAGGTCGGGATCCGGCGGACGTTCGCGCACTCGCGACAGCGCGCGCCGACGGGCGTCTGAACCATGCACTTCGGGCAGATAGCCTTGCCGCAGCGGCTGCAGGCCAGCTCCGTCTCGACGTTAGGGTGGGTGGCGCACTGCATTCCAGCCACTTTCGGACAGCAAAACAGCGCCGCACGGGCGCCTGAGCGCTCGCAGCTTATCGCGACGGCGCCGATCGGCATACCCGAGGCGCCGTCGCGGCTGACCGGTGAGTCGGTTTGCCCACCGCCGGGGCGCGGCTTATGATTCGGGCGGAAGCTCGTTTGCCAACCATCGGGCGACGAGCCGGAGAAGAACGAGGGAGCCGAACACCAGAAAGAGAGGCCCAGCATGCTGATCCTGGGCGCCGTTATCGGCGTCGTACTGGGATTGGCGATCGGGGCTCTTCTCGGCTACGCCGTCAGGCGGAGTAGCAACAGGGATCAAGAGCTGGAGGCCCAGCAGGCCGCAGCCAAGGTCCTGGCGGACGCGCAAGCGCAGGAAAAGGAGATCCTCCTCGGTGCAAAAGAGGAGGCGATTCAGCTCCGAGCTCAGGCCGAAAACGAGGCAAAGACTCGCAGAGACGAAGTCCTGCGGCTTGAGCAGCGTGTCGCTACACGGGAAGAGAACCTTGACCGCAAACTAGATTCACTCGAGCGGCGCGAAGCTGCGTTCAGTGAGAAGGAGCGCCTCCAGGAGGAAGCCCGAGCCCAGATCGACGAGTTGCGAAAGGCCAAGGTCGCCGAGGTCGAGCGCGTCTCCGGCATGACCAGCCAGGAAGCCCGCGACCTGTTGCTCCAGGAGCTGGAGCAGGAGATCCGGGACGAGGCCAACCGCATCGTCCGCACCTACGAGGCCGAGGCGAAGGAAGAGGCGGACAAGCGCGCTCGCACCATCCTCGCGACGACGATGCAGCGCCTCATGGCCGACGTCGTCACCGAGACGACGGTATCCGTCGTGCCCATCCCGAGCGATGACATGAAGGGCCGCATCATCGGCCGCGAGGGGCGCAACATCCGCGCCCTCGAGACGGCGACCGGCGTCGATCTCATCATTGACGACACGCCCGACGCCGTCACGCTCTCGGCCTTCGATCCGGTCCGCCGTGAGGTTGCCCGCGTCGCCCTGACGAAGCTGGTGCTCGACGGCCGGATCCATCCCACACGCATCGAGGAGATTGTCGAGAAGGCGCGCCACGAAGTCGAGGCCAGCATCAAGACCGCCGGCGAGCAGGCGGCCATCGAGGCAGGCTGCCCGGGCCTCCATCCGGAGGTGTTACGCACGCTCGGGAAGCTGAAGTACCGCACCTCCTATGGCCAGAACCAGCTCAAGCACGCCGTCGAGTCCGCCTTCATCGCCGCGATGATGGCGGAGGAGATCGGCGCCGACGTCAACACCTGCCGGCGCGGCGCGTTGATGCACGACATCGGCAAGGCGATCGACCACGAGGTCGAAGGCACGCACGCCGCGCTCGGCGCCGAGCTGGCGAAGCGCTACAACGTCAGCCCGGCGGTCGTCCACTGCATCGAGGCGCACCACGAGGAGATCGAGGTTGAGACGACTGAGGCGGTGATCGTGCAGATCGCCGATGCCATCAGCGGCAGCCGCCCCGGAGCCCGGCGCGAGACGCTGGAGCTGTACATCAAGCGGCTGGAAGCGCTCGAGAGCATCGCCAACAGCTTCAAGGGCGTGGACAAGTCATTCGCCATCCAGGCGGGCCGCGAGATCCGCATCATCGTGAAGCCGGATGAGATCGACGACCTGGACTCGATGCGCCTCGCCCGCGACGTGAGCAAGAAGATCGAGGAGTCGATGGAGTACCCGGGGCAGATCAAGGTGACCGTGGTGCGCGAGACGCGCGCGAGCGAGTACGCGCGGTAGCGGCACCGACTCACGTTCGCGCGCAACCGCGCCGGTTCGGCCACGCAGCTGCGCCTATACTGCCCCCATGCGTGTGTTGATGATCGGGGACATCGTCGGGAAGCCGGGGCGCCACGCGGTCGCGGGGCTGGTGAGCGGAATGCGGCGCGACCTGGCGCTGGACATTGTCGTCGCAAACGGCGAGAACGCGGCGGCCGGCAAGGGGCTCACGTCCGGCACGGCGAGGGAGATCTTCGCGGGGGGCGTCGACGTCATCACCTCCGGCAATCACATCTGGGCGCAACGCGAGGTCATCGGACTCCTCGACTCGGAGGCGCCGGTGCTGCGGCCCGCGAACTACCCGGAGGGAGCGCCCGGGCGAGGCATCGTTCGGTTCGGCGGTCTCACGGTGATCAACCTCATGGGACGCACCTTCATGTACGAGATCGATGACCCCTTCCGTGCGGCGGACCGCCTGCTTACAGGCGTCGAATCCGGCTCGCCCGTGCTCGTGGATATGCACGCCGAGGCGACGAGCGAGAAGATCGCCCTGGCCTGGCACCTCGATGGCCGCGTGTCCGCCGTCGTCGGCACGCACACGCACGTTCCCACCGCCGACGCGCGCATCCTCCCACAGGGCACCGCACTGGTCACCGACGTCGGCATGTGCGGCCCACGCGACTCGGTCATTGGCGTGGAGCCGGCGCCGGTGATTCGCAAGTTCCTCACAGGCATGCCCGAGCGCTTTCCGGTCGCAGAGAAGTCGAAGGTGGTAACGCTGAACGCCGTCCTCGTCGACATCGATGAGTCCACGGGCAAGGCGCGCTCGATTGAGCGCGCCGACAGAGAATGGGAGCAGCCCGAACGGGCATAACACACATGGCAAGAGGTGACTTTCATACGCACAGCACCGCCTCCGACGGCATCCTGACGCCGACGCAGCTTGTGGACATGGCGGCGAAGAACGGCGTCATCTACCACGCGCTCACGGACCACGACTCGACCGAAGGCATCGCCGAAGCGCGCGAGGCATCGGCGAAGTACAGCGAGCACATACTCATTCCGGGCGTGGAAATGGGGACGGATATCGAGGGCGCCGAAGTCCACATGCTCGGCCTCTACCTCGACCCGGACGACCCCGATCTCCAGATGGAGCTAGCACGGCTCCGCGAAGGCCGCGTCGGCCGCGCCGAGGGCATCGTCCGCAAGCTGCGCGAGATGGGGATGATGATCGAGTGGTCACGTGTGCAGGAGATCGCCGGTGGCGCCGTCGGCCGCCCGCACATCGCGCAGGCGCTGCTCGAGAAGGGCTACGTCAGCAGCATCGCCGATGCGTTCGACAAGTACATCAACCGCAATGGCCCGGCTTACGTAGAGCGCGAGAAGATGACGCCACCCGAGGCGGTGGCCAGCATCGTGAAGCACGGCGGACTCGCATGCATGGCGCACCCCGCCGACCTCCAGCTCGAAGCGCTGCTGCCGGACCTGAAGAGCGCCGGCATGCAGGCCATGGAGGTCTACTACAAGAACTACGACCCGCCGACCATCGAGCGCCTGCGCAGGCTCGCCGAAAGCTTCGAGCTCATCCCGCTCGGTGGCAGCGACTACCACGGGATCCACAGCGACGAGGTCGGCCCGGGCAACATCCCCCTGCCCGACTCCTCGATCGAGCAGTTGCTCGAGGCGGCGCGCAAGCTTCCGAACCGCGAGCTGGTCGCGGGCTGAGGCGTAGACGCTGGCCGCGCCTGCTCGCTACGCTGTCGCGACACCTCGATCCGAAGAAGGGAACGCCCGTGCGCAAGATCTTCGATATCCACATGCACTTTCCCCGCAACTGGGAGAAGCCCGACTCCGACCCGAAGCCGCTCGTCGAGAACCTGTACAAGCGCGCGAAGGCAGCCGGCATCACGAAGGCCAACCTGCTCTGCGGCGGCCGCTGGGGCATCTCGCACGAGGATTCCATCAAGCACGCACACCGGCATCCCGACCTCTTCATCCCGACGGCGATGGTCGACCCGGAAACGACGACGCCGGAACGGCTTGTCGAGTTGCGGGATCTCGGCTACCGCGGCCTGAAGATGATCGGCGTGCTCCGGGACTACGACTGTCCTGACTACTTCCCGATGTACGAGAAGGCGCAGGAACTCGGCTGGCCGATCCTGCTCCACATGGGCGTCATCGGTGGCGGTATCGACTATCGCATCACGCATCCGCGACGTGATCCAGAGGCAGCGGCGGGTTTTCGGCGTTGGGGGCAGATCGTCGGTGGTGGGCGCAACATCTCGGCGATGCGCATGCGGCCGTTCCACCTCGATACGATCGCCAACAACTTCCCGCAGCTCAAGCTCATCGGCGCGCACCTGGGCGGCACGGGCAACTACGACGAAGCCGCCTCGGTCGCGCGTTGGCGCCATAACGTCTACTTCGATTTCAGCGGCGGCACGACGATCGAACGGCACGCCGTCGAGCGGCGTCTCATCGGCCATGAGATCGGCTTCGAGAAATTGATCTTCGGATCCGATACGCAGCCGGAAAAGATCGCCGACCACATCCGGCGCTGGGACACGATCTTCGACCTGCTCGATGTACCGGACGACTCCCGCGAGCGCATGTGGTGGAACAACGGTGCGGAACTCTACGGCGAGGAACCCGTCGCCTGGATGAAGCCGAAGCGCTCACGCGCGCAGAAGCCGGTGACGATCACGAGTTCGACAAACGGGCGCAAACCGACCCGCCGGAACGCATCGCGCGCCTCCGCGAACGGCCGCACGTCGCCGAAGCCGAACCGCACGACGTCACGGAGCCGGCGATAGCCATTCCGTCGCTCTGTGTGACGGCTTTCAGCTTCGAGCAGGCGTGCGTCGTTGACAGGATCAGGGCCCGTGGCTAAGATCGCCGCGACCTGAAACGGCCGGTTCGCCCTTTGCAACGAGGGCCTCATGCCTGCCGGATCGGCACCCTCGTTATGGCTACATCTCCCGCGATCGAACGGCCACCGAACGCTCCAGACGAGCAAGACGACGCCCCCCTCCGCGTCGCGTCCCGCGCCGCCCGCATCCCCTTGCTGGCGGTCGTCTTCACGATTGGCCTGACGCTCTTCATCGGCATCGATCCGGTCCAGCCATGGATCCTCCTGGCGTTAACGGCCCTCGTCGGCCTCGGGGCGGACGGGATCATCCGCTCGCACCCGCGGGGCCAGTTTCAGACCGTCGCGGACACGGCGCCGTTCCTCTTCGTTCCCGTGCTGTTCACGCTCTCGGCGGGACTGTTTCTCGAGGACGTCGTGCTCGGTTACTGGGCGGTGCCTGCCATCCTCGGCGCCGGCGTGCTGATGGGCGTCACGGTCTACGCCGAGTACGTCAGCGTAGAAGCAGACCATAGCTCGTTCCCCGCCGCACGTTTCGCCCTCAACGTCGTCACCTACCTCACCGCGTTCGGATTCTACGCCGTCGTGTATGGCTTCGATGTCGACCTGCTCCCGGCGGCGTTCGCCGTGGGCCTCGTGAGCATGCTGCTGGCCATCGAGATCTTCCGCGAGGCCGAGGCCGACGCCGTTCGAGCGCTCGTGTTCGCGGGATGCATCGGCATGATCGTGGCGGAGACGCGGTGGGTGCTGTACTTCATACCGCTCGACGGCTTCCTCGCCGGGGTCTTCATCCTGCTCGTGTTCTACCTCACCACGGGCGTGATCTCGCACTACCTCACGGAACACCTGGACCGAAATGTGCTACTGGAATTCGCGCTGGTGACGGTCGCGGGGCTCGCCATCGTCATCGGCGGCCGCGTCCTCGCCTGAGGGCGTGGCGCCAGCGCGCCCGCTCGTTCATCCTGTCGTCCCAGGCGCTGCTTACCGAGGAATGACCTATGCCCGACATGTTCGTGGAGTCCCTGCAGAACCGTATCCGCGCCCTGAACACGATCTGGGAGCGCGCGGTCTCTGACCTCACGCTCGAGCAGATGAACCACCACGAGCGGGCGGGCGTGCTGCCGATGGCGTTCAGCTTCAGCCACTACATCCGCGCGCAGGACCAGTCGATCAGCGGGCCGTTCCTGCGCCAGCCGACGTTGTGGGACCAGGGCGGCTGGGCGGCGAAGATCGGCGTCACCGTCGACGCGCTCGGGCGCGAGGAGACAGTCGAGGAGATGGAGCACATCCGCTTCGCCGACATCGACGCGTGGAAGGACTACCAGGCGCAGGTGCTGGAACGGACAAGCGGCGTGCTGGCGACGCTCACCTCCGACATGCTCGGCGAGGTGTTGATGCCGAAGCTGCCGCCCACGCTACACCAGGCGTTCTGCGCGATCGTCATCGGGCCGGACGCGCCGCTGCGTAAGCTCGAGGTACTCGAGTGCTTCGTATACCAGCACGGCCTTCGGCACATGGGCGAGATCGAGCATGGCCGCGCACTCGTGGGCCTCAAGGGTATGACGAGCTGATGCATCCGGAAGCCTCATCGTTCGAGGCGTCCATAGCGAAGCGGTTCGCGCTGATCTGCGAGGCGCTCGATGGGCTCACTACGACTCAGCTCGACTGGCGGCTGGATCTCCCGGAGGCCAACAGCGCCTGGGTGCTCGCCGTCCACGCGCTCGGCAACGCTCGTGCGTGGACGCTGGGCATCGCCTGCGGACAGTCGATGGGGCGCGACCGGCCGGGCGAGTTCGCGTCGGCGCGAGGCGACGCCGCGCGGTTTCGCGATGAGGTGGCCGCATTCGCGACGGAGATGCATGTCGCACTCGAACAGCTCGATGGCGAAGCGCTCGACCGGCGGCTGGTGCCGTCGAAGGAGCTGTGGGGCGAGCACGAGCCGCGCCAGATCAGCGTCCGGGAGGCGTTGCTGCAGGTCGTCGAGCATGCGTCGCTCCACCTCGGGCACCTCCAGGTGACGGCGCAGCTGGCGCGCGCTCGCACCTGACCGGCGGGCTACTGCGCCTGCACGTCCGAGCGCCTAGAATGGAGCGCCTATGATCTCCCACGAGCCGTACTGCGACCAGCGTCATCCGCCGCGACAGCGCTGTAACGACGCCCTCCGCGCCGCGCCGGCGGTGGCTGCGGAGCCGAATCTGCCGGCGTCTGAGCCCGAGTCAACGTTGCCTGAGCCCGAACGGCCGGCCCCTCCCATGGACGACGTCGTTCCGGACGAGGCGCCTGCGCCTCCGGCCGCGAGCGAGCCGGTGCCTCCCGAGCCGCCTGAAGTGGCGGAGCCGGCATCCGCCGTCACGGCGTCCGAGCCGGCCGGTGAGACGAACGGCGCATCGACGGCGACGCCGCTCGCGGAGACGCTCAGGACGTCGACGCTCGCCGGCACCGAGTGGCAGAAGTCGCTCGCGTCGCTGGAGCGGTCTGGTCCCGAGCGCAGCGCGAACACCGCTGCACCGTCTGGCTCGCGCGTCCCGCGCAAGGCGATTGCCCTGGCCGGGTTGCTGGCATCGGCGGCGGTGCTCGCCGCGGTGATGAAGCGCAGCCGGGCGCGGCGGTCGGCTTCGGACTAATCCCAGAACAACGGCAACAGCTCGCGCTGCTCCTCGAGCACGTCGTCGAGGAACGCCTCGGCGGCGGCGGCGCTGTGCACGCAGGGGTCGATGAGGAGCGCCTGCAGCGCGAGCGTGCGCGAGCCGGTCATCGCGGCGTCGACAGCGATCTTCTGGACCTCGATCTCGTGCTGGACCATGGCGCGGACGGGCTCGGCGAGCCGGCCGACCTGCATGCCGCGGAATGTGCCGTCTTCGATCAGGCCGGGGACTTCGATGACGGCGTCGCGGTCCAGGTTCTCGATGTAGCCGTCATTGGCGATGATGAACGAGGGACGACGCACGGACGTGCCGGAGATGAGCGCGGCCATGATGTCGGTGCAGGCGTGACCGAGGCGCGCCTCGCGCGAGCGCTGGGCGAGGAGCGAGGCGACGGGCTTCGAGCCGTCGGCCCAGGCGTCGAGGTTTCTGATTGAGAGCGTCTTATTTCGCGCGTACAGGCCGAAGTCGTAGCCCTTCGTGCCGATGACCTCGGCAGCCCAGCCGATGTACTCGCCGACGTGGTTGTCGCCGGTGGTGGGGAAGACGCCGAAGCGGTCGTAGAGCATGGTGCAGAGACGCCACTTCTCGGGTGGGTCGTCGCCGAGCGCGGCGCGCAGGTCCGGTAGGAGATCGCGGCCGGACGGGCGTTCGGTCAGTGATTGCGTCCAGGTGAAGTGATTCACGCCGGCGGCGCGCAGGTCGACGTCGTCCTTGTCCATCGCGAGCGTCTCGGCGACGAACTCGACGGTCTCGGCGACGCCGTGGCAGAGGCCGATGCTTCGGACGCTGGTGTAGCGCTCGATGGCGAGGCAGACGCGGTTCTCCGGGTTCGTGTAGTTGAGGAGGATGGCGTTGGGGGCGAGGCGCTCGACGTCGCGGGCGACCTCGACCATGGGCGGAATGGAGCGGAGGGTGTGCGAGAGGCCGCCCGGGCCGCCGTTCTCGCTGAGGACGCTGGGGAAGCCGTGCTTCATCGCCAGCTCGTGGTCCTTCTCCCACGACGAGTCGCGGGCCTTCGCAATGGAGGTGACGACGAAGTCCGCGCCGGGGAGCGCCTCGATGCGGTCGGTGGCGGTGCGGACGGTGACGTCCCAGTCCGAGGCCTCATTGAGGGCGCGGGCGGTGCCGCCGTAGCGCCGGAGCACGTCGGGGTCGAGGTCGACGAGCCAGAGCTCGGCGCCGCGCAGCTCGGGCGTCTGGAAGACGTCGCGCAGGAGCTCGACGCCAAAGACGACGCTGCCGATGCCGATGGCGACGAGCTTGGTCACGGTGCCTCCTGCTTCACGTTTGGGGTTATCCACAGATTACACAGATGGCACAGATGGGGTGGTTGGGGTTTTTGAATGAGGTGCTGAATTCGGCGGGAATCGCGCTTTCTTGATTGGATGAGGTTTGAAGTCAATCGACGTGGGTGATTGTTTTGTCGTGGCTCCTTCTCCCGCCGCTGCGCGCCACCCTCTCCCAAGGAGAGGGTCTTCGCTGAGACGCACCTGCGGGCGGTGATCATCGTGAGCCTCGCCCGACGTTGGGCTGTGCTGGGGTGAGGTGGTCGGCGGAGGGTGGGGCGGTCGAGGCGCACAGGGTGGATTCCCTCGGCTGCGCTCCGCTCCGCTCGGAATGACAAACTGCGCTGCTGCGCTCCGTTCGGAATGACAAACTGCGTCCATCGCTACGCGCGGCGACGCGGGCGTTCGGAGGGCGGCCAAGGCTGCGCCCGCGAGGCGATGGTACGGGGGTGGGGTGCGGAAGTCCGAGGGAGTGGTGGCACTTCGCGGGAGTGATTTGGTGTGTTGGTGGGTTGGTGCGGGCCGGGACAGGCGGGGGCGCCTGTCCTCCGTGCCTGCGGTGGAGGCGTGGGCTGCGGGCGGGTGCGCGCGTAGCTGTGAGTCATAGGCCGGACAGTCCCGCCTTTGCGAGGATGCCGGCGAGCATGATGGCGCCATCGACGATCGAGCGGGCGCGTGGGCTGCCGACGGAGCGGGCGATCAGGAGCCAGTCAGCCTGCTCAAGCGCGGAACTCGATGAGCTGGCAGTAGTTGCCGTCGGGGTCGGCGAAGGTGGCGAAGAGGCCGACGCCGGGCTCTTCGGCGGCATCTCTGATGAACGCCACGCCGTGCGACTTCAGACGCTGCTGCTCGGCACGGGCGTCATCGACGACGAAGTTCAGCATCACGCGCTCGGGCTCGGCGGCGCTGCCGCGGACGGCGCTGTGCGGCTCGACGATGAGGTCAAAGGCCGCATCGGCGCCGGCGCTGAAGGCGCCGGGCGTGACCTCGAACCGCGGGGTGAGGCCAATGACGTCGCCGTAGAACTCGACGAGCCGGTCGGGACGTTCGCTGTGCAGGATCACGACGAATTGAGACGGTTTCATGGGACCTCCTGATCAGAACAACGGCGCGAGCGGCTCCAGGCCGAGCAGTGCGCGGCCGGCATCCTCCCAGACGTGCGGCGACTGCGTGAAGTGATGCGTGATCACGTCCGCATCGCGGGCATGCCGTTGCAGCGACGAGCTGCTGTATACCGACGTCGATCCGGCGAGCGTGCTCGACATTCGCGCGACCTGCGCCGAGACCTCGGTGGCGTGGTTCGACGCGACGCGGCAGAGGCTCCGCTGGCGCATCGTGGGCTCGCTTCCCCCGACGACCGTTTGCCACACGTCGTCGACGCAGTCATAGAGGAAGGACCGCGCCGCACCGAGCGCGCCCTCCGCGCGGGCGATCTCGACCTGGGCAACGGGGCGTTCGGCCAGCGCGCTCGTGCTGAGCGAGGGCACCTTGGTCGCGGCGAGTTCGCTCACCTCATCGAGCGCCGCACGCGCGATTCCGAGCGCGACGCAGGCAATCGCGGGCGCGACCTGCGTCAGCACGGGCATCTGGTACAGCGGTTCCGGACGGTAGCCGGCGGGGTCGAAGAGCGAGAGTACTCGGGAGTCGGGGACCAGGACGTCCTCGCAGCTGACGTCGTTGCTTCCGGTGCCGCAGAGTCCGCTGACGTGCCAGGTGTCGTGGATCTGCACGTCGGCCACCGGGACGAACACGTGGACGATCTCGGGGCCGTGCGGCGTCATCCGTGGCGCGCCGTCGTCCATCACGAGGCAGCCCAGCACGATCCAGGTGGCGTGCGTGACGCCGCTGGCGAAGCGCCACCGCCCGCGGACGCGGACGCCGCCAGGCTCTCGCACGGCTGCGCCCGCCGGGTCGGCGACGAGTGCGGTCGGGAGACAGGGGTCCGCGAAGACCTCGCGTGCTCCATCCTCGCGCATGTATCCAGCGACGACGCCGCCACCGATCCCGAGCATCGCACACCAGCCGGTCGAGCCATCGGCCGTCGAGAGCATTTCAATCAGCCGCATGGCGTCGAGCATGTCCGCCTCGTCACCGCCGAGCGCCCGGGGCACGCCGACGCGGAAGATGCCGGTGGCGGTGAGATCGCCGACAAGGTCCGCGGGGAGCCGGCGCGCTTCCTCGATTTCCGCACGCCGTTCGCGGATCCGCGGCAGCAGGTCGTGGATCGCGCTCGAGAATCCGTTCCTCGTCATTGATTACAACCTCCTCGTTGATCTACCCACCGAGCATAGTCAGGAGGAGGCGGCCCGGGCATCGGACGAACTGCGCAATTGGCATGAGGGCCGGATGGGTAGATCTATGCAGGCGCAGCTAGAGGAGATGCCGCTCGTAGGCGAGGGCGGTTGCGGCGGCGCGAGACGACACGTGGAGCTTGTCGAAGATGTTGCTCACATGGCGCGCGACGGTTTTCTCGCTGATCACGAGCTCATCGCCAATCGAACGATTGGTCTTGCCGGCGACGATGAGGCGCAAGATGTCGAGCTCGCGTGCCGTAAGGAGACGGGATGACGCGGGTCTGTCCCGACAGCGAATCGAGATGCCGCAGTTCGGGCGCGGCGCCGAGCGCCTCGAACACATGCCGTGCCGCCTGGAACTCAGCCTTAGCGCCGTCATCATCACCGAGTTCACGGCAGGCGAGTCCGACAAGGACGCGCGCGCATGAACTCTCAAACGGCGCGTCGAGCTCGCGGAACGCGGCGCTGGCCTCGCGAAGAGCGATGAGCGCCTCACGGTGCTGCCCTTCGGCGATGAGGACGGAGCCGGTCGCATGAGCGGCCCGGGCACGGAGGAACGGAGACGAGAACGCTTCGGCGATCTGCGTCAACTCCTCCGCAGAGCGGCGCGCTCCCGGCACATCGCCCGATGCAATCATGATCTCCACGCATGGAGAGAGCAGGGCCGATCGGGGAAGCGGATCGCCAACCTCATCGAGCGCGCGCCGAATACCCGCGAGGGCATGCGTCAGATGTCCGGTCGCGAGGCGCAACTGGGCGAGCCCCGGCTGCGGATCACGACCATGCTCCGCCGCGAGGCGGTAGGACTCCTCGGCGGCGGTAAACTCGCCGCGCAGCCGCTGTAGCTCGCCACGCTGATACTGTGCAGCGCCGATCGCGGGCTGCAGGACGGGCTCGGCAAGGTGGCGGCAGGCCTGTGACGCTACGTCCAGCGCGCCGTTCCAGTCGCCGCGGATCTGCGTCACGGCGGCCACGTAGACGAGGCATTGCCCTCGAAATGCCTCGAGTCCCGGCTGTGATTCGCACCATCGGTTGAGCGCCGCGGTCCACTCACGGGCGCGCCGCACGTCGAAGGTGAGATGGCACGCTTCGATGGCGCCGCAGTACGTGTCGCCGGTGACGATGGGGGAGAGATCTCCAGCGGCGAGGTCGACGAGCACCTCGTCCAGCAGCGCCATGCCTGTCGGCGGGTCGCCCAGGGCGATGATGCACCGGGCTTCGCCGTGGCGGGCGAACGCGACCAGGTCCGCGTCGCCGAAGCGCTCGCCGAACTGCAGCGCGCGGCGGAAGGCGACGAGCGACTCGTCAGGCTGGCTATCGCACCCCGCGATCGCGGCGGGGAGCAAGAGATATCCCGCCTCGACGCAATCGCCGCCGAGCTCGTCGACGAGGCGTTGAGCGCGAGCGAGCCAACCGCCTCCCAGTGCGATCTCGCCGGCGTTGAAGTGACCGAAGACAAGCCAGAACGCCATGCGGGCAGCCTTTGCCGCCTCGCCGCGCTCGCGCAGCGTCTGATGGGCACGAGCCCACGCGGCCTGCCAGGAGGGGTCGCCCGCCATATATGCCGCGGTGCCCAACAGCTCGAGGTCATCCGGCTCGAGCGGGCGATCGTTATCAGCGGCCGTGAGCTGGTGGCATGCGTCGCGCCAACGATGAGCGTCGAATGCCTCGCGCCCGGCTACGAGCGTATCGAGCGACGTCATGCGGACACTATACGCCCGGGGGCCCGGGCGGTCGCCGCGCAGAAGGCGGCTGAGAGCCCACGCGGGCGGCGACGGAGCCGACGGTAATGACGGGGGTTATCGCCGGAGACAGCGACGGAGAGACTCGCATGCCGGGCAGGTGTGTCGAACGACGAGGGCGGCAGGGCGGCCGGCCGCTACGGCGTGCACCCAGCAGTCCGCGGGATCGCGCCGGACGCCGGGTGACTGGAGCCGCACGACAGCGATACCGCAGACGTGTCTCCCATCCGCTGTACAATTTCCGCTCCGTTGACCCGGCATCACGTTTGCGGCCTTTAGCGTCGCACGTGCGACTCTTCCCGGTACTGGACTCGCTTCGACGAGTCGAGCGAAGAGATACAGGAGGCAAGATGCCGCTGATCGCACCGCAGTTCGGGATCTTTGCGCAAGGGACGCAGGCGCACTACTTCGTCGAGCTGGACCTGCTGCCGGGGGTCACGGGCACGCAGGCCATCGCGTCGTTCAAGCGGATGCGCTCGCCCGAGGTGGCCGCGGGCGGGGTGAACCTCGTCGTCGCGTTTCGCGGCGAGCTGTGGCGGGAAGTCGCGCCGTCACATGCTCCGTTGCCGAGCGCGCCGTTTCGCGGCATCACCACATCCGACGGTCGCGGCGTGCCCGCAACGCCGCACGATGCGTGGATCTGGATCAGCGGCGCGACGTCAGACGTCATCTGGGACCACACCCGCGCGGCTGTCCTCGCCGTGGCTGACGTCGCAACGGTGGCGAGCGAGCGGCAGGCGTTCACGTATCGGGACAGTCGCGACCTCACCGGCTTCATCGACGGCACGCAGAACCCGCCGGTGCGGCGAGCAGCTGATGTCGCGCTCATCCCGACCGGTGAACCCGGCGAGGGCGGGAGTCACGTGCTCGTCATGCGCTGGGTCCACGACCTGCAATCGTTTCACGCGCTCCCGTCGCCGAGCAGGAGGGCGTCATCGGGCGGACGAAGGCCGACAGTGTCGAACTGGGCGTCGCCGAGAAGCCCCGGACGGCACATATCGCACGCGTCACCGTTGAGCGCGACGGTGAGGAGCTGGAGATATTCCGCCGAAGCGCGCCGTACGGCGATCTCGACGAGGCTGGCCTCTACTTCGTAGCGTTCAGCTCGGATCCGACTCGCTACGACGCGATGCTGTCACGGATGTTCGGGGAGTCGGGCGACGGCCTGCACGACCGGCTGACGGAGTTCTCACGTCCGGTGACCGGCGCATATTACTTCGCGCCGTCGTACAACGCACTCAACGAGCTGGCGGGGCCGGAGGAGGAGTGACTACCGTTGGCCGGCGGACGTGCGGGCGAGATACGCGCGGTACAATCGCCGCGCTGAGGGGGATGTAGCGAAACGGACGGACGGATATGCCGATGATGCGGGCGGTGGTGCTGCGGGCGCTGACGGGGGCGGACGGGGTCGAGGTGGGGGAGATGCCGGCGCCCGGGGGTGGCCCCGGGAGCGGCGACAACGTGATCATCGAGGTGCATGCGGCGGGGGTGGGGTTCCCGGACCTGCTGATGACGAAGGGGCAGTACCAGATCAAGCCGCAGCCGCCGTTCGTGCCGGGGGTGGAGGCGGCGGGCGTCGTGCTGAGCGCGCCGGAGTCGTCGGGCTACAAGGCGGGCGACCGCGTGACGGCGTCATCGAACCTGGGGGCGTGGGCGGAGATCGCATCGGCGCGGCCGCTGAGCACGCTGCCGGTGCCCGACGGGATGAGCTTCGCCGAGGCGACGGCGATGGTGAACTACCAGACGGCGTACTTCGCGTACGCGTGGCGGGGCGGCGTGAAGGCCGGCGAGACGGTGCTGATCCACGGCGCGGCGGGCGGGACGGGGACGGCGGCCGTCCAGGTCGCGAAGGGGATGGGGTGCAACGTCATCGCGATCGCGCAGGGGCAGCAGAAGCTCGACGTGGCGCGCGCGTGCGGGGCGGACCACTGCATCGACGCGGACGGGGAGTGGCTGGCGCAGGTGAAGGAGATCGCGCCGAAGGGCATCGACGTGGTGTACGACCCCGTCGGCGGCGACCGCTTCACGGACAGCGTACGCGTCGCTGGCGCCGCTGGGGCGGGTGCTGGTGATCGGCTTCGCGGCGGGGGTGATCCCGGAGGTGAAGGTGAACCGGCTGCTGCTGCGCAACACGTCGGTGATCGGGGTGGCGTGGGGCGAGTACGTGCGCGTGGACCCGACGATGCCGCGGCGAGATCGCCGAGAGCCTGGCGGAGATGCACGCGGCGGGGCACATCCGGCCGCCGATCGGGGGTGCGTACCCGATGGAGCGCGCGGGGGATGCGCTGCGGGAGCTGGAGGGGCGTCGGGCAACGGGGAAGATTGTGCTGGAGATCAGTGAGTTAGCTGGGTCAGCGCTCAGCATCTCAGCATCTCAGCACTCAGCGTCTCAGCATCTCAGCACTCAGCATCAGCATCTCAGCAGCTCAGCTAGTCAGCAGCAGCCCGGTTCGTCAGCGATCGCGCGTTGGTGAGCGGCGGAGCGATGTGACGCACCAGTTGTAGAGGTTGGCGTCGTCGTCGCGGTAGGGGGAGAAGCGGATGGCGTACCAGGCGCGGTAGGTGGTGATGGCGTCGTCGATGGCGGGGCCGGTGCGGGCGGCGATGCGGTCGCGGACGAAGTCGGTGTCGGCGGGGGTGTAGCCGGGGCGGGCGACCTCGAGGAAGATGACGGCGCTGGCGAGATCGAGCATCGGGTCGCCGATGACGGTGAGGGGGCCGAAGTCGATGACGCCGGAGACGCGCAGGTCATCACCCACGAGGACGTTGCCGGGGAAGTAGTCGCCGTGCACGAGGAGCTTCTCGGGCGGGGGCATCGCGGCGATGCGGGACTCGAGCGTTCGCGACGATGGCGGCGAGCGCGGGGACATCGGCGGGGAGCCACGGGGCTTCATCGAGGCAGCGGCGCATGCGGGCGAGCAGGTATTCGCTCCACGACGGCGCGCGGATGGACTCATCGTCGCGGAGGAGCTCGCCGTAGTCGCCATCGGGCGCGGGGAGCGACGCGATCTCAAACGCGGCGTCGGTGTAGGACGCGAGGGCGCGGGCGCGATTGTCGCCGGCGAGGGTGGTCATGTATTCGTGCAGCGGGCGGCCGGGGATGAGGCGATTGACGCTGTAGTGGACGCCATCGGCCTCGCCCTGTTCGATGATCTCGGGGAGGGCGAAGCCGACGTTGCCGGCGGCGATGGTCCGATAGAAGGCGGCGATGTGCGGGGCGCCGTGCGGGTCTCGGTGGTAGACGCGGAGCGCGCGGCCGCCGGCCAGCTCGTAGACGACGGCCTCGCCGCCGTGGCCGATGCGGCGGACGACATCGGGGCGGAAGCGCGCGGGGATGCGGGCGGCGTCGGCATCGGCGGCGGACGTTTCCGGCATATCGCTCCTTCCTGCGGCATGAGGTTACACTTCGCGGCGCGCCGGATCGCGCATCGAACGCAGGAGCCTTCAATGCCACGCCTGACCGCCGCCGACGAGCTGTTCGTGCACCAGATACCGGAGCCGCTGCCGAACGTCGTGACGGACCACGACCACTGGCGGGAGAGCTACTTCTTCATCCTGCATCCGCGCGAGCAGGCGGGCGACGTCGTGATCCTGACGATGGCGCACTACCCGAAGCGGGAGGTGATGGACTCGCTGCAGCTGGGGCAGATCGACGGCAACTGGGTCTTCGGGCGGTACGACCGGCCGTACGGGGACGACCCGCACACGACGAAGGTCGGGCCGGTGACATCGATATCGTCGAGCCGTACAAGGAGGTGCGGCTGCGGGCCGAGCGAGGGGCGCCGGTCAGGTGGACCTGACGTTCACGGCGCGGACGGCGGCGCACGGGCTGCGGCGGGGGACGATGAAGCGCGGGTCGACGAGATCATCTGGGACCAGAGCCACATGATCCAGTCGGGGACCTACAGCGGGACGTACACGCACAACGGCGTGACGCGCACGGTCGACAACTGGTGGGGCCAGCGCGACCACTCGTGGGGCATCCGCGACCACGCGCGCTGTCCGCTGTGGATGTGGCTCGCGATCCAGCTCCCGGACGGGATGCTCGGCGTGTGGCACTGGGAGTACGCGAACGGCGCGCGCGTGTACACGGACGGCTGCTTCGCGCCGGCGGACGGCAGCGAGCCGATCCCGGTGGTGGACTTCCGCCACGAGCTGCACTGGACGGACGCGGACGGCAAGCCGGCGGACTACGGCAAGGACGGCGCGGGCGACGGTCGGGCTGGCGGGGCACGTCGAGTTCACGCTCGAGGGCGGGCGGCGCATCGGCATCGATGCGGAGGGCACGCGGTGCGCGCCGTACGGGGCGCTCGGCGGGGGGCTGCACCAGATGTCGGTGCGCACGGACGACGGGCGGTCGGGGACGGCGATTTACGAGGTGACGGGGGCGCATCACCATCGGTACTTCCCGATCGCGCGGGCCGAGAACCTGCCGCCGGGCTGAGCGCGGAGGACAAGCGACGATGGCACAGGTCGAGACGGTAACGGGGCCGGTCGATGCGGGCGCGCTGGGCATGACGCTGAGCCACGAGCACGTCTTCGTCGTGATGGGCGAGGACAACCATCACTATCCGTGGATGTTCGACCTGGAGGCGACGCGCGCGAAGGCGATCCGCGAGGTCGGCGAGGCGAAGGCCGGCGGCATCGACACGATCATCGACCTGACGACGCCGGACCTGGGGCGCGACGTGAGTTCGTGCGCTCGGTCGCGGAGGCGACGGGGATGCACATCGTTGTGGCGACGGGGATCTGGCGCGACGTACCGCGCTCGTTCTGGGCGCGCGACCTGGACAAGATCGCGGACATCTTCACTCGCGAGATCGAGGTGGGGATCGGCACGGCACGGCGGGCATCAAAGCGGGCGTCGATCAAGGTGGCGAACGACGCCGAGGGCGTGACGCCGGAAGCGGAGCGGGTGCTGCGGGGGCGGCGCGCGCGCTGAAGCGAACGGGATGCCCGATCAGCACGCACCACTGGGCGCCGGAGCGCGTCGGGCACGCGACAGGTGGAGATCTTCCAGGAAGAGGGCGCGCCGATGGACCGCATCTGCATCGGCCACAGCGCCGACACGACGGACGTGGCGTACCTGGAGTCGCTGCTGCAGGCGGGGGTGTACCTGTCGATGGACCGCTATCCGGGCGCGGAGGGCCGGCCGGGATGGCGCGAGCGCAACGCGACGGTGAAGGCGCTGGTGCAGCGCGGCTGGGCGCACCGGCTGATGCTGGGGCACGACTACGCGCCGTCGCCGGTGTCGGCGGGGCGGCAGCCGGCGGACGACGGCGAGCCGACGCGCTACCTCTTCGTGACGACGACGGCGGTGCCGGAGCTGCTGCGCGACGGCGTATCGGAGGAGCAGATTGACGTGATGATGCGCGAGGTGCCGCGACGGTTTCTATCGGGGGAGTAGGCACTTCGAATCTCGTGGGAAAGGAATCGGCATGAGGCTTGGACTGCACATCGTTTCGTTCACCTGGCCCGATGCGCCTGCGTCGATTGGGCCGACGCTCCGGGACATCGCGCGTGCGGCGGAGGACGCGGGGTTCTACAGCCTGTCGGTCATGGACCACTTCTTCCAGATGGAGTCGATGGGCGATCCGGCGCAGCCGATGCTCGAGGCGTACTCGGCGTTGAACTACCTCGCGGCGTCGACCGACGCGGGTAAGCTGGGCGCGCTCGTCACCGGCGTGATCTACCGGCACCCGGGCGCACTCATCAAGACCGTTACCGCGCTCGACGTGCTGAGTGGCGGACGCGCGGAGCTGGGCATCGGCGCGGGCTGGTACGAGCGCGAGGCGCGCGGCCTCGGCCTGCCGTTCCCACCGACGAAGGAACGCTTCGAGCGCTTGGAAGAGACGCTGCAGATCGCGCATCACATGTGGTCAGGCGACGCGGCGCCGTTACGAAGGCCGGCACTACACGCTCGCCGAGCCGACCAACAGCCCGCAGCCTATCAGCAGGCCGCATCCGCCGATCACCATAGGCGGACTCGGGCGAGCGAAAGACGCTCCGGTTCGTCGCGCAGTACGGCGATGCCTGCAACCTGTTCTCGTTCGGGGGCCCGGAATTCGTGCGCGCGAAACTCGATGTGCTGCGCCACCATTGCGACACGGTCGGGCGCCCGTACGAGCAGATCGAGCGCACGGGACTCATCGCTCTCGACCTCCGCGCGAAGGGCATTGACGACGTGATAGCGGACTTGCGGGGCCTGTCCGACGCCGGGCTCCAGCGGGTGGACATGATGCTGCCGCAGCTCCCGGATCTCGGTGCCATCGAGACCATTGGATCTCAGATCATCCCCGTGGTGCGGGAGTTCGGCGAGGGTTAGGTCGAAGGAGTGAGCTTCTCGGTTCTTCAACGAGAGGTCGACTTATGGCATCAGCTATTGAGGGGTTCCGGCGACACTGGGAGTTCGCGCAATCGATGACGCTGGACTTCGCGAACGAGGTGCCGGATCCATGCCGGGAGTTCTCGCCTCACGGGCGCTTCGCGCCGTTTAGCGAGGCGATCCACCAGGGGCAACGGAGCCTGCATGCACCAATGGCGGGGTTCGAAACGCCACTCAGCTGGCGGCTCAACTGGGGACTCTAAGCCATGTTCGAGGTGACGGTCGTCGCCACGGCGATGGAGGTTATCCGGGAGTGCCGGCGACGGGGGCTCGTAGTCAAGCTCGAAACGTTCGAGAAGAAGCGCGGCGCCCGCCACTGGCACCTCGGCTTCGAGGGACAGCCGGGCGTCCTGGAGGTCACGGACCTGGGTGGGGAAACGGTGCTGAAGGTGGCGAGCAACCGCGACGGCGGCTGGGCGACGGCGTTCGCGCGGGAGCTGGCTCAGCCGAAGCCGAAGGAGCGCGGCTGACAGCGTGATGATGAGCGAAGTACCGCGGCGGTTTCTTTCGGGGCGTGAGCTAGCGGTCGAACCTCTCGAGCCGGAGCACGCCGAGCACCAACAGCAGCGAGAGCGCCAACACCGGGACGCTCACAGTACCGGTCAGGTACTCAGGAAGAGTCTTCGGTTCGAGAAGATCGTGGAAGAAGAAGAAATCGATCGCGATGAACGCCAGGATGACGGCGATGGATGCGATTCGAACGGCGCGCATCGGAATGCTCGGGCCGGGCAAACGTCCGTTCATGTCGAGATCGTACGCCTGCATTCGAAGACCCGTCACTTCGCCGCACACATATGGCGAGTCCGGCCTGCACGGCGGCGGGTCGCCATAACTCCGTCCTAGAGGACGGCGACGATGTCGGCTGCGTGCTCGGCGAAGTGATCGACGGGCTGGCGGAAGTGCCAGGCGACTGTGCGCTCCTCGCCAAAGCGCACGGTCGCGAGCTGCCATTCTGTGCCGGCAACCTTGCTGAGTTCGGCGATGAGCGCGGCGTGACCGTCGTCGTAGGCGCGCCCGGCTCGCTCGGGCGTGGCGGTCCTCGCGAGCGCACGCATCGCGAGCTTGCGCGCGGGGTCGGCGATGGGACCGGGGAGGCGGCCAACGAGTGACCGGCGGCCGCTGCGGGTGCCGGCGACTCCGCGAGCGAGCCAGCCCATTGCCCAGGCCATGTGCCACATCAACTGCTTCACCAGCATGTCCGGATTGCCGCTGCGGCGGCGCCAGGCGTCGGCTGGAATTTGCGCGAGGAGGGCGTGGTAGGCGGCGCGAGTCGCCTCCAGATCCGCGATCATCGTCTCGGTATCCGGCCGGTCGCCGATGTTCATCGTTCGGCAGCATAGGGGATCACGAAGACCGCGGGCCTGCAGCGATCACTCTCGCGAGGACACGGTAGCTCATCGCCCGCTGGACGGATCCGGGCGAGCGACTACGTGGCGCCGGGCAGGACGAGGCGGGTGAGGACGACGGAGCTGCGCGTCGTGATGCGCGCGCGGAGGCGGACACCCTCGCCGGCCTGCGCGAAGAGCTTCGGATCCACACCTTCCGGCGCGGTGGAGACGAGCGGCCGGGTGCGCTCCCAGTGCGCGACGCTGTCGTAGCGCGTGATCAGGAGCAGCTTTGCGTGCGGCCGCTCGTACACATCGCGCCAGAGCCCGACGATGCGGCAGCCGTCGGCCTCGAAGAAGGGCCAGATCAGCTCGTCAGACAGCCGGACGAATTCAGCAATGTCTCCATCCTGGAGCCAGAACCACCGGTGCGCGTAGACGCCCGGCGCGCCGATCTGAACGACGCCCTCGGGCCGCACGGTCGGCTCGAGCACGGCGATATCGGCGCTGACGATCGAATCGTCGGCGAGCGTGCCGGCGGCGTCGCGTGCGAGCGAGCCCGCATCGGGCCACGCGCGGAGCAGCACGGCCTCGTCGTTGGCGAGACCGATGAGGCCGGCGAACAGGCCCGAGACGCGGCCTCCGGCGGCTTCCGTTTCCGGCGCGCAGCGCTCGAAGACCGCGCGTGTGAAGGCGGGCCAGGCGCCTCGTGCGATCCGACATGCGCGGTACTCGTAGGCGGTCATCGGCGGCAGGATACGCGGCCGCGTAGGGAAGCGCCGCTCAGGCGCGCTCCAGATCGGGCGGGATCGACGCGGCGGACCGGGGGTGCGACGACCAGGTCGATGCGTGACACGGCGTGGTGACATTCTTACAAGGCCTTTCCCTCACCTGACCGTACGATCCTCACGAAGCGGGACTCAGGCCCCCTGCGTCGCGGGCCGCCGGTGAACGGAGAGCAGGCAATGTCGGACAATCCAGAGTTCTATCCGAGCTTCGTGTACAGCGATTTGAAACGGGCCATCGCCTGGCTGGAGAAGGCGTTCGGCTTCCGCACGCTCAAGGCCATTCCCGACGAAGACGGATCGTACGCCCACGTCGAGATGGCGTACGGGCCGATCATCATCATGCCCACCGGTCCGAGGAAGGAGTGGGGCTGGAAGAGCCCACGCGATTCTCGGCGGGACGTCGGCGACGGTCTATGTATACGTGCCCGATCGACCAGCTGAGCGCGCACTACGAGCGGGCGACAGGCGGCGGGTGCAGAGATTGCGCTGCCGTTAGAAAGAGAAGGACTGGGGCGGCAGAGACTACATGGCCCGCGACCTCGACGGCCACCACTGGTGCTTCGGGAGTTACAAGCCCTCGCTCACGCCGAACTGACGTTGGGTTTTTCGCGCCGGAGCGACCGATCCGCAAAGCGTAGGCCGGACCTCAGTCGAGCCTCGCGTCGCGGTCGGGCTGCAGAACATTCGGTGCGCGAATGTGGGTGGACAGCGGGGCGCCTGTCCTCCTCTAACGCCCATTTGTGCGACGCTGGTGCTTTGTCACCTCGGTCGGCGACATTCAATTCGCTGAACCGCCGGCACGGATGGCGCAGATACGGCTACGCGCGCCAGTGAACCTCGAACACGGCGACGCGATCCTCCAAGCCCTTGGGTACGAAGCGTCCGGCGTCCACAAAGATGAACCCCTTGCCCGACGCCAGTTGCCGCACCACGTCCGACACCAGGATCTGGTCACCTTCCGCCTGATCGCAGATCCGCTTCGCCAGCTGAACCGTGAGGCCAAAGAGATCATCTTCCTCTTCGATTGGCTCGCCCGCATTCAGCCCAATCCGCACGTGCAGCTCGGGGTCGCCTCCCTCTGCGATCCCGCGCTGCATCTCGACCGCCGCCTGCAGCGCGCGTGACGGCGACTCGAACGCTGCCATGATGCCGTCGCCGGTGTGTTTGACCTCGCGCCCGCCGTTACGGTCGAGCGCCGCTCGCACGACCGCGTTGTGGCGCCGAACAAGGTCCTGGGCGCGCTCGTCACCGAGTCGGCGGGTATGCGCGGTCGATGAGACGATATCGGTGAAGAGTACCGTCGCGATTGCTGACCGCGTCATACGCGGCTCACTCGCAGGGGCGGTGACGCCGAGGAATGTTCGCACTTCACGGAGGAAGATCGCCCATGCAGGTTCGTGTTCCAGCAGGATGTGATTGCGGCTGTCGAGCGGCACGAATCGCGCACCCGGTATCGCCGCGGCAAGCATCCGGCCCTGTTCGAACGGCGCTCGTTGGTCGCCCCTCGCGTGCAGCACGAGCGTCGGCACCTCCACGCGTGGGAGGAGCGGCGTGATATCGATGTCGCGTGTCACCTGCATCAGGCGCGCCGCATTCTCGGCTGATGTCGAGATCCGTTGCAGGTCGTTAAACCAGTTCGCCTGCTCGGGCGTTGCATCGGGCATGAACGATGTCGTGAAGACCTGGCGATACGAGGGATCGTCGCGGCCCCAGCCGTGCCGCGTGAGCGTGATCAGCGCCTCCCTCTCCGCCCGGCTGAATTTGCCGCTGCTGCGGACGCCCCAACCCTGTGCATAGGCGCCATACAAGATCAGGTGACTCACGCGCTCGGGATGGCGTAAGGCGTAGCGGATCGCTACCGCACCACCCTGCGATATACCCAACAGCACGACACGCTCGAGCCCGACCGCATCGATTACCGACTCCAGATCATGCAGCCACGAATCGAACGAGAAATCCTCGACCTCCCAGTCCGAGAGCCCGGACCCTCGCTCGTCGTACTTGACCAGCATGTGGTCGCGGGAGAGCTCTTCGGTCCAGTGACGCCAGACCGGGCTGCGCCAGTCGAACTCCAGGTGGCTCAGCCAGTTCGCTGCCTTCACCAGCGGCGGCCCTTCGCCAATCGTCGCGTACGCGACGCGGACGCCCTCAGCGGTGGTGCAGAAACGGATCTGCTGCTCCTGCGGCGGTGCTCCGGAGTCCCGGCGGGCCGGTGCGCCGAGCGCCTTCGCCGGCGCCGGAGTCTCCTCCGGCACACCACGCTGCTTCACGTCGCCCACAAAACGGAAGCCCCGTCCCTGCACCGTACGGATGAGTCGCTGACCCTTTCCGTTGTCACCGATCGCGCGGCGCGCGGCCATGATGCGGCTGCTCAGCGTGGCTTCACTGACGAACCGTGATTTCCAGATCTCGTCGAACAGCTCGCCCTTCGTGACGACGCGTTCGCGATGCTCAACCAGGTACGCAAGGACATCGAAGACCTGCCGCTCGAGCGCGCTCGGCTGGCCGGCCTGGCGAAGCTCGAACAGCTGGGTGTCCAGCTCAAAACCGTCGAATTCGTAAATCAACGGCGGTCCTCCGGAGCATAACGGGCAGTCCGGGGACGCCCGTCAATGAAGGCTACAGGAAAACTCCAGGCGTACTCGATGCTCGCTCCATGGCACCGCCTGCGCGCAGGCGTACCTTCAAATCACCAACGAAGACGGAGGTGACGAGATGGAAACGGCGAACATGCGACCACGGACGACGGCCACGCTCCTCGCGGTCGGTGCCATCTTCGGGTCGTCCTTCTTGCTGGTCAAGTTCCTGGTAGCCGAGATCTCACCCGGCCAGATCACGGCCTGGCGGCTGCTCTTCGGCGGTCTCGCCGTCATGGCGATGCTCGCTTCACGGGGCGACCTGCGCCTGCCCCAGCGATCCCTGGTGGTGAAAGCGGCCGTGCTGGGACTGCTTGATAGCGTCATCCCGAACACCCTGCTGGCCTGGTCGCAAATTCGCATCGACAGCAGTATCGCGGCGGTGCTGATCTCGTCGATGCCGCTGTTCACGGTCTTATTCGCGATGGCCCTGCCGCGCAGTGAGCGGCTTTCAGCGGCGAAGGCCGGCGGCCTCGTGATGGGCATCGCGGGCGTGGCCATTCTTGTCGGTGCGAACAGCAGTGGTGCTGCAACGGGCCCGCCCACCGCGCACCTGGCTGTGATCCTGGCGGCCATGTCGAACGCGGCCGCGGTAGTGTACGCGCGCAGGCTGCTGGCGGAGCAGGACCCGCTGCAGCTTTCGGGGCTGAAGCTCGTCGTTGGTGCCATTATCGCATTGGCGGTCGTCGGTGGCGTCCAGCGTGACGTCTCGATGCCAAGCATGGGCGCGGGTGCGTGGTGCGCACTCATCACGTTGGGCGTGCTGTCGAACGGGATCGGACGGACGATGTACCTCTCGCTCATCGCGTCGGCGGGAAGCGTCCGCGCATCGCTGGTCGCCTACATCGTGCCTGTCGTGGGTGTCATGCTGGGATGGTTGGTGCTGGGTGAGCGGATCGGCGTTGGTGCAGCACCGGGAGTCGTCATGATCGGCTGCGGGATGGCCCTCGTGACCCATGGCCCGCAGATAGCACGCGGGATCCAATCCGGATTCGAGAGGGCACGAATCATCACGGTGCACGCAAGCTAAGGACCGGTCGTGGCGTCGCCCTCGGTGTCGCACAATGTTCAGGACGGGACGTGGGGGCAGGCGTCCCCGCCTGCCCCCGTCGCTCGATGTCCGCGCCGAGTAGGAGATCATCATCGCCGGGCGAGCAGCGGAGACGAACCGAGAGGCGGCGCGCTGTTGCGCGCCGCCTCTGAGTCCGTGCCGACCGGTGGCGCTGTTACGCCGCGGACGCGACGGGGGCGCCGTTGGTCACGCGCGTCGGCGCCTCGAGGACGCCAAACTCACGCGCCGTGATGTTGGCGAAGTGCGGGTTCTGGATGACGTTCTGGAACAGCTCCGTCGTCTCGTATGCGCGGAGGGCGTTCGCGTCGCGCCATGTGTAGATGCCGCCGAAGGTGTTGGTTTCGCGGTCCGCGAGCCAGACCTTACTCAGCAGGCCGGGAACCTGAGCGAATGCCCCGGCGACTTCGTTGCAGAGTTCCTCATACTCGTTCACGGTCAGGTCCTTGAGGTTGAAGTTGATGATCTGGATGTGCACGTCCGTACTCCTTCTTGACTGCAATGCGCCTTCCGATAGGAGCACGGTAGCCGCGCGGACACGCGTTCTGATGAGGACGGGATGAGAAAATGATGAGGATGCGCACCCGCGCTCTGAGCGACGGCCCTGACCAGCATCCTCGGTGGTCGCGGGATTCTGATTAGGCGGGTCTGCACCCGCCCGGAGTTCATGAGGGCCGGTAACGGTATCCGACGCCACTGACGGTCTCGATGCAGCCGGCGTGATCTCCGAGTTTCCTGCGAAGCCCACGGACGACGGCGTCGACCACGTTGCTCCCGCCGGACTCGCTGTACCCCCAGACTTCGTCCAGCAGTTGCGCGCGAGAGACGGCGTGACCTTCGTTCAGGATCAATTGCTGCATGAGCGCGAACTCGAGCTTCGTCAGCGGCGTGCGTTCGCCGCCGACGACGAGCTCCCGCGCAGCGAGGTCGAGGACCGACGATGCAAGTCCCAGTTCGCCGCCAACGAGGCGGCCCAGCCAGCCATCGATCAGACGTCGGGCCGAAGTCGTTGACATACGAGAACTGAGCGGTCTGCGCCGACCTGCACTGTGTGTGCCGGCAACCGCTCGAAGTAGAGTTCCCTGAAGACGTGATCGAGGATCGGCGCATTGATCACGTTCACGTAGATGCGGCGAAGGTTCGGCCGCATCTCCATGTACAAACGCTTGATGTCGAGGAAGACGGCCGCAACGAAGGCGACACGCCCTCGCCGTCGCGCATGAGCGTCGAGTGAGAAAACAAGACCTTCTGGCCCTTCGGTATGGGGTCCTCACGAAGATGGCGCAACCACGACTGCATCACGGGCTGCGCGCGCATCGCGCCCGCTGGAACGTCGTCGGGCGAGAAGATGGTGAAGTATCCGACGAATCCGTCGCCGGGGTCACGCACCACACGAAACGTCTCCGGCGCTACGCGCCACCATTCAGAAAGCAACCGCGCGTCTTCCGCACCTGCGTACGCCTCCCGAAGCGAGATGATCGCGTCAAGATCGGTGGCTTCGGCCCGCTCGACCGCCAGGGTGTGCGCGCCGGGAGGGAAGAAGGCACCGCGGACGATTGGATTCTCGGCGAGGTAGAGCATGTCGGCGGTGTAGCGCCAGAGGTCTTGCCGCGAGGCCGCCGCGACCTCGCTTCGAAGCTCCCTCCAGGCGGCTCTGCGGAACTCCGTGTAGCGGCGAGGATCCGCAGCCTTCAGGTGGGCGGCGATCGTGTCGCGCACCGTGTCGTGGATCAACAGTCCGTCGACGCTGGACTCCACGAACGGAAGACGCACCAGCTGCGTCCAGATCTCCGTTGGATTGCGGCCGGGAAGCATGGCCTCAAGCAGCGAAAGCGTCACCCGCCGGACGACCGACGCAGCCATCAATGCGTCCCGCTCGCGTTCGTCCTCGATGCCATCAAGAAAGAATCCCGTCAACTCTTCAACCACGCGATGCGCGGCGATCGGTTCAAAGTCGGTAGCCGGGTGTCCCTTCATCGCGGCGGCGGCAAGCACGAGGGTCAACGGGTGACCGTTTGCGAATCGCGCTACGTGCTCGATGTTGTGGCCGGCGACGCCACGTTCGCGGAGCAGCTGGGTCGCTTCGCTCGGCGCGAGGCCCCGGAGCGGAACCGACGCGAAGGTGCCAAGAAGTTCGGGATCCGTGGACCAGCCGAACGCGGGTGCTTCGCGGCCGGCTATGACGACGCGCGCGTTTGGCGGGAGCAAGGGAACGAACACCTGCCGGAGCCAGGTATCGAGAAGACGAAACACTTCATACGTGTCCAGGACGATGACGGAGATTCCGCCCTGGGCCGCCAGCTGCGCTGCAGCTTGCTGGACGGTGTCGAACTCGAGGCCGAGCACCTCGCGGAGCTCCTGGAGGAACCCGCGCTCTGTCGGCTCGACGCGACGGCAGTCGATGCGGTAGACGGCTGCTCCCCGCTCCCTCGCGGCGAGCGCGAAGGCATCGATGAGCGTCGATTTTCCGGAGCCGCCGATGCCATGGATGAAGTGGACGGTCTCGAGCGACGACGTTTCCACGAGCGAGAGGAGGTGATCTAGTTCAGCGGTGCGCCCGGCCATGCGCGGCAGACTCGGCTTCAGAACAGAAGTACCGGATCTCACTCGACACCTCCAGAGCAACTCATCCTGAGGTAGTGGCGACGCCGCTCCCCCTGCGGGCGGGATCGCTTGATTGAGGATAACCCACCGTCCAGCGGCTCACGCCGGACCTTGCGGAGTCGGGGGGCTGAAACGACAAGCCACGGTTCATGAAGGGGCTCCGTGGGACCGGACCAAGTGGCCCTCGCGTCGCGCAGTGTTCATATCGCGCGGTTGCCACGTAATGTCGATTGTTTGATCCACATGGAAGTTGCCGTCCGCTCCCTGTACGCGGCTCAAGCCGGCGCTGGGCGGGATCGATCGCTCCCTGTAAGGAAACCTCGGTCCCGCCCGGGATTCACAGCAAGGCCCGGGCCGGCTCCCGTCGCCATTCATTGGCGCTGGCC
>CAVTNG010000012.1:0-364745 GCA_963736015.1 uncultured Chloroflexia bacterium | reverse complement strand
TCCCGTGGGCGACGCGCCGATTGTCGAGCATGTGATGCGGATCTACGCATCGTTTGGGTACGGCGACTTCGTGCTGTCGGTGGGCCATCTGAAGGAGCCCCTGATTCAGTTCGCGGCATCCGCCGAGGAGCGATACGGGTGGCGCGTCCGGTGCATCGATACGGGCGCCGCGACGGACACGGGGGGACGTATTCTCGGTGTACGTGAATTCGTCACACCGACGTTCCACGCGACGTACTGCGACGGGCTTGGCAACGTGGACCTCGACCAGCTCGTGGACTTTCACCTCTCGCACGGGGCAATCGGGACGATGACGGGCGCGCAGCGGCGCTCCCAGTACGGCATCGCACGGTTCGCGGAAAGCGGACGGATTACGCGTTTCGAGGAGAAGCCGGTGATCCCCGACCAGTGGATCAACGCGGGGTTCTTCGTGCTGGATGCGCGCGCGTTCGACGTGTGGAGCGGCGAAAACCTCGAACGGCATGTCCTTCCAGACCTTGCCTCACGCGGCGAACTGTACATGTACCAGCATGAGGGGTTCTGGCGGTCGATGGACACCTACAAGGACCAGCAGGAGCTGACTCCGCTCTGGGCAGAATTCGCGCCTGCGGGTGCGCGCGAGGCATCGGCGGGACGCGCGATGCCGGCGGCTACATGATCGGCGCGACGCTTCGTCGGACACGCTCGCTGAACCTGGGACCCGTGCGGCTCGAGGTCGCGGTCGACGAACGGCGGGCACAGCAGATTGCCTATGCCGCTGGTGCGGACTGCGCGATCGCTTCGGAACCAGCGCCCGGCGGCGAGGCCCCCGGCGCGGCCCGATGCGGCTGCATCGGCGAACGGACACGGAGCATCTGGCGATAGCGTTTGGAACCGAATCCGCGACGTTGACTGGTACCACGTCATCAACCTGCCGGGCGGCATCGCCACGCCGGGGCGCGCGGACCACCGCGCCGACGTGGAATCGTACGGACTGCCGCACGACATGCGCGGGATGCGGGCTCTCGAGGTCGCGACGTACGACGGATTCTGGGCGTTCGAGATGGAGCGCCGCGGCGCCGATGTCACCGCCGTCGACATCGCCTCCTGGGGCTGACGTCGATCTGCCGCTGCGATGGCGCGAGGGGATGGGCTCAGAGCCGCAACCTGCCACAGGCGACGGGTTCCGGCTGGCGGCGGAGCTGCTGGGCAGCGGTGTGACGCGGCGGATCGTGAGCGTCTACGAGCTGCGTCCCGATGAACTGGGCTTGTTCGACATCGTCTTCATGAGCGATCTCATCCAGCACCTGCGCGACCCGCAGCTTGCGCTCGAGCGCGTGTTCTCGGTGATGAAAAAACCGGGCGGCGTGCTGATTCTCGCGGAGGAGTACAGCCATCGCCTGGCGCAGTACGCCGGACAGGCGCTGATGGAGTTTCGCTCGTACCAGGGATACACCTGGTGGATTCCGTCGGTCGACGCCCTGCGGTTGATGTTGAACGTCGCGGGCTTCGGTGATGTGCGCGAGGCCGCGCGCCTCCGCCTCAAGTTTGACGGCACCTATCACGCGCCCAAGGTGGTCCTGCACGCGCGGCGATAATGGCTAGATGACCAACGTCCGGTGACGCGCGCTCGCGTATGCAAGAGCGAGCGTCTGCACCGTGTACCGCTCCCATGTCAGCGCGTACTTCACATGGATGCGCCACCAGCGCGCGGGCTTCCGCAGGTCGTGCTCGAGCATGGAACGCTCCATCCCAGAGCCAGGGCACGGTCAATGCGAGCGGGAGCGCACGACGGGTGGCCGCGGCCGAGGCCATGCCGACAAGGGCGAGGCAGTACAACGCATCGGCCCGGGAGAGGAAGTAGCGGCGCCAGAGGCCATCACGCAGCTCGGGCAGTTCGCGGACGAGTCGCGGCGCGACCTGCGCGCTTATCGGCTCGACAAGCCAGGCATTGGCAGCGTCGTTGCCTCGTGACAGACGACGAACTCGGGCGCGAATACGGCCGCGAAGCCCGCTCTCTTCACGCGCCAGGCGAGATCCGTGTCTTCTCCGCCGACGGGCGTTCCCCACGGATAGGCGCCGAAGGTTTCCATCGAACCCGCCGAGCGCCTCGATGATGGCACGCCGGTAGACCACGTTGGCCGTCGCGTACACATAGTCTTCCCGCGAGTGATTGACCTGGTGGCCGAAGAAGCTCGGCAGGCGGTCGGTGTGGTTGACGGGGACGACGGGGGCCCGCGACGAGGCCGACTCCATCGCAGAGCTGCGCGACGGCGGTGCGAATCCAGTCCGGCGCCATGGTGCAGTCGCTGTCCGTGAACGCGAGCACCTCGGCGCACGAGCGCGCGATCGCGTAGTTGCGAGACGCTGCGGGCCCGCGGTTCTCCTTCCGGTAGTAGCGCACGGCGAAGGGGGACGCCGCGCGCGCGGCCTCGACGACGTCTTCGGTGTTGTCGCTCGAGGAGTTGTCGACAACGACGACGTCCAGGAGCTGTGCCGGGTAATCCTGCGCGGAGATCGCTCGCAGGGTGTCCGCGAGCGAGGCGGCGCGGTTGTAGGTGGGCACGATCACCGTCACCGAGGGCAGCGACGACGTGAGATCGGGCGCCTCCAACGCTCGGGTTGTGCGGCTCGCTGTGGATTGCATCGTCTCAATGCTCGATCGCGGTGGTTAACCCACCGTTAACCCCGGCTGCGACGGTGCATCAGGTCCGGGAGCCCTCCGTCCCCGGCGATTACGACTGAACTCGACGGGCGATGCGATGTTCAACCTCGGCGGCGTGACGTTCACCGCGGACTTGACGAGCGGCGCACTGCCACTATTCGGCAGAGTCGGCTCTACCGCGCGTGTGCTCGCGGCGCGGGCATGCTGCCGTTCGGCCGCGAGCGAGCGCGACAGACGCCTCCGCCGGAGCGCAGGGTGCTCGATCCCGCCGCCTTCGCCAGCGCGGAAGCGCGACGAATCGTCGAGCGGGCCAACGGCGTGCAGTGGTATCACACGATCGATCTGCCCTGCGGTATCGCGACGCCAGGACTGACGGACCACCGGACGCAGCTCGGGCACTATGGTCTTCCCGACGACATGCGCGGCATGCGCGCGCTGGATGTCGCGACGTTCGACGGTTTCTGGGCGTTCGAGATGGAGCGCCGGGCGCGGAGGTCGTGTGCATCGACATTCCGAGCGTACAGTGCGCCGACATTCCCGATCGGATCCGGGACCGGCTCAGCCCGGACCAGGATCACGCGACGGGCGATGGGTTTCGGCTAGCGCATGAGTTGCTGGGTTCGCGCGTCGAGCGGCGTGAACTGAGCGTGTACGACTTGGATCCCGAAGCCGTCGGGAAGTTCGACGTCGTGCTCATGAGCGACCTGCTGCTCCACCTGCGCGACCCGATGCGGGCCCTAGAGCGCGTGTACTCCGTCGTCCGCGACGGCGGACACGCGATCATCGCCGAGCCGCACAACCCCGAGCTGGATGTGCTCGGTGAGAGCGCGGTACAGCAGCTCCTGGGCTACGAGCGGTACGTCTGGGAATCCCTTCGGCGACGCTGCTGCGGCGCATGCTGAGCGTCGCCGGCTTCGGACAGGTCGATGAAGTTTCGCGTTTCAGGCTCAATTATCGGGGCACGTTCCCCCTGGAGAAGATCGTGCTGCGGGCTTATCCGTGGCAACGGCGACTGCTCGAGACGGCTGTGGCGGAGTCCGCGACTGTGCTGATGGAGGCTCGATGAAGCGCGCGATACTCGCCGGCGCTATCGCATCGATTGTGCTGTTCTCGCTGGCGGCGGGTTCGGGCTCGAGCGCGACGCCGATCAACCTCGTCAAGACGGACCCGACGTTCGGCACGAACGGCATCACGACGGTCGACGTCGCGGGCCGGGGTCCGGGCGGGCCAAACACTGACCACGAAGACGAGCCGTACTGGGTGGCGGTCCAACCGGACGGCAACCTTGTCGTTGCCGGCAAGGCGTACAACCCGAAGACCAACAACATCGACTTCGCGGTCCTGCGATTCCGGCAGGATGGCTCACTCGACCCAGCGTTCGGCTGGTACGGCATCGTGCTCATCGACTTCGTCGGCGCGCACGACGAAGCGCTGTCGGTCGCGATTCAGCCGGACGGCAAGATCGTGCTCGCAGGGCTCGCCGGGCGGACCGACGGCACCAGCGACTTCGGGCTGGCGCGCCTGAACACGAACGGGAGCCGCGACACGTCGTTCGGATGGAACGGCATCGTGATGACCGACTTCTTCGGCGGCAACGACCAGGCACTCGGGCTGGTTCTGTTGCCGGGCGGCAAGATGGTGGCGGGCGGATACGCGACGCGCGCATCGACGGGCTCCGACCTCGCTCTCGCGCGCTACAACACTAACGGCAGCATCGACCGGACGTTCGGCATCGGCGGGCTCTCGATCGCCGACTACTGGGGCAAGACCGACGCGATGTACAAGCTGGCGCTGCAGCCGGACGGCAAGCTCGTCGGGAACGGCATGGCGACGCGGCCCGACGGCACGACGGATTTCGCCGTCGCGCGGTTCAACGCCGACGGCGCTCCGGACAACACGTTCGGCTGGGGCGGACGTGTCGCGACGGACTTCTTCGGACAGAGCGACCTTGGTCTTTCGCTGCTGTTGATGCCGGACGGAAAGATCATCGCGGGCGGGCTGGCGTTCAACCCGGCGACGAACAGTCAGGACCTGGCGCTCGCCAAGTACAACGCGAACGGCAGCATCGACACATCGTTCGCAAGCTCGGGAAAGCCCGGACTGGTGGTGACGGACTTCTTCGGGCTCTACGACCAGACGCTTTGGCTGCTGCTCCAGCCTGACGGGAAGATCCTCGCGCTGGGACACGCAAAGCATCCGGTTCGCAGCTTCGACTTTGCGATCGCGCGTTTCACGAGCGGGGCTCGCTTGATCCGACGTTCGGAGTTGGCGGTCACGTAACGACGGACTTCTTCGGTGGGCCGGACGGCATGCACGCCGGGGCGATGTTCGCGGACGGCACGCTCATCGGCATCGGCGACGCGTACAACCCAAACACCGACAGCGACGACTTCGCGCTCACGCGGTACCTGCTGGCGGACCCGAGCTGGATCGCCGGCATGGTCACATCGCTGCCGACGGGGGCGTTCGGCACCGGCGGGCAAGGATCGGTGCTGGCGGCGCTCAATACGGCGCAGTCAGCCGTCGTGAGCGGCGATGCTGCGTCGGCCCTGACGGCGCTCACAGGGCTGCGCGCGCACATCGACGGGTGCGGAGCAGGCGCGGACGGGGATGACTGGATCGTGAGTTGCAATGAGCAGTTGCAGGTCAGGAGGCTCGTTGATCAGGTCATCGCGAAGCTCTCCGCGCCTTGACGTCACTGCGTCGAGCCTCTATCCACTCGAGCGGACGTCAACCGAGGTCCCCAGCGGCTCTAACGTGGCACCGGAGCATCCCGAGTCGATCACAGCGAGCTGGCTGACGACGGCGCTGCGGGGCTCCGGCGCGCTGTCCCGCGGCGCAGTCTCGAGGTTCGAGCTGATCCCTCTCGGAGCGGATCGGGGGCTCACCGGGCGCGTAGTGCGGATCCCGCTCACTACGATCGCGCCGATGCGGACGGGCCCGCGAGCGTCGTGGCGAAGTTTCCGGCGGCATCGGGCCCGACGCGCGAACTGGCGGACCGGTTTCGCCTGTACGAGCGAGAGGCTTGTTTCTACGAGGTGCTTGCGGCCAGCTGCCCGGCGCCCACTCCTCGCCTGTATTTCGCGTCGGAGGCCCGCGAACCGCCCGTGCTGGTGCTCGAAGATCTCGACCGGGGCGCTGAGGTCGATCTGCTCGCGGGATGCAGTCTCGATCGGGCGGCAGCGATCACACGCGTGATGGCGCGGACGCACGCCCGATTCTGGAACGATCCCGCGTTGCCGGAACATCCGTGGCTACCCGAGCCCAACCATTCGGTGATCATTGATCTGATCGAGGAGTCATCGGAAAGCGCCTGGTGGCTGTTCCTCAGCCAGTTCGGCGCGCACATGCCGAGCTCGCTCGTACGGCTCGGCGACCGGCTCGTGCGCGACCGGACTGTGCTCGACCGGCTCTCAGAGCCGCCGTGGACGCTCGTGCACGGCGACCTACGGGCGCACAACGTCGTGTTCGAAGACACTCAGTCAGCAGAGCCACTGGCCGTTATCGACTGGCAAACAGTCATGCGGGGGCGCCCGGCGATTGACCTCGCGGGCCTGTTTGTGTCGAGCCTGTCGCCGGCGGACCGCCGCATCGCCGAGGCGGAGCTGCTTCCGGCTTACCACGCCAGGCTGGTCGCGGAGGGCGTGATCGGCTACGCGTACGAGGCCTGCTGGAGGGACTATTGCCTCGCGACGATCAATCAGTTCAGCCAGGTGGTCGCGTTGTACGCGCTGGTGAATGTGAACGAGCGGATCAGCGAGCCGGTCGCGGGCGTCACGGGAGAGCGCCTCGTCGCTGCGCTCGTTGACCTGCAGCTCGTGGACATGCTCCCGCCCTCGGGCTTGGCCGACGCAATGTCGTCGGCGGCCCGGAAACATCTGCCGGCGCCGCTTCGACGCGCGCTCCGTTCGGTCTTCCGGCGATGAACATGGCACCGATCGCATCGACTGGCGCCGTGGGTGGAGACTCGGCGCAAGCATCGATCGTGCGTTTGCTGGGCGCGAGCGAAGCGCTCAACAATGCCCCTGGGCGGTGCGCCAACGTCGAGCCGATGGGTGTCGAGGGCGCTACGAGCCGGCTGTTCCGAGTCACGCTCGCCTGCGACGGCAATGCGAGCGGCGGGCCGAAGAGCCTCGTAGCGAAGCTACCGCACGAGGGCGGGGCAGTGCTCGAGATCGCACGGCGATTCAGGCTCTACGAGCGCGAGGCGCGGTTCTACAGGGACCTCGCGCCGTCGGCTGGCGTGCCGGTGCCCCGGCTCTACGCGTGCGCGCGCAACGAGGCGGGCGACTTCGAGCTGCTGCTCGAGGACCTCGCACCGGGAGACGCAGGCGATGTCGAGAGTGGTGCCGACGCCGACACGCTCGCGGAGGTCATCGACGTCATCGCTGCGACGCATGCGTCGTTCTGGGCCGACGAGCAGCTCTCGCGGCTGCCGTGGCTTCCTCGTCCCGATGCTCCGGTCACGGTGGACTATGCCCTCTCGCAGTATCCGGCGGCGTGGAGGGGGTTCCGGCGGCACGCGCCATCCCTGCATCCTGACGTAGTGGTGGCGGGCGAGCGGCTGTGCGGGGATACGTCGGCGCTCGAACGGATGTCGCGCGAACCATGCACGCTCACGCACGGCGACCTGCGAATGAACAATCTCGTATTTCGGGCGGGCCGGCTGACGGGCATCCTCGACTGGCAGAGCGTCACGCGCGCGCGTGGGCCGGGCGACCTCGCAGCGCTGCTGATTGGGAATCTTCGACCAGAGGAATGCGCGCGTTCCGAGGCGCGCCTGGTGCGCCGGTACCACGAACGGCTGCTTGAGCGAGGGATCGGCGAATACAGCTTCGACGAGTGCTGGACCGACTACCGGCTGGCTGCGCTGGCGCAGTTCGCGAGCGTCGTCATGCAGTCCGCGTTCATCGACCTCGTGGGTAACCGGAAGGCAACTATGGCGCCCGTGATCGAGCGGCCGCTCGCGTCGGTCTCCCGGCTGCGGCTGCACGAGCTGCTGCCGGGAAGCCATCGACCGGCGCGCGCGTTCTTCGGGATCCCTCGATGGATTCGTCGGTCGGGCTCTTCCGGCCGCGTCGGTGGCGTTCAATAGCGCCCCGGTTAACTGGCCGTTAACCGTTCCCGCCTATATTCGCGGCTGTCCTCATCCCGACGGTTATCGCGTTCACCGTTCAGTCGGGACGAGAGGCGGAGGCTACCGAATGCCCGTGATGCAAGAACGCACATTCCGGATCGCCGGCTTCCAGGTGGGCGTGGCGACGGATGCCCACCGGGCGGAGCGCATCCGGAACAACGCCATCGTCCGGCACGTCGTCGGGCCTGGGCTACGGATGCTCGGCGGCCGCAGGAACGGGCACACCAGTGGCTCGGGGGCAGCGCCAATCGCCGGACAGCGGCCGGATGCGGCGATGGATGCGGCCGCGGCGGCGATCTGGGATCGAGTGTCGCGGATCGGCTGGTACCACACTATCGACCTGGGCCATGGAATCAGCACGCCCGGATTCATCGACAACCGTGCGACGACGCACCTGTTCGGCATCCCGGCGGACCTCGCCGATAAGCGGTGCCTTGACATCGGGACATACGACGGCTTCTGGTCGTTCGAGTTCGAGCGGCGGGGCGCGGCGGAGATGATTGGCATCGACGTCGACTCGCCCGCTGACTACGACCTGCCGCGACCGATGAAGCTCCAGGTGCTGGCCGAGAAACAGCGGGACGAAGCGGCGCTCGAAGCGTCATGGAACGACCAGATGGCGCACGTCGGGATGCAGTGGCCCGGAGCAGGGTTTCGGCTCGCAGCGGAGATCCTGGGCTCACGCGCGCGCCGCGAGGTGCTCGACGTCTACGACCTGACGCCGGAACGGTTCGGCACGTTCGACGTGGTGCTTATCAGTCAACTCCTGCTGCGCCTGCGCGATCCGCAGACGGTGGTCGAGAACATGCTCTCGGTCACGGCCCCCGGCGGCTGCGCGATCATCGCCGAACCATACGACGCGGACCTCGAGCGGCTCTCGAAGCCCGTGAGCGAGTTCGTGGGCGTCACGGCGATGGGCATCTGGTGGGCGCACAGCATCAAGTCGATGCGGCGGATGATGGAGATCGCAGGCTTCGAGCGGGTGGAAGAGGTCTCGCGCTTCCGGCCGGAGAATCGCGTCGGAGAGTTCGCCAAGGTCGTCCTGAAGGGATACGCGCCCACAGGCTGAGGGCATGGACAGGGCCGAGCGACCACGGCCCCATTTTGAGGAGCAACATGACAACTCGCGACAAGAACATGACGAAGCGCATCAAGCGGCAGCAGGAGATCCAGCTCGGACCAGTGAATGTTGGCCTGACGTTGCCCGCGCAACAGGCGGAGATGGTCCGGAACAGCCTTCCGTACCGCATGATCAAGCCGGCTCTCAAAAAGGTGCACGGGGGCAACGGGCACGCGCGCAACGGCGCGGGCGGCTACCGCGCGGGTTTCCCGGCAGAGAAGCCACGCGCACCGATCAACGCGGGTGAGACGCCGGAAGCGCGCGCGATCATAGAGAAGATCTCAGGCTACGACTGGTACCACACGATTCAGCTTCCGCACGGCGTCACTACGCCGGGATACGTAGACCACCGCGAGCAGCTGCCGTTCTACAACCTGCCCGCCGACATGACCGGCATGCGTGTGCTCGACGTGGCGACGTTCGACGGATTCTGGGCGTTCGAGTTCGAGCGGCGCGGAGCGAGCGTCGTCGCGATCGACCTTGCTTCGACAAGCGACATCGACACGCCACGAAACTGGCAGGACATGGTCGATGAGAAGGGCGTCAAACTCGCGAAGGGCGAGGGGTTCCGGATCGCGAGCGAGATCCTCGGCTCAAGCGTGCAGAAGGAGATCTGCAGTGTCTACGACGTGAACCCCGATCGATTCGGGATGTTCGACATGGTGTTCTGCAGCGACTTGCTGATCCACCTGCGCGATCCGCTGCACGCGATGGAGTCGATCTGGTCGGTGACGCGCAACTTTGCGGTCTTCGCAGACGTTTACCACCCCGACCTGGAGGCGTTCAAAGACAACGCGCTCGTCGAGTTCTGCCAGGCAGGCCAGACAGACGTCTGGTGGCGGCCGAGCACGACGTGCTACCGCCTGTGGCTGCACCTCGCGCGGTTCTCGCAGGTCGACGAGAAGTCACGATTCGTGCTTGAGTCCAACTTCCGGAGTGAGATCCCGAAAGTCGTGTTCCACGCCTACCGCTGATGGACGGACTCGCTGAGCGATGAAGATCATCTATCCCTATCCGGCGTACTGGCCGTACATGCGGCGCGGCGCTGAGCGCTGCATCCACGACATCACGAACTATCTCGCGCGGCGCGGGCACGAGGTCGACATCGTCACGTCGAAGCCGGGACGCGCGCGGATGGCATACGACGGACCGGTGCGGGTGCTGTACCTGAAGCAGGTGTCGCACCCCCTGTCGTACAAGTACACGCCGTTGCTCCGGCTGTATGCGTTCGGCGCGCAGGCAACGGCACATATGATCCGCGGGAACTACGACGTCGCGCATCTCTGGAGCTACTCCGGGATCCTCGCGGCGCCATTCATCAAGCGGTGGATGAATGTCCCGTACCTGTTCCACCTGATCCTGCGCACGCACCAGTGGCCGGGACGCGTCGACCGATGGCTCTTCCAGCAACTGCTCACCCACGCCAATGAGGTCGCGGCACTCACGCCCGAAGGGGCGGCGGAGGTCAGGCAGCAGTACGGAGTGGACGCAATCTCGCTATCGCCCCCGGTCGATATGGATTCGTTCACGCCATGCGCGCCGACCGACATCGAACGCCCACGCGTGCTCTTCACGGGCGATCTCGGCGATCCGCGCAAGGGCGGGCCATTGTTGCTGCGCGCGTGGGATGAGATCCATCGGCGATGCCCCGATGCAGTCCTTGTTCTGGCGGGGCCGTTCGGGCTGGGCTTCGACTACGGCTTCGACGTGTACACGCTCGAACGACTCGACCTGATCCGCTCGCCGCTTGCTCGCGACGCTGTCGAAATCGTCGGCGCCGGCGCACTTGCCGATCTGCCGTACCAATACAGCCGGGCTTCCGTGACGGTCCTCCCGTCGGTGGACGAGGCGTTCGGGATGGTCGTCACAGAGTCACTGTCGTGCGGCACGCCCGTCGTGTGCAGTTCCTTCGGCGGGCCGGGCGAGATCGTCACCAGCCCGGACATCGGCATCACCGTCCCGTTGAGGACGCACGCCGATCTGGTCAGCGAGCGAGCGGCGCGGCAAGTGGCTGACGCGGTGCTGCAGGGAATCGATCTTTCGCGGCGGCCCGGCACCGCCGCGCGGTGTCGGGAGTGGGCGGAGCCGTGGAGCCTCGAGCGCGTCGGGCTCTCGGTCGAGCGCGTTCTCGCGGAAATCGCGGAGACCACGCCCGTCCGGCGAAAGGCGGCGGCGGCTTGAACGCGGTCGAGACGGCCCGGTACGTCGATTCAGGTACGCCCGACGGGATCGAGCGGTTCCTGGAGGATCTTCTCGATGAGATGGCGCTCACGGACCGCGAGTATCACCACCTCGATCTGAGCATCCCGCTGACCGCCGCGATTATCGGCGCCGTCCTGCGTTCCGGACAGCGGCACGAGAAGGTGCTGCTGGTGGGCGGAACGAGCCTGCTCGCGGAGGCATTGTTGCGTCTGGACGTCGAGCTGGAGATCTGGCGCCTTCCGCACTCGATGCTGTCGGCGGCCAGTGAAACGCGGGTCAGCAGGCAGGTTACGCCGGACTGTCTGAGCGACGTCGAGTTCGCACACGGCTCCTACGGCCTTGTAATTCTGCCGTTCGTGGTCGAAAGCATCGCCGATTCAGCCCGCGTGTTTCTGCGGCGAGTGCGGGACAGCCTTCAAGACGGCGGTCAGATCGTCCTCGCGACGAGAAACCAGGCGCGGATGGACAGCAGGCTGGCGGCACTCGTCGGCCGGCCCGCGCCGCAGCGCCGCGCGGCGGGCTCCATGTCGCTGAGCTGGCCAGCCCAGGCCACCCAGACCGAGTACCACAAGCACGAGCTTGTCGAGCTGGCGCGCGGCGCGGCGTTGCGCGTGGAGCGATGCAGCTTTGTTGATGGCGCAAGGCTGTTCCTCGAGCTCGAGCCGATGACCATTGAGTCGTACACGGCGAGGAAGCTCGGCCAGGCAGCGAGGCGGCTGCAACCATCGATGCGGGACACGATCCTATTCCAGCTCGTGCCGAGGCCGGGCGACGACGGCCCGCTCGAATCGACGCCGCATGTTACCGCCGCCGTGAGCGCTGTGAGCGGCGGGGAGCGGCTGCGCCAGGCGCTGGCTGCACTCGAAGAGCAGACATACCCGCGCGACCGATACGACGTCATCGTCCTTCACGACGGGCGCGACGACGGCGTGCACGCAATCGTCGACGCGGTGCGGCTGAAGTCCACCATCTCGATTCGTGAACTCGTCGAGCAGGCGACCGAAGGCGCCATGAGCCGCAACCAGGCGCTGCGCGAAACGCGGGCGGCAATCGTGGGGCACACGGACGACTCGTGCATCCTGCCCGCGGACTGGATCGAAGCGGCGGTGTTGAGGTTCGACGAGGACACCGCAGCGGTGACGGGCCCGGTGTTCGCGGGGCCGGACAGCCACCCGAAGTACATGGACGTGCCGGGAACACGACCGGACCCGGCGGAACGGGAACGCTGGCGCACCGACCTGTTTCCCATCAGTAACGTCTTCTATCGATCCTCTGCGGCGCGAGCGATCGGCGGCTTCAACGAAGGTTTCGGCTTCGGATCCGGGACCAACGCCGCGTTCGGGTGGGACGGAGATCTGGCATGGCGCCTGCACCGGGCGGGATGGCGCGTGCGGTTTTGCGAGACGCTCGCGATCTCGACGGTGTTTCGTGGGCCCGCGTCGGCGCCGGCGCTCGCCAACGTCCGTCGCGCGGAGGAGCTGGTGGGCGCGTACGATGCAGTCCCGAGTTCGCGATTGGAGCTCGTCGCGAACGTGTTCGCATCGCGACAGACTATGTACTTCGATGCGCTGCTGCTCGGCGCGGGGCTCGCTGTGTTGCGGCGGAACCGCGTGTGGCTGCTCCTGTCGATCCCGTGGTTCAGCCAGGTGAGCCGGCGCGTCGGGCTGTGGCCGCCGCGGAAGTGGCTTCCTTCCGGCACCGTCGTGGCCAAGATCGGCGGGCTGCACCTCCTCTGGTTCGCTGGTTTCATCAAGGGCTCGATTCGCTCCAGGAGGATCGTGCTGTGAGCGCGCCCGCGATCGAGGCCGAGGGCGTCGTCATGCGCTTCCCGCAGCAACAAGGATGGAAGGCGCTCGTGAAGCGACAGCCCGGGAAGCTGGCGCTCGATGCGGTGAACGTCACGGTCCGGGAGGGTGACATCTTCGGTCTCCTTGGACCGAACGGCGCGGGCAAGACGACGCTGGTCAAGGTGCTGTGCACGCTCGCCATCCCTACGGAAGGCCGTGTCCATGTCCTGGGCCTCGACGCCGTCAGCGACAGCCTGACACTGCGGCGACGGATCGGCGTGGTCTACGGCGATGAGCGCACGTTCTTCTGGCGGTTATCGGCACTCGAGAACCTCCTGTTCTACGCATCGCTCCACGGATTCTCACCCCACGAGGCGCGGCGCAGAGCGCATGAGGTGTTGGAACTGGTGGGGCTACGCGAAAGCGCTGACGTCCGCATGCACCACTATTCTTCGGGGATGCGGCAGCGCGCATCGATCGCGAGAGGCCTGCTCAATCAGCCCGACCTGCTGATTCTCGATGAGCCGACGCGGGCGCTTGATCCCGTCGGAGCGCGCGAGGTGCGGCAGCTCATCAAGGAGCGCGTGGCCGGCGAGCGGCGGACGGTGCTGATTGCCACGAACATCATGGCGGAAGCGGAGTACCTTTGTGACCGGCTGTCGTTCATCAACCACGGCCGGGTCGAGATGACGGGGAGCATCGACGAGATGCGCTACCTCATCGAGACGGACGACGTGTACGAGCTGGTGACGACGAACTTCGCCGGTGATTATCTCAACGATTTGCGGAGCATCGATGGCGTCGATGTGGTGACGATGGAGCGCACCGAGGCGGGACGTCAGCTCATCACGCTCACAGTGCGCCGAGAAGCGCCCGTCGTTCCGGAGCTGATCCGCTTCGTCGTGGGCACGGGAGCGGACGTATGGTCGTGCTCGCGGCGCGAGCTATCGGTCGAGGAGATGTTCGCCGCGCTCGCACGACGGGCGCCTTCGTCGCGGGAGCGAGAGGCGGTGCCGGCGTGAGCGTGGCGATGGGCTACCTGCGGCGTGACCTGCTGATCTGGAGCAGCTACCGCCTAGCGGTCTTCTGGCAGTTCCTCGCGCTCGTGATGATGGCGGGCATCATCTATTTCGCAGGATCAGCGCTCGCCGGGAACTCTGATCTGATAGACGAAGAGGACGGGAGCTACGTCGCGTTCATCCTCGTCGGGATCGCGTTCATGGACTTTCTCGGGCAGGGGCTCGGCGCGCTTCCCATCGGAATCCGTGACAACCAGCAGGCCGGGACGCTGGAGCCCATGCTGCTGGCGCCGGTCAACAACATGACGCTCCTGCTCTCATTCTGGATGTTTCGGTTCCTCCTCTCGCTGGTCCGCACCGTGCTCCTGATGTCATTCGGGTTCCTGATCCTCGGCTTCTGGCACGACGCAGACGTGGTCTCGGTGATCGCCGTCGTGCTGCCGGCGATCGTGGCGTTCTTCGCGCTCGGCGCGTTATCGGCGGCGTTCGTGGTGCTCGTGAAGCAGGGAGACCCGATCCGCATCGCCTACACGGCGATGATCGCGATCTTCGGCGGGGCGTTCTTTCCGGTGCAGGCGCTTCCGGAGTGGATTCAGCCGCTCGCGCTGCTGATGCCGCTGACCTACGCGCTGTCTGGCATCCGGGATGGGTTGAACGGCGCGAGCCCGCAGGACGTGCTGCCGCAGATCATCGTGCTGACCGTCATGGCGGTTGTGCTGATGCCGATCGGGTTGCGGGCGTTCAGCTACTCGATCGACCGTGCGAAGCGGGAGGGGGCGCTGGGTGAGTACTGACCTGGCTCGGGCGCCGCGCACAGCGGAGGTGCGACCGCAGCAGACGGCGTCAGTGTCGGTGATCGTGCCGACGCGCAACCGCGCCGAGCACGTGCGCGTGCTGCTCGACGCGCTCATATCGCAGACGTACCCAGCATCGCGCGTAGAGATCATCGTCGTGGACAACGACTCCGAGGAAGACGTCGCGGGCGTCGTTTCGCGAGCGGCTGAGCGGGCGGCGTGTGCGGTGTCGTATGTGCGCAAGCAGAACGATGGCCCCGCGGCATCAAGAAACCGCGGCGCTGCGGTGGCACGTGGGGAGATTCTTGCGTTCACGGACAGCGACTGCATTCCGGAGCGCGAATGGCTCGAGGCGGGTTTGCAGGCGTTCAAGGACGCAGCCGTGGGTGTGGCCTGCGGCCCGATCTTGCCGGTGAACATTACCCGGCGCGATCCGTTCTTCGTCCACCAGATCACGCCGGTGACGCGCGAAGCGGGACTGTATCCGACGGCGAACGTGTTCTATCGACGGGACGTGTTCCTGGGCCTGGGCGGCTTCGACGAGACGCGTCGCACGTACTGGTGGGGTCAGCCCGTCGGGGGCGACGACACGGAGTTTGCGTGGCGCACGAAGCACGCCGGATTCCGATCCGCGTTCGCTGAAGGGGCGGTTGTCCGGCACGGGGCCTCGGGCGTACGGCCGCATGAGTATGTGCTCAACTCGCTCCAGGCGCAGGTGCTCCCGCGCGTCGTGCGGGATGAACCCGCTGTGCGCGAAATGTGCTTCTACAAGCGGTACTTCGTCCACAAGTCCAGCGTGCTGTTCCTGCTCGCGGCGGCGGGAGTCGCAGCTGCGCCGAAGCGCCGTTCGGCGGCCATGCTGGCGCTGCCGTGGCTGTATTCCATCGGGCCGATCCTGCGCATCGATGCATGGCCACCGACGCGTTGGCCGCGAGCGGGACTACGGCTCGTGCTCCAGGCGGCGAGCGCGGCGCTTCTCGAGGGTGCGCTGGTCTACGGGAGCATCAAACACCGGCGCCTGGTCCTGTGATGGCGACGACGATGGGGAACCGAGACTTTGTCCTCATGGTGGACCCTTCGATGTACTCGGTGATCGCGGAGCGCCGATGCTCGGGAGCGGTGCCGATCGCATCGGTTGTCGTGCCGACGCGGCAGCGTGCGAGCCTCGTTGCCGAGACGGTCGCCGCGCTGTTCCGGCAGGACTTCCGACCGATTCGAGATCATCGTCGTCGACAACGCATCGACGGACGATACAGCGGCGACGCTCGAGGCGATGGCGGCGGATGCGCCACGCGACATGCTCGCGATCAGGATGCGACGTCGACGGCGGCCCGGCGACGTCGCGCAACGCCGGTCTGAGCCTAGCTCGCGGGAGATACGTCGCCTTCACCGACAGCGACTGCCTTCCAGCGTCCGGTTGGTTACGGCATGTGATCTGCGCGCTGGAAGCCGGGCTCGACGTCGTGCAGGGCCGTACGGAGGCGCCGCCGTGGCAGCGCAAGCCGATGTTCAGCCACTTCATCGAGACCAAGCGCGCAGACGGTTCGTTTTCGACATCGAACGTCGGATACCGGACCGAGCTGGTGCGGGCAGCGGGCGGCTTCAATCCGTCGCGCGATTACTGGGAGGACGTCGACCTCGGCTGGCGCGTAGTAGATGCGGGTGGGTGCGCGGGATTCAGCGGCGAAGCGCTGGTGTATCACCAGGTCATCGAGCAGACGCCGATGGAGTGGCTGTTGCACGCGAGGCGATTCGCGAACTGGCCGGCTAAGGCGGCGCAATACCCGGACTTCCGCCGATCGCTGTTCCTTGGTGTGTGGGTGGACTGGTTCCACGCGCTGCTGACGCTGGCGGTCGCCGGCGTGGCGGCGTCGGCGGCCGATCGACGGTTTCTCGCGCTTACGTTGCCGTATGCGGCGGCGTTCCCATTCCGGCATGGTTTGCACGGGCGATTCCCACCGCTGAAGGCGGCGGCGCATGTCACGCGGGACCTGGTGTCGTTCGCGTCGCTGCTTGGCGGGAGTGCCCGTCACCGCAGCGTCGTCCTGTGAAGGAGGATGCATGGAACTTGATGTCTTCCTGAAGAATGTGTTGCGACGCTGGTACATCGTCGTGATTCTCGTCATCGCGGCGGTGGCGGGAACGGTGGTCTACCACTTCATCACCGGGGAGGAGAAGGCGACGTCCGTGCTCGCGGTGCTTCAGCCGAAGGTGGCGGCGCCGGGCGAGTACATTCCGCCGACGATTACGCTCGAAGCGGTCGACGAATCGAACGAGCTATCTGACCGAGTGGCGGCGCGGCTCAACGACGGCACGACAGGCGCCCAGATCAAGGACCAGATGAGCATCGACATCCGGGTGTCGACGAAGCCATCGCTGACGCCGTTGTACACGGTGAGCTTCAGCGACCCGGACAAGAAGCGGGCGCTCGCCGTGAACGCGATCATCGTCGAAGAGGCGGTGAAGATGTACGGCGAGCTGAACCAGCCCGACGCGAAGGACGTGCGCGCCGCATTCAAGGCGGAAGTGGACCAGGCGGAGGCCGACGCAAACGCGGCGCAGGACGCGCTCAACCAGTTCGAGCAGGACAACGATGCGGCGAACCTGCCGGCGCGCCGCGACCAGATTCGCGGCTACATCCAGCAGCTTCAACTCATCGAGCTGCAGCTCGAGTCGGGGCAGGTGAGCTCTTCGGAACTGAGCGGCGGGCCGCTCCTCGCAGCGGCGCAGGCTGAGCTGGGGCGCCTGAGCGGCCTCGAAGGGGAGTACACGCGGCTCAAGTGGGACGTGGACACGGCGACGATGGACGTCGCGCGTCTCCAGGGGCGTGTGTCAGACCTGTCGATCGCGTCGCCGGGAAATCAGGGAGTGTCGCCGCTACTGGCGCAGGCGCAACAGGAGTTGGACCAGTCACGCACGAAGCTCACGCAGGCGCAGGATGCGCTGAGCAGCTTCCAGACTAGGAACAACGTCTCGGATGCGACGGCGAGCCGCGCTGCCCAGCTCGCCATCGTGAACCAGCTGACGCTTGCGGCGACATCGCAGCGCGCGGGCGCGTCGACCGTCGCGGGCGAGCTTGCGAGTCAGCGTGCGGAGCTGCAACGGCTGGAGGGGCTCGAGTCTCAATACAACCAGCGCGCGCTCGCGGTGCAGCGGGCCGAGAGCCAGTACTCGGTGCTGCAACAGCGCGTGCTTGATGTGGTGAGCGGCCAGACGCTTCCGGCGGAAGCGCAGGTCAGGGTGCTAGGGCAACCGGCGATCGAGTCGGGGCTGTTCTGGATGATCATCACGTACGGACTGGCTGTGATGCTCGCGCTGTTCGCGGCGTTCACCATCATCTACCTGATCGCGGTGTTCGAGCCGATCCGGCCGAGCGTGCCGTTGCTCGAAAGTTATTTCGAGATGCCGGTGCTGGCACACGTACCGCACGGGCCCTCACGCAAGGAGGACTAGCCATGGAGCTCCCAATCGCACGCGTCCTGGACCGGGGTAGCGCTCCTGCCGTTGCCGAGCCATCGCGGGGGGCGACGGCCGCCAGCGCCGCGGAGCGCAGCTCGTTCGATCCGTTCGTGGAGGAATTCCGCGTCCTCGCCCTCAACGTCATGGCGATGCTCCAGGGGAGCCGCCAGAAGGCAATTACGGTCTTCAGCCATGGAAGGGGAGAGGGGCGGACGCTCGTCGCCGTCGAGCTGGCCCGAGCGCTCGCCGGCCACACCGACGTTCTACTCATCGGCGGGCACCCGACGGCGGGCGGACTTCACGAGTCGGTGCAGCTGACGCATCCGCCGAACGGCTCGAACGGCGACGGTGCGTCGCGCAGCATCCCGCCAGAGTACCGGCGCATCCCGCTGTCGATGGACCCGCGGACCGCGTGGAGAGAGCAGGACCTGTGGCGGCGGATCGAGCAGGCAAGTGCGGACGGGGTGACGGTCATCATCGATGCACCGGCGTCTGAGTCATCGAGTGATGCGTTCATGCTGGCTCAGCGCTCGAAGAACGTGCTGTACGTCATCCGCAACAAGCCGCAGGACATGGCGCCGCATCGCCGGGCGATGGATCACCTGCGCCGGCTGGACACGCGCATCCTTGGCATCGTGCTGAACGATCGATAGCGCACGCGCGATCATGAGCGGACGCATCGCCGTCATCGTCGTCAACTGGAACGGGTTCGAGGATACGCAGCGCTGCATCGCGTCGGTGCTCGCGTCTTCGTACGGCGAGGTCGCGGTGTACGTCGTTGACAACGGCTCGAGTGGGGACGAAGCGGGGGCGTTGCGTCGCAATTGGCCGGATGTCAGCGTCATTCGACTCGAGCGAAACGCCGGCTACGGCGGCGCCGCCAACGCCGGTATTGAGGCCGCGCGCCGGAATGGTTGCTGGGCCGCCCTGGTCCTCAACAACGACGCGACGATCAGTCCGGACGCGCTTGAGCAGCTCAAGGCCTCGAGCCGCACACGAGGTGGACGCGCGATCCTGGCGCCGCTCGTCGAGCGTGCGGACGGGCGCGTCTGGTCCGCTGGCGGCAAGCTGCGATGGCCGTGGGTCGCGGGGGAGCACATCGGGCTGGGTGCGGAGCCGTCCGCGTTCGTGGAACCGGTGCGCGTGTCGTGGGCGTCCGGATGCGCGCTGTTCGCGCCCATGGCTGCGTTCGATGATATCGGCGGGTTCGACGAACGCTACTTCCTCTACCTCGAGGACCTCGACTGGTGCCTGCGGGCACGGAAGCGGGGCTATGAGATCTGGTACGAGCCTTCGGCGCGGGTGACACACGCCGTCACGAAGACGGTCAACGCTATCGATCCGCGGATCGCCCGCTACTACGCGTACCGGAACTTCTACATCGCGGGTTTCCGTCACGCGCCGTGGGCATGGCGCGCGTGGCTCGCGGGGCATCTCGCGGTCAGCATCGCGAAGGTTTCGGCGCGGAATGCGCTGTTTTCGGCGTATCGGCGCGACAGCTTCTACAACGCCCGGACGCGGGCGCTCTTCGACTTCGTGCGCGGCAGGACGGGCATGGCGCCATATGAGCATCGGATCGAGCCCCCGGTCACTCTGGCCGAGGCGGGCACATGACGGCGATCCCCTTTCGACCAGGCGCCGATCCCGGGCTGCCATGGCGAGTGCTCAAGATCCTGGCAGTTGCGGGGCTCATCGGGTTCGCCGCGCTGTTCATCTTTGCGGTCAGCGATCTCGGTTTCGCCGCGCCACTGCTGGGCCTGTGCGTGGCGGTTGTGCTTGCGTACGCGGCGTTCTGCTGGCCGACCCAGACCGTCGTTTCGACGCTGCTGCTGGTCCCGCTCAGCCGATTCATTTCCCTGCTCGTCTTCGCCGCGACGGGCTCGGCGTGGGCGGTGCGAGCCTCGCAGCTGGTCAAGGACGAACTGATCCTGGTCTTGCTGATTGCGGTCGCGAACCAGGCGTTCACGCGCCGCAAAGCGCCGACGCTGTATCTCTTCGACCTGGCGATCGGCGCGTACACGCTGTTCGCGGTCGCGTACTTGTTCTACCCGGGCGAGGGCACGAACCTGCTCGGCAAGGTGCTGGCGCTGCGGCAAGATGCGCTGTACTTCCTGGCGTACTTCATCGGCCGCGGGATGACACTGAACCGGCACACGTTCATGGTGATGCTGCGGATCCTCGTCGGCCTGTGTGTCGTGCTGGCGATCGTCGCGCTGCTGCAGAGCGGATTCCCGAACCTGAGCAACGCCGCCTTCAACAGCCTGGGATTCAGCAAGTTCATGGCGGTGATCGGATCTCCGCATGAGAAGCTGGTCGTGCGAAGCCGCGGTATCGCCGGAGCGGATTTCTCGCGGTCGTCATCGCTGTTCCTGGCGGACCTCGGGTTGGCGTTCTTCCAGGTGCTGGTCATCCCGTTTGCGGCTGCGCTGTACTTCACTGCAAAGAAGCGGAGGGAGCAGCTCGGGAGCGGCGCATTCCTGGTGCTCATGATCGTGGTGCTGGGCACCACGATTACGCGGAGCGCGTCGCTTGCGGCGGGCGCGGGCCTGATTTTTGTCGTGGTGCGCACGTCCGGTTACGCCCGCGCCTGGCCGATCGCCGCGATCCTCAGTGCTACTGAGCCTGCCCGTAATCATCTTCATGCATCTCACGCCTGATTCGCTGAACGCGCTCTTGTCCACGAAGGAAGGCTCGGCGACGGCGCACATCTCTCTGCTCGAGCGCGCGCTGGCGCAGTTCCAGGAGCATCCGTGGGGGATCGGGCTCGGTAACGGCAGCCACGTCGCAAACCTGGTCGCCAATTTCGGGGTGGCGCTCCCGGTGACGGCGACGGAGTCGTGGTACCTGCAGATCGCGCTCGAGATGGGCATCGTCGCGCTGGTGTTGTTCACGCTGATGCTGGCGGCGATGACGGCGAAGGCGACGGTCACGAGTTTCTACGTGCAGGACCGGATGCTGCAGGTCATGGCGATCGGCGTCGCCGGCGCTGGGGTCAGCCTGCTCGTGCTCGGCATCTTCCAGCCGGTATGGGCCGGCGTGCACGTGGCGTATCTCTTCTGGCTCTTCGCCGGGATCGCGGCGCGAGCGCCGGCGCTCGAGCGAGAGTGGAGCGAGGCGGAGGCCGGCGCGCATATCAGCCGGAACTAGGCGCAACACATTGTCTCAGGATCGCCCGGGGCGACGGCGCCACATCTCGGAGTAGGCTTAGCCGGTGAAACGACGCAGGCGCTTGCGGTGGGTTGTGGCGGCGGCGGCGGCGATTGGCGTCGTCTTCCTCATGCTGGCCTTCGTTGCGGCGGCGGCGAATCGCGCCAAGGGGCCGGAACGCGCGTCCCCGGGGGCGCGCGTGCTCAGCAACGAGCAGCCGCCGCTCGTGTTCTCATACTTCTATTATTGGTACGACCTTCCCGACGGACCGCACAGCACTGCGCTCACCGACCACCCGGCCGACCCTGCCGCGAGCTACCGCGACGTGGCTTGGATGCAGGAGCAGCTCTCGGATATGGAGGACGCGGGCATCGATTCCGCACTCGCTGTGTACTGGGGCGACGAGGAGCCATCGAGCGACTCGGGGCTCGCGAACCTGGTCGCGGCCGCGACGGCGCTTCGTGCCGAAGGACGCGCCCCGCCGCGCATCGGGCTGTTTCTCGATACCGGTCTGATCGGACGCTGGCCCGAACCGGATCGCGACCTGCGCAAAGACGAGAACCGCGCACGCGTATACGAGCTGGTCAAGCGATTCTACACCGCCGTGCCGCGAGACCAGTGGGCGACCGTCGAAGGGCGGCCGGTGTTCTGGCTGTGGGGATCGTGGTTGAACATTCGCTTCGACCAGGGATTCTTCGACTACGTATCGAGAAGGCTCCAGCAGGACTTTCAGACGACGCCCTACATCGTGGCGGACAATAGCTGGCGTTACGCCATCGGCTCCGGGTTCTTCGGTGGGACCGAGGTCGACAAGTCGCAACCGATCCGAGTAGATGACTTCTATTCGTGGGGCGCCTCGATCACCGGCTACCGCGACGAGGGCGGCAACATCGCGCAGATCGGTCCGGGGTATGACGAGCGCCAGCTCAAAGGCTCAGACCGTACCGGCCGCAATACAGCGCGCGCGAACGGCTCCTTCTACCGCCGGAGCTGGGAGGCGGCGATCGCCTCCGGCAAGCGTTTCGTCGCGATCGAAACGTGGAACGAGTTCCACGAGGCGTCCGACATCGCCGACTCGGAGGAGTATGGGCGCCAGTACATAGACCTCACGCGCCAGTTCGCCGAGAGGTTCAAGTCGCGTCCGTAAGAGCCTGAATGCTCTGGCGTCACCCTCGCGCCAAGCCATCCGGTACTGAAGTTACCGCCTGTGCATGTGCGTACGTCAGCGTTATGTCCTCCACGGCCCTTGTTGAACCTATATTCGCGGCGAACCTTCAGCAGCGCGGCGACGAGCAATAACCACGAGATAACCGCGGCTCCATACGTTGGGCTCCTGACGATGGGGTGAATCACGCCACACGAAAGGATGCGTTCCCATGTTTGCGTCACTCCTCCGAAAAGTGGGCATTATCGCAGCCGTACTCCTCGTGGCCGCGATGGTGCTCCTCGCTCGAGGCACATCGACCATTGCGGCCACGGATACCGACGGCGATCTCCTGGACGACGCCCAAGAGGCCGTCTACGGGACGGACCCGAACAACCCTGATACGGACGGCGATTTCCTGAAAGACGGACTCGAGGTTGGGTTCTTCGGTACGGACCCGCTGACGGCCGACACCGACGGCGACGGCCTGGGAGACGGCGTAGAGATCTACTTCACGCTCAACCCGCTCGATCCCGACACCGACAACGATGGCCTGAGTGACGGCGACGAGGCGAACGTGTACCACACGAACCCGCTGGAGCCCGACACCGACAACGACTCGATCAACGATGGCGACGAGGTGGCGCTCGGAACCGACCCGCTGAAGCCAGACACTGATGGCGATGGGCTCTACGATATCGTCGAGATCCTCATCTATCACACGGACCCAACGGACGCGGACAGCGACGACGACGGCCTGAACGACGGCGTGGAAGTGTTCTTCGGGCTCAACCCGCTCAACGCCGACACGGATGGCGACGGGCTCAGCGACGGCGCCGAGGCGCTGACGTACCACACGAACCCGCTGAAGGCCGACACGGACAACGACGGCCTGAACGACGGTATCGAGGTAGCCCACGGGACGAACCCGCTCGTCGCGGACACCGACGGCGATGGCATTCCCGACGGCACCGACGTCGAGTTCGTACAGAACGCGCTGCTCGACATCCCGAGCACGTTGTTCAAGAACGCGAATAACAAGGGGGCGCTGTACAACCAGCTGGACACGGCCGAGATCGGCCATTCAGTACGCGCTGTTCTTCAAGTTTGTGAGCAGCCGGCGTTGAGCGCGCAGTACAAGGCCGCGGCAGTCAGGCAGATCACCGAAGTGCTCGGCAAGGTCAACGGCTGTCCGTCCGCTCCAGACGCCAACGACATGCTGCTCGACTGCACGGCACAGCTGCAGTTCCGGCCGCTCGTTCAACTTCTGCTGAACAACGTGAGCGGAATCTAGTCCGAGGCATCGCGAATCAAGGAGGGGGTGGCGTGCGCCACCCCCTCCTTTGTGATCCATCCCGCACTCGAGGTCACGACGTGTGGGTGCAGCGTTCCCGCCGTCGATGGCAGCGGACGGCTGCAACTTCCTTCGACTAGCCACCTAGTCGACGGCTGGTTATGGCAACAAGCTCGACCCCAACTCGACCCGAACTTCGTGGGAGCGGGTGGGACGGGGTCGTGCGCGGTGGGATGACGGTGAGCAATTGCAGCTGCGAGACGACACGGGACGAGACTCCGTGGGACGAGAAATGAAACCGGTCAGAAACTCAAAAACCGTTCCTGAGAAATCAGGGTGTGGGTTCGACTCCCACCTTCGGCACCATTTTGAATCTAGAATCGACCGCTTCGGTGCCCCCGTCACGCCCTCGATGCACGAGCTTGCTAACGGTTTGCTAACCAAATGCCGTTAGCAACGGTTTCGCTGCAGCAAGGCGCGCCAACAGGCGATGACGCAGCGTGACGCAGGATGACGGGACGGTCGAATTGCGCCGCTTGATGCGGCGCAACGGTCTTGCGAATTGTGCGATCGCTCGCCGCCTGTACAGCTCGGGAGTCGTGGTATCGGCTCTGCACGCTCGCAGGCACGCCCTATAGGCAATAAGATGGCCCAAGGCAGTAGTGCCCTGGGCCTTTCTTCATATCCGCCGCGATGCGGTCAGCGCTTGGCCTTCGGCTTAACTGCCTCACCCCGCACCTGACTCCTTGGACGCTTCCACTTCATCCACGAGTCGGGAAGCGTGATGCCGCAAATGTTAGCTGTCTCAATCACGCGGTCCCGCATCGTCTTCTCTGCAACGTCATCTGTGGCTTTACGTGCATCGCCTCGACCACTACTCCGGCGCTGGTGTTGGTCACGTTCAGCCGACAGGGCGTCAACAACCTCATCGGGCAACTGTCCCTTGAGCGCCAGGAGCACAGCCGTGAGATCCTGCTTCTGCTCCCATTGGACCGTAGAGGGGTCGTCCGCGCGCCCGAGCAGTTTCTTCTTGACCCATTTGCCGAGGTCATCCCACTCCTTGAAGCCATCCTCGTGCGTCTCCACTCCGATGAGGGCGACCTGCGTGCCGCCGTCAGGAAACGCGAGCGTGATGTCGACGGTCCGGCGATGCCACCTCTCCTGAGGTTCGATGCCGACGAGATGGAGGTACAGTCCGTGGACGAGCCACTCTTGGTCAGCCAAACCAAACTTGGCTGCCTGTGTGCGGGCAATCTGTTCGACGTCATTCAGCATCATGGACTGCGGATCGACGGCGAGGCCGGCGCGATCATATGCTGTCCAGGCCTCATGCTCTCGCTCACCCGCCGCGACGCCGACGTTCAACCCCTCGGCACAGAGCTCGATTAGCTCCTGCCGGCACAGGTCCCTTCGCTGCTCATCGACCAGAGGTAGGCGCTTATCCTTCTGGCGCTCGCTCCATTTCTGCATGACCTCTTCGCCAGCCATCGTGCTCCTCTCGGTTTTCCAGTTCTAAACTTACCCCATGCCAACGTCACCCGAAGGTGGTGACGCGCCAAACCTCGCGCCATTGCTTGACCCAGAGCTCGTTGATGAGGGCGTGTTCTCCCTTCCGCTCAACGCTTCGGGGCCAACCGGGTGGTCGTCGATGGCTCCACGCACGACTGAGGGTCGCTCGAAGATATGCAAGCGGCTCGGCCACCGAGGCGCGGGAGGGTGCGGCGAGGCGTCGCCTAACGTTGAGGACACGCCGATAGGTCCGACCTGGGCGCTTCGCCTTGTCCATCGCGTCGAGTCTACTGCGATCAGACGGCCGACCCACGAGGCGCGTCCTCCCGCGCGCCGTTCGCGGGCGATCCTAACTTCATGCTCTCGCACTGACCGACAGAGGAATACTGGAGCACTAAGATGTCACATCGGAATCGCGAGAGGCGCCGGACAAACCTGATGGCGGCGCCGCTATGCGGCTAATCCCCGAAAATTAACCAGTCCGGAAGCGCGTCGCGAAACTCCTGCGTCAGCACGGGCGTCGACGTCGCCCGCCAGTCAATCGTGGCACCGCCCACTTCGCTTTCGGCTTTGCGCCACTCGAACCAGTTGATCATCTTGATCTGCGGGTAGTCATGCGCGACGTCTGAGCCAAGAACCTGGTTCCACCAGCCCTGCTTAACGGCGACTTCGGCGTCGCCAGCTACCGTCGTGTTGTACAAGGCCGCCGTTTCGGTGATGGCGACCGGCTTACGATGTTCGACGGCATAGACACCGTAGAAATCCGGAACCGCCCGCTCATCGCCATTGAGGCCGACGTAGTCTCCGGTCACGATGTTCAGGAACTTGTGGGGCTCAGGGATCTCGTTCTCTCGCCACGGGTACTGATCGCCCCAGTGATAGACCGACATTCCGACCCAGTCGACCGCGTCGTCGCCAGGGTAATACGGCAGGTAGGGATCATCCGTCATCGACAGCTGTCCATCGTGGTTCGTGTCGAGGAGATCAAAGTCCGGCGTGCCGAGTTTTGCCTCGTAGCGGCCCCCAGCAAACGGGTAGCCGCCGCCATAGTTGGGCGCCCAAACCATCGCGGTTTGCGGCGCTCGCTTGTGGATCGCGGCCGCCAGCAGTCGAAACGCCTGGATGTACCGAGTCGGCGCCTGGCTCCAGGGGTACCACGATCCGTTCATCTCGTGCGCAAAGCGGATGAACAACGGGACGCCTTCCTTGTTGTATGCGGCGGCGCGGCCCGCAAATTCATCAACGACCTCCGGCGTGACCGACTCTAGCCCGTCGTTTGGTTCCAGCGTGATCATACCCATGCCGTGCTGGGACTTCACCTGCTCGACGAAATCATCGAGTGCGCTGTCCGCCGCGTCGTCCAGCGGAAAGCTGACGAACTGGACGTACACGGCTGCCCGGTGGCCGATGCGGTCGTTGAATGCCGGCGGCGCTGTCGTTAGCGAAGTCAAGATTTACGCCGAAATAGGCACCGGCGGCAGGCTCCAACTTTGCGCTGGCAGACCCGGAGTCGAGCGATTCAGCAGGCGCTGTCCCGGAGGAGCAGGCGGAGAGCAGAACGGCGAAGCAGAGGAGCGCAGCGAAGCACGAGAGCGGTCGACATCGCCGGAGTGCTCGCGCCGTCATGCAGCTTGCGCCACAGGCCGTCCGCCGCGGTGGACTTCGCCGCCAAAGAGCGCAAGCGTCAGGTCGTTTTGGTGCTGCTCAGTGATCTCCACAAAGCGAGCACCGATTCGCCACCGGCCATCTTCGGCGACACGGCTGTTCATCACGACCGCCGTTCCGCGAACGACCGGGCCACCGTCGAACCGCAAACGCACGTTCACGTGCTGGCCGAGGGGAAGCTCATTGTCCGCTTGGAAGCTCAGTCCGTTCGGGTTGATGTCGGCGGTCTCCGTGCGTTGCCACTGATCGCTCCGACCCACGACGCGGATGTCGACCGGCACACGAGCCTCAAACCGATACGCGTTCCGGCGATGCGACCGACGGACGACCGCGTGTATCGCGAGCGCCACCAGTCCGGCGTTGTAAATCGCCCACACCGCCGTCAAGGCGAGCGCCACTCGCATCGACGCCGATGGCGCGTCGAACGCCTCCGTCCGTATTGCCCAAGCGATTGCGCCCACGCTGGCAATCATGACCAGGACATACGGCACAGTCAGCCGCAATTCCCGAGCCCGGTCGTCGAGCTGGGCCTTGCGCGTGACGTTGAACTGAAGCGGCCGCAAGAAGATCAACGTGGTGGAGGCCCGTATGAACGCGAACGCTTTGAGGAAATTGAAGCGCTCGGTGTCGAAGTAGCGCGCGTAACCACGGCTCAGCAGGGTGTTCGCCCAGATACCCAACACGAAGTAAGGAATGAAGTGAGCGAGAAAATTCCACCCGAACGTGTTCATCGGCAGAACTCCGGTGAGCAATACGACGAGCGGCGTCGCGATGAGCGTGAGCTTCTGGAAGGAAGCAAAGTACGTGCTCATCGATGCCCAGTAGCTCAGCCGCTGTGTGAGCGTCAGGCCGGACGTCCACATGGGGTTATCCGGGCTTCGCAACACCTGCATCGCACCCTGCGCCCAACGCTTTCGCTGCGTGAGGAAGGAGTCCAAGTCGTCCGGCGCGATACCGGTGGCGAGCAACTCGTTGTGGTAGGCGGTGCGCCAGCCCGCTTTGTGGAGCTTGACGGTGGTATGAATGTCCTCCGTGATCGTGTCCGTCGCGATGCCACCGATTGACTCGATCGCCTTGCGCCGAAGGACGGCGTTACTTCCGCACCAGAACACCGAGTTGAGTCGATCCTTTCCGGGTTGAATGACGCGGTAGAACAGCGACTGCTCGTGCCAGCGCGTGTCTGACCCTTCTGGCGCCTCGCCTGCGTGCTGAATCGAGTCGACGTTGTAGAACTCCTGGGGTGTCTGTACGAGCGCGACACGCTCGTCCCCGAATCGCCCGAGCGTCCGCTCGAGGAACTGCGGGTGCGGCACGTGGTCCGCGTCGAATACGGCGATGAACTCACCGTGCGTCAGGCTCAGGGCGTGGTTGATATTCCCTGCCTTGGCATGGCTCGTGTCGTCGCGGCTGATGTACCGGGCGCCAAGCGAGGCCGCCAACGCCCGTACCGCGGGACGGTGACCATCATCCAGGACGTACGTCTCGTGCGGATAGCGCATATGGACGGCGCCTAGGATCGTGCTCCGCAGGAGCTCGGGCGGCTCGTTCAACGTCGTTATGTAGACATCGACCTTCAGGCCGACCGGCGGCTCTATCGAGCGCGGGCGCGGCACTGACCACGTAATAAAGAAGAAGAGCAGGAAGTCGATGAAGCCGAGGATCTCTGCGAATAGGAGTGGAAGCGCCAGCCACAGGGCGTCCAGGTTGAGCGTCCATCCAGTTCGCCAGATCAGGTAGTACAGGCCGTATACGGTGAACAGGCCCGCGATGATGCGAGCCCCCTCCTCGGTCGAAAAGGAACGTCGAATTGCCATCCGCCGAAGCATCGGCGGCGCTGAGAGGCGACTCGAGGGGGTTTACCTAGGAATCCTCGCCCAATACTCCCAACGCCCGAGCTAAGGCGACGAGCGCTGCCGTCCCTGCGCCACAGGTCGAAGTTCATGTAACCGCGTCGAGCGGGGCTCAAAAGGGTTCATGGTGGCGCCATACAACTCCGCGAGAGGAGGCTTGGATGTCCGACTCACTGTGGTTGCCTACCGGTGTTTCCTTGCGAGCGGCTCGCCCTGTTGTGCCGCCTCAACGTCGGTTGACGGCCTGCTTGAGACCGCAAGCATTCGGCGAACTACTGATTTGCCGTGTCGATGGGCGAGATCGGCGGACGGTCTAACGGCGCCAACTGGGCGAGGTAACAACCACCAACAAGGGGCCCCACACGCTCGCGAATGCTGCCACAATCCCCGGGGTACTCGCTGGCACGGTAGCCCTTGCGCTTGAGCGGACCGGAGACCCCTGCGAAGGGCATGTCCGTCGTGGCCCGTCAATTGCACTCCCACCCTCGTTCACGGATCATCTCTGGACACGAGTGTGCGGGGGGCAATGCCAAGCGAACGTATGCAGCGCCAGATCGATCGCCTCCTGGATGAGGCGGAGGCGGCGCTCGGGCGCTTCGACTGGGAGGGTGTCCGAACACGGGCGAACGCGGTCCTCGCCCTCGACCCTGAGAATTCCGACGCCCGCACATTCCTCGACGCGGCCCTGCGCAGCGGCGCTGGTACGGCATCGCCGGTGCCATCAGAGCCAGCGCCGGACCGAGAAGAGCTAGCCGCTGCTCCGCTCCCCGCAGCATTCGCTTCCGGCCGCTACAACGTCCGCGCGTTTCTCGGCGAAGGCGCAAAGAAGCGCGTCTACCTCGCCCACGACACGAAGCTCGACCGCGACGTCGCCTTCGCCCTGATCAAGACCGATGGCCTCGACGCCGACGGCATCGTCCGCGTGCGGCGCGAGGCGCAGGCCATGGGCCGCCTCGGCGACCACCCCACATCGTCACCATCTTCGATACCGGCGATGAGGCTGGCGCGCCGTTCATCGTCAGCCAGTACCGCGCCGGCGGCGCCGTCGAGGATCTGCTCGCGAAGGCCGAGCAGCACCGCATCCCCCCCGACCAGGCGATGCGGATCGCCGAGCAGGTGTGCCTGGCGCTCCAGCACGCCCACGGTCGCGGCATCGTCCACCGCGACCTCAAGCCCGGCAACGTCTGGCTCGACGCCGACGGCAACGCCGCCCTCGGCGACTTCGGCCTCGCCGTCGCCATCGACCGCTCGCGCATGACCATGCAGGGGATGATGGTCGGCACCGTCGCCTACATGCCGCCGGAGCAGGCCCTCGGCCGCACGCCCGACGCGCGCAGCGATCTCTACGCGCTCGGCGCGATGCTCTACGAGATGGTGACGGGCAGGCCGCCGTTCCTCGGCGACGACGCCGTCGGCGTCATCACGCAGCACATCAACACGCCGCCCGTGGCACCGTCGTGGCACAACCCCGAGTGCCCGAAGCCGCTCGACGCGCTGATCATGCGCCTGCTCGCGAAGTCGCCGGACGAGCGCCCTGCGTCCGCGCAGGAGGTCGCGCAGGAGCTGCGCCGCATCCTCGAGCGCTCGACCGTCACGCACCACCCGGAGGCGCCGCCGCCGGACGGTACGTCCGACCTGCGCGCGGCATCAACTGGGGCGTCTTCGTCGGACGCCGCGAGGAGATGGACCAGCTCAAGGAGGCGCTCGAAGGCGCGCTCTCCGGCAATGGTTCGCTGGCGATGCTCGTCGGCGAGCCCGGCATCGGCAAGACCCGGCTCGCGGAGGAGTTCGGCGTCTACGCCGGCCTGCGCGGCGCCCAGGTGCTCACCGGCCACTGCTACGAGGGTGAGTCGTCGCTGCCCTACCGCCCATTCATCGAGGCGTTCCGGCAGTACACGCGCACGCGGCCCGACGCAGAGCTGCGCACCCAGCTGGGCCCGGGCGCGCCCGAGATCGCGACGCTTGTCTCAGAGATCCGCCAGCGCTTCCCGGACCTCGAGGAAGCGCGAAGCTCGACCCCGAAGCGGAGCGCCTGCGCCTGTTCGAGAGCGTGACGGAGTTCCTGCGCAACGCATCGGCGGCGCAGCCGCTCGTGCTGCACCTCGATGACCTGCACTGGGCGGACAAACCGTCGCTGCTGTTGTTGCAGCACCTGGCGCAGCGGACGGCGCGCGACCGGCTGCTGATCCTCGGCGCGTATCGCGACGTCGAGCTGGAGCGCACGCACCCGCTCGCCGAGGCGCTCGGCGCGTTGCGCCGCCTGCCAAACTACCGCCGCGTGCTGCTGCGCGGGCTCGCGCAGGAGTCCGTGTTCGATCTGCTCACGGTCATCGACCCGAGCGAGGAGGGCGCGGCGGGACGGCAGGCGCTGGCGGCGGCGCTCTACCAGGAGACCGAAGGCAACCCCTTCTTCATCCGCGAGGTGATCGCGCATCTGATCGAGACCGGCAAGCTCGTGCACGAGAATGGCCGCTGGGTCGGCACGCGTCGCGAGCATCGCCGAGCTAGGCATCCCGGAGGGCGTGCGCGAGGTGATCGGCCGCCGGCTCACCGCGCTGTCGCGGCGGCTGCAACCGCATGCTCACGCTCGCCTCCACGATGACCGGCGGCTTCTCGTGGGAAGCGCTGAAGGCGATCAATGCCGATGTGCCCGAGGCCCAGCTGCTCGACCTGCTGGAAGAGGCGCTCGCAGCGCAGCTCATCGCCGAGCGCAAGAGTGAGGGCGGCACGTACGACTTCACGCACGCGCTGATCCGGCAGACGCTGTACGACGAGCTGAGCACGCCGCGCCGCGTGCTGCTCCATCGCCAGATCGGCGAGGCGCTCGAACGGCTGTACGCGAACAACATCGATGCGCACCTGCCCGGAGCTGGCGCACCATTTCTACCAGGCCGCACCCGGCGGCGACGTACAGAAGGCGATCGACGTATGCGACCCGCGCCGGCGATCGCGCTATGTCGCCAGCTGGCTTACGAGGAGGCCGTCAATGAATACCAGCTGGCGTTGCAGGCGCTCGACCTTGGTGGCGGCGCCGATGACGGGCCGCGGTACACCATCCTCGCGCCCCTCGCCGAGGCGCACGGCCGCGCCGGTAACGCGCAGGCCGCGGTCGAGACCGCCGAGCAGGCCTTGATCCTCGCCGAGCGTATGGGCGACCCGGCAGTGCAGGGCGAGGCTGCTGTCGGATTCTTCGAGGCCACGAACCGAGGAGCTATTGCGTTCACGGGCGCTGCCTTCCCGGCGCTAAAGCGTGCGCTGGCGGCACTGGGAACTGACGAGACGCCGCTCACCGTGCGCCTGCTGGAATGTCTGTCGTCGTTCCTTATCGGGAAGTTCGACACGAGGGTGCCGGGCGAGAAGCTGGCCCTCGCGCAGAGTGCGAAGGACATAGCGGATCGGATAGGCGACACCCAGGCGGAACTCGCCGCAACACGCGCTCTCCACGAGGCGCTCCTCAATCCGGCCGGCGCGTCGCAGCGACTAGCGCTGACCGAAGAGTGGCAGCGTCTAGCCCAACAAGCAGGCGACCGGCAGCAGGTCACGCAGGCGCGCAGCTTCCGCCTCACCGCGCTTGCCGAACTCGGCGAGATGGACCGATTCCGCGACGAGATCACCGCCGTCTGCGACCTCGCCGACGCGATGCGGCAGCCGTTCTTCGCGGCCTGGCGCCCCATATGGAGTGCGGCTCTCGCATTGCCCGAAGGACGCTTTGCAGACGCGGAGCAGTTCATCGCGCTCGCGGGAGCGCTGCTTGCCCGCTCGCAGCATGCGGGGCTCCAGGCGGCACTGGTGGCGCAGCTATACGACCACAGGCGCGCGCTAGGCAGACTCGGCGAACTGGCCGTCCCAGTCGCGCAGCTTATCGAGCAGACGGGATCATCGCCGATTCTCTTGGCGGCGCTGTCCTTCGTCTATCTCGAAGATGGTCGACTTGAAGACGCGAGGTCGACGTTTGAGCGGCTCGCTGCCAACGACTTCGCTGACGTGCCGGCGGACATCAACACGCTTGCTGCCTTGCAGTTGAGCGGCGAAATGACCAGACGACTAGACGATGCCAAACGCGCCAAGTTCCTGTACGAGATCATGCTGCCGTACGCCGACCGCCAGATCGTCGTCGCCAACGGAGCTGGCCTTCTTGGTTCGGCGGCATACTTACTGGGCGAACTCGCAGCGACCATGAGTCACTGGGAGGACGCCGAGCGTCACTTCGAGCACGCGCTCGCCTTCAACGAACGCATCCACGCGAGGCCGTGGTTCGCCAGGACGTGCCACGAGTACGCGCGCATGCTCCATGAGCGCGGTGCTGCGGGCGACGATGCCAAAGCCTCAGACCTGCTTACGAAGGCACTCGCCACATTCGACGAGCTCGGCATGAAGAAGGATCTGGAACGCGCGCTCGCCCTCAAGCTGGAGCTGCAGGGCGTGTCCTCCGGCAACATCTACACCTCGATCGACAGCGTCGCCCGAGCCGTCGAGATCGAGCGCCCCGAGATCAGCGTCCATCCGGCACCCGACGGGACCGTCACGCTCATGTTCTCCGACATCGAGGACTCCACCGTCCTCACCGAGCGCCTCGGCGACCAGGCGTGGCAGGAGCTGCTCCGCAAGCACAACGCCCTCATCCGCGAGCAGATCGGCGTCTACGACGGCTACGAAGTGAAGACGATGGGCGACGGCTTCATGGTCGCCTTCCAGTCCGCCAGGAAGGGCCTCGACTGCGCCATCGCCATCCAGCGCGCCTTCGACGGGCACAACGCCGCCGACGGCGAGCACGTGAAGGTGCGCATCGGCCTCCACGCCGGCGAGGCGATCAAGGACGGCGACGACTTCTACGGCAAGAACGTGATCATGGCCTCGCGCGTCGCCGGCAAGGCCGCGGGCGGCGAGATCCTCGTGTCGTCGCTGCTCCACGCGCTCGTCGAGAGCAACGTCGCCGCGGCGACGTTCGCGGAATCGCGCGAGGTGGAGCTCAAGGGTCTGAGTGGCACGCACACCGTGTATGCGGTGAGTCTTATCTCCGGGTAACTCTGCGGGACCCTCGAAGCGTCACGGCAACAAGGAGCGACGACTTGGAACGACGACGAGTCGGCAACGTCGATGTCATCGCCCTGATAGACAACCTCAAGACGTACCCCGCTGCGGTTGTGTATCCCACTGCGGGCGAAGCCTTGGCTCGTTTCTCCGGCTACATGGACAGCGACAGGGGCATCGCCCTCAACTTCGCCGCGTTCCTTCTGCGGGACGGACAGACGACCGTGCTCGTCGACACGGGCTGGGGCCCGGAACTCGACGGCCGCCTCGTCGTGGAGCTAACGGAGGCCGGGGTATCACCGAACGAGATTGACATCGTCACCTTCACTCACCTTCACGGCGACCACACCGGCTGGAACTTGGACCGCGCGTCGGACAAGCCGATGTTTCCGCGGGCGCGCTACCTTGTCCCGAAACGGGACTGGGACCACTATGCTGCCGAGACGCCACCGCCGGACTCGTTCACCAGGGACGTCATTCCGCTGCAGGCGTCCGGTCAGCTCGAACTCATCGAAGGCGAGCACAGCCTCTCGCCCGCCCTCACCACGCTTCCCACTTCCGGGCACACGCCGGGTCACACGAGCCTGACGATCGTCTCGGGCGGCGAGCGAGGCTGCATCCTCGGCGACGTCGTGATCTCGATGGTGGACGCGGAGATGCCGTCGCTCGACACCGCGTTCGACTGGGATCATGGCATCGCCAGGGCGACGCGTGAGGCGACGATCGCGCGTCTCGCCTCCGATGGATCATTGGTCGGCGCGAGCCACCTGCCGGTGCCCGGTTTCGGACGCTTCTCGATCGCGGACGGCACCAGCCATTGGCTCGCCTCATAGCCGGTGACGCACGCAAATGCACCCGCTGACGCGGTCTGAGCCGTCCCAGACCACTCGTGCCACTCGGTGGGCGCCGACTCAACGTCCGGACCGCTGTTCGATTCTTGCTAACCGTTTGCTAACGGACTGAGCGTGACCCGTTGGTACGGGTTGGGACCAAGCGGGACGGCAGGTGCGTGATTCTAGCTACGGAACGTGACTGGGCTGGACGGAGCTTGACGCCTTGGGACGAACGAGCGCACACTCAAAAACCGTGGGGCGGCAACGCCCGTGTGGGTTCGACTCCCACCTTCGGCACCAGACTAGCATCGCCCCCGTACGCTGACTATTGCCGCGATGGCAACGTGTGGAAAATACCGGCGCTACTTCCGCCAGCGCACTTCGCAGTTAGCCCGAACGTTCTCGCCGCGAATCTGCCCTTCCCCTTCAGTCGAACTAAGCGGTGGGACTCGGCGGAAGCGCGATGGGCGCGCCCGTGAGCCGTACGACCCGTTCGATGATTGCGTCGATCGCTCGTGGGTCGTGGAATGCCGTGGACTTAGAGAGCGGCGGGATGACCCCGCGCAGCGCCTGACGATACTCGCCAGCCTCCAGCAAGAATCCGAGCAGGCGCTCCGCTTCAAAATAGCGCACCCGCGCAAGGTCCAGCGGCCCGGTGCCCTGATACGCGCGCAGATAGCGATGAAGCGTCCAGGCGCGCACGCGCGAGAAGAACGGCATCAGAAGCTGCGGTATGTCGACCGGCGCGAAGCCCATCAGCGCGACGGTAGCGCCGACGTCCCACGCGGGCTCGGCGACGCGAGCATTCGTCCAGTCGAGCACCGATACACGCTTGCCGTCAACGAGTACGTTGAGCGGATGGAAGTCACCATGGCAAACAGCTGACGCGACGTCCGGAAGCCGGTGCTCTCGCAACCAATCGAGCCCGGGTCGCAGGCCATCGAGGTGCGCGTGTTCGATACCGGCCGCGCCCATCTCAAGCGTCGGCTGCGCGAGGACGCCGTCCGGTGACGCGCCTGCCGCAGTCAGGTGAGCAGAGAATCGTGCGACGTCGAGTGTGTGCAGCCGCGCATGAAGCTGCCCGAGCAGCGACGGCATCGACCAGACGCCTGGACCGAGGAGCTTCGAGAGCATGGGTACGCCAGGCGCACGGCGCATGATAATGAAGGCGTTGCCGAGTGGCGCAGTGTCCAGGCGCGCTGCCAGCACCGATGGCGAAGGATAGCCCTGTTCGCCGACGGCGCGCATGACGGCGGCATCGAACCGCGCCTGTCCGACGGCACCGTCGCGGAAGATGCGCGCGATGAGTGATGCATTCCATGGCGAGGCCGCTCCGCGCAGGCGAAATCCCCAGATCTGCGTGTCGAAGCCGCCGGAGATGCGCTCGGGCGGCTCCGCATAGTCGGCCGCGCTCGTCGTTTGTTCCCGCAACCACGCCAGCAACGGCTCGGCGACGTCGCTGGTATTGGTACTGGTGGCGGGCTTGGGTGCGAAGCAACTTGCCTGCGTCATGTCGCTGATTGTAGGGCGTGCGCGACGAAGGGGGACGCAACTCGAATTGCGAATCGCGCAGCGCGAAGCTGCACGCCCAACCGGATGTCGATCAAAAAGCCACAGGACGTGACGAATAAAGGACGAGCGCCATCGACGATCGCCGTTGCGCCCGCACGGCAGGCAGCACCGATCTGGTGCTTCGCGAAGTCGGACTCCCCGTAGTCTCCGGCTTTCAATATAGTAAGGCTCTCCGCCACTTCGCATCGACTCAACCCAATCAAGCGACGAACTGCTCGTAGGCGGGGACCGCGCGTCAGATGAAGATTGTCTGCGCCCCGCCGAAAGCTCGATAAAGCCGGAAGCGCTGATGATTCCCTCGACGCGCTCGCACAGATCCAATTGCTGAAGGTGCATCATGTCAGCCGACGTCAAATCCGCACTTTCGGCACAACTGTCACCGAGCCTGGTCGTGCGCGCAATTGCCGGGAACCGCAACTCACTGCGAACTTTCGCCGGGAGATTGCGTTACCAGCGATACACTGAGGAATGTTGAAATGGATTCTCGACGAGGCGATGGATTGGGCGGTGCTGCCGGGGTTTTCGAGCTTCGGGTACCGGATGCGTGAGCATCTCCAGCCACGCGGGCCAATCACCGTGGCAGGGCGCTCGGTGATGGTCACGGGCGCAAGCTCGGGGATCGGCGAGGCGGCCTGCACTGAGCTCGCGCGGCGCGGCGCCGCGTGCACATGGTCGTCCGCAGCCGCGAGCGGGGGCAGCGGGCTCTCGAGCGGATAGCCGCGGCATCGGGCGCGGAGGCGATTGAACTTCACCTCTGCGACGTATCCAGCCTCGCCTCCGTTCGCGAGTTTGCTTCCGGGTTCCTCGCATCGGGCACGCCCCTGCACGTGCTCGCCAACAACGCCGGCGTGCTCCCCGCAACGCGAACGCACACCGACGAAGGCTTCGAGCTCACGTTCGCTACCAATGTCCTCGGGCCTTTCCTCCTTACGGCCCTGCTGCTCCCGGCGCTGCGGCGCTCCGCTCCCTCGCGCGTGATCAACGTTTCGTCAGGGGGGATGTACACAGCGAGAATCGACCTGGACGACCTGCAACTGGAACGCCGCGAGTTCAGCGGCGCTCGATTCTACGCTCACACGAAGCGGGCTGAGGTGATCTTGAGCGAGGAATGGGGGCGACGACTCGCAGCCGACGGCATCACGGTGCATTCGACCCATCCAGGCTGGGTGGCGACGGCCGGCGTCGCTGCGTCGCTGCCCGGCTTCAACCGTCTTATGAGTCCGCTGCTCCGCGACCCGGCCGCCGGTGCGGACACGATCGTCTGGCTGGCCGGCTCCCCGGATGCGGGGCTGAGCACCGGCGAGTTCTGGCACGATCGTCGGCCGCGGTCAAAGCACCGCGTTCCCTGGACCCGCGAGACGCCGGAGGAGAGGGCAAGGCTCTTTACTATGTGTGAGCGCTTGTGCGCGCTGCCGCCCGGCGGTGCAACCGCAACGACGGCAACCGACAGCGAAGGAGGCTGAGGCGTGGCCCGCTACCGTGACACAATCGCCAGTACGAGGAGTGCAGAGGAAGTATTCGACTACATGGCGATGTTCTCCAACGTCAGCGAGTGGGACCCGACCGCCGCAGAGGCTCAACCTATCGACGGAAACCCGCCTGGCGTGGGGGCGCGGTTCCACGTCCTTGTGCGATGGCTTGGACGCGAAATTCCGCTGGAGTACACAACGACGCTCTACGAGCGCCCGAAGCGTGTGATCCTGCGGGCCGAGAACTCAAGCACGATCTCCGAGGATACAATCACCGTCGAGCCCACCAAGACGGGCTGCGAGATGACCTACGACGCAAGCCTGACGCTGAAAGGTGCGATGCGGGTCATCGATCCCCTATTCGGTCTCGCGTTCAAGCGGCTCGGTAACAACGCCGCGGCCGGCCTGCGCCGCGAGCTCGCCCGTGGCGGGCCTACTGGCTAGCCATCGCGGCAGGTTCGAAGCTCGAAGGCGACTCCTTCTATCGCGACGTCCGTGCCGTTCACCCGCCGGTTATGCCTGCGCGTGAGCGCGCTCGATGCCGGCGCGCCGCGGCATTAGAACCCCGCCAGGCTTGTCGAACACGATCTGTAGATCGCACGTATTGCGCGTGATAAAACCTGCTTCGGATGCCGCAAGGTAGTACTTCCACATCCTAATGAAGCGGTCATCGAAGCCCATCGCGCGAACGGCCGGGAGCTGTGAGAGGAAACGTTGGCGCCAGTGATGAAGGGTGATCGCGTAGTGCTCGCCTATATCTTCCAGGCGGGTGATCAGAAGGTTCGTGCCCCTCAACGAACGCTCGAGTTCTGCGACTGACGGGAGCAGGCCGCCCGGAAAGATGTACTTCTGAACCCAATTCACACCGTCCCGCAATCCCTCGAACGATCTGTCCGGTACCGTGATGACTTGCATCACCATGCGGCCGCCGGGACGCATGGCACGATCACATGCCTCGAAAAATGCCCCGAAGTACTCGGCTCCCACGGCCTCGAACATCTCTATCGAAACGATCTTGTCGTACTGTCCTTTTATGTTGCGGTAGTCGCGGAACTGGACGTCGATCAGTGATGCGAGCCCGGCTTCGGAGATCCTCTCGCGCGCGAGGGCCATTTGCTCTTGCGAGATCGTGAGGCACGTCACGCGGCAGCCGTAGTTCTGGGCGGCATACATCGCGAATCCGCCCCAACCGCAGCCGATCTCCAGCACGTGATCGCCCGCCGACAGATCAGCCTGAAGACAGATGCGACGATACTTTTCGCGCTGCGCATCCGCGAGGCTGTCGGTGGGCGACGCGAAATACGCGCAGGAATAGGTGATCGTCTCGTCGAGGAACAACCGGAAGAATTCGTTGCCCAGGTCGTAATGCGCGTGGATGTTGTCTTTCGCCCGACTAGGTGTATTGCGGTTAGATCGGTGACGCCGAAGATCGCGGAGGCGCGATGGCAACGCGAGCCAGCGGCCATCAAACTGCACGTTCCGACGACTCTCGATCGCCAGCACCAGGAGCGCGACGAGGTCGTCCGAGTCCCAGAGACCGTCGACGTACGACTCGCCGAACCCCACTTCGCCATTGAGCAGAAGCCGGCGGAAGAATTCATCGCGATGGATCTCGATCGTCGCGCGCGGTTCTCCTCCCCGGCGACCGAACACTTTCATGCCACCGCCCGGGAGGCAAGCGCGTAGCTCTCCGTCCCGAAGCGCCGAGGCAACTCCAAGGACCACCCGACGCGCCAACTTGTCCGCGATCCACGCCGCCCGTGACCTCACCGCTTCACCGCCTTCTGCCGGTGAGGCCGGTAACGCTCGCCGCCAAGCCAGAGCTTGAGCCCGTGCCAGTGAATCAGGCCAATCGTCTTCAGCGTGATGAGCGGGTAGCGGACCAGCATGCGCGCGACGTTCGCGTTCGTGAGCGGGCGCGGCTCGAGGTTGAGCTGCGCCTGGAAGAACAACTCCGATCCCTTGAATTCGTCGATACTAATATCGAGCCGGGCCGACGGGTCTTCGCGCACCCGGAACTCGTAGCGTGCCTCCATGTCGATGAACGGTGATACGTAGAAGTCCTTGTCGACCCGCGAAAAGTAGACGCCGTCTTCACCCGCGAGCCGTTCAAGGTCATACGTGTGTTGTTCGCCGTGTGTGTTGTGCACCTCCGCCATCACATGCCGCAGGTCGCCAACCGCCGAGTGGACGAAATAGAAACTGACTGGATTGAAGACGTAGCCGAGGATGCGCGTATTCGTCAGCAGCGAAACACGTGCGCCGTCCAACTCGACGCCGCGCTGGGCGAGGTGGGCGCGGACAGCCGTACGCACGTCCCCGCCCGTGGCAGCGGTATGGTCGCGGTCGAAGAACGACATCACGTTGAAGCGGTTGTAACCCAGCAGCGCGATGCGACGCGAAACTTCGGGCAGTTCGTCAAGATCAAACTCGCAGTAGTAGACGCCGTAGGAGAACCGGTACGACGTTGGCGCTGCCCTCCGATGGCGCACGTAACCGGAATACAGGCGCGATCTCATGCACCTACTCCCAACAATGCGGCGACCCTGGCTCCAGATTGGAACCCGTCTTCGTGAAAGCCATAACCCAGGTGAGCGCCGGCGTAATAGGTGTGCCGCGTGCCATTCAAGCTCGATAGCGCTTGTTGAGCCGCGAGCGTCCCGAACGTGTAGGCCGGATGCTCGTAGGTCATGTCGCGGATGACGGCGGCGGGTGCGACTCGCGCGTTGAGCGTAACGCAATAGTCGACTGGTTCGTCCAGCGCCTGCAGCCGGTTGAGATGGTACGTCATACCCAACACGGTTCCGCCGAGTCGGCAGTCGTCCGTCGCGTAGTTCCACGAAGCGCGCGCAGCCGGCCGGCGCGGGAGCATCGCCGCGTCGGTGTGTAGAACGGCTCGGTTCACGGTGTATGAGAATCCGCCGAGCGCACCCAGCTCTTCGTTTGATGGATCGCCAAGCAGTTTCAACGCGTGGTCGGCGTGGCAGGCAAGCACTACCTTGTCGAAGCCGCGTTCGCGACCGTCGGAAAGCACGACGCGCACGCCTTCGGCATCGCGCCACACGGCACGCACGGGCGTCGACAACCGCACATGACAGTCGAATGACGCCGTGAGGCGTCGCACGTACTCGCGCGAACCCCCCCGCACAGTCCTCCACACGAACGCCGGCTGAAGGCCAATGATCCCGTGATTCTGCAAGAATCCCAGAAAGTACCTTGCCGGCAACTCACCGACCGTCGCCGGTGGCGTCGACCACACAGCAGACGCCAGCGGCACGATGAAGTGCTGCACGAATTCCCCGCTGTATCGCCGGTCTCGCAGAAAAGCGTCGAGCGTCGCCTGGTGATAGCTCCCATCGCCTAACACCCGACGCGTATCGCGAAAGAATCGCAGGATGTCCCATCCGAGACGCCAGCGCGCCGAGCGCAGCACGTTCGATCGCTGTGCGAGCATGCCGCCCAGCCCGCGGCTACTGTACTCAAGGCGACACGCGCGGCACCTCACGCTGATCGACATGTCCCCTGCGTTCGTCGCCACGCCGAGTTCACGCAGTAACCCACTGAACCCCGGATACGTGTGGTCGTTGTAGACGATGAAACCCGTATCCAGTCCGAGATCACGGCCGCCTGCATCGACGATGACGGTGTTTGCATGCCCGCCGGCGTAGTCGCTGCGCTCGAACACCTCGATCTCATGCGCGCGGTTGAGGAGGTACGCCGCCGTGAGGCCGGATATGCCACCGCCGACAACGGCGATCTTCACGTTGCCACTCCGAAGAAGAGCGCGCGTGACCGGGCACGCAGTCGCCAGGGCGATCGGTCCAACTGACAGACGCGAACGCGCGCCACAACCTCACCGACGCGCACTGCCGCACTCAGGAGGCGGTCAACCGCGTGAATCGGCGCGCGGGAATCAACCGGCTTCAAGGCGAACGTCCAACTGTCGGGCTACCCAAGAGCGGAGCAACGATCGCACGCGCTCGTACACTCCTCCGTAGAGAAGAAACCCGCTGTCCTCGCGTTGACGCTCGCGCTTGAACATGTACGACAGTCCGACCCGTTCCAGCAGTGCTTCACCCAACAAGCCGTAACCGGGTCCGGCGAGCCGATCGAGCGCGGCACGGATCACCGCGGGAGATACAGGTCCTAGCGTCATGCCTCGCGCCTCCGCGATCTCACCAAGCAACGCGCCGGAGCGGCGCGTATCGTTCATCGTCTCGTGTATCAGCCTCACCAGATCGCGCGTGATCCGCTCGAAATCGGCGTTCATCAACGGCATCCACCGCCCGACAGAATGCTGGAGATTCGGCGCAAGCGTGTTACCGGGCATCTCGAACTTGAGCAACGCTTCGGCAACGAACTTCATCAGCCGCGGATCTGCCTCGATCTGCAGCGCCGTCATATCGCGATACCAGACGGTGTGCAGCGTCTCGCGCCGCTTGATGCGCGTGGCCATATAAGCTGCGGACGGCGAACCGCGGCGCAGCATCGCTGCGATGAGACCGTGCCAGTTGTCGGTCAGGTACTCCTGTACGATCCCGAACGTCGTCACGTGTACCGGGGTGTCGCCTCCCCGGTGTGTGTAATCGATTTCCTGGGTGTGCCGGATCTCACGGTCAAGTTCCGCTTCATCGAACCCGAGGCTCATCAGGATGGACTTGTATGGAGCGTGATGCGTGAGCTCATCGGGCACCCACACGCGCTCGTTGAAGCGCACCAGCCAGGGTGCGTCGAACCGGCGCGCACGCTCCGCAAACGCATCGCCGTAGGTCTCCGTGGCACACTCAGTGAGCAGCGCGAGCTTCAGAATGCCCGCGAAATCGTCTTCAGACAGCCCGTCCGGCAACCTGCTCAGAACCGACCGCACGTTGAGCTGCTCCTGGAGTGCGCGGAACTCTTCGACGTCAATGGTGTCGCCGGGCCGCGACTCTATCCGGCTGACCAATCCGTCGAGTTTCGTCAGGGCGTCCGCATGGAGAGCGTATTGCTGACCTGTCGACATCGATGCTTCCTGTATTCGTCTTGAGTGATTGTAGTTCGCCCGCGCGAACACAGTCGATCACCCCGGACTATTGTGCGGTACCACTAGGCCGCGCCAATCAGCGGAGCGTTGCGAACAAGATCGCCCTCACAGTGTTGAGTCCTTCTCGGTCAGGGATAGTCACGATCCTGCCGGCGAACGCGGCCCGCGGCTAGTTGACCTCCGTTACCACCCATCGTTGATGCTGAGAATGCGTGTCGCGTACTCCGCCATGCGCTGATCGTGCGTGACCATCAGCGCGGTCTTGTTCCGTTGGCGCACCTCGGTGACCAGCATCTCGACAACCTGTCGGCCGCGGGAGGTGTCGAGGTTGGCGGTCGGTTCATCCAAGAGCACGAGTGCCGGGTCGTTCATTAGCGCCCGCGCGATCGCGACGCGCTGGCGTTCCCCTCCGGACATTTCCGCCGGGTACGCGCCGGCCTTCCCTCCGAGCCCCATCTCTTCGAGCAATCGGTCAGCGAGGTCCCGCGCCAGCCGCCGGTTGGTCCCGCTAATCTCCGCGACCGCCAGCAGGTTCCGCCGTGCCGACAAGTAGGGCAGCAAGTTGTACCCCTGGAACACGAACCCGACCTTCTCGCGCCGAAAGCGAGCGAGCCGGGAGCTCCCGATCGCCGCCAGGTCGACGCTGCCGACCTTCAGGCGTCCCTCGCTGGGCGTAAGCAGCCCGCCCAGCATCGCCAGTAGCGTCGTCTTCCCGCTCCCGCTTGGCCCGACCAGGGCGATCAGTTCTCCGGCACCTGCACTGAACGTCGCGTGTTGAACCGCACGCACCGCGTTCTCGCCGGAGCCAAAGGTCTTGCATACATCGTGCACTTCAACCGCGACCGTCTGTGTTATCACTGCTGCTGCCCTAGAGCGATCAGTGGATCGATGGTGGAGATGCGCCGGCCGGAGAACAGCACTCCGACGACTGCAGTCGCCAACAACAGCACCATCGAGAAGGCGATCTTGCGCGGTTCCATGAGTAATGGAACGGAGGCCGCAAGCGCGTTCACGGTGAGGATCGTCAGAGGCAGCGCGATAGCGAGGCCGACCGTGGCGATCAACACCACCTGCACGAACAGCTGTCGGAATACGAACCAGGATGATGCGCCGATCGCCTTCAGGATGCCGATCTGCCCCACCTTTTGCAGCGTCAGGACATAGAAGAACACGCCGATCACAATCGGCTCCGATCACGAGGCCGAAGCCCTGAATCGCGTTTGCGGTGTTCTGCTGCGGTCCGACGCCGGGGATACTGTTGAATGTCTCGTTCGGTGTCGCCGCCTCGGTTCCGGGCACGTCTTGGGGCACCGTCTTCGTGAGATCGCCCTCCCCTGACACCATGACGAGCGTCGCCGCTGGGGCGGTCGGATCATCGCCGTATTTCAGCAGGCGCCAGTCCTCGATCGAGCCCCAGAGCGGATTTTGGAAGAAGAACGGACCCTCATCCACCTCACCGACGATCTCGAACGTATAGATCTGCAGCCGGCTGGTCACCTCCACCTTGTCCCCGACCCCAGCATGGCGTTCATCGAGGAATCGTCGATCCGCGAGGACCGATCCAGTCTCTCCGGGTGCCAGCCCTCGCCCAGCCACCAACGCCGGCTCCGAGATGGTCTGGGGCTCGAACCCAAGGAAGGCGACGGGGCCCTCTTGCGGTTCGAGCGATGGTTGCACCGAGACGTAGCCAAGCGACGACGACTGCTCGACACCCGGTGCTGACTTGATCCGCTGGACGGTCTCGCTGGAGAGTTCGCTTTGCTGCAGGCTTAGATTCGCGTTCTCGCGGAACACCAGGGCATCGGCGTCCAAGTGTTTCACGGCGCTGCCAGCCTGCTCGAGCAGGCCGGCGCCCAACGCGCTGATCATGAACACGAGGTATGCCACAAGCGTCACGATCAAACCGATGAGCGCAAACTGCCCTTTCCTGTGCCACAACTCGTCAAACGCGATCATTTGCTGTCCCACTCCGCCGCATCACACAGCCCTGCACGAGCCACCGAGTGTTGTGGATCATCTCGCATCTAACCTCCCTGATGCGCAAGCGTGATCTCGTTGGCGGCGGAGATCGGGTCGCCTACCAGGACCATGGCGCCGCAGGCGTCGGCGATCGGCTGGGTCGCACCCGTGCCACCTATGGCCACGCGGGCCGATTTCGAGATTTCCCGCAAGGACGCGCTCATCGCGACGAATTTCCCGGAATCCGGTGATGCAAGAACGACGACTACCGGCAGCACGCCTTCAAGCGCCCGCACAAGATCTTCAGCAGGGGTTCGAGCACCAAGAAATGTGATTCGCCAGCCGCGGTTACCCAGGGCGATCCCCAACATCATCAGCGGAATATCGTGGTCTTCGTCCGGCGGGCATGTCAGCAGTGCGCGAGGACCGACACCATCCTCCCAACCTCGAGTGAGCCCGCCCAACCGCCGGCGGATGAGATTGCTGGCGAAATGCTCCTGAGAGACGTTCAACTGTTCCTGCTCCCAGAGTTCGCCGATTTCCCGCAACAGCGGCAAAAACACCGATCGCATCACCGTTTCGACGTCGAACTCCATGAGGAGGTGATCGATGGCGCGGTCCGCCCCGGTCTCGTCGTACGAGAGCAGCGCGGCCCGTAACGCGCCGATTCGCTGCTCCAACAACGCTGGCGCCGGAACCGGCGCCTCGGCGCCTGCGGCCGGCCTGCGCAGCACTTGCTGAGCCGCTTCACTTGCGGACATGCCATCAGTCAGTAGTCGCTTCATGGCCGTTATGCGCGCCAGATCAGACGTCGAATACAGCCGGAACCCGCCTTCCGTGCGCTTCGGCGCGAAGAGGTGATAGCGCCGTTCCCACGCCCGGAGCACCTCCGGCGAGACACCGGCACGCCGGCTCAATTCACCGATGCGCAGCAATCCATCATCTGTCATGACGCCACTATACAGACTTTGTCCAGAATTATCTAGACAGACTCTTGACTTGTCCTCACCGAGTCTGTACAGTCTCTGTACAAGCTAGATAGGCACCCGGGTGGTCCTGGAGCCTCAGAGACAGGAGAACGCAGGAATGAAGAAGCTCATGGCAATAGTCGCTGTCGGAAGCGCGATCGCGGTGGCGTTGGCCGCATTCGCGTCGGGAGCGTCCGCGGCGGACATGGCACGAGTGCGGGTCGTGCACGCATCACCGGATGCGCCCGCGGTCGACGTCTATGCGGATGGCGCAAAGGTTCTGACAAACGTCCCCTACAAGGGTTCGTCTGACTACCTCTCGGTGCCCTCAGGCGCCCACAACTTCAAGGTCTTCGCGACGGGCGCTAATCCGGCTTCGGACACGCCGGTCATCAACGCGGACGCCACGCTTAACGTAGGAAAGGACTACACCGTCGCCGCTATTGGGCTGGTTGCTGACATCAAGCCGCTCGTGCTTGTGGACGACAACACGGCGCCGGCCGCGGGCAAGGCGCACGTCAGTGTCGTACACGCTTCGCCCGACGCTCCTGCCGTCGACATCGCCGTGAAGGGGGGAGCCGTCCTCGTCCCGAACCTCGCGTTCGGCCAGGATGCCGGCCCTTTGCCGGTGGACGCCGGCACTTATGACCTCGAGGTCCGCGCGGCCGGGACGACAACTGTTGCGCTCCCGATCGACGGCGTGGCGCTGACCGCAGGCAAGATCTACACGGTCTTCGCGGTCGGCCTGCTGAACGGGACACCGGAACTCGAGGCGCTGCCTATCGTTAACGACCCGGCTCCGGCGCCGGCCGCCGCTCCCGCCGCGGCTCCGCAGGCTGTTCCGGCCAGCAGCAGCTTACCGGCGACGGGCACGGGCCCGACGGCCTCCGTCAGCGGTGCGACGTGGCTGATCGCAGCGATCGCCGCGGTAGGCATCGTCGCGGCGGGGGGCGGAACCCTCGTGGCGGCACGCCGCCGCGGCCAGTAGCTGTGGCGAACCGTCGGTGCGAGGGGAGGGCGCCGTCCCTCCCCTCGCTGCTCACGTAGTCGAAGCAACCAGCACCGAAAGCACGAGGACCGACATGAAGATCTTCATCACAGGGAGCACTGGATTCATTGGTCGGGCATTGGTGCTCCGCCTTCAGCGTGACGGTCACACGATCTTCGCCTGGGTGCGAGACGAGGCACGCGCCGCCAGCCGACTTGGCGCCGATGTCCGGTTCGTCGGCGTCGATTGCGACGCGGCGACACTCTCGCGGACACTCGCCGAGTGCGACGCCGTCGTCAATCTCGCGGGAGAGCCCCTGATCGGTCGCTGGACCTCGGCGCGCCGCGCCCGATTGGCAGAGAGCCGCATCAAACTCACGGAACGCCTGGTCGAGGCTATGGCGGCGGCGAGCAGGACCCCTCGCGTTCTTGTGTCGGGCAGTGCGGTCGGCTACTACGGCGACCGCGGACACGAAGTGCTCTCCGAGGACAGCACTCCGGCGGACGACTTCCTCGGCGCGCTTTGCCAGGACTGGGAACGGGCGGCCCTGCGGGCGGAAGCGGCGGGGGTACGCGTCGTCCTGCTGCGCACGGGGATCGTGCTCGGCCGCGACGGCGGGGCGCTGAGCAAGCTGCTCACGCCATTCCACCTCGGCTTGGGAGGGTCAATCGGATCCGGACGCCAATACATGCCGTGGATTCACCTTCACGATCATGTGGAGGTCTTGGCCGACGCCGTGAGCGACGAGCGATACGCCGGTCCGATCAATGCGACGGCGCCGAGCCCCGTGACGAATCGCGAGTTCGGCCGTGCACTGGGCCGTGCGCTACACCGCCCCGCGTTCGCGCCGCTTCCCGGCCTCCTCCTGAAAGTTACGCTCGGCGAGTCTGCCAGCGTGCTCCTCACGGGGCAACGAGCCATGCCAGAGCAGCTCAACCGTCTCGGCTTCACGTTTCAGTACCCGGCGCTCGATGCGGCGCTCGCGGATATTGTCGGCCGCGTACAAGCGGTGGATGTACATGCGGCGGAGGCATCGTGAATCAGGAGAGCCGTGCGTCGGACTACCTGACGCAAAGACGCCCTCGCTACGAGCTCACCGCACGCACAGTCGTGCCGGCGCCTCTCGGAGACGTCTTTGACTTCTTCTCACGACCGGAGAACCTGGGTGTGATGACGCCTGCGACCATGGGCTTCCGCATCAGGGAGCGGACCATGCACATGACCGAAGGGGCGCGCATCTTGTACAGCATCCGCCTCGGACCAGTGCCAGTGCGATGGAAGACACGGATAGAGGCATGGGTTGGCGGCAGCCGTTTCGTCGACGCGCAGCTAGACGGTCCGTATCATTGCTGGTGGCACGAGCATCGGTTTACGGCCGACGGGCCGTCGCGGACGATCATGGAAGACCGTGTGCTCTATACGCCGCCGTTCGGCGTCGTGGGCCGTATTGCCAACGTTCTCTTCATCAAGGGCGCCCTACGCGCCATCTTTGCGTTTCGGTCTGACGCGATCCGCCTCCGCTTTGGCGAGTCCAGCGTGGGCTACCCCACACTGACCGCGTCATGATCGCCCACCTCGAACGAACTGCGTCGCTGATCCAACAAAAGGATCCGTCGTGAACGTTGTCGTCGCCGGAGCAACCGGGTTCGTCGGATCACATCTTGTGCCGTCGCTGCTCGCCGAAGGCCATCGCGTGAGATGCCTCTCGCGCGACCCTGACCGCGCACGCGCGCGGGTTCCTTCCGCTGCCGAAGTCGTCCACGGAGACGTGCACGATGCCGCCTCGCTCGCCGACGCGCTGAGCGGGATGGACGCGGCGTATTACCTCGTCCACTCCATGGAGAACAGCGAATTCGACTTCGAAGAGCGCGACCGCGACGCCGCTCGCCAGTTCGCCCAGGAAGCGGAGCGAGCCGGTATCGGGCGCATCATCTTCCTCGGCGGGCTCGGCGACGAGGCATCTCAGCTCAGCGCGCACCTCAGGAGCAGGCAGGAGGTTGGCGAGTTGCTGCGATCGGGCCCGACACCCCTTACGGAGTTCCGCGCCGGCCTGATCATCGGTTCGGGCTCCGCGTCGTACGTCATGCTTCAGCAGCTTGTCGAACGGCTGCCCGTGATGATTACACCACGGTGGGTTGATACCCGGACGCAACCGATCGCCGTCGCAGATGTAGTCCGGTACTTGGTCGCCGCATTGAATGACTCGTCGGCCGAGGACGAAACATACGAAATCGGCGGCCCCGAAGTGATGACCTACCGGTCGATGATGATGCGCTACGCCCGGGCGCGCCGGTTAAGACGGATTATGCTGCCTGTGCCAGTACTCACGCCGCGCCTGTCGTCCTACTGGGTCGACGTGATCACGGACGTCTCCGCGGCGCTGGCCCGACCACTGATCGAAGGGCTGCGCAGCGAGATGATAGTTCGCACCGATGCCGCAGCACGCAAATTCGGCCCGGCGACGACAGGATTCGAGGAGGCGCTTGCGGTCGCGGAGGGGGCGCGTGTTGGTCGCCGCGAAGCGCCGCTCCTGTGGCTCGTCCGGCTGCCGCGGCACCTCAGCGAGTTCGCAAATCGCCGATTCTGCCCGCCGGTTTTGTCCGATGAGCAGATGCGCCGATCGCAGGTAGGTGCTGCGGAGCTATGGCGAAGCGCCGTGGAGATTGGTGGGCGCCGCGGCTATCCGATGCTCGATCCATTGTGGCAGCTACGCGGCTGGCTGGACCGTTTCCTCGGTGGTCCGGGCTTGAATCGCTCAGGCCCGACAGCCAGTGACGTACGCGTAGGTGACCGGCTCGATTTCTGGGAAGTGGTCGAACTCGATACCGGCCATCGCTTGCGCATGCGGGCATTGATGAAGATTCCCGGCGAGGCTGAGCTCGAGATTGCGGTGCATCAAGAGGAGGGCGCAGCCGTCCTCGTACAGACGGCGCGATTCACCCCGCGTGGAATCGCGGGCCGCTTGTACTGGTGGGCCCTCTACCCGGTGCATGCGCTCATCTTCTCCGGCATGGCGCGGCGCATAGGTCAGCGAGCCGAGAACCGGCATCCATCATGAGCCGCTGAGAAGACGCGGCTTCAGGTGCAGGCGGTGGTCGTCGACGCTCTTAAGGCGAGACTCGCACTGAAAAGGTTTGGGTGGCACGCATCTTGTGCGCCCGGATCGAAGGCGCGGCGATGAGCTGAAATCCTGCTCACATTTTGTTGACGCTTTTGGTGTTAGATGCTGAGAGACGTGAACAGACGTATCTTGACTGCTGAAATCAGATACGAATCGCACTCTAACTGCAGTTAATGGGGATTGTTGGGACGAAGCTGGCTGAACTCAAAAGCCGTGGGGCGGCAACGCCTGTGTGGGTTCGACTCCCACCTTCGGCACCAATTTAGCAGCGTCCGCGGCGGCTAACGATTGCCCGGGCGGCAACTTGGCCGCCGTGCCGCTCCTTGCACTTCTCTCACCGTCTCCTCTTCATGTGAATCGTTTCTCTGTGTGTCGCGACGATGAGTCTGGGGGTTGCCGAACGCGGCAACCCCCGTGACATTGCGGGTACGATTGGGCGACCACTCACGGCGTGACGGCGTCGCCCGTCCGCGTCATCTGCGCTTCGTGCCGTGGCTCTACTGACGCAACCTCGCGCGTCCGCCAGAGTTCGACGCTCGCTGCGACCACCCAGAGCATGAGCACCGGGAGAGCGAGCGGTCCCATCAGGAACGCCGTGGCTACGGCGATCACGCCTGCGGCGAGCAAGCCAGCCCAACCGAGCCACGCCGCCATCACGCGTGAGCGAATGATTAACCACGCAGCGGCCGCCAGTGTGATTGCCGCCGCCGGCATCGCGACTAACACGAATATCGTCGTCGAGAATGCCGTCACGTAACGCAGCGTGTCCGGGCCGGGCAGCGGTTCGTTACCAAACTTGACCGATTGCGCGATCAGTCCACGAGCCGTGCCTCCTACGAGGACGGCGACTGCGAAGCAGAGTCCTGCGGCAAACACAAAGCTGGACAGCGCTGCGCCATCCTCCTCGGCTCGCGCGAGCCGCCCCCTGAGCGTTACGAGGAAGAGCAGAAAGCACGGGACGCAGGCGAGCATGAAGTACATCGAGACGACGTTGTCCCGTAGATTGGCCGAGTTCGTCCACCAGGCGAGCAGCTCAGCGTCGCTGGCCTCCCGCAGCGAGTCGAGAGACGCGACGGCGAGGAAGAGCAACACGGAGAACGCCACTCCCGCGATGGCACCGGCGGTGTCCGATAGGTACTTGCCGTGATTCATGACTACTGCTCCTTTGGCTTTGCTCGAGAAGGATGTCGGTGACAAGCATGTGCCGCCAGACGCGGCGCTGCACGGGTGGTGTCCCCGGACTGTGGCTCAGGGCTAGCACGGAGGCAGCTCGCGCCGTGGCGTGCGAGAATGAGGCCTTGAGCGGCGCCATGGTCATACAAGAGTCGGACGTCAACTGGCGTCGTGTCGCGTCCGCCGTGGCCGCGACTGGTTGGTTGACGGTAGCGGCGTTGATCGGGCTCGTCTTCCTGTTCGACGCGCGCCTTGCGGACGTCGGTCGATCAGATCTGGCCAGCGGCGCTGAGGGTGCGGTCTTTATGTTGCCGGTTGCGAGCGCCGCGACGGTGGGCGCCGCGCTGGCGATCTTGCGCCCGCGGCATCCGGTCGGCTGGCTGTTTCTGGCACTCGGCCTTGCGCTTGTGGGATCCGGGGTCGCCGATTCCTATGCCGCTTACGGCGCACTTGCGCGGCCCGGTTCTCTGCCGGGCGCCGGATTCGTCGCCGTCGTTGGCGACAAGTCCTTCATCCCGTGGCTGCTGCTGCTCACGCTGATCCTGCTGCTGACGCCGACCGGGAGGTTTGGCTCGCGGCGATGGCAGCTTGCGGCTTACGTCGCCATAGCCGGCGCAGCGTTAGGTTTTGGTCTCGCGCTGGTCGGGCCCTATGAGGGGGAGCACGCGTCGCTGGGCATCGTGAAGAATCCTCTAGAGGTCGACGCGCTGCAAGGCCCGCTTGTCCTGATGCGCCTCGTCGGGATCGTCGCGCTCCACATTGTGCTGATCGCAGCCGCTGGATCGATGATCGTGCGGTTTCGCGCGGCACGGGGTGCGGAACGCCGGCAACTGCGCTGGCTTGCGCTCGCAGCGGTGCCGTTCCCCATATTCGTCGTTGGCGCGTTCGTTGCGGCGGTGCTCGATCACCAGCTCCTCCTGGCGTGGCTGGCCGCGGGATTCGTCGCGGTCATCCCAATCGCGGCAGGTCTGGCGATAGCGCAACACGGTCTGTATGACGTGGATCGCGTGCTCAGCCGCGGACTTACCTACGGACTGCTATCGGCGCTGGTTGTTGCGTCGTACGCGATCGTCGTCGTGTTCGTCGGAGAGGCGCTGGGGGGCGCCGTCGAGAGTTCCCAGGCCGCGGCGGTAATCGCGACGCTTGCCGCGATCAGTATCGCTTTACCGGCCCGGAGATATATCCAGGACTCGCTGGATCGGCGATTCAACAAGCGGCAATTCGAGGCGTTGGCGACAATCAGGCGGTGGCTTCGAGAGCCCTCGCCCGTCACGTCGGTAGAGCAAGCGCTGCGGGAGGCGACCGGCGACCGAGGGCTGAGTGTTGCCTACTGGATCAACGACCGCGAGCGGTGGGTCAACGAAGCCGGGGCACCCGTCGCGCCAGACCCGGACGGGATCACCGTGCAGCGGCGAGGCGTCGCGATCGCCGCCGTGACGTTTGACGAACATCACATGGAACGGAAAGCCGTAGAAGCCGTCCTGGGCGAAGCCGTTTCGGAGTTAGAGAACGTGCGACTACGAGCAGCTCTCGCATTGCAGCTCGTGGAAGTACGTGAATCTCGTGCCCGCATTGTGAGTGCCCAGATTGCCGAAAGACGCAAGATCGAACGCAATCTGCACGATGGCGCACAGCAACGTCTCCTCGCCCTCGCCCTACAGCTGCGGGCCGCGGAGATGAGCCAGGAGCCGACGCGCGCACCGCAGATACTCCATGGTGCGGTCGAACAACTGCAGCTCGCGGTGAAGGAACTGCGTGACCTGGCCAACGGGCTCGCGCCCGTCACGTTGACGGACGAGGGGCTTGGAGCCGCGCTCGAGGACTTGGCGCTCCGGACGCCGGTGCCAGTTCACGTGAGCGCAACGGCGGAGCGCTTCCCCGCGACAGTCGAAGAAACCGCCTGGTTCATTGCCTGCGAGGCAGTCGCGAACGCCGTCAAGCATGCGGCGCCTCACTCTCTCGAAATCTTAGCCCAACGGAAGAACGGCACCTCTGCCTGATGATCGAGGACGATGGTGTGGGCGGTGCAGATCCAACGGGTAATGGTCTGCGCGGGATCGCTGATCGTGCCGAAACGATTGGCGGATACTTGAGCGTGCGCGAACGGCCGGGCGCCGGCACGATCGTGACCGCAGATCTGCCATGCGGGTCGTAATCGCCGACGATTCGGCGCTGCTCCGCGAAGGGCTTGCGCGTCTGCTCGCAGAAGCCCAGATCGATGTGGTCGCCTCGGTCGCTGACGGTGATGAGCTCGAGGCCGCCGTTTCGGAGCATCATCCTGACTTGGCGATCGTCGACATCCGGATGCCGCCGACCTACACGCATGAAGGCGCGCTGGCCGCGGCCCGATTGCGAGCGGAGTGGCCCGAGTTAGGCATCCTACTGTTGTCGCAGTCAATAGAAAGCCGGTTCGCACTGGAGCTGGCACGGACGCACCCAACAGGGTTCGGATATCTGCTCAAGGATCATGTGGTCGACGTCGCGACACTTATTGATGCCGTCGAGCGGGTCGCCACCGGTGGCACTGTGCTTGATCCGGACATCGTCACACACTTCTTGAACCGGCAAGCGGGGCGTTCGCGACTGGCTGACTTGAGCGAACGCGAACGCGAAGTCCTGGCGCTGATGGCAGAGGGTCGGTCGAATAGTGCGATTGCGAGGACGTTAGTCTCTCACGGAGAAAACGGTCGAGACGCACATCTCAAACATCTTCTCCAAGCTCGAACTGCTCCAAGAACCAGACGACCACCGTCGCGTGCTCGCGGTGCGAGTTTGGATGGAAAGCTAGGGCCGAATCGGGGCCGGCAACGTAAGCTGTGCGGTGGGCTCCTTAGCCGTTGCCGATGTCTGTTTCTTGCTAACCGTTTGCTAACGGACTGGTCTTGAACAGCTGGCACTGGTTGGGATGAAAACGGGACACGCATCCGGGATTTCCAGCTACGGAACGTGACTGAGCTGGACAGGGCTTGATGCGTTGGGATGAACGCGCGCAAATTCAAAAACCGTTGGGCTTCACGGCCCGTGTGGGTTCGACTCCCACCTTCGGCACCACGATAACAGCGCGAGTCAGAGTCTCGACCATTGCCGAGACGGCAACTCTAGGAATACCGAGCCCGATTGGGCGGACTCCCTCGATGAGCCGGCGACCTCAGGTGCCCACCGTACGACGCGCCCAACTAGCGGAGAAGCTTAGCTCCGGTCTCTTCCGCAATCCGTCCGCGCATGGATCGCCGAACCACTACTCCCGGCGTCAGTCATCCGCAGCGCGGACTTACTGCGGGCCGCCGAGGCGAGCACCCTTGCGCCAATTACGACCCAACTATCGTTCTTCTCTTTGTTCGGCTTCGTCTCTATTGTTCTCGGGGCTCTTGTCGCCCAGTGCCATCGCCGAATCCACCTGGGTCGGCAGAACTCTGTTCGATGCTTCCCATAACGCACTTCGCCCGCGAGAGCGGCGATCTCCGGGAGCGTAGACTGCTTTGAATGGTCGGGGGAGATGCTCGTCCAGTAGACACCTTCTGGGCGGGCGAGGTTACGCAGCTCGTTACCTCGCTCGGCTCATCGCTCGACGGCCTCTCGGCGGAAGAGGCCAGGCCGCCGCCGTCCCCGACGCCGCCAGGCCGCTCACCGGCGTCGGACGCAACTGGTGTTGCTCCTTCGGCAGTTCACAACGCCAATCACTCTTGATCCTCGTCGTTGCCACTCTGCTCTCGGCCCTGCTCGGCGAGACGGTCGATGCTGTCATCATCCTCGCGATTGTCGTCGCGAGCGGGCTGCTGAGCTTCTGGCAGGAATACAACGCGTCGCGGGCGATGGAAGACCTGATCGCGTCGGTTGCCGTCCAAGTCGAAGGTCAAGGAGAAACGGCAGATATCGCTCTCGTTTCCAGCGATGAAGTCGTGCCCGGTGATGTCGTCTTGTTGGATGCCGGCGATCTGATCCCGGGGGACTGCCGGCTGATTGAAGCAGATGAGCTTCTCGTTGATGAAGCGCCACTCACGGGTGAAAGCTATCCCGTCGAAAAGTCGCCGGCCGTCCTTCCCGCCGGAGACTCCGCTCGAGCAGCGGACGAACTGCGTGTTTCGGGGTACGCACGTTGTGCGGGGACGCGCCATGGTGTCGTCGCTTCTGTCGGCGCCGAAACGGAGTTCGGCCGAATCGCGCGCACCTGGAACAGCGAGTGCCGCCACCGGGCTTCGAGCGCGGTGTGGCGTCCTTCGGCTTGTTGCTCCTCCGCGTCGTGGTTGTCCTCGTCGGCCTCCTTTTCGTGTTCAACCTGTGGCTGGGCCGACCTTTCTTCGAAACACTGTTGTTTTCAATCGCGCTCGCCGTGGGCCTCACCCCCCAGCTCTTGCCGGCGATCGTCAGCATCAGTCTGTCGGTCGGAGCACGCCAGATGGCGCGCCAGAAGGTAATCGTCAAGCGCCTCAGTGCAATCGAGGACTTTGGCGGCATGGACGTCTTGTGCACCGACAAGACAGGCACGCTGACGGTTGGTACGGTGAGCCTGGCGGGCGCGCTGGCACTCGATGGGACCGAGAGCGCGGCTGCGCTGCGTGCTGCCTACCTCAACGCCTATCACCAGACGGGCTACTCCAACCCAATTGACGGCGCGATTCTCGAATCGCGCCAGGTGGACGTCACTTCAAGCCGACGGCTCGGCGAGATCCCGTATGACTTCTCCCGCCGCCGCGTGAGCGTGCTCGTCGATGATGACGGCCCCAAGCTCGTTACAAAGGGTGCATTCGAGGAAGTGCTTGCCTCGTGCGTAAGAAGCCTGCGACCCGATGCGACGGTGGTACCGATCGCCGAGGACGCGACGAAGATCCGGGACCGATTTCGCAGCTCTGAGCTTGAGTGGACTTCGCGTCCTGGCTGTTGCGTCGACACCAATGGAGCCCCGAGGGGAATTGTCCCCGGCACTGACGAGGCTCAAATGACCTTCCTGGGCTTCCTCACGTTCAGCGATCCGCCGAAAGGCGATGTCGAACAGGCGCTGCACGAGCTGGCAGGGCTTGGAATCTCGCTCCGCATGATCACGGGCGACAACAGGCTGGTGGCGGCGCATCTCGCAAAGGCCGTCGGGCTCCGCTATGAACCGGTGGTAACGGGTGGCGAATTGGATGGGTTGAGCGATGACCAGATCGCGGACTCCTTGCCGGCCGTAGATGTGTTCGCGGAGATCAATCCGGTCCAGAAGGAGCGTATCGTCAGGGCGTTTCGGCACCGGGGTCACATCGTCGGGTACCTGGGTGATGGAATAAACGACGCGCCACCATTGCACGCAGCGGACGTCGGTATCTCCGTGGATACGGCGACGAGCGTGGCCAAGGAGTCGGCCGCCATCGTGCTCCTCGAGAAGGACCTCCAAGTCCTCATCTCAGGGGTGAAGCTGGGGCGGGAGACCTTCGCCAATACGTGCAAGTACATCTTCGTGAATACCAGCGCGAGCTTTGGCAACATGGCGAGCATGGCCGTCGCGACGCTGTTCTTGCCGTACCTTCCGTTGCTGCCATTCCAAGTGTTGCTGCTCAACTTTCTCTCGGACTTCCCCGCGATCACGATTTCGGCGGACAACGTTGACGAGGAGCAAACGCAGCGGCCAGGCGTGTGGGACATGCGGTTCATCCGTGACTTCATGCTCGTGTTCGGCCTGATTAGCTCCGCGTTCGACCTCACGACATTCGGCATGCTGCGGCTGGGCTTTGACGCATCACCGGAGCTATTTCGCAGTGCATGGTTCCTGGAATCGGTCTCGACAGAACTGGCGGTCATGCTCGTGTTGCGAACGCGCCGCCCTGCCTGGAAAAGCCGCCCGGGCCGGCTGCTCTGGCGTCAAGCCTGGCAATGGCACTCGTGAGTTTGGGCCTTGTCCTTTCACCTGTCGGCGAGCCGCTCGGGTTTGTCCGCCCGCCGGCCGCCGTGCTTGCGGGTCTCGCCGCGATCACGACGGGCTATGTTCTGACGACGGAACTGACGAAGCCGCCGTTCTACCGACGCATCGGCGATTAGGGCCGTGGGCGCTGCACGCAGACTCGGCCGGGGATGCTTCGGCCAGTTATCGCTGCCATGGCGTCATTTCTTGGGGCGTTCCGCCAGTTCTCGGGACTGTCGCCTGACGTTGCCATGAGCCCACGCGACAAAGCGCCGTGCTCATGCCGCCGCCATCAGCCACATCGCGCGCTGGCTCCGGCCGATCGGCGTGCCCAGACGTGACATTCGGCACTGTCGGTCCCCGACACATCACCCCCAGACTCGTTATGAGGGAGGCGCCGGGATGCCGATCAGCCTGTTCCCGTCACGTCACAGCGACGGCTCCCAAGTTCCGTCCTGAACCACAAAGGAGGTTCTGGTCATGATTTTCAAACGCTTCTTCAACCGCATCTCCCACCACAAAGCGGTGGTCGCCACGCCTCCCATGCGCGGCAGCGAGGCGCAGCGGACGGGCGCCCAGCAGGACGCCATGCGCGCGTCGATGGAGGCGCAGGTGCGCGCCGATCGAAAACGGCGGGGCGCAACAGACGTGCGGCCCGGCGAGACGCCGTCCAACAAAATCACGCCCGCGGGATGAGCGAGCTGGCGCGGGCTGGGGGTGCACGGCCAGATGAACGATGATCCTTAACGGCACGCTGAGAGATGAGCATGCCGACACAAATCGCTGTCAACCTCTTCACGGACGAAGATGCTCTTCAGATACGTCACTTGGCACGCGGCGTGGGGACGGCGACCCGGCATGGAACTAATAGATCTCGACGCGCTCCTCGACTTCGTCCTCGGTGCAAAGATGTTCGGTTCCGATCATCGAATGCTCCTGGCTCTCGACGTAGCGAACGAGAATCGCGCGACCATCCTCCGACTCCGATATTACCTCGGCGACGGAACCGTCGGCGAGTCGAACTCGATCACCAACCTCCAAGTCAAACAAATCCATCACGTCACTTCCTAATCTACGCTGCACGCGGCGGTGACCAATGCTTCGTCGCTTCGTCTTCCGCGGTGGAGCTCATAGCGGCGCCATCGTGCCTCGCTTGGGCGTGCACACGGCTCGCGCAATGAGTCGCCGCCTGGCCGGCTAGTCTGCAAAATTGTAACGGGCGTCGGCAGCGGTAGGCACTCGCTACCGGATCGGAGCAACACGAAGAACCGTCGGGCCCACTTGCCAAACGCTTGTCGAGGGAGGCGACGGCGAAACTGACGCCGTCGAGACGGCGACCAGCCAAGCCTCATGTGCGGCAGACGTCCCGAACGTCTCCAGAGCGCACGACGAGCGGCCTGCTGATGTTCGGACGTCCGCGTTGAAAGACCGATATAACAGAAGCGCCGCCTCGGCCGCTTGGGAGAGTGTGGACGGCGTTCCACGAGGCGCCGGCCTGATTTGTCGCGGCGTCGGGTGCGGCCATGCACCACGCGCGCTGCGTTGACCATTGCGGTCTACGGCAAAGTCCCATCGCCTTGCTAATCGTGCGGGCATCGTCTACGGTGCAAGCACCAATCCTCCCCCCCGCAGTTTTCCTGTTCGACACGGACGCTTCCGCCCGCGCATGACGACTTCAACGGACGAGGTCGCTAGATCAGCATCTGGCGGAAATCGTGCGTCGTCCTCTCGGGCTGGTCAACCTGCGAGAGCGAAGTGCGGCAAAGCACGACATGAAAACTGGCCGTGCGTATGCTGGCCAGCACGGTCATGGATTCTCGGAAAGGTCACCGATGACTACCAACACAGCAACTCAACTGAATCGAGCCCACATCCAGGGCAAGGTGATCCAGGCCAACCTCGAACATCTCGGCGTGGTGCTGTCTGACACTGACGGCGCGCTCTCGGAGGAGCTTGCATCGCTGACCGAGGGATTTGGTCGCTACGTGCGCAGACTGAGCGACGCCTGCATCGCGGCTGATGTCTCCGATTCCGTTCGGAACAGCATTCCCGAGGTCGCGAGCATCAGCGGGTGACCGCACGTGACCTAGACTCGGCAGCGGCCGCGTGCCCGCTCGTCCGGCGATACCGGTTCTAGGACGTGCCGTGGCATCAGCCCACCAGGAAGCGCAGCGCGCTCAGAAGGGCTCAGTAAGGGCCCAGAACAGGCAACCATGACCCGCGCTCCAGTCCGCACGAGACGTGGCCGGCAGGATCCTACGGTGGTGACGTCAACCCCCATGAAGAGCGATGTCGCAGTGGACTCTGTGCGCGTGTATCTCGACGACATCGGGAAGATTGGCCTGCTCTCGGCAGCCGACGAGAAGCGGCTGGCACGCCAGATCGAAGAGGCGAGCTTTGTCGCCGGGCTCGAACAAGACCTCAAGAATTCCACCTCGCTGCCGAATGGGCGCGAGACCACTCGTACACTCATCGCAGCATATAACGGCCTTCGCGAATCGATGCGGTTCGTCTGCCGAGACCGCGGCGTCAAGGCTCGATCGATGGCCGGCGTTGCACGGGACCCCGCATGGCGGCTCGCCGTCGATGGTGTGATGGACGTAGACCTGGCACGACGACTCGCCCTGGACGCCCACGTCGATCAGACCGAAGCGGCGCGCTTCATCGTTGAGCTGTCGATCATCACGCACATCATCGACTTGGAGCAGACTGCTTCGATCGCCCAGAAAGGCGCCATTCCAAAGGGGCGGCGTCCGGGCCGGAAGGCGGAGTCGTCAGCTGCCTTCTTCCTCGATCTGCGACGCGCAGGTGTCGCGGCCGAACAGCAACTGATCGAGGCTAATCTGAGACTCGCCGTTGGGGTTGCGAGGAAATACAGCCGTGGACGTCTGCCGCTCCTCGATCTGATCCAGGAAGCGAACGTGGGGTTGCTCCGGGCCGTCAGAAAGTTCGACTACCGCTTGGGATACCGCTTCAGCACCTACGCAACATGGTGGATTCGCCAGGCGGTAACCAGAGGGATCGCCGATCAGACCCGAACGATCCGCCTGCCAGTGCATCTCGGTGAACAACTCAGCCAGCTGTCACGCGCGTCGTCGCGAGTGGAACAGAAGCTGGGTCGGGAGCCGACCACTGCGGAGATTGCAGGTGAGGCGAATAGCGCGGGCCATCGTGCCCAGTACACCGAGGTGAGGATCGCTGAACTGACGCGGGCGACGCAGGAGACGGTGTCGCTCGATGCGCCGATCGGCGAAGATGGCGCCCAGCGTCTCGGCGATCTCATCGAGGATGTCCACGCGCTGGCACCGCCGGAGGCAGCAGAGCGCGCACTCCTTCAAACGCAGATCGCCGAGGCTCTGCAAGCCGTGACGCAGCGCGAACGGAGAGTGCTCGAACTTCGCTTCGGCCTCGAGGATGGCCGCAGTCGCACGCTTGAAGAGGTGGGTCGAGAGTTCCGAGTGACGCGGGAGCGAATCCGTCAGATCGAGTCACGCGCCATCGGCAAGCTGCGGCACTCTACGCGGTTCCGCTCACTGACGGAGTACCGACGGTAGCGTGAGGGACTCTCGCGGCACTCCGCCCTTGCTGTTGTGCGACGCGGCGCCTGACGCTATCGGTAAATCGACCGCCACACGGACGCGCCATCTCCATGGAAGGGACCGCCACGCGCAGCCTGCGTATCTGCCCCATGTCGCTCGAGACTGCTTCTCCAGCGCCTTGGGCGAGACACCGGCACGCCGGCTCAATTCACCGATGCGCAGCAGTCCATCATCTGTCATGACGCCACTATACAGAGTTTGTCCAGAATTATCTAGACAGACTATCGACTTTTCCCTTACCGCTTCTATACAGTCTCTGTACAAGCTAGATCGGCACACGGGTGGTCCTGGAGCCTCGGAGAACAGCCTCCCGCGACGGCAGCGCCCCCGGTAACGCCGGCTAACGTCCTCACGCCCCCAGGTACCGCTCAGGTCGGCGTCTCGACATCAGAACCGTGCGGCTTACGGCGACGATCGTCGTGCCGAACGACCCCCGGTTCAGGGAGCATTGGCTCTACACCGCCCGTCCCTGTCGGCTGAAGATGGAGCCAACGGGAGGCGATATGCGGAACGCCGCCATCGGTATCAGGGCCACGGCGATCGCCTGCGTCCTCGTGTTGGGCCCTCCCTGGATCGCAAGCCTGGCGGCGCTGTGCATGGCCGCGCTGGTTCTCTTCGCCGGTTCATCGCTACTGTGGGCCGTCACGGTCGATCCATCAAGCGACTTGCGGTTCTCCGATGCCATCCAGATCTCGCCGGCGACAAGCCTCGGGAGCTGAGAGGGTTCACTCGTGCTCGCCGCGGCCATGCCGTCCAGGGGGAGTCACTCGGCCGTACAGCTGTTCCGGTCCAGTGCCTCTCGCCAACAGCGCTGAAGCCCATTTGCACGCTCCTCCAACAAGTGCCCCGGTCTTCATTCGAGCCGCGATGTTGGTCGCGCCAATTGCCACGTGGCGCCGCCACAAAGTGAGGCGGAGTCGTTCACGGTCACGGGTAGACTAGGACGCCGGAGCACAACCGACGGTCGTAGACAAAGGTTTCCCTCTATCTCAGACTTGCTCTTTGAAACTCGCTGGTTCGCCACCTTGGCCGCCGCCGGCACTGTCCTTGTTACCGGAGCGGTCCTCTATGCGAACCGCGATCGCTTTCACTTCTGGGTCTTCCTGCGGGAAGCGGCGCTGGTTGTCGCAGCGTTCTTCGCGTACTTCCTCGTCCGCGGCGCGACCCAGGGGCGCCAGAGTGAAGCGGTCACACATTCCCTAGACATCATCGATGCCGAAAAGCTGATGAGGCTCTATCACGAAGAAGGCATTCAGCAGACGATCGTTGAGCACCGGTGGCTGGTTGATCTGGCGAACTGGGCCTACATCTGGGGCCACTGGCCGCTGATCGTCATTGTCGCGACATGGTTATTCGTCGCGCGTCGAGCCACCTATTACACCTTTCGGAACGCGTTCCTGATCTCCGGTGGAATCGGCCTGCTTGTGTTCGCGCTTTACCCGGTCGCGCCGCCACGCCTCGCCGATCCCGGCATCGTGGACACGGTCACGCAGCACTCGAATGCATATCGCGTACTTCAGCCACCGGCGCTGGTGAATCAGTACGCGGCGATGCCGAGCCTCCATTTCGGTTGGAACCTGCTGATCGGCATCGCGCTCTTCCGCACAGCGCCTCGGGCGGAGATCCGTGTGTTCGCGCTAGCGGTGCCCGTGGTGATGTGGCTGGCCGTGGTGGTCACGGGAAACCACTTCATCCTGGACACCATCGCGGGTGGGTTGCTCGCCCTCTTTGGCCTGATAGCTGCCCTTGCGCTGGCGAGCGGGTGGGGGCGGCATCCGCCAACGTTCACCCCGGAGGACGTCCCGCCCGCAAAAGACGGCGACGCTCGACCGATCGTGATCGCGCATCGTTTCGGCAACTCTCTCGAACAGCTACACGCGGCCGTCGCAGAAGGCGTTTCATACGTGGAGCTCGATGTTTGGTACCGTCGCGGCAATCTCGAAGTACGCCACGAGAAGACGCTCGGCCCTCTCCCCGTCGAATGGGATCGATGGTATGTGAGATGGCGTCGGACCCCGCTGCTGTTGTCCACGGTGCTCGGAGCACTTCCTCCGGGTGTCGGCGTGATGCTCGACCTGAAGGGCGCCGATCGCCGATTGCCGCCGATGCTGCTCGAAGCTCTTCTCCATCACGGAGACGCCAATCCGGTCATGGTGAGCGCGCGGCTCTGGGACCACCTTGGATCACTGCGCGAGCATCCCGAGCTGATCCTGTTTCGGTCAGTTGGCAGCAAGGGCCAGCTTCAACGCGCGCGCGAGCTGCTGCCGGCACGTGAGAAAGACGCGATCTGCGTCAATTACCGCCTCCTCGACCGCGCCACGGTGGGGGAGCTGAGACAACATGTGACAAGCGTTGCGACATGGCCGATCAACGATGCCGTCCGGCTGCGTCGAGCGATGAGCTGGGGAGTGGACGCCGTGATCACGGACAATCTCGACATAGTCCGGCACCTCCGCAAGCAGAGCGATGATTAGACGGCGAAGCCCCCGCGCGCTCTCTGCCGGCGCGAGTCGCTGGAACGCCCCCTGCGGGGTTGTCGACGTGATCGCGTTTGCGCAGCCCGGCCAGACGGCACGCCAAGGCTGCCCATAGCGACCCCGGGTGTCGTTCGGTGAATCACGCCTTGAACGCGCCGTCCTCCATCTCGATCACGCGATGGGCCACGTCGAGAATGCGCAGGTCATGCGTGACGACCACGAGCGCCTTCGTTTCACCGGCCTCGACGGCCGAGCGCATCATCGCCATTACGCGGTGACCCGATTGCGAGTCGAGATTTGCGGTCGGTTCGTCGGCGAGTATCACGTCCGGGCGGTTCGCAAGCGCCCTCGCGACGGCGAGCCGCTGCTGCTCGCCGGCGCTCATGTCCGGAGGCCGGTTGCGGACGCGGTCGCTCAGATCGAGCAGCTCGAGCAGCTCGAGCGCGCGCTCGTGCGATGCGTGACCTGACATCCCGGCAAGCTCCATAGCGATCTCGACGTTTTCACACGCGCTCAGCGCGGGCAGCAGATTGAACGACTGAAACACGAATCCGATGTGGCGGAGCCGGAAGCGGGATCTCGGAATCTCCCCGAGCGCGGTCGCATCGTTGCCCAGAACCATTACACGGCCCGAGCTCGGACGCAGCAAGCAACCGGCGATGGAAAGCAACGTTGTCTTGCCACTGCCTGAAGGTCCGACGATGGCGATGATCTCTCCGTCGGCTACGGCGAGGCTCGCATCACGGACCGCGCGTATCTCCGCTACCTTCGTGCGATAGACCTTGCTGATGTGGTCGAGGAGCAAGGCCGGAGTGGAGTCGTGTTCAGGCATGCTATCGCCGAAACACGATCAGCGGGTCGACGCTCACAACGCGGACGACCGGTAGCACCGATCCCACCAGGCTCATGACCAGCACGGCCGCAAGCGTCTCGAGGGCTGGTACCCAGTGCACGCTGATGCCGATGTCGGGCACGAGACGCACGATGAGCGGTGCCATGCCGAGTGCGGCCCCAAGGCCGACGACGAAGCCTAACGAGCCGAGGATCATCGCCTGAACGAGGACCGTCCGGAACATGAACGCCGGCGGCGCACCGATCGCCTTCAGCACGCCGAAATCGTGCAGCCGCTCGTTCGTGGTCGTGTACATCGTCAGGCCGATGATGGCGAGCCCGACCAGGAAACCCACGGTGGCCATGACGTTGATCGGCGCGACGAAGAGCTGACCGACGAGATCGCGGTCGTTTTGGGAAAGTCTCGCCCGCGACGTCGCCGTTACGTCCGGCATGCTCGCGTTCACCTCGTTCGCAAACGTGTCCGGATCGGTGCCAGGCTGAAGACGCAACAGCACGAAGCTCACGATATCCGAGACGCCGGTCAGGCTGGACTCGTCGGCGAGCGAGATGAAGACATTCTTCCCGGCGATCGCCGTGGTCTCGCTGGACAGTCCGACGACGGTGAACGCCTGGCCTCCGACTGAAATCTCACTGCCGAGGCCGATCCCGAGTTCGTCAGCCAGGACGCGGTCAACGACGGACTCGCCGGCATTCAAGACGCTCCGTCCGGAGTGGAGCTTCCACGGACCGCCCAGGCCGGCCGCCGGGTCGTAGGCGATCAGGGCCGCCGGCCGCTTCGTTTCGTCACTCGAGACGATTACGGGCAAGCGCAGAATCCCCGACGCCACGGCGACCCCATCAGCGGCCTGAAGGCGAGCGACGTCATCCCGCGGTAGGACAGAGGCTGCGAGCGTCATGTTCGTGACTCCTGCGCGGGCGACCACGACATCAGCCCCGACGTGATCGATGTAGGTGGTCGACTTCGCGACAGTCCCGTCCAGGATGCCGCGGAGCAGCAGGATGAGCAGGATCGCAAAGCCGATGCCACCGACGCTGATCACGAGGCGGAGCGGATCGTGAAGCAGCGTGCGTGTTGCAAACGGCACGCGGCCGCGACTAAACATCAGGCCGCGCTTGGCGTGGACACCGCGCTCGGCGGACGCCAACTACGGCTCACGGGCCCGGTCGAGGAGGACGCGCTGTTCAGCCGCAGCGATATTGTGTCGCGTCTGCTCGATGACGTCCGGGTTCACCGAGATGGAATCAATGCCGTCGCGGACGAGTTCCTCGGCGTAGTCGGGATACAGCGAGGGCGCCTGTCCACAGATCGATGACTTCAGGCCCAGGCGCCGGCATTCCGCGACGATCTGTCGGATAGCCGTGCGCACCGCGCGGTCGCGCTCATCGAACAGCGGCGCGAGCACCTCGTTGTCCCGATCAACGCCCAGCATCAGCTGGGTGAGGTCATTTGAGCCGATGGAGACGCCGTAGACTCCGAGACGCGCATATTCTTCGAGCCAGTAGATGATCGATGGCACTTCGGCCATCAGCCAGAGCTGGAATCCACCATCCTGTGTGAGTCCTGATTCGTCGATGATCCGTTTGCACGCAGCAACCTCGCTGCCGGTGCGTACGAACGGGATCATCAACTGCAGGTTTGAGAACTGCCCTCGCACACGCTTCACCATCTCGAGTTCATAGCGGAATGGCTCAGGGTCGCGGACGTATCGGTATGCGCCGCGGAGACCGATCATCGGATTCTCTTCCTGCGGCTCGAAGTCGGCGCCACCTTCGAGTCCCCGAAACTCGTTGGTCCGGAAGTCGGTCGCCCGGTACACCACCGGACGCGGATGAAATGCCTGAGCGATGACACTCACCTGGTCCGCCATGCGCTCGACAAACTCGTTGCCGCGTCCCTGTTGAATCAGCCGCCGGGGGTGAACGCCTTGCAACGCGTTCAGAATCATGAACTCCGCGCGGAGAAGCCCCACACCGTCGACATCTCGCAGCGCGACCGACGCAGCGAACTCGGGTTGGGCGAGATTCACGAGGAGACGCGTGCCCGTAACGATACGAGCGGCGGCCGGCGGAGCCGATACCGCCGATGGCTTTTCGACCGACGACGCGCTCGGCGCAATGCCTTCGAAGACGCGTCCCGCGGAAGCGTCGACCGTTACCTCCATGCCATCTTTCAGCAGCGTCGTAGCGTGGCGCGCGCCGACGATGCACGGCAACCCCATCTCCCGCGAGACGATGGCGGCGTGCGAAGTGACGCCGCCGCCGTCCGTGACGATAGCGGCGGCACGCTTCATGTACGGTACCCAATCCGGCGACGTCATCGTCGCAACGAGGATCTCGCCCTGCTCGAGTCTGTCCGCATCCTCTCGCTGACGCACAATGCGGACCCGTCCGGCGGCGGCGCCAGGACTCGCGCTCAGCCCGCGGACGAGCTCGCGCCGATCGCCGTTCACAGCGTCCTCCGTGCCTGGACGACGGTCCGTAACGGGCCGTGACTGCACGAGGTAGACGCGTCCGTCCTCAATCGCCCACTCGGTGTCCTGCGGTGACCCATAGTGCCGCTCGTCATCAGCGACGAGTGACGCGACCTTGCGTAACTCCTCCTCGTCGAGCACGCGGCTGTCCGCCCGTTCCGGGCCTAGCTCGACACGCGCGTTCGCGCCATTATCGCCTCGCGTGAGCATGAAGCTCTTGTGGCCAACGTGCACGGCCGTCGGGCTCAGGTCGCGCTTGGCGACTTCGTAGTGGTCGGGTTCGACCTGGCCGCCGACAACGACCTCGCCGAGGCCGTACGCAGCCTCAATCACGATCTCGTCGCTGCGGCCGGTCGCGGGGTTCATGGAGAAGGCGACCCCGGACTTTGTCGCGTCGACCATCGCCTGCACGATGACGGCGATCTCCGGTTCCGCGCCGAGTCGAAGCCGGCGCCGGTAATAGATGACTCGCGGACTGTAGAGCGAGGCCCATACGTCCCGCAGCCGGGCAACGAGATCGTCCTCGCCGCGCACGTTGAGGTAGCTGCGGTTCATGCCGGCAAACGATGCCTCCGCCGTATCCTCCATGGTCGCGGACGATCGGACAGCGACGAGCGGAAGCGCGTTGCCAGTACGCGAAGCCAGCTGCCGATAGGCGTCGACCAGTCCACTGTGCACGTCCGCGGGCACCCGCGCCGCTTCGATTCGTCCTTGAATCGTCGCAGCACAGTCGTCCAGCGCCCTGGTGTCGTCGATGTCAGCCTGCTGGACCAATCGCTCGATGTCGTCGCGAAGCCCCGTCTGGTCGAGGAACCGACGGTACGCGACCGCGGCGACCACAAAGCCCGGAGGGACCGGGAGCCCCGCCGCGACCATCTCGCCCAGATTTGCGCCCTTGCCTCCCGCAATGGCCGTATCACCCCTGCTGAGTTCCTCAAACCATCGGATGTATTCGCTCAATCCAAGCCTCCTGGCCGTTCGTTGAGGGGACGGCGTTTACCTCAACCTATCGGGCGTGATGGGCGCGCTGTCAGTGCCGAACGGACGGTTCCCGCCACCCGGAACACCCAGATGCGCGAGATCAGTGAGCGCCAAACACTTCTCCAGCGGCGAATACGAGCCAGAATGAGGTGACGAGTACGACCGTGGATTACGACTCGTCGCCGGCCGATTCGAAGCGCGGATCGGGTCAGCGCCGATCTTCGTCCTCCTCAGTGAGCGACAGCACTTCATCAGCGTGAGCATTGGCTAGATGGTCGGATGCGCACTCGTCGGAACAGAAGATCTCGCCGCAGTGCGGGCACTCGACAATTTCGTCCATCTCGTTGGGATCCTCCGGGAGCTGCCGTTTGCACGTGCCGCACGCTGCCATGGTGTCGCTACTCCTTGTCGAATGCTTCGAGCGAACCCTCGAGCCCCGTTTCGATTTGGGGACCCAGGCGGAGCCTCGCTCAACTCCGCTTCCCTGTGAGCAGGCTAAGCTGGATCACACCCCGAGCGCATGGGCTCTTTGGCACTGGGGATCGACCTCTTACGACAGGTGGAGCCGATCGGCACGGGCACCGGGGCGATGTGGCTCTGGCAGCCCCGGCTTCTTGCAACCTACGCTGAAACCAGGAGTCTCGTACTCACGGAGCACGGATGTCAACCATCGAGAGAAGCGTCCCTAGCGCCTCGATCCTCCGCAACGGCATCCGGCTGGCGGCACGGCTGATCATGCCCGCCGGTCGCGCTCCCTTCCCGTGCGTCGTGTTCGTTCACGGCCTGGGCAGCAGTAAGGATTCGCCCAGGAATGTCGTGATAGCCGAGCACCTCGCAGATGCCGGCATCGCGGCGATCCTGTTCGACCTGAGCGGTCACGGCGAGTCCGGCCTTGATGCGAGGGCCTTCGACGCGTACGTCGATGACGTTGCTGCCGTGTTCGACTGGGCCACCGGACAGCGGGAATTACGGAGTGATGGTCTGGGCGCCGCCGGGTCAAGCCTGGGCGCCACGGTGGTCATCGAAGCGATCCGCGCCGGACGGATCAATCCTGCGGCAGCGGTGCTGCGAGCGCCTCCACTCGACGAGCGTGGCTTCGCCGGCATCCGCGTTCCGACTCTGGTCATAGTCGGGTCGCGAGATCCTCTCCGGGAAGCCATCGAACACGCCACCGCCCGCAAGTTGGTTGAAGTCGATGTCGTCGACGGGGCGACTCACCTGTTTGAAGAACCGGGGACGCTCGAGCGTGCGCTTGAGGCCACCGTCGCATGGTTTACGAGGCACCTGGCTACGCGGCCCGGTGTTACGGGTATGGAGGTGCGCAATGTCTGAGGAGAGGATTCGAGAGACGGAGTTCTTTGAGCGTCCGCGCTTCGCCGACCGCGCGGAGGCCGGCCGTCAGTTGGCGGGAGCCCTCGAGTTGTACGCAGGCGGGTCCACGATCGTGCTTGGGATCCCACGCGGCGGTGTGCCCGTGGCCGCTGAAGTAGCGCGAGCGCTCGGCGCGGAGCTAGACGTCGTCGTTGCGCGCAAACTACGAGCTCCCGGCTTCTCGGAGCTCGCGATCGGCGCGGTGACGGCGAACGGCGGCCAGTACCTGAACGAAGAAGTGCTCCAAAGCATCGGTGTCAGCGCGGACTACCTGCGGGACGAGGTCGCGTATCAGACGAACGACGCACGGAGACGCGAAGAGCGCTTCCGTGGTAGTCGCCCGCCGCGAGCGCTCGAAAGCCGGACGGCGATCGTCGTTGATGACGGTCTGGCTACGGGCGCAACCATGCGTGCCGCGGTCCGGTCGGTGCGGAGGCACAACCCGGCGCTGCTCATCGCGGCGATTCCAGTCGGGGCCTCCCAGTCTTGCGACGCTCTGCGCCCCGAGGTAGATGAGCTGGTTTCCCTGTACGAACTCGAAGACTTCTACGCGGTCGGGTTGCACTACGACAACTTTGAATCGGTCTCAGACGAGACTGTGGAGCGCATCCTGACGGCGTCGCACGCACTCACATCACATGCCCCGACGGCGGTCGCCGGTTCGCCGACGGAAACGCGGCCGGCGTGAGCAGGCCGATGTTGATCGCCGGGAGTGCTAACCCGCCGCTCGCGGACGCGATCGCTGACCGGCTGTCGACCACGCTGTCGGATTGCCGTCTGACGCGCTTTCCGGACTCAGAGCTCGGCGTTGAGGTCGGTGACGTGCGAGAGCGTCACGTCTGCATCATCCAGCCAACCTGCCCGCCCGTGGACGAGCATCTCGTGGAACTCGCGCTCATTGCCGATGCCTGCCGTCGCCGGCGGGCCGCACGTGTCACGGCGGTCGTGCCGTACTTTGGCTACGCACGCCAGGACCGGCGTGCGTCCGGCAACGACAGCCTCGGGGCGGCCGTCGCGGCGGACATCCTTCGGTCGGTGGGTGTTGAGCACGACATCGCCCTGGATCTCCATGCGCCGGCGCTCGAAAGTTTGTTCCATGCGTTCGAACACGTGTCGGCGGTTCCGGCGCTCGCAGATCGCGCGCGTTCGTTCGTCACCGATGCCTCCGTCGTAGTCGCGCCCGACCTGGGAGCCGCCAAGCTCGCGGATCGCTACGCCCGGACGCTGGGCCTCCCTGACCGCCTTCGTGCACAAGCGACGCATCAGTGGCACTCAGATCGAGGTGGACGGCATCACCGGGGACGTCGGCGGACGTGATGCACTCATCGTCGACGACATGATCAGCACCGGCGTGACGATCGTAGCCGCCGTAAACGCGCTGCTCGCGCGGGGCGCATCCCCGCGGATTACCGTGGTAGCGACGCACGGCCTACTCGTAGGCGATGCGGGCGAACGCCTGCGCGATGCGGGCATCGCGCGGCTCGTTCTTTCAGATAGCGTCCCGCCGGCGGCTGGCCTCGCCGTCCCCGTCGAAATCGTCACCGCCGCGGACGTCATCGCCCAGGCAATCGAGCGAGTGTACGGATCGTAGTGACCTCCGACCCTGTGGGCTGGACGTTCACGTCGCGATGTTCACGGCATCGCTGCAGATTGTGGAGGTGGAACACAGACGACCTTGACGGAGAGCGCGGACGACGTCGAACAGCGCCTGTACGGCGGCGGTGGACGCACCGACGGGTGGATAGATTAAGGCCCCGAGTCCGTTCGGGGCCTTTGTCTCGCTTCCGGCGTCCTCGCCTTCACTCGCGCTTCGGTTCATCACGAACCCAGTGAGCGTCGCCGCATCGTCTCCGACCGGGCCTCCGCTCCCATTCCGCGCCTTCGAGCGTTACCTTTTCAGCGAGTTACGGGTCGGACGCCGGAAGCTTTGGGCGGTTCCACACCGCATGTCCATTACGCTTCGGCCTCCTTTCCACTCCTATTATACCTCCGGTCTGATCGTCTCCTAGTGCCATTCATCCCTTCATACACGCACCAATCCCATCTGCGCGACATTGCGATGCGCAGCCAGCCAGTGCACGCGAACCACCCAACCGCACGCCATAGGTCGCGCGCCAGCACCGCCGGTCACGTCGCGCGGGCGTAGCGCGCCGGGCGGTTGATACTTGCCACGAATCAGTTCGTCAGACGGAACTTCGTGCTCAGTATCGCAGCGCGGCGCCGATGCCAGCGGCCCCCAGCGCCTCGGTCGCGTCCGGACCGACGAACAGCACAAGCGCGTCCGTCGCCATTGCCGTCCTCGCCGCTGTCTCCGCCACGTCCGCGACGGGCCCGGTGGGTTCGCCGCAGACAGGGCAGTTTGCTTCCGCATGCACGCCAATGAAGTGCCCATCGGCGCATTCCACCCCCGGCTTCGCCGGACGTCCCGTGGGAGCGACGAGCATGTGCACGCGGCCTGCACATAGCGCGTCGAGCGTCTCCTGCCACCCGATGACCGCTCCCTCTCCCTTCGCGGCCATCGTGATGAGGCCCTGGACGATGTCGAGATTCCGCTTCTCGCGCGCTGCGTGTTCGATTGATGCGACGCGCTTCACAATGTCTGGAGTCACGGCGAACATCTCAGCCGGAACCGTGTCCGCGACAATGCGCGAAAGCGCCTTCGGCAGCGCGCGTCGCAACTCTGCGAGCGCCTCATCGGGACCGGCCAGCACTAGCGCATGGATGGGACGCGAGCGGTCGATCGCCCAGAGATGCTCCACGGTGCGCCGGGCATGCTCGTGCAGCTGATGCTCACGATGGCGTGCATACCGCGACTGCGACCAGCCGCCGGCAGCGCTTCGTCCCATGACGTCGCCGTGAAGCATTTCCTCCTCTTCTACCTCGCCAAGAAACACCGTGATGATGCGCGCGTGGTCTTTGTCGAACATCACAACGCCGTAGCGCTCATGCTCTTCGAGCGCGGCGATCAACGGCCCAAGAACCGGCCGTGTCTCGAAGCGTGCGATCGACCGGATCGGAAACTGCAGTGGCAAGATCGTCCTGACGCCGCCCGGCCCGCTAAAGAACATCACGACCGCCCGCCCGGGCGCCTGTCGCCAGCTCCGAACTTCGTCGGTTACGCCGGCGATCTCGTACTCGAGCCTGCCGTGCGTCCAGGCATCGCAGTCGCGCGCGTGCAACGGCTTCCAGAGATCCATGAGGGCCGCCTCGTAGCCCTCCCGCCCAGCCAACGCGGGATCGAGGTCGAGATACACGCTCAGTACCCCTTCCGCGTTGTCGTAGTGCGCCAATTCGTGCACTGTCGTCGCGACGTCCGGATGCTCGAGCAGTGTGCCGCGGGTTTCGTGGCGCATGGCATCACCTCGTTCTGCGTCTCGCTCAATTCCTATCCGATGGTAGCTCCGTGTACCTCGCACCGGGAGGAGCCGGATGGCTCATGTTGTCTTACCCGATAGGCATGGTCTTACGCCGGCACCGGAACTGGCCCTCACCTCGAGGAGAGGCGCATCAAGACCGGAGAGGCATTCGGTCGCGAACCGATCCTCGTCACGCCTGAACGGCCCGGGGGCGAACCGCGCGCCCCGGTGTCACCTCCCGCCCACCGCGCGGGGGCGGGAGAAGGTATGCGCACATCGCTCTTCCGTTACGGGATGCTTCGGTTGTACCGCCGGATCGCGCGGTTGGCCTCCTCGACCGCACCGTCGAGAGCGTCCCGCGGCGTCTTGCCGCCCACGAGCACCTGCTCGAACGCGTTCTCGACGCTTTCACGCACCTGCGCGAACGGACCCAAGAGGGCGCCTGCCGTGGCCAGGTTCACGGGAGACGCGACCAGTTGGTCCCGCGCCACGGTGAACTGCGGGTACAGCGCATGTAACGTGGCCGCGGGCTCCATGTTCCACGCCGAGAGCCGCACGGGGAAGTACCCGGTGTCCGCGCTCCACTGCGCCTGGACCTGCGGCTGAGTGGCGTACTTCAGAAACTGCCACGCCCCCTGCTGCTCTTGGGCCGGCCGCCCGCTCAGGATCCACATGGCGGCGCCACCCACGATGATGCCTCCCTGTGGCGACTCCGGCGCGGGCAAGGGCCCGACGCCGAGCCGCTTCGCAGCGTCCGGCCCGATCGCGAGCAGGACGGAGCGCATCGACGCGGTGGACTCGATCGCCATCGCGCTCTTGCCGGTCAGTACCGTCAGGAACGCCTGGAGCCCTTGCCTGCCGACGTTTGTCGCCAGTCCGTCGTGGACCATCGCCTGCCACCACGCGAGGATGGTCTCGCCCTCGCTCGAACCGAACGCCACTTCCGTCGCCCGCTGCTCACGCCCGTTACCGTGATTGGCGTACAGCGCGGCCTGCTTCGCGAGCATCTCTTCGAAGAACCATGCATCGATGGAGAGGGCGATGCCGGTACGTTCGCCGGAAGAGTCTCCAGCTCGCTGAACCAGCTTCTCCGACGCCGACCTGACCGCATCCAGGGTCTCCGGGGGGTGTTCCGGGTCCAGCCCGGCCGCACGAAACGCGTCTTTGTCGTAGTACAGGACCGGCCCGGCCAGGTTGAACGGCATCGCCATCAGACGTCCGTCGAATGAGTAGTAGTCGACGGCCTGCGGCTGAAAGTCCGAAAGATCAACGGGCTGCCCCGTTGCCGCCGCCTCCTCGTCAAGGAAATCGGCGATCGGACTCGTGGCGGCGCTGTCGAGCATGAACTGTGTCTCGAAATCAGCGAGCTGGATCAGCGAGGGGGCACTCGAGGTGTCGAACGACGATACGAGTTTCTTCACCGAATCGGGGTACCCGCCCTGGTAGATGGCCACGACCTCATACCGGTCCTGTGAGCCGTTGAACCCATCCACAATCTTCTTGAGCGCGTCGCCGTTAACGCCACCCATCGAATGCCACAACCGGACCTCGATGCGGCCGTCTCGGTAATGGAGGCCCTTGCTGCTGCACCCCGGGAGCACCAGCAAGAGCGCCATCGCCATCAGCAGGGACGCCCTCAGTAACATGGTCAGCCCTTGACCGCGCCGGCGGTGAGTCCGCGTACCAGAAACCGCTGAAACGCGATGACCAGCACGAGCATCGGTAGAAGCGCGATGACTGTACCGGCGAGCACGACGTTAGTGCGCTGCACCTGCTCTTCCTGCAGCGCCGCGATCCCGATCTGAACCGTCCGCATATTCGGGTCATTGGTGACGAGCAGCGGCCATAGGTACTGGTTCCAGGCCTGAACAAACGCAAAAACGGCGAGCGTCGCGATCGCAGCGCGGGACAGTGGGATCACGACAAAGAGCAAGAAGCGCAGATGGCCGTACCCGTCCACGTCCGCGGCATCCTTCAATTCCGCCGGCAGGGTCAGGAAATGCTGGCGAAGGAGAAAGGTGCCGAACGCGGTCGCGAGGAACGGCGCGGTGAGCCCTTGATACGTATCAAGCCAGTTCAGCCGCTGGATCGTCTCGAAGTTCGGAATGATCGATGCTTCCCAGGGCACCATCATCGTCGAGAGGAAGAGGAAGAAGAGCAGCGAACGGAAGGGGAACCGCATGAACGCGAAGGCGTACGCGGCGAGCGCGGATGTGGTCACCTGCCCGGCCGTGATGATCACGGCCATAATCAGACTGTTGATCAAGTAGCGGCGCATCGGGATGTCGGTCATCGCTGCTTCGTAGTTCGACCACACGGGATGGCGCGGCCAGAATTCCGGGGGATACGAAAGCAGTTTGTTAATCGGCTGAAGGCTATCGACGACGGTCATGTACAGCGGGAAGAGGATGATCGCCGCCGACAATATCAACAGCACGTACACAGGTAGCGACCGCGCCACGCGCAACGACAACTGCTTCGCCGAGCGGCGCGCCGTCATCGGTAGAACACCCACTGGCGCGCCACCGCGAACTGGACCAGCGTGACAAGCAGCACGAGCACAAAGAGCACGACCGCCTCCGCGGAAGCCAACCCTACGTTGTAGTGCAGGAACGCTTCCCGGTAGATGGAGTACACGATCACCGTGGTCGAATCGAGGGGGCCGCCCTGCGTGAGGATGTGGATCTGACCGAACGACTGGAAGGCGAAGATCACTCCAACGACCGACACAAAGAGCAGCGTCGGTGACAGACCCGGCAGCGTGATGTGCAGGAATTGGCTCCAGCGTCCCGCGCCATCCACACGCGCGCTCTCGTACAGCTCTTCCGGGATGTTCTGCAGGCCCGCGAGGATAACGATCGTTGCGAAGCCGACGTTCATCCATACCGTCGTCATGGCGACGGCGGGCAACGCCCAGGTGGGGTCGGTAAGCCAGCTCTGCGCCGGCGCGCCGCCGCGGTCAAGCAGGTAGTTGAGCACGCCTACGCCGGGGTTGAGTAACAGCAAGAACATCACCGACGACACGGCCACCGACAACGCGATGGTCGATGAGAACACCGTTCGGAAGAAGACGACGCCCGGCAGCCGCCGATGTACCAGGATGGCAAGATAGAGCCCGATCATCGTCGCCGGTATCACGGTGTACAGCGCGAATTGCCCGGTGACGAACAGGCTGTAGCGGAAGTCCGGCGACGTGAGCACGTCCCGATACTGGTCCGCGCCGACCCACACCTCCCGTCGGCCGAACGGGTCGTCGCGTGGACGCTGAGCCACAGTGAGCGCGCGAGTGGATAGAACACGAACACCGCAAACAGCACCAGCGAAGGGATCAGGAACGGCGAGGCCGCGAGCAGTTCCGGGCACCGCGTGCCAATCTGCGTCGGCGTGGCCGGGCCCTCGGCGAGGTACTCATTTCAGCCGCGTCCCCGTCGCCGGGTCAAACAGCATGAGCCGGTCTGACTTCACGACGAATCGGCACGATTCGCCGGGCACGATCGTTTCATCCGCGGGAAGTCGCGCAATGACGGCGCGATCGCCGACAAGCAGTGTCGCGTGGATCTCGTTTCCGAGGGACTCGATGACGTCAACGCTTGCGCTGAACTCCGCGGCGATCGGCGCTTTCAGAGCCTCCGCTTCAGGCGCCATCAGTTCGAAGTGCTCCGGCCGCACGCCCACCAGAACCTGCTCCAGACCGTGGGACTGCGCCAGGACGATTTCGCGCGGGCTCAGCCGGAAGTCAATGCCCGACGTCGAGGCCATCGCGCATCCGCCCGGAGCAGCGCGAATCGCGGACGAGAAGAAGGACATCGACGGGATGCCGACGAACTCGGCGACGAACCGATTGTCGGGCCGCTCGTAGATGTCGCGCGGCGTCCCCACCTGCTGCAGGCGCCCCCGGTCCAGCACGGCAATTCGCCGCCCCATCGTCATCGCCTCTGTCTGGTCGTGTGTCACATAGAGCACAGTCGACGCCAGGCGCCGGTGCAGACGGATCAATTCGACCCGGGTCTGAGCGCGGAGCTTGGCGTCCAGGTTAGAGAGTGGCTCGTCCATCAGGAAAGCCCTGGGTCGCCTGACGATGGCACGGCCCAGCGCGACACGTTGGCGCTGCCCGCCGGAGAGCTGGCCAGGGCGCTTCTTCAGGAGATCGTCGATTCCCAGGAGCCGCGCCGCGTCATGGACGAGCGAGTCGATTTCACGACGCGGCACCTTCCGGGCGCGCAGCCCGAACGCCATGTTGTCGAACACGTTCATGTGCGGGTACAGGGCATAGTTCTGGAACACCATCGCGATGTCCCTGTTGTGAGGCGGGAGTTCCGTGACGACGCGCCCGTCAATCAAGACATCGCCGGTGGTCGGCTCATCGAGTCCCGCGAGGATGCGGAGCGCGGTCGTCTTTCCGCAGCCCGACGGCCCGAGGAGTACGAGGAACTCGCCGTCATCGACATCAAGGGTGAAGTCGATGAGCGCCTCCAACGCGCCGAACCGCTTCGAAACGTGGTCAAATCGGACGCTCAAGGCGCCTCCCTCAACACACATTATGCGTTCACGTGGTGCTGCCGGGAGAAGTGCCGTGTTACCCCGAAAACACAGGCAATATGGCGCCGAGCCCGTCCGGACGACCGGCGTCGGCGGCCGCCGACATGGTGGCGCGACTGAGCGCATGCCCCTTGTCGCACCCGCAGTTCAGGTGCGGGCGCCTGCTGCCGTCAGGTACTTGACGATGCTGTCGAGCGTCGCGAGCTTCGGGTAGTCGGACTCCGGGATGTCGATGCCGAGCGCGGCATCGACCGCGATGAAGAAGTTCAGCGCGTCCATCGAGTCGATGTCGAGCTGGTCGCGTAGCCGTTTGTCGGCTTTGATCGCCGTAAGGTCGGCTTCGGGCGCGATCTCACCCAGCAGGTTTAGCACGACGGTCCTGATCTGGTCTTCGCTCATAGCTGTTCCGGCTCCTGCAATAGCCGGTCCAGAGCGGCCAGATAGACGCTGGCCCGGTGGCCATCAATCACGCGGTGGTCTGCGGAAAGGGTCGCCGTGATCGTCGGGTGGACGGCGATCGCACCATCGACAGCGACAACGCGGTCGGCGAGGCGGCCGAACCCCACGAGGGCAACCTGCGGAGGGTAAATCAGGCCGTATACCGCCTCCGCGCCCGTCTCGCCGAGACTTGTAACCGTAATCGTTGGGTCGGCGATCTCGGAGCTGCGAAGCGACCCGGCGCGCGCCCGTTGGACCAGGTCGCGGAAGTCGCGCATCAGCTCGACCAGGTTCTTCTCCGCAGTATCGTGGATGGCGGGTGCCACGAGGCCGCCACCGCGCAACGAGATCGCGACGCCCACGTGGATCATGCCGCGGCGTTCCGCGCGATCGCCGGACCAGACCGCGTTCAGCTCCGGAACATCGCGCAGCGCCATCGCGACAGCCTTCAACAGCAGCGCCCCGTAAAGGACGCGATCTGCGATCGGGCGGTTCGCGTTCTCCTCGCGCAGCCAGGCGATCGGGCGAGCCATGTCGATTGTCGAGCTGACGTGGAAGTGAGGAATCTCGCGCGCTGAGCGAGTCATCGCCGCGGAGATCGCCTGGCGCATCCTCGCCTGACGGTCAGCGGCAGGCGGCGTGGGTGCCGGCGGGCCCGGAGCCGCTGCCGACGCGGGAGGTGCGACAACGGCGGGTGGGGGCGCCTGCCGCAGCCGCGCCGCAGCTTCGACAACGTCGCGGCGCTGGATGCGGCCGTCAGGGCCGGTGCCGCGAAGGGACGTCACGTCGACGCCAAGCTCCCGTGCGAGCGCACGCGCCGCCGGGGTCACGGGCGCGCCCGCCGCTACCGGACCTGGCACAGGCGAGGGCGTCGGCGGGGGCTGTCCGGGCGCCACCTCCGGCGTTTGCTGAGCCCGCCCTGGCGCCGGAATCGCGCCCTCCTCCCGGATAATCGCGAGCGGCGTGCCGACGGGCACCTTCTCACCAGGCTCCACGAGGATCCGCTCGATCACGCCGTTCAGGAATACCTCAACCTCGATGTCAGCCTTGTCTGTCTCCACCTCCGCAATGACGTCGCCGCGCCGCACCTGGTCGCCGGGCTTCTTGAGCCATTCGACGAGCGTGCCCGCCTCCATGTCGGCGCCCAGCACAGGCATCGTGAACTCCGCCATCTACGCGACCATTTCCCGCACGGTCCGCACGATTGCCGCCGCTGACGGCAACGCGGCGTCCTCCATGTGCCTGGCGTATGGCGCCGGTACCTCCGCCCCGCAGATACGCTGCACCGGCCAGTCGAGCGAGTTGAATACCCGCTCAGCGATCTGCGCCGAGATCTCGGCCGCGAGGCTCCCGGTACGCCACGCCTCATCGACAACCGCGGCGCGGTGCGTCTTCTCCACCGACTGCAGCACCGTCGCCATATCGAGCGGCCGCAGGGTCCTCAGGTCGATCACCTCAACCTGGACGCCTTCCGCTCCGAGTGTCTCGGCAGCGGCGAGCGCTTTTGGAAGCGATCCACCGAACGCGACGAGCGTGACATCATCGCCGGTGCGCCGTATCGCCGCCTTACGGATGTCGGCAGCGCCGGCCGTCTCATCGATCTCGGCTTCCATCGGATACAGCGTCGCGTGTTCAAAGACGAAGACAGGGTCCGGCTCCTCGAGCGCCGCCAGGATCATCCCGCGCGCATCCTCAACCGTTGCGGGTGACAGCACGCGGATGCCGGGGATGTGCGCGTACCATCCCTCGAGGCTGTGGGAGTGCTGTGCCGCGAGCTGACGGCCGCCACCAGTCGCCATGCGAACCACGAGCGGGATGTTGAACTGTCCGCCCGACATATAACGCATGGTGGCGGCGTTGTTCAGCACCTGGTCCATCGCCAGCATGCTGAAATTCACCGTCATCACCTCGACGATCGGCCGCATCCCGTTGAGCGCCGCACCGATGCCTGCGCCGACGAACGTAGACTCCGAGAGAGGCGTATCGCGTACGCGTTCTTCGCCGAACTCCTGCACGAGCCCGTGGCTCACGGCGAAGGCACCGCCGTAGCGCCCGACGTCTTCACCCATCAGGAACACGCGCGGGTCGCTCGCCAGTGCATCGCGCATCGCCGAGCGGAGCGCTTCGCGGTAGGTCATCGTCTTCATGTGTCCGCTGCCATGAGAAAACGCCCGAGGTCGCTCACGAGCTCAGCCTCGCCAGATTCGGCCTCTTGCACTGCGCCCTCGACGAGTGTCTCCACCCGCTGCTCGATCGCGCTCAGGTCATCGTCGGTGAGCAGTCCAGCCTCGTGTAGACGCGTTTCGAAGAGCGTAATCGGATCACGGCGTTTCCACTCCTCGATCTCGGTCTTGGGACGGTATAGGTCAGGATCAGACATCGAGTGCGCCCGATATCGATACGTCTGAAACTCGAGAAGGTGCGGTCCTTTGCCCGCGCGCACCGACGCCGCACCACGGAACGCCGCCTCCTCGACGGCGAGCACGTCCATACCGTCCACCGTCTCCGCCGGCACGCGGTAGGACTTCGCCTTGACGGCGATGCTCGTCTCCGACTCCGACCGGGCGAGCGCCGTGCCCATGGCATAGAGATTGTTTTCGCACAGGAACAGCACGGGCAGCTCCCACAGCTTGGCGAGATTGAGCGACTCATGAAACTCGCCCTCGGCGGCGGCGCCTTCGCCGAAGAAGCACGCCGTGAGACGAGGCCGCCCCTGCATTTTGTCCGCGAGCGCGAGCCCGACGGCGATCGGCAGACCGCCGCCGACGATCGCCTGACCCCCGAAGAAGCGTCGCGTGGCGTCGAAGAAGTGCATGGAGCCGCCGCGGCCACGGCTGCAGCCGTTGACCTTCCCGTACATTTCGGCCATGAGCGCTCCTGCGGGGATGCCGCGGGCGAGCGCATGGCCATGGTCGCGATAGGTGGCGACGACGGCATCGTCGGGCTCGAGCGCCTCCATCGCACCGACGCCGACGGCCTCCTCGCCGATATAGAGATGAAGGAAGCCCCGGATCTTGCCGGCCTGATAGACCTCCGCCGCCTTCTCCTCGAACCGCCGAATCCGCACCATACCCTCGAGCAACGCGAGTGCGTGATCACGCGCGGGCATCTTCTCGACAGCACGTGGGCTGCGCGCCTGCCTGCTCACTTCATCTCCTCGAGCGTCGACGTGTCGCCTTCCGGCAGACCCAGCTCCCGTGCCCTGAGCAAGCGCCGCATGATCTTCCCGCTTCTCGTCTTCGGCAGGGACGCCACGAAGGCGATCTCCTTGGGTGCGACCGCCGCACCCAGCCGCTTCCGCGCGAATCCAAGCAGATCCCTGCGCAGGGCCCCCGACTCCTCGTAGCCCGGTTTGAGGGCCACGAACGCCTTCACGATCTCCATAGCCACCGGGTCCGGCTTTCCGATGACGCCGGCCTCGGCGACCGCTTCATGTTCCAGCAGAATGCTCTCGACCTCGAAGGGGCCGATGAGGTGCCCCATGGTCTTGATCACGTCGTCAGAGCGCCCGACGAACCAGTAGTATCCGTCAGCGTCACGCATCGCCAGGTCGCCGCTCAAGTACCATCCATCGACGAAGCACTTCGCGTATCGCTCGGGGTCTTCCCAGTAGGCGCGGAACATCGATGGCCAGCCCGCCTTAAGTGCCAGCTCTCCTTCGACGTCGGGCGCATCGATCACCTGGATGCCTCCATCATCGCGGCGCCGCACGATGGCGGCGTCGATTCCCGGCAGGGGACGGCCCATTGAACCGGGACGGATTTCCATGGACGGGAAGTTGGCGATCATGATGCCGCCGGTCTCCGTCTGCCACCAGTTGTCGTGGAACGGCAGACCGAAGGCCTCCTGCCCCCAGACCACCGCTTCCGGATTCAGCGGCTCGCCCACACTGGCCAGGAAGCGCAGCGAACTTGTGTCGTATCCACGCGCGATGTTGGCTCCGGACTTCATCATCATCCGGATCGCCGTCGGCGCGGTGTACCAGACACTGACACGGTGATCCTGGAGAATGCGGTACCAGCGGTCCGGGTCAAAGTCTCCCTCATCGATAATGCTGGTGATCCCGTTCGTAAGGGGCGCGATGATGCCATACGAGGTTCCGGTCACCCATCCCGGGTCCGCCGTGCACCAGTAGATGTCATCTTCGTGGAAATCAAGCGCAAGCCGCCCGGTCACCTGGTGCGCGACAACTGCCTGATGCACGTGGAGCGCTCCCTTCGGCGTTCCGGTCGTGCCGCTCGTGAAGTGCAACAGCGCCGGATCTTCATCACCGGTCGCCGCAACATCGTAGGTGTCGCGTGCCTGCTCCAGCATGCGTAACAGATCGTGGGTGCCCTCGACATCGGTGCGCTCGCGCTCGTCTCCGACGAGCAGCACTTCGGGAAAGTCTCCAAGCCGCGAGCGGAGCGGTGCGATCTTTCGCTCGTACAGCGATGCGGTCGTGATCAGCGCCCTGGGGCGGCCGATCGCCATGCGCGCCAGCACGGGCTCTGGCCCGAATGCCGAGAAGAGCGGGCAGAACACGCCGCCGTGCTTCATCGTCCCGAGCGCGGCGACGTAGAGTTCCGGGATACGGCCCGCCAGGCAGAACACCCGGTCGCCCTTCTTGACGCCGATGTCCTTCAGTACGTTGGCGAAGCGGTCCGTCAGTGTCTTCAGCCGGGCATACGTGAAGTCCTGGACGTGATCGTCCTTGCTGATCCAGCGAAACGCGACCTTCCCCGCACGCTCACCGGAGGCGTGCCGATCGACGGCCTCGTAGGCGATGTTCAGACTGCCGCCGGGCAGGCCATGCAGCGCTGTACGGGCGTCGCTCCACGAGAATCCCCGGCAGGCCGACTCGTAGTCGCCCAGATTTGGCCGCACACGAAGCGTCTTCGAAGTCTTCGCTATGCGGGGCCATCGCGTCGATGCTGCGCTTTCTGTCAACGGGATCTCCCTCGAGGATGTCATGCAATGGCGAGTGTCCCTTCCTGCGGGCGAGCAAACAAGGGCCGATGAGCACGACCCAAGTCGATGTCGCAGGATTCAAGGTCGCGTTCTTGCACGGCCCCGGATCCGTCTAACGCTCGCACCAGCGGAAACGCGTTAACTTCCGATCGCCGTCGCGTGAAGGCGGCGCATCTCCGTCCATTGAGCGAATACGTACGGTCTGCCTGGACCTCGGAGCACCTGGGTGTAGGCGCCGTTAACCGCGCCAACTGGGAATGACAGCGCGCGACGCAGGGTGACTCCCTGGTACGAAGCGAGCCGTCCAGCAGCGCGCAACGGTCCGGTAAACCGGCGTACCAGTATTTCTTTCGCTGAATCCTGGTGCGGGGCAGTTTCCTTTCGGCAACGATTGGATCCCAGCACCACGCTTCAGGTCCGCGCTTCGTAGAATGCGTTGACTGGATGCGTAAGATCGACCCGACCGAACCGCGAGAAACCAGCGCCCCGGACGAGATTCCGCATCTCGGGCTCCGGAAGGCCCAGGGTCCCGTATCCGGCTCCGCCCTCCTCCGAAAGAGCCGATGACATGCAGGACATGACTGAGATCGCATAGAACAACGCCGACAACGGGCGCTTCGCGAGATTTTCGTCGAAGTCGGCGCCCCCATTGATATCCGCGATGAACCACGTTCCGTCCGGCTTGATGGCTCGACGGATCGCGGCCGCCACTTCGTGCGGATGCGTCATGTCGTGAAGACAGTCGAACGTTGTCACGAGGTCGAAGGTTGGACTCTCCGGCAACAAGTCGCGGTTCGCGTCGTGAAACGTGACATTTGACACACCTGCGTCGCGCACGTGAGCCCGTCCCCGCTCGATCGCCTGCACCGATGTGTCGTAGCCGTCGAACCGCGACGACGGGAACGCTTTCGCCATCTCGATCATCGCGAGCCCTGCGCCGCACCCCACGTCGGCGACGCGGGCACCTGCCTGGAGTGCGGGCACGACCCCGTCCAGCATCGGTAGTGCGACAGGCACCAACACGTGCCGATACCAGTTGCGGAACAGCAGCTCGGTCATCTCGGCCGCTCGCGGCCCGCGGTCATCCCAAGCCACGCCAATGCCCGTACGAAACGCTTCCGGCACTTTGTCGAGCATGGCGAAGCGGTACGTGAGGCCAGCGAAGTTCGCACGCAGCGTCCGCAACTCGTCGGGGTCGCCGAGGAGCACCCACACCTCAGGCGAGATCGAGAATCGCCTGGTCGAGCATCGTAGTCAGGACACGAGCTGTTGCTTGCTGATACAGCCACTCTCGCAGCCAGCGCTCGTGGAGTCCGCTGCTTTCCGCAAGTTCCTTGCTGGTCGCTGCCCCCGATTGGTGGAGAGCCCCGTACAACCCGAGCTCGAGACCAAGATGGATCATCCCGGCGACATGCGCGCCAATGCCGTACCCCGCGATCAGCGCTTGCTTCGCCGCCAGAGCATTCGCATCAATGTCGTTCTCGCTCATCATCCCTCCCGGCTCGAACACCATTCGCAGTTGCTGGGCCACTCAAGCGTATCTTTCCCGCTAGAACTCTTGAACCGGACTAAAACTAGCCATTCTGTACCTCGGGTGCGACCAGAGGCCTCCTTCTTGACTCTATCGTCCTATAGTTATATAGTTCGGCGCATGGCAGATCTACTACCTCCAGCGCTTATCGAACACGTGGCTGAACGGTTCCGCGTCCTTGGCGACGCAACGCGTCTTTCGATCTTGCGCGTCCTGCGCGCGCGTGGCGAGTTGAACGTGGGCGAAATCTGCGAGGCGCTTGACGGGAGCCAAGCGAACGTCAGCAAGCACCTTCGCACGCTGGCGGAGGCGGGCATCGTCGGCCGCCGACGCGAGGGCACTGCGGCTTACTACCGGATTGTTGACCCCAGCATCACGAAGCTGTGCGACGTTGTCTGCAACCGCCTGGTGATCCAAGCGAGAGAAGAAGCTCGGGCTTTCGCCGTGGCGTGAGAGAAGAGTCCGGTGGAGACTCAACTATCCATGCCCACATTAATCGCTATATGAGCAAGGAGTTATAGATATGCAGACCTTTGGTTTCATCGGCAGTTTCGGACGCGCTGCTCGCAGCCACAGGCTTGCGGTGATTGTGGGCTGGGTGATCCTAGCCGTTGGGCTGGGCTTCTTCGCGCCGCGGCTCGAGGGAGCGCTCTCGGGCGCGATGTGGGAGGTGAACGGCAGCGATTCGCTCGCCGCACGCCAGGAGATCGAGCGCGAGTTTGGCGGCTTCTCGTCGCAGTCCGCTGTCGTCGTCGTGCATAGCGACGAACTGATGGCAGACGATCCGCTGTTTCAGTCGAAGGTCGACGCGGCTTCCGCTGTCTTCGCGACAGAGTCCGCTCTGACGCCCGTGGCGCCGGCGCAGGTGAGCCAGGATGGACACACCGTGATGTTGCAGGCCGGGTCGCTCGTCAACCCGACGGAATCGGTCCGAGCGGCAGAGCGTGTGTCTGACTCGATCAGCGAACTCAGCGACGACGGCGTCACCGTTGCGCTTACGGGTTCGCCAGCCTTCTGGGCGGACTTCAACGCCGTCAACAAGGAAGGCATGATGCGGGCGGAGTTCCTGACCTGGCCGGTCACCGCCATCATCCTTGTGTTGGCCTTCGGCACGTTGGCCGCTGCCGGGTTGCCGCTGCTGTTAACGGCGGCGGGCCTTATTAGCTCAATGGGCATCCTCTACGTCATTACGCGCTACACCGACCTTTCGATCTGGACGCTGAACTTCGCGATGATGTTCGCGCTCGCCCTGGGCATCGACTACGCGCTATTTATTGTCAGCCGCTTCAGGGGCGCGTTGCATACAACGCCGGATGACATCGACACGGCTGTCGGTGTGACGATGGACACGGCAGGGAAGGCGGTGCTATTCAGCGGGCTCACCGTGCTGATCAGCCTGTCCGCCGTGCTGCTCGTGCCGATCCCGGCATTCCGGTCGATGGCGGCAGGCATGATGCTGTCCGTGGGCTTCGTTCTGGCCGCGGCGCTGACGCTGTTGCCGGCGCTCCTCGGGCCGGGTATCAATCGTTTCGCGCTGCCATGGCACTCGGCTGGGGAGCATCGGAGCCCGTTTTGGGGGCGGTTCGCAAAGCGGATTCAACGGCACGCGGCCATCTACGCGATCGGGACGACGGCGCTCCTCCTGCTGCTGGCGTCACCACTGCTCAACTTGAAGACGGGCATGCCGAGTATCAGTGTGCTGCCGGAGGACCGGCCGGCGCGTGTCGGCTACGACCTGCTCAAGTCCTCGTTTGGACCGGGAGGTCCTGGACCACTACAGATCGTCGTGTCGCCGAGCATCAGCGCGGAGGAAGTGTCACAGACTGTGGCAGCCACTTCGGGCATCGCGGCGGTGTTTCCGGCCCAGACGTCCGCCAATGGATCAACGCTCGTCACGGCGATCGCGACTACTGACCCGTCGAGCAAGGAGTCGAGCGCGCTCGTCAGCACGCTTCGCGACGAGCTGCCTGCCGGGGTGCTCGTTGGCGGTCCAGTGGCCGAGAACCACGACCTGGACCAGATGCTGAGGGCTCGCGCGCCCATTGTGATCGGTGTCGTACTGGCGCTCGGGTTCCTGCTACTGCTGCTCGCGCTGCAGGCGGTGTTCATCGCTGCCGCCGGAGTGTTATTCAACCTGCTGTCGGTCGGCGCAGCATTTGGTGTCGGGGCGCTTGCGTTCCAACACGGCTGGGCAGCCGGGCCGATGGGCTTTGAGAGCCAAGGTTACCTGACCTCATGGGCGCCGCTCTTCTTCTTCGCGCTGGTGTTCGCCATATCGATGGACTACACGGTGTTTCTCCTTGCATCGGCGCGCGAGCACTTCGAATTGTCGAACGACCCCAACGAGGCGGCTGAGGGCGCGCTGGCTCATACGGGGCGGCCGATTGTGGCTGCGGCCGGGGTGATGGTCGCAGTGTTCTTCACCTTCGCGATCGCCGGGACGCTGCCAATGAAGGAGATGGGATTGATCCTCGGTACAGCCGTGCTGCTGGACGCCTTCCTTGTACGCCTGGTCCTCGTGCCAGCGGTGCTGTACGTGGTCGGTCGCAAAGCCTGGTGGTTGCCGAAGTTCGTCGATCGCGTGCTGCCCGATATCCGCTTCGCGCACTGAAATTGGAACTTGGTTTTGAGGAGGAAATCGACATGCCAACTGAGGCAACGAAGGAAATCGGAAATGCATTCACGCGCTTCATGGCGTCGGGTTATGGACGGTTGGCGCGGCTCGGGCTGGGGGCGACGCTCGTGGTAGGCGCCCTTGCGCTGATGCCGCGACCGGTCGGCCTGGTCGTGGCGGCGTTCGGACTGGTGCCGCTCGCAGCGGGCGCGTTCAACCTCTGCCCAGTTGCGCCACTGTGGGGAGGGCACTTCTCCGGGGCAAAGTATTGCGCGGCGAAAAGAGGCAAGGGACTGGGCTGACCGACTGGAGGCGCCGGCCGGCGCTTCTACAATCTGCCCTCGCGCCCCAGCTTAAGCGGTAGCAGAGCCGACGGCGACCGGAGCAGCCCCACGAGTGCCGCTATCGTCGCCACGACTCGTCCGCGACCTACGTCGCCGGGAGCGTCACGTCGACCGTCGTCCCGTATCCGGGCTTGCTCTCGACGATGACGGTCCCGCCGAGCTTTGCGGCCCGTTCGGGCATGGACTGCAGGCCAACATGGCCGGGGAACGACTGCTCAGTGTTGAATCCCCTGCCGTCGTCCCGCACCGTAAGTGAGAGTGTGCCGCCACTGGAACGCAGGCGGACTTCCACGTGCCGAGCCTGCGCGTGCTTCACGACGTTGTGCAGCGCCTCCTGAGCGATTCGATAGAGCGCCTCTTTGACCTCCAGCGCGCAGGCGGGTTCCTCACCGAGATCCAGCACAACATCGAGCTTGTAGCGTGCGGCGATCGACGCGGCTTGCTTCTCGATCGCAGCGACAACGCCTTCCTGCTCGAGTGATTCGGGCCTCAACTCGAAGATAAGCGCCCGCATCTCCGCCAAGCCCGCCTGGGCGAGCGACGCGACATACTCGATCGGCTCTGCGGCGTTGTGTGGATCGTCGCCCAGGCGGAGCTTCGCCGTGCGGGTGCCGAGAGCGATGCCATACAGCGCCTGCGACACGGAATCATGCAGTTCGCGCGCGAGCCGCTGGCGCTCCTCGAGCGACGCTGCCCGCTGGGCACGTTCGTACAACTCGGCGTTCTGAATCGCGACAGCAGCGCGATCAGCGAGCGCGCCGTAAAGACGCTGCTCCTGGTCGGTGAAGTCGTGGTCCGAGACGAAGCTCACGCTAAAGGCGCCGAGCATTCGACGAGAATCCTTGATAGGCACGGACATGTGTGATGCTATACCTTCGCGTTCGAGTGCCACGGACATGTAGTCAGGCGCGAGCCGCGCGTCCTTGAAGATCCTGGGCTTTTCGTTCTCAGGGGACGGTTCGTCGTGCGGCATTCCCGCGAGGACACGATTGAATGATGCAAGACTCTCGGGCGCGTAATTGCGCATGGCCTTGATCACGTCGATATCGCCTTCGTGCAACACAACGATGCTCTTGTCTGCGCCGAGGACATCGACGGCAACATCCGCCATCGCTTGCAGCACGCTATCGAGGTCTAGCGAGCGAAACAATTCACTATCGGCCCTGAGCAGGGCCTCTGTCTCGCGCGCTTGTTCAACAGCTTCTTCGTACAGACGCGAGTTCTCGATTGCCGCAGCCGCCTGCGCGGCGATAGCGCCGGCGAGACCAATCTCGCGCTCGTCGAAGTAGCCCGCTGTCTCGCGCGCCATCGCCACCATGCCGATTACGCGCGCTCGCGTGCTGAGCGGGACGGCGGCAAACGCCCGCACGTATCTCACGGGTGTTTGGTCCAGATCGACCGCGAACTGGGAGCGATACGCGACAGCCAGCGGAGACGGTCCTCGAACGTCATCGACGTTGACGGCTCTGCCCTGCGCGATCTCATCCCAGATGGCCCCCATTCCGGCTACCGGGGTCACGCCTTGTGTGCCGGGAACGGCCGCAGGCGCAGAAGCAGGACGTCGCACGGCTAACTGTACGAGTCTCTGCTCATGGAGAAGCAACACCGCGGCGCCCGCGCACTCGACCAGTGTCTGCAGATGATCGAGGACCTGATCCATGAGCGGCCGCAGCTCGAGGGTGGAGGACAGCACGGTCGACGTTTCGAGTAGTGCCTCCAGCTCGCGAGCCTGATGCTGAGTCTGCTCGAACAGCTGCGCGTTACGGATTGCGACAGCAGCGTGTGTCCCCATGGCCATGGCCAGTTCAGCGTGGCGCCGCGTAAAGGAGTTCGGTTCCTCCTTCGATGCGGCGAGCATACCGATCGTGCGGTCGCCCAGGCGCAGGGGGACCGCCATCCATGATCCGACGCGTCGGAGCGCGGACTCGAGAACATGCTCGTTGTTCCTTCGCCAGGCGGCGGCAAGCGGCGTGTCTCCTTGAGTATCTTCGATGATCGCCGGTTCGCCGCGCTCGATGAGCTCCCATATCAGACCGCCCTCCGCGACCGGCGCGCGCAGAGTCAACTGCGAAGGTTCCATCTCGAAGCCCGGTTCGGCGCGGATAGCAAGCACGCGCAGCTCATCGCCCTCCAGAATCATGATCAGTGAGCGGTCATACGGTGCGAGCGTCCTTAACTGTTCCAGGATGAGTTGCAGAAGCGGCTGTAACTCGAGTGTTGAAGCGACGTTACGCGCGACATCGAGCAGCGAGGTGAGCTCCCGCGTCCGGTCTTCCACGCGTTGCTCCAGCTGGCGCTCAGATTCTCGCAGCTGTTCAACCATGACGTTGAAGTCACCCGCGAGCTGTCCCAATTCGTCGCCGCGCGCGACAGGCACCTCCCCGCTCAGGTCGCCCGCTGCGACCGCTCGTGTCGCCTGCGGCAAGCGCCTGGATGGGCTTCGCGATCACCCGTCTGTTGAGGTACGCGGCGCCCGCCAACCCAGCGACGAATAACAGTGCCATCGCGCCCAGGGTGAACCTGATCGTGCGCGATGCCTGGTCATCGATCCCCGCTGTGATCGGCGCGGCGTTCGCGGTGATGTCAGCGACCGGCGCGGCGACCGCGATACTGCCGCCGGGTGTGATCAGCGGCGCATAAGCTACGAAGAACGGCTCGCCATCAAGATTGAGTTTGACGACCTGGAGGTCGTCACCGGGCTGGTTTCTCCGCATGCCTTCCAGGACAGCTGCGATGTCGCCGCCGCCCGCTGCCTCGGTGGTAATCAGGTCGTAGCTCGACGTTTCGAACAGCGAACCTGCACTGTCTACGTAGAACGAAAATCCATTCGGAGTCGGTCGGATCTGATTGATCTGATCGGTGAGGTTCGCGATGGACAGATCCACTTCCAGCGACCCGCGCAGCGTCTCACCTACATAGACGGGCGTCCTGGCGGTCACGATCTTCCCTTGGCCGCCGGCATCCTCGTATGGCGCCGTCCAGATGGTGCGCCGGTCAGGGTTGTTCACCGGACCGATGGTCTGCATCCGGTTCACGATGTCAACGCGTGGCGGCAGCTGGTCCTGCACATCGATCGGCGGATAGTAGCGGCTCGCGCCACTCGTGCCGATGAAGACGATGGCGGTCGGGTCGAAGTTCGGTCCTGCGGCCTCGCCGGAGAAACTCCGGAACAACACGGGCAGAACGTCGTCCAGCGGTGCGGAGAACGCAATATCGTCTCGGACGCCCGGGGCGTCGGGCGAGGCGCCATTCAAGATCACGAGGTCGGATATGCGCGCAGGATTCGGATCGTAGTACAGGCCGGAATCTGTCAGGGCGAGCCCTGACGTGTCAATTGCAGAGCCCGCGTCGGCGGGCGGTCGGCTCTCGAGGTAGAAGGCGGAGCGCCTTCCGGTCGCCGCCGCGACTTCGAACAGCACATCTCCCTGCTCGGAGAGTCCGCCAACCAGTGCTAGCAGCGCCAGTTTGCCCTGTTCCTCCAGCGCTTTGTCGCTGCGCTCGTGCGCACTGTCCCGGGTGCGGTTAAAGCCGAAGATGATGATCGCCGAGGTCGCCGCTCCGAGGAGCAGCAGGAAGCTGAGCAGAGAGAGATTGAGCTTTGTGCCGAGCGACATTACGACGTACCGAGCGGCGCTAGCCCGATCTGCGCTGCATAGAGGGCCGCCTGCGTACGGCTCTGCACGCCGAGCTTCATGAGAATATTGCTCACGTGTGTCTTCACCGTCTGTTCGCCGATGGTGAGCGCGGACGCGATCTCCTTGTTGGACTTCCCGGCGGCGAGCAGGCGAAGGACGTCGATCTCACGCTGAGTCAGCGACTGGGGAGTGTCCGGGGCGCGTACCTCGCGCACGAGACGCGCGGCTGCCTTAGAAGTGAGATGCACTCGCCCTTCGGCGGCGGCGTGGATTGCGGTGCGCAATTCGTCGGGCTCGGCGTCCTTCAGGAGATAGCCGATCGCGCCAGCCTTTACTGCGCCGATCACCGCGCTGTCCTCCAACACGCTGGTCAGTGCGATGACCTCGGTCCCGGGAAGCCCGTGTCGAATCTCGGCGGTGGCCGCGATTCCGTCCATCACCGGCATGAGCATGTCCATCAACACGACGTCTGGCTTCAGTTCGTTCGCCAATCGCACCGCCTCGGCCCCGTCAGACGCCTCGCCGACCACGTCCATCTCCGGGTCTTCGGACAGAAACATGCGAAGGCCCTGACGAACGACGAGGTGGTCGTCTGCGAGAAGGATCCGGATCGGCATTGCTCCCCCAAACGCGCCAGTCGGCCATCGGCCGGTGAATGCGCACCCACTATACGGTCACTCCTTCGGGGGAGGCATCAGGTCCCCCGGAAGCTGTCCACGAAGTCAGCCTGGTGCGCGATTCGAGGCACGGGGCTCAACCCCGATACTCGCAACGTGATGAAAGCGATTCGACTGTTCCTGGTGGACGACGAGCGACACGTGCGGCAGGGCCTCCGCATGCGGCTGGGCATGGAGCCGGACATGGTCGTGGTGGGCGAGGCCGAGGAAAGCGGGAGCGCCCTCGCCCAGGTCGTCGAGATCCTCCCAGACGTGGTCCTGATTGACGTGAACCTCCCCGGGATGGACGGCATCGCGACCGCAGCTCGCCTGCGCGACCTCTCACCGGGGTGTGCCGTGGTCATGCTCAGCATGCACGACGACAGCGCGACTCGCGAACGGGCCCGGCTTGCGGGGGCGCGAGACTTCGTCGGCAAACACGATATCGACATCGCGCTGACACGCGCAATCAGGTCGGCGGCGGGGTTCGCCGACGAAGCGCAAGGAGGCGGCGATTGAAACACCGCAGACGGCCCCGCGCCGGATTCCCGACAGACAGAGCAACAAACAGGGAGGACAAATGACACTCACGATCGAAGCAAAGGCACAACAGTTCATCGGGCCGCGAGTAGTGACGCCGGCCATCGTCGAAGCGGCGGGCGTCGTGAAGAACTACTCCAGCGGAAGCACACAGGTGCAGGCGCTCCGCAACGTCTCACTGACGGTCAGGCGCGGCGAGATCGTCGGCATCATGGGGCCGTCCGGCTGCGGAAAGACGACGCTGCTGAACTGCATTAGCGGTCTCGACGTCATCGACGGCGGCAGCGTGCGCATTGACGGCGTCGACCTGGCGACGCTGAGCGACAAGAAGAAGACATCGTACCGGGCGCAGAACATGGGGTTCATCTTCCAGACATACAACCTGCTCCCGGTGCTGTCAGCAGTGGAGAACGTCGAGCTGCCGCTCGTGGTATCCGGCGTGGGCGCGAACAAGGCGCGTGAGAGGGCGATGGCGGCGCTCGAGCGCGTCGGGCTCGCGGACAAGGCCAACAGCCGCCCGTCGCAGCTCTCGGGGGGCAGCGCCAGCGCGTAACGATCGCGCGATCGCTTGTGAACGACCCGGCGATCGTCTGGGCAGACGAGCCGACGGGCGCGCTCGACTCCAGGACCGCCGACGACATCGTCACATTGATGGAGACATTGAACGCAGAACACAGACAGACATTCGTTCTGGTTACCCACGACCGGGGCATCGGCCGGCGCTGCCACCGGTTGGTGCACATGAGCGACGGCGAAGTCGTCGGAGAGGAGCAGAACCGTGGATAAGCTGTTCGGCATCCCAATGACCTCGATCATGATCGTGCTGGTGGCGATCTTCCTCGTCGGCATCGCGAGCGTGGCCTTCGTCGCGTTGACGAACCGCCACATGTTCCTGATGGGCGTTCGCAACCTGCGGCGCCGCGGCCCACAGACGGGCCTCGTCGTGGTGGGGCTGATGCTGGCGACGCTGATCACGACGGCCGCCTTCGTCACGGGCGACACGGTTGACTACTCCATCCAGAAGTACGGATACGACTCGCTGCAGCGGATCGACCTCTCGATCAATTTCCAGGGGGAAGACGGCGAGCAGGCGACGCAGTCCGTCTACGCCTCCGAGGCCGCTGTCGCTGGCTTCGAGAAGCAGTTCTCAGGCGACCCGGACATCGATGGCTTCCTGCCTTCCCTGTTCGAGCCCGCCCCGGCACGGAACGAGCGCACAGGGCTCAGCGAGCCCGGCGTAACGCTGGCCGGCGTCGATGTCACGCGGCTCGAACGCCTCGGTGGGCTGCGTCTGGTGGATGGGGGCCGTGCGGACCTCGCAGGCCTCGACGATCGGACGGTATTGCTCACGAAGCGCGCCGCCGACGACCTGGACGCGCAAGCAGGCGACACCGTCACGCTGTTCATCCGCGAGCAACCCGCCGAGTTCATCGTCGCCGCGATCGTCAAAGACGAACTGGCTGCGGCCGGCCCGACCGCGTTCGACATCGCCCCAAACGGTGGCGCTGTTGTGCGGCTTGATGTCGCGCAGCGGCTGACCGGGCACGACGGACGCGTGAACTTCATCGGCGTCGCGTTGAAGGGCGATGTGAGCGAGAGCTATCGCAAGTCTGATGCAGTGACCGCTCGAATCGAGCCGTTCGTGCAGAGTGCAGAGGGTCGAGCCCTGCTCGATGCGGGCGGGCGCCCGGTTGAGGTTGATGCCGTCAAGCAGGACGCTGTCGAGGAGGCTGAGTCCACGGGCAACCAGTTCGTGACGTTCTTCCTGGTCCTGGGTCTCTTCTCGATTGCCAGCGGCGTGCTGCTGATCTTCATGATCTTCGTCATGCTGGCGGCCGAGCGTCGGGCGGAGATGGGCATGGCACGAGCGGTCGGCGCGCAACGCAGCAACCTCGTGCAGGCGTTCGTGTCAGAGGGCATGGCGTACAACCTGATCGCCGGCATCATCGGCGCGGCCGCCGGGGTCGCGGCCGCGTTGGGCCTGGTGGTCGTGTTCCTGAAGCTCGCCGTGGGCGACGACTTCAGCTTCATCACGGCACACGTCACGTGGCAGTCACTCGTGATCAGCTACTGCCTGGGCGTGTCGCTGACCTTCGTGACCGTGGTCATCGCGTCGGTGAAGGTGACGTCGGTCAACATCGTCGCCGCAGTGCGCGGCCTCGAGGACGAACCGAAGCGCGAGACGAAGCGCGGTATCAGCTGGAAGTGGGTCGCGATCGGGGTTCCTTCCATGATCGTGCCTCCGCTGGGGATCTGGTTCCTCTTCCGGAAGGGCCTGGGGCTCTCATGGGCGTGGATCATCGCCCCGATCGGCGCCGGCATCGCCGTCCTGGCAATCCTGGGCGCGAAGGGGGGCGGTCCGACGAGCGAGTTCCTGGCAGGCTTCGGATTCTCGGTATTGCCGCTCTGCATCGCGATGATCGCCGCGCACTACGGCGTGTCCGGCCGCGTCGTCTGGACGCTGGTCGGCGGGTGGCTCGCCTTCTACTGGCTGGCGCCGTTCAGTGTGGCCGAGAAGGTGCTGGGAACTGAGATGCAGGGCGACATCGAGATGTTCGTGCTGTCCGGCATCATGGTGGTGACGGGGTTCACGCTCATCATCGTCTTCAATGCTCGGCTGCTCACGACGCTGTTCCAGCGGCGCAACGGCCACAAGTACCGCAAGCCTGCCCTCATTGGCGCCGTGGCCGTCGCGTTGATCGCTGCTGCGGTCGCCATCGGCAACCGGGGTCAGGGTGCGGGCGAGGTCCTGTACGTCGTTGCCGGCATCGTCGCCCTGGCGGCGGCGGCCGCGGGGGCGGCGGTCCGGTTCCCGTCCGCGGCGCCCGCCCTGAAGATGGGTGTCGCATACCCGCTCTCGAACCGGTTCCGCACGGGCATGACCATCGCGATGTTCTCGCTCATCGTCTTCTCCATCGTCGTCTTCAGCGCTGTGAACGCAAACTTCAGCGCGACGTTGACCGGCGACGGCGGCGACGGGGGCTGGGACGTCGTCACGACATCAAACCGGAACAATCCGGTCGACGACGTGGTCGGTGCCCTCCAGGCGAACAACGCGGCCGTCGCGAACGAAATCGAGAGTTCGGCCCGCACGACGGCGTTCACGGGCGCGCAGGAAGTCCGCCCGGATGACACCTGGGTGACTTACCCCGTCATCGCCGGCGACACGGCGTTCTTCGCGGCGAAGAACGCGACGCTCGCCGGCCGCGCACGCGGCTATGACAGCGATGAGTCGGCGTTCGAGGCCGTTGGACGCGACGCGAACCTTGCTCTCGTTGACGCGACCGATTGGGGTCCGTACGCCATGACCTGGGGCGCGGAGAAGAAAGATGGCTTCGAGCCATTCGAGGCGGCGTTCCGCAACCCGCTGACGGGTGAGGAGTCGAAGGTGACCGTGATCGGTGTGCTCGGCGCGCGCCTGAACGCCGAGATCATCGCCGGGCTCTACGTGAACGAATCGGCGTACCGTGCGGTGTTCGGCGCACCGTCGTACGAGCGGACCTACATCGCGCTGGCCGATGGCGTCGACGCCAAGGAAGGCGCACGAGCCGTCGAGTCGGCGCTGTCATCCAGCGGCGTGCAGGCCGACGGCATCAAGCAGGTCATTGACGAGTCGGCGGCGCAGGACCGAGCGTTCACCCGCATGTTCCAGGGCTTCATGGCTCTCGGACTCATCGTCGGCATCGTCGCGCTCGGCGTCATCGCGTTCCGCTCCGTCGTCGAGCGCCGGCAGCAGATCGGCATGCTGCGGGCGATCGGATACCAGACGAACACGGTCGCGCTGACCTTCGTGCTCGAGTCGGGGTTCATCGCCTTGATGGGCATCCTCTCAGGCATGGTCGGAGGCGTGATCGTCTCACGAAATCTGTTCACTACCGGTCAGTTCGCCGGCGAGGGTGTCGAGTTCATGATGCCGTGGACTGAGGTGCTGATCTTCACCGCGGTCGCGCTGCTTGTGTCCCTCGCGATGACATGGTGGCCAAGTCGCGCGGCGGCGAAGGTCCCGGTGGCCGACGCATTGCGTTACGAGTAGGAGATGCCACGGAGGGGCGGGCAGCGTGGTCCGCCCCTCCTCGTCCCCCGCAGGAAGGAGACGGACATGACGAGCCCCAAGGAGCTGTCCAGACGCTGGTTCGAAGACGGGTACGGCCGGAATGACGCCAGGGTCTTCGAGGCCCTGATGCCGATGCAAAGGCTCGAAGAGTCATCGTGGCGCGAGCAGATCGCCGCGTTTCACGCGGCATTCCCGGACCTGACCGTCACGGTCGCAGAGCAAATGTCGGACGGTGAGCGGGTCATGACACGCGTGACGTTCCGGGGCACGCAAAGCGGCGACCTGCTCGGCCTGGCCCCGACCGGAAAACGGATCGACCTCACGATGGTCGAGGGGCACACGTGGAAGGATGGTCAGATCGCTGACCTCTGGAACACGTTCCATCCCGTGTTGATACTGGCTCAACTAGGCCTGGTCGCCCCACCCGACTCATAGCGGTCAGCCGTCATATTGAATCCGCCGGCGATGCGCTGCAATCGACCGGCGGTTCAGCGAATCGCCACGCAGAGCGTGGGTCGCTCGCACCGCGGCAAGACCGATGGAGAAATGGCGGCCGCCAATCGCTATCCGGACCGGCTTACCCCCAGAAGTCGCCGAGGTGCGCTGCTTCGAGCTTGCCCTGGCGAAGCCCGGCGTCAGCGATCTCGCCTCGCCGGCTGAAGTCCATGAGGTTCGAGCCGAACGCGGACTGCGACACTGCATCCGGGATGATCATCTTCACCTCACCACCCCTGGAGGTGATGGAGCCCAGCTCATCGTCCATGCGCTTCTTCGCGCGCTCGGCCATGGCGGGGAATGCTGTCGCCGCCCGCTCCATCCCCGCTGTGACGCTGACAACGATGACCCGTTCGTGGCCGGCGGCCAGTTCAGCGTTTGTGGCGGACTTCATGCCGCCATCGATGTAACGCCGGCCGTCGATCGTGATCGGCGGAAAGATGCCCGGCACGCAGCAGCTCGATGCGATGGCCCGCACGAGCGGCACGCGGCTCTCCTTCGACCAGGTAACGAACTCGCCCGTTTCGGCGTCGACGGCGGTGCAGATGTACGGCTTCTCCGGCCAGTCACCGATGGCAATGAGATCGCTGCTCTGGAACGTCGCGAGCCACTCATCTTCGGTCATCGCGACTTCGGCGTCGAGAGCGAAACGGCCGATGTCGGCCCGGAGTTGCTGGGGCGGCGCATCGGACGTGTACAGCTTGATGAACTGTTGAATCAGTGGTCCGAGGTCAAACGCGCCGTTCGTCGTGCCACGAGGGGCTGCTTCGCTTGAGATGGCGTGCTGCGTGGCGAACAGCTCGGCGGTCGGACGGCCGAGCGCCAACATCGCGCCGACGATGGACCCGGCGGACGTGCCGACGAACAGATCAGCGTCGGCCAGGCGGACGCCTTCCTGTTCGAGACCGGCAGCGAGTCCGACCTCCCACGCGACGCCCACCGGGCCACCGCCACCGAGTACGAGCGCGCGCGTCATGTAGTTCTCCTGTTGCACGTGCAGACTTCGACACCGGGTTCAACTGTAAGCCTATCTGTCACAGGCTGCGCGTTCCGCCTAACCCTCGTCTTGCGGGTGAATTTGTGGCTCGGCTGGACCCGGCTCAGGCGACGTGGCGCCCGTGCGTCGCAAGAGAGACGGGCGAATGCGGCGCGGCGTAGCGAGGATCGTGCCTCCAACATCCGTCACCGTCGGCACGTTCGAAGCCTCGGGTGTCGTCCAACCGAAGTATGCCGATGCGAGCCGCAGCAGCATCACGACGCCGAGCACGATCCACAGGTCGATGTAGCCGGGGACACCGAGCTCGTACAGCAGGGCGTACACGAAGACACCGATGATCGACGCCGTCAGCGCGAGCTCCCCCGGGCGCAGCAGACCCGGCGGCTCGCCGCTGAAGAGGTCGCGGAGCAGGCCGCCGCCCGTCGCCGTGATGACACCCAGGAGACCCGCCGTGACGACGGGCAGGTCGAAGTTGAGCCCCTTCTGCATACCGACAAACGTGAACAGGCCCAGCGCGGCGGCATCAAACAGGATGAAGCAGGCGTTGACGCGGTGCGCCAGACTGCCGGAACAGGAACCCGACAGCGGCCGCGCCCAGCGCGACGTAGAGGTAGTCCGCGTTCGACAGCGCGGCCGGCGGCCCCCGTCCGATGAGCACATCGCGGATGATGCCGCCGCCGAGCGCCGACACGATCGCGATGACGATGACGCCAGATGGATCGAACCGATTCCGGATCGCGATCAGGGCGCCGCTGACGCCGGCGACGAAGACGGCGAGCAGATCGATCCAGAGCGGGATCTGGACCGGGATGAAGACCTCCTGCGCGCCGTCCAAACCCGGGCCGCCTCAGCCGCGCCGCGAAGTTATTCAGGAAGATCGACTGCGCGAGGATCATGTCGCGGATCTCGTTTGGGTCGACGCTCTCGTTGTTGGCGTGGATGCGCGACAGCGCGAGGTCCTCGGCGCCCCAGAGGATGAACTGCGCCTTCGGTGCCACATCCTTCAGGATGTCGAGCAGCGGGATCGAGCCGCCGGAGCCGCAATCGCCCGCCGGCTTGCCGTATGCCTCGGTCAGCGCCGCCTTCGATGCCTCGTACGCCGACCCGGCGTTGTCCACGTTGAAGCCGTTCGAGACCTTGCCGCGTTCGCAGCTCACGTGCACGCCCCACGGCGCGACAGACTTCAGGTGCGCCATCAACGTCTCGACCTCGTGATCGGCGTTGGCACCCGGGGCGATTCGCAGCGCGACGCGCGCCCGCGCCGACGGCAGCAGCACGTTCGACGCCTTATCGACCGAGGGACAGTCGATGCCGAGCACGCTGACCGAAGGCTTGGACCAGAGCCGCGAGCCAACCGTGCCGCGCCCGATGAGCTGCACGCCATCGAGGATGCCGGACATCGAACGGTACGTCGCCTCCGGGTAGTCGCCGCCGCTCCAGTCGAACGACGTCAGGCCCTTGATCGCGACCTCGCCGTCGTCTTCGTGCAGCGTCGCCAGCATGCTGGATCAGCGCGACGAGCGCGTCCGGCGCGACGCCGCCGAATTCACCGGAGTGCAGCGGGTGGTCGAGCGTCTGCACCGTGACGATGCAGTGCACGTGACCGCGCAGCGTCGATGTGACGGCCGGCTCGCCGGGCGCGAGGTTGCCCATGTCCGCGACGATGAAGGCGTCGGCCTGGAACATCTCCTTGTTCGCGTAGACGAAGTCGCCGAGGTGGCTGACTGTCTCTTCTTCGCCTTCAACGATGATCTTCAGGTTGACCGGAGGCTTCGCTCCGTGCGCGCGAACCGTGCCAGCGTGGACGGCGATGCCCGACTTGTCGTCGGCGGCACCGCGGCCGAAGATGCGGCCATCCTTGCGAGTCGGAGCGAATGGGTCGGTCGTCCCAGTTCTGTTCCTTCGGCGCCGGCTGCACGTCGTAGTGCGCGTACATCATCACGGTCGGGCTGCCGGCCGGGCCGGCAAGCTCGCCGTACACGGCGGGATAACCGCCGGGCACATCGACCTTTCGCGCGTCGCGAGGCCGTAGCGCTGCAGCATCGCGACGGTCGCGTCGGCCATCTCGTGGACTGGCTCTGGCGGGAAATCCCGGGAATGCGCATGAGGGTATCGCCACGAGCTTCTCAAGGTCTGCGACAACCTCGGGCATCATCTTCTGCAACGTTCGCCCGCAGCTCTTCGGTCTTCATCTGGTCGCCAACTCTCCGTGTCTACTCGCCGCTCTGTTGCTGATCCGACGACGCGTTCTCGCAATCGGCGTCATTGAACACCTGCGCTGCGGCCGTCACGACGTCGTCGATCTCATCGTCGACCGCCGAGAGCGCTTCGGAGATCGAGGAGTCCGGCTTCACGTCATCAACGGCCTTCTGGAGATCGTCACGGGCTTTCTGGAGGTCATCGAGCCGCGAGTGGGCAACGTCCTTCGACGACTCGATGAGCCGGTCGTATGACTCGCGGGTGCGGTCGCGCGCGGCGTTGATTTCATCGATCGAGGAGCCCGAGTCGAGTTCGTGGAGAGCGCGCAGTGAAGCGACGAACTCACCCATGTCGTCGCAGAACTGCTTGTTCGCCTCCTGTTGCGTCGGTTTATCGTCGCAGGCGGCGAGTGCGAGCGACGACAACGTCATGATCCCGACAAGGATCCATACCAGATGCTTCATGCTCGCGTGCACTCCTTTCTCCTTCGGCGCCGGGGCGACGGCGGAGAGGGTAGGCCGATCGATATGTCCTGCTGCCATCATGACATCAATTCCTCAGGGCGGCGTCGCGGCCGGTGCGGAGGTTGGGGTGCCGCCGGCTGACACGGTCGCGGTCTCCGCGGCCGTGGTTTCGGTCGCCGCAGCGGTCGCCGTCTCCGCGGCCGCGGTCTCCGTCGCGGCCTCCGTCGCGGTCGCAGCAGCCGTCGTAGCCGTCGCGGCCGTTGTCGGCGCCGGCGTGGCCGCGGCAGTGGGCGACGCCGCCGCAGTCGCGGCGGCCGTCGGCGTCTCGGCCGGCAGGGCCTCCACGCTTCCCGATCCGGTGCCGTATATCACCACCGCGAGCACCAAGCCCGCCGCGACCGAGACGAGCCACATGATGATCGTGTTCGGCTGGAACGAGTGGTTGATGACGAAGTTGCCGATCTTGGTCGACCCCGTGCGGTCTGTCGCGATGGCGGCGAGCTGGGTGCCGTTGGCGGGCAGGAAGAACACACCGATCAGCGATGGCCACATCGCGATGATGACCTGTCCAGGTAACCCGAGCGCGATGCCTATGGGCACAATGGACTTGGTCGTAGCGGACTGGCTCGTTGTGAGGGCGGCCATGGCGAATAGCGCGACCGCCAGCGTGAACGGGATCGCCGTCACGAGATTGCCGAGCAACTCCGTGATGTAATCGATGTTGGCCTGCACGAACGTGTCCGCAAGCCAGGCGATGCCGAAGAGCGCGATCATGCCGGTCATGCCGCTCAGGAAGATCGGCGCCTTGAGGATTCGGTCGGGCGTGATCTGGCACGTCATCAGGATGATCGTGGCGACGGTCAGCATGATCATCTGGATCGACGTCGTCACGTCCAGCTGCGTGAACTCGTCGGGGCCGGTCTGGTAGACCGGGCGTAGGCCCTCGAAGAGCCCCAGGAGCACGATGGCGACGACGCCCGCGAGGAAGATGTACGCGGACATCGCCGCACGCGGCGGCAACTCCTTACTCTCTATTGCATCGGCCGCCGAGACCTCCTTGAGTTCGCCCGATGCGAGCCGTCGCTGGTATTCCGGGTCGTCCTTCAGGTCCGCGCCGATCCGTGTCTGGATGAAAGAGCCGACGACGATGGCCACGACCGAAGCCGGAATGATGATCACCAGCATCTCGGTGAGGCTGAAGCCCAGCGGCTCCATCAGCCCCACCATCACGGCCATTGCCGCCGACACCGGGCTGGAGGTGATGCCGATGCCGCTGGCCACCGTCGATGCCGCCAGCGGCCGCTCGGGGCGGATGCCGTTCTGGTAGGCGGTTTCTTCGATCACGGGGATGAGCGAGAAGAAGATGTTGCTCGTGCCGGCGCCCACGGTGAACGCGTAACTCACCAGCGGCGCAACGATCGTGATCTGGCGTGGATTCGCGCGGATGATCCTGGACGCGATACGCACCAGAAAGTCGGTGCCGCCCGCCGCCTGCATCGCCGCCGCCGCGGAGATCACGGCGATGATGATCAGCATGGCGCTGATCGGCGGCTCGCCCGGCGGCTCCTGGAAGATGAAGGCGAAGAACAGAACGCCTACACCGCCCCAGAGACCGAGCCCGATTCCACCCGAGCGCACGCCCAGCAAGATGAAGACGATGAGAGCGAGGAACTCGATTACCAGCCGTACGGCATCGTCAGTCATGCTCACCCCTCTGACTTGCGGCCCGCCTGGACCGGATCACGCTTCCGGCTCCTGGGTCACGACAGTGACCAGTATCTTCGCCGCCGTCACCAGGTCGTCGATGGCGATGTGTTCGGTCACCGCGTGCTCATCGACCATGCCGGTGCACATCGCAACACATCGAATGCCGGCATTATTGAACACATTGCCGTCAGTGCCGCCGCCGCTCTTCCGATGGACCACCTCGATGCCCAGGCTCTCGATCGCGCGCACAGCTTCGCGGTACGGGCGCTCCGATGGTTCGATCTTGTAGGTGCGATACTTCTCCTCCGCCTCGAAATCCACCGTTGCGCCGTAGCGGGCGGCTGCGTCTTCGAACGCCGTCCGCATGGCCCCGATCTGCGCGTCCAGCTTGGCCTGGTCGTGACTGCGCGCCATCCCGAGCATGCGCACCTCGCCGGGGACGATGTTCCGCGCCTCGCCGCCCTCGATCGTGCCGATGTTCGCCACAGTCTCCTCGTCTATCCGGCCGAGCGGCATCTTCGCGATCGCGTCCGCCGCGACCTGGATGGCGTTGATGCCCTTCTCAGGCTCTACGCCCGCGTGGACCTTGCGGCCGTGCACGGTGATCGTCATGAACACTGATGTCGGCGCCCAGTATGTCACCGCTCCGACGCCGCCGGCAGCATCGTACACGAGGCCCCAGGTGGACTTGAGCCGTGTCTTGTCGAGCGCGCGCGAGCCGTTCAGCCCCTGCTCCTCGCCAACCGTGACCACGATCTCGAGATTGGGATGCGACCAACCGGGGTTGGCATTGAGCAGGTGGAGCAGCTCGAGCACCTGCGACAGGCCGGACTTGTCGTCGGCGCCCAGGATCGTCGTGCCATCGGAGTAGATGACGCCGTCCCGGATCGTCGGCTTGATGCCGGTATCGGTCCCGGCTGTGTCCATGTGGAAGCTCAGGAGCAGCGTGTCATCGCGGTCGCCGGCGTACGTCGCGATCAGGTTGCCGTGCTCATCCGTCCTGACGTCACAGCCCAGCTCGTCGAAGCGTCGCTTGAGATCGGCGCCAATGGCCTCTTCGTGCCCGGTCGGGCTATCGATCGCCACGAGCTGCAGGAAGACATCCAACAACCGGTCGCCGTTCACCCGTTCGGCCTTGGCCCCTGCACTCACCCGCGCGTCCTCCAGCGATTCTTGAACGCCACCGCTGTCGCGACCATTCGACACGACGCACGAGACGCAACAAATGGCCGGATCGCCCATTCGAATAGGGCCGTGTGGCCCCACCTGGTTCTGCACGTTGCGGGACGGTCGGAATTTATCTGATCGCCAGCCACGCCGCTCCCCTGACGCTGCCCCGCGCGCGGAATCATTTCGCGGAGTCTACATGAGACGAAGTGAATCGGGCGAGAGCATGCGTGCCAAAGCCTCCGATCAGGCCAGCATAAGGCGTCGCCGAGCGTCATCCGCGTTGCCGGAAGCAGCTCGATACTGGTCTCCCGGCGGCGTGCTAACGGTGCGGCCGCCGCGGGTCAGGTGTGGCCCGCGCACAACATCAACGCGTACGCCGCCGTCGATCCCCACAGAGTGTGATCAGGCTAGGCCGGGGCGGCCAGCGGCAGCACGACGGTGAACACCGATCCCGCACCGCGGCTTGAGCGCACGTCCACGAAGCAGGGCCGTCCGCGAACGGAATCGGCGGAGGGGCCGACAACTCCGCGAGCCACTACGAACCGGCCGCCATCCTGCTGAGCAAATCGCTGCTGCCGGGGGGCAAATTGGCGCATTGACGCCGCGCCGTTCAGCCTCGCCTCGGAGAGAACGGCGATCTCTCGGTCCAGCGCCCGCGCGATGTCGCGAACCGAGATGATCCCGATCATCGCTCCGCCGTTGGTTGCGTCCACGACAGGCAGGCGAGAGATGCGCGCGCCGGTCATCCGCTGCAACACCTCGTGCAGATTCTCATCGGGCCGCGCTACCAGTACTCCCGTTGTCATCGCGTCGGCCACGAGTCGTTGCTCCATCCGCACCGCGCGCGCCGTGTCGCTCGCCGTAATCATGCCCACCGAGGTGTCCGTCGTCGAGTACGGGCAGCCCGCGCACCGCGGCCGCCTCCATGCGCAGCTCGGCTTCTTCGACAGAACTCTGGGGAGAAATCGTCTCGACGTTGCTGCGCATCGCCGACTCGACGTTGATCTCCTGGATGAGCGGGAAGCGGTAGGAGGCGCGGTGAGCGGGCGAGTCCGCACGCGTGGGCACCTGGCTCTCGTAGATGGTGATGTTGCCGGTCAGCAGGTAGGCGATGCCTGTGGCAATCATGGCAGGCACGATCATCGAGAACTCGCCGGTCATCTCGGCCACCATGAGCATCACGGCAAGCGGCGCCTTCGCAACACCGCCGAACAACGCCATCATGCCGACGATGACGAACGGGGCGGGCGTTGACGGGAGCCAGCCGACATGGCCGTGCAGGATGCCCCACATCGCCCCGCCAAGCATGCCGCCGATGAACAGCCCTGGCGCGAACACGCCGCCGCTGCCGCCTGACCCGATCGTGAAGGACGTCGCGATGATCTTGAGGAACACAAGGACGACCATCGTGCTCACGGCGAGTTCCGCAGTGCGCCCCTCGATGGCGAGCTGAATCCAGCCGTAACCCATCGAGAGGACTTCAGGCCGCCATAAGGCGATAAGCCCGACAAGGAGCCCGCCGATCGCCGGTTTGAAATGCGGAGGTATGTGCAGGCGATGAAAGACGTCGCGCGTGCCGTAGAAGAACTTCACGTACAACATCCCGACTGCACCCGCCGCGATGCCAAGGACGACGTACCAGACGAGCTGTTCGGGGTGCTCGAAAGCGCAGGCCTTCCGGCTCTCCGAAGACCGGAGTCCAGCCAGCCCATGCGCCAAAGATCGTGTAGCCGACCACGGAAGCAATGAAGCCCGGAACGATCGCCGCAAGCTCGAAGTCCCGAATGTAGAGGATCTCGGCCGCGAGTATCGCACCGCCCAGCGGCGCCTTGAAGATGGCACCGATTCCGGCGCCCATGCCGACGGCGAGCGCGATGCGGCGGTCCTCGGCAGAGAGATGCAGGACTTCACTTACCCAGGAGCCGAATCCGGCGGCGATCTGCGCCGTTGGACCCTCTCGTCCGGCACTTCCGCCTGAGCCGATCGTGACCGCGGAGGCGACGAGCTTGATGGGCGGGATACGCGCCCGGATATGTCCGGCCTTGTGGTGGAAGGCGTCGATCGCTGCGTCCGTCCCGTGGCCCTCCGCTTCCGGTGCGAGGGTGAACACGATCACGCCGGCGATGAGTCCACCCAGCGTCGTGACGATCGGAATCATCCAGAGCCTGCCGGGCGACTCAACGACCGTCGCGCCTTCACCGGCGGGCACTGGAGGCGTATAGTCGGCCAGCCCGAGGAACAGCCTGGTGCAGATGTCGATGGCTTCGAAGAAGAGGATCGCGCCCAGCCCAGCGACGACGCCGATCATGGCGCCGAGGATGACCCACTTCTGGAGATACCCGCCCAGCAGCCGGGCACGCCAGTCAGCACGTCGGACGCCGAGGATGAACTCGCCGGTCACGCCTCCATCCCCAGCATCGCGAGAAGCAGCTGCTCCTCGGCCTTCACGTCACGTCGTCGTGTTTGCGTTAGTCCGCGCACAAGCGCCGCCGCATTGATGCACGCCACCGCTATCGCCCCGTGATGCTTCGACCAGGGTGCAGCGGCGCCGCGCTCAGGCAGGCGACGGGCGATGGAACGCAATCGCTCCTGCTGCCACTCGAAGATTTCCAGCGCGGCCTCCTGGAACTCGCGGTTGACCCCGAACAGAGCGCTCGTGTAGCAGCGATAGAGATCAGGCGAGATGTCGGCGAGTTCGAGGTGCGCGCGCACGAACGCGGCCGCCGCGCTCGATGCTTCGAGGTCAGAGGCATCGAGGAAATATTCGAGTTCGCGCTTGAGGTCGTGGAGGACGGCCAGAAAGAGATCAGCCTTGTTTCCGAAGTACAGGTAGACCGTCCCCTTGGCGACATCGGCGCTCTGCGCGATCTCCTCCACGATCGCGCGGTCGAAGCCCACGCGGCTGAATACGGCAGCCGCCGACGCGATGAGACGCGCCCGCTTCGCCGGATCGTGTATGGACGATGGTGACTGGCCAGTCATTCAGACACAGCTTACAGTATCGCACGGCACTGCGCCGATCGTCGGCGGAGCAACGCGGACGTGCTCGAGCGCCTCGAGCGCTCTACTGCTCGAAGTAATCGAAAGCGATCTTCGCAATGTCCGCCTCGACCTTCGCGGCATCACCGCCGAAGCCGATGTCGGACATCAGGACCATGACGTACGCGCCCTTTGCACCGTAGACGATACCGGCGTCATGCGTAACGTTGTCCCAGTTGCCCGTCTTGTGGGCGACGCGCGTGCCGGCCGGAAGCTCGGCCGGGATGCGATCGTTGATCTCCTCAGTCTTCATGAGGTCCGCCATCGCCTGACTGGCGTCTGGGCTGATCGCATCGCCGGTGGCGATGGAGCGGAGCAATAGCGCGACGTCGTTCGCCGTAGCCGGCAGGCTACCGTCCTCGGTCAAACGAGTCTCGGTCAGACCCAACGCCGACATCGCGTTGTTGATGTTCCTGCCCCGGCACGGTCCTGAAGCATGACGGCGGCGACGTTATCGCTGACCGACATCATGTCCGCAAGAAGTTCGCCCACGCTGACGCGATCGCAGAGCCCGACGAGGTGCGGGCCCAGGTTGAAGCTGGAATAGTAATCGCTCGCGACGAACTCCTCGCCGAAGTCCAGCACTCCGGCTTCCCTCTGGTGGAAGACCTCGTACATCACCTCGAGCTTGAAGAGGCTTGCCGCGTAGAAGACGCGTTCGGCATCGATCGCGACCGACCGTCCATCGCGAAGGCTCTCGATGACCACCGCGTAATGCTCGGCATCGTCGCCGAGGCGGCCGCGGATGAGCGCTTCGAGCCCGGTGTCCGTCTGGAGCGTCGCCGGCACCGGGGACGGCGTCTCGGAATCGGTCACCCTCGGTGGCAACGATGGGACGACCGCAGCGTGCTGGATGCGAATGGCCGGGACTGGGGGAGGAGTCTCGTCGCCCGTGGGCGATGAGGCGATGACCGACGCCACAGGCGTACGTTCTGGGTCTGGACATGCGGCAGATGTGACCGTCGCGGGTGCCGCGGTGGCCTCAGGAGGACTCGCCGTGACCGATGGAGCGGCGCCTGGGCTGATCGCGGGGGTCGACGCCTCGAGCGTGACCTGCACCGGTGGCGGATCCGAATCGGCACACGCGACAGACAAGGGAAACGCGATCAGGAGCAGTGGCAAGAGCCGGGCGCAGGCGACGTGGGGTCGGAGCACCTTGAGAGTGTGTGAGACGCCGATCGCTGCCGCCAGTTTGGGCAGCGTCGCCCTCATGCGCTTCGAGCCGGAGAGGGTCGACGGTCGTCATCGCCAGCGAAGGGCCATCGAGCAAGTCGACGCCGAACGTGGTGACGGTGGCCTGCATCGCGTTTGCCGTCCGTCGAGGGCTGCCAACGCGGACGGCGGGAGTGGGAGACGGTGAACGACTAGCGTAGGTGTCCGAACGCGCGCTGGAGGGCAGACTGTGTGTGCTCCTCGACCGGAGCTTCTATCGTCGCGTTGCGTGCGCGCATTCTGTCGCGCGCCTGGCGAACCTGAATTTGCAGCGCGCCTACGAAGCCATCCTCGGTCGAGGCTGCGCTCGTGGAAGACTCCTCAGACCCTGGCGGTGGCGCCGGCGAGACCTCGCGGTTCGATGCGCGATCCGAGTCCGCGCCGCCGCCGGTGTGCCGGCCGGCGCGCGATCGGTCATAGCCCTGTCGCAGGGCCGGAGTCCGTAGGAGCTCGTACGCCTCATTAAGGTCTTCGATCGTGTACTGCGATTCGCCGGAAGCTGCCATCGATTCGCGAGCGAGTCCGCCAGTAGGCCTCGTCGATCTTCTCGTAGTCAGCGTGCTCAGGAACCTGAAGGATCTGATAGAAGTTCTTCATCGTCCAGCCGACCGTTCCTACGACTCGATACGAACCGGTATTCCACCGTTGATCGAAGAAACGCGCACAACGCTCCCCTGTTACGCCAGAATCGGCCGTGCAGGGGGGATACGGAGGTGGCGCATCGCGGATCGCTACCACCGCCGCCTCAGACCGGCGATGATTTCGCGCCCGGAGCCGCTCGCCGCCGCGACCCCGATCATGAACACAATCCGAGGACAACTGCGGCTTCCAGACTCCCCGCGGGCATGCTCGTTCGGCACAACGGATCTCGACCTGCGCGCGCTGCGGGCGTCGCAAGGCCTCGCGGTCAAGACGAACCTGGATCAGGCCGCGTCGCCGACCCGCACCATCGTCTTGCCGATGTTCTCGCCGTTGAGCATGCCGATGAGCGCGGCGGGCGAGCTCTCGATGCCCTCATAGATCGTCTCGCGGTACTTGACGCTGCCGTCCTTCAGCCACCCTGCCATCTCCGCGTCGAACTGCTCGCGCAGGTGCATGAAGTCCGTCGCGACGAACCCGCGGATGGTGACCCGGTTGTAGATGATGTTCGAAAGCGTGGTCACCGGCGCCGAGATCGCGCCCGCGCTGTTGTACGCGGAGATCATCCCGCACACCGGGATGCGTCCGAGCGGTTTCATGCGCGGCAGCGCCGCATCCAGGTGGTCACCGCCGACGTTGTCGAAGTAGACGTCGATGCCGTTCGGCGCCTTCTCCTTCAGCGCCGTGCGGATCGGCTCAGCCTTGTAGTTGATCGCCGCGTCGACGCCGAGTTCGTCCGTGAGCCAGCGGCACTTCTCGTCCGAGCCGGTGCTGCCGATGACGTAGCAGCCGCGCAGCTTCGCCACCTGCACGGCGATCGAACCGACCGCGCCCGCCGCAGTCGAAACGAACACCTGCTCGCCGTCTTGCAGCTTCCCGATTTCGAGCAGCCCCCCGTATGCAACGAAGCCCGAGCCTCCCAGCGCATGCAGGTACAGGCTCACGGGCAATGCCGGATCCACATGCGACCTTCGAGACGCCGCGGCCCGCCGGACGATGTAGCGCTCGCGGTAGCCGATGCCGAGCACGATGTCGCCCTCGCCGTAATCGGGATGGCGCGACTGCTCGACGCGGCCCAGCGCGAAGCCCCAGCGGCGGCGTGTCGAGCGGCTGCAGCGACAGTCGCGGCCTCGTCGCCGGGTCGATGCTGTTGTAGAGGTTCTGGACCTGGACTTCGCCGTCCCGTACGTCCGGCACCGTCGTCTCGACGATGGCGAAGTCGGACGGCTTCGGGATTCCTTCGGGCCGCGCAACGAGGTGGACTTCCCGGCTAGCTGCTGTCATCACTTACCTCCCGGCGCATCTCGAGCGGGCGTACGTCATCCACGCGGCGGCTTCACTCGACACCGAATATCGACATCGGGCATCGCGCGCAACCGATGCGGCCCGCGCCGGCAGGGATACGGCGCAGGGTCTCGCCCTCGGCGAACAGTTCCCTGCGCCTTTCGAGGCGAGGTCGCCTGCGTCGCCGACTGTCGTGTCGAGGCAATCGCGCGTCGGCGGGTCCGCGCTTCCGGATAGCAGGCCCTGGGCCGGGCTCGAGCCACCGTCACCAGTGTACGCCTAACGGACACTTGATGCCGATTTCAGCTCCGGTGCCGCTTAGAATATGGCACCAAAGGAGCAAGAGAGTGGACGCTGACACGCTGGTCATTGGTGCGGGGGCGGCCGGGCTGGGCGCGGCGCGAGAGCTACACGATGCGGGAGAACGTGTCGTGGTGCTGGAGGCGCGTGACCGCGTGGGCGGGCGGGCCTGGACGTCGTACGACCTCGCGCCGCATCCGGTCGAGCTCGGCGCGGAGTTCGTGCACGGCGAGAACGTGGTCACGTGGAAGTACCTGGAGCGGTACGAGCTCCACACGAACGACCAGCTGACCATGATCAACATCCACGGCTGGAACAACGGGCGGCTCGCCGAGGGCGGCGACTTCCTGGGATCGACGGCGATGCGGATCGCGCTGAGACACGCACGTCGCCGCGCATGACGCGCCCGCCGGGGCATCGCTGACCGATGCGGCGCGCGGATGGGCGGTGGCGCAAGGACTCACGCCTTCCGACGACGACTGGGCGGTGTGGACGAGCTACGCGCGGCAGTATTTCGCAGCCGACCCCGAGCTGATCGGCGGGGCCGAGTTCGGTGAGCCGACGTTCGACGGCGACGGGCAGCGCCTGATGTTCCGAATCATCGAGGGCTATTCGACGCTGATGTCGGGGCTGGCGGACGGCATCGACGTGCGTCACTCATCGCCGGTGCGGCGCATCGAGTGGTCGCGCGACGGCGTGCGGGCGATTACGGACGCCGGCAGCCACGACGCGAAGCGCGCGATCATCGCGCTGCCGCTCTCGATCCTGCAGCAGGGGGACGTCGCGTTCGAGCCGGCACTGCCGTCCGCGAAGCAGCAGGCGATCGCGGGACTGGGCGCCGGGGCGAACGGGAAGATCATCCTCCGGTTCAAAGAGCGCGTGTGGCCGGAGAATCTCACGTACCTGCTCAGCGGGGACGACACGCAGATCTGGTGGCGGCCAGGGCGATGCAGGGAGGACGAGCGCCCGTCATCACGGCGTTCTTCGGCGGGTCCTCGGTCGGGCGGTTTCGGGCGATGGGCGGCGACGCGCCGCTCGCGGCGGTGCGTGCCCTCGGGCGGATGCTGGGTCGCAAGGTCGAGTCGCAGCTCGAGGAAGCGCGCTTCGTCGACTGGGAGGCGGACCCGTACGCGAAGATGAGCTACTCGTACATCCCGGTGGGCGGCGCGGGGCTCCGAGCGAGACTGGCCGAGCCGGTTGATGACGTCCTGTTCTTCGCTGGAGAGGCCGCGAACCCGGTGCGGCCGTCGTGCGTGCACGGCGCGCTCGAGTCAGGGCTGCACGCGGCGCGGGCAATCATGGGTGCGCCGGTTCGCGGCGCCTGACGCCGATTCAGCACTGCTGGCGGCCCTCCTTGCGAGCGCGTCCGCACTGGCATTCGCGTGAGGCCGCAAGTGCCGCCGTGGCCAGGAGTTCTGCTGGGAATCAGCGTCGTGCGCGGTTGATAAGGATCGTGTCCGCCAGCGGTGCGCCCATGGTCCAGTAGGACCAGCCGTCGATGTCGAGCTTGATGTAGGAGCGGCCCTGGTACTCCGCGACGTAGCCGTGCTCGCGGATGAACACCACGAACGCCTCGAACGTCGCGCCGGGATTCTCGACTCCGAAGCGTATACCAGTGCGGGCTTTCGGGCATCGTGCGGGCGAAGATCCAGCGTGCGGCGGCGATGAAGTGGCGCATTTCGTCGAGCGATGTCAGGGTGCGAACTCCTTCGGCGGAAACCTGGGCGCCATCCGTACGGCATCTTCACGTGACTTCGCGACAGCCGTTGTCGCGCGCAGCGGTGGTCTCCGGTCGCGAAGTCATCGCGAAGAGATTGTGCTCACGCACTGACCATGCGGCGCTCGACCCTTCCGACCGGAGTCCCGCCATCGGCCAGAGCTTGCTCGCACTAGAGCTGCGTGCAGGATAAGGTGCTGATGCGCGAGGAGGGGTATGGACGCCCTGGATCTGTCTCGCATCCAGTTCGCTGTCACGGCGAGCTTTCACTTCATCTATCCGCCACTCTCGATGGGCGTGGGCGATCATGCTCGTGGCCATGGGCATCGCCTACCTGCGCACGGGCGACCTGAAGTGGCGCGCAACTGGCTTCTTCTGGACGCAAATCTATGGACTGATCTTCGCCATGGGCGTCGCTACGGGCGTCGTGCAGGAGTTCGAGTTCGGCATGAACTGGGCGAACTACTCGCGGTTCGTCGGCAACGTGTTCGGCAGCCTGCTCGCAGCGGAGGGCATCTTCGCGTTCTTCCTCGAAGGCGGGTTCCTGGGCGTGATGCTGTTCGGCGGCAACCGGCTCGGCCCGCGCTTGTGGCTCGGCGCGACGATCATGGTCGTCTTCGCCGCGCACTTCAGCGCGGTCTGGATCGTCATGGCGAACTGCTGGATGCAGACGCCGGACGGCTACAGCATCGCAGCACTTCGCCGGAGCCGACGCGCGCGGTGATGGACAACTTCTGCATCGGTCGATGTTCACGCCATCGTTCCTGCCGCGCATCCTGCACGTGCTCGCGGCGTCGTGGACTGGCGGGCTCGGCGCTGGTGCTGAGCGTGAGCGCGTATTACATCCTGCGAGGACCGGCACGTCGAGCTGCGCGAAGTCGTGCTTCCGGCTCGCGCTGCCGATCTTCGCGCGTCTTCGCGGTGCTGAACCTCTTCGCTCGTTCGGCGCGAACCAGGCTATCGAGGTGACGAACCATCAGCAGCTGAAGCTCGCGGCGATCGAGGGACTCTGGGACGACCGAGTCGTGCGCACCTCTGCTGCTCGTCGGCTGGGTAAACGAGTCGGAGCAGGAGACGAAGGGCATCGGCATCCCTGCCTGCTGAGCTTCCTCTCGTACGGGAACTTCCATTCGACGGTGCCCGGGCTGAACTCGTTCTCCGAGACGTGCCCGGCGCCGAGTGGTAGCGAATGGGACCAGTGCGGGTACCCCGCCGTGAACCTGGCGTTCCAGGCCTACCACGTGATGATCAACCTCGCGATGTTCTTCGCGCTGATGGGCGTCGTCGGGGGTGGGCTGTATTTCTGGAAGAAGAAGATCTTCCAGTGGCGCTGGGTGCTCTGGCTCTTCGTCGGTGCAGGTGGCGCCGACGGAGATCGCGCATCATCGCCGGCTGGTGGACGGCGGAAACCGGACGGCAGCCGTGGATCGTGTGGCAGGTGTTGCAGACGCAGGACGCCGTGTCGCCGGGCTTGAGCACGGCCGAGGTCGGTGACCTCGCTCGGCCTGTTCATCGCGCTGTACGCGCTGCTGTTCGTCGCTTTTCATCTTCCTGCTGAACGCGATCATCCATCGCGGACCAGAGCCGCTCGAGGACATCGCGCCGGCGCCGCTGGAGTCACTGCCGAACACGCTGCGCGAGGTGTTCCGCCGGCCGCGGCGCGCGAGCATCGGGAGCAGGGCGTGAACTCCGGCGGTCCCCCGACGAGGCGGCACCATGACGCTCGCAGACGTATGGTTCGCGCTGTTCGTCGTGATCATCGCCGGTTACCTGATCCTCGATGGCTTCGATATGGGCGTCGGCATCATGCACCTCGTCGTGCGCGCGTTCGGACGAGGAGCGTCGGATCTCGCTGAACAGCATCGGCCCGGTGTGGGACGGGAACGAGGTGTGGATCGTGCTCGGCGGCGGCGTGCTCTTCGCGGCGTTCCCGCTGGTGTACGCGTCGCTGTTCTCGGGGTTCTACCTGGCGTTCATGCTCGTGCTGCTCGTGATGATCCTGCGCACGGTCGCCATCGAGTTCCGCAGCAAGCGGACCAGTCGCGGCGCTGGCGGTCGAGCTGGGACGTCGTCTTCTCGCTCGCGTCGCTGGGGCTCGGCGCTGTTGCTCGGCGTCGCCTTCGGCAACATCATCCGCGGCGTGAGCCTCGATCAGAACGGCAATATCGATGAGTCGCTCTCGACCTGCTGAACCCGTACGCGCTCCTGATTGGCGTGACCGACAGTCGTCGATGCTCGCGATGCACGGCTCGCTCTTCCTCAACATGAAGACGGAAGGCGCGCTGCAGGCGCGCGTGCGGCGCATGATCCCGAAGCTGATGATCGCGTTCTTCGTGCTGACGACGGCCTCGGTCGCCGCGACCGACATTTGAGGATGAGGTCGCCGACCGGTTCGTGTCCGACATCTGGCCGCTGATCGTGCCGGCGGCGGCGCTGGCGTCGTTCGTCGCTTCGTGGCGGCTCCTCGCGACAGGGGCGCGACTTCTAGCGCGTTCATCGCTTCGGCGCTGACGATCGCGCTGCTGCTGTTCTCCGGTGCGCTGTCGGCATGTACCCCAACCTGCTGATCTCCATCACCAACGAGCAGTACAACCTGACCGTCGACAACGCGGCGTCGCAGAACAATACGCTGACGGTGATGCTGGTCGTCGCGGTCGATCGGGATCCCGCTCGTGCTGCTCTACACGTCGGGCGTGTACTACTTCTTCCGCGGGAAGACGGGGCTCGGCCCGGACAGCTACTAGCCGCGCATCTCAGCGCAACGCTGTCAGTGCGGTGCATCAAATGCCGACGACGCTGACGTCCATCGATCAGCGGCTGCTCAGATTAGCGCACCGTCGCGCGCACTGCTTTACGCAGCGATGTCGTCGGGCTCGCCGCGGCGGCGGTCGCCGGTGTGCGCGCGCCATCGTGCTGAGCGAGATCATCGCGCGCGTCTTCATCGACTCAGAGCGGCTGGGCGATGTGGCGCTGCTGCTGTGGTGCTGCTCGCGCTCGCGCTTCGTCCGCGGCGCTCCTCTGTGGGTGCAGCGAGGTGCTGGGGCAGCTCGCCGCCAACGCGCTGAAGGCGGCACTCGCGCGCGACGTGCTCGCGCATATCCGCGGCGCTCGGGCCCGCGTACATCGAGCGGCGAGCGCAGCGGCGAGCTGTCCACGCGATCGCGCGGCGGCGTCGAGGACCTGGACGAATACGTGGCGGCCTATCAGCCGGCGCGCGCGCTCGCGGTTGCTTGTCCCGCTCTATGGTCGCGGCGGTCGTGTTCGCGATCGACCGCTGGACGGTGCTGATCTTGCTGGCGACGGGGCCGTTGTTGGTGGTGTTCCTGGCGCTCATCGGCCGGCGCACGGGCGAGATCACGGCGCGCCGGTTCGCTGAGCTGAGCTGGCTGAGCGCGTCGTTCCTGGACATGCTGCAGGGCCTGCCGACGCTGAAGATGTTCGGGCGCAGCCGGGACCAGCTGCGATACCTCGCGCGAGATCAGCGAGCGCTACGGCGACGCGACGATGGACGTGCTGCGCACGGCGTTCCAGACCTCGCTCGTGCTGGAGCTGAGCGCGAGCCTTGCGACGGCGCTCGTGGCGGTCGAGATCAGCCTCCGGCTGGTGAACGGCGACGTCGGCTTCGCGCGGGCGCTGGCGGTGCTCGTGGTCACGCCGGAGTTCTTCCTGCCGCTGCGCCAGCTGGCCGTCGAAGTACCACGCAGGCGCCGCGGGAAGGGCGGCGGGGAGCGCCTGTTCGCGATCCTGGATACGCCGATTGAGCAGGCCGAGCGAGCGGCGAGCCACGCGCGCCATCGCGCCGGCCGGCGACATTCGGCTTCGAGCACGTGTCGTTCACGTACGGCGCGGACCGGGCTGCCGGCGCTCATGCGACGTGTCGCTGCGACCTCCGGCGCGGGCACGACGACGGCGCTCGTCGGGCCGATCGGGCGCAGGCAAGTCAACGATCGCCAGCCTGCTGCTGGGCTTCGTCCGGCCCGGGGCGGGCACGGTGCTCGTCGGCGGAACCGACCTGCTGGCGCGATCGACACCGACGCGCTGGCGGGAAAACGTCGCCTGGGTGCCGCAGCGGCCGCATCTGTTCGCACGGAACCGTGGCGGAGAACATCCGCCTGGCGCGACCCGGTGCGAGCGACGACGAGGTAGATCGAAGCGGCGAAGGCGGCGGCGGCGCATGAGTTCGTCAGCGGCTGCCCCAGGGATACGACACCGAGATCGGCGAGCGCGGCGCGACGCTGTCCGGCGGCGAACGGCAGCGCATCGCCATCGCGCGGGCGTTCCTGAAGGATGCGCCGCTGCTCATCCTCGATGAGGCGACATCGCAGCTCGACGCGGATCACGAAGCGCAGGTCCGCGACGCGCTGGCGCGCCTGGTGGGCGACCGCACGGTGCTGATCATCGCTCATCGCGCGGGGATGGCGAGCGGGGCGGACCAGACGATCGCGCTCGAAGGCGGGCGCGTCGTGGCCGATGTCTCAGCTCGGGAGCGCGTCGCCGGCTCCCGGACCGGCATGGTCGCAATCATCGATGGAGGAGGAGCTGCATGAGCGTAACGATGCGGCTCGTGCGGCTCGTGGCGCCGATCGCAACGCTGGATCATGCTGGCGGTACTGCTGAGCTTCCTCACCGTGGCCTCGAGCGTGGCGCTGATGGCAACGTCGGCGTACCTGATTTCACGCGCCGCGATCGTGACCGACGTCGCGTCGGTTGCGCTGGCCATTACGTGTGTGCGCGTCGTTCGCGATCTCGCGCGCGGGCGCGCGCTACTTCGAGCGGCTCACATCGCACCGGGCGGCGCTGCGCATCCTCGACGGAACTGCGGGCCTGGTTCTACGCAGCGGTGGAGCCGCTCGCCCCCGCGGGGCTCTCGCGGCATCGCAGCGGGGACCTGGTGGCGCGAAGCGTCGCGGACGTCGAGACGCTGGAGGCGTTCTATGTCCGCGGCGTGATACCGCCGGTCGCGGCGGTGCTGGTCGCCATCGCGACGTGCGCGCTGCTGGCCTGGTTCGACGTGGCGCTGGCGGCGGTGTTGCTGCGTTCCTGCTTATCGCCGGCGTCGCGCTCCCGCTGCGATGCGGCGGTTCAGCTCGCGGCTGTCGGCACGACTCATCGCCGCGCGCGCGGACTCGCAAACGCCGATCACCGACGAGGTGCAGGGGCTGCCCGAGCTGCTGGTTCTCGACGCAAACGCGTGCCCACCGGCAGGCAACGCTGGCGGCTGCGCGCAACCTGCGCTCGGCGCAGGCACAGATGGGCTGGCTTCGCGGGCTGGGGACGGCGCTGCAGGCGATATGCGTATCGTGCGCCACGCTGGCCGTGCTCGCGGTCGGCGATCCCGCTCGTGAGCGGCGGCGACGTCGACGGCGTATATATCGCGCTGCTCGTGCTCGCATCGGCGGCGAGTTTCGAGGCGGTGCAGCCGCTGGCGCCGGCGCTGCAGCAACTCGATGCATCGCGCGAGGCCGGGCGGCGCATCTTCGAGATCATCGATCAGCCTGCGGCGGTGCAGGATCCGCCGTCGCCGCAGCCCGCGCCGGACGCTGACGGCATCGAGTTCCGGCACGTGAGCTTCGCGTACGACGGCGGCACGCGCGCGCTGGAGGATGTGAGCTTCCGGGTCGCACGGGGCGAGGTGCTCGGGATCGCGGGCGCGAGCGGCGCCGGGAAGTCCACCATCGCCAACCTGGCGCTCCGGTTCTGGGACTACGACGCCGGCGACATTCTGATCGGCGGCACGGAGATCCGCGCGCTGCGGGCTGAGGACGTGCGCGAAGAGATCGCGATGATGCCGCAGGACGTCCACCTCTTCAACACGACGATCAGGGAGAACATCCTGCTCGCCCGGCCGGAGGCGAGCGACGAAGACGTCGAGGCGGCGTGCGAGGTCGCGATGCTGGCCGGCGTCATCGAAGGGCTGCCCGATCGATACGACACGATGGTTGGTGAAAACGGCGTTCGGCTGAGCGGCGGAGAGAGGCAGCGCATCGGCATCGCCCGCGCGGTGCTGAAGGACGCGCCGATCATGATCCTGGACGAGCCGACCGCGAACCTCGATGCCGAGACGGAGCGCGCGCTCATGGAAGCACTGCGGCCGGTGTTCAGCAATCGGACGGTGATCGTGATCTCGCACCGGGAGGCCGCATTGGAGTGCGCAGACCGCGTACTGCACGTGTCACGCGGCCGTGTCATATCGCTGGCCTGATGCGTGGAGCGGATGTAGTCTGATCACGCGGCATACATAATTCACTCGGCCGCGAGCATCGCACCGAGCCCTCTCAAATGCGCAGCGCCAGGTCAGGTCGGCGTCGCAAGATCGTCCTAGCATGGATAGCGGGCAAGCCCAGGAGGGGCGTCATGGCGACCACCAATCCCGGAACGCAGGAAGCGGACGTGTTGGCCATCTTCGGCATCACCGGTGACCTCGCCCGCGTGATGACCTTCCGCTCGCTGTACCGGCTGGAGGCGCGCGGACTGCTGAAGTGCCCGATCGTCGGCGTCGCGGTCGACGACTGGACGCTCGACCAGCTTGGTCCAGCGCGCGCGGGACTCCATCGTGGCGACCGGCGAGAAGCTGGACGAAAAGGTGTTCCAGCGCTTCTCGGCGCGGCTCTCATACGTGCACGGCGACTTCTCGGACGCGGCGACGTACGAGCGCGTGGCGCAAGGCAATCGCGGGCGCGAAGTCGCCCGTGTTCTACCTGGAGATCCCGCCGTTCCTGTTCGGCACGCGTGGTTCAGGGCCTGAAGCAGGCCGGCCTCACCGACAACGCCCGCATCGTCGTCGAGAAGCCGTTCGGGCACGATCGCGCCTCGGCGCGCGCGCTGGCGGCCGAGCTGCACCAGTACGTCGATGAGTCGCAGATGTTCCGGATCGACCACTTCCTCGGGAAGATGGGGTTCGAGGAGATCCTGTACCTGCGCTTCGCGAACACGATGCTGGAGCCGGTGTGGAACCGGAACTACGTCGACGTGTGTGCAGATCACGATGGCCGAGGACTTCGGCGTCGAAGACCGCGGCCACTTCTACGACCCGGTCGGGGCGCTGCGCGACGTGGTGGTCAACCACCTCATGCAGGTCGTGGCTGCGCGCGGCGATGGAGCCGCCGGCCGGGCGGCGATCCCGCCACGCTGAAGGACGCGCAGACTGGCGCTGTTCCGGGCGATCGACGACGGCCGATCCCGGCGAACTACGTGCGCGGCCAGTACGACGGGCTATCTCGATACGACGGCGTCGCGCGAGAAGTCCACGACGGAGACGTATGCTGCGCTGCGGCTCGACATCGACAACTGGCGCTGGTCCGGCGTGCCGTTCTTCATCCGCACCGGCAAGCGCTTGCCGGTCACCCAAACCGAGGTCCGGCTCGTATTCAAGCACCCGCCGCGCCTCGGATTCGCGAGCTGCAGCGGCCGAAGACGGAGCCGAACCAGATCGTCGTGAAGCTCGATCCCTCGACCGGGCATCCGTCTCATCCTGGACGCACAGCGGGCGCGACGCGGCGAAGCCGGCAGCCGATCATGCTGGACATGGAGTTCGCCGACGAGGGCGGCGAGGGCGCGACGCCGTACGAGGTGCTGCTGTCACGCGGCGATGGTCGGGCCAGTCACGCGCTTCACGCGGCAGGACGGCGTCGAGGAGACGTGGCGGATCATGCAGCCCCTGCTCGATGCGCCGCCGCCGGTACACCGTACGCGGCCGGCTCATGGGGCCCGCCGAAGCGCGAGCGAGCTGGTCGCGGGCCACGGCGGCTGGCACGGAGCCGTGGATCGTGATAGTGAGCGAGCACACGCCGAGACAGAGCGCGGCGGCCCCATCGCCGTTTCCGCCGATCGCCGACTACGCGTTCTTGTCGAACTGCCATACGGGCGCGCTCGTCGCGCCGGATGGCGCGATCGACTGGCTCTGTGTCCCGCGGTTTCGACTCCCCGAGCGTGTTCGGCAGCCTGCTCGACCGCCAGGGCGGCTGCTTCCGGCTCGGGCCGTTCGGGATCAACGTCCCGACTCGCGCGCATTACGAGCCGGGGACGAACTCGCTCGTCACCACCTGGAATACGCCCGACGGGCTGGGTCGTCGTGCGCGACGCGCTGACGATGGGACCGTCGGACGGCACGAAGACACGGTCACGCCGCACACGCGCGCCGCCGACCGACGACGACGCCGAACACATGCTGGTGCGCACGGTCGCAGTGCATCGACGGCCAGGTCGAGATCGAGCTCGATCTGCGAGCCGATGTTCGACTACGGCCGACAGCCGGCAACATGGACGCTCGTCGATGGCGACCGGCCACGCCGCCGACGCGGCCTGGGGCAGCCAGAAGATTCGACTGCGAACCGATCGTGCACCTCGGCATCGAAGGGGGCCGGTACGCGGCCGGCACTCACTGTCCGAGGGCGAACGCGTGTACTGCTCCCTCTCGTGGGCAGAGGGACTCGCAGCTCCCGCAGACCGTCGACGAAGCAAACGGCCGGATGGATGCGACGATCGCACTTCTGGCGAACGTGGCTCAGCGCGCCCGGATCCCCGATCACCGCTGGCGGTACCCATCCAGCGGTCGGCGCTGGCCATCAAGGGCCTCACGTACATGCCGACGGGCGCGACCGTTGCGGCGCTCACGACGTCGCTGCCGGAGACGCCCGGTGGCGAGCGGAACTGGGACTACCGCTACACGTGGATGCGCGACTCGACCTTCACGCTGCAGGCGCTGCACTGGCTGAACCTCGACTGGGAAGCAGACGAGTTCATGTCAGTTCATCGCCGACCTCGAACCGAACGACGACGGCGGGCTGCAGATCATGTACGGCATCGACGGCCGCCGTGATCTGACCGAATCGACGCGCGACGACCTGTCCGGCTACGCGGGAGCGCGCCCGGTCCGAATCGGCAACGGCGCGTTCGACCAGCGGCAGAACGACGTCTTCGGAGCCGTGCTCGACTCGATCCTGTTGCATACTCGCGCATCCAGCGCCTGCCGCGGCGTCTCTGGCCGATCGTCGCAGTCACAGGCGGAGTGCGCGACGAAGCGTGTGGCGTGAGCCCGACCAAGGCATCTGGGAAGCGCGCGGCGCAGCCGCAGCACTACGTCTCCTCGAAGCTGATGGGCTGGGTCGCCCTCGACCGCGCCGCGCAGCTCGCCGAAATCCGCGGCGACAACGCAACTCGCCGACGAAGTGGCAGGCCGACCGCCGAGGAGATCCGCGCCGACATCCTCGAGCACGGTTTCACGGCGACGGCGTGCTCCGTCAGCACTACGAGACGGATGCGCTCGATGCGTCGTGCCTGCTCGCCGCCATCTTCGGGTTCCTGCCGGCGACGACGAGCATCTCCGCAGCCACGTCTCGCCATCGCAGACGATCTGACCGAGACAGGGATTCGTCCTGCGCTATCGCACCGACGAGACCGACGACGGGCTGCGGGAAGGAGGGCACGTTCCTCATCTGCTCGTTCTGGCTCGTCTCGGCGCTCGCCGTCATCGGCGAGCCGCAGCGGGCGTGCGACCTGATGGAGCGGCTGCTGCGCATCGCGTCGCCGCTCGGCCTCTACGCCGAGGAGTTCGACGTCTACACCGGCCGCCACCTCGGGAACTTCCCGCAGGCGTTTTCGCACCTCGCGCTGATCGAGGCGGCGGCGCGGATCATCACTGCCGAACGGCTTGGAGAGTTCACATGAGCACCTACGACGTCATCATCATCGGGACGGGCGCGGGCGGGGGAACGCTGGCGCGGCACCTGGCGCCGACGGGCAAGAAGATCCTCTGCTGGAACGCGGCGACTGGCTGCGCCGAGAGCCGGAGAACTGGCTCGCGGAAGACGTGTTCGTGCGGAACCGCTACGTCTCGCCGGAGACGTGGCAGGATGAGCGCGGCAAGGCGTTTCAGCCGCAGGTGCACTACTTCGTTGGCGGCGCCACGAAGATGTACGGCGCGGCGCTCTACCGGCTGCGGCGCGAGGACTTCGGCGAGCTGAAGCACCACGACGGGATCTCGCCGGCCTGGCCCATCAGCTACGACGAGATGGAGCCGTACTACTTGCAGGCCGAAGAGATGTACCAGGTGCACGGCGCCCGTGGAGAGGACCCAACGGAGCCTCCGTCGAGCGGGCCGTACGCGTATCCGGCGCTGGCGCACGAGCCGCGCATCCAGCAGCTGTCGGACGACCTCGAGCGGGCGGGCTATCACCCGTTCCACGCGCCCTGCGGCGTGATGCTCGATGCCTCGAACATGCCGTACAGCAAATGCGTGCGCTGCCAGAACTGCGATGGCTTCCCGTGCGCGCTGGGCGCGAAGTCCGATGCCGAGACGCTCGGCGTGAGGCCGGCGCTGGAGCATGCCAACGTCACGCTGCGGACGAACGCGAAGGTCGTAAAGCTCGAGACGAACGCAGCCGGGACGGCGGTGACAGACGTCGTCCTCGAGCAGGACGGGCAGACCGAACGGCTGTCCGCGGACGTCATCGTGGTGGCGTGCGGAGCGGCGAACACGGCGCGGCTGCTGCTGGCATCGGCGAACGACAAGCATCCGAACGGGCTCGCCAATGGCTCGGACCAGGTGGGGCGGAACTACATGTATCACAACAGCGCGGCCGTGCTCGCGCTCTCGAAGGAAGAGAACCCGACCATCTACCAGAAGACACTGGGGCTCAACGACTTCTACTTCGGCCACAAGGACTTCGACTATCCGATGGGGAATATCCAGATGGTGGGGAAGTCGCAGGCGCCGATGTTCCACGGCGAGAAGCCGCATCGAGACGCTGCTCGCGCCGATGTGGTCGCTGGAGCGCATCGCGAAGCACGCGGTCGACTTCTGGCTCTCGACGGAAGACCTGCCGGAACCGGAGAACCGCGTGACGCTCGAGAAGGACGGCAGCCTGAAGCTGGCGTACCGCCCGAACAACCAGGAGCCGAAGAAGCGGCTGTACGAGCAGTTGAAGTCGATGCTCGGGCACCTGGGCATGCAGGAGCAGCACCTGCTCGGGCGGAACGCATACCTCAAGAACGACATCCCGGTCGCCGGGTGCGCGCACCAGGTGGGCACGTGCCGCTTCGGGACGGACCCGGCGACGTCGGTGCTGAACACGGACTGCCGGGCGCACGAAGTCGACAACCTGTACGTCGTGGATACCAGCTTCTTCCCGAGCATCGGCGCGGTGAACCCGGCACTGACGGCAATGGCGAACGCGATCCGCGTCGGCGATCACCTGAAGGCGCGCCTGGGCGCGTGAGGCGGCTGCGATGAGCGAGACGGACGCGAGCACGGCTGCACTTCCCCACGTCGTAGTTCTGGGCGCGGGGTTCGCAGGCGCCGGGGCTCTGAGCAAGCTCAAGGATGCGCCGGTCCGCGTCACGGTGGTGGACAGGAATCCCTTCCACACGTTCCAGCCGTTGCTGTACCAGGTCGCCACGCTGGAGCTGGAGGAACACGACGTCGGATTTCCCGCGCACGAGATGCTCCACGGCCGCGAAGGGTGGTCGTTCATGCAGGCGGAGGTCGAGGCGATCGACCTCGACGCGAAAGTCGTGACCGGTTCGGGCTTCGACCCGATCAGCTACGACTACCTGATCATCGGACTCGGGGCGGTGGTCAACTTCTTCAATACCCCCGGCGCGGCCGAGCACGCGTTCCCGCTCTACAGCATGGCCGACGCAACGAGGCTCAAGACGCAGATCCTCGAGCGGTTCGCCGCGGCGAACGCCGACCCAAGCCTTGTGGACGACGGCGCGCTCACCTTCTGCGTCGTGGGGGGCGGGGCGACGGGCGTGGAGACGTCGGGGGCGCTCTCAGAGCTGATTCATCGCGAGTTCGCGAAGGACTACCCCAACCTGCCCATCGAGCGGGCCGCAGTGCACCTGTACGAGATGGGCCCGGAGCTGCTGGCGCCGTTCAAGCCGCGGCTGCGCAACTACGCCAAACGCGCGCTCGAGAAGCGCGGCGTGCAGGTCCACCTGGGTGAGGGCGTGACCGAGGTCGAGGCGACGCGTGTGCACCTGAAGTCCGGCGAGATCGTGAAGTCCCACACACTGATCTGGGCGGCGGGGCTGATCGCCAATCCGCTCGTGCATACGCTTGGCGTCGAGCTGGTGAAGGGGCGAGTGCCCGTCGGACCGGGACTGAGCCTCGAGCAGCGGCCGGAGGTTTTCGTGATCGGCGACAACGCGATCATCACCGCGGCGAACGCAAAGCAGCCGTTGCCGCAACTCGGCTCCGTCGCGCTGCAGGCGGGCGAGCACGCAGCGGACTCGATCACGCACCTGGTCCACGGGCGCGAGACGTCGGAGTTCAAGTACCTGGATAAAGGGACAATGGCGACGATCGGCTTCGGCGCCGCGATCGTCCAGATGCCGCATGGCATCACGCTGACCGGCAAGCCGGCCTGGGTCTCGTGGCTGGGGATCCACCTGGTCCTGCTGTCGGGCGGCAAGGAGCGAGCGGAGACCCTGATGGAGTGGGGCAACCGCGCGCTCGAACAGAGCCGCTGGAAGCTCTGACGGCGCGTATACGATTGTCACTGGATGAGTGAGTACTCACTCATGTACACTCTCCGTTATGCCTACCCGTGCCCCGGCTCTTCCCCCTGACGAGCGTCGGGCGGCGATCGTCGCCGCCGCGATGCCGTTGCTGCTCCAACGCGGAGCAAACGTGTCCACGCGCCAGATCGCCGAGGCGGCGGGGGTAGCCGAGGGGACGATCTTCGGCGTCTTTCCGGATAAGGACGCGCGTCGTCCAGGCGGTGCTGCTGGCGGCGATCGATCCCGAACCGACGGAGCGCGCGCTGGCGGCGATCGACCGCTCGCTCCCGCTCGAGAATCAGCTCATCGAGGCGGTCTGCATCATGCAGCGGCGGCTGAACAACATCTGGCGGCTGGTGTCGACCGTCGGTGACGCCGGCGCGCCGAAAACGCCGCCGGCAGACTTCGTCGCGCTCGCGGACATCTTCGAGGCTCATCGGGACGAGCTGCGCACGGACGCCGGCCACGGCTGCCCGCCAACTGCGGGCGATGACGCTTGCCGTGAGTAACCCGTCGTTCTTCGCCGGGGAGCCGATGACGCCGGGTGAAATCGTGACGTTGTTCCTGGACGGCGTGCGTGTCCGCGGGCGGAGGAGGGCAGCGAGATGATCCCGCTGCTGCGCACGCATCTTCGCGCCTATCGATCATGGCTGATCGCCGTCGTCGTGCTGCAGGCGGTGCAGGCGACGGCGTCGCTGCTGCTCCCTTCGCTGAACGCGGACATCATCGATAGCGGCGTGCTGGCCGGCGACACCGGCTACATCTGGAAGATCGGTGCGATCATGCTCGGCGTTACGGCGGTGCAGGCGGTGTTTGCCGTCGGCGCCGTCTACTGCGGGGCCAGGGCTGCGATGGGCTTCGGGCGCGACGTGCGGGCGGCGCTCTTCCAGCGCGTGGTCGCGTTCTCGGCGAAGGAAGTGAATCTCTTCGGCGCACCTTCACTGATCACGCGCATCACGAACGACGTGCAGCAGGTGCAGATGCTGGTGCTGATGACCTGCACGATGGTCGTGGCCGCGCCGATCACCGTCGTCTTCGGCGTGTTCATGGCGATGCGCCAGGACCTGCAGCTGTCGTGGCTGCTGGCGGTGAGCCTGCCGATCCTGATGGTCATCCTGGGCATCATCGTGTCGCTGATGGTGCCGCAGTTCCGGCTGATGCAGGAGCGGCTGGACAACATCAACAACGTGCTGCGCGAGCAGATCGCCGGGATGCGCGTGGTGCGGGCGTTCGTGCGCGAGCCGGTCGAGACGGCGCGATTCCATGAGGTGAACCAGGACCTTACCGACACGTCGCTTCGAGCGGGGCGCCTGATGGCGCTGATGTTCCCGACGATGATGCTCATCGTGAACGGGTCGAGCATCGCCGTGATCTGGTTCGGCGGGCACCGGATCGACAGCGGGACGATGTCGGTGGGCTCGCTCGTGGCCTTCATCACGTACCTGTCGCTGATCATGTCGGCGGTGATGATGGCGACGATGGTGACGATGATGGCGCCGCGCGCAGCGGTCTCGGCCGATCGCATCCAGGATGTGCTCGCGACGGAAACCTCCGTAACGCCGCCCGCCACGCCTGTGACCGAGGTGCGTCGAGCGGGGGCGGCTGGAGCTACGCGACGTAGGGTTTCGCTACCCGGGCGCCGAGCACGCCGTGCTGCAGCACATCTCGTTGACGTCGCTGCCGGGACAGACGACGGCCATCATCGGCAGCACCGGGTCCGGCAAGACGAGCCTGATCAACGTCGCGGCGCGGCTCTTCGACGTGACTTCCGGCGCTGTGCTGTTCGACGGAGTCGATGTCCGCGAACTGGATCCGGACATCCTGTGGCACCGCATCGGCATCGTCCCCCAGAAGCCATACCTCTTCGGCGGGACGGTCGCGAGCAACCTGCGGTACGGCAAGCCCGACGCGACGGAAGACGAACTGTGGACCGCGCTCGAAGTGGCGCAGGCGGCGGACTTCGTGCGGGAGATGCCGGGAGGGCTCGATGCGCGAGATCGCCCAGGGCGGCGTGAACGTCTCTGGCGGCCAGCGGCAGCGTCTTGCCATCGCGCGGGCGCTCGTGCGCAGGCCTGAGGTCTACCTCTTCGACGACTCGTTCTCGGCGCTGGACCTGGCGACGGATGCGCGGCTGCGTGCGGCGCTCATGCCGTACGCGCGCGACGCGACGGTGATCATCGTGGCGCAGCGCGTGTCAACGATCATCTCGGCGGACCAGATCCTCGTGCTCGAGGACGGCGAGGCCGTCGGACTGGGCACGCACGACGAGCTGCTGAAGACGTGCGAGACGTACGCGCGAGATCGTGGAGTCGCAGATCGGCGAGGGGGTGGCGGCGTGAACGCACCTCCAGGCGGAACGGTAACGGCGCGAAGCCGTCGCAGAGCGAGGACACGGTCAAGCCGCCGACGCCGAGCGGCCAGCCGGGCATGCGCTTCGGTTCGTTCGGGATGCCGGCGGAGAAGGCGCGCGACTTCGGCAGCACGACCCGGCGGCTGCTGAGACGGCTGGGTCGCGAGCGCTGGATCATGCTGCTCGCAGTCTTCATGACTGTATGCAGCGTGGCGATGAGCGTGCTGCTGCCGAAGGTGCTCGGGAGCGCGACCGACGTCGTCGTCTCGGCGTTTTTCACCGCAGACATCGATCAACTTCACGCACCTGGGACGGATCCTCGGCTTCGCCTGCCTGCTGCTCATCGGCGCATGGATCCTGCAGTACGGGATGTCGTACATCCTCGCCGGGGCGGTGCAGCGCACGATGTACCGGCTGCGCGCGGATGTCCAGGACAAGCTGAACCGGCTGCCATTGAGTTATGTCGACCGCACGCAGCGGGGCGACCTGCTCAGCCGCGTCACCAACGACATCGACAACATCGCTCAGAGCCTGCAGCAGACGCTGTCGCAGATGCTGACGCAGACGCTTACGCTCGTCGGCACCGTGATCGATGATGATCTGGATTTCGTGGCTGCTGTCGCTCGTGGCACTGGTCACGATCCCGCTCTCGATGTGGATGATGAACGCGATCGCGAGCCGCTCGCGCACGCGCTTCATCGCGCAGTGGCGGCACACCGGCCGTCTCAACGGCCAGGTCGAGGAGACCTTCACCGGGCACGCGATCGTCAAGGCGTTCGGGCGCCAGCAGGACGTCGAAGCAGTGTTCGCCAACACGAACGACCAGCTGCATGAAGCGAGCTTCGAGGCGCAGTTCATCTCGGGCGTGATCCAGCCGGCGACGATGCTCATCGGCAACCTCAACTTCGTCGCGATCGCAGTGCTGGGCGGCATCCGCGTCGCGAACGGCGCGATGACCATCGGCGACATCCAGGCGTTTCTCCAGTACTCGCGCAGCTTCACGCAACCGCTCTCGTGGATCGCATCGATGGTCAACACGTTCCAGTCCGGGATCGCCTCCGCCGAGCGCGTGTTCGAATTCCTCGACGCCGACGACCAGTCACCGGATATCGCCGCATTCGAGATCGCGCCGGTAGCGCGCGGGCGCGTCGAGTTCTCGCACGTGTCCTTCTCGTACGACCCGAACCGGCCGCTGATCACGGACCTGTCGCTGGCCGCCGAGCCGGGCCGGACGGTGGCCATCGTCGGGCCGACGGGCGCCGGCAAGACGACGCTGGTGAACCTGATCATGCGGTTCTACGAGCTGGACAAGGGCGTCATCACCATCGACGGGCGCGACATCTCCCGCATGCCGCGCGACGAGCTGCGCTCGCAGATCGGCATGGTGCTGCAGGACACGTGGCTGTTCGGCGGGACGATCCGGGAGAACATCGCGTACGGCAACCTGGACGCGACGGAAGAGGAGATCCTCGAGGCGGCGCGCGCGACGTACGTCGACCGCTTCGTTCACTCGCTCCCTGATGGCTACGACACCGTGATCGACGATGAAGGAAGCTCCGTGAGCGCGGGTGAGAGACAGCTCATCACGATCGCGCGGGCGTTCCTGGCGGACCGGCCGATCCTCATCCTGGACGAAGCGACGAGCTCGGTGGACACGCGCACCGAGGTGCTGATCCAGCACGCGATGGCGGCGCTGCGGGCGCAGCGGACGAGCTTCGTGATCGCGCACCGGCTTTCGACCATCCGCGATGCCGACACGATCCTGGTGGTGGACGGCGGGCAGATCGTCGAGCAGGGGAACCACGTGGAGCTGCTGGCGCGGGGCGGGGCGTACGCGAACCTGTACAACGCGCAGTTCGCGGGGGCAGTCGCCGAGGTCGCGTAACCCGCATCAGCTAGGGTGACGCCGCGGGCGTGCCCGTGATCTGCTGCAGCTGGTCGAGGATCTGCTTCAGCCTTGCGATCTCCTGTCCGTAACCCGCGAAGTCGCCGTTGCGGAGCAGTTCCTGCGCGCGGTCGTACGACTGCTGCGCCTGTGCGACGAGCGCCGCGGTATCGCCGGCGGGTGGCGCACTCGTCGCCCCCGGTGTCGGGCTGGCAGCGGGGCTGACGGACGGCGTCGGGGAGGCCGGCGCGGCGCCCGAGCTATCGAGTCCCGACGGCGGCGCGCGGCCGAGGAGCACATCGATCGCGCGGGCGAGCGTCGGTTCCATGACGACGTCATCGCCGTTGACCACGACGACGCGCTTGAGCTGCGGAATCGGGCTGCCCGCCGGCGGCGGTGAGATAGAGCGGCTCGAAGAACATGTTCGCGTTGCCGATCGGGATCATCAGCAGGTTGCCGCGGATGACCTCGCGAGCCGGTCTGGTTCCAGAGGCTGAGCTGCTCCGAGACGCGCGCATCGGACTCGATGCGGCGCTCGACCTGCGTCGGGCCGAGTACGCTCTCGCTGGAGGGGAAGCGGAACGCGAGGAGCTTGCCGTAGTTCTCGCCGTCCGACCGCGCCGCCAGCCACGCGATAGTGTTTGTGCGGTTCCGCGGCACGAAGGGGAGGATGAGCATGAACTGCTCCTGGTCCGAGCCGGGCAGCCGCACGATGACGTAGTAGGGCTCGAGGCGCTCTTGCTGCATTGCCGACGATGCCAGTCGGGATGTCCCACTGGTCCTCCTTGCTGTAGAGCTGGCGCGGCGTCCCGGATGTGGTAGCGGAGGTACGCCTGGCCTGCGCCGGAACAGGTCCTCGGGGTAGCGGACGTGCTCCTGCAGCGGTTGCGGGCATGTCATCGAGCGGCTTGAAGAGCTGCGGGGAAGATCTCGGCGTACGTCTTGATCAACGGCTCATCGGGCATGCGCCGCGTAGAAGCTCGTCTGGCCGGCGTAGGCGTTGACGACGACCTTGACGCTGTTGCGGATGTAGTTGAACGCCGCCCGATGCTCGTGTGAGTACGGCAGTGGCTCGGTCGTCGTGTAGGCGTCCTGCATCCAGTACATGCCGCCTGTCATCGATGACGAGATACGGGTCGCCATCGAGCGCGGAGGAACGGCGCGAGCGTGTGGATACGTTCCTGGACGTTGCGGCGGTAGATGATGCGGCTGTTGTCCTGGTAGGCCGCCCGAGATGAGGATGTTCGGGTCGCCCATCTCCCACGAGTAGACGAGGCGCCGAACAGGCCCCCGAGCCGACGCCGCCGTTGCCCTGGAAGCGCGTCTCGACGTTCTGGTCCCCACTCTGCGGCGTAAACTCCGGGTCCTTCGTGTCGACGATGATGTAGTGGTCAGCCTGCTCGCCGAAGTACAGCTCGGGCTGGCCGGTCGCAGGCTGCCCCTGCGAGCGGGATGTCGTCTACGAGGAAGCTCGGGCCGCCATCGGGCTCGGCCTCCGTTGACGGACGCAACGGTATAGCCGTAGCCGTGCGTGAACTGCAGGCGCCCGTTGACCCAGGTCTGCGCATCGGCGGGGAGGCGGTTGGAGTTCAGCTCGCGCGCGGACAGCATCACCTGACGATAGACGCCATCGAGTAGGTAGCGGTCGACATCGACATCGAGGAACTGGAACAGTGGCCGGATCGTCTGGATCTGCTGGAGGGCCGTGCGCAGCGTCTCGGGATCCCAGAGGCGGACGTTGTTGATGGTGTCCGAGCTGGTCGACGATCTCCTGCGGTGTGGCGGCGACGGTCGCCGGGAACTGCTGCTCGTTGATGTCGTCCAGCCCGTAGGCGTAGCGGGTCATGTCGATGTTGCGCTGCATGTATGACTGCTCCTTCGTGATCTCGTTCGGCTCGACCAGGAGCTTCTGTGCGGTCAACGGCAGGATCTGCGTGCCGATGATGGCGACGGCGATCCAGACGCCGACGCCGGCGATGAGCCAGGCGACTCCCCGGCGGAACGCGCTTAGCATCAATAGCACTCCCACGCCGATGGCGACTGCCATGAGCGCGTAGAGGACAGGAAGGCTGACGTGCACATCGGTGTAGAAGGCGCCGGTGTCCACGCCGCGCGTCGAGTACACGAGGTCGAAGGTATCGAGGTAGTAACGGGCCGCGAAGACGACGAGGAGGGCGGCGACGAGCGCGGCGACGTGAAGCTTGATCGGGCGGGGCACATCGAGCCGCAGCAACTCGCGGGCAATAGGGCGCGGGCCTTCGATACGGAAGCCGTAGAAGAGAGCGCGGGCGATGTAGATGGCGGAGACGCCGACGATGGTGACGATGACGGCGGCGGTGAGCCAATCGACGATGAACTGGTACACGGGTAGCTTGAAGACGTAGAAGCCCAGATCGCGGTGAAACTGCGGGTCGTCGATGCCGAACGACTGCGCGTGCTGGAACAGCAGGATGCGGTCCCAGTGGCTGGCCGCGCTGGCGCCGAAGGCGATGGCGATGAGCGCGGTGATGAGTGCGACCGCGGGGTTGAAAAAGCGTGATAGGTGCCACGACCGGAGCTGCCGCGCAAACTCGCGAAACTCCGGGCTCAGTTCGAAGTCCGGGTCATCGGTCGTGGGGGCGAGGCGGCGGGCGAGCCAGATGTTCGCCACGAAGATGAGAAGGAAGGCCGCGACGCCGGCGAAGAACAGCCAGACGCGAGTCTTGATGCGGGTCTTATAGACGGAGCCATAGCCGACGGCATCGAACCACAGGAGGTTCGTGTAGATGGAGCGGAGGACATCGAGGACGAGGTAGAGGGCGATGAACGCGCCGATGGCGGCGACGACGGGGACGAGCCAGCGGATGTGGCGCGGCGGCCGGTTCCGCATGCGGAACACGGGCGGCGGCGGGCCGAGGTTCTCGCGGCCGGAGGGGTCGCCGGTCACGGTGCGCGCGGGGCGCGAGTGGGGGGCAGACGGCGGTCCAACATGCGGGTACCGTACAACGCGCGGCGGCCCAGCGGGTAACGAACGCCGTGCCGCATCGCAGGCGGACTGCCAGATCGCATGGCTCCAATCTACCCGCGCGATGATGGGGCGATGCCCACGTCGGAGTTGTGCTTCCGCACAATGGCCAGCTCAACTGCCGGTCGAGCGTTCCACGTCCGGGCGTGGCCGGCGCTTCATCGAACCACTGAGCGGTTGACTGTTATGTCCCAAAGTCGCAGCCTGTATGCCTGCGCAGAGCGAAAGGAATCGAAGCATGGCCGCCACAATCGCTGACCTGCAAGCCGAGATCCGAGGGACTGTTGTCACCGAGAAAGACGCGGGATATGACGACGCTCGGAAGGTGTACAACGCCATGCACGACGGACGCCCGGAGGCAGTCATCCGCTGCGCCGACCCGGCCGACGTCATCGCCGCAGTGAACTTCGCGCGAGATCGTGGTGGTGACCTGTCCGTGCGGGGCGGATCGCACAGCGCGCCCGGTTTCGGAACCAACGACGGCGGCATCGTCATCGACCTGTCGCCGATGCGGGGGATCCGGGTGGATCCAAAAGCGAAGACCGCGCGCGCCGAGGGCGGCTGCACGTTGGGCGACTTCAACCACGCGACACACGGCTTCGGGCTCGCGACGCCGGGCGGGATCATCTCGACGACGGGGATCGGCGGGCTGACGCTGGGCGGCGGCATGGGCTATCTCACGCGCGGGCTGGGGCTGTCGATCGACAACCTGATCTCCGCCGACGTTGTCACCGCGGACGGGCGCTTCCTCGTCGCGAGCGAGCGCGAGAACGAGGACCTGTTCTGGGCGTTGCGTGGCGGCGGCGGCAACTTCGGGGTGGTGACGTCGTTCGAGTACCGGCTGCACCCGATCAGCGACGTGCTGGTGGGGATCTTTGTGTTTCCGGAAGAGAGCGCCGGCGACCTGTTCCGCTTCTATCGCGACTTCATCGAGACGGCGCCGGAGGAGTTCGGCGGGTTCCCGGCGTACCTCGTTGCCCCGCCGCTCCCGTTCTTGCCGGAGAGCGCGCACGGGACGACGTGCTGCGGCATCGTGGCGTGCTGGTCGGGACCGCTGGACCAGGGCGAGCAGGTCTTCGCGCCGATCCGGAAAGTCGGCCCGCTCGTTGGTGAGCTGGTGACGCCGATGCCCTATCCGGCGATCAACACCCTCTTTGATGCTCTGCTGCCGCCCGGGTTGCAGCAGTACTGGAAGGGCGTCTTCGCGACGGAGCTGACGGACGGCGCGATCGAGGCGCACCTGGCGCACGGACCGAAGATCCCGACGGTGAACTCTGCGATGCACATCTACCCGCTCAGCGGCGCCCCGAGCCGCGTCGCGGGGGACGCCACCGCCTTCCCGTACCGGGAGGCGCGCTTCGCAACGGTGATCGCGGGTGCATGGCCGGACGCGAAGGACAACGACGCGAACATCGCGTGGGTGAGGGCGTACCACAAGGCGCTCGCGCCTCACTCGTCGGCCGGAGGCTACATCAACTTCATGGATGCCGACGACCAAACGCGGATACGAGAAAACTACGGGGCAAACTACGACCGGCTCACGGAGGTCAAGCGGAAGTATGACCCGGCGAACCTGTTCCACCTGAACCAGAACATCCGGCCATGATGAACCGTCGGTCGCCAGGGATTGACGTCGTTCCCGCCGCAACGTGATGTATCGGGAGGGGCGCTAGAGCTTCAACGCGCGTACACTGGTATCCGAGTCGCCCCTGAGGCGCTGTGTCGCGCCGTGAGCGCCCGCTAACAATGCAACATACCGAGCACCGCACCTCCTCTTCGACGCTGACCGACCTTCTGGGCGACGACGTCCGGGCGGCGTTGGACGAGCGCATGGAGCCACGGAGCTACGCGCCGGGCGACACGATCATCGCCCGCGGCACCATTGAGCCGGACTTCCACATCATCACCAGCGGCATCGTCTCGATCGTCGCGACTTCGCCCGGCGGCGAGCGTCGCGAGATCGGCGTGCTCGGCGAGAACGAGGCGATCGGCGACATGGCGCTGCTGACGGGCGAACCGGCCTCGGCGGACGTAGTGGCGGCGACGGCGGTCACGACGCGCTGCGCCTCAACCGAGCGGATCGCAACGTTCGGGAGCCTGCGCGCAAGCCTCGTCGAAGCGCTCGCGGCGCTCCTTGCGGGCAGGCTGCGGCGCGCGAACGACCGCCTGCTTGCGCGCTACTCGGCGAAGACGCTCCTGATCGAGGGCCGACCGGCCGCGATCGCTGCGCTCCGAGGGCTGCCCGCCGCGGTCGCTCGCTGCGTCGATGCGCCAGTGCTGGCCGTGATCGCAGGAGCCGGGGCGACCGATGCATGGACGAACGCGGCCTCCCCTTCGCGCGATGTGGACACCCGGGTGGTGCCGGCGACAGAGATCGGAGACGTGACACGCCTGCTGCCGCATGTCGCACACGAGTACGATCACATCCTTGTGTTTAGCTGCGGCGAAGACATCGACAGGTCTGGGTTCGCCGCGTCATGGGAGGTCATCCCGGAAGGCGAGCGCGCGGCCGGAAGAGACAACGTAGCCGTGGTCACGCGGCGGCCGTGGACGCAGCGTACGCTCACAGCACTGTCGGCGAGCGCCGGACGCGAGGTGCTGGCGGTGATCCCGCCACAGGAACCACCGCGCGGGCCGCACGACCCCACCGCGAAGTTCGCGCGCGTGCTCACAGGCAAGCAGATCGGCGTAGCACTGGGCGCGGGCGCGGCGAAAGGCTTCGCGCACATCGGCATCCTCCGGGCGTTCGAGGAGATGGGCGTGCCAATCGACATGCTCAGCGGCTGCAGCATCGGCGCGGCCGTTGCGGCTGGCTACGCGGCGGGATACAGCGTCGATGAGCTGACGCAGGCGGCGTCACGGATCGCGGCGCGGGCCGTGCGGCCGACGTTGCCGCTCCACTCGTTCCTCAGCAACCGCGGCCTTCGCGACGAGCTGTCGCGCATGGGCGAGGGGCGACGCTTCGAGGATCTCGACATTCCCCTTGCGATCTGCGCAACAGACGTGTACCGGCGATGCGAGGTGACGTTCACGTCCGGGCTGGTGTGGCCGCGCATCCTCGCCAGCATGTCGATCCCAGGTATCTATCCGGCGCTGCAAGAGCGCTGACAGCTACTTCGTCGACGGAGCGGTGCTGAACCCGATGCCATCGCGCCAGTGCCGGGACCTCGGCGCGGGGATCGTCATCGGCGTGCGGCTGACGGGCAAGAACACATCGCCGCGGGAGGCGCTCGATGCCTCGGCATCGCGGCCACTGGCGGCGGAGACCATTATGCGCTGCCTCGAGATCATGCATAATCGCCTCTCGGAGTTGAGCCGGAACGAGGCGGACGTGAACATCGAAGTGTGCCTGGAGCGCGGCGGGCTGCGCGACTTCGATCTCAGCGCCGAGATCATCCAGGCGGGATACGCGGCGGGAATCGCTGCGCGGTCCGACCTGACGAACGCCCTGCCGTACCTGGCGGTGGCGTCGTGACGCTGCTGGCGTTCCGGAACCTGATCACGGAGAAGACACGCTTCGCGTTCTCCGCCGCGGGGATCGGCTTCGCGGTCTTCCTTATTACGATCCTTCTCGGCCTCTTCCAGGGGTGGAATCAGAAAGTCGGCGGCTTTGTCGAGAAGGTGGACGGAGACGCCTGGGTGGCGCGCGAGGGCACGACCGACTTCATCAACGCCGCATCGATCCTGCCGGTGTCACTTGGCGACTCCATCGCGAGCACGAACGGCATCGCCAGCGTGCACCAGCTCATCGTGCGGCCGATGGCGTTCGAGAAGAACGGTCACAAGGTGGACATCCACCTCATCGGGTACGAGACGTCATCGGGCGTCGGCGGGCCACTGAAGATCACCAAGGGCAAGGGTGACCCGCAGGGCGACGAGATCGTGATCGACGAAGTGCTGTCCCGCACCCAGGGCGTTGACGTCGGCGACACGCTCACGAGCGGTGGCTCATCGGTGAAGGTTGTGGGCATCGCCAGCGGAGGAAACTTCGCGTTCACGCAGGCCGGGTTCATGGACATCGCCGCCGCACGCAAGCTCCTCTCGATGGACGGGCTGACCACGTTCTTCGTCGTAAGCATGGATCCGGGCGTGGATATCCCGGCGTGGCAGCAGCAGGTATCGGCGACGTCGCCGGGGGTGGTGGCGTTCACGTCGGCGCAGTTCGCCTCGGCGACGCGGCACCGCATCCTCGACCAGGTGATCCCCATCATCGGGCTGATCGTCGGGCTGGCGTTCATCGTCGGTATCGCGATCACCAGCCTGACGATCTACACCGCGACCGTCGAACGGACGCGCGAGTTCGGCGTGATGAAGGCGATCGGCTTCAACAACATGCGACCTGTACAAGCTGGTCCTCAGCCAGAGCCTGATCACCGGACTGCTGGGGTTCGCATTCGGTGCGCTGGCGACGCTGCTCGTATCGCGCTTCATCGACCGCATCGTCGCGCAGTTCATCGTGCTGGTGCGGCCGCAAGACATCGGAATCGTGCTGATTGCGACGCTGCTGATGGCGCTGGGCGCGGCGATCGTGCCGGCGCGGCGCGTGGCGGGGGTCGATCCGGCCGTGGCGTTCAAGGGGTAGCGGTGACGAACGAACAGCACGTGCTGGAACTGATCGACGTCAGCCAGGAGTTCGGCGACAAGTCGAACCTCACGTACGCGCTGCGTTCCGTCTCGCTCCAGGTCTCTCCGCGCCAGGTCGTCATCATCATGGGGCCGTCCGGCGCCGGGAAGTCGACGCTGCTGACCATCGCCGGCGCGCTGCGCAAGCCCACGGCCGGGCGCGTGATCATCGATGGAAACGACACGACAACGCTGAACGATCGCGCGCTCGCCGAGATCCGGCTGCGCACGGTCGGGTTCGTGTTCCAGGAATTCAACCTGCTCGACTCGCTCAACGTGATCCAGAACCTGGAACTGGTGCTCGGTAAGGCCGGGGTGCCGCGCAAGAACGCCCACGCCCGAGCGCGCGAGCTGCTGAACATCCTGGGGCTCTCGCACCGCATGGAGGCGCGGATCCGGCTGCTGAGCGGCGGCGAGCGCCAGCGCGTCGCGATCGCTCGAGCACTGATCAATAACCCGACGATGATCCTCGCCGACGAGCCGACGGCGAGCCTCGATGGCCCGCGCGGCGCGGAGGTGATGACGATGCTGCGCATGGTGGCCGACGACATGGGCAAAGCCGTCGTGATGGTGAGCCATGACCATCGCGTGCTGCCGTTCGCGGACCGCGTCGTCTGGCTCGAAGACGGGCACCTGGAGGATCGCGAGCCGGCATCGATGTCATCAGCGGTGCCGTCGCGATGACGGCGCGCAGCCTGATCCGGATCGCGCACCGGGGCGGTGGGTCGCTTGCGCCTGAGAACTCGATCCAGGGCATTGAGCGGTCGCTCGAGTACGGCGTCGACATGATAGAGGTGGACGTCCGGCGCACGCGGGACGGCGTGCTCGCGCTGTCGCACGACGCGGTGGCGCACGGGACGACGGAGCCCGTGGCGACATCGACGTTCGAGGAGTTGCGGGCGGCATCGCCGGACATCGCAACGGTCGATGAAGCGCTCGAGGCCGCCGGTCGGCGCGCACGGATCAACCTCGACATCAAATCACCGGAGCTGGCGGCTGATACGGTCGAGGCGGTGCGCCGCCATGGCGCGCTCGATTGGTGCATCGTGAGCTGCTTGCACTTCGAGTGCCTCGGGGAGGTTGCGCAGATGGAGCCGGCGCTGCCGCGCTTCTGGTCGTATCCCCCGGACTACGGAGGGGCGTCGCAGAGGCCGTGGCTGAAGCCCGTCGTGAATGCCGTCGTCGCGGGGATGCGGATGACGATGACGCGGCGCCTGGAACGCACGCTCCGGCCTCTCCCCGGGACGAGCGCGACGATTTACGCGCCGTTGATCACACGCCGACTGGTGGACCTCGCGCATCGACGAGGGATGCAGTTGTTCACGTGGACCGTCGATGACCTCGCCGAGATGCGGCGCCTGGCGGCGCTGGGCGTCGACGGCATTACGAGCAACCGTCCGGACCTGCTCGCACAGCTCGCGGGCGCGCCGGCCGCGGTGGCGGACTAAGCTCAAGCGGCGGTTCAACGAGCCACAGCGCCTGCGCCCGCGTCGGGCGAGCCGAAGACGCGCGTGCGGCTGGCGGACAGATCGGCGACGTGCACGGCTTCGGGCGCGTCGGGGCCTGCCGTGATCTCCTGTGCACGGTTCGCGTACCAGCGTACCCCCAACTGCGCGCTGAGGCCGTGCACGAAAGTGCTGAGCAGAACGGTCCAGGCGATGACGTTGAAGATGAGCTCGTGCTGCGCAAGCGCGGTCTCGTCGAGCACCATGAAGGCGAAGACGATCGACGCGAGGCCGCGCGGGCCGAACCAGCCCATGAACAACACCGTCGAGGTATGGAATCGCGATCGGAACATCGCGATGGCCACGGACAGCGGCCGAATGAGCGCGAGGCTGAGGACGCTGTAGAGGGCGATCTCCCACGTGAGGCTGCGTACAGCCTCGCCCGCGAAGACAGCACCGAAGATGACGAAGGTCACGATCATCAGGAGCTGCGATGTGCGCTCTGAGAACTCGAAGTAGAGCTGGTGGTCGCCCCGAGAGAGATTGCCGGAAACGATACCCGCCACGAACGCGGCGATGAAGGCGTTGCCTTCGACCAGGTCGGAGAGAGCGAAGGCGAGAATCGGTATGGCGGCGATCCCGATGCGGGCGAAGTCCTCCGACATCCATCCCGTGCGCAGAGCGCGCCTTGCGGCGATCGCCGACAGGACGCCAAGACCGATGCCGAGGCCCGTGCCGTAGGCGATCTGTTTCGACGCAAACCCGACCTCGAAGCCGCCGTGGGCAGCCTCACCGGCCGCGGCCGCGAGGAAGACGGTGACGAGCGGCGTCACGATGCCATCGTTGAGGCCGCTCTCGACACTGAGCGCCTGCCGGATGCGGTTGGGCACGCGCTCATCGAGGACCACGGCCTGGCTGAGTGCCGCATCGGTCGGGGCGAGGATCGCGGCGATGAGGCAGGCTTCGTAGAAGGTGAGGGAGCCTTCGAGAAGAAGGGCGAAGAGGACGCCGAGCCCAATCGTGAGTGGCAAGCCGATGCCGAGCAGGCGTGCCGGAGTCTCGGCGTTGCGACGCAGGACGGACCAGTCGATAAGCGCGGCATCGTTGAAGAGCACCATCACGAGCGTGACTTCGACGAGCAGGCGGGCGGTCTCGTTCTCGACGTCGAGGTTGAGGTAGCCCAGGCCATCGCCGCCGAACAGGAGTCCGAAGCCGACGAAGAGCATCGGCGCGCTGATCGCTGTCTTCGCGAGGCGCGCGGAGACCAGCGAGTAGGCCGCGACGAAGGCGCTGATGATGGCGATGTCTTGCAGGGGCCGCTCCCGCGCGCATTGTCCTCAAGGCGCCGCGCTGGTGCCAGTGAGCCGAAGCGCCGTACCGACGCGCGGCTGAGGGCGATATGCACTAGGATTGAATGACGCAGCCGATCCGAACAGCTCGGCGATTAGCGAAGGAGCGCGGCGATGGTCCTGGGACGAGGACGACGAGAAGAGCGGCGAGAGGAACGGCAGGACTTCGGCCCGGGTGGTGACGCCACCCAATACCAGATGCGCGAGAAGATGTTCTCGATTGGCGACGACTTCTGGATCGAGCGCGGCCGAGAGCGCGCCTTCAAGGTCGACGGAAAGGCGCTCCGGGTGCGAGAGACCCTCGTGCTCGAGGGACCGGACGGCGGGGAGCTGCTCACTATCCAGGAGAAGAAGCTGAGCGTTCGGGACAAGATGGACATTGAGCGCAACGGCGAAACGGTCGCCAGCGTCAAGAAGGCGATGGTCGGCATCCGTGACCGCTTCTCCATTGACGTGCCCGGCGGCGCCGATCTGAACGCCACGGGTAACATCGTGGACCACGAGTTCGAGATCGAACGCGACGGGAAGAAGATCGCCGAGGTCTCGAAGCGCTGGTTTCGCGTGCGCGACACCTACGGCGTCGAAGTCGCTCCGGGCGAGGACGACGCCCTGATCCTGGCCATCACGATTTGCATCGACCAGATCGGGCGAGGCTGAGCCGCCAGCCACCCGCCTTTGGGGAGTCCGGCACCGGAATCGGCATCACGTAGCCCCAGACACGCAATTCGCCGCATCGCCAAGTACGAGCGAGCAGGAGATCCAACATGGCGAACCAGCCGGACAGGCACCAGCGCGGCGTCCTGCCGATCCCGGACCGCCAGCACGTCGGCCTCACGACGTACGACGCGAAGGACCCCGATACGAAGTTCCCGCCTATCGAGCCGCTGCGCCCACCTGCCGGTGCACCCAACGTGCTCGTCATCCTCATCGATGACTGCGGGTTTGGTGCGTCGTCGGCCTTCGGCGGCCCGATCAGCACGCCGGTGGCCGAGCGGCTCGCCGCACACGGCCTCAAGTACAACCGGTTCCACACGACGGCCCTTTGTTCGCCGACCCGGGCGGCGCTCCTGTCCGGACGCAACCATCACTCGGTGGGAATGGGCGGCATCACGGAGATCGCAACGTCTGCGCCCGGCTACAGCTCCATGCGTCCGAACACGACGGCACCACTGGCCGAGACACTCAAGCTCAATGGGTACTCGACGGCGCAGTTCGGGAAGTGCCACGAGGTGCCCGTGTGGCAGACCAGCCCCATGGGGCCATTCGATAATTGGCCGAGCGGTGGAGGCGGCTTCGAGCACTTCTACGGATTCATCGGCGGCGAGACGAACCAGTACGCGCCCGCCATCTACCAGGACACCGTGCCGGTCGAGCCCGACCGCACGCCGGAAGAGGGCTATCACTTCACGGAGGACATGACGGACCGGGCGATCGACTGGGTGCGCCAGCAGAAGGCGCTCATGGCGGACAAGCCCTTCTTCGTCTACTTCGCGCCGGGGGCGACGCACGCGCCGCACCACGTGCCGGCGGAGTGGTCGGCGAAGTACAAAGGGAAGTTCGACCAGGGCTGGGACACGCTCCGCGAGGAGACGTTCGCACGCCAGAAGGAGCTCGGCGTCATCCCCGCCGACTGCGAGCTGACGGCGCGGCCCGCCGAGATCCCCGCGTGGGACAGCATGCCCGACGATCTGAAGCCGGTACTCGCGCGGCAAATGGAGGTGTACGCCGGCTTTCTCGAGCACACCGACCACCACATCGGCAGGCTGATTGACGCGCTCGGGGACCTCGAGGTTCTCGACAACACGCTGGTGTACTACATCATCGGCGACAACGGCGCGTCCGCCGAGGGCCAGATCAACGGCACCTTCAACGAGATGCTGAGCCTCAACGGCGCGGCCGCGCTCGAAACCCCCGAGTTCATGGCCTCGCACGTGGCCGAGTTCGGTACGCCCGCAGCCTACAACCACTACGCGGTCGGCTGGGCACACGCGATGGATACGCCCTACCAGTGGACAAAGCAGGTCGCGTCACACTGGGGCGGCACGCGCAACGGAACGATCGTGCACTGGCCGAACGGCATCAAGGCCAAGGGTGAGCTTCGCTCACAGTTCAGCCACGTCATCGATGTGGCCCCGACGGTGCTGGATGCTGCCAGCCTGCCCGAACCGACGTTCGTCCATGGCGTGCAGCAGATGCCATTGCAGGGCCGCAGTATGTTGCCATCCTTCGACAACGCAGCGGCGCCCGAGCACCGCGAGACCCAGTACTTCGAGATGTTCGTGAACCGCGGCATCTACCACCAGGGATGGACCGCCGTCACACGACACAGCACGCCATGGGTGATGGCCTCATCGTTACCGGCCTACGACGACGACGTGTGGGAGCTGTACGCGCCCGACGACTGGACGCAGGCGCACGACCTCTCGAAGCAGCAACCCGACAAGCTTCAGCACCTGCAGCGTTTGTTCCTCATAGAGGCGGTGAAATACGACGTGCTGCCGCTCGATGATCGGCGCGTCGAGCGCTTCAACTCCGACATGGCGGGACGGCCAACCCTGATCAAGGGCAAGTCGCAGGTCCTGTTCGCCGGCATGGGCAGACTGCCCGAGAACTGCGTGGTGACGATCAAGAATAAGTCACATGCGATCACCGCCGACATCGTCGTACCGGAAGGCGGAGCCAACGGCGTGATACTCGCGCAGGGCGGGGCGTTCGGCGGTTTCACCCTCTACTGCAAGGACGGCAAGCCGGCCTACTGCTACAACCTCTTCGGGATGCAGCGGTTCAAGATATACGGCGACACGCCGGTACCCACCGGCGAGCATCAGCTGCGCATGGAGTTTGCCTACGACGGCGGCGGACTGGCCAAGGGCGGCAACGTCACGCTCTACGTCGACGGCAAGAAGGTCGGCGAGGGCCGGCTTTGCGGCGACGAGCCCGATGATCTTCTCCGGCGGACGAGACGACAGATGTCGGCAGCGACGGTGGCACGCCTGTGAGCGACGACTATGGTCCGAAGGACAGCAAGTTCACGGGCCGCGTGCGCTGGGTTCAGATCGACATCGACGAGGCGGCCGAGGACCTCGACCACCTGATCACGCCGGAAGAGCGGCTGCGCGTCGCGATGGCCCGCCAGTAGCGGAGCGCCGACAAGCGGCATGATCGAAAGGACTCGATGATGACAAAGAAGATTATCTCGTGCGTGGCGGGCATCGCCGTGACGGCCGCACTGGTCGCTTCCTCGGTAGCCTGCAGCGACGACGAGAAGACGCAGTCACCAACCCAGGCAACCGGCGCGCTCTGCAACGACATCTACGCGCTCCAGACGTCGGTAGGTGCGCTGACGAACCTCAACGCGACATCGACGATCAACGGCGCCAAGACGGCCGTCGCGCAGGTCGGCGATGCACTGGGGCAGGTCCGCAGCGGCGTCCAGGATGTGCGGACGGCCCGCGTCGATGCGCTTCAGCAGTCGGTCGACAAGCTCAAGACATCGGTCTCCAACATCTCGGGCGATCAGTCCATCCCTGACACGCTCGCGACGCTGCAACCGGACGTCGCCGGCGTCGTGACGGCCGGATCGCAAGTCCTGAACTCCGCCAACTGCAAGTAGGCTCGCGCGGACGTATCCGCCTGGCCGCCGCGGGAATATTCTCCGCTTTCAGCGGGGTAGACACGAGAGCACCGCGCCGACGGTGCCCTCGTGTCTAAGAATTGACTAAGTCCTGCGCGATGGCGTCATGCGAGGCGCGGGTTCTCAGCAACCTCTTAGATACAGACGTTACGGTGCGGACGTGGACACGCGCCCAGCGGGCGCCCTCCGGCCACGCGCGCCGGTGGGTGTCGCATCCGTTGTTATGCTGAAGCCGATGCGCATCCTCGTCGTCGATGACGATCCAGGCATCGCCGAGTCGCTGCACCGCGCGCTTCGGCGCGAGGGGTACGACGTCGATTCGCATCCGACGGCGAGGCCGCGCTGACGGCCGTCTCGGCGCGACAGCCGGACGCCATGGTGCTGGACGTGTCGATGCCGAAGCTGGACGGGCTATCCGTCTGCCGCCGCCTGCGCGCCGAAGGCAACCGCGTGCCGATCCTGGTGCTAACGGCGCGGCACAGCCTGGGCGACCGCGTCGCCGGCCTCGACGCAGGGGCGGACGACTACCTGGTGAAGCCGTTCGACCTGGAGGAGCTGCTGGCGCGGCTGCGGGCGCTGATGCGGCGCGCGGCGCCGGACGGGGACGGGCGGCTCGCACTCGGTGACCTGCAACTCGATCCGGGGTCGCGCGAGGTGACCCGGGCAGGGCAGGGCATCGACCTCACGCGCACGGAGTACCAGCTGCTGGAGCTGTTCCTCCGGAACCCGAACCAGGTGCTGACGCGCGACCTCATCTTCGAGCGGGTGTGGGGCTACGACTTCGGCGCAACATCCAACTCGCTCGACGTGTACATCGGCTATCTGCGGCGGAAGACCGAGATCGACGGGCTTCCGCGGCTGATCCACACCGTCCGCGGCGTCGGCTACGTCGCGCGCGCGCCATGAGCCTGCGCGCGCAACTGGCGCTGCTCACTTCGCTGCTCGTCGGCGGGACGGTGATCGCCGTATCGCTCGTCGCGTACTTCGCGACGAAGGACCGGCTGCGGACGCAGATCGACAACACCCTGCAGGTGCGCTCGGAGGCCGTCGGTAGCGCGCCGGGCCTGCCGAACCGGCCGGGGCCCGGCGGTGACCGCGGGGGTGGTCCGGGAGCGGACGGCGATGACCCCTTCGGCAATACGGACACGTTCTTCCAGGTGATCAACACGAGCGGCGACGTCGTGCGCGCGCCCTCCGGCCAGGCGATCCAGATCCCGGTCGGCGACAGCGACATCGCCGTCGCGAAGGGCGATCGGAGCGGCTTCCTGCACGACGCCACGACGGACGACGGCGTGCACCTGCGCGTCGTCACAAATCCGGGCGACAACGGCGAGGCGGTGCAGATCGCCCGGTCCCTGGACGAGGTTGACGCGTCGCTGTCAGGGCTGCGACGGATCCTGTTCGGCGTAAGCGCCGCGGGGATGGTCGTCGCGGCGGTCGCCGGGCTGCTCGTCGCCCAGCGGACGCTGCGGCCGGTTTCGAAGCTGACGGTCGCGGCGGAGCACGTCGCGGCGACGCAGGAGTTCGATACGGCGATCGAGGTGAACCGCAAGGACGAGATAGGGCGGCTGGCGATGAGCTTCAACGAGATGCTGGCCGCCCTGCATGAGTCGCGCATGCAGCAGCGCCAGCTCGTCGCCGACGCCAGCCATGAGCTGCGGACGCCACTGACGAGCGTGCGCACGAACATCGAGTTCCTCATGCGCAACGATGGGCTGTCGGAGGACGAGCGGCAGGAGACGCTGCGCGATGTCCGGACAGAACTGGATGAACTGACGAAGATCGTGCGCGAGCTGGTGGACCTGGCGTCGGAGCGGCGGCCGGACGCGGCATCGTTCGAGGATGTGCGGCTGGACCTGCTGGCGGGGTCGGTCGCCGAGCGCGCCACGCGGCGCACCGGGCAGTCGATTGAGGTGCATGCCGAGCCGACGCTCGTCGTCGGAAACTACGACCTCCTGGAACGCGCGGCCGGGAACCTCGTCGAAAACGCGGCGAAGTGGAACGCGACAGGTTCACCGATCGAGATCACGGTAGCGGACGGCGCGTTCAAGGTGCGTGACCATGGCCCGGGCATCGCGCCGGAGGACCGGGCGCACGTCTTCGACCGCTTCTATCGCGCCGAGTCGGCGCGGGGCACGCCGGGCTCCGGGCTGGGCCTCGCGATCGTGAAGCAGATCATCGATGCGCACGCGGGGCGGGTGTGGGTGGAGCCGGCGCCGGGCGGCGGGACGATTGCGGCGTTCGCGATCGAGCCAGTGCCAATGGCCAAGAACACGCCCGCGGAAACGGTGAGTTAGCCCTCCCAGTAACGGCCGAAGTTCTCGCTCTGAAACGACGCACGGTCGCGGCGCACGGCCAGGCCCTCAATCCCGGGCTGCGCGTTGAGGTATCGGACGCCGTCCTCGGCGCCGAGCAGGAGCGCGACCTTCGCCATCACGTCGGCCTCGACAGCGGTCGGCGCGACGACGGTGACCTGCACGGCGTCGCTCTCGGACGGCGCATGAGTGCGCGGGTCGATGAGGTGGTGCATCGTCGCGCCGCCCGCCGCGCTCCAGCGCCGGTTCATGGTGCTCGACGTGGCGACGGCACGATCGGCGAGGCGCAGGACCATCAGGTCGCGCTCCTGGTCGAAGGGGTCGCTCACGCCGACAAGCCAGGACTGCTCGCCGGGCGGGTGCCCGGCCGCGAAGACATCGCCGCCACAGTTCACCAGGCATGGCGTACCGAGCATGCCGGCCACGCGGTCGACGGCGTAACCCTTCCCGATGCCGCCGAGATCGATGCCGGCGCCGGCGGGAAGCCCGATCGTGCGCGTGCTGTGGTCGACGGCGACGTCTCTCCAGGTCGCCTCGGTCGGGAGCCGCGCGGCAGCGCGCGAGGTCAGGGGCACCAGCTCGAACGAGCGGTCGTAGCCGGCGCGCTCGAGGTCGCGCAATAACGTGGGTCGAACAGGCCATCGGTGCGGCGGCCGAACCTGATTGCGAGATCGACGAGGTGCACCAGCGCAGGTGACGCGCGAAACGGCGACCCGGCCGACGTCGTTGAGGCGCGAGACTTCGCTTGTCTCGCGAAAGCGGCTGAATCGCGTCTCGAACGCGTGCAGCCAGGCCTCGGCGCGGTCCAGCCTGTGCGCCGCAGCAGGCCCGCACGCAACGAGATGAATGTCGGTGTTCATCGCGCGGAGGTCGCGTGTAGTGAGCGCCTGCGCACGGGTACCGGGATCGGCCCGCTCCTCGCCCATCGTCAGGCGGCGCGCGCCATGCGCCTCGTGGGGCGGATGACGCGCCAGGCCGTGAGCGCGGCGACGACGGCGCTCGTGCCGCCGAGGATGAGCATCATCCACGGCGTGTGGGCATCGGTGCCGGAGAAGACGGCGTGCAGGGTGAGGAGCACGAAGGCGGCGAAGGTCGTGTAGTGGAACATCCGCCAGCGCGCGTAGCCGATGTAGCGGCGCGCCCAGAAGCTCCCGTACACGAGGGCGGCCAGGTACAGGCCGATCGTGCCGAGGCCGACGGGGAACGTTCGGTAATCGGACGTGAACGGGACAACGATCTGCGTCGCCGAGAACGTCACGAAATTGTCGAAAAGCAACGAGAGCGCGTGCGTGACGCCGAACGCGACGGCCAGGAGCGACGTGAAGGTGTGGAGCTCGTAGAGATCGACACGGGCGTGGCCGGGAGCCGTCGCGCGGGTGCTGATCAGGAGGCCGAGCGCGACCGAAGCTCCGAGCAGCACGTAGGCGACCGTGCCGGTCGAGCGGATGATGTACCAGATCGTCCGCGAGTCGGCCGTCGCCCAGAGCAGGCCGGCGACGACGCCAAGCGCGCCGATCGGGGCGATGATCCACGCGAGCGGGATCTGCTCGCCTTCGAGGAGCTCTTCAGCGTCGTTCATGAGGCCTTCGTCCGGGTGTAGGTCGTCTGCGATGACGTTGTATTGCTGCTCGATGCGCTGCTGCTGGAGGCTGTCGTCTGCGTCGCCGCGGGCGTGGGCGCCGTACTCGAAGTCTGACCACCGGCGGATGATGCCGCAATCACCCCGGACGTCGATGCCGTCGTCGCCGGAGCGGATGCTGCTACGACACTTTCGGCGCTGCCAGCGCCGTCGATGGCGCCGCTCTTCATGACGGCGATGAGCGGGAGCACACTGAGAATACTCGCCGTGAGCACCGCCGATCGCATCGTTCGGTATCTGCCCTGGTTCTTCTTCGATGTCGTGGCCATCTCTCCGCCTTTCGTCTCCATGTTGTCAGGGAGCAGGTTCGCGCGGCGCCCTAAACCACGGCTGAGGCTCGCCTAAGAGGGCGATAAGAATGACGACCGGCCGCGATCGCCCGCCCATCAATAAGCCGCGCGATGGAGTACGCCGGTCCTGCCGGCTTATCGCGCCGCCGCATCGCAGGTTCTTAATCGCCTCTTAGCACCGGCTCAGGCTCGTTTCAGGCGCCGGCACCGACGATGCCCGCAGTCACACCGCGCCTGGAGCAGCAAGGGAGTCAGTTATGTGAGCCGTCAGCCAGACGCCATCGAAGACGAGAACAAGTTCGCAAGGAGAAGGACATGAAACGATTACAGAAGTGGTGGATCGCCGCGGCCGCAGGAATGGCGCTCGTGGCGGTCGCCGGCATCGGAGCGGTCTCGGCGCAGACCGGCACGAGCACGCCCGTCACGGGTACGACGTTCCTGGAGCGCCTGGCCGGCAAGCTCGGTCTGCCGGTCGACACGGTGCGGCAGGCCGCGCGCGACGCATCGACCGATGAAATCGACGCGCGCGTGGCGAGCGGCGAGATCACGCAGGAGCAGGCCGACGCGATGAAGCAGCGGCTCGCAACCGCGGACGACGGTCAGCTCCTCGGCGGCGGCCGCGGCGGTCACGGTCCGGGCGGGCCGGGCTTCGGGGTCGGCAATCCCGATGCGTTGGCCTCGTTCCTGGGTATCACGGCGGATCAGCTCCACACGGAGCTGGAGGCCGACGGCGCCACGCTCGCGACGGTGGCGGCGGCACACGGGAAGAGCCGCGATGACCTGAAGAGCTACCTGACGAGCCAGGCCAAGTCCCGGCTCGATGCGCAGGTGGCGGCGGGGACGCTGACGCAGGCCGAGGCGGACCAGCGTCTCGCCGACAAGACGGCGAACCTGGATGCGATGATCGACCGCAACGGCCCGCCGCACGGCGACCACGGCCAGGGGTTCGGACCGCCGCCGATGGACGGCGATGGGGCCTCGCCCCAGCCCTCATCGACGCCCGGCGCGTAGCGGTACAGCGGCGCGCGGCTGGAACTTGATTCCGGCCGCGCCGCCGCGCCGTCTCTCGAGAGATACGATGGAGCACAGCGGAGCGGCGCCTGCCACAACATTGGTCGGAGCGGGCGACGCGGCGATGCAGAGGCATCGCACACAAACCTCAGATTGAAGACCAGCGAAAGGACCAACCCCGTGGACAACGATGATGTGACGATCGGACGCGTGCTGACGCGGCGCGAGATGCTGGGACTGATGGGGGGTGCCAGCGTCGCCGGACTCGCGTTGATTGTCGGCTGCTCGGACGACGACAAGCCGGCGGCGACATCGACGACGGCCGCAACGTCCGGCGCTTCGCCGCAGGCGGCGGCGACGTCGGCTGCCACGCAGGCATCGGGAGCGTTACCGGTGTCGTGCGTCGTCACACCCGCGCTGACGGAGGGGCCGTACTTCGTCGACGAGAAGCTGCTGCGCTCCGACATCCGCAGCGATCCCTCAAGCAACAGCGTCAAGGATGGCGCGCCGCTCGCGCTGACGATGGTCGTGACCCAGGTGGGCTCTGGCGGCGCCTGCACGCCCTTGCAGGGCGCGGCCGTCGACGTGTGGCACTGCGATGCCACCGGCGTGTATTCCGACGTCAGCGATCCGTCGTTCGACACCAAGGGGCAGAAGTGGCTGCGCGGCTACCAGACGACCGACGCCAGCGGGCAGGTACAGTTCACGACGATCTATCCGGGCTGGTACCAGGGCCGCGCGACGCACATCCACTTCAAGGTGCGGACGGAGCCCGACAGCAACGCCGGCACCGAGTTCACGTCGCAGTTCTTCTTCGATGACGCGCTCAGCGACACCGTGCACAACAGCGGCGGTGCTTACTCGAAAGGGTCCTCCGGCCGGACTCAAAACACCCAGGACGGCATCTACAATGGCGGCGGCGAGCAGCTCGTGCTCGATGTGCAACCATCGGGCAGCGGATACACGGCGGCGTTCAACATCGGCATGACGGCGGCATAGTCTCGCCGCACCACGACGCTTGCGACGCCGGTGTGACGCGCGTAGGCTGACCGACATGGCGAAACGGGTCGATTCGTTCCGGGCGGGCGAGTACTTCGTCGCGATCGAGGGGCTGGCGATGGTCCGCCACCTGATCACGAACACGGCAGCGGCGAAGCAGCGGATGGACGACGTGCGGCACATCGTCGAGAAGCTCGACGAGTTTCCGCAGTCGCTCGAGTTCGCGGTGACGGAGTACGACGTCGGCGACGGGTACACGCACTGGGCGCCGAACTACGACGGCCCGAATCCGGCGATCGAGCGCGAGCAGCCGATCGTGGAGGCGTGGCTCGATGAGCTGCAGCCGGGAGTCGCGCTCGACGCGGCGTGCGGGACCGGACGGCACGCGGCGATCCTGGCCGCGCGCGGGTACGACGTCATCGCGGTCGATGCGACGCCGGCGATGCTCGACGTCGCGCGGGCGAAAGTGCCCGGCGCCGACTTCCGTATCGGCCAGCTCGATGCGCTGCCGCTCGAGGATGCAAGCGTCGACCTGGTGACGTGCGCGCTGGCGCTGACGCACGTGGCCGACTTGCGACCGGTGGTACGGGAGTTCGCGCGCGTGCTCCGCCCCGGCGGCCGGGCGATCCTGTCGGACATGCACCCGTTCGTGGCGATGACGGGCGGCGTCGCGGCGTTCCCGGCGCCCGACGGCGCACGCGGCGTCCCCTACGTCGAGAACATCGTTCACCAGGCGAGCGAGTACGTCACGGCGTTCATCGAGAGCGGGCTGCGCATCGTGCGATGCGCGGAGCCGCCGGTCACAGAGGAAATGCTGCCCCGCTTTCCCGACATTCGCGGCCTATCCGGAGGCAACCAGGCAGGCCTTCCTCGGCGCGCCCTATCTGCTCATGTGGGAAGTCCAGCGCTGACGGTCCCGGGCTCCAGATTGGACGCAGCCCAGGACGTCGCCGCTTCGTAACAGCTCCGTAGGAGTTCACCGTCGATCCACGCCCGATACTGTGGACATGATGGTGGCGGGCCGCGGCTTGAGCCGTGGGCACCGCCCCGCCCGTGACGGCTGACACGACGAGGAGCCGAGCGATCGCACAGGATCTCCACCTGCCCTTGCCCGCCGCGGAGGCGCCCCACCGCGAGGCGACGCTTGACTTCGCGGCGCTGGCGCATCACCGCTGGCTCCAGTGGCTGCCGCTGGTGGCCGTTGTCGGGGTGTCGTTCGCGCTGAACAGCTGGTCCCTGTCGGTCGCGGGCTACGGCAACACGTACTACGCGGCCGCCGTCCGCTCGATGACCTCATCCTGGAGCAACTTCTTCTTCGGCGCCTTCGACCCGGGCGGGTTCATCACGGTTGACAAGCCACCGGCGTTCCTGTGGGTCGGCGCGCTCTCGGCGCGCATCTTCGGCTACTCGACATGGTCAATCCTGCTGCCGAGCGCCGTCGCGGGCGCCGCGAGCGTCGGGCTCTTGTGGCTCATCGTGCGTCGATACTTCGGCGCGGCCGCGGCGACGATCGCGGGCGCGACGCTGGCGCTGACGCCGATCTCGGTGGCGGTGAACCGGCTCAACCTGCCTGAACCGTTCATGGTGCTGCTGCTCGTCGGCGCGGCCGGCGCGACGCTTCAGTCGATCGACAGCCGACGGTGGTGGGCGTGGTGCGCGCTGGCGGGCGCGCTCGTCGGCGTGGCGTTCAACACGAAGATGCTGGCGGCGTGGATCCCGGGGCCGGCGTTCGCGCTCGCGCTCATTGTCGCGACGCGCACGTTCTCGTCGGAGGCGGCGCGCGGCCTGCTGTTGCGGCTGGCAGTGCTCGGCGCCGTGACGCTCGTCGTGTCCGGATCGTGGATGGCGATCGTGGACGCGTGGCCCGCGAGCCAGCGCCCCTACGTGGGCGGCAGCACGAACAACAGCGAGCTGGACCTCGCGCTGGGCTACAACGGGTTCAGCCGCGTCGATGGCGACAACCAGGGTGGTGGCGGTGGCGGCGGTGGGCCGCGAGGCGGCGCACCAGGTCCCGGTGCGGCGGGAGGCTTCGCGGGCCCGGGCGGAATCATCGGCGGCCAGTCCGGCTGGCTGCGGATGTTCGACGACGCGAACGGCGGCCAGATCGGCTGGGTGCTCGCGTTTGCCGTGGGCGCCGGCGCCGTCGCGCTGTGGCACTGGCGGCGCGATCCGGCCCGAAGAGCAGCCGTGGTGCTCTTCCTGGGGTGGACCGCGCTGTACAGCGGCGTGTTCTCGTACGCGGAGGGCATCTTCCATAGCTACTACACGTCGGCGATGGCACCCGCCGTGGCCGCGCTCGTAGGCATCGGCGCCGTCGCCTTTGCGGATGCGGTGCGGCGTGACCGGCGATGGCTCGCGGTGCTCGGGGCGCTGGTGATGGGCTCGGTGTGGGTGGAGCTGAAGATCGCCGATCGCACGCCCGACTTCTACGGGTGGATGCAGCCGGTGATGCTCCTGACGGTGCTGGGTGGCGTTGCCGTCGTCGGGGTCGCGGCGGCGCGCGGGCGGACGGTGCTCGCCGGCCTGGCGGCCGTCATCGGTGGGCTGCTGCTGCTTCCGGCGGCGTGGTCGGTGAGCGCTGCGGCGAACCCGTCGTTGAACGCGACGCTGCCGCAGGCGGGCCCGCAGCAGGGCGCGTCCGGGCGGACGTTCGGCTCGGCCGCGTTCGACGACGGCACCGACTCGCTGGCTTCGTGGCTGAGCGCGAAGGCAGATGGCACGACATGGCAGCTCGTGGTGCCGAACTCGCAATCCGCGTCCCGGCTGATCGCGCAGTACGACCTCTCGGTCATGTCGCTCGGCGGCTTCCTGGGGCGCGACGACACGATCTCCGTGAGCGGATTCTCAGACCTGGTCGCCGCCGGTGACGTGCGCTACGTCGAGGTATCCGGCGGGGGCGGTGGGGGCCCCGGGCGTCGTGGCGGATTCGGCGGCGGCGGGCCGCGCTTCGGCGGAGGCGGCGGGCTGCAGGCTTCCGGCCCGAGCGCCGTGCTCGCGGCGGTGCAGCGCTCGTGCAGCCCGTGACGGACCGGACGTTGCCGGCGACGTACCGCGGGGCGATCTACGACTGCGCCGGGAAAGCGCCGGCGCTGCGGGGCGGTGGGACACGGCGCAACGCGCTCGGGACCTGACGCCGCGGCGTCGTGGCTACGCTCCCGTGCGAGATTCCACCACGAACCCGGCATCCGAAGGCGCCGCCCGCGCGGACGTGCGCACGCGGTTAGCCGGCGCGATCGCCTCGCGATCGCCGCATCACGAGCGCGCCAACACCCGCGATCGCTCCGGCAATGCCGGCGACCATGAGTGTCTGCGCCCACCACGGCCATGCGTTGGACTCAACCGACGATGCGCCGGATAGCGGCCTGATCGGCGCCCTGGCGCAGGGCGCGTAGACGCGATGTAGACGAACAGCCAGATCGCGAGCACGCCGATGCCCGCGAAAACTATCCACGCAACGACGTTCCAGAACGTGATGTTGGCGAGGGGCAGCAGCGCACTCATATTTTTCAGATGCTCCGTGCCCGAAACCGGCGGCGCCGCGGGAGCCGGCACCGCCCGGATTGTTTGCGATCCCTCGTCCGCCGATTCGAGCACTGACAGCGTCGCACCGATCGCGTATGCCGGGATAGGGGAGCAAGCTAGTCCGTGCCGATCACACCTCGTCGCGCCGCGACAGGTCGCGGCAACGACTATTTGTGTGATCAAACGTAGCCGAAACTTGACAACTTCGCCGCCCGGTTGGACGCGGTGGCTATTGACGTAACCGGCCCGCGCCGCGCACGATGCTTCTGGCCGCGCACGAGACCCCGCGGGTCATTGCCGCCGGCCGGTTGCCTGAAACGAACGACACGGGTTCCTGCGATACGCAGCCAGGGAGATGGCATATGTCCCATCGATGGTTCTTCGCCGCATTCGGCATTGTTTCGCTCACGCTGGGGCTCGCGCTCTCGCTGAGCTGGCACGACGCGGGCGTCGCGACGGCGGCGGTGCCCAACGCCGACATCTCGAGCGCTGGGCCGCTGACGCATGTCTACATCGGGAATGACCTGAGCTGCCAGATCGCCCACACCGGCGACTCAGCGCTGGAGCTCTTTCCGCCGGCGGCGATTCCGGGCGACTGCGGCACGTTCGTCGTTACCGGCGGAACGCTGTACGCGCCCGACTTCGCCAGCCATGACGGCACGGCCACCGGCTCGCTCGGGACGTACACGCCATTCACGCCGGTCAGCCAGTCGGCCGTGAGCGGCGCCGGCACCGTCGGCGATCCCTTCAAGGTGACCACGGTCGCCGACGTCGGATCGACGGGACTTCGCATCACGGAGACTGACACGTACGTGGCGGGCACGGAGTCGTACCGGACGGACGTGACCGTTCAAAACACGGGGCAGGCGAGCCAGTCCGCGTTGATCTACCGCGCCGGTGACTGCTATCTCGGCGGCACCGACGTCGGGTTCGGCGTGCTCAACCCGGTAACGAAGGCGATCGGTTGCACACAGAACGCCAACAATGCGCCGCCCGGCCGCATTGAGGTGTGGTCGCCAATCACGCCCGCGGACCACTACTTCGAAAGTTTCTTCGACACCGTCTGGGAGAAGATAGGCGCAAAGGCGAGCCTGCCGGACACGTGCGACTGCACCACGTCGCAGGACAACGGCGCAGCGATCGAGTGGGACCGCACCATCGGCGCCGGGCAGTCCGCGACGCTCTCCCACTTCACCACCTTCTCGCCGCTGGGCACCCAACCGCTTGTCGCGTCGAAGACCGCCGACGCATCGACCGCGGCCACGGGCGGAAGTGATGGCTACACGATCAGCATCGAAAACCCGAACGCCGACCCTGTCACCGTGACAAGCATTGTAGACACGCTCCCGGCCGGCTTCAGCTATACGAACGGATCGAGCAGCGGCCTCACGACGGCTGATCCTGCCATCGCATCGCAGGTCCTTACCTGGAGCGGCAGCTTCCTGATCCCCGGCGCAGGCACCGGCACCCTGCACTTCATGGTCACCGTCGCATCGCAGCCCGACACGTACTTCAACTCCGTGAGCGCGACGGCTGCCATCGACGTCGTCCCGAGCGGCGCCACGGCGCCGATCACGGTCACCGAGGGCCCGACGCCAACGGCGACCAACTCCCCGACGGCGACGGCCACATCACCGGCGGAGGCGTCGCCCACTGCGACATCCACATCGCAAGCAACGGACACGCCGACGACGATCGCATCGGTAACGGCGACGTCAACCGCCACCGCCATCTCCTGCGATGACACAGTCGAACCCTCGCAGACAACGCAGGCGACACACACCGCAGGCGCGATCACCCGCACGCCCCAGACCACGCGGACCGCGCAGAGCACGCGCACGGCGCACGCAACGGTCACGGCTCATGCGACCCAGTCCGCGGTGGCGACACCGACGTGCGAGACCGCATCACCGACGGCGACGTCAACGGCGGAGGGCACGAACACACCTGTGCCCACGTCGACGAGCACCGTGAGCGTCACGTCTTCTCCGGAGAGCAGCACCAGCACGCCTGTGCCGACGACGCCCAGCACCGCCGTTGCGAGCGCAACGCGCACGAGCGCCTCTGGCGGCGCTTCGACGACGTCCGTGCCTTCGACGGCGACGCATGTCGCGGGGACGGCAGCCGCGGGCACTTCGACCGCCCAGAGCAGCGTGCTCGCCGCCGAGGGTGCACCGGCCGCGCCGGGCTCATCGGTGGCGGGTGCCGCGGCGCTGCCGAGCACTGGAACCGGCACGAGCGGCGGCTCACAAATGCCGCGGCACGCTCTGTCGCTGCTCCTCGTACTGGCCGGAGTGGCGCTGATTGCCGGTGCGGCGTTCCGCCGCAAGGCGACGTAGGCCGGCATGGGATGACCCTCGGCTTCGCCCCGTCGCGGAGCGGTGGCACTCGATAACGCGATCAGGAACCCGCGCCGGCTTATCGGCGCGGGCTCCTTGTCTTCGCCAGCCAGCGCTCGAGGTTGCGAGAGGACTTCGCGTCGGCCGGCACCCAGTCGTCGATATCGAAGGCGTCGTCCTCGTTCGCGGAGTTCGACAGGCAGAGGAAACGGATCTCGCCCTCACCGGGTGCTGGCGACCAGACGATGGAGTAGGTCCAGGCGACGCGCTCCGGAAAGTACGGCGGTACCTCCTGCCAGAGCGCGCGGAATCGCTTCACCAGGCGGCGGTCCCCCGCGTACACGTGCTTCAGCACCGCGGAGAAGTACGAGCTGGGCGCATCGAGCGACTCAGCGCGGTGCCAGTTCGCCTTCAGGAGGGCGATCAGTCCGCCGACGGCTTCTTCCCAGTTGACGAAGTGGGCCGCAAAGCGCCGGTTGGTCGCGAGTGTGAGGATGTTGCGCTCGACGGGGCGCCTGAAGCGTGACGCGGGCAGCCCCCAGAGCCGGCGGCCGGCGTCGTTCATGCCGAGGACTTCGACGAGTTCGTTCACGACGAACGCCGGCCACGGCCGCGACTCCGCCTGCTCCACCGCCTCCTCGACCGAGAGGTAGCGGCTCGCGCTTCGCCGTCCGCCGCCCGCCGTCTCGATCGCGAAGCCGGCCGTCGCGAGGACATCGTTTCTACTGCGCTGGTCGACGTTGATCGCGTCGAGAAGGGCGATCAACCGGCCGCGTGTGGCGCGCCGCTGTCCGCGCTCGTAGGCGCGGATCGTCTCCGGCGGCACGCCCGCGCGTTCGGCCAGCTCGCGGCGCGAAAGGCCGACGCTCTTTCTCGCCTCCGCCAGCAGCTGGTGCCAGGCCTTCACCGCTGGACGTTCCTAGATGTCTATGCCGTGTTCGATGTCCATGAGCGCAAGCCGCTGCAGCAGCTCGGCGCGATGGTGGATGTCATGCTCGAGGAGGTGAAACGCGATCCAGTGGCCGCTGTACGTGAGCGCGTTGTCCCGGTCATCCGTGTACGTCTTCTCGAGCTGCGGGCGATTCGACGAGAAATCGCTCGAGACGCGCGAACGTCCGCGTCAGCTCGCGCTTCAGATCTTCCTTCGTCTTCGCCGTTGTCCAGATGTTCGGATAGGGGTTGCCGTCCTGGACGTCGCGCGTGAGCCACGAATCGCGCGCGTCGGATGCGTGGATGAGGATGCCGCGCGAGTTCCACAGCTCGGGCTTCGGCGTCCAGTTGAGCTTTTCGTCCGGCACGAGGTCGACGATGCGCAGGAGATCATTCTGGACCGACTGCCAGTACTGCGAGATCTTCAGCGGCTCGAATTCGAGATCCTGCGCCATGGGGCACATCGTAGCAGCAACGCCGCGCGAGGCCGAGACATGCGCGCAACACACTTCGCGAGCGAGTGTTCAGGCGGATGTTACGCCCGCTGCCTGAGACCTCCGCCTCAACAAAGCAACGGAGATGATCGCGACCCAGATCGGGATTCCGAGCATGGGCACGGGCGTGAGCACGATCAGCTCGATGACGCCGAGCACGAAGCCGGCCCACGCCGTGCCGCGGGGTAGGACGCCCGTCCGAAGCGAGAGCACCGACGTCGTGAAGATACAGGCGGCGGCCATGGGCCCGGCAGCGACCCGCAGCAGGCCGAAACCGAGTTGCGGCATCACTCGCATCCAGTCGGGATCGAGCGTGCTCGGTGCGCCGCCGACCTCGATCGCGCCGGGGATCGCGGTGAGCACGCCGCCCGCCGCGATCAGCATGACGGCAAAGATGAGGCCGCTGACGAAGGCGAAGCGCGTGCCGATCGCGCGGCCGCCCTCGGCATCGGCGAGGAGATCGTGCAGGTCGAGGAGGAACCAGATGAAGAACATGGCCGCCACCACGAGCACCACATAGCCGGCGATCGCGATGAAGTGCGTCGCGGTCGCGCCGTAATAGTCCACGATCGTCTGGTCGCCGTCCTCCGGGTCCGGGATGCCGCCTAGCATCATCGCGGCGGCTACGATGGAGAGCACGGCGAAGGCGATGCCGGGCCACGCCCCGCCACCGCCAGGCGGCGGCGCGATGTCACCATCGCCGCTCACGCGGCTGGGGGCTTCGGCCATGGCTGCTGCTGCGTGGCCTTGAACACCATCTGCGCGAGAGGATCGAGGTCCGGGCCGCGGCGGATCGTGTGGCCGCCGTCGCAGGAGATCACCTGGCCCGTGATCCACGACGACTCAGGGCCGATGAGGAAGTGGACCAGGCCGGCGATGTCGTCGGTGGTACCGAGGCGGCGCAGCGGCATCTGGTCCAGGTAGTCGGCATTCGACTGCGGGTTGTTCACCAGCCCGGCCGCCAGGTCGGTGGGCACGAGGCCCGGGCGCACGGCGTTCACGCGCACACCCGCGCCTCCAAGCTCGTCGGCGGCGTTGCGGACGAGCATCTCGATCGCGGCCTTCGAGACGCAGTACGGCGTCATCCAGCGGTGCGTGAGGATGCCTGCGATCGACGAGATCGCGACCATCGATCCGCCGCCGGCGACCATCGCGCGGCCAGCGTGCTTGAGGGTCAGCATGGCGCCAGTGAGGTTCGTGTTGAGCACGGCATCCCACTGTTCCCGCGTCGTATCCAGGAGCGGCCCGAAGGTGCCCGTTCCTGCTGCGGCGACGCAGCCGTACAGGGCGCCGCCTGCGTCGATGGCGGTGTTCACCGCGGCGATGACATCGTCTTCGTTCGCAACGTCGCCGGCAGCGATGCGGACATCGGGGCCGGAGGCGGCCTCGAGCGCAGCCTTCGCCTCCTCGAGCTTGTCGCGGCGGCGCCCCATCAGCGTCACGACGGCGCCGTCGTTCCGGAGACGCGTCGCGCAGGCGAAGCCTATTCCAGTGCCGCCGCCGGTGATGAGGATATGGCGGTTGGCGAGCGTCTGTTCGGTCACGATGCCGATCTTACCCTCCCCGTTCCGTTCATCCACGCGTCGACGCCACTAAACCCGACTCGACGGCCGAGTCTCCCGGTGGTGTGACGGGCGCGCGGCGTCAGCGGCAAACATCTGCTCCGCCAGGGCGACCTGCACGACGTTCGCCTCCGGGTCGCGCGCGTGGCGACCGACGGCGAGGTCGTAGGTGCCGCCCTCGAGCCGCCAGCCGCCGTCGATACGGACGGCGAGGCGCTCGTACGGGATCGCGAGCCGAAGGGGCACGGACGAATGCGCAGGCACGTCCATGCGCGCGAACGCCGCCAAGCGCCAGGGCGGCCGCTCGAGATCGGAACCACGCGCGCCGGCGTACACCTGGATCACCTCCGTGACGTCGCCGTCTCCTCCGTTTTCAATCCGCGCGGACACGCGGATCTCGCCGACTCGGGCACCGCGCTCAGGTCACGGATTGAGGCGGGTTCGCCGTAGCTGAGGCCAAAGCCGAACGGGTACCGCGCATCGTGCCCGTCGCGGTCCAGGAGCCACTGGCCGTGGAAGAGGTCGTAGGTGATCTCCTTCGCGTCGGGGTCGAAGTGCGGCAGGTGCGAAGGATCGCGCGGGATCGCGAACGGCAGGCGTCCGCGACGGGCTCGCGCGGCCCAGCAGAATGTCGGCCAGCGCGCGGCCGCCCTCCATACCGGGGTACCAGAGCATGAGGATCGCGCCTGCGCGCTCGTGCCACTCTTCGACCAGGATCGCGCTGCCGCCCATGAGCACGACGACGGTCGCGGGGTTCGCCGCCGTTGCGGCGCGGATCAACGCCTGGTCCGGTCGCGGAGAGATCGAGCGAGCGGCGGTCGCCGCCGGGCGCGAAACCGGCCTGCTGATCGCGCCGTGGCGCGGCTCGCGGCTTCGCGCGGCGGCCGGTTGGTGTCGGGTGGGCGCTCGGGGCGCGGCGGCGCCGTCGCCATGAGTAGCTCGGGCTGGGCGCCGATGAACTCGCCCTCGTCCGCGTAGGTGCAGCCGACGACGACGACGACGGCGTCGGCATTGCGCGCCGCGCGAGACGCCGCGTCGAGATCGGAGCCGTCGGCGAAGATGACCTCGGCATCGGGCAGCGCATCGCGAAGCCCGTCGAGCGGCGTGACGGCAGACGGGGGAATCGACGTTGCTCGAGCCGCGATCGCCGAGGTTCGGCGTCGCGGCGAGGCGGCCGAGCACGGCGACGCGACGCAGGCCGGCCGGCGCGAGCGGCAACAACGGCGCGCCATCGAGGTCGTTCTTCAACAGGACGATCGACTTCACCGCCGCCTCGTAGGCTAGCGCGCGGTGGGCGATCGCGAGGCTGCGACCGATGGATCGGCGCGGGCTGCGAGAGCACATCATCGAACCGCAGGAGCGTCGCGACGAGGCGCTCGACGAGAGGGTCGACGTCGGCTTCGGCGAGACGCCCGTCGGCGATCGCGCCGGGCAGGTGCTGCATGCGCTGCTGGCGGAACGGCATCTCGAGGTCGAGGCCTGCCCGCACCGACGGACGGGTCGCGCAGGCCGAAGAGCCAGTCGGAGATCACGAAGCCCTCAAAGCCCCACTCCTCGCGCAGTATCTCCGTAAGGAGCGTGCGGTTCTGGCCGCACCACTCGCCATTGACGGAGTTGTAGGCGGACATCACGCACGCGACGCCCTCCCGACGACGCGGCGGAAGTGCGGGAGGTAGACCTCGTGCAGCGCGCGCTCATCGGCCGCGCACATCGACCTTGAAGCGCGCGTTCTCGATCGAGTTGAGTGCGAAGTGCTTGACGCACGCCATCGCGTGGCGTTGCACGCCGCGCGCGAGCGCGGCGCCCATCTCGCCGACGTGCATGCGGATCCTCGCCGTAGGTCTCCTGCGCGCGGCCCCATGCCGGGATGACGGAGGAGGTTCACGTTCACGCCACCGAAGAGGGTCGCGCCGCGCGCGCGAGCTCGCGGCCGATCGCGTCACCGATGCGCTCCTCCAGCTCCGGATCCCACGTGGCGCCGCGCGCCATCGAGACGGGGAAGCAGTGCTCGGTCCGACGACGACGCCGCGCGGCCCATCGGAGAACGCGATGCCGGGGAAGCCTCGTTCAGGCAGCTGCGCGGCGAGCCAGGGTGAGCGGCCGTAGCCGTCGCCGGCGACACGCGGCTGCGGGCCACCGGCCAGTCGCATGAGCCCGGGCCAGAACTCCTCGTCGCCGTCGAGGCACCAGAGCTTTTCTTCGAGCGTCAGTCCGCTGACGAATCTGCTCGCGACGGTGCCGGCGGCCTCGCCCGAGCGCACCAGCTCGCGCGCCTCGTCGAACGTCATGCCAGCGGGCACTGTGGAAGGATGTTGAGCGGTCATCGGCGGAGTATACGTAGTGCGCCGTGCCCGGCCTACCGCATATCGCCTAGGCGCGGGCCCGTCTCTGCCAGAACGCCGCACCGAACAGCGTGGCGAGCACAACCACAGAGATGAATCGATGTGCGACCGCGCGGTCGATGGCCAGATTCGGCCGGGCGCGCCGCGACCGGCACGCCGTGGAGGCCGATCCGCAACGGCAACGTCAGCTCCGGCAGCTGCCACGCCGCAAGCGCGGCCAGCACGATGCTCGCGGCGGCGCCCGACCACAGCACGAGCGAGGGCACGAGGCGGAGCCATTGCGCACGCTTTGGCAGGACGAGCGACGGGAGGCCATCGGGCGCGAACGCGCTGAGGACGGCGAGGGCCGCGAGGGCCATGCTCCCCTTGTAGACAAGGAATGAGTCCTCCCAGCGGGTCGGCGCGAACTTCTTCTTGAAGTGGTTGAGGGAACGGAAGCTGTACACGAAGTTGACCTTCATGCACAGGACGCGAAAGAGCGCCGCGAGCGCGCGATACCGCCCGAACGGCTGCGTCGTGGCGCCCTGGAGCGGGGCGGGGCCGAGGCTGAACAGGGCGATGCCTTGGGCGCGCGCGATCTTTCGCGCCTCGTCGATCAGCAGCTCACTCGTCCCGTATGGCGCGTTTGCGCGTCGAACCTGCTCTTCGAGGTAGAGCATGTTGCGGGCCGGCGCGGGCGCGCACGTCATTGCTCCGACGATCTGTCCTTCGTGCCAGGCAATGAAGATGCGCTTGTGCTCCCGCAACGCGAAGGGCCGCGATCGCAGCAGGAAGCTCATCGGCAGCGCATCGCGGGTTTCGAGCCACTCCTGCGCAACCGCCTCGATCTCGCGGTCGATGGCCGGCGACTGGCGCCGGTACTCCTCGACGGTCACGCCGCTGCGACGGGCGAGGTTCGTCGCGGAGCGGACCTTCTTCGCCCGCTTGCCGCTGGTGCTATACGACGCCAGGTCGAAGATCGCCTCCTCGCCGACCTTTACAGCATGGAAGCCCTGTGCGTGGGCCGCCTCGCCGACGCGCGGGCTGGCGCCGACGAATGTGAAGCGCCATCGCCGTGCGGCGCAATGTTCCGCGAAGGCGCGCAAGAGGAAGTCGAGGTCAGCAGGCGCGCAGACCGGGTCGCCACACGCCACTGCCGTGGAGCGGTGCAGCTCGTACGCGACGAAGCCATCGATGCCCGCGGGCTCGAAGTAGCGCCAGCCATCATAGAGCGTGAGCAGGGCGAGACCGTTGTAGCCGTGCGTCTGCACCAGGCGCAGCCGGCGTTCAGCGGCGGACTCGTTGCTGGTCCTGTCGATCACGCGTCGATTGTAGGGCGAGAGTATGAAGCTCTCGTGAGCGGGTGGTTGAAGTTCTCACATCGCGGTACCGCCGCGGCTTCAACGTCGCCCGACTTATGCAATCATCACGGGACGCGCGGCATGAACGTGTGCTCGCCGCACGGGAACAACGCGCGACTACGAATCAGCTTGGCTCGAGCGAAGGCTTGTAGCTCCCGAAGCTCCAGTGGTGACCGTCGAGGTCGCGGGCGCTGTATCCGCTCCCGCCGTAGTCCTTCGTCTCCAGCGGCATCACGATCTCAGCGCCCGCCGCCTTCGCCCGCTCGTAGTGCGCCTTCAGTTCGTCGTCGGGGACGTACACGTAGAGCGAGGCGGTGGTGGCGCCGACGTCGCGCGGGCTCTTCCAGCCCCATTCCTTGCGCGCGCCGGTGGGCATGATGATCATCGGCCCGTACGCCATCTCGACGTGGGCGTACGATCCATCCTCGTTCGGGACGGCCATGAGCGTCCGGAAGCCGAACGCCTTCTCGAGCCATGCCATCGCCTGCTTGAGATCACCGTAAACGAACGATGGATAGAACTCTGGATGGTCCGGCATCGCCTCCGCCTTTCACTGCGCGCCATGCGCCGCATGCGCATCGACCGCCTTTGGCGAGATAGTAGAGCCGGTCGGGAGGGATCGTCTTGTACGAATGTTACCGGGCGGCAGCGCTCAGTTGCCCTCATGCGTGACGCCAAAGACGGCGGACGGGCTCGATGCCTGCCCACATCGATCGCTGCGGGCCGATGGTCGCGCACGCGCCACCCTTGGTGTGCGCTGTAAGCGGCCTGCCTTGTGGTAGGGTCATACGGAGCAACTGCCCTCCGACTAGCTGACAATGTCCCGTGCTGTGTTCATGCTTCAGCGGTACAAACCTCGTCGGATCCGGGATCCGCAAGGCGGCGTCCGCGTTGGTACCACCGCGAAGTACAAGTAGCGATGACCGCAGCGGCCACGGGGCGCGCTCGGCCCGAAGCACCGGCATCCGAATCGCGTAGTCGCCTCAGGCGATGGAAGGGAGACCATTTGTGACCGATCGCGGTGCGCCGGAGACGGCCGAGGAGGCTCGCATACGGGAAGCGCGTGGGGGCGATGGCGTCTCACCCTGGAGACTCTGGGGGCCATATCTCGCCGACCGCCAGTGGGGAACGGTGCGCGAAGACTACTCGGCCGATGGCAACGCCTGGGACTACTTGCCGCACGACCACGCCCGCTCGCGCGCGTATCGCTGGGGCGAAGATGGCCTGCTGGGCATCTGCGACGACGATGTCACGGCTCTGCTTCGCACTGGCCTTCTGGAACGGAGCCGACCCGATCCTCAAGGAGCGGCTTTTCGGGCTCACGAATCCGCAGGGCAATCACGGCGAGGACGTGAAGGAGTACTACTTCTACCTCGACAACACGCCGACGCACTCGTATATGAAGGCCCTGTACAACTATCCGCAACGCGCCTTCCCGTACGACGAGCTACGTACGCGAGAACGCGGCGCGCGGCAAAGATGAGCTCGGAGTACGAGCTGCTCGACACCGGAGTTTTCGACGACGACCGCTACTTCGATATCGCCGTCGAGTATGCCAAAGCCGCTCCCGACGACATCGCTAGTCCGGATCAGGCAACCAATCGCGGTCCGGAACCGGCACCGCTCCACATCCTCCCGACGCTCTGGTTCCGCAACACGTGGTCCTGGGGCTATGACAATCCCCGCCCGCTCGCTCCGCGTCGCCGATGAGTCGGGGACGAGCGCGATCCGCGCGGAGCATCGAGACGCTCGGAGATTACGTGGCTGTACTGCGAGGGAGCCCCGAGCCTGCTGTTCACGGACAACGAGACGAACGCGGAGCGATTGTGGAATGAGCCGCAATCACCGCGATTCGTCGAAAGACGCGCTTCAACGATGTCGTCGTTGAGCGGCACGAGCGATGCCGCGAATCCGGCCGCGTGGGCACGAAGGCGGCCGCGCACTACGCGCTCGACCTCGGCGCCGGCGACAGCGCCAGCATCACGCTGCGCCTGACAGCGCGCGAGCTCGACGCGCCGTTCGCCGATGCGGAACAGATCATCGACCAGCGAAGGCGGAGGCCGACGAGTTCTATCGCGCGCTCCAACCCGCGCAACATGCCCGACGATGCAAGAGCCGTGCAGCGCCAGGCCTTCGCCGGACTGCTCTGGAGCAAGCAGTTCTACTACTACGATGTGGACGCAGTGGCTGCAAGGCGATCCCGCGGGCGCGCCGCCGCCGCCGGAGCGCCTGAAGGCCCGCAACTCGGCATGGCGGCACCTCAACAACGCCGACGTCATCTCGATGCCGGACGCCTGGGAGTACCCGTGGTACGCCGCGTGGGATCTTGCATTCCATTGCGTCCCGCTGGCGCTACATCGATCCCGGATTTCGCCAAGAGTCAGCTCATCGCTCATGCTGCGCGAGTGGTACATGCATCCCGAACGGGCAGCTTCCGGCCTACGAGTGGGCGTTCGATGACGTCAACCCTCCTGTCCACGCGTGGGCCGCGCTGGCGCGTCTTCCACATCGAGCGCGACGCCACCGGCCAGGGCGATCGCGACTTCCTCGAGCGCGTGTTCCAGAAGATGCTGCTGAACTTCACGTGGTGGGTGAACCGCAAGGACGCCGAAGGCAACAACGTCTTCAGCGGCGGGTTCCTCGGGTCTGGACAACATCGGCGTGTTCGACCGCAACATCATGCTGCCTTCGGGCGTGCACCTCGAGCAGAGCGACGGCACGGCCTGGATGGGCATGTACTGCCTGAACATGCTGGCGATCGCGCTCGAGCTGGCGCGCGAGCAATCGGGTGTACGAGGACCTCGCGACGAAGTTCTTCGAGCACTTCATGTACATCGCCGGCGCGATGAACAGCGTGGCCGATGGGGCGACGGCGTCGTCCCTGTGGGACGACGAAGACGAGTTCTTCTACGATGTGCTCGCATGCCGATGACGGGCGCGACAATGCGGTTGAAGGTGCGTTCGCTCGTCGGGCTCATGCCGCTTCTGGCCGTTGAGACGATCGAGACCCGAGCTCCTCGAAGCGATGCCGGAGTTTCGGGAGCGGCATGGACTGGTTCCTGCGCCAACCGTCCCGAACTGGCCGGCCTGGTGTCGCGCTGGGACGAGCCCGGCGGCGGCGAGCAGCGCCTGCTCGCGCTCGTGCACGGCCAGCGCATGAAGCATCTGCTGCATCGCATGCTCGACCCGGACGAGTTCCTCAGCGACTTCGGCATCCGCTCGATCAGCAGGTATCACCGCGACCATCCGTACGTGTTCCGACGCCGACGGGCCAGGAGTTCTCGCGTCGACTACGAGCCCGCCGAGTCGAGCAGCGGGTCTGTTCGGCGGAAACTCCAACTGGCGCGGGCCGATCTGGATCCCGGTGAACTTCCTGCTTATCCAGGCGCTGCGACAGCTTCCACCACTACTACGGCGACGACTTTCGCGATCGAGTACCCCACCGGCTCGGGCACGTACCTGACGCCTGAAGCAGGTCGCCGACGACCTGTCTCGCCGCCTCGCCTCGCATCTTCCTTCGCGCGCCGGACGGCACGCCGGCCCGTGTACGGCGCGATCGAGCAAGTTCCAGACCGACCCGCACTGGCGCGACCACGTGCTGTTCCACGAGTACTTCCACGGCGACACCGGGCGCGGGCTCGGCGCCAGCCACCAGACCGGCTGGACAGCGCTCGTCGCCAATCTTCTCCTCAGAGAAGGGCTCTTCGATGCAACGACTTGAAGTTGCAGGTCGCGACCTCTGCCACCATCCCGCGGCCGAGATCGCCCGGGCTCGGGCGGAGTGACGTGCGCTCCGTCGCCGCGGTGCGAGAATAAGCGACTTGCGCTGGCGATGCTTAGGCCGCTCAAAAGGTTGCGGATCGCACGCGACACCTGATGCGGGCCCTGCTCCCTGCAGTGCTTGCAGACTCGTGCGCTGACGCGGTCGCGGTGCAGGATCAGGCAGCCGACACGCGCAGAGGGGCTCCCACCTCATAGAGGTACTGGAGGATCTCCTTGTTCGACTGGAGCGCGCTGCTCTCCCGGTACGAGATGCCACGCTCTTCGCAGAACGCCCTGACGATGACCTGAGCCTTCTTCAACCGGTTCCTCGGCATGCTGGGAAACAGGTGGTGCTCGATCTGGTAGTTCAGTCCGCCATACCAAAAGTCCGTCAACGGATGGGCGCTGACATCGCGGCTGGTCAGGACCTGGCGCCGCACGAAGTCCAGCTGGCTATCGCTGTCCAGGATGAGCATTCCCTTGTGGTTCGGAGCGAAGACCGAGCCGTTGTAGAGGCCAAAGGCGGCCTGGTGGACCAGGATGAACAACAGCGCATGTCCGACGCTGAGTGCGGCGAAGACCAGGCCGAGGTAGACGGCGAAGTGCACGACCATCAGCGAAGCCTCGAGCGCTCGATGTCTGGCTTCGGGCCGCGTCAGGTATCCCAGGCTCGCAGTCCGCACACCGATCCCTTCAAGGAGCAGGACGGGGAAGAAGTACAGGCTCTGGTAGCGCACGAGAACGCGCATCAGGCCGGTCTTGCTCCTGGCCTGGTCTTCGGAAAATGCGAACACCGGCAGCGCCGTGTGTGGATCCAGTTCCAGGTCGTTGGGATTCACGTGATGCTGGTTGTGGGTATCGATCCACCAGCTCCTGCTGAGGCCCAGCAACACGTTCGGCATCAGGCCGTAGGCATCGTTCTTCGACGCCCCGTCAAAGATCTGTCGGTGGCCGGCGTCGTGCCCCAGGAATCCGATCTGCGTGAACACGAATCCCAGGAATGCGGCGTTCAGGAGCTGTAACCAGATGTTCCCCACCACGAACAGGAACACCACGCTCGCGGCCAGCAGGCTCAGCCGGATGGTGGTATTGAGCACGTAATAGCCGAGTTGCTTGTCCAGCAATCCCGCCTGAACGATGCGTCGCTTCAGGTCGGCGTAATCAGAGTGCGGCGGCTCCGCTGGTAGACCGTCGCCCTCAAGATCTGCGCGTCCCGGGTCAGCTTTGCGGGTGGCGGCGCGCGTAGTCGCGTTCGGCAGCGTTTGCTCAGTGACCGTCGTAGCCTCCCACTGCACCAATGCCCCTTGTGAAAGCGACGGGGAATCTCGAGCTCGGTGCGCTCAGGAGTGTACTTCATCGCTCTGGTCGGACGGGCTGCGACTAGCCCTTGCCTCGACGCCGTCCTGCTGCTCCTCGCGTTTGTCCACTTCGCGCCTACTTCACCTCAATCAGGCCGACGGCGCCGAGACCGGTGTAGGCGAAGCTGTGCGTGACGAACGGGTATTGACCGGGCTCCGGGATCGTCAGCTCGAACGTCGCGCCGCCACCGGGCGGGATGGTCCACGTCTGGATGCCGCGCATGACGTTCGCGGGATTGCCATCGGCGTAGACCTTGTCAAAGAGGGCGCCGATCACGTGGAAGGCGGAGAACAGCGTCGGGCCGGCGTTCATCACGTGCAGGCGAATCAGCTCGTCTGGCGCGGCCTGTAGCGGCTGCGCCTGGTACTGGTTCGCGGCGCCGTTAAAGACGACGAAGTCTGGCGTGACGGCCTGCATGCGGGAGAGGTCGCCATCCCACGTGCCGCCATCGCCCTGGCTCATGTAGAACTCGCTCTGGACCAGCACATACTCGCGCGCCGGCGCGAAGGCCGGGACGGGGTCGACGACGACGGCGCCGTACATGCCGTTGCCGATGTGGTGCAGGACAGGGCCGGTGCCGCAGTGGTACATGAACACACCCGGGAAGCTGGCTTTCCAATTGAACTTGAGCTCCTCGTCCGGGAGGATCGTCTTGTAATTGACGTTCCACGGTGTCTGAGCGGCGTGGAAGTCGATCGAATGGCCCTGCGTGCTCTTGTTGCGCAGTGTGAAGTCGACGGTGTCGCCGACGCGCAGGTGCACGACCTTGGCTGGTACGACGCCATCGAATGTCCAGGCGTTGAAGTTCACGCCGGCCGCGACCTCGATCGGGTTGTCCTTCGCCTCGATCACCAGCGTCTTCGCGGGGTTCGGGTCGAGAGGCGCAAGGGCGGCGTCGTAGACCTGCGCAAGTGTTCCGCTCGGCTTCGGCCGGTCGCCTGCGGTCGGGAGTGGTGCGCTGTGGTCGCTCGAGGCCATGGCAGGCGTCGGACTGGCGGCCGCTGCGGTGCCCGTTGCCGCCGCGCGAGCGTTCTTGCCGAACGACGGATCGTCATAGACGCCGGCATCGCACGCGGTCAGCAGGCCGGCCGCGGCGAGCCCGCCGGTGACGCCGAGGAACGTGCGCCTGCCGATTCTCTGCTGCGCTGTGTTGCTGTCGCCGTTCATCTCGAGCCTCGCTTACTTCAGTGCGATCGTGTCTCGCGGCGTGAAGAAGGTCACGAGCCGAACGGCCCTTTCGTCAGCGGCCGTTCGGCTCAGCGGATCGCGCATGGCCGGCGGATCGGTTGGCGGCGCTATCACAGCGTGCTTGCCGGCGTGATGCGAAATACCGGCCACCGCGGCGCGATCTTCTCGAACTCCTCGAGCGGCGCCTTCGGATCGAGGCCGATGTAACGCCGCGGCGTAGACGACCCCGTTCGTTGGTACCAGGCCCGGATGATCGGCGCTCGTTGGTGGACGGGCAATTCTTCGAGCATGGCGTCGCGCCGTTTGCCCCGCTTCAGGACCACGCGGCCGCCCGTCGCGCGCGCGTTGTGCACCCAATCGGACTCCTCGCCCATCATCGCGACGAGATACTTTCCACCTGCGACCTCGACCCACGTGACCGGCACGCAGCGCAGCACGCCGGACTTTCGCCCTTTGACCTCGAGTGTCGTTGAGCCGAGCACCGGTTGCCCGGCCACCTGCGCGGCACCAGTCCGGCCGCGACGATCCGGTACCAGATCCGGTTCATGGTCCGCTCGTACCTCGAGCTCTTCCGCCGTTCGCGCAGAGTTGTGCTCATGGCTACCTCGCCCATTTGATCAGCTCACCGTCAACGTGCCCTTCATCGTCGTCGGGTGGGCGTCGCAGCGATAGAAGTAGGGACCTGTCGCCAGGTTGAGATCGAGCGTCTCCTGCGCGGGCCCAGCTTTGAGGTCGGTCTGGCCTACGCTGGCGCCCGTCGCATCCGCGCCCTGGAACACGTGCAGGTTGTGGATGACACCGCCGTCCTTGTTGTCGAGCGTGATGGTGACCGCGCCTGCGCTCGTGTTCAGCGTCTCCGGCTTGAACGTGCTGTCCTGCGCCGTGATCGTGAGCTCGCCGCCCGTGCCCGTCGATGCGGTGGTAGCCGCGACCGGCGTCGGGCTCGCAGCGGCCATCGTCGCCTGACCGGCGGGGGCAGGGGTGATCCACCACGTTTGCACAGGTGTCGGGTCCTGTGCCTCTCCGGTGCTACACGCCGTCGCGAGAAGCATCATCGCAGCAGCAGCGGCAATCGTTGCTGCTCCTGTCAGCATTCGAGCCAGGCGATTACTGGCCATTGGTCCCCCCGTTCGCGAACGGCATGCCTTGCATCATTCCGGCCGTCATGCCGGGCATCGTTCCGGACATCCCGGACTGTGGCCGGGCAGCGGTCGGCGTGGTGCCCGGCGCCGGCTGGATGCTCTTGATGGCGTCGGTGAGCGCCTGGTTAATGGCATCGAAGTTGAGGCTGTCGGTGTAGACGACGGGGATGAGCATGCCACCGTTGGCCAGCGCGAGGTTGAGCGCCTTGCCATCCGGGCCCATGACGTGGGAGAGCACATGGCAATGGAAGACCCACGCGCCCTTGCCGGGGGCGTTCATTTTCACCTCGACATCGATGGTCTGACCGGGAGCGACGAGCACGGTGTTCTCGACACGCGCGCTGCCGCCGCCGCTGACGTCCGTGCCATCGCGCGCGATCTCCTTCGTGAAGTGGCCGTGGAAGTGCATCGGGTGTGACTCGATGGGGCTGATGTTGATCATCCGCACGCGGAGGAGTTCACCCTCGGTCACGAGCCACGGGTCGATGTTCGGGAACTCCTTACCGTTGATCAGGTAGTGCCCGTTGATGTTGTTGAGCAGGACGATGTGGTCCTGGTCATAGCGTCCATCGCCGCCGTCCCGCGGGTCAACAATGAAGGCCCCGCTCAGTCCCATGCTGACCTGCTCCAGGTCGTTCATGTGAGCGTGGTACATGAACGTCCCTTGTGTGGTGGGGATCGTGAACTGGTAGACCATCGTCTCGCCCGGCATGATCGGCGGCATGGTGAGGAGGCCGACGCCGTCCATGGAGTTCGGGACGATCGAGGCCATGCCAGTGCACCGTCGATGCCTCATCGAGATGGTTGGTGTAGTAGATGCGGACCTTGTCGCCCTCGCGGAAGCGCAGCGTCGGGCCGGGGATCTGCTCGTTGTAGCCCCAGACCTCCTCGGGCGGCTGGTCGTCGCGGAACTGCCACATGAACTTGGAGCTGGTGAGGTGGACGGTCTTGAATCCGTCCTCCATCGTGACCTCCGCTTCCTTCGGGCCGAAGTTTTGCGTCGAGGCGCGGGCGCGGCCGCTATCGGCATTGAAGGCCACGACCGCGACAGCTACGGCTGCGATCGCCATCGCGAGCCAGGGCGCGAGTATCCACTTCCGTCTCATGTCCCCTCCTCATTTGAGTGCCGAGGACATCCTTCCGGACCGGGCTGTCAGACAGATGGGCCGAACGTCCTGATCGGCGGTGTCCGAACGGCCCCGTTGGTTGGAGCACGCTATTGAGGAGCAAGGAAGATCGGGGTCCGGTGCGCGGGGTGCGGCGCATCATCGACTGCGCGAACACGCAGCCACGACGGGTGCTACGAGGACGAACCCACACGTGGCGCAGTCCGGCGCACGCGGTTCACAATGCGGTCGAGTTCTCGGGACAGACTCTCGGTCGGCATCTCTTTCAGCAATACGTCGTCGGCTCCCGCGGCCTTCGCGTGCGGCCAGTCGCCCCGGTGCAGGATCTCGACATACGCGACGATAGCCGGGCGAGTCTTGTCGTCGAGCGACGAGAGCATCGCAATGGCTTCGAGCCCCCGGTGATCCACTCGATGCGTCTCGACGAGGACGGCGTCCGGCTCCAGCTCTTGTGCCAGCGCCACGGCCTCGCGGCTATCTCCCGCATCGCCGACGATCTCCAGAGCAGGGTGCGCGGGCCAGCCGCGCGACCGACTGGCTTCGAGCGACCTCGTGGTCATCCAGGAGCACGAGCCGGATCGGCGCCACGTCTGTTGTGTTCATGCCAATATCTTCCCAGTTTGCAGCCGCGCTATGCAGATGCCGGGTGGCACCTTTAGGCCGGCCAAACGGACTGGGGTCGGCAGGCCGATATAAAGAGGCGGCCTCGCGGGCGCGCGTCCGTTTTCCCTGGCTGGGCGCATCAGCCGCCCTTCGGTCGCTGAGGCTGGCGACATGACGTTGTGAGCAAGGACGAACGTGTGAGTGGGCATTGACCGGTCAAGCTCGACGTCGTCCGAGCCCTCGCACTGGTATGCTTGGAGCGTTGGACGGGGCCCGTTCGCTCTCAGGGAGTACGCCTGACGACGGGCTTCGCGCGTCGCGCCTCAGGCCGAGTCGTCGCCCTCGGGTGACGCCTCTCTGCGGGCGATAAAGGCGGCAGCTTCGGACCGCCTCGTGAGGTTCAACTTGCGCAGGATGTTGCTGACGTAGTTCTTCACGGTCTTATCGCTCAGGAAGACTTCGTCGGCGATCTGCTTGTTGGTCTTCCCTTCGGCGATCAGATGCAGGATCTTCTGCTCCTGCTCGTTGAGCGCATTGAGCGGGTCGTTGGACTTCCGCTGTTCGGCGCTTCTCACACGCTCGAGGACCTTCTGCGTAACGGCGGCGTCGAGCAGCGAGTCACCACGCGCGACCGACGCGATCGCGTCGCCAAGGTCGCGACCGCGCGTTTGCTTGAGCACATAGCCGGACGCACCGGCGAGGATCGACGCGAACACCGCCTGCTCGTCGGCATAAGACGTGAGCATCAGGACCTTCGTCTCTGGCCGGGCTTCCCGGATCGACCGGCAGGCCTCGATGCCGCTCCCGTCGGGCAGCCGGACGTCCATGACGATGACGTCGGGCGCGGTTCGGGCCGCCTCGGCGATCGCCTCCGCGACCGTCGAGGCCTCGCCGACGATCTCGAATCCTTCGCGGCGCTTGAGCAGCGCCAGGAGCCCCTCCCGGACCACGTCGTGGTCGTCGACAATCATGATTCGTGTGCTGGCCATCGATTGATCCTCTCGGGCGAGTATATGCGACCGCGTTGGGCAGGCGGTCGCCTACTCCACCGGCACGGAGATGAGAACGGTCGTCCCGCGCCCGACAGCGCTTTCTATATCAAGTGACCCGCCAACCGACGTCGCCCGGCTCGCCAGGTTTCTCAACCCCCGATGTTCCTCCGTTCGCTCTGCCGCGGCATCGAACCCGATCCCGTCGTCGGCGATGCGCGTCAGGACGACACCGTCCGTCTGGTGCAGCAGCACGCGCACATGCTTCGCCTGGGAGTGTTTGCGCACGTTGGCCAGCGCCTCTTGCGCCATCTGGAAGATCGCCACCGCCACGGCATCGTCGGCGCCCGTGAGGTCCGCGTCGAGCTCGACGTCGATAGTGATCGGTGAACTCGCGCGAAACGCGCCGGCGAGGTGATGCAGCGAGTCCGAGAGGTTGCCGTCGTACGCCATCGGCCGCAGCTCGAAGATGTATGCGCGGATGTCCCTGATAACGTCGTTGAGCTGGTCGATCGACTTCTCAACGAGCGCCTCAGCCGGCGTGCCACGAGCTTCCTCTGCGGCGATCTCCAACCCGAGTCCAACGCCGAAGATGGACTGGATGATTCCATCGTGGAGGTCCATCGCGATGCGCTCGCGTTCGTTCTGCGACCGCGCGGCATCACGAAGAGCACGATGCTCGGCTTCGAGGCGGACGCGCTCGGTGATATCGCGAACGGCGGCGACGATCAGGGTGCCGTCAGGTGTGGCCCGTGGGCTCAGGCTGATCTCAACAGGGAAGTTGGTGCCGTCTCTCCTTCGGCCCCTCAGGCTCAGGCCAGACCCCATCGTTCGGACGGTGGGCTGACCCTCATAGCGGGCGCGGTGGGAGAGATGGGCCTGCTTCAGGTCGTCAGGGACGAGGATTTCCGGACGCTCGCCGATGAGCTCGTCGCGGCTGTAGCCGAACAGCTCCTCGATCTGCGAATTGGCCACGACGATCGTGCCGTCCGGCCCGATGACGAGCATGCCGTCGGGCGCGGAGTCGAGGAGTCCTCGAAAGGTAGCGTCGGTGAGCAATCGCAGTAGCTCGGCTAAGACAAACGGCCGTACCGTCGGCATTATACGGGGCACCGACGATCTTCCGGTCGCGCCCACCTCGCTTCGATTGCATTCCTATGGTTGCGGGATCAAGGGCGATGGCGACCGGGCCGGACGGCCCGGATCCGACATGCCGATCGGCCCCAATCGCATGCGGCTCAGACGCCGAGAACGCGGCTGACAGCGCCACGAGGTGCTCCGGCTGCCGTCTAGCGCGCGACGAAGCCGCCGTCGACCGGGATGACCGCGCCTGTCACGAAGGACGATCGGTCCGATGCAAGGAACAGCGCAAGCTCCGCCACCTCGCGGGGCTTGCCGGCGCGGCCGACCGGTTCGAGCTGGGCCATCTGCGCCATCGCCTCCGGGCTGCCCTGCGTGAACCGCTGGACCATCGGCGTATCGATGATGCCGGGGCACAGGCAGTTGATGCGCACGCCACGCTGGGCATACTCGAGCGCGGCCGTCTTCGTGAGCTGGACGACGCCGCCCTTGGCGGCGCAGTACGCCGGAATGTTCTCGAATCCGACCAGCCCGGCCACCGAGGCATTGTTGATGATCGACCCGCCGCCGTTGCGCAGCATCGCCTCGATCCCGAACTTGCAGCCGAGGAACACGCCCTTGAGGTTGATGCCGATCACCCGGTCCCAGTTCTCGACCGACGCGTCCGCCGTCGGTGCCTGCTCGCCTTCGATACCGGCGTTGTTGAACAGGACGTCCAGCCGTCCGTACTGCGCGAGCGCCAGGTGGATCATTGCGGCAACGTCTCGTTCGTTCGAGACGTCGGCGTGAACGTACGCGCCGGCGCAGTCGCGGCTCGCCAGCTCATCGACGAGCGCCTGGCCGTCGCGATCATTGACGTCCGCGACAATCACCGTAGCGCCCTCGGCCGCGAACAGCTCGACCGCCGCCCTGCCAATGCCCGAAGCGCCGCCCGTCACGATCGCTACTTTTCCGTCCAGCTCTCTCATCGCGATCCTCCAGTTTGGGTTGATACCGGTATCGTAGCCACGAAACCCGTTCGTCCGAACCTGCCAAACAGTGCGATCCTCCGGCCATTCGGACGCGTGCGGATGTGACGTTCGGCCCCCTCCACCGATTACGGCCGCCGGTGCAGCGTGGGCTTACCGATCGATCACGACGGCGCTCAGCCCCTCACGGATCAGGGCGATATTCGCGGTTACGCCGGCAGCGCCGTCCAGCTCAACACAGGTGGCGCGCTCTCCGGCCGACAACGGATCCGCAATTCGGCGCTGGTCAAGATATGTCTGCCAGCGCGCGTCGGACAGACCTCCACGACGAGCAGCCAGCCGGCTACGGATCGTCTCATCTTCCGCGGTCACCCAAACGAGCAGCACGTCCACACCGCACTCCTCCGCCAGCCTCCGCGCGGCGTTGCGCTCGTGCAATTCGATGTGGGTAGCGTCCAACACGACGGGCATGCCGGACTCGAGGTAGCTGCGCGCATGCTCGCGCGCGAGCTCGTAGACTCGCGTTCGGCTCTCAGGCTCGTACAGTGCCGCGCCGCCGCCCGTAGCGTCAAACGCGGTCCGCCGAACAGCGTCGGAGCGGACGAGCGCCGCCCCGAGCCGCGCGGCAAGTGCCGAGGCGATGTGACTCTACCTGCACCGGAGAGGCCTCCGACGACGACCAGGGCGGACGCCGTCCGGTCCCGCGCATAGCGGACGGCGAGCTCGAAGTAGCGCGCGGCCCGTGAGCGCGCCGCAGCGCGGTCGCTCTCGGCGGCCTGCGGGTCGCTCGCAACAATGCTCTCCACCTTCGCGCGCACCATCGCCCGATACGCACGGTAGAACGGCAGGACGAACGGGAGCGTCTCGTCGTCGGCGGCGAGGCGAACGTACGCGCCGGCGAACTCGTCGGCGAGACCTTGCTGCCCGCGGAAATCCAGGTCCATGGCCAGGAAGGCGACATCGCCCGCCACATCGCCGCAGCGCAGCCGATCGCTGAACTCGATGCAATCGCACAGGCAGATGCCACCCTCCGTGTCGATGAAGATCGAGTCTGAGCGGAGGTCTCCGTGCACGTCCCGCACGCGTCCGGCGCTCCGCCGCTCGTCGATGACACGCTCATTCGCGCGGAGGAAGGTCTCCCCAAACGCCCGAGTTCGGCGAGTTCCTCCGGCGAGACCGTCTCCTCCTTCGAACGCAGCGATCTCGGCGATATCTCGCGCCAGATGGCGGACACCTCGTCAACCGTTCCCAAGCGCGAGATCTCATCACTCGTCGCCGCCGACGAGTGAAAGTCGTGCACGCTCGCTGCGACGCGACGAAGCAGCTCGGCCGGCGCTTCGCCGCGCTCGACGCGATCTGAGAGCCATCCGTCCGAAGGCAGCCGCGCGCATCTTTACCGCGTACTCGATCCCCCGGCCACCGCGACCGAACCGAGCCCCGCCGCCATCTCCGACTATGGGCACAACGTCCAGGTACGCGCCGGCGCAGCTGCGGCGGTTGAGCTCCAACTCGCGCTGGCACATGCGCCGGCGCTTCGCGAGCGTGCTGTAATCGAGGAATCCGAAACGGACCGGCCGCTTGATCTTGTAGGCAAAGTCACCCGCGAGGAGTACCCATGAGATGTGCGTCTGTATGAGGCGCACGTCGTCGACCGGATGGTCGTACGCCTCCGGCCGAAGCAGCGAACGGATTGTGTCAGGTGAGATCACAGTCTGGGCAGCTGCTCAATTTCGCTATATTGCCTCAATTTGCAGCAGAGCTGGAGCGTCGCTGGCCACCGGCTGCCTAAGCGGGGACGAGCAGCACGGGAGCAATGCCAGAGCGCATGACCTGCTCGGCAGTATCGCCGAAGAGTCGATGGATCATACGGCTCTCTCCGTGCGTCGCCATCACGATGACGTCCGGTTTGTGCTGTAAGGCATACCTGATGATCGCCGCGCCGACGTCCGTCTCGATGAGGACTTCGACGGCGTATGGCGGCCCGTCTGGCATCCGGGACACGATATCTTCGAGGTACTCGCAGCGCTCAGTCATCGTCCGCTCTATCGCCTTACCGCGGTCCTCGACGAGCGCCAGCTCGGAATCCGCAATCGCGACTGGCATAGAGTTCAGGCCCGGCAGGCTCGCGGCGGGCCGCGGCGGCCTGCTAAACCCCTGGGTCTCATGCGGAGGGCGGGCAATCGAAAGGAGCGTGACATGGGCGTCGGGCAACGCGGCCATCCAGCGGAGCTGCGGGATGATTGCTTCAGAGCACGTCGAGCCGTCGAACGTCGCCAGGATCTCCATAGTCATCTCTGCCTTCTAATCGGCTACTCGCACAGTAGCCCTCCCCGGGCCCATCGGACGGCGGCCGTTCGGACGCTACTCATGCGCCGATCGGCCCATATCTGCAGTATCCCGCGCCGCACGTCCGGGGTCGCCTGAGCCGCGTGCAAAGAGCCAGTAGGCCAGCGCGCCCATCGAGAGCGCGCCAATTCCGAGCCCCCACGCCGCAGGCTGCAGGAATGCCACCATCACGAGGACCGTGAAGAGAGCGAGGATCGGCGTGACCGGGACGCCGGCGATCGAGCCCGGTATGCGAAATGGACGGGCGGCGTCGGGCGCGCTTCGGCGCAGCGCGATGACAGAGATGTTCACGGCGACGAACGTCGAGTACACCGCAAAGTCGGTCACGGACGCCACGAGGCCGAGCCCTCCACTCGCTGCAAACGGCACCGCGGCGAGCAGCGCCGCTACGGCCGCCAGTTGTGGGGCGCGCCCAGGGCCTCTCACCGTCGCGAGCGCGGCCGGCAGCGCACCGGCGCGCGCCATCGCGTAAAGCAGTCGAGACGCCGCCGTCAGCACAAGCAGGGTCGTGTTGAGCGTCGCAGCCAGCGCGACGACGGCCATCATGCCCGACGCCCTCGAGCCCCATCTGGCTTTCGATGACCGCGGCCAGGGGTCGTGTGGAGCTGCCCAGCGCATCCGGCGCGACGACACTCACAGCACACACGCCAACGAGCACGTACAGTCCGCCGGAGATCGCCAGCGTCAACAACAGCGCTCTCGGCACGGTCGTAGCTGCGTCGCGCGTCTCTTCGGACAGCGTGGCGATGTCGTCGAACCCGATGAAGGCGAAGAACACGAGGGCGGCACCGGACAGGACGCCGCCTGCCGTGGCGCCCTCGAGGAGCGAACGGTCGCCGACATGAGGCGCGCCCGCGACGATCACGACGACGAGTCCACCGATCTGCAACGCCGCGAGCCCGACCGAGAGCCAGATCGATCGCTGGATGCCGGTCGCGACGACCGCGGTCAGGGCGAAGAGCAGCCCTATCGCGGCAAGCCGCTCGTCAATCGATACGAAGTGCTGGAGATAGTCGGCGAATCCGAGCGACACAGCGGCAGCGGCCACGATGTACGTGACGGCCATCATCCAGCCCGCCAGGTATCCAATAAACGGATTGAAGGCACGCGACGTCCACTCGTACTCCACGCCCGCGCTCGGGAACATGCCGGCCAGCTCGCAGTATGTGAGCGCCGTCAGGCCGGCCAGGATCGCTGCGATCGCGAACGACAGCCACAGCGCCGCCCCCGCCTCCCGTGCGGCTTCGCCCACGAGCACATAGATGCCGGCGCCGATGACGATGCCAACGCCCGATGCCGTCAGCTGCCAGAGCCCGAGCGAGCGTCGCAAACCGTGTGGTGGTTCGTCAGTCGGCGGCGCGGTCATGCTCGGCTGCTGTCACTCGATTCCCACCCGGCGACGGAGGTGCCGTACCTCTGAGCATCCGGCTTCGCATAGCGAAGCGCCAATCTGATCAAGAGACTCAAGGCGCGGGCGAGCCAGGAGGTGCGGGGACGGACAACAGCGCGATCCTGATGAGTCTACGGACGGCGCCCGCACATGGCGCCGTCCGTGATTAGGAGTTCGTCCGTTGCCTCAACGCGCTAGCGGGGCACGGCGGCGGCGTCGCGATGCACTTCGTCAGCCTGCTCGGACTTCGGTGCTTCACGCTCCGGACGGAGCAGCAGGACCGGTGCCTTCCCCTGCAACATGCGTTCCGCCGTGCTACCCAGCGTGGCACGCCCGATGCCGGTCCGTGCGTGCGTCGTCATGACGACGAGGTCAACCTCCCGCTCCGCCTCGAACGCCATCAGCGTGTCGGCGGCCGTGCCGTGGACAACGAAACCGTGGACGTCCACCTGGCCGGCAATCGCCGACTCTTGACGCTGGATGTAGCTGCAGGCGCTCGCCTCGAGTTCGCTGTCCAACGACTGCACGTATCCCGATGCGCCTGCGTACGGATATGCCTCGTAGGCCCAGCGGATTGCCTGCACCAGGCTCAACTTCGCATCGAAAGCGGATGCGAGCTGGACACCGGTAGCGATCGCGACCTCTGCGAGGGGAGACCCGTCGAGCGGCACCATGACGTGCTTGATGGCGGGCCGTTCGGTTGTCTCGAGCGCAGCCGGCCCGACGACCAGGACCGGAATACGGGACTCATGCAGCAGGCGGCTCGCCGTCGACCCGTAGAGCCAGCGACCGACACCTGAGCGTCCGTGGCTCGCCATCACGATCGTGCGTGCGCCCACCTGCTCGGCCGTGGCAAGCGTCTCATCGCACGCGTCGCCGCATAGGACGATGTTCCGGATCTGCTTATCCTGCAGCCGGTCGCGCACGCCTCCAAGATACGTCTGGAAGTAGTCGCGGGCGCGCTCCTCGAGCTCCAGGCTGACCACAGGAGCAAGCCCCGACCCCGGCGGCTCCCATACGGAGAGCAGCACCAGATGGGTCCGCTCGGCGCGAGCCAACGCGGTCGCCATCGGCAGCGCGCCTTCGGCGAGTTCTGAACCATCGAGCGGTACGAGAATCGGGCCACGCTCAGTCATGACACACCTCCTGTACGCATCGTAGGGTTGCCGCCCAGCCTGATCTGCGTCCAAATGGCCCGTTCGGCGGCGCCACGTGGCCTGTGCTCCGGTACCAACGGCACGTGGAGCATAGCTCTCCCTCGTGCGAGAGTAGGGGGAAAAGGAGGACCGATGGCCGTTTATACGCTCACCGCATATCCGAAGCCGGGCGTGCTTCGCGATCGCCGCGAGGTCGTCATACGGCCCGTAGAGCCCGACGACGAGAGCGCGCTGCTTGCGTTCTTCCAGCGGCTTCCGGCGAGCGAGCGATACTTCCTGAAGCACGACGTAACCTCTTCGTCCGTCATCTCTCACTGGACTCACGAGCGCGACTTCGACCGCGCGCTGCCGCTCGTCGCGGTGTACGACGAGCGCATCGTCGCGGACGCAGTATTGGCACGAAGCCGGCACGGCGCTTACCGCAACGTCGCCGGCGTGCGCGTCGCGGTCGATCCAGACTTCCGCCAGCAGGGCCTGGGATTGTCGATGCTGCGCGAGCTGTGCGACATCGCGAAGGATGCGGACCTGAGCGCGTCAACGTTGAGCTGGTGTCCGGCATTCAGGAAGATGCCATCCAGGCGACCGAACAGCTGGGGTTCATTCGCGCCGCGACGATCCACGAGATGCTCCGTGATGAAGACGGCCGGTTGCACGACCTCGTGGTGATGACGCTGCCACTGGGCAAGTGGTACGAGTGGTGGCAATTCTAGGGACCGACGGCGAAGCGGCGACTACTGGTGCTCAGTTGCTCGGCGCGGGGGAGCTGGAATCCTTCTTCACGCCGAGGACGATCGCCGTCGTCGGGGCCTCGCGCGACCCTCGAAAACTCGGCTATATCATCCTCGACAACCTGCTTCGCGGCGGGTTCGGCGGACGAGTGTACGCCGTCAATCTGAGCGGTGAGCCCGTCCTGGGGGTCACGGCATACACCTGCCTCTCGGCAATCGATGCGCCCGTCGATCTCGCCGTCGTCGTTGTGCCCGCAGCATGTGTCGGCGACGTTATCGATGATTGCGCCGCCGCGCGCGTGCGATCCGCGGTCATCATCAGTGCGGGATTTCGGGAGCTGGGTGCCGAAGGACTGCAGCGCGAGCGGGACATCGTTGGACGTGCTCGCGGGGCGGGATCCGCCTCATCGGCCCCAACTCGGTGGGCATCATCAATACCGCCGCCTCGCTCAACGCAACGTTCGCCGCTGTACAGCCGCTGAGCTTCCCGGTGACGCTCGTGTCTCAGTCCGGCGCCGTCGCGACGGCGATCCTCGACTGGGCACGGAGCATCGGTGTGGGGTTCGCGAAGTTCGTGTCCCTCGGCAACATGGCTGATGTGAACGAAGTCGACCTCCTCGAGTACCTGCGGCGTGACACAGAGACGAGCCTGGTCGTCCTCTACCTGGAGGGTATGACGGACGGGCGGAAGTTCCTGCGCGCGGCGCGCGAGCTGACGCGCATGAAGCCCGTCGTCGCCATGAAGGTCGGGCGCAGCCGCGCCGGCGCACGCGCCGCCTTGTCCCATACCGGCGCCATCGCCTCCTCCGACGCCATCGTCGATGCGGCGTTTAGGCAGGCGGGCGTCATACGTGCGTACAGCATGGAGGAGCTCTTCGACTACACGCTCGCGTTCTCTTACCTGGCCCCACCGGCCGGAAAGCGAATCGCGGTGGTCACGAATGCGGGGGCCCGGGCGTCATGGCCACCGACGCGATCGAACGGTGCGGACTCGAGCTCGCCCGCCTTTCGGACAGGGGCCGCACCGCGCTCGCTGACGCGCTACCCGAGGCCGCGTCCGTCGCCAATCCTGTCGATCTGCTCGGCGACGCGCGCTCGTCCCGATATGCCGCGGCCATGCGGATCATCGCCGGCGACGAAAACGTGGACGCGATGCTCATCCTGCTCACGCCGCAAGCGATGACCAACGCTGAGCATGTCGCACGGGCAATCGTGGACGTCGCCCGCGGCGCGGGCAAGCCGGTGATGGCGGTGTTCATGGGCGGACAGGCCGTTGCCTCCGGACGCCTCGTGCTCGACGTCGCGCACGTGCCCGTGTTCGCCTATCCGGAGCGGGCGGTGGCTGCGATGTCGGCGCTCTATTCGTATCGCCGATACCTGGACGGATTGCTCGAGTAGCTGTCGAGGGCCACGCCCTGCGGCTGCACGCCGCTCGCGGCGTATGGCGACGCGTGACTCGACCCGGCAAGCTGGGGCGGAGGGCCCACATCTCGTGAATGTACTGACGGTCAACTGCGGCAGCTCGAGCATCAAGATCCAACTCTGCCGGATCGATGACGCCGGGCTGACGAAGGTTGCCGGTGGCGCGGTCGAGGCGCTCGGTCCGGAGGCCAGATTGGTGTTTGGCGCCTCCGACGGCGCGCCCGAAACCACGCGGGGCGCAATCGTCGATCACGCGACCGCGCTTCGCATGCTGCTCGATCGCTTCAGCGACGATCTCCGGCGCTCGATCGATGCGCTGGGCCACCGCGTCGTTCAGGGTGGCGAGTTCACCCAGACCGTGATCATCGACGACGCCGTCGTGCGGGCGATTGAGGCGGGACGCCGGCTGGCGCCGCTCCACAACGGGCCCTCGCTCGAGGGCGTTCTCGCCGCTCGCGAGGAGTTGCCCGGCGTACCGATGGTGGCCGTGTTCGATACGACGTTCCACCTGACGTTGCCGTCGGCAGCGTCGCATTACGCCTTGCCACAGGAACTCGCGCTGAAGCACGGGCTCCGGCGCTACGGTTATCATGGCATCGCCCATCGTTCGATGGCGGAACGCTACGCTGAGCTTGCCGGCGCGGCGACGCAGACACTGTCTCTCGTCACTCTTCAACTCGGAAATGGCTGCTCCGCTACCGCCATCAAGGATGGTGTCTCCGTCGACACGTCGATGGGCTTCACGCCGCTCGAAGGACTGGTGATGGGCACACGCCCGGGAGACATCGACGCGGGCGCCCTGACCTACTTGCTGCGCGAGGGCCTGACGCCGGACGACCTCGACCGAATTCTCAACCACGACTCAGGGCTGCTGGGTGTGTCCGGCACAACTGGCGACATGGCGACGCTGCTGGAGGAAGAGGCACAGGGACGCCCGCGCGCCCATGAGGCGATCGAGCTGTTCTGCTATCGAGCGCGCAAGTACATCGGTGCCTACTTCGCGGTGCTGGGCCGCACCGCCGCGATCGTCTTCGGCGGCGGCATCGGCGAGCGTTCGCCGGAGATCCGGCGTCGCATCTGCGAGCCGTTGGCGCCGCTCGGCGTCCATATCGACCCGTCGCGAAACGCCGAGCTTGTAGGCGTTGAGGGCGCATTCAGCACCCGCGAGAGCCTGATAGCCGCTTGGGTGATACCGAGCGATGAGGAGAGCATCATCGCGAAGGAGGCGTTCGAGTTGCTTTCGCGCTCGGCGCCGCAGCGCAACTAGAACCGGCGGAGGCATCGAGATGACGACCACACCGCGAACAGGCGCCGAACGGACGTCGATGGAAGAGTTCGCTCTGATGGACGCGTGGTGGCGCGCCGCGAACTATCTCTCCGTCGGGCAGATCTACCTGCTCGACAACCCCCTCCTGCGAGAACCGCTGCGACTGGACCACATCAAACCGCGCCTGCTCGGCCACTGGGGTACGACGCCGGGCCTCAACTTCGTCTACGTCCACATCAACAGGCTCATTCGGCACCGTGATCTGAACGCGATGTACATCATTGGCCCGGGCCACGGCGCGCCCGGCGTGCTCGCCAATACCTACCTCGAGGGGACGTACTCCGAGGTCTACCCGCACATCCGGCGCGACGAGGAGGGACTGCGCAGGTTCTTCCGGCAGTTCTCGTTTCCGGGCGGCATCCCGAGCCACGTCGCGGCCGAGACCCCCGGCTCGATCCACGAGGGCGGCGAGCTGGGCTACTCGCTCGTTCACGCCTACGGTGCGGCGTTCGACAACCCGGGCCTCACCGTGTTCTGCATCGTTGGAGATGGCGAGGCCGAGACGGGGCCGTTGGCCACGAGCTGGCACTCGAACAAGTTCCTCAACGCGGCGCGTGACGGTGCCGTCGTCCCGATTCTGCACCTGAACGGCTACAAGATCGCGAACCCAACGCTGCTCGCGCGCATTCCGAAGGAGCAACTGCGCAGCCTCCTGGAGGGCTACGGTTATGAACCGTATTTTGTCGAAGGGAGCGATCCCGCGTCGCTGCATCCGCAGATGGCAGCGACGTTCGACAACGTCATGGACGATGTCGCGCGCATCCAGCGGCAAGCGCGAGAGGGTGGCGGACATCAGCGGCCGCGCTGGCCGATGGTCGTGTTGCGCACGCCGAAGGGCTGGACGGGGCCAAAGAAGGTCGACGGCGTACAGATCGAAGGAACGTTCCGCGCGCACCAGGTCCCGCTGACCGGATTCGCCGAGCACCCCGACCACGTCGGCATACTCGAAGAGTGGATGCGCAGCTACCGCGCGGGCGAGCTATTCGACGCCGACGGCCAGCTCGTCCCGGACATCGCAGCGCTGGCGCCGCGCGGTGATCGCCGGATGAGCGCCAATCCGCACGCCAACGGAGGGCTCCTCCTGCGCGACCTCGAGCTGCCCGACGTTCGCCAGTACGCGGTGAACGTGACGCACCCGGCCACGACATACAGCGAGGCGACCCGTGTGTTCGGCACGTACCTGCGAGACGTCGTGCGGTCTAATCCCGACAACATGCGGATCATGGGCCCTGATGAGACAGTCTCCAACCGCCTCGATGCCGTCCTCGAAGTCACGAACCGCGTGTGGGAGGCTGAGATTCAGCCCGGCGACGATCACCTTGCGGCCGACGGGCGCGTGATGGAGGTCCTCAGCGAGCACATGTGCCAGGGCTGGCTCGAAGGCTACCTGCTGACGGGGCGCCACGGTCTGTTCAACTGTTACGAAGCGTTCATCCACGTCGTCGACTCGATGTTCAATCAGCACGCGAAGTGGCTCAAAGTGAGCCGCGGCATTCCGTGGCGACGGCCGATCGCATCGCTGAACTACCTGCTCACATCGCACGTCTGGCGCCAGGATCACAACGGCTTCTCGCACCAGGATCCGGGCTTCATCGACCTGGTGGTGAACAAGAAAGCGGAGGTCGTGCGCGTCTATCTTCCGCCTGATGCAAATACGTTGCTGGCGGTGGGCGATCACTGCCTTCGCAGCCGCCAGTACATCAACGTCGTCATCGCCGGGAAGCAGCCCGCGCTCAACTACCTTGCGGTGGACGATGCGATGATCCACTGCGAGCGCGGCATCGGCATCTGGGACTGGGCGAGCAACGACGAGGGTGTAGAGCCAGACGTGGTCATGGCCTGCGCCGGCGACATCCCCACGATGGAGACGCTGGCCGCAACGTCGCTACTCAGGACGCACGTGCCGGAGCTAAAGGTCCGTGTAGTGAATGTGGTGGATCTGATGCGGCTCGAACCGCCGGCCGAGCACCCGCATGGACTGCCGGACGCCGAGTTCGACGCGCTCTTCACGACGAAGCGCCCGATCGTCTTCGCGTTCCACGGTTATCCGTGGCTGATCCACCGCCTTACGTATCGGCGCACCAATCACGACAACCTCCACGTGCGCGGATACATCGAGGAGGGCACGACGACGACGCCCTTCGACATGGCGATGATGAACAACGTCGACCGCTATCACCTCGTGATGGACGTCATCGACCGTGTGCCGGGGCTCGGCGCGCGGGCCGCACATGTGAGAGAGCTCATGGAGGACACGCGGCTGCGACTCCGCCAGTACACGCGAGAACAGGGCGAGGATCCGCCGAGATTCGCGACTGGGTGTGGCAGGCCGCGCCGTGATGGCTGGCCGGCTGGAAGGGGATTATGGCCGAACGGACCTGCGCAACGAGTTCGCGATCACACTATGATCGGTGTGCGAACGGCAAGGCGAAACAGTAAGGAGGAGGGGTCTTATGTTCGCGCGCGTTACGTTGTTTGAGGTCGATCGGCGTCGAACCAGGATCGAGGATGCTGAGAAGCTCTTCGACGACCAGGTGCTCCCGCTGCTCGAGCAGCAGCCCGGGTTCTCCGGCTACTACGTCATGCGCACGCCGGCGGGAAAGGGCATGGTGCTCACGCTCTGGGACAATGAGCGCGCCGCCAGGTCCGGCATCGAGAATGGCTATTACCAGGCGCAGGTCGCCAAGTTCGTGACCTTCCTGCGTCAGCCGCCCGGACGGGAGCACTACGAGGTGACCCGCTCCAGAATTCGTCCCGGAGCGCCGGTGGGGAGCGGCACCGCGAGGTGATTCGATGACATCACATCTGGTGAGTGTCGGGCGATTCGCCCGGAGCGCGACATTGCGTTTCGATGGCTGAGTCAGTGGGAGCGTGGGCGGAACGCATGCTCGGGGACTTCGCCGGCGACGAATGGACCATCGAGGCACGGGGTTACGAACCAGTCCTCGAGCGCGAGAATCGAATCTCGCCTGTCCGTCGGCAACGGACTGCTGGGGGTTCGCGGTTCGCTTGAGACGCCGAGCCTCGCCTCGCGGCCGCGGACGCTCGTGGCCGGGCTCTACGACGCGGTGCAGGGAGATCCCGCCAGCCTGACTCTCGCGCCGGCGCCCGACTGGCTTCGGCTCGCGATCATCGTCGATGGAAGCGAGGTGGAGCTTCACGGGACCCGACCGGACCACGTCCGATCGCTCGGCATGAAGGACGGCGTGCTGCGCTCCGCATGGCGCCACCGCCTGACGGGCGGGGAAATCGATGTCACCACGCTCCGTCTCGCGTCGCTTGCGGATCGCTCGACGGCGCTGCAGGTCGTGCGCATCCGGGCGCCGGCCGGATCGCGGGTGATCCTGGAGTCGATGCTCGTACCGACGACGCTGAGCCTCATCCTCGAGGAGATCGACGGCCCGGCCAGTTACTGGAGGACGATGGAGTCGCGGCGAGGATTGATCATCGCCATGAACGCGCAGCTGTTTGTCGATGAGACCCCGCTCTCTCCGGACGACGAGGGCAACCGCCTGGCCCGGCGCTGGACATGGCAGGCGGTTTCCGGCTCGGCGGCAGTGCTCGTCCGAACCGCTGCGTTCGCGATGTACGACGATAGGAATGACCGGATTCCCAGAACGAGCGCCGCCATGAGCGCTACGCGTCGGAGCCATCATCAGATCGTCGACGACCACACCGCTCGCTGGTCGGACCGCTGGCGCGCGAGTGACGTGCGCATCGTGGGTGACGACGCGGATCAGCGGGCGCTCCGATACGCCGTATATCAGCTGACGAGTGCCGCCAATCCCGAGAACGAACGGACCTCGATCGGCGCGCGTGGACTGACGGGTGATGCCTACAGCGGTCACGTGTTCTGGGATACCGAGATATTCCTGCTTCCGTTCTACACGTTCACGTGGCCAGAGGCCGCACGCGCCCTGCTGATGTACCGGTTCAACACGTTGCCCGCAGCGAGGGGAAAGGCATCGCGACTCGGTTTCCGGGGCGCGCTCTACGCATGGGAATCCGCGGACACGGGCGATGAGGTGACGCCGGAGCACGCGCACCTGCCGAGCGGCGAGACCGTGCCGATCCTCTCCGGGATCATGGAGCACCACATCAGCGCCGACATCGCGTTCGCCGTGTGGCAGTACTGGCAGGTGACCGCGGATGCGGCGTTCCTTCGAGCTGCCGGCGCGGAGATCGTCCTCGAGACCGCGCGATTCTGGGCTTCGCGCGCGTCCAGGGAGGCGGACGGCCGGTATCACATCCGTGGTGTCATCGGACCCGACGAATACCACCAGGCCATCGATGACAACGCGTACACGAACCTGATGGCGCGATGGAACCTGGAGACCGGCGTCGCGGTTGCGCGGCTCTTGCAGGCGGAATGGCCAGACCGCTGGGGAGAGCTGGCCATCAAGCTCGCCCTGTCGGAAGATGAGGTGACCGGCTGGGAAAGCTCCGCGCGCGACATGTACACGGGCCTCGACGACACGACGCAGCTCTTTCAGCAGTTCGACGGATTCTTCGGGCTCGAGCACATAGACCTCGCGGCGTATGAGCCCCGCCAGGCGCCGATGGACGTGCTGCTTGGCCGCGACAGGACGCAACGATCGCAGGTCAGCAAGCAGGCTGATGTGGTGATGGCGATGGCTCTTCTGTGGCCGCGGTTCACGCCGCAGCAGCGTGGTGTCAACTTCCGATACTACGAGAGCCGCTGTGGCCACGGCAGCTCACTCAGTCCGCCGATACACGCCCTCGTCGCGGCAAGGCTGGGCGACGCGACCCTTGCGCGGGAGTACTTTCGAGAGGCGGCATCGATCGACCTCGGCGACGCCACAGGCGACGGATCGGGCGGCGTGCACATGGCGACGCAGGGCGGCCTCTGGCAGGCAGCAGTCTTCGGGTTCGCAGGAATGTCGCTCTCGGAGGAAGGTTTGTCCTTCGATCCGCAGCTACCCGATGGATGGCGGTCAATGTCGTTTCCGGTGCGTTACAGGGGCAACACGGTTCGAGTTGATATTTCCCGCGAAGCGGGCCGACTTGAAGCGCGCGTTGACGATGGTGACGGCCCGGTGATCATCGCTGTACGAGGAGTTGAGCACACGCTGCCGGCCGGAGAGGCGCGGCACTGGCAGCTGGGCCGTTCATCGGTGGAAAGCGAGGCCCGGTGAACGCACAGGACGGGCGGACCGTTCTCGTCGCCCTCGACGGCTCGCTGGAGGCGACCCGCGCCTTGCCCCTGGCCCGCGCCGTGGCGGCGCAGCTGCATGCGAGGCTCGTCGTGATCCACGCGGCTCGCGAGGCCGCTGACGTCGCTGACGTCTCCAGCCTGGTGGCCCTTGACGGTGCTGATCTTGATGGCCTGTCGGTCGAGGTGCGGGCCGGGAGTCCCTCGACCGTGATCGTCGAACAACTGGAGCGCCCGGGCGTCGAGCTGCTCGTCCTGACGACGGTGGCGGCCGGAGATCCCGATCGCGACCTGGGCAGCGTCGCGCTAAACGTCACCATCAACACGACACGTCCGATTCTCTGGCTGCGCCCGGAGGCCGGTCTCGAGAAGTCGGAGACGGCGCCGCCCATCTCGCGCTTGCTCGTCCCGCTCGACGGCACGCATGCCACCGCCTGGGCGCTGAAGCCCGTGACAGCGCTGGCAGCGCGCCTCGGTGCGTCGGTCGATGTCCTGTACGTCGTCTCGGCGGCCGGCGGAGGCGACGCAGACCTTCCCGCGCCGCGATACGTCGACCAGCAGCAGCACGAGTGGCGAAACTGGTCACGCGAAGTGCGCGAACGGTTGATGGTGGAGTGCGCTGGTTGCGCGCCCGGCGCGGAGATCGCGGTGCAGATCCGGGAGGGCGACCCGGGGGCCGAAATCGTCCGATTCGCCGGGGAAGGGCACTACGACGCGATCGTCCTCGTCCGGCGAAGCAGGCTCGAACCAGAACGCGCACCGACGTTGCGGACTGTCATTCGCACGTCACCCTGCCCTGTGTTCGTCGTCGGCGGTGAGGCGTGAGCCAGCGCACGGATGACGTCATCATCGACAGCCGTGCCTTCGACGCCGCGATCTTCGACGTGGACGGCGTGATCACGAAGACCGCCTCGGTCCACGCCACAGCGTGGAAACGGCTGTTCGATGAATATCGAGACGATCGCCTGCGACGGGCTCTCACGCCGTTCGAGCCGTTCGATGTCGATACGGACTACCGGCTCTATGTAGATGGGCGTCCCCGCTACGACGGGGTTCAGGCATTTCTTGCGTCGCGCTCGATTTCGCTACCCTGGGGCGATCCATCCGACCCGGATGACGCCGAGACCATCTGCGGTCTTGGCAACCGCAAGGATTCGTTCTTTCTCGACGCGGTCCGGCGGGACGGCGTCCAGCCGTATCGCTCGACGGTCGCACTCATCACGGCGCTCAAGGCCCACGGCGTGAAGGTCGGCGTCTTCTCCGCGAGCAGGAACGCCGTCAGCATACTGACGGCGGCGGGTGTGCTGGACCTGTTCGACGCGAAGCTCGACGGCGTCGATGCGGAGCAGTTGCACCTGGAGGGGAAGCCGGACCCGTCGATGTTGCTGGAGCTGACGAGGCGGATCGGCTCGACGCCGACGCGTACCGTCGTGAGCGAGGACGCCGTCGCCGGCGTGCAGGCGGGACGCGCCGGCGGGTTCGCGTTGGTGATCGGTGTGAATCGCACGCCGCACCCCGGCGCATTGCTGGCAGAAGGCGCTGACCGCGAGGTGAGCGACCTGGGTTCGGTGACAGTGGCGTGACGCTCGTAGTGACCCCGGAGTGATGACATGCTTGGAGAGCTCAACGAACAGGAAATCGACGAGGTCCTGCGGAAGCAACGCGTCGGCAGGATCGGCTGTCACGACGGCGGCGTAACCTACGTCGTGCCGGTCGGATATGCCTACGACGGCGCGGCCGTGTACGGCCTCTCGGCGGAAGGGATGAAACTCCGCATGATGAGGGCGAACCCGCGCGTCTGCTTCGAGGTGGAACACGTCGAGCACTGGGCTAACTGGCAGAGCGTCATCGCCTGGGGCAGCTTCGAGGAGCTCGCGGGGAGCGACGCCGAGAACGCGCGCGCGCTCCTGCACTCCGTGCTAACCCCTCTCATGGAGTTCGAATCGAAGATGAGCGCCTCGCGCCAGGACCCGAAGGCGCCAGGCATCGCGGGGCGCGACCTCGTCCTGTTCCGGATCCGGCTGGACGAGCGCACGGGAAGATACGAGAGGCTCACGTAGGAAACGGGATCGTCGACGCGGCTCGTCCCGGACGGCGCGTTCCTTCCCGAAATCTCCTCGCCAGGAAGGGGCCGATCGGCCCCCTCGGTGGGCCCGCCTGACTCTGTATGACGTGGTGTCACCGCGGCCTAAGCTGGGCCGAATCTATTACCTGGCGGTGAACCATGACCGATTCCGCTTCACGACTCATCATTGACGCACGGAACGTGACGAAGACCTACGCCACCGGCAGGGTAAACGTGAACGTGCTGCGCGGCGTGGATCTCGCGGTGGAGCGCGGCGAAATGGTCGCCATCATGGGCCCAAGCGGCTGCGGCAAGACGACACTCCTGAACTGCCTCTCGGGGTTGGACGAAATCGACGATGGCGAGATCGTCATTGAGGGCGTCCCCCTGAGCAACATGACGGATCACGACCGCACCGCGTACAGAGGGCGTCGGATGGGCTTCGTCTTCCAGTTCTACAACTTGCTCCCGGTCCTCACGGCAATCGAGAACGTGGAGATGCCGCTGCTCGTGGCGCGCGTGCCGGGCAAGCAGGCCCGCACCAGGGCCCAGGAGGCGCTGGAGCTGGTCGGCCTCGGCGAGCGGGGAGGGCACCTTCCGGCCGAGCTATCTGGAGGCGAGCGTCAGCGCGTCACCATCGCGCGGGCACTGGTGAACGATCCCGCCATCGTCTGGGCCGACGAACCAACGGGCGACCTGGACAGCGAGAACGCGCAGCAGATCAGTCAGCTCATGCGGCGCCTCAACCGCGAACGCGGGTTCACCTTTGTGATCGTCACGCACGACATCGGTGTGGGCCGGGATACCGACCGCATCGTCCGAATGATGGACGGCGTCATCTGCGAGGAACTGCGGCTCGCGCCGAGCCCGGCGGAGCCTCCTCTCGAGCTTGCCGCCGCCAGCGCCCGTTAGGAGGAACCATGTTCGCCCGCGTGACCCTCGTCGAGATTGACCCGCTTCGCACCGACCCCACCGCGGCCGTCGAGCAGTTCAAGCAGCAGGTGCTGCCCGAGCTGAAGCGCCAGCCGGGGTACGAGGGCATCTACGTCCTCCTGAACCCGGATGGCAAGGCGCTGCTGGTGAGCCTCTGGGCAACCCCGGAAGCGGCGCAGTCCAGCATCTCGAGCGGTTACTACGAGGCTCAACTACACAAGTTCATGACCGTATTCCGTGCTCCGCCTGGTCGCGAGCAATACGAAGTCGTGCTCGCCGAAGCGCCAAGAGAAGCCGCCCTGTAGCGAGCCCGTCGCGGTGCGGCAGCTCGACAGGAGCAAACCATGCAGACGCTCTTTGGGATCCCGGTCAACACGCTTGCCGTAGTTCTGCTCGCCACGTTCGCGGTCGCCGGCGCCATCGTCGCGATTGCTGCGCTCCGCAACCGCGTGTTCCTCCGCCTCGGCCTTCGCAACGTCGGGCGGCGACGTTCGCGGACGTTGCTCATCCTTATCGGGCTGATGCTGGGCACAGCCTTGATCTCCGCCGCGCTCAACACCGGCGATACGCTCTCGCACAGTGTCCGCACTGCGGCGACGCGGTCGTTGGGGAACACTGACGAGTTGGTCGGCCTCAAGAGCGTGTCCGCCAGCCAGTTCGGTGTATTCGCCGTCGTCGACTACTTCGACGAGGAGCAGTTCGCCGATGTCCAGAGCGCCGCAGCAGCCTCCGGCCGCGTCGACGGCGTCGCGCCGGCGATCGTCGAGACCGTTGCCGTCCAGGACGTCACCAGCCGCCAGACTGAATCGCAAATCGGTCTGTTCGCGACGGACGCGGCGCACATGTCGGGCTTCGGCGCGATCTCCGGCTCCGGCGGCGGCACGGTGTCCCTGGCCGACCTGGGTGAGGGCGAACTCTACCTCAACGGCGACGGCGCTGACGAGCTCGATGCCCACGCAGGCGACGAACTGACCGTCTTCGGCGGCGGCGCGCTCCAGACGATGCACGTGAAGGACATCGTCACCTACGATGGCACCGGGACCGACGGCGTCGCGATCCTCCTTCCGCTCGGCCCGGCCCAGAAGCTCGTGGGCAAGGAAGGACAGATCAACCACGTCCTCATCTCGAACACTGGCGGCGTCGACGACACCGACAGCGTGATCAAGGCGATGGAGCCGAGCCTCGCGGCGGCGGGGCTCGAGATCAAGCCCACCAAGCAGGACGCGATCGAGGTGGCCGACGAGATCGGCAGCAGCATCATGATCACGTTCACGACGTTCGGCACGTTCTCCGTGCTCGCTGGAGTGCTGCTGATCTTCCTTATCTTCGTGATGCTCGCCGCGGAACGGAAGACCGAGATGGGGGTCTCGCGCGCGATGGGCACGCAGCGCACGAACCTGACCCAGATGTTCCTCTTCGAGGGCGTCGCATACGACCTCGCGGCTGCAGCAATCGGGGCCCTGCTGGGTATAGCCGTCGCCTATGTCATGGTGCTGGTGATGTCCGCCGCGCTCGCGAGCTTTGGCTTCAAACTCGAGCACGACCTGCGCGCATCGAGCATGATCATCGCCTACACGCTGGGTGTGCTCATCACGCTTGTGGTCGTAACCGTGTCCGCGTGGCAGGTCAGTTCCCTCAACATCGTGCGTGCAATCCGCAATCTGCCCGACCCGGCGAAGCGCGCAGACGGTCGCGGCAGCCTCCTCATCGGTGGGATCGCGTGGGCCATCGGCGCACTGCTCATCTACGCCGGCGTCGCGTCGGCGCAGGCAGCCTCGTTCCACCTGGGCGTATCACTCGTCATCATCGGCGCCATCCCTGTGCTGCGCGCGCTCCGTGCGCCGGAGCGGCTCGCGTGGTCTGCACCCGCAATCGCGCTCACGGCGTGGTGGCTGATGCCGTTCTTCGTCACGGAGTCGTTCGTTCCCGACCTGTCGAAGGACTTCACGATCTTCATTCTCAGCGGCATCATGGTCGTCACCGGCGCCACGTGGGTAATCATGTACAACTCCGACCTCATCCTGCACGGCGCCATGTGGCTGTTCGGCCGCATCCGCTGGCTCGCACCTATGCTCAAGGCGGCGGTCGCCTACCCGCTCAGCAGCCGATTCCGCACGGGCGCGGCGCTGGCGATGTTCACGCTCGTCGTCTTCACGCTCGTCGTGATGGCCACCGTCATCACTTCGGTCAACGGGGTGATCGACAACACACAGACGTTTGGCGGCGGCTACGACATTCGCGCCACGACCGCTCCGATCAACCCCATCCCGGATCTCGAGGCAGCGGTCAAACAACAGCCCGGCCTCAATGCCGCCGACTTCGACAACACCGCCGGCGGCTCAACGCTCGCGCTCAAGGTCCGTCAGGTCGGCGCCGGTGACAAGTATTACGACTACCTTGCCCGCGGCTTCGACGACTCGTTCCTCGCGAACAACCAGTACGGTTTCGCGCTTATGGCTCCGGGCTACGATTCCGCGCGCCAGGTCTGGCAGGCCCTCGCCGAGCACCCCAACCTCGCGGTCATCGATGCATATCCTGTCCCACGGCGCACCAACTACAACGGCGGGCCCGCCACGATCGATTTCCAGCTCAGCGGGTTCTACCTGGAAGACAACAAGCTGCCGCCGGTCCAGATCGACGTCAATGACCCGCAGACGGGCGTGACTCGCACGCTGACCGTCATTGGCGTCCTGGCCGACACCGCGTCCCAGGAGGCGATGCTGGGCATATCTACGTCGCAGACCTCGGCGCTCGCCGCGTACGGTGTGCGAGCTCAGCCGACGACGCACTTCGTGAAGCTGGCGCCCGGTGTCGACGCTGACGCCGCATCGAAGTCGTTGGAGTCGACGTTCCTGGCGAACGGCATGCAGGCCAACACGATCCAGTCCGAGCTGGATGACGTCATGGCCACGCAGCACGCATTCACGTACATCCTCGAAGGCTTCATGGGCCTAGGACTCATCGTCGGCGTTTGCGCTCTCGGCGTGATCAGCGCGCGCTCCGTCGTCGAGCGGCGGCAGGAGATCGGCGTCCTGCGCTCGCTCGGCTTCCAACGGGGCATGGTGCAGGTCGCGTTCCTGCTGGAATCCTCCTTCATCTCGGTGCTGGGCATCATCCTTGGCATCACGCTCGGGCTGATCGTCTCGCTCAACGTAGTGCTCGACTTCCGGGAGACGCCCGGTTGGGAGACGATGGACTTCGCCGTACCGTGGTTGACGCTGCTGGTTATCTTCGCGTTCGTCTACGTCGGTTCAATCATCGCCACGCTCTTGCCAGCGCGGCAGGCGTCACGCGTGTACCCCGCCGAGGCGCTCCGATATGAGTAGCGCGCGGCTGCGGCGGAGGCGTTGAACCGGGACCAGCCGTACGGACATACGCGCAGGTGCGCCCTTGTCCCGCCGGATCGCGAACCGCTTGCCCCGGGTTAAGCAGGTAGACGTGCAGCTCGCTCGGCGTTCGAACACACACGAACCGTCGACTAGGCGATGTCCAGCACCGCGGCACCCTGCACTGCGCCGCGCTTGATTCGCAGCAGCGCCTCGTTCGCCCGCTCGAGCGAAAAGCGTTCGACGTTCGCCTGGACCGGCACTTCCGCGGCAAGCGCCAGGAACTCCTCGGCATCAGCGCGGCAGTAGTTCGCAACGCTCTTTATCGCGCGTTCGTGGTAGATGGCGTCGTAAGGAAGTCGGGGGATGTCACTCATGTGAATGGCGTTTATGGCCAAAACGGCACCACGCTCGAGGTGAGCCAGGGTCTGGAGCACGAGTTCGCCCGACGGCGCGAAGATCACAGCGGCGTCGAGCTTCACGCCGGGATCATCCCATGCCTCCCCCGCCCAAATGGCTCCCAATTCGATCGCGAGTCGGCGGTGATGCTCTTCCCGGGTGAAGGCGTAGACCTCACAATTCCAGTGCCTGGCGACCTGGATCGCCAGATGTGCGGACGCGCCGAACCCCACGAGCCCGAGTCTTTCGCCTCGCTGAATCTCGGAGACGCGAAGCGAGCGGTAGCCGATGATCCCGGCGCACAGAAGCGGGGCCGCATCGGATGGAGAGAGTCCATGAGGCAAGCGGTACACGTACCGCGCATCGACCGACATCCTTGAGGCGAAGCCGCCGTTCGCATCTCGTCCCGTGAATCGTGCCTCGTAGCACAGGTTCTCGCGGCCGCTCTCGCAGAATTTGCATGTTCCGCACGTACTGAACATCCATCCGACTCCGACGGCATCACCTACGGCGAATCCGCCCGCGTCTGCACTCACGGAGACGATCCGCCCAACAACCTGATGCCCCGGCACAATTGGCAGCACGGCCGGCACCTCGCCCTCCACAATATGGACGTCCGTTCGGCAGACGCCACACGCAAGAACCTCGACGATCACGTGGCCGGGAACTGGAACGGGCGCGGCGATGTCAACGAGCGCGAGCGGCATGTCTTCGGCCGAGCCGACGGACATCAGTTGCATGGCCTTCATCAGGACGGCACCGTGGCACGCGGCCTGGCGCGTTGTTCCACGAATTCGATCCGACGCCGCCTCTCGAAGATTCGGGCTGGCACGGTGTCAAGCATCAGGATGTCCAGAGGGGTTGAGCGAAAGACGAAGGTGGTGCCGCTGAAGACTCTGTTCGCAGCGACGAACGAGAACTGAGAGCCGCGCCTCCCGCTGAAGGCGTCGCCCTCGGCCGATCAGACCTCGTCCCGCGTTCGTCCGCACCATCGCCACTCACTGATAACGCCGGGGTTCGGCGCGCGCACTGGAATCAGCGCGTCCGTTCGACCGTGTGGCATCGCGTCCGAACAATCCGGCAGCCGACCGTCGGAGATCATGATGCTACCCAGGCAGAGTCGATCCTTCCGGCGCCAGGCGCGGGGCTAGAGCTGCTGCCGCTCCTCGACGATGACGACGGTCTCCTCAACGATCACCACCTCGTCGTCCGCGCGATTGCCGGTCTCGCTGGAGCTGAGCCGCTCGATGATCGCCTTCACCATGGCCTCATCTTGCTTCATACTCTGCCGCCAGTCGTACTTCTCGGTGTCGCTGATCTCGGACTTCAGATCAGACACGTATTGCTCAAGGATACGCTTAAGTAGCACCGTCTCTTCGCCCGTGAATGAAATGTCCATTGTCGGCCTCCATAACTCGGCGCCCCGCGCATCTCACCGCGACGCTCTCGCGCTGCCAGCTACCGTGCACCCCCTGTCGAGGGTGAGTGTACGACCGATTCATCCGGCAGCGCACGCGCACTGGCTGCCTATGCGGCCGGCAGTGCTTCCGAGGGCGGAACGAGGGGCAAACCCAAGCAAGACCGGTTCTGAGCTGGTCGAGCGGCATTCCTTCCCGAGTCCGATGGTCGATTCGAGCGCGCCGTTCTGCCCGAGCCGTCGACCGTCAAGTCGTCGGCGGACTGCACTCCTTATAAGATGGAGTCCGGGAACACGCGGTGCACTCGCAGCTAGCAAGCGACAACCCGAAACGGATTCGACCATACGATGACCCAGGAGCCAACGTCTCCGCAGCCGAATCGCAGGACGGCGCTGTCGCTCGTCCCCGTCGCCGGTGCGATTCTGATCGCTGTGATCATCTATGCCGCGCTGAATCGAACCGCCGAACGGAACGACATCGGCTTTGGCGAGATGGTCACCGATGCCAGAGCCGGCAAGATCGACACGATCAAGGTGCGCGACCAGGATCTCACCATTACCTACCTTGCCGAGGAGAATGCGGATCCCACCGTCAAGAATTCGCAGATCGGCGCGAACGTGGATATCGCCGCCTACCTCGCGAGCCAGGGGATCGCCCCGAGCAGGACCGATGCCAATCCCGGGGAGCCCGCCGTCAACCTCGTCTTCGACAATCCAGCTCCGCGGTGGTGGTCAGGGCTCCTTTCACTACTGTTCGCGATCCTGCCCCTCCTGCTGATTGTCGGGCTCTTTCTGTTCCTTATGCGGCGGGCTGGTGGCCAGTCCCAGGTGATGAACTTCGGCAAGAGCCGCGCCCGCATGGTGGCGGGCAACACCGTGACCGTCACGTTCGAGGACGTTGCCGGAGTCGACGAGGCGAAAGAAGATCTCGCGGAAGTTGTCGAATTCCTGCGCAACCCGGAGAAGTTCACAGCACTCGGAGCCCACATCCCGAAGGGCGTCCTCCTCGTCGGGCCGCCCGGCACCGGAAAGACGCTGCTGGCGCGCGCCGTCGCCGGACAAGCCGAGGTCCCGTTCTTCAGCATCTCGGCGTCCGAGTTTGTCGAGATGTTCGTCGGTGTTGGCGCAAGCCGCGTCCGCGACCTGTTCGCGGAGGCCAAACGCAACGCTCCCTGCATCGTCTTCCTCGACGAAATCGACGCGGTTGGGCGCCAGCGTGGTGCAGGGCTTGGCGGTGGAAACGACGAACGGGAGCAGACGCTGAACCAGGTACTCGTCGAAATGGACGGTTTTGAAGCTGACACCCACGTTATCGTGCTAGCGGCGACCAACCGCCCGGACATCCTCGATTCGGCGCTCCTTCGCCCCGGTCGGTTCGATCGGAAGGTGATTCTCGACAACCCCGACGTCAAGGGGCGCGAGGCGATTCTGCGGGTGCACACCAGAGGTAAACCGATCGAACCCGACGTCTCGATCGGGCAGCTCGCGAAGACGACCCCAGGATTCAGCGGCGCCGACCTCGCGAACCTGGTCAACGAGGCCGCCATGCTCGCAGCGCGCAACGGCAAGAATTCGATCGGGGTGACGGAGTTCGGGGAAGCCCTCGACCGCGTAATCGCCGGTCCTCAGCGCAAGAGCCGCGTGATGACACCCCAGGAGAAGCGGTTGATGGCGTACCACGAGGGCGGACATGCAGTCGTCGCGCACTTTATGAAGCACCACGACCCACCGCAGAAGGTGACCATCGTCTCTCACGGCATAGCAGGCGGATACACTCGATTCCTGCCAGACGAGGAGACGCACTTTCGAACGCCCACGATGCTCCGCGACCAGCTCTGCGCGGCTCTGGGTGGCCACGCCGCCGAACAGCTTGAGTTCGGCGAGGCGTCGACGGGTCCATCGAACGACATCGAGCAGGCGACGATACTCGCACGCGCGATGGTCACGCGATGGGGGATGAGCGAAGTGCTCGGACCGAGGACCTTCGGACACAGCGAGGAGCCGATGTTCCTTGGACGGCAAATCGCCGAAGCACGCGACTACAGCGAGAAGTTCGCGGAACAGATCGACGAAGAGGTGCGTGCGCTCATCAAGGACGCGCAGGCGCGCGCTCATCAGGTGCTCCTGACCAACCGTGGGCTGCTCGACAGGCTCGTCGACGCGCTGCTCGAAGCTGAGACGCTGGAGGGTGAACGGCTTCGAGACCTCTTGAATAGCCGCGATGGTACGCCTGCGCAGGCGAACGCGCCTGCAAGCGCCTCTGCCGCGTCTGCAACGGGGCCGGCGTCCCGCGTACTGCCGGGTGGCTAAAGAAGGACCGCCAGGAGCGCGTATCGTCCTTCGAACAACGACTCCAAGAAGGGTACGCAACGCGACCCGCGAACACTCGCTCGGTCTAGGGTTCGTGTCCGGGGTTCATCAATGCAGTTCGGACGCGTCGACACCTCCTCCCTGCCCGGTGAGCTCGGAACACGCTGAATGACCAGGCAGGCAACTGGCCGCCGCCGCGCGCTGATGGCTGCGGGCGCCGCCGACGACCCGGGCATCGATCTGGCACATCTCATCGCGGCTCATCCCGACGAGCGCGCTGCGCTGCTCGGTTCGTCCGAGGCTGGACTGTCCGAGCACGAGGCCGCGCGACGCTTGCGTGTTGACGGCCCTAATGAGCCCGTGGGGCGCGAGGCACGCCACGTCATCGCTGAGTTTCTGAGCAACTTCACGCACACACTGGCTCTGCTGCTCTGGTTCGCTGCCGGCCTGGCCGTCGCCGCGGACATCCCGGCGCTCGCGTTGGCGATCGTCGCCGTCATCGCGGTGAACGGCCTCTTCGCATTCGCGCAGGAATATCGCGCGAGGGGCGTTGTCGAGAGTCTTATGCGCAGCGTGGCGGTCCGAGCGAATGTGGTCCGGAACGGCATCGAGAGGAAGGTCCCGAGCATCGAAGTCGTTCGTGGCGATATCGTCCGGTTGAATGCTGGCGATGTGGTCCCCGCCGATTGCATCCTCCTGACCTCCGACAACCTCACGCTTGACCTCTCAATGGTCACCGGCGAATCAACGCCCGTAGAGCGCACGGCCGAGGGCGTCGACTCCGGCACCGTTCGCGCGACCGAGACGGCATGCCTCGCGCCCGCCGGTGCGAACGTCGTGGGTGGATCGTGCACTGGCGCCGTCTATGCCACCGGGCAGGACAGCACGCTCGGAGAAGTCGCGTCTCTTGTGGCGAGAACCGAGAAGGGGACGTCCGTCCTGGAACACCAGGTGGCGGAGCTCTCCCGAATCACCGCGACGATCGCCGTCATAGCCGGTGGCGTGACGCTCATGATCGCGGAGCTCAGCTCAAGCGTCGACGTCCTGACCGCATTGACGTTTTCTGCAGGCGTCATCGTCGCCCTCGTTCCCGAGGGGCTATTGCCGACGCTCAGCGTGGCGCTTGCCGTAGGTGCCAGGCGCATGGCCGAACGCGGAGCGGCGATTCGCCGGCTCTCGGCCGTCGAAGCCGTAGGCGCCGTCACCACGATCTGCACGGACAAGACCGGGACGCTGACGCAGAACACGCTGAGTGTGCTCGGATTCGACGGCGCCGATGGAACGCAGGAGCCTCCGGCTCGCGCCTTGCTCGCTGCGGCGCTCTGCAACGACGTGCGCACAACTGCCACGGGCTTCGTCGGAGATCCCATCGACGTGGCGCTCGCGACCTGGGTGGGATCGCGGTTGGGCGGCGTCGAGTTTCTGCAACAACAACACGCTCGGCTTGCAGATGTCGCCTTCAGCGCGAACCGACGCTACATGTCAGTCACCTGCATGTCCGACGACCGAAGGACCGAGTTCGTGAAGGGCGCGCCGGAGGCCGTCTTGCGCAGATGCCAGTCCGACTTCGACGGGACGCACATCGAGCAAGTGGTGCGCGCGGCGACAGCACGCGGCGAACGCGTGATCCTGCTCGCCGCGGGCGAACCTGACGCACCGCTTACGCCGCTCGGTGTCGTGCGTCTTCATGACCCGCCGAGGCCGGAGGTCTTCGCAGCCATTGCCGCCTGCCGGCGGGCCCGAGTACGCGTGATCATGCTCACGGGGGACCATCCCGAGACTGCGCGCGCTGTAGCAGACACGATCGGCATGCCGGCGCCGAGCCGAACGGTTGTTGACGGAGGCACCATCGACGGGATGGCGGATCGAGAGCTGCTCGACACCTTCAGACCGAGTCAATCTTTGCGCGCATCGATCCTTCCCAGAAGCTCAGGATCACGAAGCTGTTACAGCGGAGCGGAGAGGTGATCGTGGTGACCGGCGACGGCATCAACGACGCACCCGCCCTGCGCGCCGCTGACGTCGGCGTCGCCATGGGCTCGCGAGGGACGGAGGTCGCCAAGCAGTCGGCCGATGTCGTGCTCGCCGACGACAACTTCGCCACGATCGTCGCCGCGATCGAGGAGGGCCGCTCGATCACCGCGAACATTCGGCGCTTCGTGAGCTACGTCTTTACGCACGACGTGGCGGAGCTCATGCCGTTTCTCGTCTACATCTTCTTCGCGGTCCCGCTGCCTCTCACCATCGCCCAGGTTCTGGCTATCGACCTCGGGACCGATCTCATGCCTGCGCTAGCCCTGGGCGCTGAGCCTGCTTCCGCCGAGACCATGTGGCGGCCGCCAGAACCACCCCGTCGTCCCCTGCTCACACGCCCGCTGGCAGTGAAGACCTTCCTCGTGTTCGGCATTCTTGAAGGTCTCCTAGGGCTGGGCGCCTTCTTCGCCTACCACCTGAGCCAGGGCTGGCGTCCATTCGATGCGATTCCCGACTCGGCTGCGGCCCGCACGTTGACGTTTGTGGGAATTGTCTCTGGTCAGGTTGGTTGCCTTTTCGCACAGCGCGACGGCTCGCTCCGAGCGCGGCTCTCCCTCCGGACCAATAGCTGGCTCGCGTGGGCGATTGGCGTCGAACTCGCTCTCATGCTCGCGCTGATCTATCTACCTGGCGTGAACCGGCTGTTCTCGATGACCTCGATCGCGCCGCAATGGTTGCTGGTCGTACCGGTAGGAGCGGCCGTCTTCATCCTCGTCGACCTGGTACGGCGCGCTCTTACCCGCGCGTCAGGAGAAGGTAGCGAGGATTATGAAGCTGATTCAGCTGTGGCGCCGATAACCGTCAACTAACCGGGCTCAAGCGCTTCGACGTTCCAGGGAGTCGAGTCGCGCGAGCACCTCTCCGAACACGAGAGCCGTCTCAGCGGCGAGTTCCACGACGATCGCCAGAAGGGCCGCCGTCGTCTCCTCGAACTCCTTCTCCGACACGGACTGAGGCGCGCGACGGATGGCGCCATGCAGCCGCTCTCTGACGTGCTTGGCATGGCCACGTTGGCCACGCGCCGGGCTGCCGGCCGCCTTCTTCGCCGCTGATGTCTTGACGGCTCGCCCGGCCGGCTTCTTCGCGGCAGGCTTTCTCGCCGTAGATCGCCTCACTGCTCGCTTCTTGGTCGCTGGCATTGGGAACCTCCCGTTCCGCGTTGAATGCTCGTGACGATGGGCTTCATGGTAAGCCACCCCGTTGGTACTCGTCACTACCGCCGCGCATCGGGCCTCTTCGCATTGAGCACGCGCGCGGCCCGGCTAGCCGCTGTAGTTCCATCCGGTGAAGGTCGACGTCAGCGGCTCCTCGTCGCGCACGACCGCGCCGTCTTGAACGTGAGCGAGCACGAGCGTGTGATCGCCCATCGGGATGAATTGCTCAACGTCACATTCGAGCCATGCCATCGCCTGCTCGAGGATCGGGCAACCCTTCGCCGTGCGGACGTGAGCGATTTCGTCCAGCTTGTGGTGCGTGCGTACCGGCGCAGCGACGCGCCCGACGACCTTCTGGTCGTAGTAGGGCTGCGCGAACTTGGCCGCGAGCGCCATGCTCGCTCGCTCTTCGGACAGTAGATTCAGGCTAAACGCGCCTGTTGAGCGAAGATTCTCCAGCGTGCGGGCGTCATTCTCGAACGACACGGCGACCATGCGCGGCTGGAAGGACACCTGCATCACCCAGTCGGCCATCATCCCGTCGACATCATCTTCACGCGACGAGCCGATGATGTAGAGGCCGTAGGGCATGCGACCCATCACGTCCTGGAGCTGGTTGGTTGTTGCGACCATGACACACCTCGCGTTTCGTCCTCGGAGATTCCTGAGGACATAGCGGCCGACATGCTGAACGCCGTCCGACGTTAGATGCCCAAAACCGGCAGCCACCATCCCTTCGGATCGACCACCGACGCTAGCACCTCATACGTCACGAGTGCCGCCACGACCTCCAGCAGAATGAATTCGTCAAAGAGGATCAACCCGAGCATCGCAACCTCCTTGAATGAACCCGTACCACCCATTTGTAGGATGCTCTTTGGAGCGGCGAGCGTCGCGGGCCGAATGGACTGGAAGGAGTGGCCAACAGGCACGTCATTGCACCCATCGGCTGCACCAGGCGCGCGGACCCGGGGCCATTTGTCAGAGGAGCCGCGGCGTCGGAGCGCTACGAGGCCTCGCGAGCGGCGCGATCGGTGGCATCTGATGCCAATCGAGTTTCCGGGAAGCCCTGGTCGTTGATGGCGATTACGGGCTGATCCGCGTGGAGCAACAGGTACTCGAGTACGTCCTCGTGCGGGTGTCCGTCCATCCAATGACCGCGGTGTGAAGGCAGGACGATCAGGTCGGCACCGATGAGGCGCGCAAGTGCGGTGATCTGCGGCCCCGGCTCGCCCTGGCGTACTATCGTGGTCACGCGCATACCCTCCGTCCGGAACTTGCGCGCGGCCTCCGCGAGGAACTGCTCGCTCCGCCGCGCGCGGTCGGGGTCCACGAACCGCGGCAGCGCAATGACGTGCGCCAGCACGAACGTTGGGTCGGCGCCGGGGACGAGACTGCGGCAGTACTCGAGGACGACGTCTTCACCGGGGGCGGCATCGAGCGGAACGAGAACTTGCATAACAGACCCCCAGGCAGAGTGCGCCGTGTTAGCAGGCGGTCGACGACCTCCACCCGGTAGCGACCGACCTTCAGGCCGCGTCGGCGGTGGAGTTCTCCGCAACCTCGCCCGGCATGAACGTGCGAAGGGTTTCGTACTGGAAGTCGAGGTCGATCCACTGAGCGGGCACGCCGGCCTCACGCATCATCCTGAATGTGGATGACAGGATGTCGTGGTCGAGGCCCTTCGCCGACATCGTCTGTAGATCGGCCTCGGCCGCCTCCTCGGACAGCACGCCGCGCGCGACCTTGTTCCAGATCACCCCTGCGATGTAGGCCGACTGCATGCGGATGCGCTCGTCGACTTCACCAGCTGCCGTCGCCTCGTTCACCAACGTTACGGGGGTCCGGGAATTCGCCATGACGGCTTCCGTAGTGCTGCCGAGCAACAGGCGGTCGATGCCGCGGCGCCCACGCGTCCCCATGAAGATGATGTCTATCTCGTACTCGGACGCCGCCTTGACGATCTCCGACGCAGGATCGCCCTTGCGCACGAGTGCTTCGGCTTCGATGCCCTTTCCACGCAGCGTTTCTTTGACAGTGTCCACATACGATTCAGCTGTTCGGGTGGCATGAGGACCAAGAGACCTGAGCGTCGGGACGACATCGAGCACATAGACGATGGATTTGTCGACGAACGTCGCCATTCGCACCGCATGAGGAAGGACGATGCGGTCACGTCCGGACTGATCGAGGGGCACCAGGATCTTCAGTGTGGCCACGGGCGCTCCTCCTTCGGTCATCGAATGGCTCTCGTCGTGATGATCGGCGGCAGAGCTTCGTGTGTGAAGGCGCGACGGCGCGCACGAGACCATTGTCATCGTGTGCCAGCGCCCGAATGCGCGTTCTTCCCTACGCGCCTTGCGTTCGTCGTTCCCTTCGTACAGGCGATATCGACTCCGCCCCGGATCGCCTGGAGAGAGCCACGGGGGTGGTGGCTACCGGTTCCTCCGTGTCTCGAGCGGTCGCGTCAGCCGGCTGGTGTGGTAGCGGCAGGTCGATCCCCCACACGCGATAGGCTGTGCGTGAGCCCGGCGGGCCTTGAACCCGCAGCGGCGAGATCGCCGTATACCCGCTCGTATCCCACCGTCATGACCTGTGCTGAGAAGCGGTCCTCGGCCACGGCTCGACAGGCAACCCGGTCCAATGATGCGACCCTGGGGACCGCGTCAACGAATTGACGCATCGAGCTGCAGATGAAGCCCGTCACGCCGTCGGTCACGACCTCGGGCACCGAGCCGCACTTCATCGCGACGACCGGCGTGCCGCACGCCATCGCCTCGACCATCGTGAGGCCGAACGGTTCAGGCCAGTCGATCGGGAACAGGTATGCGTACGCATGGCCGAGGAACTCGTTCTTCTCGACATCGCTCACCTCACCCACGAACTCCACGAGCGGATGCGCGAGTTGGGGACGGATCGCGTACTCGAAGTAGTCGCGGTCAGCCGCATCCACCTTAGCCGCGATCTTCAGCGGCATGCCGAGCTCGCGGGCGACTTCGATCGCGCGGTCCACGCGCTTCTCCGGCGAGATCCGTCCGAGGAATGCCAGATAGGTGCCTGGCCGCTCCTGGAATGTGAAGTGCCCAAAGTCGATGCCGTTGTACACCGTCGCGGCCCAGTTGAGATGCGGCACCGGCACGCGCTGTGAATCGCTGATTGAGACGAGCGGGACATCGGGGAAGTGCGTGTAGACGCGCGCGATCTCGGGAAGGTCGAGACGGCCATGCGTCGTCGTCACAAAGGGAACCTTCACTTCTGGCGCAAACGGAAACGCAAAGTAGTCGACGTGGCTGTGGATCACGTCGAAGTCGTCCTGGCGCCGGAATACATCGGCGAGCTGGGTGATCGTGTAGGCGACATGGTCCCGGGCCTCATTATTGAGCCGCAGACTGTGGCTGACGCTCGGCACGAGCTCGGCGCTCGTCTGGGAATCGCCGCTGGCGAACAGCGTCACGTCGTGCCCGCGCTTCACGAGCTCCTCGGTAAGCGCGCTCACGACACGCTCCGTGCCGCCGTAAAGCCGTGGCGGCACGCTTTCAAACAGTGGCGCGATCTGAGCGATTCGCGTGATGACCTCCCTCGGAACAAGCGGGTGTCCCTGTCGGCCGCGACAGGGACACCTGGAAAGAGCCGTGTTAGCTCGCCTTTACTTCGATCTTCTTGGCGACGGCGGCCGCCTTCTTCGGAATCACGACTTCAACAACACCGTCTTTCGCCGTCGCCGCGACGTTCTCCGCGTCGCATCCTTCGGGAAGCGCGACGGTCCTGTAGATGTGGCCGAAGGTGCGCTCCAGGCGGTAGTAGTGCTCTTCTTTGACTTCCTTTTCCTCCTTCCGTTCGCCCGTGATGCGAAGCTCGCCGCCGGACACCGTGACGTCGATCTCGTCGGGCGCGATGCCAGGCATCTCTGCCTTCACGACGATGTTCCCGTCGCGCTCGAACATGTCCACCGCGGGCTCACGACCGCCGGTCAACGTCGGCAACCGGAACTCGAACGGCCACCGCGTGTCGAACATCGATCGCATCGTATTGTGCAGATCCTGCATCTCTCCCCAGGGTGTGCGCTTCGCCGGAAGCGACGCGTTGCCATTCGTTGCCATGGCCTGTGCTCCTTTCAACTGACGTAATTCCCGCTCGCGCGGTCTACATTGAGCCTACTCCTTGACGCTTGGCGCGCCGAGAGCCGATCGGCATGATCTCGCCGGGCTGCCCGTCTCCCCGACTCCCGAGCGAGTCTCCGTGAACCGATCAGCCGGCGCGCGTGCGGCGAGTGTGGCCGACAGGCTGTCGGGCAGGCCGGATTCAGGCCGTTTTGGCCCCCTGAACTGCGCCATATGGCACGTCACGAGCGCACGGTATGCCGTTACCGTGAACCTGAAGCCAAGAGCACAGCACAACAACAGCACAGGACAAAAGGAGGGGAACGATGAAGACGATTTCGAAGTTCGGACGGTGGGCGAGGCACTGGGTGTGGCTGATGCCCCTGATCGTTGGCATTGGATTTGTCGTCGGCGGCTCGTACATGGTCTACGAGGGTCGCACCGCCCACAACGACGTTCGCGATAGCGTGGTCACGGAGAACATCACCGTCTCCGAGGACGCAGCGGACTTCAGTGGCACAACGGTCGACTCGGCGGCGAAGGCGGACGCTCAGTCCGCCGCGATCCTCAAGCACACGCTCGCGGCCACTGGTGGCTACCTGTACGCCGAGATGGGGCAGTACTTTCTTCCTCCGGGCACGTACATGTTGCCGAAGGGGACGTACATCACGCTGGACGGCGTGACCACCCAGGACGTCGCCCAGGCGGCGAAGGACGGCAATGGCAGTCCGATCAACACGACGACCGATGAATCGCTCGCCGCGAAGAACGCGAGCGACCAGCCGATTCGCGGTTGGACCAACGACAAGACGCTCGCGGCCACCGATGCCAGCGGCAGCCCGGTCGCGAACACGCTCCGCAACACGGCGCAGACCTCCGCCTTCCTGCGGACGAGCCTCGGCGTTGCGGTCATGGGGTTCAAGGTCTCTGACCTCGTTGTCGGCCTGGGCCTGTTCCTCGTGGTGATCGGGGTCGTGAGCGCGATTGTGATGGCGCCGGTCACCTACTGGGCCAGCGTGGTCGCCGACGAGCACGAGAAGGCCCGCGCCGGAGGGACCAAGGTCGAGGGAGTGCCAACCGGTACCCAGGTCGTGTAGGAAGCTGCTGCGCCCTTCCTTATGGGCCGAAGGAGCCGCCGTCAGGGCGGCCCTTCGGCCTTTGCCTTATTGTCTCCGCGGCTCGACGAGGAACATCTCATCTCACTAATCGCGGTGGCCGATCGCCGCGCAAAATGCGGAACATTAGCGGAGCAACGACCCCGAACTCGCAGCCGAACTTCGACAACTGCCGAACGGCACTTCCATCCCGTGCGCCGCGCGCACTACGGTGAGCTGAAGGGAGTTGCATGATGAGACCGAGACAAGAGTCGCTGACTACGCACCAAGTAGTACGAAGGATCTGCGCGGCATGTGCCTACTCCCGTGTCGCCGAGAAGCGTGGCTCCTGCCTGCGCGCACCCTGCGTGGTGCCGACGCTACGTGCTTCCGGAAATTCAACACGCACCTCCTCGATCTACGCGAAATAGATTCGAGAACGTGCGTCTAAATGCGAATGGTCGGGGCGACTGGATTCGAACCAGCGACCTCCTGACCCCCAGTCAGGTGCGCTACCGGGCTGCGCCACGCCCCGAGAACGCGATCATACCACGGGGCCCCGCCGCCATACATGCGGCCTGCGGCGTGCCCTTGTCCGCGTTGTGAGAGCATTGGGCGGCCGTTGTCGCCCGTTTCGACGGGAAGCTCGATGACCGAAGGCTCAGCGGAGTCGAAGATGATCGCTGACCTTCCTGCCACGCGACGAACGATCCGTCAGTCAACAGCTGACGCTCTGCGAGTCAGCGCTACACAGCATCGACCGCCGGCCACGGCGGCCCCTGGCGAAAGGCACTGAGCCATTCTGCCCTTCGTGGTCCGCTCGGGTGTTGGTCGTCTCGACGCCAGCGGCACGTTGCGATGATCGCCAGCACGAGACCCCGGCACTCGCCGACCAGTTCCTGATCAGCGTCCGGATAGCGCTCGCTGACCTCTTCGGGCACCCAGGCGAGGTCGAACTCCACAGGCCCGCGCGCACAGTTCTCGAAGTCGATGAAGAGCGGCCCGTCCTTCGTGTGCAGCACATTCCCCGGGTGCGGCTCGCCGTGCAGCAGTTGCTCGGCCGCGTCCCGGCCCACGATCGACCTCCTCAAACTTTGCAGCGTGTTCGCGAGAAGCTCCCGGTCCGCGTCGGCGAGCTCCGGAGTGACGTCGCGGCTCGCAACCGCTTGCTGGGTATCCGCGATTCGATCCATGAAGTGCGGCGCCGTGATATCGGTCTTCCGCATGCCACGATGCAGGCGCTCGAGCAGGTGCGCATAGTCGGCCGGTGGAAGCTCTCTAGACGGCCCGGGTTCGTAGTAGGTCCACATCGTAATGACGAAGCCGTCACGAACGTACGCACGCGGCTCCACCCGAGGCGCAGGCGCAGCCACCGGGCTATCGGTTACGGCGAGCCGCCGAGCGACCTCGACTTCCAACTCGGCGCCGGCCGCCTGATAGACGATGGGCGAAACGCGCGCAACGATATCGCACGGCATCAGGCGGAGGACGAGCCGGTTCGAGTCGTTAAGAATGGTCGCGCCCTCGACGCTCAGGTCTTGCGCCGCGGCGGTCGCCATCGCCGCAGCCATCGCACGCCGAGCCTCTGATGCTTGCATCGTGCTGTTACCCTCACCACGTTGCGCCAGCAGATCTCGCTGCGCGCGTGCCTGCGCACGATACCGGACTTCTCCAATCGAGAATCCCCCAGGTAATGAGGTCACGCGCTGCGCGGCGAGGCCTTTCTCAAGATTGCGAATGGCTGCTGGATCGATGGTCGGGACGGCCAACATATGGAGAGTGCATGTGATAATGGCGGACAGTGTGCGGCGGGCCTGCCGCGAGTTGAAGTCGAAGGCGCGGGCATTGGAGTATCGGAAACTGCGGCGCGACGAGGTGGAGCGGATCTGGACGATCGACCGGCGGGAGATCGTCGAGCGTGTCTACCGGCTCGAGGACGGGGAGTTGCGGCTGAGGCCGGAGTACCATGATGTGCGGGGCTGGCCGGCGGATGATGTGCGGAAGATGACGCCGCTGCTCTACGAGGTCTTCGACCGCGGCGGTCCGTTCTTCGCAGCGTTTGAGGGCGACGAGCTTGCTGGCGTGGCTGTGCTCGACACCGTGTGGCGCGGGGTTGGCCGGGATCTGCTGCAGCTCGAAGTGATGCACGTCGGCCGGGACTACCGGGGTCGGGGGCTCGGCGGGCGGCTGTTCGAGCAGGCTCGCTCCGCGGCGCGAGAACGCGGCGCGCGCGGGCTGTACATCTCGGCGACGCCGTCCGAGAACACCATCCACTTTTACCAGGGGCGGGGCAGCGTGGTGCTCGCGTCGCCCGACGCCGAGTTATTAGCGTTCGAGCCGGACGACATCCACCTGGAGTGCCCGGTCTAGCGCCACCGGGAGGGGCTGTTCCCGGGGAACTCGTCAAGCGTCAATCAACAACTGGACGCTGCTCGAGGGGGCGCATCACGACATCGAGCACCGGCCACGGCGGACCGCTGCGCAGTGCGCTGAGGAGTGCTCGCCCTGCTCGTTGACCATCCGGGAGTTGGTCGCCTGGATCCCAGCGCCACGCTGCGACCATCGCAAGCACGAGGCCACGGCACTCGGCGAGCAGTTCCTGGTCAGCGCCCGGATAGCGCTCGCTGACCTTTTCGGGCACATGGGCGAGGTCGAATTCGACAGGCCCGCGGCAACACGTCTCCAAATCGATGAACAGAAGACCGTTCTTCGTGCTGAGCACGTTGCCGGGGTGCGGCTCACCGTGCAGCAGTTGCTCGACGGCGCCGCGCTCGACGATCGTTTGTCTCAGGCTCCGTAACGTGTTGCTGAGAAGCTCGCGGTCCGCGTCGGCGAGCGCCGGAGTGAGGTCGCGGCCCGCCACGAGTCGTTCAGCCTCCGCGACGCGATCCGTGAAGTGCGGCGCCGTGACGTCGATCTTCCGCATGCCGGCATGCAGCCGCTCGAGCGCATCCGCGTAGTCGGCTGGTGAGACCGCCCCGGTTGCTGCGGGTTCGTAGTAGGTCCACAGCGTGACCACGAAGCCGTCACGGTCGTAGACCCGCGGCTCCACTCGAGGCTCGAGCGCACCCGCCGGGCTCCCGGTTTCGGCGAGGCGTTGTGCCAGCTCGACTTCGAACTGTGCGACCTCCTGCCCTACATCTTCGGCGTTGGCTCCGCGGCCTTCGCCGGCGCCGCGAGCTGTGGCGAGCGCGCCAGGATCGCCCCTTGATTGATATGCCACTCGGGCAAGGACGTCACAGGGGAGCAGCCGCAACGCGAGCTTGTTCGAGTTGCAAAGTACGACCGCATCGTCGGCGGTCAGGCCAAGTGCTGAGACGATCGACCTGGCGGCGGCCACGGCACGCGAAACCTCTGATGCCTGCATCTCTCGCTTACCCCTCGCCGCGTTGCGCCAGGAGATCCCGATGGCGCGTGCAACCTGCGCACGATACCGAACGGTTCAGTCGAGAACCGACGGATCAACAGGTTATGGTGATTGAGGACTACGGTGCGAGCAACGTGCCGAATGGCACCCCCGGCCTGGGGTAGTGGTGAGCGATAATAATGGTGGCGGAAGGGAGGCACGCCATGATGGATTACCACGAGATGGGCTGGTCCGGCGGCTGGTGGATCGTTATGTGGGTCATGATGGCGACGTTTTGGATCGTGGCCATTGCGGTTGCCGCGTGGCTTGTTGTTGCGTTGCGCCGCGACGTCAGTCCGAGACACGAGCGGCCAGAAGATACGCTCGCGAGGCGGCTGGCGGCGGGCGAAATAGATGAGGCGACGTACCGGCGACTCTACGACGCGATCCACCCACGCCCAACACCGCTGGCTCCGAGCGGGTGATCGGCGCGGTGAGCACTCCCGATCATTCGACGGGTTGACCTGGCCCGGATCTCTGGTTCACGTATTGTGAGTCCGACGGGGCGCCGTTCGCCGCAGTCGCGATCACTCTCTTCCGCAGACCATCGAGATCATTTGCCTCCTCCTCCATTTCGGTGGCGTTCCAGCGCCAGAATCCGTCGTTCTGCGCGCCGCACGCGCTTCCAAAGAAGCAGATGCCACCCGAGAAACCCTATCATCATGGCCGGCATCATGACCATCATCATGCGGGGGCGCTGGTATCCACGAGCCTGCCGCCCAGCGTCACCCTCCTGCGTTGGCCGCTCGGATTCGTCGCTCATCGGCTCTTGCATCGCGCCCTCCTTCGGCCATGGGTCGCCGGATCGTCTGCCGTCCTGCCTAAACGTCAGCAGCGCCCGCCGCGATGGCTCTCGCGCAGCAAGACCTAGGCAGCGTAAGCTGGCGTACTGCGCCTCTTCATTCTGCCCCGGGGGAAATTACCATGACAACGCCGACGATGCGCTACGAAATACGGGCCGAGAACACCGTGGCTGGTGTGTCCGAAGCGCGATGCAAACAATGGGTCACAACGTTCGACAGTGGCTCAGCCCAGAGTCCCGATCTCGCCGGCCCCGCAGAACTCTTGGCCGCAGCCTTCGCGGCCTGCGTCCTCAAGAACGTCTCACGATTTTCGGAGATGTTGCCGTTTCAGTACGAGCACGCCGGGATCAGCGTCCTTGCGGAGCGAGAGGACGCGCCTCCGCGGATCACGCGTATCCACTACGTGCTCCGCCTGAAGACGAACGAGCAGGAACAGCGGTTACGGAACCTTCTCAAGAACATCGAGAAGTTCGGCACGATCTACAACACCCTCGGCGCCGCCTGCGACGTCAGTGGCGAAGTCATCGCCGAGCCGTCCGGTGCGAGCGTTCAGACAGGCAAGGAGGCCGCCGCCGATTAAGGGATGCGCTCGAAAATCGACGCGATCCCCTGGCCGCCGCCGATGCAGAGGGACACGAGTCCATACCGCGAGCCTCGGCGATCCATTTCGTGCATGAGTTTGACGGTGAGGATGGCCCCCGAGGCTCCTAAGGGATGCCCGAGCGCGATCGCGCCACCATTTACGTTGGTCTTCTCCGGGTCCAGTCTCAGCGCCGTGCTGCAAGCGGCGGCGACGGTCGCGAACGCTTCGTTGAGCTCTATCAGGTCAATCTCGTCGATCGTCAGTCCGGCTTTCTTGAGTGCAATTTGGACAGCCGGGATCGGGCCGCAGCCCATGATGGACGGCTCCACGCCCGCCTCCGCCCGCGCAACGAGCCTCATGCGTGGTTTGAGCCCGAGCTCGTGGGCGCGTGCCGCGCTTGCCACCACGAGCGCCGCAGCTCCGTCATTGATTCCGCTTGCGTTTCCCGCGGTGACCACACCGCCCTCCTTGAATGCCGGGCGTAGCTTACCCAATGCCTCGAGCGACGTTTGACGCGGGTGCTCATCGGTTTCGATCGTCACCGTCTCTTTTCCTATCTTGACTTCAACGGGAACGATTTCGTCCTGGAACTTCCCAGCGTCGATGGCAGCTCGTGCGCGTTCCTGGGAACGCATCGCGACTTCGTCCTGTTCAAGACGTGTTACTTCGTACTTCTCCGACAGGTTCTCGGCGGTGACGCCCATATGCACGCGTTCGAACGGGTCTCCGAGAAGGTACTGGATGCCATCCTCGAGGACGCCATTGCCCATCCGGTACCCGGCCCGCGCGTTGCGCAGGTAGTACGGCGCCATCGTCATATTCTCGGTGCCTCCCGCGACGACCAGGCGTGCATCGCCGGTCTGGATGTAGCGCCCGGCGGTGTTGATCGCTTCAAGACCGCTGCCGCAGACACGATTGACGGACAAAGCCGGGGTCTCCACCAGCATGCCGCCCTTGATCGACGCGTGACGTGAGATGTAGGCATCCTCGGCGACCTGGCCAACACAGCCGAAGATCACATGATCCACATCAGATGGTGTGATGCCTGCGCGCTCTACTGCTGCCCGGATGACGAGCGCGCCCAGATCCGAAGCCGGGAAGTTGGAGTAGGCGCCCTGAAACTTGCCGATGGCGGTCCGTGCACCACTGACGATTACTACGTCGTCCATTGCTATCCTCCGTGTTGGCCCACATGGGAGTGCCGGCATCATATCGGCGACCCAAAGCCCGTGCGTAGAGGCGATCGGCCCTTGTGAGCGAGCCAAGAGCACGAGAGACTCCACACATGAAGCGGGAAGGGGACGCGAAGCAGACAAGTAATGTCGTGGGCGGCGGCTTCACCGGCGATGCGACATGCTCGATCTGCGGAAGAGACCCACACCACCACAAACATCAAGCGAAGGAGCTTGCCGAGTGGCGGCCGGGTGAACCGTGCGTCGTGGGCATCAAGGGGGGCGAGCGCGTGTTGTTCGATTGCCCGTATTGCGGGGCATCGCGTGGGCCACTCGACCTAGGTTGGCTACCGGAGCACCTACCACTTCGCGTCGTAGCCACCTGCTGTGGCAGTCAGGCTTACCACATCGTGGCAGAAGAGCAGCCTAGCTCGCACCGCCGACACTAGATCGATAGTAGGCCGCCTTGAATGAGCGCTGGGGCACCCCCGGTAGCATTCGAACTGTGCGACCTCCTGGCCTGCATACGCGACGCGGGCAAGCACGTCGCAGGGGAGCAGCCGCAACGCAAGCTTGTTCGAGTTGCAAAGAACGACCGCATCGTCGGCGGTCAGGCCAAGCGCTGAGACGATCGACCTGGCCGCAGCTACCGCACGCGAAACCTCTGATGCCTGCATCTTTCGCTCACCCTTCGCCGCGCTGCCCCAGGGGGTCTCGATGGCGCGTGCAACCTGCGCACGATACCGAACGGTTCAGTCGAGAACCGACGGACCCATAAGGTGAGACCAGGGTTGTTTTGGGGCGATACGAGACGGGTCCCTTCCGAAAATCGCGCGAACGGTTGAACAGCTCCTCTCGGTATCTCCGTGGCGACATGACCCTCATGACGGAGGCGCTCAGGGAGGAGTCGGCGGAGACTCGAAGACCGTCGCTATTTGAGACTTAGTCCGCGCCGAAGTTGTTCCAGGTGGATCAGATCGTGGTGCTCTTCTTGCACGATGCGGAGGAACTGCCCCACGGTCATTCCGAGACCGTCGGGCGCGAGGTCGCGATGGTCGTCGCTCAACTCCGACAGCCAGCCAAGTACTTCATCGCTGTCACGCTCCAGCTCGGCGATGAGCTGAACGATCGACCAACTCCGCCGTTCCGCGACGCGGCGCGCGTTGTCCCGGTCAGTATCGGGTGCCAGCGTCCTCGGATCAGGGCTCTCGCCAGCCGTCAGCGAACGCAGGAGCGTCTGAACGAGCAGGTCGTTGCCGCCCGCGAGATGCGCGAGGATGTCTTTGTTTGTCCATTCGTCGACCACGCTACGCTCGCTCCAAAAGCCGGGCGACGCGGACTTCGCGAAGTCAATCAACTGCCGTCGATCCTCGCCGAGCGTCCGGGAGATCGGCGCTACCCAACGTGCGTATAATCGCCGCTTAGTCATGGTCGCGAGTTTCAGGCAGCATTGACGCGCGGATCGCTTCGCTGGCTTAGCGTCGAGCGGTAGCTACGCGAGCACTGAGCGAGTAGCCCCGACTCATGTTCATTTTCCGGGCTGCGCCGAACCATCGACCTTGCTGTAACGAACGGCGGCGCGGCGACCTTACCGCGCGGCCATCGCCGGGACGGCGTACCCCACCCGCGGCAGCGCCTGCTTCAGCGCATCGAAGCACGCCGCCAGGTCCGCTTCCGTCGCGTAGCCGAGGTGGCCGATGCGGAAGATCTTGCCGGTGAGCGAGCCCTGGCCGCCGGCGAGGACGGTGTTGTACTCGGTGCGCATCATCTTGTTCAGCGCGCCGCCATCGACGCCCTCCGGCACCCACACCGCCGTCACGGTGTTCGAGGCGTAGCGCTCGTCGGCGGCGAGGAGCTTGAGGCCGAGTGCCTTCACGTTGTCGCGGGTGAACTGCCCGAGCTTTGCGTGGCGGGCGTGGATGTTCGCCAGGCCCTCCACCTCGAGCTTCTGCAGCGCGACGTCCATCGCGAAGTACACGGACACCGCGGGCGTCCACGGCGTCTGGCCCTTCTCGAGGTAGCTCTTCGCCTTCTTGTAGTCGAAGTAGTAGCGCGGGATGCGCGCGGTCTCGCACGCGTCCCAGCGCGCGCTTGCTGACGGAGACCATCGCCATGCCGGGCGGCACCATCCAGCCCTTCTGCGAGCCCGTGAAGACGACGTCCAGGTCCCATGCATCGATCGGCAGCGGGACGGAGCCGAGGCTGCTGATCGCATCGACGAGGATGAGGATGTCGGGCCGCACCTCGCGGATCGCCTTCGCGATCGCGCCCAGGTCGTTCGTGACGCCGGTCGAGGTCTCGTTGTGTGTGACCATCACGGCCTTGTAGGAGCTGTCCTTGCGGAGCGCATCCGCCACCTGCGCCGGGTCCGCCGCCGTGCCCTGCTCGAACGAGAGCTTGGTGACATCGACTCCGTACACCTGCCCGATGTCAGCGAAGCGGTCGCCGAAGACGCCGATCGAAACGCAGAGCGCGCGGTCCCCCGGCGAAAGCGTATTGACGACGGCCGCCTCGATGGCGCCGGTGCCGGCGGACGTCAGTGTGAGCACGTCGTTCTTCGTCTCGAAGAACCCCTGCAGCGACTTCGTGATCCGCGCGATGATCTCGGCGAACTCAGGTCCGCGGTGGTTGATCATCTGCCGCGACATGGCCTCCAGGACATCATCCGGGCAGGGCGTCGGGCCGGGGATACGCAGGTTGACGGACACGGCAATGCTCCTTTGTCGAGGCTCAGAATGGTCCGGGACGAGCGCTCGGGGTGGTGCACGCACTATAGGAGAGGGCAGTCGGCCAATCAAGGATCGATAGACAGAACCGAAACGCGCGCAGCGTGCAGTCTATGTGTTACGGCTGGCGCGCACCGTTGGACCAAGGCAACAAGAAAGGGCGCTGGTGGCGCCCCTCGTTGTCGTGTCGGACCGTATTTCAGCTCAGCAGGAGCCGGTGAGACAGGGCAGCACGCTGTTGAACGCGCCCGCGATCGCGTCGCGGAACACGATGACGGACAGCACGACCACCGCCACGGCGATGGTGGTGACGATCAGGCTGTACTCAGCCAGCGTCTGGCCGTCTTCCCGCTGAAATCTCTGTGTGAGGCCTTGCAATGCGCTGAGCATCCGCAGGGCTGCATCGTTGAACATGGTGGTCCTCCCCCCGAGCCGTGCTGCGGATGTGAGAAGGGGCGCTTCGGGCGTTGGCCCTCGGCGCCCCTTCCCGGTCGGTCCGATTGGTGTCCCCAGGTCTCCTAGCAGGAGCCGCTGAGGCAGACGGTCGCCTTGTTGAAGGCCGTGACGATCGCGCCACGGAACGCAACGACGGCGGCCACGACAACCGCGATGGCGATGACGGCCATGATCAGGCCGTACTCGGCCAGCGTCTGACCTTCCTCGTCCTTCACCTTGTTCTCGAGCGCCGAAATGGCGACGAGTACCCGCAGAGCCAGATCCTTAAGCATGCCTATCCCCTTTGGAGCTATTCCCCGGCGAGGGGCCGAGGAGAATCCGAGATGCCCTCCGCGACGGGCGGAAAGCCTTGCCCGGGCCCTCGACACGGGCGACATCGGTAACCGCTTCCGGCGCCTCGCCGACCCTGGCGGGTGGGTCGGTTTCGGCGTCTCTGCCCGCCCGGCGGGGGCGAGCCTTGTTGTGCCGGAACGGCTACCGCCGTCACTTACACGTTCGGCCCGCGTATTGGAGGTCTGTAGGGGTTTTCGCCAACTCTTTTAGGGGTTTTTTTACAACTGGCGCCCGCGTCAAGGATGGGCGCTCTGGATGGTGGGCGATGCAGGACTCGAACCTGCGACCTTCTCGGTGTAAGCGAGACGCTCTAACCAGCTGAGCTAATCGCCCCCTAGGGGTCTTGGCATGCTAGCGGCAGCCTTCGAAGAGCGTCAACCGCACCGGATCACCGGGCGCCACGACGATGAACTCGCCCTCGGCTCCCACGACCTTCCAGTCATATGAACGTCCGCTCGCCAGGCTCTCATGAGGCCGCGTTCCGGACGGTGTTGGGAAGCGTGCCTTCGTCTCAACTTCATGTTCGCTCGTCCCGCGGTCGCGTTGTCGTGGCGGGATCGCCGCGCGGGGCGATGAGCCGTCGCTGCGACGTGGCCGCGGCGGGCGGCGCTGCTACACTCGATCCCTCGGGCGCCGCGCGCGGATCGGCGGCATCGAAGGAGTTACGGCATGGACAAGAAAGCAGCGCTCAGCGAAGTCGACGCGGGATTCAAGAAGCTGCTCGCATCGGTTGAGGGCCTCGATGACGCGACGCTCACAAAGGTGTTCTACGGCTCCTGGAGCGCGAAGGACATCCTGGCGCACATTGCCGGTTGGCAGCACACGATGACGGGCGCAATGGAGCGGATGGCGCGCGGCGAGAAGCCGACGCCGGAGGGCGTCGACTACAGCGACGCGGACGCCTGGAACGCCAGGTTCGCGGCGGCGATGGCCCCGCAGAGCCCCGCGACGGTGGTGGCGGACCTCAAGCAGTCGCACGCCAACTACCGTCGAGCCGCCAGTGTGCTGCCGGACGACCGCTTCGGCGAGGGGAAGACGGTCAACCGCCTGCTCGAATCCAGCGGCTACGGCCACTACAAAGAGCACCTGCCGGCCCTGGAGTCGCTGCGAAAGTAGGGGCGTCACGACTTGGGTGGCGGGCCGGAAATGTGCTTAAATGCTCCGGCGCAACGAGGTATTCGTGGACTTTCAAGACTACATCAGCATCGCCCAGATCATCGTTTCGATCGCACTCACCGTCGTGATCCTGCTCCAGGCGAAGGGCTCCGGCATCGGGGCGGCGCTCGGTGGCGGGACCAGCGGCAGCTTCCGCACCCGCCGCGGCGTCGAAAAGACGCTGTTTCAGCTGACGATCGTCCTTGCGGTGGTCTTCCTCATCGTCTCGGCGTGGGGCGTCCGCGCCTCGCTCGTCTAGCTCTCTTCATCCCTTGCAGATAGGACACACGCGCTGGCCGATCTTCGCCGCGCTCGTTGTCGGCGCCGCCACGGTGGCCGTCTTCTGGTACTTCGTGCTGTCCAACCCGAAGGGCGAGGCGCTCCCCGCAAGCGGCGGCCACTACACGGAGGGTACGACGCAGACGCCGGAGCGCATCAACCCGCTCTTCGCGGCGACGAACCCCGCCGATGCGGACCTGTCAGCGCTGGTGTTCAGCGGACTCGTGCGGCTGGGGCCCGACGGCACGCCGCAACCCGACCTGGCGGAGCGCTGGGAGATCACCGGCAACGGCCAGAGCTACGTCTTCCACCTGCGGCACGGCGTCGCATGGCACGATGGCGAGGACTTCGATGCCGACGACGTGCTGTTCACGTTCAAGGCGATCGCCGATCCGGCGTTCAAGGGCGACCCCGTGCTGGCGGGTGTCATGCGCGGCGTCGTCGTCACGGAGCGTGATCCATTCAGCGTCGAGTTCCGGCTCGAGCAACCGTACGCGCCGTTCCTCGCCTACCTCACCGTGGGCATCCTGCCGAAGCACCTGCTCGACGGGTACGACGCGAACCAGCTCTTCAACGCCGACTTCAACTCGCGTCCGGTCGGCACCGGTCCGTACCGGCTCAGCAAGCGCACCAACCGGGGCGTCGAGCTCGACGCCAACTCGACCTTCTACCTGGGACCGCCGCTGATCAGCGGCTTCGAGCTGCGCACCTACGCCGATGCCAACGCGCTCGACGAAGCCCTTCGCGCGGGCGACATCGACGGAGCCCTGCTGGGGCCGGACGCGCCCGCGGGTGAAATCGACGCGTTGCGAGGGGACACGCGGTTCACGCTGCACGACGAGCAGTCGGCGACCTACAACATCGCATACCTGGACACGCGGCTCCCGGTCTTCGCCGAGAAGGCGGTGCGAGGCGCCCTCTGGCATGCGCTCGATGTGCCGGGGATCGCGACGTCGGCGGCAGGCGGACGCGGCGTGCCAGCGGTGTCGCCCATCGTCGCCGGATCGTGGGCGGCGAGCGGCGCCACAGCTCCGGAGTTCGATCCAGGGGCGGCGGCGACCGCGCTTGAGACCGCGGGGTGGCGGCGCGGCACTGATGGCGTCCGCGCGAAGGACGGGCAGCGGCTGGCGTTCTCGCTCTCGACATCGAACGAACCCGGGGCCGTCGCGATCGCGAACGAGATCGCGCGGGCGTGGCAGGCGATCGGCGCCGAGGTCACCGTGGTGCCGATCGCGGCGAGCGCGTACGTGAACGAGACGCTATTGACTCGCGACTACGAGGCGGCGCTCGTCACCGTCGACCCCGGGCCCGATCCGGACCCGTACCCGTTCTGGCACAGCAGCCAGGTCGCGCCGCCCGGGCAGAACCTCGCGAACTACGCGAGCCCGCGCATGGACGACGCGCTCGAGCGGGCGCGGCAGACAACGGACGTTCAGCGCCGGAAGGACCTCTACGCGCTGTTCGACGGCTACTTCATCTCGGACGCGCCATCGGTGCCGCTCTTCTATCCGGTCTACGTTTACGCGCAGAGCGCGCGCGTGCACGGCTTCAGCGACGGCCTGCTCTTCACGCCGGCATCCAGATTCGGCAACGTGCGCGACTGGTACGTGCAGACGCGCGTCGAGCGGTAGCAGTCAGGCGCGGGCCTCCTCGGAGGTGTCGGCGTTCTCCAGCTCGCGGGCAACATCGGCCTTCAGCTCGAGTCCGAGCGTGTCGAGCGCGGTTGGATCGACGGGGAGGGGGGCGCCGGTCATCAGGTCGCCGCCGCTCTTGGTCTTCGGGAAGGCGATCACCTCGCGGATGTCGGTCTCCTGCGCGAGCAGCGCCGACGATGCGGTCGATGCCGGGCGCGAAGCCGCCGTGGGCGGCGCGCCGTACTCGAAGGCCTCGAGCATGTGGCCGAACTTGCGGCGCTGATCCTGCTTCGGTGATGCGCGAGGAGCTCGAAGATCCGCTCCTGCACCTCGCGGCTGTGGATACGGATGCTGCCGCTGCCGATCTCCCAGCCGTTGCAGACGAGGTCGTAGTGCGTTGCTGCGCGCCGCGCCGGGGTCGCGTCTCCAGCAGCGCCATGTCCTCGGCGTTCGCGCGACGTGAAGAGGTGGTGCGTCGGCGTCCCAGCACTCGCGCTCCTCGTCCCACTCGAACAGCGGGAAGTCGATGACGAACAGGAACCTGCAGCGTGTTCGGGTCGGCCAGCCCCAGCTTCGCCGCCAGCGTCGCGTCGCAGTGCGTCCAGCGCGGGCTTGACCCGCGCGGCGGATCCGGCTCGAGCGCCGGGAGCCGCCCTGTCCGGCGACGATCAGCACCAGGTCGCCGGCGGCTGCGCCGGCGATCTTGCCGATCGCGCGCACCTGCTCGAGCCGAGGAAGCTTGCAGCACCGGCGATCGCACGTCGCTCGTCCGTCGCGGCGTCGGGTGCGGCGGTGAAGGCGATCGAGACCAGGCCCTTCGCGCCGAGGCTCTTGGCGCGTGTCCGTCAGCGCGTCGATCTCCTTGCGCGAGAACTCGGCGCCGCCCGGCACGCAGATGCCCTCGACGCTACCGCCGCCCTCGACGGCGCCGCTTGAAGACGACGAACTCCGTGCCGCGCACGACGTTCGTGAGGTCGCACCAGCTCGAGGCCGTAGCGCAGGTCCGGCTTGTCGGTGCCGAAGCGGCGCATCGACTCGTCGTAGGTGAGGCGCGGGAAGGGCGTCGATCAGCTTCGAGGTCGGGCCGCACCGTGCGCGCCATCGCGACGTACAGCTCCTCGATCAGCTGCAGGATGTCCTCCTGCTCGACGAAGCTCATCTCGAGGTCGAGCTGCGTGAACTCGGGCTGGCGGTCGGCGCGCAGGTCCTCGTCGCGGAAGCAGCGGGCGATCTGGAAGTAGCGCTCGAAGCCGGCGACCATCAGCAGCTGCTTGAACTGCTGCGGCGACTGCGGCAGCGCGTAGAAGTTGCCCGGGATGGACGCGGCTCGGCACCAGGTAGTCGCGCGCGCCCTCGGGCGTCGGGTTGGCGAGCATCGGCGTCTCGATCTCGAGGAAGCCGCGGTCGGTGAGGAAGTCGCGGATGAACTTGACGACGCGGTGCGCGCAGGACCAGGTTGCGTGCATGCGCTCGCGGCGCAGGTCCAGGTAGCGGTACCTGAGGCGCAGCACCTCGTCGATCTCGCGAGTCCTCGTTGATGTAGAACGGCGGCGTCTTCGCGGCGTTGAGGATGGCCGCCTCGCGCGCGGACCTCGATCTCGCCGGTCGGCAGCTTGGCGTTCTCGGTGCCGGCGCGGCGGCGCTCGACCGTGCCCTTGCACCTGCACGACGTACTCGCCGCGCACTCGCTGGCGACGTGCGCGTGCGGCCGCCGCCTGGTCGGGGTTGACGACGACCTGCACCAGGCCCGTGCTGTCGCGCAGGTCGAGGAAGATCAGGCCGCCGTGGTCGCGGCGGCGGTGCACCCAGCCGGCGATCACGACCTCACGGCCGGCGTCAGCGCCGCGCAGGTCGCCGGCATAATCGGTCTTGAGCACGTCTCCTCCTGTCCGACGCTGTCGCAGGAGCGACGGAATACGATGGGTGGTACGGCAGTGTACCCGCCGCGCGTCGACGGGGAACCCGGGCGAAAGCGCGAGCGTCATACTGGCGTGATGAAGCAAAAGATCGCAGCGGTTGTGGTTCTCGCGCTGGCTCTCTGTGCCGCGGCGTGCGGTTCGGGGAACGACCAGCGCACGCAACCAACTGCGACGTCGCCGGCAAGAGCGCCAGCGTCCGTCACATATACCCCACAGGCGGAGGCGACGGCCGGCGTGGCGACGGCGGCGCCTGGGACACCGGTCATCGCGCCGGACGAGACGCCGGCGGGGACCGAGACCACGCCCGTACCACCTCCACTGGGCCGACGCCATTTCCGACGGTGGCGCAGACAGGCGAGACGGGGATCGCCGGCTACGTCACCCTTGGGCCGACGTGCCCCGTGCAGCGGGCGGACCTGCCGTGTCCAGACAGGCCCTACTCGGCGCGGATCACCGTCTGGCGGGACGGTCAGATGGTCGCCGAGACCACGTCGAGCGACGACGGGTGGTTCAAGGTGATTCTGGAGCCGGGGGCGTATCGGCTGGTGGGCGAAAGCCCCGGGACGCTGCCCCACGGATCGGAGCAGACGGTGGTAGTGCGAGGCGGCACGCTAACCGGCGTGCAGGTCACGTACGATACCGGCATCAGGTGAGACTGCCTGGCCTCTTGCAATCGAATAACTTCGGTGCGACACTGACGCCTCTATAGACGCAGCCGATAACGCCGCGCGGACCTCGGGCGATGTAACTGGCCCAGCCGGGGCCATTGACCAGGCAGGCTGTCCATTGGACCTCGGACAGATCGAGGCGTTCGTACAGGTCGCGCAGCACCGCAGCTTCAGCAAGGCGGCGGACGCGCTCTTCCTCACACAACCATCGGTCACCGCGCGCATCCAGTCACTCGAGCGCGATCTGGGCGAGGCGCTGTTCGAGCGCAACGGCCGCGGCGTGCGCCTGACCGAGATGGGCACGACGTTTCTTCCGTTCGCGCGCCGCTCGCTGAAGGCGCTGCAGGAGGGTCGCGACGCGCTCGACGGGATGCGCAACCTCGAGATCGGCACGCTCAAGCTCGGGTCGGCGCTGACCGTCTCGACGTATGTGCTTCCGAAGATCCTCAAGCGTTACTGCGCGACATATCCGGGGGTCGAAGTGGCGGTGCATACGGGGCGATCTGAGCAGGTACTGCAGATGGTGCTCTCCGACGACGTGCACTGTGCTCTCGAGCGCACGGTGCACCACCCGGAGATCGTGACGGTGCCGCTGTACGAGGACGACCTCGTGCTGGCGGCATCGCCGCACCACCGCTTCGCGAAGACGGGCACGGCGACGATCGAGGACGTAGGCCGGGAGCCGCTGATCCTGTTCGACCGGGGCTCCAGCTACAACCAGCTCATCCAGGGCGTGTTCCGCCAGCACGGCATCGTTCCGCACACATTGATGGAGCTGGACACGATCGAGGCGACGAAGAAGATGGTGGAGGAGGGCCTCGGCATCGCCCTGCTACCGAAGGTTTCGACGGAGCGCGAGTTCGAGCAGAAGACGCTCGTCCCCGTGCTCGTAGCAGACGCCGCCATGCCACGGCGCCAGATCTCGCTGATCTTCCGTAAGAACCGCAAGCACACGCGCGCCGTGCACGCGTTCTTCTCCCTGCTATCGGAGCTGTACGAGGTCTCGATACCGGAAGCGGCACTCACCGGCGCCGCGTAGGATCTCGCGGCGCCGCGCGGTTCGCGCGGGTACCGGCATGGGCGCCGAGGGTCCTAGGGCTTCACGCCGACGCTCGCGCGGATCTCCTTGAGCAGATCGATGTTCGGTTTGTCGGGGCCCTTCGGCGGCGCCGTCGAGCTTGTAGCCGGGAACCTCGAGGATGAACGGCACCTTCGCCAGCTCCTTGCGCGCCATGAGCGCCGTGAAGCCCGCCCGGCCGATCTTCCCCTCGCCGATGTTCTCGTGCAGGTCGCGGCCCGAGCCCAGCGCGCCCTTCGAGTCGTTGCAATGGATCGCCGCAACGTTCTTCGCCCCGATCGTGGCGTCCAGCTCCTTCATCGTCGCGGCGACGCCCTCGTCGCTGCTCAAGTCGTATCCCGAGGCAAAGGCGTGGCAGGTGTCGATGCAGACCTTCGCGCGCGGGGAGTCGATGCGGCGGAGGATCTCGCCCAGCTCGCCGAACTTGCTGCCGATGGTGTCGCCACCACCTGCGGAGTTCTCGAAGATCATCAGCGCGTCTTCGGGCGTCTCGGCGAGGACGCGCGTGGCGGCGGCGCAGATCTGCTCGACCACCGCCTCGAAGCCGAGCCCCTTCGAGCTGCCGGTGTGGAAGATGATGCCGACGGCGCCGAGGTTGCTGGCGATGCGGAGGCTGCTGCGCAGCGTGCTCTCCGACGTCTTGAAGATCTTCGCATCGGCGCTGGCCAGGTTCATCAGGTACTTGCCATGGATGAAGATCGGGCCGATGTCCGACGCCTCCCGCCGCTGCCGAAACGCCGCGATCTGCTCGTCGTCGAGGCGGGCGGTGCCCCACTGCTGAGGCGCGGACTCGAAGACCTGCATGCACTCGGCGCCGATCGCGGCCGCGCGGTCGAATCCGGTGACGATGCCACCGGTGGTGGAGACGTGGGCGCCGATCTTCATATGCGCATCCTCGCGCTGATCATGGCACGCTCGGGCAGCCGACGGTAGGGGACCAACAAGACGCAGCCAGAGCGCGGGCGCAGTCGCCGCCCTACGCGCCCCGGCGCCCAGGACCGCGTCGTTCGAAGACGGACGTGATCGCCGCGCTGAGATGTTCGAGTGCGCGGCGCGCCGGGCCGCCGACAACGACGCCGCGTACAGCGCGGTCGTATGTGGCTGCTTCCGCCGGTGCCACATGGATCGTGGCGATGCCCGTCTCGAAGTCGATCTCGACGTCGGTCACTCCTTCGATGCTCTGGAGCGCATCTCGCGAGCGGACAGCACAGACGTCGCTGCAGACCAGGCCATCGATACGGAGCTGTACGCGGTCGCCGTCAACTTCCTGGACGTACGTCCGCGGTTCCACGAGAAGGCGTCGCCACTTTATCTTCACCCACGGCATTGTAGATTCACGACCGGCCGGCTACGTCAGGCGGACGTGAAAACAGCCCGGGTGGTGGCCCGGGCTGCTTCTCATTTGCGACGGACAGAACTAGACGGGGCGGACGTTGAGGGCCCGGCTGCGGGACGGGTCGCGCTCGTCCTGGCCCTTGTCGAATTCCACCTGCTGGCCCTCGTTTAGCGAGTCAAACCCGCCGCCCTGGACCGCAGACGTGTGGAAGAAGATGTCCTGCGACTCTCCATCGGGCCGGATGAAGCCGAAGCCCCGGTCGCGAGCGAGCCGCTTAATGGTTCCTGTTGCCATGCCTTGAGTGACCTCCTGTCGCCGTGGCCCCGGCAGACGGCCTGCCGCGCGAACCCGACGTTCTACCCGATAACGACGCCCTCATAGCGGGCGTGGCCTCTTCTGCGTAGTCGTCGAGTGCTGCGGCGTGGGGACCGGCGGCGGCTGGAGACTGCGTCGTGAGGACTTACGAGGAGCAGTTTACTCGACGCGTCCGGACGCGCCAAATGCGCCTCCCATCACTCCTTCGCACACGCGATTGCGGCGCGGGTACACACAATGCTGGCGCGGGCGGTGCGTTACGTTCACACGCGGCTCTCGTGGGCTGATCCGTCTCTCCGCGAAGCGCGGGCTGAAGCTGTCGCCACGGCGGGGCGTGGCTTAGGCTGACTGCGTGTACCGAATCCTCGTAGCAGACCCGATTGCGCAGGACGGCGTCGACATCCTCTCGCGCGAGGCCGATGTCGACGTGCGCACCGGCATGCCGCCGGCGGAGCTGATCGAGCGCATCGGCAGCTACGACGCGCTCGTGGTCCGCAGCGAGACGAAGGTGACGGCCGAGGTCTTCGCCGCGGGCAAGCTGTTGCGCGCGGTCGGCCGCGCGGGCGTAGGTGTGGACAACATCGACCTGACCGCGGCGACCGAGCGCGGCGTCGTCGTCGTGAACGCACCGCTCGGCAACACCATCTCGGCGGCGGAGCACGCCGTCGGCCTCATGCTCGCGCTGGCGCGGCACATCCCCGAAGCGAACGCATCGCTGAAGTCGGGCGAATGGAACCGCAAGAAGTTCGAGGGATACGAGCTACGAGGCAAGACGCTGGGGCTCGTTGGCCTCGGCAACGTCGGCTCGGAGGTGGCAAAGCGCGGCAAGGGCCTCGACATGCACGTCATCGCACGCGACCCGTACATCTCGGCGGAGCGCGCCGCCGTGCTGGGCGTCGAGCTCGTGGGCACGCTCGATGAGCTGCTCGAGCGCTCGGATTTCCTTTCGCTGCACACGGTGGCGCAGGAGCAGATCATCGGCGAGCACGAGCTGGCGAAGGCGCGGCCGACGCTATTTCTGATCAACACGGCGCGCGGCAATCACGTCGACTACGACGCGATGGTGAAGGCGATCGACGCCGGGCAGCTCGCGGGGGCCGCGATCGATGTCTTCCCGGAGGAGCCGCCGGACATGAAGTCGCCCGTCCTGCACAACGACAGGGTGATCGTGACGCCGCACCTCGGCGCGCTGACGGCAGAGGCGCAGGAGCGCGTAGCCGTCGTTGTCGCCGAACAGATCACGGCGATCCTCCGCGGCGAGCACGCGCAGTACGCCGTCAACGCGCCGATCATCGCCGCGGAGACGATGACGGTGATCGCGCCCTACATCGCCGTCGCCGAGATGGCGGCGTCGCTGGCGACCCAGCTGGCCGCGGGGCAGATGGGCGACATCGAGATCGACTACGCGGGCGAGATCGGGCAGCACGACACGACGCCGCTGCGCGCAGCTGTGGTGAAGGGGCTGCTTTCGACGATCTCCGAGGAAAACGTGACGATCGTGAATGCCGCGATGATCGCCGAGCATCGCGGGATGCGGATCATAGAGCGGAAGCTGCCGGCCGAGGATGTCTACGCAAATCTCGTACGGGTGCATCTGCACACGAGCGCGGGCGACACCGACGTTGCGGCCACGATGGCGCACGACGGCCCGCACGTCGTGCAGGTGAACGAGTCGTGGATCGACATTCCGCGCGGCGAGGGGTGGCTGCTGCTGTGCGAGAACGAGGACCGGCCGGGCGCGGTCGGCGCTATCGGATCGTTCCTGGGCCAGCACGACGTGAACATCAGCTTCATGAACCTGAGCCGCAAGGCCGTGCGCGGGCGCGCGCTGATGGCGCTGGTGCTCGATGACGCGATCGCGCCCGAGCTGGTGACGAAGCTGGCCCAGATGCCCAACTTTCACTCGGCGCGTGTGGTGAAGCTGTCGTAAGCGCGCCGCCGCCGGTGCTAAGATCGCCGCGATGACTGCTCGAACACGGCTGGCCCCAACTGCGCTCGCGATCGTCGCCTGCATGGTCACGGCCTGCGCGTCGAAGGCGGGTGCCCCGCACGAGGCGCCCTCGGCCATCGTGACGGCAGGCGCGACGGCATCGGCTACGCCGACGGCGTCCGCTACCACCACGGCGACAGCGACTTCCGTCGGCGGCGGTGCCGCAGCACCAACCCGCGCGGCGGCGCCCGCCGCGGTCGCCACGACGGCACCCGCGTCCGGCGGCCCCTCGATCACGATCGATGCCGTGGGCGACGTGAGCCTGGCCCGCGAGCTGGTCGACCGGATGCAGGCGGACGGGGCAGACTATCCGTACGCACTCGTCGCGCCTCTACTGACCGGCGACATCGGCTTCGCCAACCTTGAGGGCGCGCTGACGAGCCGCGGCGATGCGTGGCCAAAGGCGTACAACTTCCGCACCCCGGCGTCGTTCACGCCGGGGTTGCGCCGCGCGGGGTTCGGCGCCGTGACGATCGCCAACAACCACACCATGGACTACGGCGTCGTGGGGTTGCAGGACACCATGCTCGCGCTCGACGCGAACGGCATCGCGCGGACCGGCGCCGGGAATTCGGCCGCCGATGCATGGGCGCCAGCCGTCGTCTCGGCGAACGGGCTGCGGGTGGCGTTCATCGCCTGCGTACTGACGCCAACCGAGGGCACGGGCTTCGCGATCGCCGCGTGGGCCGCGGGCCCCGCATCGCCGGGGCTCGCCGTCTGCGATACAGGCGCCCTGACAGCGGCGGTCCAGGCCGCGCGACGCCAGGCGGACTTCGTCATCGTTGCCGTCCATGCCGGCGATGAGTATCGGACGACGCCGAACGCGGCGCAGCGCACGATGGCCGAGGCGGCGCTGGCAGCGGGTGCGGATGCCTACATCGGCGCTCACGCGCACGTGGTGCAGCCCGTGGAGCGCCGCGGCAACCAGCTCATCGCCTGGGGGCTCGGGAACTTCATCTTCGACCTCGACAACGTCGACCTGGCGAACATCCCGCAGCCGCGCGTCGCGCCGGTGCTGAAGCTGACGCTGACGAAGGGCGCCGGCGTGACCGCCTGGAGCGCAGCCCCGGTCGTGCTGGACGCGAACGAAGATCGGCCGCGTCCTGCCACGCCGGACGAGGCCGCGGTGCTGAACCAGATGCTCGGCGGCTAGCACCGGAAGGAGCGTTGCACATGGATCTGGGACTGCGCGATCGCGTGGCCATCGTCGGCGGCGCCAGCGACGGCATCGGGCTGGCGACGGCGCGTGCGCTGGCGGCGGAGGGCTGCCGCGTTGCGATGGCGGCGCGCACCGCAGGACAAGCTGCAGGACGCGGCACGAGCGGTGACGGAGAAGACGCGGACCGCTGTGCTCGCGGTGCCGTGCGACATGAGCGTCGCGGGCGACATCGAGCGGCTCGTCGCGCGCACCGTCGACGAGTTCGGCGGGATTGACATCGTCGTGAACAACGCCGGCGGCCCGCCGCTCGGCGGGTTCGACGCGCACGACGACGCGGCGTGGGAGCGCGCCGCCGAACTGACACTGATGAGCGTCGTGCGCACGACGCGCGCGGCCGTGCCTCATCTCAAGCGTTCGGACCAGGCGCGGATCATCAACGTGGAGTCGACGTCCGTGAAAGAGCCGATCGACGGGCTGATCCTGTCAAACTCGCTGCGGCTGGGCGTGGTCGGTCTGGCGAAGACGCTGTCGCGCGAGCTGGGGCAGCACGGCATCACGGTAAACAACGTCGGACCGGGGACCACGATGACGGCGCGCATCCGGCCGCTGCTGGAGGCGCGCGCGAAGGCGGCGGGCACGACCTTCGAGGAGGCGCTGCGGGCGGCGGAGGAGCGCATCCCCCTGCATCGCATCGGCGCGCCCGAGGATGTTGCTGCGATGGTGGTGTTCCTCGCGTCCGCGCAGGCGCGGCAGGTGACCGGGCAGACGATCCTGGTAGACGGCGGAGCGACAGCCGGCGTGTAGCGGCCAGTATTGAATGGACGCGCGGCCTTCTTCGTCCACACCATGAGGACATGGTGATTCGGACGCCTGGCGCCGGCCTGTTTCGTTCGGCGCCTTACGCCTTGTCCCGCCGAGCTGCCCCTGGCCGTGCTAAATTGCGTCCCGCGCGGTCCACGCGAGCGAACAGAGGAGGCTCCCTTGCAACGCGACGCTGCCCACATCCCGTTCGCCAACACCGGTTCATACCCCATCCGCGCCGGCAACGCCGTGCGACCTCTGGTGGACGGGGAACCGGCGTTCAGGCGCATTTGCGAAGCCGTAGAAGCAGCGCGTGACAGCGTCTGGGTCACGATCGCGTTTTACGATCCTAAGTTTCAGCTGCCCGATGGCCGCGGCAGCCTGTTCGACGTACTCGATCGCGCGCGTGGAGCGAGGTCTCGACGTCCGCGTGATCTTCTGGCGGCACGTCGAGCTCGAGCGGATCGACCCGGGCACGCACTTCTCAGGCACGAGCGCGGAGCGGGCCATGTTGCAGGCCCGCGGCTCGCGCTTTCTCGGCGCGCTGGGACCGCGCGCACGGAGCATACTGCCAGCACCAGAAGAGCTGGCTGATCGACGCGGGCCGAGCTGACGAGGTGGCGTTCGTAGGCGGCATCAACCTGAATAGAGGATCGATGGTATCGCCGGGACACGAGCCGACCGATGCCGGCAACACCCATGACGTATATGTCGAACTCCGTGGGCCGTCCGCCAGCGACGTGCACCACAACTTCGTGCAGCGGTGGAACGAGGCCAGCGACCGCGACGCGCACGACGGTCTCTGGCCCGATGCGGCGAGCCAAGACCAACTGCGCTTCCCCGAACAAGCGTCGCCGAACACCGGCGACGCGGTTGTCCAGATCCAGCGCACCGTACGCCGCGAGCGGTACACAGACGGCACACCTGCACCGGGCGGAAAGGCATTTCCGATAGAACGAGGCGAGACCAGCATTGCCGACCAGTATCTACAAGCGATAGACGCGGCCACGCGCACGCTGTACCTCGAGGACCAGGCCATCGGCTCGCCGCAGGTCCTCGATGCACTGCGCCGCGCGTTGGAACGCGGCGTCCACGTCGCGTTCGTGGTGCCGATTCAACCAAACTCGGAGATGGCCCGGGCGCGCCGCGATCCGCGGAACGCGCCATTCTTCGAGGCGCTCGGAGCGCTTGGGCAGTTCGAGCACTTCACGCTTGCCGGACTCGCCACTCGGCGCAGTAGCGGCGAGTACCAGAGTGTGTACGTGCACGCCAAGATCGGGCTCATAGACGACGCGTGGTGCACGATTGGCTCTGCCAACGTCGCCAACCGCTCGTTTTACGGTGATACGGAGCTCAACGCATCGATCTGGCACGCCCCCACGGTTCGGGCGCTGCGGTGCGAGCTCTTTGATGAGCACCTGGGACAGGACACGAACGCACTTGATGACGTCGCCGCGCTCGAACGGTTCGCTGGCGTCGCCCGCGAAAACGCGCGCCTCCGCCGCTCGGGTGAACCGCAGCGAGGGCTCGCGCTCTCACTCGATCCGGCCACTTACGCGAGTTGAGGCGCCGAGGGGAGGCGCGCCTGCTCGCGCCTACATGCGGTCGGGCGTGCTCATCCCCATCAGCGTCAGCGCGCGGGCGAGCGTGATCCTGCGCGGCGGCGCAGAGCCGCAGGCGGGCCTTCGTGACCGGCAGGTTCTCGAGGTCGAGGACGCGGCACTCGGTGTAGAAGGCGTGGAACGCCGTCGCGAGGTCCTGCGCGTAGTGCGGCAGGTGGTGCGGCTCGCGTGCGACGGCCATCTGGTGCACCAGCTCGGGGAGCTGGAGCATCTTGCGGATCAGCTCCAGTTCGGCCGGGTGCGACGAGCAGCGTCACGTCGCCGTCCGTGAAGGCGCCGACGCGTTCGGCCGCGTTGGCGAGGATGCCGGCGATGCGGGCGTGCGCGTACTGCACGTAGTAGACGGGATTCTCGGCTGACTGCCGCTTCGCCAGCTCGAGGTCGAACTCCATCTGGCTGTCGGCCGAGCGCGAGAGGAAGAAGAAGCGCGCGGCGTCCTCCCCGACCTCGTCCACGACGTCGCGGATCAGGACGATGTTGCCGGAGCGCTTCGACAGGCGCACGACTTCCTCACCGCGGCGGAAGCTGACGAGCTGGTAGATGAGGATGTCCAGCCGCGACGGATCGACGCCGAGCGCCTCGACCGCCGCCTTCATGCGCGAGACGTGGCCCTGGTGGTCGGCGCCCCAGATGTCGATCACCTTCTCGAACCCCCGCCGTGCGAACTTGTCGTAGTGGTACGCGATGTCAGAGGCGAAGTACGTCGGCCGGCCGGTGCTGCGGATGACGACGTTGTCCTTGTCCTCGCCCAGCTCGCTCGACGGCGAACCAGAGCGCGCCGTCCTTCTCGATCAGGTAGCCCTTATCGCGCAGGATGCTGCATCGCCGCGTCATACGTGGACGGAGTCGCCTTCTCGGGGTCGGCCTCGTAGACCCAGCGTTCGCGGAACCAGACGTCGTACTCGACGCCCAGGGCCTCGAGGTCCTCCTCGCTGCGCTCGACCATCCGGTCGATGCCGGCGAGCACAAGCTCGGGTGGCGGGTCGTCGACGGTGGCGGAGGTGAATCGATCGCCGAACTCGTCGCGCATCTGCTGCGCGAGGTCGATCATGTATTCGCCGGGGTAGCCATCCGCCGGGATCTCGATGTCCTTGCCGAAGAGCTGCAGGTAGCGGGCGACGAGCGTGCGGCCGAAGACCTCCGTCTGGGTGCCGGCGTCGTTCACCAGGTACTCGCGCTCGACGTCGTATCCCGCCGCCTCCAGGACCGACGCGAGCACGCTGCCGATGGCGGCGCCGCGGCCATTGCCTGCGGTGAGCGGTCCGGTCGGGTTCGCGCTCACGAACTCCACCTGCACGCGCGCGCCGTCGCCGAGGTCCACGTCACCGAACGACGAGCCGGCAGCGACGATGGCATCGACCTGGCTCGCGAGCCACGTCTCCGACAGGCGGAAGTTGATGAAGCCCGGCGGCGCGATCTCCGCGGACGTCAGCGCGTCCCCCACGGCGATGCGCGCGGCGATCGTGCGGGCGATGTCGAGCGGGTTGCCGCGTGCGGCGCGGGCCAGCCGCAGCGGAAGGTTCGTCGCGTAGTCGCCGTGCTCGGGCCGGGCGGGGCGCTCGACGACGATCTCCGGCAGGGCGACCTGCGGCAGCTCGCCGGCGGCCATGGCCTCGCGGGCGGCCGTGTCGATCATCTGCGCAATGTCGTCGCGGATCATGCCGATTTGAAGATCGTGCCGATCAAATGGAAAAGCGCGCTATCCGATGTGTCCGCGGGCGGGTCCGCGGCGGCGCGCGCAACGCTCGATACCAGGCGGCAGGGTAACGGATGGCGAGAGCGGTGGCGAATCAGGGCGGGAACGGCGCTGAAACGAAATGGGGCCTGTCGCCGGGCCCCGTTTTGGGTGCGGACCTCGCAGACGGCTACTGGGAGATCGTGCCGCTCGACGCGCTCGCGCCCTTCGCGGCGGCCTGCTGCTTCTGGAAGAGGTCGTTGTTCAGGTAGGCGAAGACGCCGTCCGGGTTGTCCTGGATGGGCGCCACCCAGACGTGCATCATCCAGCGCAGGTCCGCCGTGTAGCTGCCGCCCTTCGCCGAGCAGGACTCCTTCGTCTCGCCCTCGCTGGCGCCGGAGAAGCCCACCAGGCAGAGCCCCGTGTGCGCGTGCCAGAGGTCGAGGTTGCCCGCGAACCCTGTAGGCTCCTTGTCGCGCGTGACGCCGCCGACGCCCGGCAGCAGCAGGAACCACACGCCGACGAGCTTCTCCTCGCCGCTGTCGATCTTGCTGTAGAGCAGGCCCGACGGGTGCGCCGGGTCGAACACGCCCTTCCGGACGATGTCGTAGTTCAGGTAATGCTCGCCCATGTAGGGCACGTCGCTCGTCGTGCGGACGTAGCCCGCGGCGACCGCGTCGGCCGGCGTCTTGAACTGCTCGGCGACGGTCCGCACGGCCTCCACCTGCTGCTTGAAGAGCGGGTAGTCCTCGGCCGTCATCGTGTCCGCCGGGAACTGCGGCAGGAGCTGGTCCTCAGGCGTGCTCTCGATCTGCGCGAACGTCGGCTGCTTGCCGTGATCGTGCACGTGGCCCGGCTGGCCGTTCGAACCCTGCGTGAGCGCGCCCGGCACGGATGCCGGGTCTGGATTGCTCCCGCCGTCGCCGCCCGATGCGCCGCCGCCGCCGCTCGGGTCGATGCCCTGGCTCTGCAACCCGGCGACCACGCCGCCCGCATCGCTGGAGTCGGTCGAGTGGTCGTGCGTGTCGGCGACGGCGCTCTCGGTCGAGGCGTGCGTGTGGCCAATCGTCGTGCCGGAAGCGGCGATGTAGGTGATCGAGCCGACGGCGATCGCTGCCGTCGCGACCCACGCGGCGGTCACCGGCACGAAGCGGCGCAGCGCCTCGCTGCGAGGTCTTCGCGTCCTTCAGAAGAGCCACCGTGAGGCCGACGAGCGCGGCGATCGACGTCAGCCCGAGGCCGATGGCGGCGATCAGGTGCCCGGGGTTGCCGAAGGAGAGCAGCGTCTCCTCCTCAGCGCTGTTGTTGTGGCGGTAGGCATCGATGCCGAGGCCGATGAACACGATGATCATGCCCGCCACGACGAGCGCGAAGTAGGTCACGGGGTTACGGGCCCAGGCGAGGTCTGCGCTGCGGGCGGGCCGCTCGTCGCTGTGCTCGGATTCGGCGAACCGGTCCATTGTTGCCATGCGACGCTCCTTCCCCTGCCTCCGCCCGCTGTTACTCCGGCGCCGGCGGCCTCAAATACGAGGCGATCATGTCGGCGCACATATCTCGATACGTCGCGGCGCTCTTCCCGTCTTCAACCACGAACGCCTGGTACAGCGCGATGGAGACGAGCCCCGTTGTCAGTTTCGTCATGATGCAGGCGTCCCCGCTGCGAATCTGACCCAGCTCCATCGCCCGCGTAATCGTCTCCGTGATCGGGCGGATGCGCTGGTCGTCGGCGGCGCGCAGCCGCTTCGTCACTTCGCTCTCGCGGTCTGTATTGAGTACTACAAGCCGTATGAGGTCCTGGTTCCCCTCGCACACCTCGAATACGTTCCCGACGAGGGCGTGGACCGTGTCCTCGATCGTGGTGGCCGCGCTGGGCTGGGTGAGGGCGGCGACGATCATCGCGTGAAGCTGCTGGTTCAGCGCCGCGAACACCTCTTCCTTCGAGGCGAAGTAGAGGTAGATGGTGCCGAGAGCGATTCCCGCCTCCTCGGCGATGTCGGCGATTGTCGTGCCCCGGAATCCGCGCGCTGCGAACACACGTCGGGCGGCGGCGAGGATCTCGTCGCGGCGGGCGGCACGGGCCTGTTCGGCTCGCTGGCTCCGGTCAAGAACGGGGGCGTCAGGCATGCAGGAAAGCTCCGGTGAACTGAGTTCATTCTCGAACCGGGCCGCGCGGGTGTCAATGCGCCCACCGCGCGGCGTCAATGACGGCATCCTGCGGATTGGAGAATCGTCTGGTGGGCCCGGCAGGGTTCGAACCTGCGCGCCACCGGTTATGAGCCGGGTGCTCTACCGCTGAGCTACGGGCCCCCTGCGGGCATGCTACCAGCACGGTGAGCCGTCTGGACCATCGGCGGGAGTCGCGCGTCGAACGCACCAATCGCCCCCGGCTGGCGCCAATGCCCCCTCCCATCCCGCGAACGCGTGACACCCGGCGCCGGGTAGGTGCGCACCCCTGTCTCTCGTGCGCCGAGATGCGGCGAGAGCAGGCGGAGCGCCTCCGTGCCGATACATGAGTGGCGGGGAGCAGCCCGTCTCGGCGCAGCGTAGCTGCGACACGGGCACGCCGCCGGCGAAGGAGACGCTGGGCCATGCTGATTCTGACACGCAAGGTCGACCAGGGCATCGTTATCTCGGGCAACATTCTCGTGCGCGTCCTGGGCGTCGAGCGCGACCGCGTGAAGATCGGGATCAGCGCCCCGGGTGAGATCACGGTGCTGCGGCAGGAGCTGTGCCACGAGGGCGAAGACGGAGTCGTGTTCGAGAAGAAGGACACGAACGGGCACGCGCCCTCCGCCCCGAGCACACACAGCGCCTGAGTCTCTAAACCTGGTCGACGTCAGTGCTGGATACGCGGCCGGACTGCCGCCGACGAGCAAGCCCGCGATCCACGTCCTCTAGCTGGAGCGCAGCAACGTGAGGGGTGGCCGTGTCGCCTCGACGCGGTGACCGCCGCCGCGGATGACCTGAAGCGTAGGCCGCTCCGTCGGCGCGGCATCCCCGTCCAGGTCCAGCAGCTCGCCTCCGGCGCTCATTGACTCCCGGGCCTTCTCCCAGACCGCCGCCGCCGCGGCCGAGATCGAGCGCGTTACCGGCGCTGGCATCGCGGGCGCGGGCGGCCGACACAAATGACGAGGCCACGCGCGCAGCGCGATCTTCGACGTCGCAGACCGGGTGCTCGCTCACGGTCTCGGCCCAGCCGCCGGCCTCGGGCCCTCGATGCCGGTTCGCGGCGTGAATCTGCAGCGGCGCACGCGCATCGAGAGCATCGAGAACGACGGTGCGGCCATCGCACACGATCGCCATCTCCCGCCGCGGCCATGGCTCGACGAGGGAGATGTCGATGCGCGCCAGTGGCCCGCCCTCGAACGCCACGGTGAGCATCGCGACACCTGCCGCCCCGCTCTCGTCATCGACGCGCGGGGCGAAGGCGCTGACACGTGCCGGCGCGCCACCGACGACGGCAAGCACCGCCGCGACCTCGGCGATTGCCGCTTCGTCGAGCGATGCGTCGCCGTCGGTCCCGGTGCGCAGCGCGCGCAGGTAGCGAGGGCGCCACAATGGCTGCGGGCCGCCCGTCATCTTTCGGATAAAGGCGATGCGCTCATCGGCCAGCGCTGGCGTGTCGAACAGGAGCAGGCGCTGGCGTCGCTTCGCGAGCGCCTCGAGCGCCACCAGCTCCCCGGCACGCATCGCGACCGGCGCGGCGACGAACACGTGGCGGCCCGCCAGCAGCGCCCGCTTCACGTCGCGGGTGAGGTCGGTCGTGGGCGCGGCGAAGGCGACTGCGGCGACGTCGTCCTCCGTGAAGGCGTCAGCGAGCGATTCGTCGAGCGGTGCCGAGAGTCGTTCAATCTCGACACCATCGACGCCGCGAAGTGCCCGCGCCCAGGCATCGGCCCCGGGGCCTGTACCCGTGAGGGCGATGGTCATCGGAGCGGCGTCGGCGGTCATCAGGCGGCGTCCTGCAGCTCTGGGTGAGCACCATGCGCAGCCGGCGGATGGCACGGTGCCGGAGCTGCGACGCGCGCGACTCGGAGATACCCAGCGCGTCGCCGATGCTCTTGAGCGACTGCGACTTCATGTAGTAGAGGCGGACGATCGTCCGCTCTCGCGCTCGGGAGCAGTTCTACGGCAACCGCCAGGCGGGCGCGGACCATCGTCTCTTCGGCGACCGAGTCCGGGATCGATGTTCGGGTCGTCGTCGGCCATCTCCCACAGCTTCTCGTTGTTGCCGTTCGCGGCGGTCTCCGCCAGGCTGTCGAGCGAGACGACGCGCACGTTGCTCGTGCGCAGCGACGACATGAAATCCTTCGGTCTCGATGCCCATGTACTCGGCCAGCTCATCGCGCGTCGGTGCGCGGTTGAGCGAGACGTGGAGCGCGGCCGTGGCTTTCTCGAGGTCGGAGCCGAACTTCTGGAGCGATCGCGGAAGCGGGTGCGTGGCGCGGATCGCGTCGAGGATCGAGCCGCGGATGCGGGGGAGGGCGTACGTGGAGAACTTGGCGCCCTTGTCGGGATCGAAGGCGTACCAGGCCTCGATCAGGCCCTGGACGCCGTACGAGACCATGTCCTCGTACTGGAGGATGCCGCCGTTGGTGCTGCCGACGGAGATCCGGTTGACGGCGTGCCGGACGAGCGGCATGTAGTCCTTGATGATCTTCGTCAGGTGGGCGTCGGAGAAGTTGGTCCTCTCCCCTTCTGGGTCGTCGTCCTCCCCGCTCGCGGCGTCGGCCGGCGGCTGGTCCTGGGTCCGTCTCGGCTGTGGCCTACCCCGGCGCGGCGGTTAGCGGCATCAATCCTCCAGCGAACGCGACCCGAAGCGAGTCTCCCGCCCCTCAGAGGCCCCAGTATCGATTCTGCCACCCGCTTCTCCCATGCGGTCCCTCCCGCGACCGGAGGGCGTTGTTCCCCGTATGCGGGGGCCCGCCTTCCCTCAGGGAGCGCGATGCGACCGGACGCAGGCGGCGCTGCGCTATAATCGCGCGCGGCTTATGACCGTCCCGCACTCCCCGCCGCGCCCGAGGACGTTGACGCACCCGAGCGCCCCTTCGGCGCCGTCGAATCTCCTCTCCCTGGTCCTGAGCGCCGCGCGGCCCGCGCTGGGATTCGACCTGGCCGTCGCGGTGCTGTGCGAGGACGGCCGGCACGTCGTCCCCATCTTCGCGGCCGGCCGCGTCGGAGCCGGCCGCGATCGAGGGAGCGCACGTGCAGGCGCTCGCGGCGTTCGTCGAGCTGGCGGGGCCGGACCACGCGACGTGGCCCAGCGACGAGCCGGCCGTGATCCGCATCTCGCGACGCGGCGCACCGAGCTCGCCGAGCCGGAGGCATACGAGGACGCGCCCCTGGTGGTCGGCGGCGCCGTGACCGGGATGCTGCGCATCGCCTGTCCGCGGCCGCTGTCGCAGGAGCAGCGGGCGCAGCTACTTCTCGATCGCCAGCGACGTCTCGAAGGCGATCGAGCGGCTCGATGCGCAGCGGGGCCAAACGCGCATGGTGCAGGAGCGGCTGCTGCAGTCGGAGAAGATGTCGAGCGTCGGCCAGCTGGTCTCCGGCGTCGCGCACGAGCTGAACAACCCGCTCACCGGCATCATGGGCTTCGCGCAGCTGCTGCTGCTTCGGGAGACCTGCGACGAGACGTCACGGCGGCAGGTCGAGACGATCTACGGCGAGGCGGAGCGCGCCTCGAAGATCGTGTCGAACCTGCTGACGTTCGCGCGGCGCCGCCGGGCGCAGAAGGAGCCGGCGAACCTGAACACGCTCATCGAGCGCGTGCTTGAGCTGCGGAACTACGACCTGCGGGTGCGGAACATCGAGACGGAGCTGGAACTCGATGCGGCGCTGCCGGAGACGATGGTCGACACGAACCAGATCCAGCAGGTGTTCCTGAACATCATCATCAACGCCGAGCAGGCGATGCGCAGCGAAGACGGCGGCGACGGCACGCTGCGTATCCGCACGGGCGCTGCGCGGCGACGCCGTGACGGCGTCGTTCCGGGACAGCGGGCCCGGGGATGAGCGCAGAGACGCTGCGGCGCATCTTCGACCCGTTCTTCACCACGAAGGAAGCAGGGAGGGCACCGGCCTGGGGTTGACGATCAGCTATGGGATCATCGAGGAGCACGGCGGGCGCATCTGGGCCGAGAGCGAGCCCGGCCGCGGCACGACGTTCATCGATCGAGCTGCCGGTGGTCGCCGGGAGCGCGTCTGCTCCGCGCATGCCCGCGGCCGAGCCCGTGCGGGCCGCCGCGACGCAGCGGCGGCGCGTGCTGGTCGTCGACGACGAGGAGAGCATCCAGAAGCTGCTCACCGGCGTGCTCGAGATGGACGGCCACGACGTCGCAGTGGCGGTCAACGGACGCGACGCGCTCGACCGGGTACGCGGCGACGCGCTTCGACCTGATCATCACCGACATCAAGATGCCGGTCATGAGCGGCACCGACCTCTACCGGCACCTCAGCGACGCGCGGCAACCCGCTCGCGCGCCGGGTGATCTTCATCACCGGCGACACGGTCGCGCCCGGACACGCGCCGCTTCCTCGCAGGGCGTCGACAACGCCGTCCTGGCGAAGCCGTTCCGCCTCCGCGACGTGCGCGAGGCCGTGCAGCGCGCGCTCAGCCGCTAGGGCTCTACTGCCTACGCCGCGAGTGGCTACGATCCCTTCATGGAATGGCCGACCGAAACGCAGGAACTCGCGCCCGGCGTCTTCGCCTACGTGCAGGCCGGCGGCGGGATGTGCATCGCCAACGCGGGCCTGATCGCGGCGCCCGACGGCGTTACGGCCATCGACGCGCTGTTCACGCCAACGATGACGCATGCGCTGCTCAATGAGGCGAACCGCGTCGCCGCGAAGCCCGTGCACGCGCCTGCTCAACACGCATCACCACATCGACCATACGCTCGGAAATGCGCTCTTCCCCGCCGGAAACGACGATTCTCGCCCACGCGCGCGCGAAGGCGGAGATGGAGCGCGTGGGGCTGGGCATGCTCGGCCACATCGCCGAGGCCGCGCCGCACTTCCGCAGCCGAGGTCGAGGGCGCCGACGGCGCGCCTGCCCGACGCAACGTTCGACGGCGCGGAGATGGAACTCACGATCGGATCTCGCCGGGTCCGCCTGATTCACCTTGGCACCGGCCACACGCGCGGCGATGTCCTCGTGCTCCTGCCGGACGAGCGCATCCTCTACGCCGGGGACATGGCGTTCTTCTAGGTCAGCCCGCTCGCCTTCGAGGGGCACATCGGCAACTGGATCAGGCTCGGCGAGCGGATCATCGACGAGATCGATGCCGACGTCATCGTGCCCGGGCACGGGCCGATCGGCGGCAAGAAGGACCTGCGGCTGATGCTGGACTACTTCGTGCTGCTACGTGAGGGCGCGCGGAAGGCGTTCGACGCCGGCGCCGGCGTACGCGAAGCGACCGAGAGCATCAGACCTGGGTGAATACGGCACGTGGACGGAACCCGAGCGCGCCGCCGCCAACGTCGCGCGGCTGTACGCGGAGTTCCGCGGCGAGCTTGAGCCGCTCCTCGACTGAGGCTTCCTTCGCCGGTGCATGTAGAGGCGCGCGGTCGTACCCTGAATCCACCAACTCCCTGCTGATCGAGAAGGACAACGTGCATGGCTGACATCAAGACGCAGATGGTCGAGTTCGCGGCGAACGGCGAGCAGGCAACGGGATGGCTCGCGCAGCCCGGCGACGGCGGCCCGCATCCAGGCGTGATTGTGATCCAGGAGTGGTGGGGCATGGACGGCCACATCAAGGACATCGCCGAGCGTTTCGCAAGAGAGGGCTTCGTGGCGCTGCGCCCCGGACCTCTATCACGGCAAGTTCGCGACCGAGCCGGACGAGGCACGCAAACTCGTGATGGCGATGAACCGCGAGCAGGCGGTCAAGGACCTGAGCGGCGCCGTCGCCTACCTGCGCGGGCTCGACGCCGTCGCGCCGAAGAAGCTGGGGTGCATCGGCTTCTGCATGGGCGGCACGATGACGCTGTTCACCGCCGCCGCTTCGCCCGACATCGCGGCCGCGGCGCCGTTCTACGCGGGATTCCAGCCGCCGCCGGACGAGATCGCGAAGATCCAGGCCGAGATGTTCTGCGCGTTCGGCGCCGACGACGCGGGAATCCCTATCGAGAACGTGCGCAAGTTCGAGGAGACCCTCAAGTCCACGGGCAAGAAGGCGACCGTGAAGGTCTACGACGGCGCGCCGCACTCGTTCTTCAACGACACGAAGGACAGCTACCGCCCCGAGGCCGCGAAGGACGCGTGGGAGCGCTCGCTCGAGCTGTTCCGGCGCGTGCTGAAGTAGCGCACCGGCGACGGCCATGCCGGAAGAGTGGGAGCGCGAGGACGGCGACGAGCCGGAGGACGAGCTTCAGCCCGGCGACACCGACTACGAACTGTCGGAAGAGGCGGGCTGGGACTGGGAGCCGCGTCGGCGCACGGGTCCGCCGCGATGGTCCATGGTCGCGCTCTCGATCCTGGTTGTGATCGCGCTGCTGGTGCCGAGCCTCGTGATTATCGCCCGCTGGGGATAGCGGCCCGCTTCTCCTGTCGGCGCGCCGCCGGATCGGGCGCGCCCTCCTCGCGCTCTTCGCGGCGATACTGCGGTGGCACCGGCGACGTCTCGCGCGGCGGTGTGCCGTGTTCGGCGAGGAAGCGCGAAACGTCGGCCTCGTTCTCGCCGTACCACGCGGCGATCTGCGGCGCGACGATGAAGTTCAGCCAACCGGCGATGCCGGCGGCGATCGTATCGGCCACCTGGCGCTGGCCGAGGGGGTCGAGCAAGCGGCCCCAGCCATCGTGCAGGTAGGCGGACCAGAGACTGGTGTTAGCGGCGGCAGGATCGTCTACCGGCATTGAGCTCTCCGCGGGAAGATCAGCTCATTGCAAGGGAGTGCGCGTTGTCGTTCGCGTCGTGTGCCAGTATACGCCCGCGATCGCGACGATGACGCAGCAACGCGCGAGTATTTTTCAACACTGCGTGAATTGAGAGCGTTTGCGACATCGGTTATGTCGATCGACGCGCAGCACCAGACGCGTGATAACGATGGCTCGCGCACACTCCGACGATTCGTCGCGACTCCGTGCTTGTTAAATGACGACGGCGATCGTTATGGAGGGAACGGCGCCTTCATCAGCGTCGCGCCGTTCAGGACGTAGAGCTGACCTGTGCCTTCATCCACGGCGACGGCGCGCAGGTCGGTGAATTCGGGACTGACGATCTGTCGCAGGAACGTGCCATCGGCCGACGCGACGATGATCCGCTTGTTGCCGCGGTCGGCGACGACGATGCGGTTGGAGCCAGGCAGCACGGAGAGCGAGGCCGGCGACATCAGCGGCGTGTCGATGCCCGACATCGGGAACGGCGCTTCGACCTTTCCGACGAACCGGCGGACACCGGTCTTGTTATCGAGCACGTACACGTCCTGGCCTACGGCCAGCTCGGTCGCATCCTTCAGCGATGCGGTATCGAGCAACGCCGTGCGTTCGCTGTCGTAGCCGGACTGTCCGGGCAGGTAGCGCCAGACCTGGTTCTCCTTCACATCGAGGAAGTAGAGATTGCCGCCCGACGTCGCGATGGCGTCGATGGAGCCAAGCTGGTCGATCGCGCGCACGGAGAGCGGGCCGGTGTTGTTGTTGTCGGCGCTGTGCCGGAACGCCTGCCGGTTCGCGTCGATCACGGTGAGCGCATGGTCCTGCTCGGACCAGGCGATCTGTGCGGGTTTGGCGGCCGTCACGAATCCGCCGGGCTCGCCATCGGCGAGGATCGTCGCAGGGGCCTGTGGCGACGCGATGGGCACACCGAGAACGCGCTTCCCCTTCGTATCGAGGAAGAACGCCTGCCCGCCGCCGATGACCATGCTCGACACGCTGAGGTCGCCGGTCACGCTCTGTTGGAGATCGACGACGGGCGTGAAGTCCTTGATCTCGGTGACAGCGTCGAGGAGGGTCAGCGCCGAGGAAACATCGGTCTTGAGCGCGGCGACATCTGCCGAGTCGCTGTGGATTTTCTCGGCGTCCGCGAGCTTGGCCTGCGCGTCCTGGAAGAGCTGCCGCTTCACGCCCGGATCCTCGGTGGCCTGACCGCGGGCGCTGTCCTCGCGCGCCGCAGCGACGAGTGCGATGAATTTCTCTTCGCGGCTCTCCGCCACGGACCCGGGCAGGAAGGCGTAAGCAAGCAGTCCGACGACGATGAGCGCCACGGCCGCAACGACGATGAGGGGGTGGATCCGGAACTTCGGGAGCGATACCGAGCCCGTCGTACGGCGGTAGCGCGGTGTCGCGCTGTCGCCCCGGATGCGCACGCCCGTCGCCGGGGGCGGCGCGGTCGACTCCGTGATCTCGCGCACCTGCTCGTGCACGGGGCGAGACGGCAGCGCGAAGTCTCCCGCGGTCCCGGCCGCGAGTGAGGCTTCCGCAGGCGGCGGCGCGTCTCCCGCCGCGGCGCCGACGAGTATGCCCTCCGCCGCGGGCGGCGGGTCGTCCACGGGAACGACGTGCACGCCGTTCGTGGAGCCGTTGCGGGTGAGGTAGTCCGGTGGCGCCTCGAGCTCCGGTTCCAGGGCGGAGAGAAGGACGAGCGCGAAGTTCGGCAGGTCGCGGCAGAGCAGGTACAGCTCCGGCAGCGCGTCATCGGCGCCGCGCCCGAGCACGCGCTCGACGGTGTGCTCGGGCAGCACATCATCGAGCGCGCTCGAGGCCACGAGCACGAGATCGCCCGGATCGATGCTGATGCGCGTCAGGCGCGGCTCCAGATCATCGACGATCCCGAGTGCATGCTCGAAGTCGGGCGCGGGGCTCTCGTAGCGGCGCAACTCACCCGCGGCCGTGCGTACGTAAGCGACGCCCGGGCCGACCTGCGCGAGGTAGATCTCGTTCCGCCGAATGGCGAGGCACGCGGCGCCGGCGCCGGCGCGGTGCTCGGGCAAGCTCCGGTGGTTCCATTCGCGCAGGTGCTCGTGGGCGGCGCGGAGGGCGCGAGTCAGGGCGCCGGTGAGCGAGAGTGCATCGCGGCCGTAGAGCTGGGCGACGACATCGACGAGCTGGGCCGTGTACTCGATGCTTTCGGGTGTCGCCGGCTCGACGAGCACGTACAGCTCGTCGGGCTCGTCGTCGGGGCGCTGGCGGATCAGGGAGCCGAGCCAGGGGCCTTCCTCTTCCACCCGACCCTCGGCCGCGCAGAACCGCCCTACCCACGTCCGAACCGTCATGCCGCTCCCTGGTGTTGTGGTCGTTCGCGCACGTGCCGCACTCCACGCGACGACACTCCTCGCGCTGGTGCGCGTCAGCGCGGTGTGAGGACGCCGGCGTTGGGAGATGAGATACGGGGCGACCAGCGTGGCGCCCCGCGGGTTTCGGTGCTGATTATACGCGGCGATCGGGATGCGCGCACGTGGTGCGGTGCTCAGCATGTGTGACACGCACGACGTTATGTTGTGCGATCGACGACGCGCGCGCGCAGGCGATGCGGGACGTCGCGCCCGGGCGACGCGACGGTCGTTCGGCTGACAACACATGCCCGGCATCGCCGAACGGCTGCGTGCGCTCCCCTTTCGTGCATGCAGCGGGCGCATTGCTCGCGCGGGACCGCACACGTACGATCGATGCGCATGAGTCCAATTCGCGTGTGGCTGATCGCGCTGCGTCCGGTGTCGTTTACGGCTTCGGTCATCCCGGTGCTCGTCGGCACCGCCATCGCGGCTGCGGAAGAATTCCACGCGCTGCTGTTCGTGCTCGCGCTCGCGGGCTCGATCGCCATCCACGCCGGCACGAACCTCGTGAATGACTATTACGACCACGTGAAGGGCACGGACAACGAAGATTCGCTGGGCCAGAGCGGCGTGATCCAGCGCGGACTGCTGTCAGCGCAGACCGTGCTGGCGGGCGGCATCGTCGCCTTTGGCATCGGCGCCGCGATCGGCCTGGTCATCACGGCGATGACCGGATGGCCGGTGCTGGCGCTGGGATTGGCGAGCGTCGCGGCCGGGTACTTCTACACCGCCTCGCCGTTCTCGCTCGCGTATCGCGGCATGGGCGAGGCCGTGGTGTTCGTCTTCATGGGACCCGTCATCGTGCTCGGGTCCTACTACGTGCAGACGCAGGGCTGGGCCTGGGAGGCCTTCGTAGCATCGGTACCAATCGGCCTGCTCGTCGCGGCGATCCTCCACGCGAACAACGTCCGCGACATCGAGAACGACCGGCGCAACCATAAGTGGACGCTGGCCGCGCTGGCCGGGCGTCCGATGGCGGACTACGAGTACATGGCGCTCATCCTCGGCGGGTATGTCGTCGTCGTCCTGATGACGATTTCCGGCACTGCGCCGTGGCCCGTGCTCATCACGCTCTTCACCCTGCCGCTCGCACTGCGGCTTGTCCGGCTCGAGGCGAGCCAGCGGTCGCCGCGCGGCCTGAACCTCGTGCTGGCGCAGACGGCGGGGCTGCACATGGTCTTCGGCGCGCTGCTGTCGTTCGGGTTCGCGGTCTCGGTCTGGACGGGCCTCGTCTAGCGGCGCTCCGCCGAGGCCTGGGCGCGCGGCCGCACGCGGAAGGTGCAGCAGTCGTCACCGCGAAGCAGGCTCGTCGTGAGACGCGCATCGGCGCCGACGAGCCGGCGCACGAACTCGACGTCCAGCGCACAGACGGCGCTGTTGCGCGTGGCGACGTTGGGGAACGGGCACGTGTGCTGCTCGATGAGGAAGTCCTCGCCCTCACCGGAGCTATCCGACAGGCAGCCGCGTTCCTGGAGAATAGCGGCCGTCTCGTGCACGCGTTCCTCGGTCGGCAGGCCCTCCATCCGCGGCAGATAGGGCTCCGCGAAGCGTGCGGCCACGTTCTTCATCAGCTGCTGCAGGGCATCGGTGCCGAGGAGGCGGCGTGACTCCTCGATGAGCGCGTTCGCGAGCGCATCGTACTTCTTCGGGAAGAGCGCGTCGCCATCGCCCGTGAGGCGGTAGACGAGGGCGGGGCGGCCGACGTGGCCGCGCTCCTCGTGGGCCTCGATGAGGCCGTCGCGCTCGAGGACGGTGAGGTGCTGGCGGATGCCGGTGGGAGTGAGGCCGAGGCGCTCGCCCAGTTCCCTGACCGTCGCCTGGTTGTGGCGGCGAAGGTGTTCGAGGATCTCTTGCCGGGTCGCCTGCACGGATACTCCCTCTTTCGATCACTATAACAGGCTTCGGACTGCCCCTCCGGCGCTAGACTGCGGCGATGGCCGCACACTTGACGCGCGCCGCGCCCGGTTTCGACCCGCAGTCGGCGCTTGACGAGTTCGCGGAGCGGGGATTGCGCCCGTCGCGATGGTCGAACGGGCCGGGCGACGTGTACGCGTCGCACAGCCACACCTATCACAAGATCCTGTACTGCCTGCGCGGCGGCATCACGTTCGAGCTAACGGAGACGGGCGAGCGGCGTCGACCTCGCGGCCGGGGACCGGCTCGAGATCGAGCCGGGCACGGCGCACGCGGCGTACGTCGGCGCCGCGGGGGTGGAGTGCATCGAGGCGGCCTGCTGAGCCGCGGCGCGCCAGATCGAGGCATCGAGGCCGATTGATCGCCTAGGGGGTTGGGCGTGCGCTGCGCCCTCGTTCCATGCGATTGCCTCGAGTTCGACTCAGCCGCCCGATCCTGTGGGCGCCGATGCTCGTCGCGCTGTGCGCCGCCGTCGTGCTCGCGGCTGTGCATCCCGGCGCATCGGAGGCACGAAGGTGGCGCATCGGGAAGGCCGGTGTCAGCACGCAGGCCGTGACGCTTCCGCCGCTCCCGGCAGGGTGGCCCCAGCGCGTCGAGATCGGCATGGCGGACGGCCCCGGCGGCGCCGCATCAATGCACGCGACGGCGCCGTTCGGGTTTCGGTACCAGTACCTCGCCGGCGGCGTGAACACCGGCAACGGCTGGGCGACCTGGAACACGAACGGGCAGTTCGTCACGTACTACGTGCAGGACTCCGTCGCGAACGGCATCATCCCCGTGTTCACCTACTACATGATCCGGCAGTCGTCTGCCCGGCGACGCCCAGTACGAGCCCGACGGCGTGTACAACAACCTCCAGAACGCCGCGACGATGACCGCGTACTGGAATGACCTGAAGCTGTTCTTCCAGCGTGCGCGGCGCGTTCCCAACGAACACCGTCGTGCTCCACGTCGAACCGGACTTCTGGGGCTACATGGAGCAGCGCTCCACGGCGACAACGCAGCGACCGTGCCGGCGCAGGTGGCATCGACAGGCGTCGCGGACGTCGCCGGCTACGCCAACAACGTCGCCGGGTTCGCGCAGGCCGTGAAGCATCTGCGCGACATGCTACGCGCCGAACGTGCTGCTGGCGTACCACGTGAGCGTCTGGGGCACGGGCGTGATCGTTACTCCAACCCGCCGGACGCCACGGTCGATGCGGACGGCGCGCGGGCTGCGGCGTTCTACAACTCGCTCGGCACGAACTTCGATATCGCGTTCGGCGACCCCAGCGACCGCGACGCGGCGTTCAAGCAGTACCAGTACGGCGACGGCGGGCGCATCGTGGTGGGACGCGCGGAGACTACGCCCGCGACGCGCGCTTCATCGCGGCAGTTCGTACAGGGCTCGCAGAAGCGGATGGCTCTCTGGCAGATCCCCCTCGGCAACACGCGGATGCGCGCGCAGGACAACACCTGGGCGCACTACCAGGACAACCACGTCGAGTGGTGGCTCGACGATCCGGCACGCACCCACCTCGACGCGTTCACGCAGGCCGGCGTCGTGGCCTACATGTTCGGAGGCGGCGCGGGCGGCACGACGTGCGCCTGCGATGCCGCGGGGGACGGCGTCACAAACCCTGCGCCCATCAACGGCAACACGCTGACATCGCTAAGCGCCGATGACGACGGTGGCTTCTTCCGCCAGAAGGCCGCCGCGTACTACGCCACGGGCGCAGTCCCGCTCACGGGCGCAGCCACGCCCACGCCGACGCCCTCACCCACGCGGACACCGACGCACACACCCACGAGGACGCCGACACGCACCGCCACCGCGACGCCGACGCGCACGCCGCAGATTTCGAAGCCCCGGAACGAGACGGTGGTGCCACTGCCGTAGCGGCCGATCAGTACAGCGAGCGGTTGCCGGCTTCGAGCGCCTGCTCGACCTGCGGCAGGATCGTCGGGTCAAGCTTCAGCTGATTCGACCATCATCTCCGCCATGCTCGCCAGTTCGTCGCCCGCCGGCCACGTATCCGTCTCCCACACCTTCGAGCGGCGGAAGCAGCGCGCGCAGTGCAGGTACGCCTCGCGCACGTCGACGGCGATAGCCAGTTTCGGGCGCTTGTCGCCGACGGCGCATGCATCGAGGATGTCCGCGTCGCGTACGAGGCGGGCGTCGCCGTTGACGCGCAGCGTCTCGTCCTTGCCCGGCACGATGAACAGCAGTCCCACGTGCGGGTTCGCGATGATGTTGCCCAGCGAGTCCGCGCGCTGGTTGCCCGGGCGGTCCGGGATGACCAGCGTGTGCTCATCGAGCACGTGCACGAAGCCGGGCGCATCGCCCTTCGGCGAGACATCGCACGTGCCGTCAGCGCTCGACGTCCCGAGCAGCATGAACGGCGCCTTCGCGATGAACGCGCGGCAATGGGCATCGATGTGGCCGATGTCCTTGCGCACGGCGGCGTCGCGCGGCGTGCCGACGACCTCGCGCAGGCCTTCGAGGGTGGTGATCGTGTCGGTGAATTCGCGTGGCATGGGACGTCTCCTGGTTGTGTGGCGATCATACACCAACCGTCGGCAGGCATGGCGGCCGCGGGGCCACACCTGTGCTACCGTAGAGGCCTGCGCGTTCGAACGGGAATCGAGTGTGAGACATGTGCAGAAGCATCAAGACACTCCGACGCAAGGAAGAGCCGGCGACCGAGGATGAGATCCGCGCGGCGGCGCTGCAGTTCGTGCGGAAGGTCAGCGGCTACCGTCAGCCGGCACAGCGCAACGTCGAGGCGTTCGAGGCGGCGGTCGAAGAGATCGAGCGAGGCGTCGCGCCGCCTGCTCGACGGGCTGGACCGAGCCGAAGACGAAGCGATGACGCAGCAGGCCGAGCTGCGCAAGATCGCCGAAGGACGCGAGGCCGAGATCTTCGCCTGGGAAGACGGCACCATCCTGAAGCTCTACCGGGAAGGCTTCTCGCCGCGACAGCCCGCGCACGAGGCGGCTGCCATGGACGCGGCGCATGCCGCCGGCGCGCCCGTGCCTGCGTCGCACGGCGTCACGACAGTAATGGGCCGCCCGGGGCTGATCATGGAGCGCGTTGACGGCCTGGACCTGCTGACGCAGATCGCGAAGAAGCCGTGGACGCTGTTCGGCGGCCGGGAGCGCCATGGGGCGCGCACACGCCGCGCTGCACGCGGCGCAGGCACCGGCATCGCTACCGGTGCTGAAGGATGTCTTTCCGGCGCTGATCCGCGATTCAGATCTCGTGCCTGGTGACCTCGGCGAGTTCGCGATCGACGCACTCTCACGATTGCCGGACGGCGACCGGCTGTGTCATGGCGACTATCATCCCGCGAACGTGATCATGACGGCGAGGGGACCGATCGTCATCGACTGGCCGAACGCGTGCGCGGCCGACCCGCACGCCGACGTCGCGCGCACCGTGCTCACCCTGCGCATCGCGCAGGTCCCGGAGGATCAGCCCGCTTGGCTACGGTCGTTGACGGGCGTGGGGCGCAGGATCTTGCTTTCGCGGTACCTGGCGGCGTACCGGAAGGCGCACGCTCCTCGACATGGCGCTCGTTGAGCGCTGGATCATCCCCGTCGCCGCGCACCGGCTACGGGAGGAAGTGCCGGGCGAGCGGGACAAAATCATCGCGCTGCTGAACACCGCTCGGTCGAGGGCCTGACTACGCCACCGGCTCCGCGCGCTTGTACTTGTCCGCGAACTTGAACTCCGGCGCCTGCGTCAGGCGCACGTAGGAGCCGAAGCGCTCATCGGTGCCGTCTGCCAGGTCGAGCGGGTCGAAGTGCTCGTCCTCCTCCGGACCGAACTCGCGGACGATGCCGTACAGCGTGTTGCGCTCGGCGGGGATGCGGCCCATCTCGCGGATCAGGGCGCGCATCTCGCGCGGGGCCATGCGCTGTCCGTAGATCGCGCCCGCCGACGTCGAGATGCTCTCGTTGATCAGCGTGCCCATGAAGTCGTTGCAGCCGGCGTTGAGCGCCATCTGCGCGAGCTTCGGGCCTTCCTTCACCCACGAGGCCTGCAGGTTCGGGATCCAGTTGTTCAGCATGATGCGCGAGACGGCGTACATCTTCATCACCTCGGCGCCGGTCGCGCCGCCGCGCAGGTTCGGCACGAGGCCCTTCGCGATACATCGGCGCCTCCGACGCGATGAAGCTCAGCGGCACGAACTCCGTGAAGCCGCCCGTCTCGCGCTGGATGTCGCGCAGCAGGCCGATGTGCGCGGCGCTTGTGCCGCGACGTCTCGACGTGGCCGTACATGATCGTCGACGTCGTGCGGATGCCGAGACGGTGCGCCGTCGTGATGACGTCGATCCACTGGTCCTTCGTGATGCGGCCGGGCGAGATGATGTCGCGGACCTCCTGGTCGAGCACCTCGGCCGAGGTGCCGGGCAGGCTGCCGACGCCGGCATCCTTCAGCGCGCGCAGGTACTCCTCGATCGAGCAGCGGGCGCGCACGGAGCCGTACAGCACCTCCTCGGGCGAGAAGCCGTGGATGTGCATGTCCGGCAGCTCGCGCTTGATCGCCTGCGTCAGCTCGACGTAGTAGTAGCCGTCCATCTTCGGCGGCAGCCCCGCCTGGACGCAGATCTCGCGCGCGCCCAGGTCCCACGCCTCCTGCGCGCGGCGGATCACTTCCTCAGGCGGCAGGAAGTAGCCCTCCTCCTCGCGATGGTCGCGGCTGAAGGCGCAGAAGCCGCAGTGCTTGATGCAGACGTTCGTGAAGTTGATGTTGCGGTTGATGACGTACGTCACGCGTCGCCGACGGTGCGCCGGCGCAACTCGTCGGCCGTCGCAGCATGACTGGCGTTGAGCGCCGGACCGGACGCCTCGAAGAGCGTCACGCCCTCATCGACGCTGATGTCGTCGCCATCGAGCGCGCGGTCGAGGATGCGCGCGACCTCGCGCTCGACCGGCACCGTCACGCGGTTCCACGCGACCGCATCGGGTCCGCCCTTTGCCGTCTGCTGTTTGCTGTTCGCTGTCGCGCTTCACCATCGCTCTTCCTCTCTTCGCACGAGGCCGTCGTCATCGGCGAGGCGCTCGATCTGCGGGCGGATCGCGTCGGGCAGGAAGCCTTCGCGGCCGGGGTCGCCGCGCACGTACTCCGGGTACAGCCCGAAACGCTCGCGCAGCTCGAAGCCGGCGTCGCGCGCACGTCTCCCTCAGCTCGAGCAGGTTCGGCCACGGCCGCTCCGGGTTGATGTGGTCCTTCGTGACGGGCGAGATGCCGCCCCAGTCGTTGATGCCGGCGAGCAGGTACATGCCGTGCGCGTCCGGCGTGAGGTTCGGCGGCGCCTGGATGTTCATCCCGGCGCCGAGCACCAGGCGGGCGGCCGCGATCGTGCGCAGCATCTCGAACACGCTCGGCTCATCGTCGATGGCGCATCGCGATGTCCTCCTTCACGCGGAAGTTCTGGACGATGACCTCCTGGATGTTGCCGTACGTGTCGTGCAGGTCGCGGATCGCGAGCAGCGAGTCGATGCGCTCCTCGCGCGTCTCGCCGATGCCGATGAGGATGCCCGTCGTCCAGGCGACCTTCTCCTCGCCGGCGAAGCGCATCGTGCGCAGGCGCTCCTCCGGGATCTTGCCCGGGCAGTTCCAGTGCGCGGCGCCCTTCTCGTGCAGGCGCATCGATACCGTCTCCAGCATCATCCCCATCGAGGCGTTGACGTCGCGCAGGGCGACGATCTCCTCGCGCTCCATGATGCCCTGGTTGGCGTGCGGCAGCAGACCGGTCTCGCGCAGCACGAGACTCGCACATCTCGCGCAGGTACGAAGACATCGTCGTATGGCCGAAGCGCGCGAGGTCGTCGCGCACGAAGTCGTAGATCTCCTCCGGCCGCTCGCCGAGCGAGAACAGCGCCTCCTTGCAGCCCTGCCGCTGGCCCGCACGCGCGACCGCGAGCACCTCGTCGGGCGACATCGTGTGGGCGATGGGGTCGTGCGGGCCGCGGGCGAAGGTGCAGTAGCCGCACTTCTGGCGGCAGAGGTTCGTGAGCGGGATGAAGACCTTGCGCGAGTACGTGACCGTGCGCCCGTGGCCGTCGTCGCGCAAGCGCGAGGCGGCGGCCATGATCGCCGTCAGTTCGGTGGCATCAGCGTTGATCAGCCGGTAGCCGTCATCGGCGTCGAGGCGCTCACCGCGCAGGGCGCGATCGATGATGGCATCGATACCACGTGCGGGCGCCGTCCCCGTCTGTATGACCATGCCGTTGCTCCGCGACCTGGCGACAAAAAAGCCGCACCGCGAGGCGCCCCAATTTGGGAGCCTACGACGGCCCGGCGACCGGCACGTACCGCCGGCAGGTATGACCCGCCAGGTCGAACTCTGTTATGTGCGGGGATCATAGGGAGCACGCGGTGGCCGCGTCAAGCGCTCGGCCGCGAGCCGTCGGCCGCGAGCTTAGCCGGATCCTAGCCGCCCGATCCAGGGATGCCCACCGTGAGCTACGTCGAGCGCCGCGCGTAACCACGCGCGGTCGTCGGGCGGAAGCAGCGGCAGCATCACCTCGAAGTCGTCCTGATTGCGTGCGAGCGTCGAGCTGCCCGCCTTGTACAGCAGCGCGATCGCCGGCCGCAGATACGCGATGCCATCTGCGGTGCGGAGACCGATCTCGTCGAGCGGCATCGTGATGCGCGGATCGCGGCGGTATCTCCACGTGTCGCCATCGGTGTATTCGAGCAGGATCTCGAAGCTCCACGCCGTCGCACCGATGCGGCGCACCCAGAACTGATGCTCAGCGTCCTCGAGCGGGCGGCCATCCCACGACGTCAGCGTCCCGTCGTGCGCGATGTGCATGTCCCAGGCATGGGACAGCTCCCGCAGGCGCGCGGCGTCGCGACGCAGCATCGCGATGTCTATGTCGCCGTGCGGGCGAGTCGCGCGGCCGGCGAACAGATCGATGGCGTGCCCGCCGGCGATCCAGAACGGAGTATGCCGAGCGGCGCGAGGACTGCGCTCGCCTCATGCGGCGATAGCGGATCCCATTCGAACTCAGCCACCGGTTCGAGCAACGACGTCATCCCTCGCGAGATCATCGACAGCGATGATCTTCGTGCGGGAGCTAACGCCAGAGATGATGGTGAGCTTGCTCGGGGCGATGCGCAGTGCCTTCGCCAGCGTCCGGAGCAACGCGTTGTTCGCGGCTCCGGCGGCTGGGCGCGGCCGACACACGCACACGAAGCACATCGCCGTCCCAGCCATCGATGCAATCACGGCCGGCGCGCGGCGTGAGGCGCACGGTGATGCGAGCCGCCGTGGCGCGGGCGGTCACGCCTTGCGCCACATGCTGTGGATCATCTCCGAGAACTCCGGGTGCAATTCGATGAACTGGTACTGCCACGAGACGCGCGGCGGCTGCTTCCATTCGCCGAGCGCGCACATCGACGAAACCGAGGTGTTTCCAGAACTCCCACGCGTCCATTGTGAAGAGGTACAGATCCGTCGCCCCGAACGCGCGCGCGTCGTCGATCAACAGCTCCGAGATGCGCCGCCCCAGCCCCAGTCCGCGCGCCGCCTCGTCGGTAACGATACTGCGGATCACGCCGCTGTCGCCGTACAGCTCGAGGCCGCCGCAGCCGACGATCTCGCCTTCGTGCTCGACGACGGCGAACCCCGGCAGGAACTCCTCGATGAACAGCGGCGGCAGGTTGGCGGATGCGATGAGCTGCATCAGGCGCGGCACATCGCGCGGCTCGCCCCGCCGGATGCGGCAGCGCTCCCGGGAGATCTGCCGCGCGCGACGCTGGCATCCGGCGCTCCTCGAACATCGCCGCGGCGGCCGCAGCCGGATCATCGCTACCAGCGGCCTGCTGCATCGCCGCCTGCATCTCCGGCGACGCCAGCACATCGAGCATCCGCTGCGCCGCGGCGGCAGCGCGTTCGCGCGTCCAGTACTCGCCGGGAATGAAGGTGTCGGCCATCGTCCGAAGCCTAACAACCGACGCCGAGACGGGCACGGCCCGGTGATACAATGCCGCAGATGAAGTACTACACCTTCGAAATCGTCGTCGAGAAGGAGCCGGAGGACGACGGCTACTTCGCGTACAGCCGCACTCTGCCGGGTGCTTCAGCAACGGACGCACGATCGAGGAAGCGAAGAGAAACATCCGCGAGGCCGTTCAGGCGCACATCGAATCACTCATCGCCCACGGCGATCCGATCCCTCAGGACGAAGCGCTCGTCCATGTAGAGGAGTTGACCATCGGCATCCCCGCGTGACGCGGATGCCGCAGGTCACATCGAGCGAACTCGTGCGGTTCCTCAAGTCCCAGGGGTTCGAGGAAGATCGCCAGACCGGAAGCCATCTCACCCTCCGCCACAATGAGCGTCGCGTCAGCGTCACCGTTCCCATGCACACAGGCGCCGACATCGGCCGCGGCCTTGCGGTGCGCATCCTCAAAGATGCCGGCTTCAGCGTCGACGACTACCTTCGTCTGCGCTGAAGAGTGGAGCCGCACCCTGGGGACGCGCATTGCTCCTCGATGGCCGCCCGTCTATCGTTGCCAGCATCCCGCGTGACGTAAGGAGGCGGCGATGGCCAACATCCGCGAGCTCGCCGACCGGCTCTGGTCGGGCGCTGTTGACAGCACCGGCGAGGAGGTCCACCCGGTCCACGCCCGCTATCCCGAGGGCGACGAGATCCTCGATGGCGTGCTCTTCTACAAGGGCCTCGCCTCCGCCAACACGATCGACACCGGCGACGGCCTGGTGATGCTCGACACCGGCGCCGATCAACGACACCAAGCGCCTCCACGAGGCCGTCCGCTCCTGGCGGCCCGATGCTCCGCTGCGGGCGGCCGTGTTCTCGCACCACCACGTCGACCACATCTTCGGCGTCACGCCGTTCGAGCAGGAAGCGGACGAGAAGCGCTGGCCGCGCCCGCTTGTCTACGGCCACGAGGGCCTGGGCGCCGAACTTCGACCGCTACAAGAAGACGCTGGGCTGGAACGGCGCCATCAACGTGCGCCAGTTCGCGATCCCGGTCGAGCGCTTTCGCTGGTTCGCCGAGTACCGCTACCCGGACGTGGCGTACAGCGACCGCATGACGTTCCGCGTCGGCGGCCTGAGCTTCGAGCTGCACCACGGCCGCGGCGAGACGGACGACGCGACGTGGACGTGGATCCCGGAGCGGAAGATCGTCGCGCCGGCGACCTGTTCATCTGGGCAGCGCCGAACGCCGGCAACCCGCAGAAGGTGCAGCGCTACTGCGGCGAATGGGCATCCGCCCTGCGCGAGATGGCGGCGCTGGGCGCGGAGACGATGCTGCCCGGCCACGGCATGCCGATCTTCGGCGCCGACCGCGTGCGCCAGGCGCTTCACCGACACCGCCGACCTGCTCGACTCCCTGGAGGCGCAGACGCTCGCGCTCATGAACCAGGGCGCGACGCTCGACCGCGTGCTGCACGAAGTGACGATGCCCGAGCACCTGCTCGCGAAGCCCTACCTGCGGCCGATCTACGACCACCCGCAGTTCATCCTGCGAAACATCTGGCGGCTCTACGGCGGCTGGTACGACGGCGAGCCCGACAACCTCCTGCCGGCGCCGCGCGCCGAGCAGGCGCGCGAGTGGGTGGCCCTTGCCGGCGGCGTCGAGGCGGTGCTGAAGCGCATCGAGGCGCTCGAGGCCGCGGGCAACCTTCGGCTCGCCTGCCACCTCGTCGAGTTCGCGACGATCGCCGCGCCGTCGCAGGAGACGCACGCCGTGCGCGCACGCGTGTACGCCGCGCGCTCGAAGGCCGAGACGTCATCGATGTCGCGCAACATCCTCAACCACGCGGCGCTGGCAAGCGCGCAGGGCAAGCGAGATCTCGCGGGCGACTACGAGCCGGCGGGAGCGAACTAAGGAGGCACGGTGAAAGTCGAAACGGGCGTCAGCCTGGAGCTGGACAAGTCGGCTGCCGACGCGAAGCGCGCCGAGGAGCTGGGATACGACGGCGTCGTGACGCCCGAGACCGGGCGCGACCCGTTCTTCCCCCTCGTAATCGCCGGCGAGCACACGTCGAAGATCACGCTCGGGACCGCCGTGGCGATCTGCTTTCCGCGCAGCCCGATGGTGACGGCGCAGATGGCGTGGGACCTGCAGAAGTTCACGCACGGGCGCTTCCTGCTGGGCATCGGCACGCAGGTGAAGGCGCACAACGTCCGGCGCTACGGCACGCCGTGGGACTCACCGCCGATGCCCCGGCTACGCGAGTACATCCAGATGATCCGCGCCATCTGGGACTGCTGGCAGCACGGCACGAAGCCTGACTTCAGGGGCGAGCACTACCAGTTCACGCTGATGTCACCGTTCTTCAACCCGGGGCCAATCGAGCACCCGCACATCCCCATCTACATCTCTGCGGTCAACGTGTACAACGCGCGCCTGGCCGGCGAGATGTGCGACGGCCTGCGGCTGCACGGCTTCAACACGCCGAAGTACCTGCATGAGGTGATCATGCCGGCGGTGGAGGCGGGCGCGAAGAAGGCCGGCCGCTCGGTGAAGGACATCGACATCGCCGGGCTGGGATTCCTCATCACGGGCAAGAACAGCGCGGAGCTGACTCAGAACGCTGCTCCCGTGCGGCGCCAGATCTCCTTCTACGCATCGACGCCGTCGTACAAGCCCGTCCTCGACGTGCACGGCTGGGGCGACGTCGGCGACCGGCTGCTCGGCATGTCCCGGCGCGGCGAGTGGGCGGCGATGTCGGAGCTGATCACGGACGACATGCTCGAGGAGTTCTGCACGATCGGCACCTACGATGAGCTGGTGCCGAAGGTGCTCAAGCACTACGGAGGCCTGACCACGCGCGCAGCCTTCGGCATTCCCGCGCGGACGCCGGACGAGATCGAGACGCTCAAGTCGATGATCAAGCAACTGCAGGCGGCGTAACACTTCGGTCATGATTCGCGGCGGCGCGCGGGTCAAGGGGCGGAAATACTCCCTGCTATAGTGATCGTCGCGTGTTGGGGGGAATGGGTTCGGAGGAAGCGATGCGCCGGGCGGCGGCACTTTTCACACTGATGACCGCGCTGGCGTGCGTGGTGCTGGCGGCCTGCAGCGGCGGCGGCAGCGGCTCGAAGACGCCCTCGGACAGCGGCGACAGCGGCACGGCGACGGTATCGCCGGAGCTGCAGTCGGTGCGCGACAAGTTCAACGAGAGCACCTTCAAGGGCACGTACAAGCTCAGCGCCTCGGTGAGCGAGGACGACAGCCTCGGCAACGGGACGATGGTCATCTACAAGGACGGGGCGGACCGCTTCCGCTTCGACGTGACGACGCAGCAGAACGGGCAGGACTCGAAGGTGATCTTCATCCAGAGCCCGGCGGCCCAGGCGTTCTGCCTGGACAACGCCGGCGACCTGGGAGCGATCTTCGGCGTCGACACAACTCCGGCGTGTGCTTCAAGAGCGATCCCGAATCGGGCGATAACCCGCTGTCAGGGCTCAGCGGCACGTTCAGCGACGTCGCGGCCGATGGCGAGATCCTCGAGAAGAGCAACCGCAGCATCGCCGGCCGGGACGCGACGTGCTACCGCGTGAAGACATCGGACAGCGGCGGCGACACGACGAGCCAGAGCTGCTTCGACGACGACGGCGTCCTGCTGTACTCGAAGACCGAAGGCACCGACGAGTCGGAGATTGAGGCGACCGACGTTAGCGGCGGCGTGACCGACGCGGACTTCAACCTGCCATACGAGGAGCGCGCGTTCCCGACGGTGACGGACGAGACGGCGACGCCTTAGAGCGCGCACATCTACTGATCCGGCCGCGTCGCCGCGATGTCAAGCGGCGGCGCAGTGCGTCCGTATAATGCGCCCATGCCCGGAGATCTCCCCGTCCGGACGCGCCGCCCCGAGCGGGTGCTACAGGCAACGTCGCGCGCCCGGAGCAGCGCGTGATCCGCACGCGCTTCGGCGTTGCGGCGGCCGTACTCATCTCGATCGCAGCACTGGCGCTGGGCATCGTCGCATTCATGTCCACCGTGCGTGACGACAGCCCGACGGTCGGCCGCATGGTGCAGACGCGGCTGACGAACGAGTACACGGGGCCGTTCGTGTCGTTCCCGCTCGACGAATTCTGGATCGGGCCCGGTGACGACGGACGCCTGCACGCGTTCTACGCCTATCCTCCCGGTTACTACGGCCACATGCGCGGCTGCAAGGTCGTGTGGGATAACGCGGCCACCCTCGACGTCGCAGACGGGACCTTCGGGCCGGGGCTGTTCCTCGATCCCTGCGGCGGCGCGCGCTTCACGCGACAGGGCGAGCTGGTCGGCGGGCCGGCGGACCGTGGTCTCGACTACTTCGAGACGTCAGCCGGCGTCGAGGGCACGTTCGTAGACACGCGAACGCTTCGATGCGGGTTGACGCCCGGTGCGGCATCGCCGCCTCCCGCCATGACTAACACACCAGCGCCGAGCGAGACCGGCACCGCGACGGCGGCGGCCGGCGGCACCGCAACGGCGACAAGGACGGTGGGCGCATCCGCGACGCCGACCGCATCGGCGACGCGGACCGCCACGCCCACAACGACTCCGACACCGAGCGAGACAGCTACCGGGACACCGGCATCACTTACGTGCCCGCGCGTGACGGCGAATACGCCGTAGCGGAGCGCGCGATGTCGCGCTGGTGGCGCGCGATCTCCCAGTCGGCCCAGCGGTAGAGCACGTGGCGCAACGGCCCGAGCTTGCGCGGCAGGTCGGGGTACGTGAGATCGCCGCGGATGATCTCGGTGAGATAGCGCCAGAACGTGTTGTTGTACTTCAGCATGAGCACGCTGAAACTCGGCAGCCGCTGCAAGATCTGCATCAGGCGGCGCGAAGCCAGCAGCTCGTCGTCCATCACGCCGGCGAGCGCCGCGCCGTAGCCGTGCAGGTCCGGCGCGGCGCCCGCCAGATAGCGTTGGGCCTGCTCCGCGGCGAGGCGGCCGCTGACGAACGCCGCCCAGATGCCCTCGCCGGACAGTGGGTCGACCAGTGCCGCCGCGTCGCCAGCGAGCATCGCGGGCCCGCGCACAACGGGGGCGCCGTCGCGTCGCAGCGGCAGCTGGTAGCCGCGGTGGCCGAAGAGCTTCGACTCATCGAAGCCGTAGTAGGCGCAGTAGCGCGAAAGCCGTGCCCGCAGCGTCGGCCCCACCGACTTCCAGCCGCCCACGCCGACGTTCAGGTGATCGCCCTTCGGAAAGACCCAGGCGTATCCACCCGGGATGCCGGCGAGGTCGAGGGCAATGAAGCGCTCCCATCGGCGCATATCGGTAGCCTCGGCGGGCAGGTTCGCCTCGAACGCTACCGCGTGCTCGTTCGCGGGCGCGAGCCCGAGGGCCGCCGCAGTCGCGCCATTGACGCCGTCGGCGCCGATAAGCACGGGTGCTTCGGCCACGTCGCCGTTCAGGCGCACGCGCGCCACCGTGTCTTCAATCTTGATCTCGCGCGCAGGCACGCCATCGCGGAAGTCGGCGCCTGCTGCGGCCGCCTGTTCGACGAGAAAGGCATCGAGGCGGCTGCGCTGCGTCATGCGGGCCAGCAGCGTCGTGCTCGTGCGGTCGAAGCGCCGACCCATGTTCACGCTGACGCGCACACCGTAGATCTCCCGCTCGGTAACCGGAGCCAGGTCGATGTCGCCCTCAGCATCGGCGCGGAAGGTGATGCCGCCGCCACAGGGCTTGTCGCGCGGAAACTTCGCGCGGTCGGCCAGCAGCACGCGGGCTCCCGCGCGCGCGAGGCGGCGGGCCGCCGTGCTGCCGGCGGGCCCCGCGCCGATGACGATGGCATCGAAGCGCTCTGTCACAGCACCAGTGTACGGAGCAGCCCTCGCTGAGGCTCGGCGCCGATACACTCCGCGCATGGGTGAGACTTACGTGCGAGGAGTCGCAGAGGCCGACGTGCCCGCTCTGGCGCGGATGGACCTCACGTACGACGCATCGCGCGTGCTGGCGTTGACGCGCAGCGGCACGGATGCCGAGCCATCGTTCGCACTCGCGTGGCGCGACGGCTGGCCGCAGACCGCCCTCTACAACGAGTACGGCGAGGAGCGGCTGCGCGGGGCAATGGGCCGCGTCGACCTGTTCCTCGTCGCCGAGGCCGAGGGGCGGGCCATCGGGCTGTTGATGGTGATGTTGCCGGCGTGGACGAATGGCGGCGAAATCACCGATCTCGCCGTCGACCGCGCGGCGCGGCGTTCGGGCGCGGGGCGGGCCCTCGTCGAGGGCGCCATCGCGTGGGGCCGCGAGCGCGATCTACGCGCGCTCTGGGTCGAGCCCCGGAGCGACAATGCGGCGGCGATCGAGTTCTACGTGCGACTGGGGTTCCGCATCAGCGGGTTCAACGACCGCATGTATTCGAACATGGACGACGATGATGGACGGCTGACCGTGTACATGTACCGCGAGCTGGGATAACGGGTTGCCACGACGGAACATCCAGTCCGGCGCGGGCCAGCGCTAGCGCAGGGCGATGATCGCGGCCGCGAGGAGAATCCCCTCGGCCCCGATGGCGGCGACGAGCAGTACGTAGCCGACCATGCGCTCCCACGAGTGCGCGATGAAGCCGAGCGTGAGGTTGATCAGCAGCAGCCCGACGCCCGTCATCGGGATCTTGAGCAGCTCGTGCTTCGATGCGACGCGCGTGACGCCGCTGAGCTGCGGGAACGACAGCGGGATGTTCGCGTCGAGACCGGGGTACTGCGAGTACACGTAGCCAAACATCGCGAAAAACGTCGCGAAGGCGGCGAACGCCAGCGTCTGCGCCCAGCGGTCTTCCCAGAAGGGCTGCGCCGCCAGGTACAACCGATCCGGCGCCTGTGGTACGGCCACGAGCGAGCCCAGCCGCTGCTGCGCCTGCACCGCCTCCGCAAACGCCACCTCGTCCTCGACGGAGATCGCGTATGACTGCGTCGGTGTGACGACGTAGAGCAGATCCTCGGGCGTGCGGTGCGTCGAGTAGAACAGCGTGTCCCCGACGCCTCCCTCGACCTCCCCGCGGCCGACGTGGTGGCCAAGCCAGGTGACACCGGCGACGTGTGTCGGCGGCAGCTCGCGCGCGGGCACCAGGCGTTCGATCTGGGAGAGCGGCACCATCTGGCGAATGTCGCCCCACGTGATCGTCAGGGCGTTGCGGTCGATGGTGTAACGCAGGGTGCCGAGGCTGTATGTCCAGTAGGCGAACAACAGCGCCATGAAGAAGAAGATCGACGCAACGACGTAAAGCGAGATGATGCCGAGCGTCACCTCAGCCGTCAGCCCCCGTACGACGAGGGCGATGGCGACGACCAGGCACCACGCTGCGAACGCCCCACCGACAAGCGTGCCGATGGCGCGCGGCGGACGGAACTCCATCCTATGCGCGCGCCTGGGCGGGCGCCGCCTCGGCCGCGAGCGCCACCGGGTGCACCCAGTGCGCGTACTTGGGGCTTCGGCCGCGGATCGCATCGAAGAACAGTGTCTGGAGCTGCTTCGTCACTTTGCCGGTGCGGCCATCGCCGACGAGACGGCGGTCGACCTCGATCACGGGCGAGATGTGCGCCGCTGTGCCGGTGAGGAACACCTCGTCGGCGACGTACAGCTCCGAGCGGTCGATCGTGCGCTCGATGATCTCCATGCCCAGCTCATCGCGCGCGAGCTGGCAGACGGAATCGATCGTGATGCCCTCCAGGACGTTGTCGCTGCGCTCCGGCATCACCAGCCGGCCGTGACGGACGATGGCAATGTTCTCGCCCGAGCCCTCGGAGACGTGGCCGTCGTCGTTGAGCATGATCGCTTCGTCGTAGCCGTTCTCGACGGCCTCCGTCTTGGCCAGCGCCGAGTTGACGTAGAGCCCGTTGACCTTCGCCCGCGCCGGGATCGAGGTGTCGGGCACGCGCCGCCACGTCGAGGTCTGGCAGCGGATACCGGCATCAAGGTCCAGGTAGTTGCCGAAGGGGATGACGAAGACGAGGAAGTCATCCTCGACGCCGTCCAGCCTGGGGCCGATGACGGTGCCGCTCTTGTAAGCGATGGGCCGGATGTAGACGTCTTCGCGGAAGCCGGACTTCGCGACGACCTGCGCCGTGATGTCGGTCATCTCGTCGGCCGAGAGCGGCAGGTCGATGTGCATGATGTGCGCGGACATCTTCAGCCGTTCGTAGTGCTCCCGCGGGCGGAAGATCAGGCACTTCTCGGCGTCGTCGCTCCAGTTACCGCGGACGCCTTCGAACACGGCGGTCCCGTAGAGGAACGCGTGGGTCATGACGGGTACCTGCGCTTCCTCCAGCGGGACAATGCGCTTCTGGAGGTAGGCGTATGAGGTGCCCATTCTTCGCGTCCTTTCTATCGGGGAATGCGCAGATTATAGGTGCGAGGCACGCCGCGCGGCAACCGGCGCTGATGCCGGCGAAGCCCGCCGGCGCTCGTGTTGATCATCGGCGGCGGCGTCTGTATGTTCAGCCTCAATGCGCCGGGTGGCACAGGAGAAGCGTCGCATGGGTGAGAACAGCATCCGCATCGGCAACGTCGAGATCATCGCGGTGGCGGACGCCTCGGGCCTGTCCGCCCCCTGCAAGATCATGTTTCCGCAGGTCGAGGAGGCAGCGTGGGAGCCACACCGCGATCTGATGATCGACAACGGCACACATCTCGGCTTCTGCATCACGACGTACGTCGTACGCAGCAGCGGCAAGACGATCCTCATCGACACGGGCATCGGCGGAAAGGAGCGCCCGTTCTTCCCGAAGGGGCGGCTCCCGCAGTCGCTCGCGGAGGCGGGCGTGGAGCTCGACGAGATCGACATCGTCGCGAACACACACATGCACATCGACCACGTCGGCTGGCACACGACGCAGCAGGGCGATGCGTTCGTGCCCACGTTCCCGAACGCGAAGGTGGTGTTCAACAAGACGGAGTGGGACTACTTCACGCAGCCGGAGCGGGCGAACGCGCGCGGGCAGGAGTACATCGTCGACTCCGTGCTGCCGCTGCGCGACGTGGCGGACATCGAGCTCGTAGACGGCGAGTACAAGCTCACTGACGAGATCACGCTGCTGCCGACGCCGGGGCACACGCCCGCGCACCAGTCGTTCGTGATCCGCTCGGGCGGCGAGGCCGGCATCGTCTGGGGCGATATCTGCCACCACCCGGTGCAGGTGACCGAGCTATGGTCACCGTCGTTCGACATGGACGTCGCGAAGGCGACGTCCACGCGCGACCGCGTGTTGCAGATGATCGAGGACGAGGGGCTGCGGCTCGTCGCCGGGCATTTCCCGTACCCCGGCTTCGGCGGCGTCGTGCGCGTCGAGGGCAAGCGGTACTGGCGCGCGCTCTCGTAGGCCTAGTGCTCGGCCGGCGCCGCCTCAGCGCCCGCGAGCTCAGGGTGGCCTGACCAGGTCCACGCGAGGTCCGTCCGGCTGCATCCCATCAACACACCGTGCAGTGTCGCGGGGTGGAGGAAGATGCCCTCCGGATTGGGGCTCTGTGGGTCGCGGCCGGCGTAGCGCATCCCCTTCTTGTCAAGGCGCGCGACGATGGGTGCGATCTCTGCCGCTTCGATGTAGCACATGTACAGCGTCTCGCCGCCGCGCCGCTTCATGAAACGGCCCATCGGACGCTCAAAGTCCGTGATCTGCGACAGCTCGATGCGGTCGAGGCGCGGGTCCGGATCGAAGCCGGGTGGGTTGAACATCGTGAGCTGGCCCGCGTAGCCGTACTGCTTGCTGCGGATCGGCACGAAGCGCGAGGCATCGAGCCCGAACCGTCGGCGTAGAAGCCGGCGGCCGCGGTGTGGTCATCGATAAGGTTCGTCGCCTCGTACAGGTAGCGGATCAGGCCCACCATCGGTCGCCCTGCTTCAGGCGATATGACCATGCGCAATCCCGGCGTCTGGTCCGGCTCGATGAGGAGCTGGTTACCCGCCTCGGTGTAGCGCACGCCCTTCGATGAGAGGCGCGCGGCGACCGCGGCGACATCGCGCGTCGAGAAGCCAGCGGCGAAGAGGCCCTCGCCCCAGGCCGCGATGTATTCGGCCACGAGACCGTCACCCGCGGGCTCGAGGAACTCGAACTCGCTCGTGCCGGCGTGCACCGTGCGGCGCTTCGCGCCGGCCGGCTTCAGCTCATCGTCGCCGACGACGGTGGCATCGAAGATATCGACGAACGTCTGCGCGGCGGCGGCGCGGTCGCGGACGGCAAGCTGCATGCGGTCGACGTGCTCGAGCATCACGGTGCCTCCTCGCTGCGGGATGGTGCCGCCCAGCCTACGCCCGGCGGGACGCGCGTGCAACGGTTCGTAATACGCCGGTGGCTGCAGCGGTGCGTGGATTCAAGTGGGAAGAGATCGACGCGAGATGGCTCTTGACAACTCCTGAGCCAGTGCTAGGCTAGGCGTCGCAAAACGTAAGGATGCAACGCTGACGACCCGTGTCCCCGCCCGGGCCGCCGAAGGAAAGGCGGTCAACATGCGCTCCTCTCTCCTCAAGATCGTCGTTGTCACAGCCGTCGCGGCGGCGGGGTTAGTCGCATCGATCACGCCGTCGAGCGCCGACCCCAGCATCGGCGTGGATCCGGGCGGGCCGTTGGGGCTGCCCGGAGGCGCTGTGCTGCAGCCTGCGGCGGGAGCGCCGACCGCCGGCCCGTTGCCGCCACCGGTGATCTACTTCCCGCCGCCATCGCTGGGTCTACCACCTGCAGCGGAGGTCGATGACATTTCCTACGGGATGGAGGTCTTCCCGCCGACGGCGCCTTGGCACGCGGCATTCTCGGTGGCGCCGGGGAGCACCGGGCACCCGGGATCGCCGGCCACCGGCTTGTACGGCAACGTCACGCTGGAGGGCCCTCTGACCCCTCCCGGTGACGGACATGTAGAGGGCGACGTGTACGCCAGCTTCGCGCTGGCGGGCGGCGGCGGACCGCTTGGTGCCTTTGCCGTCGCCGCGCCACCAGCCGCGCCTTGCCTCATCCACAGCAACAACCAATCGGCGGACGGGAACGGCCTCCCGCCCTTCGTGGGGCCGCCCAACGTTGGTCTCGGCCTCGTAGAGCCGGCGGGGTTCCCACCGCCCTTCGGCGACAACCTCGATGCGCTGGACCTGACGGGGCCGGCCTCGATTGGACCGCCCGGTGTGCCGATGCGTCCGGTGTTCTTCACCGTCGACGCCGCGACCGCCGCAGCCCTGCCGCCGTTGCCGCCCCTCTTGGGGCCGAACACCGCCGCCGATGTCCTGGTGTGGAACCCGGCGACGCTGACCCTGTACAACTGGGCGCCGGCCGCGAACCTCGGCCTTGTCCCGGGTGACGACATCGATGGGCTGGCGGTGAGCTGGACCGGGGCGCCGATCCCGGGCGGCCGCGTTCCGGGCGACGCCGTTGTGTTCTCGCTGGCGCCAGGCTCGCCCTCGAACCCGGGCCTGGGCTCATTCTGCTTCGGCCCGGGCTCAGGTACCGCGGGGGATGTGTACGCGGATCTGGCGCCCTTCGGTGCACCGCCGGCACCCGCCATTGACGCGGAGATGCTGGGGCTCGACACGCTCCGCACAGGCGGGCCGGGAAACGACAACCTCGACGCGCTCGCGCTCTGCAAGGCGAGCTTCGCTGACCTCGACGGCGATCTCATCGACGATGCGTGCGACTTCGACGACGACGGCGACCTCGTCGGTGACGCAATCGACAATTGTCCGACCGTACCGAACCCGGCGCAGACCGACACGGACGGCGACGGCATGGGCGATGCGTGCGATCCGGATGACGACAATGACGGCGTGCTGGACGGGACGGACAACTGTCCGACGGTGTCGAACGCCGCTCAGACAAACAGCGACAGCGGCCCGCCACCGCCGGCAGGCGACACCGGTTCCATCGATAACGGTCCCGGTATTGCCACCGTTGACGCAACGGTCCCCAACGGGGACGGGGTGGGTGATGCATGTGATCCCGATCTCGATAACGACGGGCTGGCGAACGGAATAGATACCGAGCCTCTGCTTGCCGTGTCGTGCGGCGGGCTGTTTGCCGGCGCGACCGACGGTCATGCGAGCCCTGCGTTCGGGGATATCTCAAACGATGACAACGGCAACGGCGTCCCTGCACCACCCATGGGGCTAGATGCCTTGGATAACGGGCCTTCGTGGGACACGGACAATGACGGGGTGCTCGATGGTGCTGAATGCGCACTCGGATTCAACCCGAGGAGCGCGGCGTCGCATCCTTCGTTGGCGGCCTGTGGAGGAGGCGCCGACGCCGACCTGGACGGGCTCCCCGCATCGGCGGAGACGTGCAAGTGGGGGACAGCAGATGGCCTCGCGGATACCGATGGTGACGGAAAGAAGGACTGCGTGGAGGCGAATGACACGAACGGCGACGGCGTGCAGAACTTCCCGAGCGACACGGTGAACTCCGCCAAGGCGGCCAATAACCTCATCGGCAAGACACTCGACTTCGATCTCAACGGCGACGGGTTCGTAACGTTCCCCGGCGACACCATCCTGTCGGCCAAGATGGTGAACCACGTCGGCGGGATCTGCTGAGCGGCACTATCGTCGGATCGTCAAGCGGCCGGATCAGCGATCCGGCCGCTTATTTCATCCTGCGGCGAGTACCGGTGGGCAGACGGTACTCTGTCGCGGAGGCACACCATGACCATCACCATCAAGGGCGCGACGCTGATCGACGGGACCGGGGCCGAGCCCGTCTCGAACGCGACCGTCGTCGTCGACGGCGAGCGCATCGAGCGGGTGGGGGCGGGGATCGAGCCGGCACGCGACAGCGACGTCATCGATGCAGCGGGGCTCACGCTGATGCCGGGACTCATCGACTGCCACGTGCACCTGCTGTTCCACCCGGCGTCGCTGCAGGAACGCCTGCTGACGCCGCCGACCCTCCAGATCTTCTACGGGGCCGCCAACGCCGTGGCGACACTCGACGCCGGCGTGACGAGCGTGCGCGACGCCGGTGGCACGCCGCAGGGCTTCAAGATGGCCATCGACCGCGGGCTGATCCCGGGTCCGCGCATGAAGATCGCCGTGGCGATCCTGTCGCAGTCCGGCGGCCACGGCGACGCGACGATGCCCTCGGGCGTGCGCACGCGCGTGCCATGGGGACCGGAGTTCCCGAACAACGTCGTGGATGGGCCGGACGAGATACGGAAGGCGGTACGCGAGCTGCTGCGCGCCGGGGCGGACTTCATCAAGCTCTGCTCGACCGGAGGCGTCCTGTCACCGGCCGATGAGCCGGGCCACACGCAGTTCTCGCCGGAGGAGATCGCCGTGATGGTGGCCGAGGCGCGGGCCGCCGGGAAGACGTGCATGGCGCACGCGCAGGGAAACGAAGGTATCAAGAACGCCGTAACGGCCGGGGTCGAGTCGATCGAGCACGGCATCTACCTCGATGACGACGTCATCGACGACATGAAGCGCCGCGGCACCTTCCTGGTACCTACGCTCGTCGCGCCCATGTGGGTGCTGCGCAACGCCGAGCAGCGGCCCGGCAGCGTCCTGCCGCAGTCGCTGCGCAAGTCGCAGGAGGTGATGGAGCACCATCGCGCGAGCTTCACCCACGCCGTGAACGTCAGGCGTGCGCATCGCCATGGGCACCGACAGCGGCGTCGGTCCGCATGGCTACAACGCCGAGGAGCTGGAGCGCATGGTGGTTGGCGGCATGACGCCGATGGCGGCCATCGTCGCCAGCACGAAGACGGCCAGCGAGTGCATCCACGCGTGGCACGAGACCGGCACGATCGAGCAGGGCAAGCTCGCGGACCTTCTCCTCATCGATGGCGATCCCGCTCGCGGACATCAAGGTACTCCAGGACAAGGCGCGGCTCGCGCTGATCATGCAGGGCGGCTCGGTGCATAAAGACATCATCCGCAGACACGCGGGTGCGACGGCCTGAAGCCGCCTCGATTCGCTTCTGTAACATGGGCGCCTGGTTGCAAAGGGTCTGATGCGCATCTGTATGGTCACCGGCGGCCGTGACACGGTGGGGACACCCGCCGGCGCGCACAATGGAGGTGATTCAAGGAGGTGTGTCGATGAGTCGAAGCGCAACCTACGAGACGAAACGGCATCGAACGAACATGCAGGACCTCGAGACGTGGTTGGGCAACAGCCTCGCCGCAATCCTCGCCGGCCTCGCCGTCGTCAGCGGCGTCATCGGGATGTTCGTGGCGTTCGGCTACACGGATGTCGAGCAGGTCAACGAGTTTGACTACGGCATCATCTGGATGGTCGGCGGTCTGATTCTCGGTCTCTGCGCGAATGTGTTCCGCCGCGAGCACCACATCCACGAGTTCGACGATGAGATGCTCTCGGGCGGCGGCTTCCGCAGCACCACGACGTCCGCGCCGCGCAGTAACTACGACGAGCCCGTATCGCGGACGACCGAGACGGCCGGCCGCGGGTACGACGATCGCACTCGCCGCGGATAAAGTCGTGTAGCTGACGCTCTCACGAAGTGCCCTCGTTACGGGGGCACTTCTCTATGCGCGGCATGGGCGAGGCGCCCTAGATCTTGCCGATCAGCGATTTCACGAGCGCGCGGCTGCGCTCCACGGACTCGCGGCCACTCTTGTCCGGAAAGATCGGCGCGAAGAAGTCCGTCGCGCCCGCGCTGGCGATGCCACGTAGCTGCGCTTCGACCTGCGCTTCGTTGCCTACGATGGCGACGTCGCGGGGGCCGGCGGCGCCTTCCTTCTCGAGCATGCGCTGGTAGTTGGGCAGTGTTCCGTACACCGCGAACGCCTTCGATGCGATCTCGCGGGCGCCCTCGGGGTCATCGGTAACGCAGACGGGCAGGCCCGCGGCAATGCGCGGCTGCGGGCGGCCGGCTTCCGTCGCGGCCGCCGTGAGCTTCGGCACGACGTGCGTCTCCAGCGTCTTCGGGCCGGTCATCCACGTGATCGTGCCGTCCGTCATCTCGCCGGCGATCTTCAGCATCATGGGCGCGAGGGCGGCGATCATGACGGGCACCGGGTGACCCCCGGGGATCTGGATCGCACCCGTCGTGCGGAAAACCTCGCCCTTGAACCCGACGGCGCCGTCGTGCACGAGCGGGCTCAGCACGGACAGGTACTCGCGCATGTGGCGCGCGGGGTGGTCGTACGAGAGCCCCCACATCCCCTCGATCACCGGCTTGTGCGAGAGGCCAACGCCGAGGACGAAGCGTCCGCCGGACGCAGCCTGCACGGTCATCGCCTGCTGCGCCATGGCGAAGGGATGGCGGGTGTACGTCGGCACGACGCTCGTACCCATCTCGATGCGTCGCGTGCGCTGGCCGGCGATCGCGATCACGGTCATGACATCCGCGTTGAAGATCTGGCCGAACCAGACGCCGTCAAAGCCGTCGTTCTCGGCGTCGATGACCTGCTGTACCTGCTCCTCAATCGTTCCGGTGCCGCCGAGCATGGGTCCGATGCGCATCACGGAAGGCCTTTCAGGAATTCGATCAGTGCAGCGTTCGTCTCGGCCGGACGCTCCTGCTGCGTCCAGTGTCCCGCCCCGGGCAGCAGCACGACGTTGCGCAGGTTGGGGACGTTCTGCTTCATCGTCTCGATCCCGGCCGGGTTCATGGCGATGACGCCGTCGCGCTCGCCGGCGATGAACAGCGCCGGCTGCTGCACCTTCGCGCCCTCGAGCTGCGGTAGCTGCTCCCAGTCGCGGTCCATGTTGCGGTAGCGGTTGAGGCCACCGCGGAAGCCCGTGCGCTCGAACTCGGCGACGAAGTAGTCGAGATCAGCCTGCGTGAGCCATGACGGAAGCTTCTCCGGCTCGGGCAGGCCATCGAGGAACTTCGCATCCTTCGGCTTCTGCCAGAACGTCGCCTCCGCCGGCGCGTCGCCGGAAGCCGCGAAGAGGAACAGTCGCATCGATTTGCGCACATCGGCCTCGAGCTCCGCCTCAGCGACGCCCGGCTCCTGGAAGTACAGGATGTAGAAGAAGTTGTTGGCGAACATCTGCTTGAAGAGCGCCGTCGGGGCGAGCGGCGGCCGCGGCGTGTACGGCACGCTGAGCCCCGCGACGGCACGGATAGCGAGCCGGGTAGAGGAGCGCGCTGTTCCAGGCGATGGGCGCGCCCCAGTCGTGGCCGACGACGACGGCCGTCTGCTCGCCGAGCGCATCGAGCAGGCCGGCGAAGTCCGCCGTCGATCTCCTTCATCGCTGTATGCCTCGATCGCCTGCGGCGCATCCGTGCGGCCGTAGCCACGGACGTCCGGCGCGACGGCGTGGTATCCCGCCTCCGCGAGGGCCGGCAGCTGGTGACGCCAGGAGTACCAGGACTCCGGGAAGCCGTGGATCAGCAGCACGAGCGGCCCCTGCCCGCACTCGGCGATGTGCATCTTGATGCCGTTCGTGTCGATGGTGCGATGTGTGATCTCGGGCATGAGGTCCTTCCGGAACGCGGCGTCGGCTGCTGAGGCGCTAGAGACTATCAGCGAATCAGGCGCGTGGCTCAAGGCCGGTCGGATGACGGAGAGACGGTGGTTCAGGCGACGCGGCGCCGCACGACGACGATGGCAACCCCGGCGACGATGAGCACGAGCGCCGCCATCGCCACGATAAGCAGGACCGTCCCCGTGGAGGAGCCGCCGTCTGAATCGCTCGCGGACGACGTGCTGCGAGCAGACGACGTCGGCGCGGCTCGCGCTTCCTCCGTCGGGCCCGCCGTCGCCGTGGCGCTCGCCGCGCGCGCGGCAAGCCCGACGGACTGGCGCCAGCCGTTCTCGAAGCCGAGCTGGTCGAATCCGTAGACCGACTGGAACGCCTTGTCGGTGGTGCTGCCCTCCTTGAAGGTGCGCAGGAGCTGCGCGAACTTCTCGGGACCGTAGGTGTCCACGAGCCACTTCACCATCGAGCCGGCCTGTCCGTAGTACAGGCCCACCGTCGAGCCGCTCGAGCCGGAGGCCGAGGAGTTCAGCTCCTTGCTCGAGAGCACGCGGTCGGCGCGGATCGCCGCCTGTAGCGCCGCGTCGTGGCCCTCGAGCGGGCGCGATTGCGAGTAGACGGATGTTCCCTCGTTCAGCCAGCGCCGGAATCTCGTACGGACCCTTCGTCGCTTCGCGCGTCACGATGTGCGCGACCTCGTGGCGGGCGATGTCGAGCGTCGCCACGTCCGCCGAGACCATCGCGGTGTCGGAATACACGACCTCGCCGAGGACCTGCACGCCTCGACCCGGTCCGCCGGGCGCGATCGCCGGCTGCATCTCCTCCGCCGTGGTGTAGAGGAAGACCTTCACCGGAAACGTCACCTGCGTCTGCTCGAGCGCGCCCACTTTGTCGAGCGTGTCCGTGACGGCGTCCAGCACAGCCTGCGCCTGCGGCTGCGTGCCGCCGTGGTAGTACAGCGTGACGTTGTCCTGCTTGAGCGTGGAGAAGTCGAAGCGCGTGTCCTCGTGGACGTACAGCTTCTCGGGCGTCGATGTCGTGTTGCCGGCATCGTCCGTGATCTCCCAGTGATAGGTGATCTCCGCGCCGGGGATGATGAAGATGCCGCGCCCGCTCGTGAGCTTGTAGTCGCAGCTGATCGTGCCGGCGCCGTTGCAGTCCGCGACGGCAGATGCCCCCGTGCCGTCAGGCGCGAGGTGATAGACGAGCCGCGTCTCCTTCGCCGGCTCGGGCGCAGAGTACGTCAGGTCGAAGCTGACGCCCGACGGGAACTCGTTCTGGGGCTGCTCCGACAACACGGCGACGCCCTGCTGTGCAGACGCCGGAGCCGCCGCTTGGCTGCCGAGCGCGACGGCGATGAGCACCGCGGCGGCGAGCATCGACACGCTACGCAGCATCGGAACCCACCGTGGTCTTGAGATATGCCTTGATCGCGTCGTCGAGGTTTCCTTCCAGCACGCCCGTAGCGTCGCTCGTCTCGTAGCCCGTGCGATGGTCCTTCACCATCTTGTACGGATGAAGCACGTAGCTGCGGATCTGGTTGCTCCAGCCCGCGCTCACGTGCTCGCCCTTGATTCGCGCCTGCTCCTCCGCGTGCTTCGCGAGCTCCAGCTCGAGCAGGCGCGCCTCGAGTACGCGCATGGCGGACTCGCGGTTGCGCCCCTGCGAGCGCTCGTTCTGGCAGGTCACGACGATGTTGGTCGGCAGGTGCGTGATGCGGATGGCGGTGGAGTTCTTCTGCACGTTCTGGCCACCGTGGCCGCTCGCCTTGTAGACATCGATGCGGAGATCGTCGGGGTTGATCTTGACCTCGGCGGCGCCGCCGGCCTCCGGCAGCACCTCGACGAGCGCGAAGGAGGTGTGGCGCCGGCTCTCCGAGTCGAACGGCGAGATCCGCACGAGGCGGTGCACGCCGCGCTCGCTCTTCAGGTAGCCGTACGCGTGGTCGCCCGTGACCTCGACGGTGGCGCTCTTGATGCCGGCTTCTTCGCCCGGCATGAGGTCGATGACTTCGGCGTGGAAGCCACGCTGCTCGCACCAGCGCAGGTACATGCGGAGCAGCATCTGCGCCCAGTCCTGCGACTCGGTGCCACCCGCCCCGGCGTGGATGGCGACGATGGCGTTGCGCTCGTCGTACGGTCCCGCGAACGTCAGCTCGAACTCGAGGTCATCGATGCGGCCTTCCAGGCCGGCCGTCTCCCGCTCGATGTCGGCGGCGACGGCGGTGTCCCCTTCCGCTTCGGCGAGATCGACCAGGTCGAGCAGGTCGCGCACCTTCGACTCGAAACCGCGCCAGGTCTCGGCGCGGCCGCGGACGTACGCGAGGCGCTTCATCGCGTCCTGGGCGGACTGCTGGTCATTCCAGAAGTCTGGCTCGGCTGACTGGGCTTCGAGGGAGGCGGCTTCGGCTTCGAGTGAGGTTATGTCAAAGACGCGCCACGACATGCGCGATGCGTTCTCGCAGCGCCGTGAGTCGCTCACGTAATTCCTGCATGTCGGGGCGTCCGTCCTTCCGTCAGTGTCCGGCCGCGAGCGCGCGTCCGTGCATCCATGGTAGCGCACCACTGGGTGTGAACGGCTGGCCTACTGCGGCTTCCGCGCTTCCATGAAGTAGCGGGCGAGCGTGAGGACGATCCCCTCCGGCGTGCCGTACGCGTCTTCGAGGGCGATGAGGCGATCGATGTCGCGGACGGGATCGAAGCCCGGGAATTCCCACGGAGAGACGAGCAGCATGAACGCGACCTCGCCGAGCGTTGCATAGGCGGCACGCCACGCGTAGTAGTCCGTCGTGACCGCGAGACCGGCCGCCTCGAAGTCGCGCCGGTACTCGGCGAAGTGGTCCGGGAACACCGTCCGGTCCGGGAAGAACGCACTCAGTTCCTGCCACTGCTCATTCGCAACCTGCTGCGTGAGGAAGACTCCGCCGGGTCGCAGGATGCGTGCGATCTCCTCGGGCACGATGGCTTCGTGGCGGCTGAGCACGAGGTCGAACGACGCATCGGCCCACGGCGTGCGCTCGCTGCTGGCGTTCACAACGTCGACGCCGAGCCGCCGCAGACGATCACGGGCGATAGGCGCGTTCACGTGCCACTCCTCGCTGGCGATGAAGTGCGCGGGCAGACCATCGATGATGCGGCTGTACACCTCGCCGCCGCCGGTGCCGAGATCGATTACGCGCCCGACCGACGCCGCCCGCTCGCGCGCGAGGGCGACGTAGTCCCACGGCGTGTCGTGCCCGTCCGGAAACGGCGACGGCTCGACGCGCGTAACGCGCAGATCGTCGAAGTTCCAGCCGGAGAAATTGCGCGCGCGCTCGATGAACGGCAGCACCTGCCCCAGCGCCTCCCTCCGCCGCGCTCCCGTCGTCACGAAGCGGCCTCGCGGCAGCGGCGGATGAGATCGAGCGCCCGTTCTTCGCCGCCCCAGCGCGTGACGGGCTTCTCCTGGCGCACGTACCAGTCCCAGATGCGCCCCTTCGTTTCAGCGATCAGGCGCTCTGACGGACGGCGCCCGGACGCGGGATAGGCGAGGAGCTTGTCGTCGCCGTCGGTGCGCTCCAGTACATCGATCACGCGCGCATTCAGGCGCTCGGCCCGATCGCGATCGGTTGCATCAATGAGCATCACGTCGAGCAGGTCGCCGTCGGCGGGATTCATGATCGCGGCATCGCAGCCGTAGTGGGTGACCATCGGCTCGAGTTCGTGCTTGAAGACGATCTCCTGCTGCTCAGGCACCCACTCCCATCGCCCCGGTTCGCCGGCCCGCTGTTCAATGATCATGTCGAGCGTGGCCTCGAGCATGCGCCGCTTGGCCTCCGCGGCGAGCCGATCGGCACGACGCGTCGGTTCCGGCACCCGGTAGCCACGAGCGCAGGACAGCGCCCACCGCTCGGCCGACGCGAGGCTGATGCGATGGCCGACGGAAACGTAGACCGACCGCACGCCCTGGCGGGTGCGCAGCATCGAGCCAATGACCTCCCCGTCGTCAGTGATGTCGGCGCGCGATCCGGGCGGGCCGGCGACGGTGCCGGCGTCGCCGATGAGGCGCGACTTGGCCACGCCGATCGTCGGCAGATCGAGGATGAGGCCGATGTGGCACGCGAAGCCGAAGCGCCGCGGGTGCGCGTAGCCGTGGCCATCGATCATCAGAAGGTCGGGCATGTGCTGGAGGCGCTCGAACGCTTCGAGCAGCGGCGGCGTCTCGCGGAACGACAGCAGGCCCGGCACGTACGGGAACGTCACCGGCACCTCGACCGTGATCTCCTCGACAGCCTCCAGGCCGGGTACGACAGCGCGACAACGGCGGCAATCGCGCGGCCGTTCGGCTTATCAAAGGCGACATCGGCGCCGGCGATGACGCGCACGTCATGGTCCTTCGGGTCGCCTTCGCGCACGACGCGGCACGCAAGCTCCTGCTGGAGCCGCATCGCCTCGCGAGGGCTCAGGTCCCAGGGATGGAGCGCCCGGACGTGCATGCGCCGATTCTACGGCAGGGCCGACGGGGACACCTGCTTGTGTGCGGATCGGGCCGGTTCTAGGATTGCGGCGTGCGTGTTCGGGCGGCGGTGATGGTGTGCGTGGCGGCGCTGGCGATGGCCTGCGGTGTGCGTTTCGAACCGAAGATCGGCACCGAGTACTTCACATCACTCACCGTCGAGGGGGAGCACCGCGTGGGAGCGCCGATGTCGATCGCGCTGGCGTACGAGCACAACTACCCGGTGGACGTGCAGATCAAGTGCGAACTGCGCCAGGGCAAGAACGTCGTGAAGCCCCTCGGCGAAACGACGGCGGCGGCGATCCCCAACGGTGGTGCGAAGGCCACGCCCGTTCCTGGGCAGTTCTGGGCAACGTTCACGCTCGACGCGCCGGGTGAGTACAAGGCCGAGTGCTTCACGCCGGCGGATGAGGACAACTACATCATCAAGATCTTTACGGTGACCTGATGCGCCGCTCGCTCGTCCTCATCCTCGACGCCATCGACGACATCGTCGAGTACTCACGGCGCGCCGAGGACGCGGGGTTCGAGGCGGTCTGGCTCACGGACTTCTACAACCGCGACGCGTACGTGCGCATGGCGATGGCTGGGCAGGCGACGTCCCGCATCGGCATCGCGAGTGGGATCGCGTATGCGTTCGCCCGGTCTCCCGTGCTGACGGCTGCCGCTGCCGCGGACATCGACGAGATCACAGGCGGGCGCACGATCCTGGGTCTCGGCACCGGGACGCGGCGGATGCAGGAGTCGTGGTACGGGCTGAAGTTCGAGGCGCCGGCGCCGAAGGCGGCCGAAGTCGTGCGCCTGCTGCGGGCGCTCTGGGCGGCGCCGGGTGGGCGGCCGTTCAAGCACGAGGGCCGGTTCTACAACATCGCCATCGAGCTGTTCGGTCGGCCGGGGCGCGTGCGCGACCGCATCCCTGTGTACCTGGCTGGCGTCAACCGCATCATGGTGCGGACGGCTGGCGAGGTCGCTGACGGCCTCGTCGGCCATCCGCTGTACTCGCGGCGATATCTCGCGGAGGCCGTCGCGCCGGCCGTGGCGGACGGCCTCGCACGCGGCGGTCGCGAGCGCTCGAGCTTCGACCTGGCGGGCTACGTCATCACCTCGATCTCGGACGATGCCGCGCAGGCGCGCGAGGAGGCGCGGCGCCAGATCGGCTTCTACGCGACGACGCTGACCTACGACGCGATCCTGGACCTCCACGGCTGGGCGACCGAGAAGCAGGCCATCCGCGCCGCCTGGAAGAAGTTCGACATCGCCGCACTCTCGGCGGCCGTGAGCGACGAGATGCTCGACCAGATCGCCATCGCCGGTACGCCGGATGACTGCCGCAAGCAGTTCGAGCGCTACGAGGGCCTCCTCGACCATGTCCTCCTCTACCCGCCCTCGGTCGGCGTGCGGCCGGAGCGCGTGAAGGAGAACTACGCCGCGATCATGGACGTCTTCGGCCCGGCGAGCGGAGGCGGCGCGCCGTGACGCTGCAGACGAGCGTCTTCTACCTCCCGACGATCGGCTCCCGCAGCGAGATCGAGCAGGGGATGGCCGGGCTGCGCGGCGACCTCTACGACACGATGCTCGCAGAGCTGTCGGAGCAGGCGCGCGCGGCCGACGCGCTCGGCTACGACTCGATCTCGTTCACGGAGCACCACTTCCACATCGAGGGCTTCGAGCTGTCGAACAACCCCGTCCTGCTGGACCTCTACATCGCGATGCAGACGCAGCGGATCCGCGTCGGCCAGCTCGGCATCGTGCTGCCCGCGCAGAACCCCCTGCGCGTCGCCGAAGACATCGCCATGCTCGACCACATGAGCGGCGGCCGCGCGAACGCAGGCTTCGCGCGCGGCTACCAGCGGCGCTGGGTCGACGTCATGGCGCAGCAGCTCCACGGCATTCACGGCGCCACGCCGGGCCAGCACGACGCCATCGACCAGGCCAACCGCGAGGCGTTCGAGGAGCACTTCCGCATCATCAAGCGCGCGTGGACCGAGGACATGCTGCGCTTCGAGGGCAAGTACTGGCAGGTGCCGCCGCAGGGCACGCCGTGGACGCTCGACGCGACGGCGCAGTGGGGCCGTGGCATCGAGGACGGCGTCGTGCGCGAGATCGGCGTCGTGCCGAAGCCGCTGCAGAAGCCGCACCCGCCTCTCTTCCAGCCGTTCGCATCGAGCGAGAACACGATCCGCTGGTGCGCGCGCGAGGGCGTGACGGCCATCCTGCCGCCGATGTACCTGGGATTGCAGAACCGCCTGTACGAAACCTACGCGGAGGAGGCGGCCGCGCACGGACGCACGCTGGAGCCGGGCGAAGGTCTTGGCGTGCTGCGCGACGTGCTCGTGTGCGAGACCGACGAGGAGGCGCTGGAGCTGTGGTCGCACGGGCCGGCGTTCTGCGGCGCGGCGTGGTTCGCGCCGTTCGGCTTCGGCAGCGTTCTCAACGACCCGGAGAGCAGCGAGACTCTGACACCGCAGATGATGGTCGAGCGCGGGATGCTGCTCGTCGGCAGCGTCGACACCGTCACGCGCTCGCTCGAGCGCCTGATGGCCGACACGCCCGTGCGCTGGCTCTTCGCCTGGACCTACAACGGGCTCGTGCCCAACGCGAAGATCCTGCGCTCGCTGGAGCTGTTCGCCGAGAAGGTGCTGCCCCGCGTGCAGGCAGCCGTGTAAGGGCTACTGATCAAGCGTCTCGCCGTGGGGCTCGGGCGGGTTGTACGGCGTGAAGCCAAGCAGCTCGTCGATCGCCTCTTCGTCGAACCCGAACACCGGCTCGCCGTCGATCACCGTCACGGGCGTGCCCTGCGCGCCCAGCGCCAGCATCTCGTCGCGAAACTCCGTGCTGGTATCGACGTCCTTCTCGACGTAGCGCTGCCCGCGCGATTCGAGGTGCAGGCGCACCATCTCCGAGAACTCGCAGAAGCCCTGCGTGTAGATGACGACGGAGTGTTCGAGCGTCTCGATCCCGGCCACGCGGTCAGGGTAGCAAGTGCGCACGATGCGGCGTGAGGCGCAAAGTGGGATTCGCGAGACGTGCACCGCGGCCGGGATCGCTTACGATGGACGCGTGGCCAGCAGCGAACGGTTGCGTCCTGCCCTGGACCGCGAGCCGATGGCGCTCGTCGAAGGCGCGCGCCTGTTCGCCGATCCCATCTACTACGGCATCGGCGCGGCGCGGGGGGATGGCCGCCTCGTCGCCGTGCTGCCCGGCCTGTTCGCCGGCGACGCCTACCTGTGGCCGTTACGCGGCTGGCTGGAGCGCATCGGCTACCGGCCCGTGGCCTCCACGATCCAGTGGCATGCGGGCTGCCCGGACCGGCTCCGGCGGCAGGTGTCGAACGCGCTCGAAGGTCGGATGAGCCGGCGCCCTGGATCGATTGCGCTGATCGGCCACAGCCAGGGCGGCTCGCTGGCGCGGGCGATCGCGGGCGAGCTACAGGACCGGGTGTCCCACCTGGTGCTCCTCGGCTCCCCCGCCGGCGCCCTGTCCCGCGGCGCCTGGAATCTGCGCGACGAGGCGCCGCCACGGGCACAGCGGGTGGCGGACGCCGGCCGGGCGGCGCGACAGCGCCTTGATCGAGACTGCGCATTCCCGTCCTGCGGCTGCGCGTTCCCGGCGGACCTGACGCGCCCGCTGCACGCGGACACGCGGGTGATGTCCGTCTTCAGCCGCGACGACCCGATCGTTCCGGGATGGGCCTCGCGCGTCGAGGGGGCGACGGAACATCGAGGTGCGAGGCACGCACGCAGGCCTGGCGTACAACCGGGCGGTGTACAGGGTACTGGCGGACGAGCTTTCGAAGCGGTGAACTCGCGCCGCGTGCGCAGCCAATCCCGAGCCCGACTGAGTGCCCGATGCCGTTCGTCTCTAGCCCCAGCACGCCACGGCGGTCAGAATGAAGGTCTCAACTACGGCGAAAGGACGACACGGGCATGGCGACGCGCATCGGCATCAACGGCTTCGGGCGCATCGGGCGGCAGGTCTTCAAGGCGATCAAGGAGCGGCACGGCAGTGAGCTCGAAGTCGTTGCCATAAACGATCTCGTCGACAACAGGACGAACGCTCACCTGCTCAAGTACGACTCGAACTACGGCCGCTACCCCGGGACGGTCGAGCCGGGCGAGGGCGGCCTCATCGTCGACGGGAAGCCGGTGAGCGTGTACGCCGAGCGCGAGCCGGCGAAAATCCCCTGGGGCGACGCCGGCGTCCAGTTGGTCGTGGAGTCGACCGGGTTCTTCACCGACGCCAACCAGGCGCGCGCGCACATCCATGACAGCGTCGAAGAAGGTGATCATCTCGCGCCCCGGCGAAGAACGAAGACGTCACGCTCGTCCTCGGTGTGAACGCCGAGCGGTACGACCCTGCGAAGCACAGCGTCGTGTCGAACGCCTCGTGCACCACGAACGGGCTCGCGCCGCCCGTGAAGGTGCTGGTCGACAACTTCGGCATCATCAAGGGCCAGATGACGACGGTCCACGCCTACACGAACTCGCAGCGTCTCCTCGACATGCAGTCCGATGACCTGCGCGAGGCGCGTGCGGCGGGCCTGAACATCGTCCCGATGTCTACGGGTGCGGCGCGCGCGCTGAAGCTCGTGTCCCGGAGATCGAGGGCAAGCTCGACGGCGCGGCATACCGCGTGCCGACGCCGACGGTATCGATCGTCGAGGTCGTCTGTCTCGTCGGAAGGCGACCACCGCGGAGGAGATCAACGACGCGATGCGCAAGGCCGCCGGCAGGCCCGATGAAGGGCATCCTCGCCGTGTCCGACGAACCGCTCGTGTCGATGGACCTGAAGGGCGACCCGCACTCCGTCCATCGTCGACGCGCTGAGTACGAACGTCGTCGCCGGCAACCTGGTGAAGGTCGCGTCCTGGTACGACAACGAGTGGGGTTACTCCTGCCGCACGTCGGACCTCTCGGCGTTCATCGCAGCGAAGGGCCTGTAGCGCTGCGTCAGCACGTACACCGCATTCGCCGATATCGCCGACTGGCGGCGCCAGTGCTGCTGGCGCTCGCCGCAGTGATCGCGGCCTGCTCGGGCGAGTCGAAGAGCGTGAACGATCTCGAGCCCACGGCCACCGTAGGCGCCTCGCCCGCGGGCCCGGTGACATTCTCCGTGCTTGCAGGGCACAGCGAGGGCGCGATCGACATCGAGCGGTTCATGCCCGCAGACATCCACGTGCGCGAGGGTGACAGCATCGAGTGGACGTCGCACGGCATTGAGGGCCACACGATCTCGTTCGTGAGCGAGCAGCGCCAGCGCGAGCTCCTCGGAGCCTACCTGCAGCCCGATCCTGCCAACTCCTCGCAGCAGATCTTCAACCCCGACGTCGCACTGAAAACCGATACCGGCGAGACGTTCGCGGGCGACGGGAGCTACGTCAACTCCGGCTTCATCGGCGTCCCGGCCGAGGCGACGTACAAACTGACGTTCTCGAAGCAGGGCGTGTACCAGTACCTCTGCCTCGTACATCCGTTCACGATGCGCGGCGTCGTCAGCGTCGATGCGCCCGACGCTGCCGTCGACGCGCCCCAGACGGTGGCCGAGCGCGGCAAGGCCGAGCTCGTCGACTACGTCGACGAAGAGAAGCGCGCGCTCGCACGTGCTGCCGATGAGCCGCGCGAGGTGGCCGCGGCCGGCGGCGCGACGGTGCACCACGTCGCCGTCGGCGTGACGACCCCGTACGGCCAGGTGGCGGCGTTCGTGCAGCCGGTGCTCGACATTAACGCCGGCGACACGGTGATCTTCGAGAACGACGATCGCAACTTCCACAACGTGGTGTTTCGCGGGAACAGAGCCGAGCCTCCGCCGGGCATCGGCATCATCGTCGATCCGGCCGGGCGCGGGATGAACTTCTCGCTCGATGCGCAGTCGGCCGCGGCGGTCGATCCGCCTGCCACGGGCTTCGACGACGCGACGTTCCTGTCCTCGGGCAGCATGGGCATCCTGCAGCCTCGGCTCACGTGGCGGCTGACGTTCGATAAGCCGGGCGTGTACGTCTACAACTGCACGATCCATGTGCTCGCCGGCATGGCGGGCGTCATCAACGTGCACTGACGGATTCACGTCGCCGGCGGCCGTCGGCGCTGACGGGCCGCGGCCGAGAACCTCCCGGGTGCTAGGTCTGGTCGACGGCGGGTAACGGGGCGACGGCGCCTACGCGAGGCTGCGCCTATAATGCCGCCTCAGGACTGCCGGCAGCGCTCAGGGACCCATGACCGCGACTGACGTCATCGACCAGCTCCGCGCGGAAGCGCGCGCATCGCTCGAAGGCACGGCCGACCGCGCCGCGCTCGACGCATGGCGCGTGGCGTACCTCGGACGCAAGGGACGGCTGACGGGCGTCCTCCGCGGGCTCGGCGCGCTCTCCGTCGAGGAGCGCAAGTCGCTCGGGGCGGCAGCGAACGCGCTGAAGGACGAGCTGGAGACAGCCCACGAGGCGCGCAGCGAGGAGATGCGCCAGGCCGCCCTCAGCGCGTCGATCGAGACGGGGCGCCTCGACGTCACGCTGCCGGCGCGGCCGCACGCGCGCGGCGGACTGCATCCTGTGACGCGCACGCTGCGCATGATCCTCGACGCCTTCCGCTCGATGGGCTTCTCGATCGTCGAGGGTCCCGAGGTCGAGCTGGACTACTACAACTTCGAGGCGCTGCGCATCCCGCGCGGACCACCCGGCGCGCGATATGTGGGACACGATGTGGGTGGACGAGGACGTGCAGGGGTCGGCGGCCGCTGCTGCTGCGGACGCACACCTCGCCGGCGCAGATCCGCATCATGGAGCAGCACAAGCCTCCCATCCGCATCGCCGTCCCCGGCCGGGCCTACCGCTTCGAGGCGACGGACACTACGCACGAGTGGATGATGACGCAGGTCGAGGTGCTCGCCATCGACGAAGGGCTCTCGATGGCCCATCTGAAGGGCACCCTCCTTGACCTGATGCGGCGCCTCTTCGGCGGCGAGCGGCGCGATGCGCCTGCAGTGCTCGTACTTCCCGTTCGTCGAACCGGGCGCCGAGGTGGCGGTGGACTGCTTCGTCTGCAAGGCGCCGGGTGCCGCACGTGCCACGACACCGGCTGGATCGAGATGGGCGGCGCCGGCATGGTGCATCCGGAGATCCTCGAGAACATGGGCATCGACTCGGAGCGATATACCGGCTTCGCTGCGGGCATGGGCACCGAGCGGCTGGCGATGCAACTGCTCGGCGTCGACGACATCCGCGAGTTCTACAAGAACGACCTGCGCGTGCTGCAGCAGTTTTAGGGAGCCGAATGCAAGTCTCACTCAAGTGGTTGAGCGAGTACGTTGACCTGCGCCTGCCGCCGGAAGAACTGGCCTCAGCGCCTGACGATGGCCGGCCTCGCCGTCGACCGCATCGTGCGCACCGGCGGCGACTGGGGCGACGACATCCGCGTCGGGCAGGTCGCGGCGGTGGAGCCGCATCCGAACGCCGACCGCCTGCGCCTCGCCACCGTCGACGTCGGCGACGACGAGCGGCACCGCGTCGTGTGCGGCGCGCCGAACATCGCCGCCGGACAGAAGATCGCTTTCGCGACGCGTCGGCGCGCGCGTGCTCGACGGACACAGCGGCAAGCCACGGTGCTGAAGCCCGCAGTGATCCGCGGCGTTGAGTCGGCCGGGATGGTCCTCAGCGAGCGCGAGCTGGGGCTGTCCGACGAGCACGAGGGCATCCTCGAGCTCCCCGATGATTCGCCGATCGGCAAGCCGCTCGCCGATATGCTCGGCGACGTCATCTTCGAGCTCTCCGTCACGCCGAACCGCGCGGACTGGCTCTCGGTGCTCGGCGTCGCGCGCGAGGCTGCCGCGCTGACGGGCGCCGCGCGTGCGCGAGCCATCACTCGATTACGTAGCGGCGGGCCCGCCGATCAAGGGCCGCGCCGCCGTCGACATCGCCGCGCCGGACCTCTGCCGCGCGCTACGTCGCGACGCGTGATCACGGGCATCAAGCTCGGCGCCCTCGCCGCAGTGGCTGCAGGAGCGGCTGATCGCGCTCGAGCAGCGTCCGATCAACAACGTCGTCGACATCACGAACTACGTGATGCTCGAGCTGGGGCAGCCGCTGCACGCCTTCGACTACGACCACATCGCGGGCCACCACATCATCGTCCGCCGCGGCGGCGACGGCGAGGAGTTCCGCACGCTCGACGGCGAGCTGCGGCGCCTGACGACCGACATGCTCGTGATCGCCGACGAGCGCGGGCCCGTCGCGCTGGCCGGCGTCATCGGCGGCCTCGAGAGCGAGGTGACGGACGCGGACCGTCAACGTGCTGCTGGAGTCGGCGAACTTCCTCGGCACGAACATCCGCCGCACCAGCACGGCGCTGAAGTCGCGCAGCGAGGCATCGTCGCGGTTCGAGAAGGGCCTGCCGCCGGAGCTGGCGCTGATCGCGTCGAAGCGCGCGACGAAGCTGCTCGTCGAGATCTGCCGGCGGGACGGCAGCGGCGGGCGCCGTCGACGTCTATCCGCAGAAGGAGAAAGAGACGCCGCGTCGAGATGACGCGCGACCGCATGGTAGCGTCGCTCGGCATCGAGCCGCCGACGGCGCGCGTGCGCGAGGCCCTGGGCGGGCTGGGATTCACCGCGCGATGGGTGCCGCCCGACCGCTACGTCGTCCGCGTGCCGTACTGGCGCACCGACGTGCGCATCGCACGACGACGTCGCGGAGGAAGTCGCGCGCGTCATCGGCTACGACGAGATCCCCGCGAAGCTCATCGAAGGCGGAGTGCCGCCGCCCGATCGAGCAGCCGCTGCGCGACCTGCGCGAGCGCACGCGCGACCTGCTCGCCGCGGCCGGCATGCACGAGGTGATCACCTACTCGATGACGACGCTAGAAGCGCTCTCAGCGCGTGATGCCGAAGGAAGAGCTCGCCATCTACCCGCCGTATCGCGTCGCGAACCCGGTCAGCAGCGACCACGAGCACCTGCGAACGACGCTGCGCGCGAGCCTGCTGCAGACGCTCGCATCGAACCTGCGATACCAGCACGGCGAGGTCGCGATCTTCGAGACCGCGCGCGTCGTACCAGCGGCCCGACGAGCGGCTTCCGCAGTCCGGACGACCCTTCGGCGAGGAGGCGCTGCCCGAGGAGACGGAGCACGTCGCGGGCGTCGTCAGCGGACGGCGGCTCGACCGCTGGGGCCGGCCCGGCGACGAGGCGCTCGACTTCTTCGACGCGAAGGCCTACGTCGAGGACCTCCTGCGGGGCCTTGGCATCGAGGCGGAGTACGTCGCCGCAACCGAGTTCGCGATGGCGCCCGGGCGCACGGCGGAGATCCGCGTCGGCGGCGAGCGCCGTCGGGCGTGCTGGCGCAGGTGCATCCCGAGACGGCCGCGGCGTTCGACATCGAGCGGGACGCGTACCTGTTCGACCTCTCGCTCGATGCGCTGCTGCCGCATGTGCAGCGCGTCGCGAAGATGCGCGCCGTTATCGCGCTTCCCGGCGGTGGACCAGGACCTCGCGCTGATCGTCGACGACGCCGTGACGGCCGAGGCGCTCCAGCGCGCGATCGAGGCGGCGCCGCTCGTGCGCGAGGCGGCGGTGTTCGACGTCTACACCGGCGACCAGGTGCCGCCCGGCAAGAAGTCCGTCGCCTTCGCGCTGCAGTACCAGTCCGACGACCACACCCTCACCGACGACGAAGTCGCGAAGTCCCGCCGCAAGATCATCGAGCGGCTGCGGCGCGAGTTCGGCGCGGAGGTGCGCGGCGGATAGGCGCATCGCCCGGGTGTGTTCCCGAGTCCGCCGAAGACGTGGATTGAGCCTCTAATGCAGCGGAGTGGGCGGAAACGGCGGGTCGAACACGTTGTCATCGACCGTGCGGTGAGATCGACCGAACCTCGAGCGACTTACGCCAAGCTTTGATCTCATCGTTCGTTACGACTGCCTTGCGAATCCAGGGCGCGGCAAGGTGGAGTGCAAGCAGTCCAGCAACGTAGGACGAAGGCCGAAGGGGCACGCCGCTCGGCGAAAAGCATTCGGCCGACGAAAGAACTGGGCCATAGCAGACTGCTGTTTCTCCGCCGATTTCAGTTGTCTGCTCGACAACATCAGCGTGCAAAGCTTCGATCACATCCGGCATCGGGTAGAAGATCTGCGCTGAAGCGCCGACGTCCACGCATTTGCCAGAGCCCGCGCTTGCCGGTGGATCCTTGCGTGACGAACAAAACACGTGGGCGTTGTGCCGTATCAATGCGACGTGAGCAGGATCGTCCTGATCGCCAATCCTGTAGGTCAGGTCCGCACGGTTGCGAGATTCGCCATCTCGATACCAAACGAGCTCGCCGTCGATCGAGTCGTTTGTGGGCCGGAGGCATGCAGGTCGTAGGAAGCCGTGAAACGTGCATCCTTGAAGTTCGCCAGCGATGACCGGCGCGCTAGATGCGTCACGAGCAGTCGGAGAACCGCAACCGAGGATGAAGCTGCTGAGGAACGCACCGGCGACCACACCGTAACGAGTGATGGCAGACAAGCGGTGTTTGATCACTCCACCAGCTCATAGCCCGAGAACTCAAACACGCGCCGCTGCACGTCCTCGATCTCCGTGACGCCGTCGTCGAGGAGCTGCTGCAGGAACTGCTCGCGGCGGTTGAGCTCCGAGAGCAGCTCATCTTCGGGCATGTCGAGGCGGCGCGCGGCGGCGTTGATCTGCGCCGGCGTCGTCAGCGTGTCGGTGGCGTCGCGGTCCGCATCCCACAGCGCGACGGTGTGGCGGTCGTACGCGGGACCGAGCGGCTCGAGCACCGCGACCTCGCTCACGCGTCGGATGCGCCGCCCCCCGCTCGTCGCCGACGTACATCGGCACCACGAACGCCAGCAGCCCCACATCGCGCGGCGCCACATCGCACTCCTCCGTGAGCTGCTCGATCACGCCCTCGACCGTCGTCGCGTGCACCGTCGAGGCGAGCGCGTAGCCTTCGCGCATCAGCTCGAACGCGCGCTGCACGTAGGGGCCCCAGGAGTACACGGGCAGGTGGTCGCTGATCTCGTTGATCAGCATGTACACGGGCGGGTCGCCCTCGGCGCGCGGTGGCAGGCTGAACGTCTCCCCCCAGCCCCGCGTGAAGTACACCGACGCATCCGGCCGCGTGAACGCGAGCAGTGCCGTGAGGATCGTCGTCTTCCCCGCGCCCGGCGGGTCCGCCGCGAGGATGATCGAGGCGCCGCGCTCCATCCCGAGCCACAGCAGCGCCGTCACGCGCGGCGTGATCGTGCCCGCGCGCATGATCTCCGTGATCGACATCGCCTCCGGGTGGTTGTAGCCGTGCCAGCCCCACCAGCTCTGCGGTTGATTCAGCGCCTTCACGCGACCATGATATCGGCGGTGCGCTCTCGCGACATTCGCGAGGGCCTTCGAGAGGAGCGGCGCGTGAGACAGGCCGTATACACCGGCCCGAAGTCGTTCGAGGTCAAGAACGGCGACGTCCGCGACCCCGGCCCCGGCGAAGTGCTCGTCCGCGTGCGCAACACCGGCATCTGCGGCAGCGACCTGCACTTCTATCGTGGCGAGTTTCCGATGCGCCCCGGCTCGGTGCCGGGTCACGAGGTTGCGGGCGAAGTGGCGGCGCTCGGCGACGGCGTGACAGCCTTTGAGAAGGGCGATCGCGTGGCGCTGGAGCTGTTCAACGTCTGCATGCGATGCCCCCAGTGCCGCTCGGGGAACTACCACCTCTGCCCGTCGCGGAAGCTGTACGGCCTCGGCGAGCCGGGCGGCCTGGCCGAGTACATCACGATCCCGGACTACGCGCTCTACCCGCTGCCGGACGAGGTCGACTTCGAGCTGGGCGCGCTCGTCGAGCCGCTGACCGTCGGTGTGCACGGCCTCCGGCTCGTGGACCTGCGCTTCGGCGAGACCGTCGCCGTCCTCGGCGCAGGCACGATCGGGTTGCTCGCGGCGGCGGCGGCGAAGGAGATGGGCGCCACGCACGTCGCGATCACAGCGCGGCATCCGCACCAGAAGGCGATGGCGCGAGGCCATCGGCGTCGACGCCGTGTACGACGCCACGAACGACGGCGCCGGCAAGATGGCGCGCGATCTCGGCGGGGCGGATGTCGTCGTCGAGACCGTCGGCGGCGAGGCGGAGACCCTCGGCCAGGCGATGCAGGTCGTCGGCCCCGGCGGGCGCATCAGCGTGCTCGGCGCGTTCACGAAGCCGGTGACCTTCAACCCCATCATGTTCTTCGTGAAGGAAGTGCGGATGTTCGGCTCGAACTGCTACGGACGCGGTGGCCGGCTCGCCGACTACGAGCTGGGCATCGAGATCATGCGCCGCAACGCCGGCAAGCTGCGCCCGCTCATCACGCATCGCTTCGGCCTCGATGACATCGCGCAGGCCTTCGCGACAGCCGACGATAAGAGCAGCGGCGCGATCAAGGTCACGATCACGCCGTAGCGCGCGTCATGCTCCTCCAGATCATCGTCGCTCTGGCCGTCGCCGCGGCGATCGTCCTGCTCGCGCTGGCGCTCGCGGCGTACATCCTCGCCCGCCGCGCGGACGACGAGACGCGCGCGCTCGGGAAGCGCATCGTGCGGCTGCCGTGGCGCCGGAAGCTCACGCTGCTCGCGCGCCTGGCGCGTGACCCGGCGGTGCCGCTGTGGCTGCGGGCGATCCCACCCGCGCTCGTGCTGTACCTGGCGATGCCGATCGACCTCGTGCCCGACTTCATCCCCGTGCTGGGGCAGCTCGACGACGTGATCGTCGTGGCGGCGGGCGTCGCGCTGCTCGCGCGCCTGCTGCCGCGTGACCGCCTGCGCGCCGCGATCGAGGCGGCGGAGGCATCGGACTGAGGTCAGGCGCCTTCGTGAAGCTCCTCGGAGTGGAGGCGGCGCTCCTTCGTGGTCTGCTCGCTGGGCGATGCGGTCGGGCCTGGTCGCTCGTGCTCGCCCTTCGCGATCACCTTGTCGGCGGGCGTGCCGGGCGCCGCAACATCGTACGGCGTGGCTGACGGCTCGCCGCGCCCCGTGTTGGGCTGCTCGCGGCGAAACTCGTCGTACTGGATGCGGCTATCGGGAGTGCGAGCGCGGTCGCGGGACTCTTCATCCTTCTTGAGGACGTCCGATTCGCGCTGCTGCTTGTCATACGTCTCGTGTTCGTCGGCCATGGCGGCACCTCCGTCATGGAAGTTAGCCTCATGAGCCGTAACGCCCGCGCCTGCGAAGACCCGCGATGCATTGCAAAGCGATGCCTCCAGAACGCCACTTCCCCCTGGATGGGCGCTGGAGATGCGCTAGACGAGGACGTCCTTCAACACGTCGCGCACGACCTCGCGCGGAACGTCGTCCCGGATGACGGGCCGGCCGAAGTCCTCGAGCAGCACCCACCGCAGGCGGCCTGATGCGACCTTCTTGTCGCGCGATGTCGCGTCGATCACGTCGGCGGCGTCGAGGCCGGGCAGACGCGTCGGAAGTTCGTACCGCTCGAATAGCGCCTGCTGGCGCTCGGCGACCGCCGGCGGCGTGACGCCGATCCGCTCGCCGATGCGCGCCGCCGCCATCATGCCGATGCTGATCGCCTCGCCGTGGAGGACGCGACGCGTAGCCGGTCACCGCCTCGATCGCGTGCCCTATCGTGTGTCCGTAGTTCAGGATCGTGCGCCGGCCGCCCTCGCGCTCGTCTTCGCGACACGATCCCCGCCTTGAGCGCGGCGTTGCGGGCCACAAGATCGGTGATGAGTTCACGCTCGACCGCGAGCAGGCGCTCGGAATCGCGCTCCAGCAGGTCGAGCATCGGCGGGTCCATAATCAGGCCGTGCTTGATCACCTCGGCGAAGCCTTCGCGCAGCGCGCGGCGCGGCAGCGAGGTCGAGCACGCGACGGATCCTGCACGACGAGCGTGGGCGGATAGAAGGCGCCGATCAGGTTCTTGCCGCGCGGGTGGTCGACGCCGACCTTGCCGCCGATCGACGCGTCGACCATCGACAGCAGCGACGTCGGTACCTGCACGAGCGGCACGCCGCGCAGGTATGTCGCGGCGACGAAGCCTCCAGTGTCGCCGGCGACGCCCCCGCCCAGCGCGACGATCGGCGATCCGCGCTCGGCGCGCCCTTCCAGGAGCCAGTCGTAGGCCGCGCTCACCGTATCGAGGCTCTTCGACTCCTCTCCGGGTGCGAACGCGAACATATCGACATCGAACCCGGCGGCGGCGAGCGATGTGATCGCGCGCTCGGCAAACAACGTGGCAACGGCATCGTCGGCAATGATGAACGCCGAGCCTGACAGCCCGGCGTCCCGCAGCAGGCTGCCGAGATCATCGAGGGCGCCCCAGCGGCAGTGAACGTCGTAGGCGCCGCTCCGGGCAGTAACCCGGATCACGCCGTTCCGCCGGCCACCGCCGATCGCTCGCGGAAGGCGAGAAGGATCTGGTGCGTGACCTGGTCAGGCGTCATGTCGTCGGTCTGGATGATGAAGTCTGCCTGCGCGTAAAGCGGCTGTCGCTCGCTCTTCAGTTCGACGATGCGTGCGGACGGATCGCCGCCGCCGAGCAGCGGTCGGTCGGACACGCGTGTACCCGTGTCTGCCAGTCGCGCGGCAATGGTCTCGGCGCGCGCATCGAGGCAGGCCACGAAGCCGCGGCGGTGCATTGCGGCGCGGTTCGATTCTGCGAGCACGGTGCCGCCACCGGTTGCGACGACGATGCCGGACATGCCGGCGAGGCGCTCCACGATCCGCGACTCGATCACGCGGAAGGCGCCCTCCCCGCCCTTCGCGAAGATGTCCGGGATCTTTTCGCCCGCCTCCTCCTCCACAAGCGTGTCGATGTCCATCGCGCGCCAGTCGAGCGCGGCCGCCAGCGGGCGCGCGGTGCGCGACTTGCCCGTCGCCATGAATCCTGTCAGCCAGATTTGTTCGTAGTTCATCCCAACTCCGGATGCCTCATCCGTATAACGCTCGCGCATGCCAGCGCGATACCCCAGTGTTGCACATTTGCTGGGGGCGGCACCGTGCCAAACGGGCCTACGTTTCCCGCAACCTGCGCGGGCCGGTCGTTGCCTCGAAGGCGCGCCAGTTGCGCAGCGTCTCCGGCATCGAGTCGCCGCCGAACTTCTCGAGGGCGGCCGTGGCGAGCACGATGGCGCACATCGCCTCGACGATGATGCCGGCGGCGGGGACGACGCAGACGTCGCTGCGCTCGTAATGGGCGGGGATCTCCTCGCCCGTCCCGAGATCCGCCGACGGCAGCGAGCGCGGAAGCGTCGCGATCGGCTTCAGCGCGATGCGTACCACGATGTCCTGTCCATCGGAGATGCCGCCTTCGGTGCCGCCCGCGTTGTTCGTGGCGCGCGCCCACGGGCGCTCCGACCACTGCTCGCGCGGCAGGATGACATCGTGGATCTGCGAGCCGGTCTTGCGCGTCGCCCCGAACCCGGCGCCGATCTCCACCCCCTTGACGCTGTGGATGCTCATCAGCGCCTGCGCCAGGCGGCCATCGAGCTTGCGGTCCCACTGGATGTGGCTGCCAAGCCCCATCGGCACGCGCTCGACGCGCCCCTCGACGACCCCGCCCAGCGTGTCGCCGGCGTTTCGCGCCGCATCGATGGCGGCGACCATGCGCTCGGCGCTTGGGGCATCGGCGCAGCGCACCGGCGACTCCTCGACGGCCTCCCAGTCGATCTCGACGGGGATGTCGGCGTCGACGGTGCCGATCTGCACCGTGTGGCTGCGGAAACTCATCCCGAAGCCCTCGAGGAAGCGCTTGCAGACGGCGCCGACGGCCACGCGCGCCGCGGTCTCGCGCGCGCTGGCGCGCTCGAGGATGGGGCGCACATCGTCGAAGTCGTACTTGATCGTGCCGGCGAGGTCGGCGTGGCCCGGGCGCAGGCGCGTCACCTTCTCGACGTCGCCTTCGATCGGATCCACCGACATCGCCTCGGTCCAGTTCGCCCAGTCGCGGTTCTCGATCGAGAGCGCGATCGGGCTGCCGAGCGTGAGGCCGTGGCGCACGCCGGAGATGATCTCCGCGCGGTCCTGCTCGATCTTCTGGCGCCGGCCGCGGCCGTATCCGCCCTGGCGGCGGCGCAGGTCGACGGCGATGTAGTCCTCCGACAGCTCGAGTCCCGCCGGGATGCCCTCGATCACCATGACCAGGCCCTTGCCGTGCGACTCTCCGGCGGTCAGGAAGCGCAGCACGTCAGTCGTCCTTGTAGAAGGCGGCGGGCACGCCCGTCGGGCCGACCGCATCGGGATCGATCGGCAGAGGCTGACCCCGATCATCGAGCGAGAAGCGGCCGCCGAACGTGCGCACGACGTCTTCGGCGTCGAGCTCGTCCCAGTCCAGGACATCCGCCGCGTCGCGGCGGGCGGTGGTGGTGAGGATGCAGCGCTGCGACGATCCGCCGGCGTCGCGGAAGGTGCTGTAGATGTCGACCTGCGCGTGGTCCAGCTTCACGTTGGGGATATCGTACAGCACCATATCCGCCAGCTTCGCCGTGACCGCCATGCCCTGGCGGAGCGGGCCGCTGACCTCCCGGCGCTGGCCGCCATCAACCGCGAACTGGCCCTCGGCCGATGCGCTCAGGCGGACGCCGTCCGAACGGACATCCGTGAGCTCAGCGCTCTGGACGCCGTGCCAGACGGAGGCGTCGACACCCTTCGGCATGCGCATCGACTTCCAGCGCAGGATTTCATCGCCGACAAGCGTGCGGATGGCATCGACATCGCCCGCATCCACGAGGTTGCGCCACGCGAGCTGCGCGCGTGTCGCCCTGGACGATCACCCAGCCGACGACGATGAACAGCCCGATCACGACGAAGATCGCGATCGCGATGCCCCAGTCCGATGCGGCGAGCAGGGGTAAGGTCATGGACGCAGTATAGGCCGTGGGTGGGGCGCCGCGGTCTATGCCTTGAGCGCGGCCTCGGCCGCCGCGCGCATCGCGCTCACGTCGGCATCCTTGCTCGTCCAGAGCTTGAACGACTCGGCAGCCTGGTAGACGAGCATCCCGAGGCCGGTAACCGCCTTCGCGCCGCGTGACCTGGCAGCGGCCGCGAAGCCTGTCTCGACCGGGTTGTACACGAGGTCGAAGACCAGCGTGCGCGGCTGGATCAGCGCCGCATCGACGGGTGAGTGGCCCTGCGACTCGGAGCCCGCGACGCCAATGGGCGTGCAGTTGACCACGAGGTCTGCTTCGTTGAGCGCCCGCAGGTACGAGCCATCACCCCAGTAGGCCCACGTGAGCGTCGTGCCCGAAGGCGTCAGCTTCTTGAGACTCACAACCATCGCATCGATCTTCCGGGGCACGCGGCCCATCACGAAGATCGTGCTCGCGCCGGCCCCGATCAGCGCCATCGCCACCGCGCGGGCTGCGCCACCGTTGCCGAGGAGCATAGTGCGCTTGCCATTCGCATCGAAGCCCGCGTCCTCGCGCAGCGAGCGCGCAAACCCGGCGACGTCGGTGTTGTGTCCGACCAGGTTGTCGCCCTCCAGCACGATCGTGTTGACGGCGCCGACCTTCTGCGCCAGTTCGCTCGTACTGTCCAGCAGCGGGACGACCGCCGTTTTGTGCGGGATCGTGACGTTGGCGCCGAGGAACTCCGACGTGCGCAGGGCGTTGATGCGGCCTTCGAGGACGTCCGGCTCGGTGTCCCACGCGTCATAGGTGGCATCGATGCCTGCGGCATCGAACGCCGCCTTGAACATCGCCGGGCTGATCGAGTGCGTGAGGGGATGTCCGATGACGCCTGCGCGCTTCGCCAAGATGCCTGGCCTTCTACTGCCCCGAACCCTGGTACTTTTCGACGTTTTGGAGATGCTCGTCGAGCGTCTCGGCGAAGGCGTGCGTGCCGTCGCCTTTCGCGACGAAGTAGAGATAGTTCGTCTGCTCCGGCCGGATCACGGCCTGGATCGTGTCGAGCGACGGGTTGGCGATCGGTCCGGGCGGAAGGCCTGCAATCACGTACGTATTGTATGGCGAGTCGGCCTTAAGGTCGTCCAGCGTCAGTTCCTTCTTCCAGTAACCGTACTTCGCGACGCTGTCGGGATCGTTGCCGAGCGCGTACTGCACGGTGGGGTCCGCCTGGAGGGCGATGCCGAGGCGCAGTCTGTTGAGGTACACGCTGGCGATGCGCGGTCGCTCGGAGATCGTCGACGCCTCGCGCTCGACGATCGACGCCAGCGTGATGACCTGGTCGAGCGTAAGCGCCTGGCCCTCGAGCTGCACCGCGTCGGCGACGTTGTCCTGGAAGCCCTGCAGCAGGCGGTCGACGGCCTGGTCGGGCGTCGTCTGGCGCGAGAACGTGTAGCGCGCCGGAAACAGGAACCCCTCGAGGCTAGGGCTCGTCGTCTCGGCGAGGAACGGCTCCTCGTGCCGAGACTTCACCAGCGCGTCGAGAAACGCCTGCTTGCTCACGATGCCCGCCTTCTCAAGCGCCTCGCCCACCTCCTCGGCGCGCGCGCCCTCGGGGATCAGCACATCGCGCGAGGCGGTCTCGCCGTTGGCGATGCGGCGCACCACCTCGATCGCCGGCAGTCCCGGGTCGAACTCGTAGTCGCCGGCCTGCAGCGCGTCCTGGACGCCGGTCAGCCCGACCAGGACCTCGAACAGCTCGCTGCTGCGCACGACGTGCGCCGCCTCCAGCTCCTCTCCGATCGACTTCGCGCTCTGCCCTTCGCGGACCGTGATCGACGTCGGCTCGCCGCCCGTCGGCGCCGGCGCGATGGTGTGTTCGGGCTCCTCGCTGTATACGGAGCCGGGCGTGCCGGTGACGAAGATGGCGACGGCGACGACCAGCGCGACCGCCAGCACGCCGATGACGATGCCGGCGATCCGGTGGATGCGTCACGGCGTACGCTCCGCCGCATCGATGTAGGACTGGAGGATGATCGCGGCGGCTCGATCGTCGAGCGGGCGGCCGGCCGGGGCGGTGGCAGCGGCATCCGAGGATGACAGGCGCTCGTCGTGGTAGACGACCGCGGCGTCGAGCGCGCGCGCGAGGGCGTCGCCGAAGCGGCGTGACCTGCGGGCCTGCTCACCCTCTTCGCCGGAGAACAGCAGCGGCAGGCCGACGACGACGCGCGCTGCGTGGCGCTCGCGGACGATGGAGGCGACCCGCGCGATGTCGGCCGCGCGGCTCTCGTGCTCGATGATGGCGAGGGGCACCGCGACGCGCCCTTCGCTGATCGCGAGGCCGATACGCCGCTCCCCGAAGTCGATGCCGATCATGCAGCCGGACGGCGCCGGCGGCGATGTCGCATCAGGCGCCGTGCGCGTCATGAAGGCGCGGCCTCGAGCTGCTCGCGGGCGAGGCGGCGCGCCGTATCCAGCGCCTCGTCAAGGCGCGCGGCGTCCTTGCCCCCCGCCTGCGCCATCTCGGGCCGGCCGCCCCCGCCACCGCCGGCGACAGCAGCCACCTCGCTTGATCAGGTTGCCCGCATGGACGCGCCCGGCCAGGTCCTTCGACACCATCGCCACGAAGCTCGGGCGATCATCGAACACGCTCCCCAGCACGACCACAGCGCTGCCGAGACGGTCGCGCAGCACATCGCCCATCTCGCGCATCGCCTCGGCGTTCGGCGCCGGCACACGCGCGACGACGACCGATGCGCCGTTCACGCGCTCCGCCTGGTCCGCCAGCGTGTCCGCTTCAGCGCGCCCAGCTCCGCGCTCGAGCTGCTGCGCGCGGCGGCGTTCTGCATCGAGCTGTTGCTGGAGCGCATCGACGCGCGCATCCAGCTCGGCCGGCGCGGCATTGAGCCGCCGCGACAGGCGCCCGAGCGACGCTTGCTGCTCGAGCACGAAGTCATCCGCCAGCGCGCCCGTCAGCGCCTCGATGCGCCGCAGCCCCGAGCCCACGCTCGTCTCGCTGGCGATGATAAAGGCGCCGATCTCGCCCGTGCGGTGACAGTGCGTGCCGCCGCACAGCTCCTTGCTGAAGCAGCGCGGCTCGTGGTCGTGCGCCGTGCGGCTCACAGATGCCGACAACGCGCACGTTCGCCTGGTACTTCTCGCCGAAGAGCGCCATCGCCCCGCCGGCGATCGCGTCGTCGTAGGCCTGCTCCTCCCAGTGGACGTCGATGTCCTCGCGGATCTTCTCGTTCACCAGGCGCTGCACCGCCGCCAGCTCCTCCGGCTTCGTCGCCTCGATGTGCGTGAAGTCGAATCGGAGGCGGTCCGGGCCGACGAGCGACCCGGCCTGGCGCGACGTGGCTGCCCAGCACCTCGCGCAGCGCGGCGTGGAGGAGGTGGGTTGCCGTGTGGTTCCGCTGGCTGGCACGCCGGTTCGCCGGATCGACCGCGGCCCGCACGGCGTCGTTGACGGCAATCCGACCCTGTACCACGCGGCCGCGATGGGCGACGAGGCCCTCGGCCGGCGACTGCGTGTCCTCAACGGCGACACGGCCGTCAGGGCCGGCGATTTCGCCGGTGTCGCCCACCTGCCCGCCGCCCTCGGCGTAGAACGGCGTCTCGATCAGCACGACCTCGACCTGCTCGCCTTCGTTCGCAGCGTCCTGCACGCCCGCATCGCCGATGATCGCGGCGATCGTCGTGCTGTGCTCGGTCGCCCCGTAGCCGACGAATTTTGTGCGGATGTGCGCGAGCTGCGTGTATGCGGCGACGCGGTCCGCCTCGAGATCGAACTTCGCCGCAGCGCGGCCTCGCTCGCGCTGCGCCTCCATCTCGCGCTCGAAGCCGTCCATGTCGACGGCGAAGTTGCGTTGGGCTGCGATCTCCTGGGTCAGCTCGGGCGGGAAGCCGTAGGTGTCGTAGAGCGTGAAGACGTCTTCCCCGCGGATGACACTCTCGCCCTGGTCGCGCGCGTCTGTGCGGGCGAGTGTGTCTTCCAGATGCGCGCGGCCCCGCTCGAGTGTCTCGCGGAACTTCGACTCCTCCGCGGCGAGCAGCCGCGTGACGAACTCGGCGCGATCTTCCAACTCTGGGTACGCGTGTCCCATCTTCGCGATCACGGATTCAGCGACCTTGTCGAGCAGCCTGTCTTCCGTCGCGCCCGCAAGCTGCGTCAGGTGGTACACCGCGCGGCGCAGGATCCGGCGCAGCACGTAGCCGCGGCCCTCGTTCGAAGGCAGGACGCCGTCGGTGATCAGGAACGTCGCCGCGCGTGCGTGCTCGGCGACAATGCGAATGGCGATGTCGATGTCGGCCTTCTCGCCGTAGGCGCGGCCCGACAACGCCTCGACACGCTCGATGATGTCGGTGAAGACATCGGTCTCGTATACGGTCTCCTTGCCCTGCAGCACGCACGCCATCCGCTCGAGGCCAGATCCCGTGTCGATGTTCTTGCGCGGCAGTTCCGTGCGGGTGCCGTCCTCGGCCTGGTAGAGGGTCATGAACACCAGGTTCCACACCTCGATGAAGCGGCCGCAGTCCGGTTCGAGATTCGGCTTGCAGGCGCCGGCGCGGCAGAACTCGCACGACGGCCGCGGCCCGCGGTCGACGAAGATCTCGCTGTTGGGGCCGCAGGGTCCGATGCTGCCGGAGAACCAGTAGTTGTGTTCCTCGCCGTAGCGGTGGATGTGCTCTTCGGGGACACCGCGCGCGAGCCAGAGGTCGTGGGCCTCGTCATCGGTCTCGAAGATCGAGACCCACAGCTTGTCCTTGGGCAGCTTGAAATGCTCCGTGAGCAGCTCCCATGCGTATGCGATGGCGCCCTCCTTGAAGTAGTCGCCGACGCTGAAGTTGCCGAGCATCTCGAACAGGGTGAGGTGGCTGTAGTCGCCCACTTCGTCGATGTCGGTCGTGCGGAAGACCTTCTGGACCGTGACCATCCGGGGCGCCGGCGGCTCGGCCAGGCCCATGAAGTAGGGCTTGAACGGGATCATGCCCGCATTCGTGAAGAGCAGCGTCGGATCGCCGTGGGGCACGAGCGAGGCGCTTGGGATGCGGGTGTGGCCCCGTTCGGAGTAGAAACGGACGAAGGTCTCGCGGATCTGGTCGACGTTCACGGGCCTCAGTCTACCGAGTGAGAACTGAGAAACGGGAACGTAGGGCGTTGCCGTAGGGGTTCGCTCCGGCGTTCCCTGCCTGCGATGCCGACCATATACGTGATGGCCATCGTCGCAGCACTACGGTCTCGAAGCTCGTCCGCGAACGTCCGCAGCGCGGTCGTCGCGATGTGCGGCGCCGCTGCGCTGCTGGCGCTCGTTGCGACGTGCGTGCTCGCCGTCACCGGCATCGCGCGCGTGCTGATGGCATCCGATGGAGCAGGCGGCGACTTCCTGAGCTTCTACGCGGCGGGCGACATCATCCGCCACGGCGGCCATGGGCTGTACGACGCCGCGTCGCAGGCCGCGGCGCAACGCGCCTTGTATCCGGGCGATCTGGAGCGCGCGACGGGATTCCCCCTGCCGGTCTTCGCCGCGTGGGGCTTCGCGCCGCTGTCGTTTCTCCCGTTCGCCGTGGCATACGGGGTCTGGGCCGTGGTGAACGTCGCGCTGCTCGCGGCGCTTGCGTTCGCACTCGAGCGTTTCCTCGCGCCGGTCCCGCGGCTGCCGCGGCGGCTCTTCATCGTCGCCTTCGCGCTCTCGATACCTGCCGTCACGAACGTCATCTTCGGGCAGGTGGATCTGCTGATCTTCGCGGCGATGTTCGCGGTATACGCGCTGCTTCGACGCGACCGGGACGTCGAGGCCGGAGTAGTGCTCGCCGCCGTCGTCATCAAGCCGCACTTCCTCATCGGCGTCCTGCCGATGCTCCTGATACAGCGACGGTGGCGCGCCCTCGCGGCGCTCTCGGCCGCCGGGGCGGCGCTGCTGCTGGTGCCGGCGCTGCTGACGTCGCCATCGACGCTCGTGGACAACGCGCGCTTTGTCTCCGGATATCCGGGCGCCGGCGATGACCTGCAGGTGATGGCCGGAATGATGGCGAACTGGCGCGGGTTCGTCGTGAGCGTTACGGGCAACGACGCGGTCTGGCTGTGGCTTCCGGGGCTGGCGCTGCTGGCGGCGGCGGCGTTCGCGGGGGCGGTGCCCGTCTGGTCACGGCCACACACGACGGCAGGAACTGCGCATTCCTACGCACTGGCCGTCATGTTGCCGCTCATCGCATCGCCGCACCTGCATACGCAGAGCCTGGTGCTGATGTTCATCCCGCTGGCGCTGGCGTTGCGCGCAAGCGCGGAGGCGGGCCGGCTGCGCGAGGACGACAGGCAGCAGGACGCCGATGCGATGATCTGCGCGCTGTACGCCTCGTTGTTCGCGCTCTGGGTTCTGACCGCCGCGGGGCTCTCGTTAACAGTGTTCCTGGTCCTCGCGATCTACGCCGGTCTCGTGAGATCGTGGCCTCGCGCCGAGTCCGCGGCATTGACGTCGCGGGCACTTGACTCAGAAACGCAACCTGCTCCGCAGGAGCGGGCGGCTTGACACCCTCTTATGGACGCCGATACGATCCCGCTGCCCGGGATCCTCGGACCGCCGGATGCGGTCCGGCATGGGCACAAAGTTGAAGAACGACCCGGACGAACCTCCCCAGAATCCACCAGTCTCCAGGCCGAACTGGGCAGCGGTGATCATGGCCGCGGGCCACGGCACGCGCATGCGCTCGGACGTGCCGAAGGTCGCGCACGAGCTGTGCGGACGGCCGCTCGTCCGCCACGTCATCGAGGCGGCACGCGGAGCGGGCGTGGACGACATCGTCGTCGTCGTCGGCGCGAGTGAGGGCGGCGACGCGGTGCGCGGCGCGTGCGGCGGAGGTGTGCGCTTCGCCGAGCAGGCCGAGGCGCTGGGCACCGGACACGCCGTGGAAAGCGCGCGCGATGCCATTGGCGCCGCTGAGCACGTGCTGATCATGAATGGCGATGTGCCGCTCGTCCGGCCCGAGTCGCTGCTGCGGCTGATGGATGCCATCGAAGGAGCCGGCCCGGAGGTCGCGCTGTTGACGGCACGCGTGCCGGTGGAGGCATACGGCTTCATCGAGCTGGACGGCGACCGCGTGACGGCGATCATCGAGACGAAGGAAGACGGCGAGCTGGACCGCAGCGAGCTGCGCGCGATCAACTCCGGGCAATACGCAGTGCGCGCGTCGTGGTTGTGGCCGCACCTGGCCCGCATCGAGCCGGCGGCGAACGGAGAGCGATATCTCACGGCGCTCGCTGCGATGGCGTATGCGGAAGGGAACCCGGCCGTCGCCGTGACCGCGTCCGAGCCGATCGAGGTGCGCGGGATCAACGATCGGGCGCAGCTCGCCGAAGCCGCTGCCGCGATGCGCGCGCGGATCGCGCGCCGGCACATGCTCGGCGGCGTGAGCATCATCGATCCGGCGACGGCGTACATCGACGCGGACGCCATGATCGGACCGGAGACGACGATCGAGCCCAATACGCACGTGCAGGGCGCATGCGACATCGGCCGCGGCTGCACCATCGGGCCGGGCTCGCACGTCCGCGACTCCCGCATCGGCGACGGTTGCATTGTGCAATATTCGATGATCGAGGAGTCCACCCTCGGCGAGGGCGTCGAGATGGGGCCCTACAGCCACCTGCGACCGGGGTCGCAGATCGAAGACGGCGTGCACATCGGCAACTTCGCGGAGGTGAAGGGCGCCCGGCTGGGGCGCGGGACCAAGATGGGCCACTTCAGCTACATCGGCGACGCCGACGTGGGTGAAGGCGTGAACATCGGCGCCGGAACGATCACGGCGAACTACGACGGCAAGCGCAAGAACCGCACCGTGATCGAGGACGGCGCGTTCATCGGCAGCGACACGATGCTCGTGGCGCCGGTGCACATCGGACGAGGGGCATCGACGAGCGCGGGCTCGGTGGTCAACCGCGACGTCCCCGACGGGATGATCGCGGTGGGTGCGCCGGCGCGGATCCGCGCCAAGCGCGACGCCGCCGGCGGAGAGGAAACAGCTCCTGGACACGGCTAGCGTCGTTGAGTTGCTGGTCCTCGCGGTCGCCCTGGCGATGCTCGCCGCCGTGGCCGCCTCCGAGGCATCGATTGCGTCGGCCAGCCGCCTGCGCGCACGGTCGATGGCCGGCCGCGGCGTGCCGCGCGCCCGAACGCTGAACGGTTACCTCGAAGAGCGCGCTTCTACGCTCGGCGCGCTGGCCGTGGCGCGCAACCTGGCGGTCGTCCTCGCGACCGCGAGCGGCATCTTCCTGATCACGCGTGAAAGCGGCCATAGCTGGGCGCTGTTCGTGGGCTTCACCGCCGTCGCGCTGCTCGTCGTCGCCGCGGTCGATGCGCTGCCCCGCCTGCTCGTGGCGAACGACCCGGACGCATGGGGCCTCCGTATGGTGCCACTGATACGCGCTGTGCGCGTGCTCCTGGGGCCGGTGGCGTGGATGATCGACCGCAGCCTGACGGCGTTCGTCGGCGGGGAAGAGGAGGACGAGACCGACGAGATGCTCCGGCGCGCCGAGATCGACACGGGCGGCGAAGAGATCGAAGAGGAAGAGCGCCAGATGATCCGCGGCATCATCGAGATGGAAGACACCACTGCGCGCGAGATCATGGTCCCCCGCATCGACATCGCCGCGCTCGACGCCGAGGGAACGGTCGCCGATGCGACGGAGATGGTGGTGGGGAAGGGATTCAGCCGGATCCCGTTGTACGAGGAGACGATCGACAACATCATCGGCATTGTCTACGCCAAGGACCTCCTGCGCTGCATGGCGGAGTCGCGCACGCCCGCGCTGCGGGACCTGGCGCGCCCGCCCTACTTCATCCCCGAGACGAAGAAGGTCGATGAGCTGCTGGCGGAGTTGCGCCAGAGCAAGGTGCACATCGCCATCGTGGTCGATGAATACGGCGGCACGGCCGGGCTGGTGACGATCGAGGACCTGCTTGAGGAGATCGTCGGCGAGATCCAGGACGAATACGACCGCGAGGAGGCGCCGATCGAGCGGGTCAGCGAGACGGAAGCGATCCTCGACGCGCGCGTGAGCATCGACGCGCTGGAAGAGCTGTTCGACTTCCACGTCGACGGCGAGGAGCAGGATTACGACAGCGTCGGCGGCTTCGTGTACCACCACCTCGGCAAGGTGCCCGTTGCCGGCGACGAGGTGCGCGTCGACGGCCTGACGCTGCGGGTGCTCAGCGTCATCGGGCGGCGCATCAAGAAGGTGCGGGCGCGCAAGGCATCGACGGAGGAGCCGGCCGCGAGCGCGCGCTAGCCGCTACTTCTCGTCCACCCAGACGTGCCCCGGCGTGAACTCCAGCGTGCCGCCGGCGCTCGACTCGACGTAGAGCTTGTTCTGGGCCCCCGGCACGATCCGGATCTTTACCGGCTGGTCTACGAAGCGGCTGGCCGCCGACTCGGGCACGGCGCGGTCGCACGGAAGCTCGGCGAACACCGTCTGCTTCGTCGTCGTGAGCACCAGTACGTCGTTCGCGCAGCTTGCGCTGGAGAAGAGCACCTGCTGGTCGCGCGGCGTCGATGATGCGACCGACGCCGCGCCGAACTCGACGTTGTCCTTCACGAGATCAGCGGAGCCAGGGACCGACGCAGGCCGCGCGACCCCCGTATCGTCATCGCCCGAGCAGGCGGCGAGCCAGGGAGCGACGCAGAGCGCGATGCCGGCGAGTAGCAGCATGTGACGGCGGTGCACGGTGCCTACGACGCCTCCGGGATGGCGGCAAGGCGGGCATCGATCGCGCCGGACAGGGCGCCGACGTCGATGTCGTGGGTGGCGTCGCCGTATGACGCCTGGAGCACGACGATGAATGTCTTGCCGTGAGGGAACCCGACGATCTCTCCCTTCAGCACCTGCGGGCCGGTGGGCGTCGCCGTCGTGCCGGAGTAGCTGAAGGCCTTCGCACCCGCGGGCGCGCCGGGCAGATCGATCGCTGTCGCCATGGCATCGGGCGCTCCGCCCGTGAGGCCGGCGATGTACGACCTCGATCCGATGCTGTCCGCCATAGCGGAGACATCGGCCGAGTCAGCCGGCACGATCGCGATCTGCGTGACGTACTCGCGTCCCCCGGACGACGTGTAGGTCGCGAACATCCCCGTGGCGTCGCCTGTCAGGCCGGGAACCTCCGAGCTGGTCAGGTGCTTTGTCTGGGGTGGTTGCGGGTCAAAACCCGCGGGAAGATCTGACTGCTGAAGCATGGCCGGCGTGAGCTTCGCGGCCAGGTCCGCCGCAGCGCCGCTGCGCACATCAGGCGACGGCGAAGCCGCATCACCTGCGGCCGAAGGTGCCGGGTCGGTGTCTTCCCGGCCGACGAGCCGCCGCATGCGACGAACATCGCCGTGATCGCGACAGCCGCGATCGCAACAGATATTGAGCGACGGACCACGTACACCTCCACCCGTCCCCTCAAATGCGGCGCCAGTATACGGGATGCCGACGGCGCTCAACGCACCATGATCGCGCCCACGGACATGAGGTTGTGTGCGTCCGCGCTCGTGCGCGCCGGATCGCCCTTCGGGTCGAATACCGCGATGCGAACGTCGTATCGGCCGGGCGCGAGCGTGCGCGGCACAAGCGTGTAGTACGACTCGTGGTAGATGCGGCCAGGCTCCCATCGCGACGTCGTGAGGGCGCCGGCGCCGATATCGCGGGATTGCGTCCACACGGGAAACCCCATGACGTTCCGCACGGCCCCGGAATCATCGAAGAACAGCGTCACGCAGCGGAGGTCGTGCGTCTGCCGCGCGCCGGCGCGCCAGTAGTACGAGAGTTCCATCACGTCGCCGCGCTGAGCGTCTCCCGAAGCGGCCTCGAAGCCGGCCAGGGTCACTCCCGACGGGAAATCGACGTTGCGCGCCGCCGTTTCGGGGACGGAGGGCACAGTCGAATCCTGCGGCGCGTCGCGCAGGCGGTAGAGGCTGCCGGTCATGACGAGCGCGTCGCGGAACTCCGGCCTCGGCAGGACGTTCGTAACCATCTGCTCGATGCCATCGAGCAGCACCGGCTGGAGCGTGAAGTCGCGGCGCAGGTCATCGAGCGGAGCGCGAAGTCCGTCGGCAACATACACCGGGCGGCCAGCGGCCTCCTGGCGGCGCGCGAAGTCCGATGCGTCCTCTCCGGGGACCGAGAAGATCGGCGAGACGATGACGTCGCGGCGCTGCCCTTCGACGAACTGCGCGTACCAGAGGGGCGAGGCCGTCCACGTGTCCGTCATGATCACGGCGTCCGGCGGCATGCGCTCGAGCGTCGTGTGCGCGAAGTCCGAGGCGGCGTAGTCGCCGCTGCGGTCCAGGCGCTGGTAGTTCCGTGCCAGCAGTGTGCCCGGCAGCAGCGCGAGCACCCCCGCCGCGGCGAGCGCGCGGACGCCCGGGCGAACGTTCCCTGCCGATGCGAGGTTCCGCACGGCCTCGATCAGCCACGCGCCGGCGACGCCGATGAACACGCAGAGCGCGAAGTACCCCGGCGTCAGGTAGTTGTAGATGTTGTGGATGCTGTATGCCTCGACGATGAGCGCATCAAGCGCCAGCGTCAGGACCAGATACGCTGCGGCCGCGGCGTGACGGCTGGCGCACACGATCGCGCCGAGCGCGGCGAGCGCCAGCCCCCCCAACGTCAGGTCGTACGACGGGTAGCTCCACAGCACGCCGATGCGGTCCGCCAGGTCGAAATGCCAGTAGTCGGACGGCGTCTGGCCGTTGACGAACATCGACCAGTAGGTATGGAAGTTCGCGGGCCGCGCCCAGGAGAGTGCGGGCTCCTGCTCGCCGCGGATCGGCAGGTACAGGTACACGCTGAGCCCCGCAATGAGAGCCAGCACGCCGATGCCCAGCGCGCGCGGCGAGAGGCTGCGCCAGCCGAGCGCGAGCAGCATTATCGACGGCGGCGCGGTCAGCGCGATCAGGCGGTGGTTGCACATACCCAGCCCGAACGCGAGCGCAGCACCCGCGAGCGCGGCCGTCGTCCGCTCCCGCCACCAGGCCAGCATGAAGCGCGTCACGAGCGCCGTAAAGAACAGGTTCATGCCGTATGACGTCGCCCACGTCGCGTTCGCCCAGACCGTGGACGCGAATGCGAGCGTGAGCGCGCCGACCGCTGCGGCGAGCGGGTCATCGGTGAGGTCGTGGATGACGGAGAAGGTCACGACGACGGCCAGCGACGTGAACACCGCCGAGAGCAGGTTCACGCGGTACGCGACGTCGCCCGCCGGGAGGAACGTAAACAGTTTCCCGGTCAGGATCAGCAGCGGGTAGCCGGTGTTGTGCGCGATGCCGAGCGTCGCGGACGTCGTCGCGAACTCGCCCATGTCGTACCACATAACCGTCGGAGCGAGCGTCGCCAGGTACACGATGAAGGCAACGGCCCCCGTTGCGGCCATGGCGAGGCGCGCCACCGCGACCGGGGTGACGCTGATGCGCGGCAGCCGCACACCGCGAACGGCGGGGCGAGCAGTGTCAAGCTGCATACTGGCTGCCGCCGAGCAGGCGGCCGAGCTCCTCGGGCGAGCGGGCGTAGGCGATCGCCGTCTCGTGCGCGATCACGCGACGCCGCACGAGGTCCGCCAGGTCCTGGTCAAGTGTCCGCATGCCCAGCGCAGCGCCCGTCGCCATGATCGTCGGGATCTGGTACGTCTTGGCCTCGCGGATGAGGTTGCGGATGGCGCCGGTGCCGAGCATCACCTCGCAGCCCGCCACGCGGCCCTCGCCGCTGACATCGGGCAGGAGCACCTGCGAAATCACGCCCTCGATCACCATCGAGAGCTGGAGCCGCACCTGCTGTTGCTGGCCCGCAGGGAAGGCATCAACGATGCGGTCGATGGTCTGCGGCGCATCGGGCGTGTGCAGCGTCGCAAGCACGAGGTGCCCCGTCTCGGCTGCTGTGATCGCCGATGACATCGTTTCCAGGTCGCGCATCTCGCCGACGAGGATCACGTCCGGGTCCTGGCGCAGGACGTGGCGCAGGGCCTCGGCAAACGAGTGCGTGTCCGTGCCCGACCTCGCGCTGATGCACGATGCTCTGCTTGTTGGCGTGTACGAACTCGATCGGATCTTCGACCGTCACGATATGCCGCGCCTCGCGCTCGTTGATCCGGTCGATCATCGATGCCAGCGTCGTCGATTTGCCGCTGCCGGTCGGTCCCGTGACCAGTACGAGACCGCGCGGGAGCTGCGTAAGGCGGTTGCACACGGCGGGCAGCCCGAGATCCTCCATCGACACGACGGAATCGCTGACGAGGCGGAAAGCGAAGGCCAGGTGCCCGCGCTCGCGTGAGATGTTGACGCGGAAGCGACCCACGCCGTCCACCTCCAGCGCCTGGTCGAGTTCCAGCTCTCCCTCCAGCCGCGCGCGTCCTGCGTCGCTGGCAACGTCATCGAGCGCGCCAAACAGGTCATCGTCGGACAGCGCCGGCAGCGATGGATGCGGCGTCAACGCGCCATGGCGCCGGTAGACGGGCGGCAGCCCCGCCGAAAGGTGCAGGTCGGACGCACCCGACTGCACCATCCAGTGCAGCAACTCGCGCAGGGCCGGCATGTCGGCGTTGTCATTCATCGGTGTGCATCCCTTCTCGACATCGCGATGCCGCCGAGGATCATCGCCGCGACCGTGAGCCCGCAGACGACGACGGCGACCGGCGTCGCGAAGGCCGCGAACGCCGTGACGAACGCGCCGCCGCAGGCGAGCTCGACCGCCGGGACCCGCAGACCGATCGCCGTCGAGCACGTCGCGCAGCGGCCGCGGAGCGCGATGTAGCTAGCCACGGGCACGAGCTCCCACACGCGCAGCGTGCGTCCGCATCCATCGCAATGGGAGCGGCCGTTCAGCGGCCGGCCCTGCGGGATACGGTCGATGGCGGCGTTCACGAAGCTGCCGAACGCCAGCCCGAAGACCGCCGCGTATGCCATCGTCATCGCTCGACCTCGATCGCGAACTGGCCGCCGGCCGCGCCGGGCGCATACGAGACCATCTGCGAAGACGCGAAGGCGCCGTCGCCGGACAGCCGCTGCGCAAAGGCGATCGCATCGAGCGGGCCCGCAGCGGTGCCTTCGATGCGAAGTCCGGTCTTCGTGCCCGAAACACCCGTGACGCGCGCGCCCGGCGGCGTGAAGGCAGGATTGAAGACGATCACCAGGTCGTCCGCGAGGGGCCGCGTGCCGCCCTGCATGTCCTCTCGCTGCGATTCGAGCGCATCGAGCTGGCTCTGTGTGTCCTGCAGTTCAGCCTCGAGCCCTCGGTGGGCGGCGAGGTCGATCTGCACATCACGGAGTGACTGCTCGGCGATGCGCGCGCGGTCCATCTCGGCGTCCGCGTTGGCGCGGGCGCTGGAAAGACGGAAAGCTAGCGGCACGAGCGCGATCATGGCGACGATCACGAACGCGCCGATCGCCACCCCTGCGCCCGAGATCTCCTGTGGACGATGCCGCGCCGGCAGCAGGTTGATGTCGATCACGCCTTCGACCTGTTCGGTGTGCCCACGCCAGTTCATGCCGCCTCCCGCTTGACGGCGAGCCCCGCGTTTACGGCGAAGCGAACGGCGCGCTCCTCGGGCTCCATCGGGACGACGAGCTGCGGCATCTCGACCGCGTGGCCGATGGCCTCGGCAATGCCCTCACCCAGGATCGCCTGGCGGGCAGCGCCGCCGATCAACGACACCGGCACACGATCGATGAAGCGCTCCTCGCGATGCGAGTCGCGGTAGAACTTGATCGTGCGGTTCAGCTCCTCCGCGAGCTGCGCGGTCCACGCGGGTTCGCCGCAGGGCGCTGACATTGCGACGTACCGGACGATCGCCGGCACGCCGTCCCGGAAGATGCCGACCTCGATCTCCTCGTCCTCGATGCACGCGACGATCGCGTCCCGCTGACCGATCGCGCGCGCGGCGGCGATGATGCGCAGATCGGCCGCAACGGGCTGGAGGCCCGCGGCGCGTACAGCGGCGACGTGTGAGTCGACGACATCGCGCGCCAGGCCAACGACGAACACGATGGCCTTGCCGTCGCGATCTCCTGTGCGCTGCCACGATACGTAGGCGTTGTCGGCGAGCATCGGCATCTCGCGGCGGATCTCCCGCTGCACCAGCTCCGCGAACTGCTTGCCGCGGAGGGGCGGCAGCTCGAGTTGGCGAAGGACGGAGCGCTGCGCCGGCAACGCGAGCGCGACCTGCATGCGCCGGCTGCCCGGGAAGTCCCTGGTCTCGCGGAGCACGAGGCCGGCGGCCGCGGAGTCGAGGATCACGCCGTCGTCGACAAACCCGGGCGGGAGCTGCACCTGCCCGGACGCTGTGATGCGGCCGCTCCCGCCGAGCGTCCAGCGCGCTTCACGCTCGTGAATGGCGACGGTGAGCATCGGCTGGCGAAGGATCGAGCGGAGGTTCATCGCGGCGGTCCTGCAGCCGTCGGCCCCGCGCCGGGCGTGGCGGCTGACGCCGCCGTGTAGGCGTTGAACACGAGTTCACTGCGCACGAGGCCCGCCTCGTTCACCGCCGCGAAGAGGAGGGCCGGGAACAGCGTTGGCTGGTCGCGTCGCATCGCCGCCAGGAACACCGTCGTCTGCGCGGGCGTACCCTCCACCGTGGTGCGGATGCCGTGCACGTCGTAGGGCTGCTCGCCGATCTTCGCCGTGGCCGCATCCGCGCGTGCCACCCCGCGGACGGAGAGGCCGGACTGCTGCGCGGTCTCCACGAGACTCGCGATGGTGGTGTCGGAGGTCGCGTCCACCGTCCGGGCGGCGACCGCCTGTGACATCGCGAGCTGCGCCTTCGCCGCCTCGACCTCTTCACGGAGCGTGTCGGTCGAGACGGGTGGCAGCGCGGCGATCGCCTCTGCGTCGAGGTATCGCTGGCGCGCCGTGGATTCGTCGCGGTGTGCATCGCGGGTGCCGAGCAGCATTGCCGAGAACACGACAACCACCACGCCGATCACCAGGCCGGCCAGCACATGCGACGGCACGTGCATGCGCTGCGAGCGGTCGCTGAGCAGCGCCCGCACGCGCTTGCGCGTCAGTTCAATTGCCACGATGCCACCCTCACGCCGCCGTATCCGGCGACCAGCCGCGCCACGACGTTGCGGCTACCGACGATCGATCGCACCTCATACGTCGCCGCCGGGACGCTGAGCGAAACCGTGCCCGTCGTCGCCGTATCGGTACCGATCAGCAGCTTGTAGGAGCCTGCAGCCGCCAGCGGAAAGTCCGCGCCGTACGGGGATGTCCCCCACAGCGGCTGCAGTCCGCCCGGCCGCGTGCACGACGCCGCGCCGGGGAGCACCGCCGTCCAGACCTGGCCCGAATCGACGGCGATGCGAGCGGACATGGTGCCCGCTTCCGACGCCGAGAAGGCATAGCACTGGTCGCCGCCACCGGACTGCCACGCGGGGTTCATGGACTCCACGGCGCCGCCATTCGTTATGTAACGTATCTCGGCCTGCGGAAAAGACGCGCCGTTCACCGTCGCCGGAAACGGCTGCAGGACGGCCGCATTGAAGCTGGTATCGGTTGTCAGCGTCGGATTGGACAGTAGGCGCCACCCTGACCACTCGACCCCTGCGTCCATGCTGTAGCGCTCCTTCGCCCGCTGCCCCACCAGGTTCGTCGCCTTCGACCCCGTGCCCGCACCCAGGAGCAGCGGCGTGATCACGATCGCCCCCACAGCAAGCGCGGCGATCGCCACGGGAAGCGCCTGTCCGCGCGCATCGCGAGCGATGCTGCGGAGGAGGAGGCCGGGACAAACGCGTCCGATCACTTGAACGCCACCGCCTGCCCGCGCCACGAGCCGCTCGAACTCGAGGTCGCCGTAGTGCTGTACGTGCCGGTCGCGCTCACCGTGAGGATGCCGGCGCCGTAGAGCGTGAGGCCGCCCCCGTTCCCCTCTGTGAAGTCACTCAGCTCCGCGAAGCCTCCGGTCCACGCCGTGTCGCTGAAGTTGTTCCCCTGCTGCGACATCAGCGCGGCGATGATCACGTCGTTCGCGTTCGTCGTCGCCACGCTGCCGGAGCCGACCGCCGTCCCGCTGCCCGTCGACGAGCCGGTCGCATCAAGCGCCGTGAGCCCCGCGAACTCGTAGAGATGGATCCCGTTTCCGTTTCCGGACGCAGCCGTCGTGACGGTGACCGTAGTCGGCTCCGAGGCGCCAGCGATCTCTGTAGAAGACGGCCTCGTTCGGCGCGGCAGATCCGCTCTGGTTCAGTGCCGTCGACCATCCCGCGGGGCCGGTCAGCGCGCCGTTCGTGCGTGTGCCCGCGACGGCGACGAGCAGGTGGCCCGCGACCGGCGTCGCCACGAATGACGCGGAGAATGTGCTCGTCGTGCCACCGCCGCTCGCCATCTGCACCAGGTAGTTCGGGCCGTAGTACACCCGTATGGGGATCCAGTCGAGGTAGGTCTCCTGGCCGCTTCCGCCGTGATGCATCGTCACGCGCACGCGGAAGTTGGCGTCATTCACGTTCGTTGTGGACCACGCCCTGCTCCAGAGGTCAGACGCGGCTCCGAACAGCACCGTCGTCTCGGACTGCGGCTCCGATGAGTCGCTCTTCGCCGTTGCCCACGTCGTCCCGCCGTCGCCCGACAGCTCGACGTCGACGCTGTTCGTGCCGCCGCTGTTCTTGAGCCAGTAGTCCAGCCGCACCGCGATGCCGGTGACGCCGCACCCCGCCGGGATCGAGACACCGTAGTTGTAGAAGCGGTGGCGATCGCCATCGCCCTTCGAATTCATCGCGTTGCCGCCGCCGTCGGCGTAGGCGCTCGTCGGGTTCGATTCGAACCCGTCGCCATCGCCCTCCCGTCTCCGCCGCGTTCGCGGACGGGCTGAGGTAGCCGGTGTCGCCGGCGGTGCAGCCGGAGGGCGTGCTCGTGGGCGTCGGTGTATTCGTCGTGCGTTGGCGTGTTGGTCGGCGTGCTCGTCGGGACAGCCGTGTTCGTCGGCGTGTTCGTCGGCGTCGGTGTGTTTGTCGGCGTATTCGTGGGCGTGCTCGTCGCCACGGGCGTATTCGTCGGCGTCGCCGTGCTCGTCGACGTCGGCGATGCCGTAACCGTCGCGAACGGCGTGATCGGCAGGTCCGTCACGCGCATGGTCGACGTCTCTGACTGAGTCTGTGTCGCCGTACCGCGCGTCACCGTGAGCGTGTACGTGACGGAGTTGCCGTTTTGGACGGCAGCAAAGCCTCCCGCCGTGAGGTCGGTGGCCACGACACGCGTGGCGGGCACGCCGCTCACCGTGAGCGTGCGCTGGAGGTCCGCGCCGACCTGTTGGAAGCGCGCGCTGTACGGGGTTCCCGTGGCGTAATCAGTCCAGGACATCGTCACATCGCCCGCCGCCACACTCGCCTGGCTGGCCACCCCGCTCTGTGTGTCCTGGTTGAGCCAGAAGAGACCGTTGCGCAGCTGTTGCGTGGCCCGCTGCTGGTCCTGCGCCGTGGAGGTGTTACGCAGCGTGGCGATGAGCGTCGTGCCGAGCGTCGACAGCACCAGCGTCGTGATGCCGAGCCCGATCATCAGCTCGACGAGGCCGAGGCCGCGTTCGCCTCGCCCCCTGCCGCGCCGCTCGCCGCGCGGCATCATCGGTTCACCTTGTAGCCCTCGAGCGAGTACACGACGGCGCTGTTCTTCGTCACCTGCACCGTGATCAGTTCGACGTTCGCATCGCCGCCGGTGATCGAGCTGGCGCTGGCGCTGACGCCGTAGCCCGAAGGCGGCGTCACCGTCGCGTAGGCGTACGGTGCTGCGTTGTACGTCGCCGCCTTCGTGTACTCCAGCTGCGAGCGGGCGAGCTCGTGCGCCGTCGAGAGGCGGTCGGATTGCGACGTCGAGAGCAGGCCCGTCGACATCCCTGCCATGAAGACGACGAGCGCCGCGCCCATGATCGCCACAGCAACGAGCGTCTCGACGAGCGTGACGCCCCGCTCGGACGAGAGTCGCGCGATCATGGCGTCGGCGCCCCCGGACCGCTCGCGGCGCCCGTGTCGTTGATGTGCCCGACAAGCTGGTACATGGGCATGATCAGCGACAGCGCGATGAACCCGACGACCACCCCGATCACGATCGTGAGCGCAGGCGTCATCATCCCTGCGAGCGCATCGACCTTCTGGTCGACCTCGCGCGTGTAGTACTCGGCCGTGATCTCCAGGTTGCCGTCGAGCGTGCCCGTCTCTTCGCCCACGGCGACCATCTGCACCAGCATCTGCGGGTAGCAGCCCTCCACTGCCATCGGGCCCGCCAGGCCTTCGCCGTCGAGCAGACGGCGCCGCAGCTCCAGCGCGTGCTGGCGCAGGATGTGGTTGTCCGTCGTTTTGACGAGCATGTCCATGATCTCCGTCAACGGCAGCCCCGCACGGAGCAGCACCGCGAGCGTGCGGCTGAAGCGCGCGGCGTTCGCGTCGAGCGTGATCGCCTTGAACACGGGCACCGTAAGCATCACCCGATCGATGATGCGCTTGCCGGCGGGCTGACCGAACAACCACGCACCGCCGAGGACGATGACGGCGATCGCGCCCAGTATCTGCGTGCGGTACTCGCGCGTGAACTCCGTGACGCCGATGAGGATGCGCGTTGTGATCGGAAGGTCCGCGTCGAACTCCTTGAACATCTGCGTGAGCGCGGGCAGCGCCGTCGTCATGAGGATCCCGACGACGACCACCGCAAGCACGAGCATGAACGCCGGGTACGCCATCGCCGATTTCACCCGGCGGGCCACCTGGTCTTCGCGCTCGATGTACGTCGCGAGCTGCCGCAGCATCTCCTCGATGTGGCCCGTCCGCTCGCCAAGCTCGATCATGCGCGCGTACAGCGGCGGGAACACCGCCGGGTGCTCGCGGATGGCGTCGGCGAACGTGGAGCCGGTGCGGATCGACCGCGCGATGCCGTGGATCGCCTTCGCGAGCGGCTTCGAGCCGGCCTGGTCTTCGAGCAGCTCGAGCGCGCGCATCACGGCGACGCCGGACTCGAGCAGCGTCGCAAGCTGGCGCGAGAACGTGATCAGCGAGCGCTTCTTGACGGCGAACACGCTCGGGAAGATCGACTCCAGCGTGGGCAGCTTGCGCTGAGCACGGATGCTGACGACGCGGTAGTTCGCATCCCAGAGCGCGCGCTCAGCCTGCGCCTCGTCGGCGACATCGATGGCGCCGCTGATCTGCTCTCCCGCCGGTCCGATGGCGACATACTTGAACGACATGCCGCCTCCCTACGTGATCGAGTAGACGCTGCGCAGGATCTCGCCGGGCGTCACCATGCCCTGCTTGACCTTGAGCATGCCGTCGCGCCGCATCGGCACCATGCCGTCGGCCACCGCCTGCTCGCGAATCGCGCTCGCCGGCGCGCCGCCGATCATGAGGCGCCGGATCTCGTCGTTCAGCGTGAGGATCTCGAACACCGCGACGCGGCCCATGAAGCCGGTCTCGGCGCAGAAGTTGCAGCCGGCCCCGCGCATCATCGACTCCAGGCGCTCCCCCACCTCCGCCTCGTATGCGGCTCGCTCCTCGACCGCGGGCTCCGCCTCCTGCGCGCAGTACGAGCAGACGCGCCGGACCATGCGCTGGGCGACCACGCCGATGATTGACGACGCCGCGAGAAATGCCTCGATGCCGAAGTCGGCGAGGCGCAACAGCACGCCGGCGGCGTCGTTCGCGTGGATCGACGACAGCACGAGGTGGCCCGTCAGCGCCGCCTGGCTGGCGATGCGCGCCGTCTCGGCGTCGCGGATCTCGCCGACGAGGATGATGTCCGGGTCGAGCCGCATCAGCGAGCGCAGGCCCGTCGCGAAGGTGATGTCGGCCTTCTCGTTCACCTGGATCTGGTTGATGCCTTCGAACTGGTACTCGACCGGGTCCTCGATCGTGATGATCTTGCGCTCGTCGTCGTTGAGCTGGTTCAGCGAGGCGTACAGCGTCGTCGTCTTCCCCGAGCCCGTCGGCCCGCTCACCAGCACCATGCCGAACGGCGACCGCAGCAGGCGGATGTATCGGTCGAGCGCGACAGGCGAGAAGCCGAGGTCGCGCAGGGACATCAGCGACATGCTCTGGTCGAGCACGCGGAGCACCATCATCTCGCCGAATGACGAATCGGACGTCGCGCACGCGGAGGTCGATGATGCCGACCCTCCACCTCGGTGCTGATCTGGCCGTCCTGCGGCCGCCGGCGCTCCGCGATGTTCATGCCGGCCATGACCTTGAAGCGGGAGACCAGTGGCGCGTGCACGTCCTTCGGCAGGCGCATCGCCTCGTGGAGCACGCCATCGATGCGCATGCGCACGCGCAGCGAGTGCTCCTCCGGCTCAAGGTGGACGTCCGAAGCCCGGTCGCGGACGGCCTGCGCGAGCAGCAGGTCCGCCGTGCGGACGATCGGCGTCTGGCTGAGCTGCAGGTCCAGGTCCTCAGCCTCGGGCTGCGGCGCGGTGAGCGGCTTCGCGAACGAGCCGACCTCGCGCTCGATCTCGGAGCTGACGCGGTAGCCGATGTTGATCGCGCGCCGGATCTCGTCGGGAATGCCGACGGCGGGCCGCACTTCCAGCCCCGTCATCGACCGCAGGTCCTCGACGACCTGCATGTTGCCGGGGTCCGCCATGACGACGAGCACTGAGCGGCCGTCGGCCTCGACGGGGATCAGCACTTGCTCGCGGCATACCTCTGCCGGGATCAACCGCAACGCCTCGGGCTGGATCTCGACCCGCAGCAGGTCCAGGAACCTGATGCCGAGCTGGATGCTCAGCGTCATCGCCAGCGCTTCGGACGTCACCAGGCCGTGCTCGACGACGTAGTCGCCGAGCTTCTGGCCGGCCGCGCTTGCCTCGCGCGCGGCGCGCTCGGCGTCCTCGTCAGAGAGCAAGCCAGCCTCGACCAGCATGTGGCCGAGGCGCTTGCGCAGCGTTACTGTCGTATCCATACACGCAACCTCTGCCGCGCGGGCTTACCGGCTGTCGACAGAGACGAGCTCCCCTTACGGGTAGCTCGCCTGGCTGACCTTGCCCGTCGTGTCCACGGTGTAGGTGCCGTGGGTCGCCGTGCTCCGCATGTACGAGGGCGCCAGGCTGAAGCCGCCGGCGGCCGTCGTCATATCGGTCGTCGCCGACGTGATGGCGGTGGTCGTCGTTGCGTTCGTCGCAGCCAGCTTGGCATCGACCGCGGTCTGGATGATGTTCAGTTCGGCCGCTCCGGCGTTGGTCTTGGCGCCGCCCAGCAGGCCGGTGAAGTTCGGCAGGACCACGGCCACCAGGATGCCCAGGATCGCCACCACGATCAGAAGCTCGGTGAGCGTGAAGCCCGCTTCACTGTTCAGTTTCTTCAGCATGGTCCCCCCTCGATGTGACCCACACGCATGCGGGGACGCCTGCTCGTCCCTCTGAGGGGTAATCGACAACTCGCCCACGAGATTTAGGGGTTTTCCGCCAGTACCCGGGGGAATCTGTCATGCCCGGTGACAGAACCGCCCCCACGGGAGCGGCACGCCTGACACGATTTCGCAACGAGCGGGCTGTACCATCCAGGCATGTTCCCGCCGCAGAGGGCGCCCCGCGTGCGCCAGCCCGTCGTCTACATCCTGCTATTTGCCCTGACGCTCCTCGTCGCGTTCGCCCTGCGATACCCGTCGCTCTATGAGCCGCGCTGGTACGGCGACGAAGGCATCTTTGCCGCCATCGCGCAGAACATGCGCGACGGTCGGTCGCTGTACGGAGAGGCCTGGGACAACAAGCCGCCGTTCATCTTCCTCACCTACGCCGGGACGCAGTCCGCCTTCGGGACCAGCGTTTTCGCCCTGCACGCCGTGGCCACGGCCTCGGTGCTGCTCACGCAGGGCGTGCTGGCCCTCATCGTGTGGCGCATCTTCGGGCCGGGCCGCGCCGTCGCCGCGGCGGCGATCTTTGCCCTGGTGATGGGCACGCCGCTCATCGAGGGCAACCTGGCCATGACCGAGACGTTCATGATCCTGCCGTCATCGCTGGCGGTCCTCGCGTTCGTGCTCGCAACCGAGCAGCGGCGCCACGGTCCTGCCCTCGCGCTGTATGCGCTGGCGGGCGTGATGGTGGGGATCGCAGCCGGCTACAAGCAGGTCGCCGTGTTCGATGGCGCTGCCATCGCGCTCATGATCGCGCTGACGCAGGCGCGCCCGCTGCGGCCCATCGCGGCCCTGGCGTGCGGCTTCCTGCTGCCGCAGGGCGCGCTGGCGATCACATTCCTGGCCGCGGGTTCGTTCCCGGAGTATTGGTACGCGATCGGCGGATCGCTTCCGCTCTATTCCTCTCTGGATCCGGTGAATCCGTTCGTGCGGGCGATCGGCTTCCTGCCGGCGGTGCTGACGACGGCGTGGCTTCTCCGCCGGCGGGACATGGGCGAGCCGGTGACGCTCCGGCAGTTCCCGATGCTCTGGCTCTCGTTCGCCATCGCCGGCGCGATGTCGAGCGCCTTCCCCTTCCCGCATTACCTCCAGCAGGCCGCGCCTGCCTTCGCCGCCGCCGTCGTGAGCGCCCCGCTGGTGATGGACCGTGACGGCCTCTCCCGCGCGTTCGTCGGGGTGACGTGTGTGCTGATGCTGGCAGCCGTCGCCGGCCAGTTTTCGGACGCGTACCGCGAGCGCAAGCAGCTGCGGCCCGTCGCCTACTACGATGCGTTCCTGGACCGGCGCATGGGACGCATGAGCGAGCTGGACTACGAGTACCGTTTCGACGGCGCGTCGGTCGCCGTGAACGACATCGTCGCGTTGATGAAGCAGGACAACGCGGGCACCTCCCTGTACACGTGGGGCGAGCTGCCGTGGATCTACGCCGCCGGCGGCTACACGAACCCGACCCGCTACTACACGTCGTTCCTGGGCGAGATCGTGCCCGGCGCCAAGCCGGAGATCATCCGCGACCTCGATGCGCATCCCCCGGTGTACGTGCTCGTCTCCGACGACAGCTACGCGCCGTTCCTCGAGCTCGATGAGTTCCTGCGCGGGCGCTATGCCCTCCTCCACCAGGAGAACGACTGGCGGCTGTACCGCTTGACGACCGCGGCGGGAGAGCTGACGCCGGATAACCCCGCGAATGCCACGACCCCCGGTTGACACCCCGCTAGCACCTTCCGCCCATCCGCCCTATGATGCGCCCTGCATGGAAGAATTAGAACGTTCGTACTGGATCGCGTTCAGCCGCATCCCGCGCATCGGCCGCGTACGGGTTTCGCAGCTCGAGGCCCACTTCGGGACGCTCGAGTCGGCGTGGCGCGCAACCCCGGGCGAGCTGAAGGCCGCGGGCCTCGACAGCGGCAGCGCCTCGGCCTGCATCACAGCGCGCGCAGAGATCGACCCCGCCGCCGAGATCGAGCAGCTCCACCGGCACGGCGTGGCCGCCCTCACCTGGCACGACGACGCCTATCCCCGCCAGCTCCGCGAGGTGTACGACCGGCCGCCCGTCCTCTACGTCCGCGGCCACCTGACGCCCGCCGACGAGTGGGCCGTCGCCGTGGTGGGCACGCGCCGCGTGTCCGTCTACGGCCGGCAGGTCGCCGAGGAGCTGACGCGCGGCCTCGCGACGAACAACGTCACCGTCGTCAGCGGCCTCGCCCGCGGCGTCGATGCGATCGCTCACCGCGCCGCGCTCTCGGCCGGCGGCCGCACGATCGCCGTGCTGGCGTGCGGGCTGGACCTCGTCTATCCGCCCGAGCACCGGAAGCTCGCGGACGAAATCGCCGCGCAGGGCGCCATCATCAGCGATTACCCGCTGGGCACGCAGCCGCGCAGCGAGTACTTCCCGCGGCGCAACCGCATCCTCAGCGGCGTCTCGCTCGGCGTGCTCGTCATCGAGGGCGACATCAAGAGCGGCGCGCTGATCACGGCGCGGCAGGCGCTCGAGCAGAACCGCGAGGTCTTTGCCGTGCCCGGCAGCATCTACTCGCCGGGACTCCGCGCGGCACGAACAAGCTGATCCAGGACGGCGAGGCCAAGCTCACGCTCGACGTCCAGGATGTCCTCGCCGAGCTGAACCTCACGATGGCGTCGCACCAGATGGAGATGACGGAGCTGGTGCCCGCCGACGAGACGGAGAGCGTGCTGCTCAAGCACCTGAGCGCCGAGCCCGCCCACATCGACGACGTCCGCCGCGAGACCGGCCTGCCGATCGCCGTCGTCACCAGCGCGCTCGCGATGCTGGAGCTGAAGGGCCTCGTGCGCCAGGTCGGCCGCATGAACTACGTCCGCGCACGCGAGGTAGCCGCTCGATAGCGTCCCGCGACCAAGACGAGACGCCTCGGTCCGCGGCCCTCAAGTGGTGACCGCGAGCCTCCATGTGTCCGCGAGCTCCGCGTTCCCGTCGTGGCCGCCGTACACGTAGAGGTCGCTGCCGACGATCGCGGCATCCGAGCTGTACCGCGCGGGCAACGCCTCGCCTGAAGCCGCAAGCATCGCCCACGTGGCCGCAGCGATGTCGTACACCCACGTCTCGGCGACGGCGCCCTGCGGCGTGTTGCCGCTCACGACGTACCAGCGCTCGCCGGCGGCATCGAGCGTGGCGCCGTAGAGGTTGCGCCTGCCTGGGAACGTGGCCGGGTGCTGTTCGACCCAGGCTTCTTGACTGCTCGCGATTGAGGACCCAGAGGTCCCCGAGATACGGATTGTCGTCGGTCTGGCCGCCAAACATCAGCATCGACTGCGTAGCGTCGAGCCAGAGGCAACGCGTGAGGCAGCGCTTGATCGGCACATCGCCCGACGTCGCCACCTGCGTCCACGCGTCCTTCGTGAAGTCGAACGCCCACGTGTCGTCGTAGCGGCCCATGTCCGTGAAGCCGTGTGAGATCACGAGCCGGTCGCCGGTAACGTCGTGCGCCGCGCCTGCCCCGTATCGCACCTCCGGGCGCTTATCCGACGACGCGCCGAGCTGCTGCCAGCGCGCGCTGTCGTAGGCCCAGACATCGTCGTAGAACTCGCCGTCTCGGAGCTGGCCGAGCGCAACGACGAGGCGGCCGCTGGCGCGGTCGTAAACAGCGTCGTGGCCGAATCGCGCCCCCGGCGCATCGCCGCCGGCCACAGCACGCTGCCACGCCGCCGCCTTCGGATCGAACACCCAGAGGTCGTTGTTGGCGACGCCGCCCGTGCGACCGCCGAAGAGGTAGATGCGGCCGTCGTCCGGATTGGCGGTGAGGCTGTGGTCGCGCAGCGGTCCCGGGCCGGTCGCAGCCACCGGCGCCCACGTCCGGCTCGGCGCTTCAGCGAGCGTGACCTGGGGCGCCGCCGAGGCGGCGGGCAATCGCGCGGCCGTCGGACTCGACGCGTGATCGTCGTCGTCGCTGCCGCAACCCACGAGCGCAGCGGCGCCCGCACCCGCGGCCGTGAGCGCGGACAGACGCAGGAACGCCCGCCGCGAGAGTTCGCGCGCTGTCAGGTCCGTCAACGCATCGTTCCCTTCATGTGACATCTTCAATACGCCGCTGCGCTTCCGCCGGATCAGCCCGCCGCCTCCACCATCTCCGCATGCCGCGGCATGCCGCTCGCAAGCGGCTGGATGTATCGCCGAAGCGCCAGCGCCGCGGCCGCCCCCTCGCCCGCCGCCGACGCGGCCTGCTTCGTGCTGCCTTCCCGGCAGTCCCCCGCAGCAGAACACGCCCGGCACGCTCGTCTGCATCGCCACGTCGGTCTCGATGAAGCCGTACTGGTCGCAGGCGACGAGGCCGCTCACGATCTGCGGTGTTCGGCGTGAGGCCGATGAATACGAAGACCCCGGCCGGATGCAGCTCGCTGAGCGCCTCGGTGGTCCGATCCTTCAGCACCACGGTCTCGAGCTTGCCATCGCCGCGGAATTCCACCGGGCTCGCGTTGGTGATGACATCGATCTTCGGATCCTCCTCGACCTTCTCCACGACGACCTTACTCGCGGAGAGCATCGTGTCGCGCGTCACGATCGTCACCCTGCTCGCGAACTTCGTGAGGAAGATGCTCTCCTCTCCCGCCGAGTTGCCGCCGCCGATGACGACCACGTCGCGGTTGCGGTAGAACGCGCCGTCGCACGTCGCGCAGAAGTGCACGCCGGCGCCGATGAAGTCTTCCTCGCCGGTGACGCCGAGACGCTGGTACGTCGACCCCAGCGCGAGAAGCACCGCCCAGGAACGGTACTCCACGCCGTCGTTCGTGCGGACGACGCGGTAATCGCCGTCAACCGCGACGGACGCCACTTCCTGCGCCGTGAGGATCTCGACGCCGAAGCGCTCGGCCTGCTGGCGTAGCCGGTCGGCGAATTCCGCGCCGGAGATGCCTTCCGGGAAGCCGGGGAAGTTGTCGAGCCGCTCCGTGACCCCCGCCTGGCCCCCCACGCCCGCCCGCTCGATCACCAGCGTCTCGATGCCTTCCGCGCGCCGCGTAGAGGGCGGCCGTCAGCCCCGCCGGGCCGCTGCCGACGACGATGAGGTCGTAGAACCTGTTCTTCGCTTCCGTACGGAGGCCGAGTTTCTGCGCCAGCTCGGCGTTCGTCGGCTCGATCAGCGTCGAGCCGTCGCCGAAGCGCAGCACCGGGATGATGTGCTTGCCGTTGTTCGCCTCCTCGACCACGGCGAGGCCCTCCGGGTTCTCATCAATGTCGACGAAGTCGTAGTGGACGCGCTGCTCGCCGAAGAAACGCTTCGTGCGCTTGCAGTCGCTGCACCAGACAGTGCCATACAGGGTGATGCCGGTGTGGGCCATGTGAGGCTCCTCATCAAGTGGCGGATGCGAGATCGATGCAGGATATCCCTCGGGCGATTCTTGACACTCGCGCGGCGGCGCGTGAGGATGCCACACCGGTGCGCACATAGCGCGAGAGGATCGAATGGTACGCCTGAGCATCAACGGAGAGCCGCACGAGGCCGCCGACACCGGACGCAACCTGCTCAGCTACTTGCGCTTCGACGCCGGCCTGACGGGCACGAAGTACGGCTGCGGCGAGGGACTGTGCGGCGCCTGCACCGTCCTCGTCGATGGCCAGGCGCTGCGGTCCTGCACGACGACGGTTGGCGCCGTCGCCGGCGGCTCCATCACGACGATCGAGGGCCTCGCGCAGCGGCGATGAGCTGCACCCCGTGCAGCAGGCGTTCATCGACGCGCTCAGCCATGCAGTGCGGGTACTGCATCCCCGGCTTCATCATGACCTCCGTCGCGCTGCTCAACCGGCACCCCGATCCGAGCGCCGACCACGTGCGCGAGGCGCTCGCGCAGAACATGTGCCGCTGCGGGACCTACCAGCGCATCCAGCGCGCGGTACAGGACGCCGCCGAGCGCATGGGCGAGGCGGCGCGATGACCGCAGCGCGACGGCGTCGCCGAGCCGGGCCTGCACATCACCGGCGAAGTGGCGATGGGATTCCCCCTGCCGGCAACCAGCTACGCGCGCGGCGCCTACGGCAACACGAAGCCCGACGTGCAGAAGGCGCGCTGGCTGACGGTGCGCCCGGACGGCACCGCGGTGGCATACGCGGGCAAGGTCGAGTACGGCCAGGGCATCCGCAGCGGCCTCGCGATCGAGGTCGCGGAGGAGCTGCGGCTGCCGCTCAGCGCCGTCGAGGTCGTGCTCGGTGACACCGATTCGGTGCCGTGGGACATGGGAACCTTCGGCAGCCAGTCGACCGCGCGCGTGGGCCTGCAGCTCCGCAAGGCCGCCGCAACCGCGCGCGAGGCCGCTGCTGCAACTGGCATCAGACCGGCTGGACCTGCCCCGCGAGCGACCTGCGCGCCGTCGACGGCGTCATCAGCTCCGGCGATGGCGCGCCCGCCGTGACGTATGCGCGACCTGCTCGGTGATCTGGCGATGGAGCGCGATGTCGAGGATGAGGTCCCGCTGACACCCGCATCGGAGTTCACCGTCGCGGGCCGCGACCTGCCGCGCGTCGATGCCGTCGCGCGCGTGACCGGACGCGCGAAGTACTCGCAGGACATCGTGCTGGACGGCATGTTGTTCGCCGCCGTGCTCAGGCCGCCGTGGCGCGGCGCGAAGCACACGTCCGTCGACACCGGCGTGGCCGAGCGCATGCCCGGCGTCGTCCGGGTCGTGCAGGACCGCTACCTCGTCGCCGTGCTCGCCGACACCGATGAGCACGCGATCGCCGCGTGCGCGCTCGTGCAGGCGCAGTGGGAGGGGGAGCCTGACCCGTCGACGCCCCTCGATCTGCCCGAGCTGCTGATGCGCAGCGGCCACGACGCCTTCACCACGCAGGAGCAGGGCTCGCTCGAAGAGGGGTTCAAGGCCGCGGAGCACGTGCTCGAGACGACGTACTTCGTGCCGTACGTCTCGAACGCGCCGATGGAGCCGCGCGCCGCCGTCGCGGCCTGGGACGGCGATCGCCTCACCGTATGGGCCGGCACGCAGCGCCCGTTCGGCATCCGCACGGAACTGGCGCAGCGATTCGAGATCCCGGAGGGCGACGTGCGCGTCATCGCGCCCGAGATCGGCGGCGGCTTCGGGAGCAAGAGCCCCTACCCCGTCGCGCACGAGGCCGCCCGCCTGTCGCGCATCGCCGGCCGCCCCGTGCGCGTCGCCTACACCCGCGCGGAGGACATGACCGAAGGCGACGATGCGCCCCGCCGCGCTGATCACCATCAAGAGCGGATTCCGCGGCGACGGCACCGTCGTCGCCTGGGAGTCCAAGGGCTACCACGCCGGCGAGCGCCCGTTCCTCGGCCGCCGCGGCTCCGAGACTCCGTACAACATCGAGCACATCAACGTCACGACGTTCACATCGGACTCACCGCTCGCGATCGGGGTCGTACCGCTCGCTCGGCGGCGCGGCGAACCACTTCGCGCGCGAAGTGCACATGGATGAGATCGCCGAGGCATGCGGCGTCGATCCGGTCGAGCTGCGGCTGCGCAACCTCACGCACCCGCGCTTCCGGCGCGTGCTCGAGCGCGCGGCGCAGGCCGCACGGCTGGCGCGCGAGCGGCGCGCGTTCGGGCGCCGGCCAGGGCGTCGCCATCGGCGTCGATGTCGGCAGCTACGTCGCCACCTGCGTCGACCTCGACGTGCAGGGCGCGGAGGTGCGCGTGTCGCGCGTGACGGCTGCGCTCGACTGCGGCCTCGTCGTGAACCCGGAGGGCGTGCGCAACCAGGTCGAAGGCGCCATCGTCATGGGACTCGGCACCGCCCTGTACGAGGCGATCGATTACCAGGACGGCCGCGTGCTCAACGCCGGCTTCACCCGCTACCGCGTCCCGCGCAGCACCGACGCGCCCGCGATCGAGACGGTCATCGTCGGCGACGACGACACGCCGTCGACCGGCGCCGGCGAGCCGGGCATCGTGCCCGATCGCCGCGGCGATCTCGAACGGCGTCTTCGACCGCACCGGCGTGCGCCACCGCGAGCTGCCGATCCAGCGCCACCTGCGCTAGGCGCTCAGCGCCCCTTGAACACCGGCTGCCGCTTCTCCACGAAGCTTAGCGCCCCCTCGCGGTGGTCCTCCGTCGTGAAGAGATACGCGAGCGACCGCCCGACGTACGCCCCCATCTCGCGCGCATCGCCCGGCGCCGACATGCGCAGGCCCTGCTTCAGGTAGCGCATCGCGATCGGCGGGTTCGCCGCGATCTTGCCCGCGATCTCCATCGCCGCCGGCATCAGTTCATCGTGTGGCACGACGCGCGACACGAGGCCGATGCGCTCCGCCTCCTGCGCGTCGATGACGTCGCCCGTGAACAGCAGCTCCGCCGCCTTCGCCGGCCCGACGATCTGCGGCAGCCGCCACAGCCCGCCGATGTCCGACACCAGCCCGCGCTTGATGAACAGCTCGCCGAACTTCGCGCGCTCGCTCGCGATGCGGATGTCGCAGAAGAGAGTCAGGTCCATCCCCCAGCCGACCGCCGGGCCGTTCACCGCCGCGATCACCGGCACGTCGCATTCGAGCACCGCCATCGCGGCAGGCGTCGGCGGCGGCTGCGGCATGGGCGCGCGCGGCGCCACCACCTGCGGGCGTTCTTCGCCGAGCATGATCGCGCGCACGTCGTCGCCGGAGCAGAAGGCGCGGCCTTCGCCGGTGACCACGACGCATCGCACCTCAGGGTCGCGGTGGGCGTCGCGGAACGCCCCCTCAAGCGCGCCGTACAGCTCGCGGTTGAGCGCGTTCATCACCTCCGGCCGGTCGAGCGTGACCGTGGCGACGTGATCTTCGACTGCGTATCGCAATACCATCGGGCGGCTCCGTCCTGTCGTCGTGCGGGCGTGCGGATGGCGTCTAGTGTACGCCCGCCGATGCGGCTACGGGACTGCCGCCCAGGTCGCCCCGCCGTTCGACGTCGCGAACGTCGTCGTCGGCGTCGTGAACGAGCCGTGCATGGCGTCCGTGAACGAGATCGCCGTCACGGGCACTCCCGCTGCCAGCCCGGGCACGCTCACCTGCGTCCAGTTGTGGCCGCCATCCGTCGAACGGAAGAAGTTCTGGCCCGGGCTCGAGAGGCCGAGCCAGCCGTTCGTCACATCGTTGAACCAGAGCGCCGAGACGCCGTTGCCGTTGGGCAGCGTGCCCACGCCGGGCTCCGGCGGCGGATTACCGAGCGTGGTACGGCTGATCAGCGTCCACGAGACGCCGCCGTTCATTGTGCGGAAGAGGAACTTCTCGTTGCTCCCCGCCGCGGCGCCGCCGTAGCAGAACTGCCACTTGTTGCTGGTGTCGAGCGCGAACGCATCGCCCGACGTCAGCGCATGGCCATCGATCGATGTGCGGAGCGTGCACGGGTCCACGAGGCCAGCACCGATGTTCGACCACGTCACAGTGCCGCAGCGCCGGACGAGATGCTCGCCCGGGAATCCTGACAGCTCCGGGATGTCGATGAGCGCCCAGCGCGGCTGCCGGTTCGCAGGCGTGTCCGGCATCGTCAGGAACTGGTTCACGCTCCCGTTGGTGACCGTGACGATGCCGACCACCGTGACCTGCGGCAGCGTGAACGTTTCGGGCGCGCCCTCCGACTGCGGACACACAGCGCTCGTGCGCACGAGATAGACGAAGCCGTTCATCCCGTACGACGGCGGCGTGCCGAAGTCGTCGCCGTGCACCTTAAGACCGATCTGTCCGGGCGGCGGCCACGTGTCTCCCGGGTCGGCGACGTAAGCATGCAGCGTAGTGTTGTCCGCGCCGATGCCGCTCAGGTCGTTCGAGACGTGCAGGTCGCCCTGGCCGACGAGCGTGCATGCGCCACCGAGCATCCCGGCGGCGAGCACCAGCACGACGGCGATCTTGCGGCCCGCGAGCCGCGGCATCAAACCAAACATCTTCCGCCTCCCGAAACCTGCCCCCGCGTGCCGATGCGATGATGCGCAGCGCGTGCGCGCGCTCCCGCTGCCCTGATGCTACCCCACGCTACGTAATCGACCGCAAGCGGGATCGCTGAACGCACGCCCCCGCATGCCGACGCGACGTTATGTGAAAACCTTGTCGGGCCCGTGCACGCCCTCAATCCACTCGCGCCACAGATACGGATACTCGCCTTCGCTCGACGCGATCCCCGCCCGCACCGGATTCGCACAGATGTATTCCGCGGCAGACCTCAGATCCTCGGTCGATCGCAGAACGCGATCGAAGGACTCGGACTGCCAGACGGCGCCCTTTCGGCCAAGAGCCCGGTTGATGCTGTGCGCTGCCGTGCCTTTAATCCCTTGCATGATTTCGGCCAATCCGAACGTTGCTGCTTCATCGTCCTCGAGGGGCGTGAGCACTAGGTGGACGTGGTCGGGCATGACAACAATCGCGTGCAGCAAGTACTTCACGCCGTGGTCATGAAGCGCGTGGTCGATCACCACCGATCGCACTGCTTCCGGCAGTTTCCAGCGATGAAGCGTGTTGAACGTGACGAAGATCGTCTTCCGAGGCGTCTGCAGATGAGGAAGATCTCGTTTATAGGCGGCTAGCGCCGGACGAGCCCTCGCCTGTGCGTCGCCTCGAATCAAGTCCATGTGTCTCGATCAGCACGCATCCCACGTCGACCCTACCCCTCGCGATTCCCCACACATTCCTACCTGTAAAACAGCTCGGCGATCCGCCCCGCATACCCCAGCATCGCCCCCACATCGAGCCCGTACGACGGCGGGTTGAGGCAGGCGCTGTCGGCGTGATCCCAGATCGGCGCGATCCGCGCCCGCACTTCGTCCGGCGTCCCGCAGACGACGAACGTCCGCGCCATCTCGTCCGTCACGACGTGCTTCACGCTCAGGTAATCCCCCCGCTTCACGCCCTCCTGCAACGCCTTCGCCTCGTTGCGGAAGCCATGCGCCGCAAAATACTCCTCGTACTGCTCGACGCCGCCGTAGAACGCCACCGTCGCGCGCGCGTCCTCGACCGCCTGCTTCGCATCGTTGTTCGGCGCGACGAAGAGCCACATGTTGAACTCGATGTCGCTTCGCTGCTTGCCGCCCTTCGCCAGCCCCGCCTTCAGATCGTCCTGCACCTTCGTCGTCGCCCAGTCGATCGACCAGATCGGATGGCCGATGACGCCATCCGCGATCTCGGCGCCGAGCCGGATCAGCGGGCCGCGCAGCGCCGCGATCCAGATCGGGATATCGGTGCGAAGCGGCGCGCCGAGCGAGTTCAGCTCGCTGAAGTCGAGGTGGTGATACGCCCCGTCGTGGCGCTTCAGCTCGCCCGTGCCGGCATTGCCGAAGACGGCGCGGATGATCTCGACCACCTCCCGCATGTGCGTCACCGGCTTGCCGTACTCCATGCCGAAGATGCCCTCGGTCCACGAACGAACGCTCGTGCCCAGGCCGAGCGTGAAGCGCCCGCCGCTGATCCGGTCGAGGTCCATCGCCGCGACCGCCGTCTCGAAGGGGCTGCGCGCGAACGCCAGCGCGATGCCCGTCGCGAGCCGCACGCGCGACGTCGCGCCCGCCGCCGTCGCCAGCGGCACAAACGGCGGCCCGTACACCTGCGGCGCGAAGAGCCCCTCGAGCCCCATCGACTCGAGCTGCTTCGCCTGCGCCGTCAGGATCGGCGCCGGCAACGGCACGATCGTGCCCCAGTACTTCGGCTTGTTCGGCATCGTGCCCTCCAATGGCGCGGCGCTCTCGGGCGTACAGGGGACACCAGCGCGCGACGAGAGGCAACCGGCGTCAGGGCACCGTCAGCTCGATATTGTGCTGCTGGTCCGAGCGCGTCAGGTCGTTCGTCGCCGCCTCGGAGGCCGTCTGCGACGCCGCCTGCCCACCGACCTCGAACGTGATGCGGCCGTCCTTCGCGCAGCCATCGACCTGCGGCCCGGCGACGGTGACGATCGCGCCGACGTCGTCGCCGCCGAAGTTCCGGATCGTCGATTCGGCGCACAACGTGCCGTCGATCAGCGCGCGCACCGGCGTGCCAGCGGCGACGGGTTCGCCACCCTGCGTCGCAGTGACGTAGAACCCCGTCGAGGGCTGCCCTGCGGCGACAGGATCAGCAGACGAGAACGCAGCATCGAACGTCGCCGTCTCGCCGCTGCCCGGCCACGGCGCACTCTCGCTCGAAAAGATGATGGTGTCGTTGGCGCTGATCCAGAGCGCCACACGCGCGCCCGCCTCGCCGCACCCCGCCAGTTCCGCATCGGAGAGAACGTCGATCGCATAGCGTCCCGATGCCGCGTCCGGCAGCCCCGCCTGGCACGCGGCCATCAGCCCATCGGGCCCGATGACGCGCGCGCCCACGAAGGGCGCCTCGAACGGGCGCCCGTCGAGCGTGATCGTGCCGTTGAACCGCGCCGATGCGTCGGCGGCGACTGTCGGGCTGGACGCAGCGATCGGAGTAGAGGCCGGCTTCCCACTGTCGCACGCCCCGATAATGATCGCCGTCAGGGCGAGCAGCACGCCAACGGCGCGCCACGCACGCAGACTGAAAGCAGCCGGCCCACGTTGCCCTGCGTCACCCAATATCTTGATTCATTCCTCTCGCGGCGGATCTACATCCATCTCCACAGCATCCATTACGCCACGAAGCACCCGTTCACGGCTTCAGCCCCGCGGTGCGAGGCGCGGTGCCATGCCGCCCTTCGAGAATAGGTCGCCCGACTCCTCTAGGCTCGCTCGCATCGGCTGGGCATCGAGCGGGGAGGTGGATGATGGACTCCGGGAACATCCCGGACGGTGAGGACCTGGCGGCGCTGCACGAGCAGCTCACCGAGGCGCGGGCGGAGGTCGAGCGGCTGCAGCACGAAGCCGCCACGGCGTCGGCGCGGGCGCAGACGGCGATCGTGGAGTCGGCGGCGGCTCCGCAGCGACCTCGCGGCCTCCGCCGGCGCGGTCGAGGCGGCTGCGGCCGAGGCGGGCGAGCTGAAGACGCGGCTCGATGAGGCGCAGGCGCGCGAGCGCGCCGCCGCCGAGCGCTATCGCGACCTCGTCGTGAAGACCGAGCCCGCCCTGCCGGCGGAGCTGATCGCCGGCGACAGCGTCGACGCCGTCGAAGCGTCGGCCGAAGCCGCACGGGCGATGGTGACGCGCGTGCGCACCCACATCGAGTCGCAGGCGCACGCCTCCGCGGTGCCTGCCGGCGCGCCGGCCCGGTCTGCGCCCGACGTGAGCATGCTGACGCCCGGAGCAGAAGATCCGCTACGGGCTGGCGCAGCGGGGATAGCGCTCCCGTTTCTCGTGACCGGTCACCTAGCGACACAAGCAACAGGAGACAACACATGGCATTGACGCTGGCGGAGGCCGCCAAGCTCTCGAACGACATCGTCCTGCAGGGCGTGATCGAGACCATCGTCCTCGACTCGCCGATCCTGCAGGCGCTGCCGTTCATCGAGATCACCGGCAACGGCCTCACCTACAACCGCGAGAACACGAATCCCACCGCCACCTTCTTCGCCGTCGGCGACACCTGGACCGAGGGCACGCCGACGTTCACGCAGGTCACGACCGCCGCTCTCCATCGTCGGCGGTGACGCGGACATCGACAACTACCTGCTGACGACCCGCAGCAACGTCCAGGACCTGCAGCGCCGCCGTCATCCGCCTGAAGGCCAAGGCCGTGCAGCAGAAGTTCGAGGACACCTTCGTCAACGGCGACACCGCCGTCGACGCCAAGTCCTTCGACGGCATCGACAAGCTGACCACCGGCGGCCAGGTCGCCACGATGGGCATCGAACGGCGCGACGCTCACGCTGGCCAAGCTCGACGAGCTCATCGACCTCGTGAAGGGCGGGCCGCCCCGACCATGCTGCTGATGAGCAAGCGCACGCCGCCGCACGCTGAACAACCTCGCCCGCACCACCGGCAGCTTCCTCGCAGACCGACCGCAACGAGTTCGGACAGATGGTGCAGTTCTACGACGGCGTGCCCATCGGCGTGTCGGACTACATCTCCGACACGAAGACCGTCGGCAGCAGCAGCGACTGCTCGACCGTGTACGCGATGCAGATGGGCGAGGGCGCGCTCGCCGGCCTGACGGCGCCCGGCGGGCTCACGGTCGAGGACGTCGGCAGCCTCGAGACGAAGGACGCCACGCGCACGCGCGTGAAGTGGTACGTGAGCGCCGCGCTCTTCAACACGATCAAGGTGGCGAAGCTCATCGGCGTGCGGCCGTAGCGGGGACGGCCGCCGCAGAGAGGGCTCAGGGGCGGGTCGAACATTCGGCCCGCCCCTTCTGCGGCGCTCACAGCGCCTCCACCCGTCATTCCGAGCGTAGCGAGGAATCTTCCTCGTCGGGCTCAACCGCGGGCGCAGCGACGACACGCGGATGTGGCGTAGCAGGTACGGCGCCGACGATCGCGCGCCTAACCGATGTGGTAGATTCCGCGTCGGGCCGCGATGCGCGGCGATCGCCTGGAGTCCCATGCCGCCACCACGCACGAACGACCGACGCGCCGAGCACTGGCGGCGCCTGGGACTCCTTCCCGGCGCGCCCGCGTGCGTCATCAAGGCCGCCCACCGCGCGCAGATCGAGCTGCACCATCCGGACCGGGGCGGCGACCTCGCGCAGGCGACGCTGATCAACGTCGCCTACGACGAGGTGCGCGAGCTGGGCGCGCCCGCCAACGAGTACGTCGCCGCGAACTACAACGCCGAGCCCTGGGTCGTCCTCGGGCTGACGAGCATGGCCGGCGAGGCGCTGGCGGAGCGCGCGGGCAAGCAGCTGCTCGCAGAGCTGCGCGGCAACCGCCGCCTGAGCGAGCGCGTCCGCTGGGCCGTCGACAATTATTCGCGCTCGCAGCCTCCGCCGCCCCGCGACGAAACGGCGCAGCGCCGCCTCCGCCACCACCGAGGGCGCGGACGGCGACGCGGCGCGCACCGGTCCCGCGGCCGGCGCGGCCCGGCGTGCCGGCAGGCCTTCCGCCTCGGCTGGACCTCGGCCGCGTCGCCTGGCAGTCGGACGCCGCGAAGACGTTCCAGCTCACCTGGAAGGAGTTCGCCCCCTACAGCATCACCGTCGAGGCGCCTCCGCCGCTCACGGCTGACGTGACGGCGTCGAAGGTGCTGCCCGGCCGGTTCTCCGTCGCCATCGGCGTGGACTGGGACTCGCCGGAGTTCGCATCGCGATCGCGCCTGCGCGGCTACACGCTCGACCGCGAGATCGTCGTGCAATGGACCGCCGAGGACAGCGTGCCGATTCGCGTGCGCGGCGTGCTCATGTATCCGCCGGCCGTCACCGCGACGCCCGCGTCACTCGATCTCGGCACCGTGACGTTGAATGCGGCGACGCGCGCCTCGCTCGTCCTGGCGAGCGGAGTGGCGGCAGAAGCCACCGTCGAGACGCCGCCGTGGCTATCCCGCGTCGACGGCGCCGGTCGCCCCATCGATGGGCCCGTCGCGCTCCCTGGCGACACCGATGTGCGCGTCGGCCTGCGCGTCGAGTGGGCGCCGATCCTGGAGCGCGGCGCCGCGTCGCTGAAAGCAGGCCGGCCGGTGCGGCCCTCCGGCACGATCGTCGTGACCGTGCGACGACCAGCGCATCGAGATCCCCGCGCAGATGGTGCGCAACGCCGAAGTAACGCCTACCGAGGTAGACCTACGCAGGCCGGGCGATGCGCGGAGGCGCCAGCCCGAGCTTCTCGAGCCGTGCTTCGATGCCCGCGGCTGGCGCTGCAGCTCGCGGCAGATCTCGTCGACCTCGGCCCCTGCTTCGAACAGCTCGCGGATGCGGCGCGTCGTCTTCGTCCGTCCAGCGGTCGTACGCCCGCGGATACGAACGGCGCACCGAGAGCTGGTACTCGCTGAAGTTGCGGACCTTCGCCCCGTCACCGGCGCGCCGCCGTGTCGCGATCCGGCGCGGGCTCCTCGTCCTTGCGCAGATGCTCCGGCACCGCCGATGCGTGCGCGTCGCCCCGCACCTCGGCGAGGATCTGGGCGCCGTAGCGGAGCAGCTTCGCCGGCCCGATGCCGTCGATCGCGCAGCATCGCTTCGGACGATGCCGGACGCGCTGCCGCGATCGCCGCGAGCGTCGCGTCGTGACAGATGACGTACGCCGGCACGCCGTCGGCGTCGGCGCGGCGCCGCCGCCACGCCCTCAGGCGCTCGAGCAGGTCGTGGTCGCCGCCCGATAGCTCGTCGGCAGTGCGGACGGCGCGTTCGGCGAAGCGGCGCTCCGGCGGCAGCACGCACCGGGTTCGGACGGCTGCCCGCCGCAACCTCCGCCCCACGCCGCGTGATGTGCAGCGTTCCGCGCTCGGCGTCGACCGCGAGCAGCGCGGCCGCGATGCAGCGCCGAAGCAGGCGGCGCGCCCACTCCTCGCTGCCGGTCGCGGAGCACGCCGAACTTCTCGCGCGACTGCCAGTCGTACTGGCGCACCTGCGACGAGCCGTGGCCGATGAGGTAGCTGGCGAGCGTGCCCGGCCCCACCGCGAACGGCAGCCCGCGGATCGCCGACAGCGCATCGCGCACGACCTCTGCCGACGCCTCTTCATCGGGCTCTTCGGCCGGCACGGCCCTCGGCGGCAGCGACGCAGTTATCGCACTGGCTGCAGCCGCCCAGTTCCTCCGCCACGTCCTCGAAGTAGTCCAGGATCGCGTCGTGGCGGCACGCGGACGTCTCTGCGTACGAGATCATCGCAGCGGAGCAGCCCCCGCCGGTGCAGCGCCTGCTCCGCGCCGGCGTCCGCGTCGTTGGCGATGAGCCGGAAGCGCAGCGCGATGTCGGGATCAGAGAGCAGCAGCAGGCCGTGCGCCGGCTCGCCATCGCGCCCCGCGCGCCCGACCTCCTGGTAATACGCCTCGAGCGACTCCGGCACCGCCTGGTGCACGACGAGCCTGATGTCCGGCCGGTCGATGCCCATCCCGAATGCATTCGTCGCGGCGACGACATCGAGGCGCGCCCGCCTGGAACAGCGCCTGCACGCCGTTGCGCTCCGGCCCCGTCATGCCCGCGTGGTAGTGCGCCGCGCGCCAGCCCAGCTCGCGCATCGCCGCGGCGACGTCTTCTGCATTCTTGCGCGAGCCTGTGTACACGAGCGCGCTCCCCGACCCGCCCGCCGGCTTGCCGAGCCGCCGCTTCAGCTCCTGGCCGATGCGCTTCGACTTCATCTTCGGGCCGCTGATCTCCTCGACGGACAGCCGCAGGTTGTGGCGGGCGAAGCCGCGCAGGATCTGCCTCGCGCTCGGGCATGTGCAGGCGCTCGACGATCTCCTCGCGCACCGCCGGCGTGGCCGTCGCCGTGCAGGCGATCAGCCGCTTCGGCGCGATGCCGCTCGACGAGCGCGCCGAGATGCAGGTAGTCCGGCCGGAAGTCGTGGCCCCAATGGCTGATGCAGTGCGCCTCGTCGATAGCGAGCAGGGAGATGTCGAGACGCTCGATGACGTCCTCGATGAATCGGTCAGACGCGAGGCGCTCCGGCGCGAGGTACAGCAGCTTCACCTCGCCCGCCAGCGCTCGCTCGGTACGCCGGTGGTTCTCCGCCGCGTCCACGTTCGACGCGATGTACGTCGCTGGCACGCCGCGCGCCTCGAGCGCCGCCACCTGGTCTGCCATCAGCGACACCAGCGGCGTGATCACGATGGCGACGCCATCGAGCTCCACCGCCGGCTGCTGAAAACAAAGGCTCTTGCCACCACCCGTCGGCGCCACGACCAGCAGCCGCCCGCTCCCGCGCAGCGAGCTCGTCGATCGCATCCTGCTGCCAGTCGTAGAGTTGCATCAGGCCGCACCTTCTTTGTTCGGCGTCGACGCGCTCGCTCACACTTCAACTTGCCTGCCGTCGGCCGTCCGTCATGTGGCCGAGACCGGGGAACGGAGCGTGGACGGCGATGACGAGTTCGATCTTCGCTCGATCGCCCGCGCGACGAGCGCCTTCTTCGTCTCCATCGCCTCGAGCGGATAGATGTCGAACGACGAGACCCAGGCCGCGCGTTCGAGCTGCACCGGGTGCTGGATCATGTCGCCGAGATAGACCGCCGCTCTCGCCGCCCGACGCAAGCACGACGCTGGCGTGATCCGCCGTGTGCCCGTGCGTCGGGATGATGGTGATCTCGTCGGTGACGCTGCGTCTCGCCGTCGATCAGTTCGAGCTGGCCGGCCGCCTCGAGCGGCACGCATGTTCTCCGCGAAGGTACGTCGCGCGCGTGCGCTCGTTGGGGTGCGTCGCCGCCTCCCACTCGCCGCGCTGGATCAGGTACCGGGCACGAGGGAACGTCGGCACGTACGAGCCGTCGGCTGCCCTTCCGCGTGTTCCAGCCGCAGTGGTCGGCGTGCAGGTGCGTGTTGATGACGATGTCGACGTCTTCGGGCGCGACGCCGGCGGCGCGAAGGTCATCGAGCAGCGTGCCGCCGGCCAGCGGCGTCTGCTGGCCCAGCGGCCGCTCCTTCTCGCCGACGCCCGTCTCGATGAGGATCGTCTTGCCCTGCGACGAGACAAGCATCGAGTTGAGCCCGAGCGCCATCTGGTAGCGGTCGTTCAGCTCGATACCCAGACGCTCCCAGAGCACGCGCGGGACGATGCCGAAGACCGCACCGGCGTCCTGGTAGTACTCGCCGTCGGACAGCAGGAGCAGATCGAGGTTGCCGAGGCGATGGCGGGCGGGCACCGGCGATCCTTCGTTGGATTTAGAACCTTTGTGCGAAAGATAGCCGCCCGCGCGATGCGAGGTCAACTTCCGGACCGTCGGGCGGCGGCGGCGAAGTGGGGATCGCCCGACATCCGTTCGATGGCGCCCGGTCGATACCTGCTGAGACGCGGGATCGGCAGGGAGGCCACATGGCGGTCTGCGACGTCCACTTCCACGAGAAGACGGCCCTGGAGCGGCACGGGCCGCGGATCGCGATGCTCGCCGCGTTCGCGGCCATCGCCCTGCTGGCGGCGGTGCTCCGCGTCTGGGGCCTCGGCTTGCGCACCTTCCAGGGGAACGAGACCGTGTCGTCGCTGCTCGCGGACCAGATCGCGCGCGGTCGCGGCTACGAACACCTGCCTGCCCTGCACGGACCGATGCAGTACTTCGCGGCGGCCGCCGCCATGCGTGTGATGGGCGCCAGCGATGACTCTGCCCGCATCGCGCCCGCGGTCGCCGGGGTCCTGCTCGCTCTGCTGCCCTTCATGTTCACCCGTCACATCGGGCGCGTAGGCGCGGTCGCGGCGGCGCTGCTGCTCGCTGTCTCGCCCTCGCTCCTGTACTACAGCCGATTCGCCGGGCCCGACATCTACCTCGCGCTGTTCACGCTCGCGACGGCGATGCTCGCGTGGCGCTACACCGTCACGCCGGAGCGCGCGTACCTCTACCTGCTCGCCGCGACGATGGCCGGCATGGTCGTGACGAGCGAGATGGCGCTCATCGTCATCCCCATCTTCATCGCCTACTTCTGGTATCGGTCGGGCGCCGACTTCGCCTCGCAGGCAGCCTCACCTCGGACGACGACGGCGCCTCAGTCGCACTACGAGCTGCTCGGCGTCCCGCCCGACGCCGATGTCCGCCGCATTCGCATCGCCTACCGAAAGCGCATCGACACGGCTTCAACGAAGCACGAGCGCGACGCGCTCGCCGAGGCGTACTCGGTTCTGACGGCGCAGACCCGCCGCGCCGCCTACGACCGCAAGCTCGCCCGCGTGGCGGCAGACGCGGCACGCGTGTCCGAGGATGAGCCTGGAGTGTCTCTCCCCGCGCGCCTCGGGCTGTATGCCTCTGCGGGATTCGTCGCCGCACTGTGGCCATTCGTCGCCGGCGTGCGCCGCCGGTGTAACCTCACGCGGCTGCCCGACGCCGCCGCGCCGATGCTCGTCCTGGCCCTCCTCGCGCTGCCGTTCTACGGCCCGCTCGTCGAGAAGCTGCCGTTCGTCGGCGACCGCGGATTCGACGGCCAGGCGCAGGTGTACGTGCTCGGCGGCTCGCCGAACGCCGCTCCTGGCGGCGAGCTGCCGGTCATGCTGGCCACGCTCGGCGTGCTGTTCTGCGTCGCCGGCGCCATTGGCATCGCCTGGCGCTGGCACGTGTGGCTGATCTGCTGGGCGATGTTCTACGGCGTCGTCATCACCATGTTCACCGGGTTCTTCACCAACAAGGGCGGGGTTTGGACCGGGCTCTGGGGCACCCTCGATTACTGGTGGCGTCCCGAGGCGCGCACATCCGACGGCCCGTCGTTCTACTACGCGATGCTGGTGCCCTTGTACGAGGTCGTGCCGATCGCCATCGGCCTCGTCGCCGTCGTTGCCCTCGCCGTCCGCGGCAGCGTGCGAAACCGCATCGCGCTCGCATGCACGACGCTCGCCGTCGCAACCCTGCTCGCCGCCCCGGAATGGATGGCGCCGCATCGCACCCTCCTGCTGTGCGCGGTGGCATGTGGCGGAGTGCTCGCGCTAAGAATCGCGCCGTTGACGAAGTACCTCGCGTTCTGGGCCATCGCCGCCTTCTGCGCCTTCACGATGCTCGGGCGCAAGGAGCCCCCCCTCGCGCTGCACATCGCCGTCCCGCTGGCCATGCTCGCCGGCGCGCTCGTCAACGATGCCGTGCACGCCTTCGAGATGCCGCGCATCTCCGTAGCCGCGAGGCCGGCGCTCTTCACACCCGGGCGCCTCGCGCAGGGGTTCGTGCTGGTCGGCGTCGCCGCATGCGCCGCCTTCGCCGCCTACACCGGCGTGCTGGCGAGCTGGGGCCACGGCGACGTCCCGCAGCTCAGCGCCGCCCTCGTCGCCCGCGACCGCGGCGACACGCCGATCGAGCTGCTCGCGCCCGAGACGACGGCGCCTGACGTCCAGGCCGTGCGCGAGGCGATCGCACGGGCGGGCCGAGACTCAGCCAGGGGCACCGACACCCCAATCGCCGTCGACACCTCATACGACTTCGCGCAGGGCTGGCTGTGGTACCTGCGCGACTACCCGAACCTGAAGATCGAGGACATGCGCAAGGGCTACCAGGCGCCGGCTGGCAGCATCGTGCTCTTCGATGCGCGCAACCGCGACAAGGTGCATGTGGCCGCCGACGCGACGTCGCTCGCGTTCACGGAGCGCTGGAGCTTCCCCGCCGACTACGATCACGCGAGTGCATCAGAGGCGCGCGCGAGCATCACCGATGCGGGCTGGTGGAGCCGCTGGAGCCGCTACGTCATCGACCGCGAGCGCGCCGGGCAGCCGGACGCCGTGCAGGGGGTCGCCTACTTCCCGGGCGAGCTGAGTGCTGCCCTCCCGCCGGGCGCGCAGACGTCGCAGGTCCTGGCCTCGCAGGTATCGCCGTAGCGGCTCGGGCGCCCTACCCCGCCGCCTCCGCGCACAGCCGCGCCGACTCCGCGAGTTTCGCCGTGCGCCCGTAGCCGATGAGGTCCATCGCCAGTGCGTTCGTCGTGAACCCGAAAGCGAAGTTGATCTCCGGATCGCAGTAGCCGATGGAGCCGCCCAGGCCGGCGTGTCCGAAGGCGCTGACGCGCGGCCCCTGTGGCCACCCCTCGCTGCCGCCCGTCATGTAGCCGAGCGCCCAGCCGATCTCCACCATGATCACCTTGTCCGGTCGATACGTCTGGCGCTCCGACATGATGCGCACGCGCTCTTCGCTCATGAGCCGCACGCCATCGATCTCGCCGTAGCCCGCCAGGCATGCGTACATGCGGGCGAGGTCGCGCGCCGTCATGACGCCGTTCGCGGCCGGGATCTCGGCGCGGTGGCCCTCGGGCGTGTCGAACGGCTGCTCATCACTGCGCTCGCCGGACGCCCACTGCCCCGGGCGCGCGCCCATCGCGCGCTCGGTGAGCGGATTGACGAGCGGCTCGCCAGACTTCAGACGCTCCTCGATCTGCTGCATCATCTCCGGCGTCATCGTCATGCGGTTCTTGAGCTTCGCGATCTGCGGCTCGACGCTCTCCGGCGCGCCGATGTACATGTCCTTCAGCCCGAGCGGCGCGCAGATCTCGTCGCGCAGGAACTTGCCGATGCGCTTCCCGCTCACGCGCCGCACGACCTCACCGACGAGGAAACCGAACGTGACGGCGTGGTAGCCGCTCTCGGTCCCCGGCTCCCACGCCGGAGTCTGCTCCTCGATGCCGTGGATCACGCGCTCCCAGTCGAAGAGGTCCGCCCCGTACAGTCCGTCCGGCACGGGCGCGAGCCCGGCCTGGTGCGTGAGCAGGTGGTAGACCGTGATCTTCTCCTTGCCGTTCTTCGCGAACTCCGGCCAGTACTTCGAAACCGGCGCCTGGTAGTCCACGAGCCCGCGGTCCGCCAGGATGTGCAGGCACGTCGCGGTCAGCCCCTTCGTCGTCGAGAACGACACCGCCATCGTGTCCTTCTCCCACGGTCGCTTCGTGTCCTCATCGGCGAGGCCGCCCCAGAGGTCGACGACCTGCTTGCCTCGATGGTAGACGGCCACGCCCGCGCCGATGTGCTCGTTGCCCTCGAACTGCTCCTCGAGCAGTTCCCGCACGCGCACGAACGCCGGCTCTGTCGTTCCCTGAATCTCAGCCATGGACTCGCCTTTCGGTGTGCCGAATACGCAGGCATCATTGTGCGTCAGCGACCCGTTGCGGGGAAGCGGGCCGACAGCGACACGGCGGACGACCGGCGTTGGATCGAAGAGGTGGCCGATGCGGCTTGAGGGCAAGACAGTGCTGATCACCGGCGCCGGCGGCGGCATGGGCCGCGTCGCCTCGGTGCTCTTCGCCAAAGAGGGCGCCAACGTCATCGCCACCGACCTCTCGCGCGAGGGCCTCGCCGCCACCGAAGCCCTCGTCGCAGAGCACGCGCACGGCAGCATCCTGGCGCTCACCGGCGACGTCGCGAACGAGGCCGATGTCGAGTCGTGGGTGCGCGCCGGCATCGAGCGCTACGGCGCGCTCAACGTGCTCTACAACAACGCCGGCATCTTCCCGGACGACGACAAGAGCGTGCTCGAGATGACCGAGGACGTGTACCGCCGCACGCTCGACGTGAACCTCAAGGGCGTCATGCTCTGCTGCAAGCACGGCATCCCCGAGATCGTGCGCGCGGGCGGCGGCTCAGTCGTGAACGTCGCGTCGTTCGTCGCGCTCGTCGGCTGCACCGTCCCGCAGGACGTCTACACCGCGAGCAAGGGCGCCGTGCTCGCACTCACGAAGTCACTCGCGGTGCAGTTCGGCCGCGACCACGTGCGCGTGAACGCCATCTGCCCCGGCCCGATCCTGACGCCGATGCTGGCAGACCTGTTCCCGAGCGAAGAAGAGAAGATGAAGCGCCTCAACCGCATCCCCCTCGGCCGCTTCGGCCTCCCCGAAGACATCGCCTACGCCGCCCTCTACCTGGCGTCCGACGAGTCGTCCTGGACAACCGGCACCGAGTTCGTCGTCGACGGCGGCATCACCGTCAACTACTTCTGAGCTGCCATTCGTGCGTTCAAGCATAATGCTGAGCAGCGGCTGACCTCAGCCCGCCCGGCTAAGCGCGATGATCTGCTACAGTTCCTTGACCTCTGCGTGGCGAAAGCAGCGAGTTTCGTGGTCGTTCACCATCCCGACGGCCTGCATGAACGCGTAGCAGATCGTGCTGCCAACGAACTTGAAGCCACGCTTCTTCAATGCCTTGCTCATCGCGTCTGGCTGCTCGCTGGTGGCAGGAATGTCTGCGATCGTGCGCCGTCGGTTCACAATGGGAGATCCGCCCGTGAACTCCCAGACCCACGTGTCGAAAGAGCCGTACTCCCGCTCCAGGTCCAGCACCGCCCGCGCGTTGATGACCGAAGCCTCGACCTTCGAGCGGTTGCGGACGATGCCATCGTCCTGAAGCAGTCGCTCCATCTTCGCAAGCGAGTATCGCGCGACCTTTGATGGCTCGAAGTTGTCGTATGCGCGCCGGTAGTTGTGGCGCTTGCGGAGGATCGTGTCCCAGCTCAGGCCAGCCTGTGCGCCTTCGAGGATGAGGAATTCGAACAAGTAGCCGGTCGTCGTGAACAGGAACGCCCCACTCCTCGTCGTGGTAGCGCAAGGCGAGTTCATTCGAAGGCCATGAGCAGCGCGTGCGGTTATCGCCAGTCACGCGGCCAGTCTACGGCGCAGTCCATCGAAGGGCGCGTGTAAAGAGTAGACGCCCGGGCACTCCTCGCGTTGCCGATACTTCCGCGAGAGGATTCGAATGCATCGAACCACCGTGCTGCGCACCGTGCTGCTGGCTCCGCTGGCCGCGGTCTCCACCGCCGACGCCGCGCGCTGGTGGGCACAACCGGCAGCTGCGTTCTTTGGTCGGCGCGAGCGCGGAGATGCTTCCGACTTCGCTGCGTTTTATTCCGCTGGCGAGCTCGTGCGCTCTGGACGCGGGCACGAGTTGTTGCCCCACCCCGACGCGTTAATCACGACGCAGCACGCAGCCGTCTCGCTGCCGTCCGGACACGTCCTGCCGTACCTGAACCCTCCCTTCTTCGCCGCGCTCGTCGCGCCGCTCTCGTCGCTCTCGTTCGACCACGCCTACCAGCTGTGGACCTTGTTCAACGTCATGCTGATCGCGTTCTGCTGCTGGTTGCTGTGGAAGGTTGCAGCGCCGCTGTCGGCACGGTGGCGCGTCGCCGCCGTCGCCGGCTTCGTGACGCTGTACCCCGTCACGTATGCAGTACTACAGGGCCAGTTCTCGCTCGTGCTCGTCGCGTCGTTGGCGGGCGCGTATCTGCTCCTGAGGTCGGGACGGGATCGCGCCGCCGGCGCCGCACTCACACCATTGCTGATCAAGCCGGAACTGCTGATCGTCTTCGCGCTGTGGCTCGCGTGGCAACGCCGCGGCGGCGTCTTCGAGACGCTGTTACCGATCACGGCCGTCGCCGTGATCGCATCGATTGTCGTCGTGGGCCTGCAGAGGCGGCGCGCTATCCGTCCTACCTGCACGAGGTTTCGAGCCGCGCGGGCATCGGCACCTATACGGAACATGTTCGGTGGACCGGCTCTCGGCGCCACGTTCGGTGAGCGCGCTACGCGGGCGGAGCTATGCCCACATCGCGCTTTCGCGATCACGCTGACCATCGTGGCGTTCGCCTGCCGCCGTCGACGCGCGCGGGGGTTGACTCGTTCGCCTCTCAATTCGCCCTGGTATCCGCGGCTGCCCTCCTGTGCGACCCGCACCTCTATCTGCAGGACACGATCGTCCTCGTGCCTGCCTCGATTGCGCTCCTCGCCAGCGTCCGCCCGCATGCGTGCGGTCATGGCTCCGCGCTCGTCGTCGCGTGGCTCATCGTTGGTCTGGGCCTGGCGCCCAGCCATCGTGGCACGTCAACTCTTCACGATCGGACTCGTTGCGGCGTGCGCGGCACTATCGACCCATCTCATCATGGCGCGACGAGCGCACGGCACTGACGCGGTTACGACGAGTCGCTTCCGCCCCTCCAGGCTGCCGCCTGAGAACGCGCCCAATCGTTACACTCCCTCACATGGACGCCCACGCACTCCGCACTCTGGAGTACGACAAGATCATCGCGCGGCTCGCGCGACATACGTCGTTTGCCGCCGGCCGAGCGCTCGCCGAGGCGCTCGAGCCTTCGCCGGAGCATCGCGAGGTCGTCCGCCGCCAGCGCGAGACCGCCGAGGCGCGCCGCCTCCTCCAGCTGAAGCCGCGCACCGGCCTCGGCGGCGCCCACGACGTCCGTCCCTCCGCCGAGAAGTGCGCCCGCGGCGGCGTCCTCGATGCGCCGGAGCTGCTCGACATCGCCTCGACGCTCGAGTGCGCCCGCGACCTCCGCACGTCGATCACGCGGCTCGATGAGGCGCTCCCCCTGCTCGCCGAGACGGTCGACGCCATCACGCCGCAGCCGCGCATCATCGAGGCCATCAACCGCAGCATCAACCAGCGCGGCGAGGTCACCGACCAGGCCAGCACCGCCCTCGGCAGCATCCGCCGCGAGGTCCGCAGCCTCCACGACCGCCTGTACCAGCGGCTCCAGGACATCCTCACGTCGTCGTTCTCCAAGGGCATTGCGCAGGAGCCCATCATCACCCTGCGCGACGGCCGATACGTCATCCCCGTCAAGGCCGACATGCGCGGCCAGCTCAAGGGCATCGTCCACGACGTCTCCGGCAGCGGCGCCACGGTGTGGCTCGAGCCGCTCGCCGTCGTCGACATGGCCAACCGCTGGCGCGAGGCGCAGCTCGAGGAGGAGCGCGAGGTCGAGCGCATCCTCCGCGCCCTCAGCGGCGACGTCGGCGCGCACGCCGAGGACATCGGTTGGAGCGTCGAGGCGCTCGCCCGCATCGACCTGGCGCTCGCGAAGGTGCGATTCGGCGACGAGATCGGCGCGCCGGAGCTGCCCGTACGAGGGCGAGGACCAGCCGTGGATCGTCGGCATCGATGCCGCCGAGGCACCCGCGCAGCTCCACCTGCTGCTCGCGCGCCATCCCCTCCTGCGCGCGCCCGTCGTGCCGACGACGATCACCGTCGGCGGCGCCTATCGCGTGCTGCTGATCACCGGCCCGAACACCGGCGGCAAGACCGTCGCGCTGAAGACCGCCGGCCTGCTCGCGCTGATGGCGCAGGCCGGCCTGCCCGTGCCCGCCGACCGCGGCTCCCGCGTGCCCGTGTTCGCCGACGTCTTCGCCGACATCGGCGATGAGCAGAGCATCGAGCAGTCGCTCTCGACCTTCAGCAGCCACATGCGGAACATCATCCGCATCCTCGAAGGCGCCGGCGCGAAGAGCCTCGTGCTGCTCGACGAGTTGGCCGCCGGCACCGACCCCACCGAGGGCGCCGCGCTCGCGCGCTCGATCCTGGCGCGGCTGCTCGATGCCGGCGCCCTCACCGTGGCGACGACGCACCACGGCGAGCTGAAGGCGTTCGCCCACGGCACCGACGGCGTCACGAACGCGTCAGTCGAGTTCAACCTCGAGACGCTGTCGCCGACGTACCACCTCTCGATCGGCCTCCCCGGCCGCAGCAACGCGCTCGAGATCGCGCAGCGCCTCGGGATGCCGCTCGACGTCATCGACGACGCGCGCGCGTCGATCGCGCCGGAGCAGCGGCAGGTCGAGGAGATGCTGTCCGACATCCACGCCCAGCGCGAGGGCGCGGCGTCGGCGCGCCGGGCGGAGGAGATCGCGCGCCGCGAGGCGGAGGAGATCCGCGAGCGCCTCGCCGACCGCCTCGACGCGGCCGACGACGAGCGCGCCCGCATCATCGACCAGGCGCGCCAGGACGTCGAGCGCGACGTCGAGCGCGCGCAGAAGCTGTTGGAAGAGGCCCACGCCGAAGTGGAGCAGCAGCGTCTCGCGGCCGCGGAGGCGAAGCTCAAGGCCGCGGCCGAAGAGGCCGCGAAGCTGGCAGCGAGAGCGGCCTCGCCCCGACCGGAACGACACCGGCGCCCGAGCGAGCAGCCAAAGCAGCGCGTGCCCGCCGGCCCGCCGCCATCATCGATCCGCGAAGGCGACATGGTGTTCCTTCGCGGCATGGAGCAGTGGGGCGAGGCGCTCTCCGAACCCGACGCGAAGGGCGAGGTCGAGCTGCGCATGGGCGCCCTGCGGAGCCGCGTGAAGCTCGCGCAGGTCGAGCGCGTGCAACGCCCCGCCCCGTCGAAGGCACAGGGCGCCGTCATGGCGAACGTCGCCCCCGTGCGCGCGGTCCCGCCCGAGATCGAGGTGCGCGGCCAGACCGTCGACGAGGCGATGCCGACCGTCGAGCAGTACATCGACGAGGCGTTCCGCGCCGGGCTCCCGTGGGCGCGCATCATCCACGGCAAGGGCACCGGCACGCTCCGCCGCCAGGTCCGCGACTATCTCGCCAAGCACCCGCTCGTCACGTCATACGAACAGGCCCGCCCCGAAGAAGGCGGCGAAGGCGTCACCATCGCGCACCTGGCCGTCTAGGAGTTCGTATACTGCCGTCATGACGACGTCTAGAGTGGGTGCGAAGAAGCCTCGAAGCATGACACTCGAAATCCTCATGGAGCCCGACGAGGATGGCTTCCACGTCTGGTGCCCCGCGTTGCCCGGCTGCCACTCCTTTGGCCTCACCAAAGAGGAGGCTCGAGCGAACATCCGCGAGGCCATCGAAGGCTGGCTCGAAGTCGCGAGCGCGAACGATATCCCGATTCTCGATCACGAGTCCGTCGAGGTGACCATACCTGTTCCCTCGTCGAGTTGAGCCCGCGCCCACCATCGGTAAGACCTCGTGAGTTGGTCCGTGCGCTGGAGCACGACGGTTGGATCGTTGCGCGCCAGCGCGGCAGTCACGTGCATTTGCGCAAGCCGGATCATCCGCTCGTGATCACCGTCGCCATGCACAACCGTGATGTCCCGCCCGGGACGCTGGCGGGGATTCTCCGCGACGCCGGTATCTCGAATGAGCGGCTCGCAGAGCTGCTCCGCACATGAACCTCACCGTGCTCGCCGGCGGCGTCGGCGCCGCGCGCTTCCTCGAAGGCGTGATCCAGATCGTCCCCCAGCGCGACGTCACCGTCATCTCGAACATCGGCGACGACGACGAGTTCTTCGGACTGCACGTCTCGCCGGACATCGACATCGTCATCTACACGCTCGCCGGCGCCGTCGATGCCGAGAAGGGCTGGGGCCTCACCGGCGAGACCTTTCACGCCCTCGAAGCGCTACGCCGCTTCGGCTACGAGACCTGGTTCAACCTCGGCGACCAGGACATGGCGACCTGCGCCCACCGCACGCGCCTCCTGCGCGAGGGCAAGACCCTCTCCGAAGCCACCGCATCCGTCGCCGCCGCCTTCGGCCTCGAACTGCGCATCCTCGCCGTCTCCGACGACCCCGTCCGTACGCGCGTCGAGACCGACGCCGGCGCGCTCGCGTTCCAGGAGTACTTCGTGAAACGCCGCACGGAGGACGACGTGCGCGCCGTGCGCTTCGACGGCGCCGACGAGGCCACGCCCGCACCCGGCGTCATCGATGCCATCCGCACCGCCGATGTCATCGCCATCGCCCCCAGCAACCCCGTCGTCAGCATCGGCCCGCCGCTCGCGGTACCCGGTGTGCGCGATGCCCTGCGCGAGACCGCCGCGAAGGTCGTGGCCGTAAGCCCGATCATCGGCGGCAAGACGATCAAGGGCCCCGCCGACCGCATGATGGCGTCGCTCGGCATGACACCGACGGCGGTCGGCGTGGCCGAGGCGTATCGCGACTTCCTCGACGTGCTCGTCATCGACGATGAGGACCGCGACCTCGCGCCTGCCGTCGAGGCGACCGGCGTGCGATGCGTCGTCACCCAGACCATCATGCGCGGCCCGGCCGAGAAGCGCGCACTGGCCGCAGCCGCCCTCGGCGCGGTTCAATGACCCGATGCGCGCAGCACTGATTCCCATGAAAGAGCTGGCCCGCGCCAAGGTGCGCCTCGCCGGCGTCCTCGACCAGCGCGAGCGCTCCGAGTTGGCCCTCGCGATGCTCACCGACGTCATCGGCGCCTGCCGCGACAGCGGCTGCTTCGACGTCATCTCCGTCATCAGCAGCGACAGCGAGGTCTTCTGGCACGCGCGCGAGCACGGCGCGAAACCGCTCGCCGAGCCCGCAACGCTCGGCGGCGGCCTCAACGAGGGCCTCACCTTCGGGCAGCGTTACCTCTCGCGCCGCGTCGCCGTCAGCGAGCTGGTCATCTTCCCCGCCGACGTGCCCGCCGTCCGCGCCGATGACGTACGCGCGGTTGTCGATGCACTCGCCGGCGATGCCCCGCGCGCCGTGCTGGTGCGCTCCGGCGACAACGGCACGAACGCCCTCGCCCTCCGCCCGCCGGAAGCTCTTCCGATGCGCTTCGGCCCCAACAGCGGCGATGCGCATCGCGAGGCCGCGCACGCTGCCGGGATCGAGGTCATCGAGCTCGAGTGCGAGCGCCTCGCCTTCGACGTCGACTCCGAGGCCGACCTCGCCGCCATGGCGTCGATGCGCGTCGGCGCGGCCACCGCCGGCTGGCTCGAAGCGCGCGCGCACTACGCCGCCGGCCAGGCCGGCTGATGGACGCGCTCGAAGCCATCCGTACCCGCCGCTCCCTCCGGCAACTCGACCCGAGGCCCGTCCCGCGCGATCTGCTCGACGAAGCGATCGCAATGGCCTGCCTCGCACCCGCCCCGCATCACACGCGGCCGTGGCGCTACGTCATCGTCTCGACGTCACGCCGCGAGCCGCTGGCGGAAGCGATGGGCGCGGCATGGCGCATCGATCTCGAGCGCGACGGCCACGACGAAGCGCTGATCTCGAAGCTGCTCGCGAAGTCCCGGCGCCAGATCACATCCGCGCCCGCGCTCGTGCTCGCGTGCCTGACGCACGAGGGCCTGCGCGACTGGCCCGATGACCGCCGCGCCCGCAACGAGTGGGCGATGGCCCAGCAGTCGATCGGCGCCGGCATGCAGAACATGATGCTCGCCGCCCACGCGCTCGGCCTGGCGTCGTACTGGATCTCCGCGCCCCTGTTCGCGCCGGAGGCCGCCCGCGACGCCCTCTCGCTCCCGGAAGGCTACGTCGCCCAAGCGTTCGTCGTGCTCGGCTACCCGGCCGCCGGCGTGGTGCCGAAAGTGAGACCGCAGGTAGATGCGGGGCGTCTGGTTATCGAGCGGTGACTGCCGCGTCGTCTTCGATGAAGTACCGCACGCGTTCCTTCTTGAACTCGCGCGCGCTCCACAGGATCTCGTAGTCGCTGACCCCCGTCTTCTCCGACAGATCGCCGACGATGGCCGCGACGTCGTCCCGCGACTCGCAGTGCACCATCGAGAAGAGCGGATACGGCCAGTCCGGGAACGTCGGCCGCCAGTAGCAGTGGCTCACCCGCGTATCGGCAGCCAGCAGCTCCCCCACGCGCTCGATGTCGGCCTCCGGCACGCGCCAGCAGGCCATGCCGTTCGCCTCGAACCCTGCCTCCTGGTGCCGCAGCACCGCCGCGAACCGGCGCAGGATGCCCTCGTCGTGCAGCCCGCGAAGACGGTCGAGCAGGTCAGCCTCGGTCATGCCGAGCCGTTCGGCCGCCGGACGCCACGGGTGCGTCGTGAGCGGCAGGTCGTCCTGGCAGACGCGGATGATCGCGCGATCTTCGTCCGTGAGCGCGCGCCGCGCCGCCTTCGGGCGCGCCGCCGCCGGCTTCGAGTCCGTCTTCTGCCCCACCATGTCGTAGTTCACGGCGATCTTGAAAAGCTTCAGCGCGGGCAGGATGTTGTACGTCACCGCCCCCGCGCGCCGCGCAATGTCCGCCACCTCCGCATCGAAGTCGCGTTCGCGCGGGATCGCCAGCACGCACCAGAGATTGAAGCGATGCTCGCGCGCGTAGTTGTGGCTCACGCCCGGATGCGCGCTCACCACCGCCGCCGCCTCGTCGAGCCGCTCGGGCTCGATGACGAAGGCGATCAGCGCGCTCTTGTAGCCGATGCGGAACACATCGAAAATCGGGCTCAGGTGCCGCAGCACGCCGCCATCGCGCATCGCCTGTGCGCGGCGCAGCAGCTCTTCCTCCGTGATGCCCACGGACGCCGCGATCGGCCCGTACGGCTCCTCCACCAGCTCGATCGAGCCCTGGAGCGCGTTGAGGATCTCGCGGTCGGTGCGGTCCAGCTCAGCCATGCTACGAGTACCGCTCCTCCGTCCACGGGTCGCCGTGGATGTGATAGCCGTACATCTCCCAGAAGCCCGGCTTCTCGTCGTCCATGAACACCAGCCCGCGCACCCACTTCGCGCTCTTCCAGAAGTACAGCTTCGGGACGATGGTGCGCAGCGGCCAGCCGTGCTCCTTCGCCAGCGGTTCGGCGTTGTGGCTGTGCGCGAAGAGCACGTCTTCGTCCATCAGCTCCGCCAGCGACACGTTCGTCGTGTAGCCGCCGTAGCTGTGCTGCATCACGTGCTTCGCTTCCGGCTTCGGCTTCACCCGCTGCATCAGGTCGCTGAACTTCACGCCCGTCCAGTCGTTGTCGAACTTGCTCCAGTGCGTGACGCAGTGGATGTCGGACCGCAGCGTCGTCTGCGGCAGCGCCATGAACTCGTCCCACGTGAAGTGCACTTCCTCCTCGACGAGTCCGATGATCGAGAACTTCCACGTCGCAAGATCGATGCTCGGGATGCCGCCGTAGTGAAGCACCGGCCAGCCGTCGGTGAGCTTCTGGCCGGGCGGCAGGCGCTCGCCGTAACGCTCGCGGTCTTCCTTCGCGCGGCGGTTAAAGATGTCCAGGGCCATCGAACCTCGCGGATTGTGAAATCTGTCTCAGGATATCAGGCAGCCATGATGCGATCGTGGGCAAACCTCAACCGCGTGCGGCGAGTCAAGTCAGACCGAAAGCCGCTCCCCCGTCAGGTCGCTCGCGTGCCCGAGCGTGTGCTGCACCGCCAGTCCGTAGACCACTGCCGACAGCGCCCCCGTCACGCCGCCCGCGGAGCGCACTTCCTTCGCCAGCAGCGCATCGTCGGCGGCCTCGACCGCGGCGATCAGTGCGTCGCGGTTCTTGCGGAACTCGCCGATCAGATCGTCCACGCTGGCGGCCGCGCGCTTCTCGACCTGGCGCTCGTTGTACCCGTTCACGCCTCCCTGCATCGTGCGCGTTGGCGTCCCCGGCGCTTCCTGCGGTGCCGTGCGCTTCACTTCAGTCGAAGGCGCGGGCAGAGGCGCATCCGATGCCTCGCGCCCGAGGTCCAGCAGACGCGGGTACGTCCACTCGATCGCCGCAATGTGCGCGAGGATCTGGCGCCCGTTCCAGCCACTCTCGTATCGACCCTCCTGGAGCCTGTCCTCCGGGACGGCGCGGATCTTCGACTCGGCCAGGTCGCCGCTCTCGCGGAGTGCGTCCAGGAGTTGTTGCTTGGTCATGGCATCAGGCATGGCGGAAGGACTCGCAGTCGATACTCTGGCCCGTCAGACCGCATGTGTGCAGTGATGGCACACCTCGTGTCCGGAATTGTAGCTGCTCGATGTGCTGATGCCCGGGTGGCCGTCGGGGCGGACCTCCGCGTTCGTCCGCGCAGCGATCCGATGCTTTGTGGTGCGCACCGCGTACCGAAACGCAATCGAAAGAGCCTGCGACGCTCTTGCCGACGACGCAGCGAGCGCGTCCAACTACGGTGTCAGGGCGCACACGCGTGAGACGCCGTACCATGGCAATCGGAGAGGGCCACGCGATGAGAACCGAACTACCGGTCATCACATTCGGCAACGTGACCGAGCGGACGCAGGCGGGTGTGCGTTGACCGTACTTCGGATGGATAACGTCGGTATCGTTGTCGACGACCTCAAGGCCGCGATCGCGTTCTTCGAAGAACTCGGGCTGGAGCTCGAGGGCGAGACGACCGTCGAGGGGGCGTCGGTGGATCGCACCATCGGGCTCGAAGGTGTGCGAAGCGACATCGCGATGCTGCGTACTCCTGACGGCCACAGTCGCCTTGAGTTGAGCAAGTTCCACAGTCCGCCCGCAATCGCCGGCGAGCCGAACGCGCCCGTGAACCGGCTCGGTATGGGTCGCATCATGTTCGCCGTCGAGGACATCGAGGGCGTCCTCGCCCGCCTGCAGTCCCGAGGCGCCGAGCTGGTAGGCGACGTGACGCAGTACGCGGACGAATACCGGCTCTGCTACGTCCGCGGCCCCGAAGGCATCATCGTCGCACTGGCCGAGCAGCTCAGCTGAGGCGTTCGGCGCGCGACAGGTTTTCGAAATCCGCAACCCTGGGACCCCGCGCACGGCTCTGATCACCACGATAATGGCCTGGACGGACAGGAGGCGTGATGGTCGAGTTCAATCCCTTCAGCGATGAGTTCCGCGAGGATCCGTACCCGTCGTGGGCGCGCCTGCGTGAAGCGGGAGGGCCATATTTTTTCGAGCCCTTCGGCGTCTACCTCGTTCTCGGCTACGAAGACGTCGCCGCGATGCTGAAGCGCCCGGACGTCTTCTCGTCGACGAACGGGGTGAACTTCCTCGTGCATGGCAAGGAGCAGCGGACCGTCATCAACGCCGACCCGCCGGAGCACACGCGGCTGCGCGGCCTCGTCAGCGCCGCCTTCACGCCGCGCATGGTCGCCGCACTCGAACCCCGGATCCGGGAGATCACGACCGACCTCCTCGAGCGCATCGCCAGGCGTGGCGAAGAGTTCGACCTGATGCGCGACCTCGCGGTGCCGCTGCCCGTTACCGTCATCGCCGAGCTCATGGGGATCGACCCCGACCGCCACGACGACTTCAAGCGCTGGTCGACGGCGACGGTCACCGACACCACCGACCAGATGCCTCCCCAGGAGCGGGCGCGCATCCAGCGCGAGATGGACGAGATGATCGACTACTTCGACGAGATCGTCGCCCGACGCCGTGCCGAGCCGCGTGATGATCTCGTGAGCGCGCTCGTCCGCGCCGAGACCGGCGAGCACCCGCTGACGGGCGACGAGGTGATCTCGTTCTGCATCCTTCTGCTCATCGCGGGCAACGAGACGACGACCAACCTGATCGGCAATGCGATGCTGGCACTGCTCGCGCATCCGGACCAGCTCGCCCTCGTGCGCGAGGAACCCTCGCTGATCCCGAACATGGTCGAGGAAGCGCTCCGCTACGACTCGCCCGTACAGTTCCTGCCGCGGTTCGCGCTGCAGGAGGTGGAGATCGGCGGCACGCGCATTCCGGCGCAGTCGCAGGTGATGCCCTCGTTTGCCTCTGCGAACCGCGACGGGCGCCGCTTCCCGGACGCCGATCGCTTCGATGTGCGGCGCAACGCCCAGGGGCATCTCGCCTTCGGGCACGGCATCCACTTCTGCCTCGGTGCGCCGCTTGCACGCCTCGAGGCGCGCGTCGCCTATGAAGAGCTGCTACGGCGGATGCCCCAACTCGCCCGCACGGACGACACTCCGCCCCCACGCGTCCAGTCGCCGTTCCTCCGCGGCGTCTCGAGCCTGCCGATGCGCACTCGAGCGACCGCCGTCAGTAAGCAATAGCCTCGAACGGCTGGCCCGGCATCAGATCCTGCTGATCGCGGCGCCGCCGCGGCCGGTCGTGACCGCGCTTCTCGCGCCGGTACCGGCGCTGTGTGAAAACCCCGCGCAACGGACGCCATCGCCGGCCGAGGACCAGCAGGCGCGGGTACGTCGACTCGATCACGGTGACGCGCTCGACGATCTGGCGCAGTTAGAGCCGCTCTCCTAGCGACCCTCCTAGGCTCCTCGGGCCCGCCGCTACCTGTGCATGGCGGGGTTGGGGACCGGAGCTATCAGGCCTGAGTGCCGGGGGGATTCGTAGCTATTGTCCCACTATCCGAAGCCGCTGAATCTCGGGTGGGGAGATTCGGCCGCCTACTTACCCGGTTATATCTAGTCACCGGCCCCAGTGTTCCCTTTACCTGTATGTGATCAAGGTGCGGTATCACGTCGGGAACGCGCCAATCTATAGGGTATTCCCCTATTTGCGATGGTTCACCTAGATGATTCCCTAAGACAGAAGAGACGGTGGGTAGATGCCAGACATACAGGTAGTGGGAGTCGTCGCCATCTTCATCGTCGTGGTGCTGTCTATCCTCGTGTTCCAAGAGGTGGATGTCAGCGCGTGGGGGTTCAAGCTACGGGGGAAGAAGCGGAAGCCCTAGCACTCGTCGTAGGCGTATCCGTTGTTGGTGCCGTCACATGCGTGGTCGAGGTCGTATTGACAGTCAGCGTTACAGGATGAGCCGCTGGCCGCTGACCCGTCGCTGTATCGGCCAGACCATACGAACGCCGAGACAATCAGGGCGATGACCACGACATGGATGGTCACGCCGAGAGCCATCCCCTTCCGCTTGCCCCAACGGTTGATGTCCATGCCTAGATGGTCGGCAGAGCCAAACAGGGGGAGAGTTCCGACTGTTAGCAGTCAACGCCTTGCGTACACGTCGCCTGGTCTGCCCCACCTTCATCTAGTGGGGCGGCTAACCATATGAAGACCATCAGGGCCACAAACAGTCCAGCGACGAGGGCAAAGCCCGAAGCTGCTGCGATGGCCTTCTCCCGGTCGGGTTCCTTCTTGGCCTCGTTCTGCCCGTGCTGCCAGATGAGCCACGCGATGTAGGGCGTGATGAGCATCCCGGCTAACTCGAAGGGGGCGTGGATGAACCAGACCGTGGACTCGTCGGCTGCCCGTCCATAGACACCCATGCAAACGAGAACAACCAGCACCGTGAAGTAGGTGGCCCAGTAGAAGTTGGAGTAGGTAAGCCAGCGACTCACGGGGTTAGCACTCCATGAACGGCGTGGTCTTGGCCTCATGGCTCCGACACGCGGTACACCACGACTGCACGTACTTCCCATCGAGCCGGTAGCCGAAGTCCTCATACGTGTAGAAGACATGCCGTCCCGCCTCAACCGAGCAGTTGGGACAGGACTTCACGTCGTCATCCTTGAAGACAATCGACTGGTTGAGTTCTTCTCCACAGACACAGACAGGTTCTTGGTTCATGTGGTGGGTTCCTTCTTTGGTGGTTCCTTACGCTGACGCCAGATGTACCAGACCATGAACAGGTAACCGATGATGACCGAGCTTGTGAACCACCAGAACATGAAGGCGCGATAGGTGTGGTCATCGGTATCGAAACCGAAAAACAGTCTCATTAATCCCACCGTGACACCGAGGATGAATAGGCCCGCGATGAGGCCGACGATTGCACCGGGAACGATAGCGGCACCTAGAGCGACGGCGTTCTCTTGGGCGTAGTGCTTGTCCACGCCGACAAGCCGGAAGAGGCGTTCAATCAGCCACGCGAACCCGGCAAGGAAAATCACGGGCAGTTATATCCCTAGTGCCTCGGCGTACTGGGGGCAGTTCAGATGAACGTACTCGGTAAACATCTGCACATCATTCTGGCTCTGTTCATCCCACGGGATGACCTCTTGGGCTTCCGGGATGTGCAAGCCAGCATCGTGGAACTTCTTCCATTTCTCGGCATCGAACGGAGCATGAGACTGGTTGTATAGCGCGACAACTGCATCGGGGTATGCCACGCCGAACGCAGCGCCCATCAATAGCCATTCGAGGTTCTCTTCGTAGGCGACATCGAGCTTCACCTTCTGTTGCATTTGGCGCATGATGAACGTGTCCTCGGGGCCGGTGTCCTTGTAGCGTCTGACCCGCTCACTCTCGATGACCAAATCGTTGAACGTCTTCACCTTTTCGAGAAACGGCACTACGTTACGCTGCATTTGCACGACGATGAGCGCCCAACCTTGGGCCTGATGGTCACCCTCGACGCCGAAGGCCAAGAAGAAACCGTCACCACGCCTCCCGAAATAGTGACCGAGGATAGCACCGGTCTGGAACATGAATGACAACGAGCCAAACAACGTGCCCGTCATCATGTAGGGCTTGCCCATCAGCGGCTTCATCTTCGCAAAGTTGGTGAAGTGCGCCGCGAACATGGATGCGAACTTTTCGGCCAACTAAGACCCTTTGCCGTAGTCGTCCCGCCCGAGGTTCTCCATGAACCTGCGGTGCTGGATGTTCGTCTTGATGGCCCAGATAACGAACCAAGCGACTAGTGTAAGGAACAGCAACAGGGGCGTTCTAATCCACCACGTGAAGGGCGGCAATACGGCTGCTATCACGAAGAACACGAAGACCGCCGCGAGCCATGGCCACAACCAATACAAGAATGTTCGCATAGCTCCCCTCTCGCTCCGTAGGATAACGAATGGCCCGCGACCCAGTTGGCTGGAGGCTTGACACTCTCGGCTAGCACGAGGCCGGGTTCTGTCGTCATGGCGCAGCTCGTGGCAGACGTGTTGTCGCCGCAACCGGTCCTCATCGCCATTCTCGCGCCGGTACGGACGCTGTGTGACAATCCCCCGCAATGGACGCCATCGAGTACGTCTGGCTGTGGATCGCGGCCCTCGTCGCGGGCGCGATCAACGCCGTCGCCGGTGGCGGCTCGCTCATCAGCTTCCCCGCCCTCATCGCCGTCGGCTTCAGCTCCAAGACCGCGAACGTCACCAACACCGTCGCACTCTGGCCCGGCTACGTCGGCGGCTCCTTCGGCTACCGCGAGGAGTTGCGGCTGCAGCGCCGCCGCTTGCTCAAGCTGCTCGCGCCCTGCGTCTTCGGCGCCCTCGTCGGCTCCGTCGTCCTGCTCGCGACACCGGCATCGGTCTTCGACCGGATCGTGCCCTTCCTCATCCTCTTCGCCTGCGCCCTCATGGCCTTTCAGGATCAGCTCACGGATCTCGCCGCGCGGCACCGCCTCGTCTCCCAGCACCAGGACCACATGCCCGCCGCCCTGCTCGTCGCCGTCTTCGTGCTCGCGATTTACGGCGCCTACTTCGGCGCCGGCCTCGGCATCATCATCCTCGCCTTCCTCAGCATCCTCCTCCCCGATGACATCCAGCACTCCAACGCCCTCAAGGGCATGCTCTCGCTGATCATCAACGCCGTCGCCGTCGTCTACTTCGCGCTCTTCGGTCCCGTCCAGTGGGCCGCCGTCGCCGTCATGGCCGTCGGCGCCATCATCGGCGGCTACGCGGGTGTCGGCGTGGCCCGGCGCCTCGGCCGGCGCTGGCTCCGCATCACCGTCATTACCTACGGCGTCATCGCCGCCCTGATTCTGCTCCTGCGATAGCGCCCGCGCCGCCCGCGCCCGGCGGCTCCGGGCGCCGCTTCCCGCTGTGAGATCGCCGCCCCCACCCGATACCATCGCGTCATGGCTCGCATCAGCTCCCGTCGTCGTTCCCGCCCGCCCGGAACGCCGGGCCGCCGGCCAGACAATCAAACGGCCATGGTTGTTCCGAAGCTAGTCCAATCAGAAAAAATGCGATCGGCGCAAATTCAGCACCTCAATCAGAGCCCGCCAGAGCGCGCTGTCGGGGCAGCGCATAACCCCCCATCGCCGTAAGCTTGTCGAGCGCGAAAGGAGCCGTCCATGACCATCGACACCACCCACCTGGCATCGAAGCCCGAGTCCCTCGGGATCGAGAGCGAGAAGCTCGAGGCGGTGTTCGCCCGCGCCAAACGCGACGTCGATGACGGCACGCTGCCGAGCGCGCAGATAGCCGTCGCCCGCCACGGCAAGCTCGCCGGCATGCGCACCTACGGCAGCGCCGTCCAGGGCGGCGCCGACAAGCCCGCCACCGACGAGACCCTGTACCACGTCTTCAGCTCGACGAAGGCCATCGTCGCCGCCGCAGTCTGGCTGCTCTTCGAGTCCGGCGACCTCCGGCTCGACGAGAAGGTGGCCGACATCATCCCCGAGTTCGGCACGAACGGGAAAGACGCGATCGACGTCGAGACGCTGATGCTCCACGCCGGCGGGTTCCCGCTCGCGCCGTTCGCGGCGGACAAGTGGGGCGACCGCGAGGCGCTGCTCCAGGCGTTCCAGCAGTGGCGGCTCAACTGGCCCGTGGACTCCCGCTACGAGTACCACGCGACCTCGATGCACTGGGTGCTGTCGGAGATCATCTACCGCCGCGGCGGCGCGGGCTACAAGACCTTCATCCGCGAGCGCATCACCGGCCCGATGGGGCTCGACGAGCTGTTCGTCGGCTGCCCTCCCGAGCAGCAGCATCGCGTCGCCGACGTGCGCTACATGAGCGAGCCGGTGCCGCCGCCCGGCGGCTGGGGCGAAGTGACGCCCGAAGCGATCCTGCGCTTCAACCAGCCGAAGGTGCGCGAAGCGGGCGTGCCGGGCGGCGGGCGCGTCGCATCGGCGGCGTCGATGGCGCTGTTCTACCAGCCGCTGATCAACGGCGGCGTGACGGCATCCGGCACGCGCATCATGAAGGCGGAGACGATCGAGTTCGCGACGAAAGTCCGGGCGCGCCCGAACCACATCGATCGAGACGCTGAAGTACCTGGACCCGAAGCTCAACGTGAACACGAACCGCGCGCTCGCCGTCGTGGTCGCCGGCGACGACGGCTACGCGGTCTACCGCGGCTTTGGCCGGACGTGCTCCGGGAAGGCCTTCGGTCACGGCGGCGCAGGCGGGCAGATCGCCTGGGGCGACCCGGTCACCGGGATCTCGATCGGTTACTGCACCAACGGCTTCGTCGATGCGATGGTGATGGGCCGGCGGATCACCGCGCTCGGAAGCCTGGCCGCGAACTGCGCCTCGTAGCGGGGACCGCGGTCACTTCCGCACGAGCTTCAGTATGCCCTCGTCGAACGTGACTATGTACAGCTCGCCGTCGTTGTCCTGCCCGAACGACGTGATGCTGGCGCCCGTATCCGCAAGCGGGATCGCCGCCCCTGAGTTCATTGCGGCATCGACGGCCCAGACCCGTCCGGAGCAGAAGTCACCGTAGACGTACCAGCCCTGCAGTTCCGGCATCGCATGGCCGCGGTACACGTAGCCGCCGGTGACGGAGCAGCCGTCATCGTGGCTGTACTCGGCGCGCGGCAGGAGGCCGCGGACAGAGCAGGCGGCGCCCTGCGGGTAGCAGTGCGCACCCTCCATCGTGTTCCAGCCGTAGTTGGCGCCGGGAACGATACGGTCCACCTCTTCCCACCGATCCTGCCCGACATCGCCAGCCCAGAGCTGGCCGGTAACGGCATCGAAGGAGAGGCGCCATGGGTTGCGCAGGCCATAGGCCCAGATCTCAGGACGGCCGCCGCCGCGCGCGAGCGGGTTGTCGGCCGGGATGGTGTATCCGCCATCGCCGGCAACGTTGATGCGGAGGGCCTTGCCGAGCAGCGTGTCGAGGCGCTGGCCGTTGCCCATCGGATCGCCTCCCGAACCGCCGTCGCCGACGCCGATGTACAGCATCCCGTCGGGGCCGAAGGCGAGCGCGCCGCCGTTGTGGTTCGCAAACGGCTCGCCTATTTCGAGCAGCACGCGCTCGGAGGCGGGATCGCCGATATTGCCGCGGGCGATGAAGCGCGAGACGACGGCGCGGCGCGGCGAACCGGCGCTGTAGTACACGTAGAACTTGCCGCTCGCTGCGTAGTCGGGCGAGAAGGCGAGGCCAAGGAGCCCCTCCTCCTCGCCGGGGTTCGGGATGATGCGGTCGTGGATATCGAGGAAGGTGACTGCCGGCGAGGAGAGAGCTGAGGTCGAAGCGCCGCACGACGCCGTCCTTCGAGACGACGACGGCTGTGTCGCCGGCGCCCGGCACCATGCGCATGTCGAGCATCTGCGAGAAGCGCGCATTCGGGAATACGACGACGCCACGGTATCCGTTCGCGCGCGGACATGCAGCCGCGAGCAGCGCGGCGGCAATGAGGCTCCCGAGGAGGGCCAGGCGCTTCATGTCTCCATGCACCTTTTCTCCGCGTCATCGTACCGGCCGAACCGAGTCGGTTGGAGAACTCGGGCGGCTTACGTTAACAACTTGGGATCGCGCGGCGCCGCAGGTTGTCCATCCGTTAATCGACGTTAATCACACGTTAATCACGCCGACCTAGGCTGCGATGACGGAGACGAGGAGTCCAGGACGGCCCACGGCGGGCGGCAGCAAGGAGTTGCGACAACTTGAAGGCAAGACGGTGGAGCAACGGGAGGTTCTTCGGGGCGTGCGTAGCCCTGCTGGCAGGATCGGCGCTGGTCCTGGCGGCGTGTGGCGGCGGCACGAGCGACAAGGACAAGACATCGACAGCGGCAGCGAAGCCGACGTCCGGCGCCACATCGGCCGGGACGTCGACGGGAAGCACCGGCACAATCCCGGCAAACGTGGGCAAGGACGACGAGGCGAACCTCACCGGAGCGGGGGCAACGTTCCCCAACCCGCTCTACACGCGCTGGTTCTCGGACTACAACAAGAACGTCGCGCCCGGCGTGCAGGTGAACTACCAGGCCATCGGCTCGGGAGGCGGCGTCAAACAGATCACGGAAAAGACGGTCGACTTCGGCGCGAGCGACGCACCGCTCAGCGACGACGAGCTGAGCAAAGCACCGGGGATCCAGCACATCCCGACGACGCTGGGTTCGGTGGTGATGACATGGAATGTTGACGGAGTGACCACGCCGCTGAAGCTCGACGGAGACACCATCGCGAGAATCTACCTCGGCGAGATCACGAAGTGGAATGATCCGGCGATCGCCGGTCAGAACGCCGGTGTGACGCTGCCAGACGCCGAGATCGTCGTGGTCCACCGCTCTGACGGAAGCGGGACGAGCTACGTGTTCACGGACTTCCTGACGAAGACGAGCGCGGACTGGAAAGACAAGGTGGGAACGAGCAAGAACCCGGACTGGCCGTTGGGCCTGGGCGGGCAGGGCAACGACGGCGTCACACAGCAGGTGAAGCAGAACAAGAACGCGATCGGCTACGTCGAGCTCGTCTACGCGAAGACGAACAACCTGCCCATCGGCCTCGTGAAGAACAAGAGCGGGTCATACATCGAGCCGACGACCGAATCGACGTCGCTGGCGGCGCAGGGTGTGACTCTCGGCGCCGATTACCGGACGAGCATCACAGACTCGCCAGACCCGGGGGCCTACCCGATCAGCAGCTTTACATACATCCTGCTGTACAAGAACCAGACGGATGCGACGAAGGGGAAGGCGCTGGTGGACATGCTCTGGTGGGCGATTCACGACGGGCAGAAGACCACGACCGAGCTGTACTACGCTCCTCTACCGCCTGACGTCGTAACGAGCGTGGAGAAGACGCTGACTACCGACATCACGAACAACGGACAGCCGCTCCTGCAGGGGTCCTGAATCACCAAACCGTAGTCACAAAGACGGGCGACTCTATCGCCCGTCTTTGTGCTTAGCGGCATATAGTAGACGCGATGCAACTGACCCAGGGCCGCCTGCGAGACGACATACAGCGCCGCTCCGGCCTGCTGGCCGCGTTCGATCCCCGTGAGTGGCTCTTCCGGGGCACTGTGACGATCATCGCGGCCGGGGTAGTGCTGCTGGTAGCGGCAATCATCATCTCGCTGACCACAGAAGCGTGGCCCGCGATCAACAAGTTCGGGCTGAGCTTCATCTGGTCAACGGAGTGGAACCCGCCGAAGGAACAGTTCGGCGCTCTGCCGTTCATCGCCGGCACGGTCATCACCTCGTTGCTGGCACTCATCTTCGGGACGTTCATCGGCGTCGGAGCGGCGCTCTTCCTGACGGAGTTTGCGCCACCGTGGATCCGCGTGCCGGTGTCGTACATGGTGGAGCTGCTGGCGGCGATCCCGAGCGTCGTCTACGGGCTGTGGGGGGTGTTCGTGCTCGGGCCGTGGATCCAGCACACGTTCGGGCCGTTTCTCCTCGACTACTTCGACTGGGTTCCGTTCGTGAACGGACCGGCGCTGACCGTCGGCATACTCGCTGCGGTGATGATCTTGACGATCATGATCCTGCCGACGATCGTTGCGATCTCTCGAGACGTCATTGCCGCGGTGCCGCGCTCGCAGCGCGAGGGCATCCTGGCGCTGGGCGCGACACGTTGGGAGATGATCCGCATCGCCGTGCTGCCGTACGCCCGGTCGGGCGTGCTGGGCGCGGCGATCCTCGGGCTGGCGCGCGCGATCGGCGAGACGCTGGCGGTGGCACTCGTCATCGGCAACAGCACAGACATCCCGGACTCCATCTTTTCGCCGGCGTACACGATGGCCAGCGTGATCGCGAACCAGTTCCGTGAGGTCGAGAACGACATGCACACGTCGGCCCTGATTTACATCGGCCTGCTGCTGCTGATCATCTCGCTCATCGTCAACGCCTTCGCGCGCCTGCTCGTGTGGCGGGTGACGGGGGGCCAGAACACGACGGTGATCGAGTGATCGCGACACACGCGGGCAGCCATCGACGCCGGCGCAACGTGGTCGACTGGGCTGCGACTGCGGCGATCATCACGTGCGGAATCGGCGTCATCGTGCCGCTGCTGGCGATCCTGCTTTTCATCTTCTTCCGAGGGCTACCGGAGCTGACGACAGGGCTCCTGACGGAGAATCCGGGGCCCACGGGGATCCCGGGCGGGGGTGTGAAGAACGCCATCGTCGGCTCGCTCGTGCTATTGGCTCTCGCGCTGGTGATGGGGCTGCCCCTGGCGATCGCGACCGGCACGTACCTCTCGGAGTACGGGCGCGGGCGGATGGGGTACTTCGTGCGGTTCGTCGTCGATGTGCTGGCTGGCGTGCCCTCGATCACAATCGGCATTTTCGTGTACACGGTCGTCGTGTTGCCGATGGGACACTTCTCGGCGTTCGCGGGCGGCGTTGCCCTCGCGATGATCATGCTGCCCATCGTTGCTCGCGTCACGGAAGAGATGCTGCTGCTCGTGCCCCAGATCACGCGCGAGGCGTCGTACGCGCTCGGGGTGCCGAAGTGGCGGACGATCATCACTGTGGTGATCCCGGGGGCGGCGAGCGGGATCATGACGGGCATCGTGCTGGCATCGGCGAGAGTCGCCGGCGAAGCGGCGCCGCTGCTGTTCACGGCGCTCGGTAACAATTTCTACAGCCGCGCGATCCTGCAGCCGATCGACGCGCTGCCTCTGCGCATCTTCACCTACGCTACCGGGCCCTATGAGTACCAGCACGAGCAGGCGTGGGCATCATCGTTCGTGCTCGTGCTGATCGTTCTGGCGCTCAGCATTCTGGCGCGGGCGATCCTTTCCCGGAGGGCGCGATGATCCTGACGCCTGGTACGTCGGAGATAGCGACAGCGACTGCATCGGCACCAGCCATCCGCATCGAGAACCTGACCGCATGGTACGGCGATCACGCGGCGGTGCGCGGCGTGACGATCGACTTCGCATCTCGTGCGGTGACGGCGATCATCGGGCCTTCAGGATGTGGGAAGTCGACGCTGCTGCGGTGCCTGAACCGCATGCACGAGGTGACGAAGAACGCGCGGGTTGAGGGGGCCGTCCTGCTGGGCGGCGCGGACATCTACGCACGCGGCATCGATGCCGCGGAGATACGCGGGCGCGTCGGCATGGTGTTTCAGCGCCCGAATCCTTTCCCAACGATGTCGGTGCGCGACAACGTCGCCGTGGGGCCGCGGCTCATGGGACGCGGACGCGGCGAAGTCTCGGACGTGGTGGAGTGGGCTCTCCGTAAGGCGAACCTCTGGGACGAGGTGAGCGACAAGCTGCATTCGCCGGCGATCAGCCTCTCTGGCGGTCAGCAGCAGCGCCTGTGCATCGCACGCTGCCTGGCAGTCGGTCCGGAAGTGATCCTCATGGACGAGCCATGCAGTGCACTGGACCCCGCGTCAACGCTGCGGATCGAGGACCTGATGCGCGAGCTGGCGGAGGAGTTCACCGTCATCATCGTGACGCACAACATGCACCAGGCGGCGCGCGTCGCGCACCAGACCGCGTTCATGCTGGCGGAGGACGACGAGGGCGGGCGGCTGATCGAGTTCAGCGATACCGATACGATATTCACGGACCCGCATGACCAACGAACAGAAGCATACGTCACGGGCCGGATCGGATGACGATCGAATGAGCGCTGAGAGCACCCGGACGCGGCCGCTCCCGTTGACGATTGCCGCGCGTCCGGAGCCAGCGGCGACGGCCGCGCGCGAAGTCGTCATCAAGGCCGAGGCCGTGAGCGTCACGTACGGATCCGTCCGGGCGATTGCCGACATCAACATCGATATCTTCGGTTCGTCGATCACATCGATCATCGGGCCGTCCGGGTGCGGCAAGTCGACGCTGCTGCGCGTGTTTAACCGGATGAATGAACTCATTCCGAACGCGCGCACAGGCGGCCGGGTCCACCTCGACGGAGTGGACATCCTGGCGCCGAACATCGATGTAGTGGCGCTCCGGAAGCACATCGGTATGGTGTTCCAGAAGCCGAACCCGCTGCCGATGAGCATCTACGAGAACATCGCCTACGGGCCACGCCAGCACGGAGTGCGGGGCAAGTCGCGAATCGACGAGATCGTCGAGCGTTCCTTGCGCCGCGCCGCCCTGTGGGACGAAGTGAAGGATCGGCTCAAACGGCACGCCGGCGGCCTCTCGGGTGGGCAGCAACAGCGGCTATGCGTGGCCCGCGCGCTCGCGGTCGACCCGGCGGTGCTGCTGATGGATGAGCCGTGCAGCGCACTTGACCCGATCGCCACGGTGAAGATCGAGGACCTCATGACGGAATTGGCGCGCGAGCTAACGATCGTCGTCGTCACGCACAACATGCAGCAGGCCGCGCGCGTGTCGCACTACACCGCGTTCATGCTCTCGGACGGCGAGCGCGTAGGGCGGATCGTCGAGTTCGGCGAGACGGACACACTCTTCACAACACCGGCCGACAAGCGGACGGAGGACTACATCACCGGGCGCTTCGGCTAGGGGAGGACGTCGATGACGAGAGAGCTGTTCGAGAAGAAGCTGCGTGAGCTGCAGGACGAAGTGTTGATCATGGGCAGCATGGTCGAGAAGGCGATCCATCGTTCAGTCGAAGCGCTGCGTACGCGAGACATCCAGCTCTCCAACGACGTCGTGGCCGAGGACGTCGCGATCAACGCCAAGCGCTACTCGATCGAGGAGCAGTGCATCCACACGATCGCGCTGCAGCAGCCGATGGCCGCGGACCTGCGTGTGCTGGTAGCGGTACTGTTTATCGCTAACGAGCTGGAGCGCATGGCGGACCATGCCGAGGGAATCGGGCGCATCAACCTGATGCTGGGGGAGGAGCCTCTGCCGCGCCCGCTGAGCGAGATCTCGGACATGTCGCACATCGCCGGCGACATGCTGCGGCGAAGCCTGACGGCGTTTGTCGAGCGCGATGCTGACGCAGCGCGCGCGATCTGCGACCAGGACGATGAGGTCGATGCCCTGTACGACGCCTCGTATCACGCGCTCATCCAGGAGATGATCCGCAAGCCGGACGATGTGCAGCGCATCACGTACCTGATCTGGACGTCGCACAACCTGGAGCGCATCGCCGACCGCGTGACGAACATCTGCGAGCGAGTCATCTTCATGGTCACCGGACAGCTTGAGGAGATCAATGTTTCTCGTTACTAGCATGAGCTGCCGCTCAACGTGACGACCGAGACCGCGACGAGGACCGTCCTGATCGTCGAGGATGAGCCGAGCCTGGCCTCGACGCTCTCGTACAACCTGCGCAAACAGGGCTTCAATGTTGTGTCGGCGGTCGACGGCGTCGCTGGCTTGCGCGAGGCGCGAAGCGCGCGACCCGACATCATCGTGCTCGATCTGATGCTGCCGAAGATGGACGGAATCGAGGTGTGCCGCCGCATCCGGGCGGAGTCAGACGTACCGATCCTCATCCTCACGGCGAAGGGCGAGGAACTGGACAAGGTGGTCGGGCTCGAGGTGGGAGCCGACGACTACCTGACAAAGCCGTTCGGGATGCGCGAGCTGACGGCGCGGCTACGGGCGCTGCTGCGGCGATCTGGCGCGCGGTCAGGCGCTGCGAGCGAGGATCGCACGCGGGTCACCGCTGGCGAGATCACGCTCGATGCGCGCGGACGCAGCGCGACGAAGAGCGGCGCCGAGGTCGCGTTGAAGCCGAAGGAGTTCGATCTGGCGTTCTTCCTGGCGACAAACGCCGGCCAGGTCTTCACGCGCCAGCAGTTGCTCGAGCGAGTTTGGGGCTACGACTTCTTCGGCGGCAGCCGTACCGTCGATGTGCATGTCCGCTGGCTACGAGAAAAGCTCGAGTCCGACCCTGCCCGCCCGAACCACATCCTCACGGTGAGAGGCGTTGGCTACAAGTTCGTCCGATAGCAGCAGGGCCGGCGCGGGCGTCTTCGTCGGCGTGGCGGCCCTGTGCGTCGCGATCGCGGGTGGTGCCCTGCTCGCATTCCGGCTCAGCAACGGCGGCACTGCCGCAGCGTGGGCCATCTTCGCCTTCGTCGCAGTCGCGATGTTCGCGGTCCTTGCATTCATGCTGCTGCCGAGGCAGCGCGCGCTGCAGCGATCGACGCGCGCGGCCGAGGCGCTCGCAGCAGGCGACTTCACTGTGCGCACCCCTGTATCGGATAACGAATACGGTGCGCTGGAGTCAGCCCTCAACGCTGCCGCGGAGAACATCGAACGGCTCGTGGCCGAGCTGGCGGAGGGGCGGGCCCAGCTCGAGGCGCTGCTGAACGCCAGCGGAGACGCGACGGTCGCGGTCGATGCAGGCGGCGCTGTCGAGTACATGAACGACGCGGCCCGCGCGATGTTCTTTTTGCCTGCCAACACCCCCGCCGGCCGGCAGTTCATCGAGACCGTGCGCGACCACGATCTGAACGAGCTGGTAATGGCGGCCGCGCAGCGCGGCGAGCGGAGTGTGCTCGTGGTGCCGTACGGCCGAGACCAGCGGTGGCTACAGGCGACGGCCGTGCCGATTGATGGCGCGCGCTCGTGGGCCGCGCTGGCGGTATTCCACGACCTCACGGAGGTGCGGCGCCTGGACAGCGTTCGACGCGACTTCATCAGCAACGTGTCGCACGAGCTGCGGACGCCGCTCGCGGGCATCCGCGCAGCAGCGGAGACGCTGCAGGAAGGCGCAATCGATGACCGGCCTGCAGCGATCGAGTTCCTTGGGCACATCCAGCGCGAGACCGACCGCATCACACAGCTGGTCGAGGAGCTGCTGGAGCTATCGCGGATCGAGTCAGGCGCGGCGCCGATGTCGTTCGATCAGCTCGATGCCTCCGAGTTAGTGGCGGCGACGGTCAAGCGGTTCGCCGGACAGGCCGACCGCGCGGGGATCAAGCTGCGGGCGCGGGACGGCGCCGCGGCGGCGCCCGTCATCGGCGATGCCGACCGGATCGAGCATGCGCTCGGGAACCTGGTGGCGAACGCAATAAAATTCACGCCGTCCGGCGGTGAGGTGACGGTCTCGGCGGAGGGCTGCCGCGACGACGTGCTCATCAGCGTGAGCGACACGGGCATCGGTATCGAGCAAGATCAGCAGGCTCGCGTCTTTGAGCGCTTCTACCGCGCGGACCGCGGACGCGCCGGCGGGGGGACCGGGCTCGGCCTTGCCATCGTGAAGCACATCGTGCTCGCCCACGGCGGCAGTGTCTCGGTCGAGAGCAAACCCGGGCGGGGATCGACGTTCACCATGCGCTTCCCACGGCGGTAGCATCCGGGCGCCGATCCGACCCACACACCTTAACGCACCGATAACGTCTCTTAATCGCGCGATAACGGTCGGCGCTTACCTTGAACATCGTGAGCGGTGACGCGAAACTCGAGCAGGTGACGAAGCGCACGTACCGGATCACGGCAGCCCGGCAGGCTGCGCCACAGACGTCGCGATTCTCAGCGCTTCGGGTGTCACTGCCGAAGGACAACTCCCGCAGCAGATTTGCCACCACGACACCGGTCGTGGACGGCGAACCCGGCGGATCTCAGTAAGCCCTCCCTCGGCCCGTCCGCCGCGATGGCGGACAACCCCTCCCGAAGAGCCGCGTTTGCCCAGGCGCGGCTCTTCACGTTCCCCCCGATGTTGCCGATCGATGACGTGACCGGCGTCGTAACATGTTTGAAGTACCCTCGGAATCCTCGTCAGCCCATACTGCGAGTAGCCGGAGTACGGGTTCCAGCAACGGCGCTCGATGCCGGGACGGCGCCGGCCTGACGTTTGGGGGACACAGGAGAGGTGGGAATGAAGGGATTTACACGGACGCTGGTCGTCGTCGTGGCCAGCGTGCTCGTTGGGGCGGCGCTGGTGGGCGGCCTCGTCTGGGCGCGGGACGACGGCGGATCCACCAAGACCAGCACGACGGCTTCGACATCGGCTGCGACGTCGACCACGCAGCAGGCGAGCGCGTCGTCGCAGAGTTCAAGCAAGAACACATCGAGCGCGCAGGTTCAGGCCGGGGACTACACGTCGATCTACGACGCGGTGCGGCCGTCGATCGTGCGGATCACGACCGGCGGCGACACAAGCGATCCCTTCTCGCAGCAGGCGACCGGGCTCGGCTCGGGGATCGTCCTGGACACCGACGGTCACATTCTGACGAACTACCATGTCGTCAACGGCTCCAGCACCGTGCAGGTCACGTTCTCGGACGACGCGACGGCGGAGGCTGACGTCGTCGGCAAAGACCCTGGCGACGACGTGGCGGTGATCAAGGTCAAGAACATCGATTCCAGCGAGCTGCACCCGGCGAAACTCGGCGATTCGAGCGCGATGAAGGTGGGTGAGGTCGTCGCGGCGATCGGCAACCCCTTCGGGCTCGACGGTACGTTCACCACGGGCGTCATCAGCGGCCTCGACCGCACGCTTCCTTCGAGCAGTGACGGCCGGCCGATCCGCGGCCTGCTCCAAACAGACGCGGCGGTGAACCCCGGCAACTCTGGCGGCGCCCTCATCAACATGCAGGGTGAAATCATCGGCATTAACACCGCCATCGAGAATCCCGGCGGAAACTCCTTCGCCGGTATCGCCTACGCGGTGCCGATCAACACGCCGAAGCAGTTCCTCTCGCAGCTGACGTCCGGCGACACGATCACCCACGCGCGTCTCGGCATCTCGGGCAGGACGCTGACCGATGCCGACGCAAAGGACGTGGGCGTGGACCACGGCGTGGCGGTGATCTCGGTCGAGCAGGGCAGCGCGGCTGACGACGCGGGCCTGCAGGGCTCGAGCAACGGCACCGGCGACGTTATCGTGGCCATCGACGGTAACGACATGAAGACGTTCGACGACCTGGCGAACTACGTGGACTCGAAGTCGATCGGCGACAAGATTACGCTGAAGGTGCACCGCGACGGCAAAGATATGGATCTGACGGCAACGCTGAAGGCGTGGGACTCCGGCGCGTAAGCGGCCACTCGAGACGACCCACAACAGACGAAAACTTCACAGATTAAGTACAGAGGAGGCGAGCCCATTGCTCGCCTCCTCTTTCGTTCACAATCGGCGCCAGGTTACGGCGGCGCCGTAACCGGCAGGATTTCGGACCGACGCTCCTCGAACAGGGCGATGTCCGGCTCGTACTCCAGCGTCATCGCGATGTCGTCGAGCCCCCGCAGGAGGCGATACTTCTTGAAAGGATCGATGTCGAAATGCCGTTGCCACTATCCGTCAGCGACACTCACGGTTTGCGACGGAAGGTCGACGATGATCTCGGAGTTCGGAAGCTCCTCCGCACGCGCCATCAGATAGTCGATGTCCTGCTCCGGCAACTCGACGGTCAGCAGCCCGCCCTGGAAGCAGTTGTTCTTGAAGATGTCAGCGAACGATGAGCCGATAAGCGCCAGCACGCCGAGGCCCTCGAGCGCCCAGACGGCGTGCTCGCGGCTCGACCCCGACCCGAAGTTCTGGCGTGTGAGCATGATGGTGGCGCCGTCGTACGCCCGGTTGTTCAGCACGAATTCGGGATCCGCGCGCCAGGCTTCGAACGCGAACGGCCCGTACCCGGTCCGCTCGATTCGCTTGAGGTAACGCGCCGGGATGATCTGGTCCGTGTCTACGTTCGCGCGGTCGAGCGGGATGGCCCGCCCGCGCACGGCCCGCACCTGTCTCATCACAGCACCTCCCGGACGTCCACAAAGTGGCCAGCGATGGCGGCCGCCGCGGCCATCTCCGGGCTCACCAGGTGCGTCCGTCCACCCGGCCCCTGCCGGCCCTCGAAGTTGCGGTTGGAAGTCGACGCGCAACGTTCGCCGGGCAGCAGGATGTCGGGATTCATCCCGAGGCACATCGAACAGCCGGCATCGCGCCACTCAAACCCTGCGTCCGTGAACACCGCGTCCAGGCCCTCGCGCTCAGCCTGCTGCTTCACAAGCCCGGAACCTGGAACAACGATCGCTTTTACGCTGGCGGCGAGCTGTTTGCCGGCCACGATCTTCGCCGCCGCGCGCAGATCTTCGATACGGCCGTTGGTGCATGAACCCAGGAACACCTTGTCGATCGCGATCTCGCGGATCGGGATGCCTGGCTTCAAGTCCTGGTAAGCGAGCGCCCGACGCGCCGACTCGCGGAGCGCCGGCGGTAGCGTCTCCGGATCGGGGACCCGTTCGTTCACCGTCACGCTCTGAGCAGGGTTCGTGCCCCAGGTCACGTACGGCAGGAGCTGCGCGCCGTCCAGCACAACCGCGCTGTCGAACGTCGCATCGTCGTCGCTCGGAAGCGCCGCCCAGCTTTCCACGGCACGGTCCCACTCCTCGCCCGTCGGTGCGTGCGGGCGGCCGCGCATGTAGGCGAACGTCGTCTCGTCGGGAGCCACGAGTCCAGCGCGCGCCCCGCCTCGATCGACATGTTGCAGATCGTCATCCGGCCTTCCATCGTGAGGTTGCGTATCACTTCTCCGCGATACTCGATCACGTGCCCGATGCCACCGTTGACACCGATCCGATTGATGATGCCCGAGGATGACGTCCTTTGCCGTCACGCCCGGTCCCAGCCGCCCTGCAACCTCCACGGACATCGTTTTCGGCCGGGCCTGCCTCAATGTCTGCGTCGCAAGGACGTGCTCCACCTCCGAGGTGCCGATGCCGAATGCCAGCGCCCCGAAGGCGCCGTGCGTCGACGTATGGCTGTCTCCGCAGACGATCGTCATCCCCGGCTGCGTCAGGCCCTGCTCCGGCCCGATGATGTGCACGATCCCCTGACGCCGGTCACGCACATCGAACATCGGCACACCCCACTCTTCGCAGTTGGTGCGCAGGGTCTGCACCTGTTGCGTCGAGAGCGGGTCGGCCCACGGCTTGTCACGGTCCCGTGTCGGAACGTTATGGTCGACCGTCGCAAGCGTCAGGTCGCGGCCGTCGAACCTTGCGTCCGGCCAGTCGGAGACCTTCGAACGCTTGAGGCGACGTCACCTCGTGCACCAGGTGCAGGTCGATGTAGAGGAGATCGGTACGCTCGCGGAGCAACTCCTCCTGTTCGCCCTGGCCACCTTCAGCCAGAGCTGCCCGCCGGGCCTGTTCCTGCAATGGGCTATCGACGACGTGCGCGTCCCAAATCTTCTCGGAGAGTGTCTTTGCCATGGTCAGGGGTTCGCCCGCACCTCCGTGTCTTCGCGACGCTCGACGGCGAGCATGCGGTTGAGCGCGTTCATGTACGCCTTCGCGGAGGCGACGATGATGTCGGTGTCCGCTCCGCGACCGACGAAGCTGCGGCCGTTGCCCTCGACGCGGATCGTCACCTCGCCCTGCGCGTCGATGCCCTCCGTGACACTCTTGACGTGGAACTCCGTCAGTTCGTTCGGGATCTCGACGATACGGTTGATCGCACGGTAGACCGCATCGACCGGGCCGGTGCCCAGCGCGGCATCGGCGTGCACGACGCCATCCGGGCCGATGAGCCGCACGGTCGCGGTGGGCGACGCGTGGTCGCCGCACGACACCTGCACGAAGTCGAGGCGGTAGACCTCGGACATCGTGCGGAGCTTGTCGGCGACAATGGCCTCGAGGTCTCGATCGTCGATCTCGGCCTTCTTGTCGGCCAGCTCCTTGAAGGCCATGAACGCCCGGGACAGCTCCTCCTCGGTCAGCTCGTAGCCCAGCTCCTCGAGCCGCGCCTTGAAGCCGTGGCGGCCGGAGACCTTGCCGAGGACGATCTCGGCCCCGCCTGAAGGCCAGCCGATGTCCTTCGCGTCCATGATCTCATACGTCTCGCGCATCTTCAGGATGCCGTCCTGGTGGATGCCGGACTGGTGCCGGAATGAGTTCGCGCCGACGATGGCCTTGTTCGGCTGCACGCTCATGCCTGTGAGGTCGGAGACCAGGCGGCTGGTACGGTACAGCTCCTGCGTGCGAATGTTGGTCTCCAGGTCGAAGAAGTCGCGGCGCGTCTTGATCGCCATCGCGACTTCCTCGAGCGAGGCGTTGCCCGCGCGCTCGCCGATGCCGTTGATGCAGGTCTCGATCTGGCGCGCGCCGGCGCGCACCGCCGCGAGCGAGTTGGCGACGGCGAGGCCGAGGTCGTTGTGGCAGTGGACGGAGATGCGCGCCTTGTCGATGTTCTTGACGTTGTCGCTTGATGTCGTTGATGAACTCGGCGAACTCCTCCGGCACCGTGTAGCCGACCGTGTCCGGGATGTTCACCGTCGTCGCGCCCGCATCGATGCACTGCTCGAGCATCCAGTAGACGTACTCGCGGTCGCTGCGCGTCGCGTCCATCGGGCTGAACTCGACGTCGCTGCAGTAGCTCGCGGCGCGCGCCACCATGCTACGCGCCATCTCCAGCACCGTCTCCTTGTCCTTCACGAGCTGGTGCATGATGTGGATGTCCGAGCTGGACAGGAAG
>CAVTNG010000011.1:0-145385 GCA_963736015.1 uncultured Chloroflexia bacterium | reverse complement strand
CTCATCAACGCCATGCTCGCAGTTTTCAACATGTTGCCCGGGTTCCCGCTAGACGGCGGTCGCGTGTTTCGTTCCATCGTCTGGGCCCGAAACGGCGATTACGTGCTTGCGACGCGCACGGCGGCGAGGCTGGGTGGCTGGATCGCCTACGGGGTCATGGGCCTGGGGCTCGCCTATGTGCTCGTCGGCAATCTCGTCGGTGGCGTCTGGCTGCTGATTATCGGCTTCTTCCTGCGGAACATCTCCGCCGCCAGTTACGAGCAGGTCGTCGTTGAGTCCGCAGTCGGCGGTCTCACCGCCGAAGAGGCGATGCGCAGGGAATTCGAGACGGTGGCGCCGGACCTGAGCATAGAGCGGCTGGTGCACGACCACATCCTGCGCAGCAACGAACACTGCTTCGCCGTGGTCGACAACGGCAGCCTGATGGGACTGATCACACTAGCCGACGTGCGCTTGCTCCCCCGCGACGAGTGGGCGCTCCTGCCCGTCTCAAGGGCGATGACGCCGCTGGAGAAGCTACACACCGTTACTGCACACGAGAGCATGCACAGAGTGCTCGAGCTCATGGCAACCCATGATGTCCAGCAGATCCCCGTCCTCGATGGCCAGGCGCTCGCAGGACTTGTTTCACGCAGCCAGCTCATCCAGCTGATCCGCACACGTCAGGAGCTTGGTGGAATGCCGCCCACGTTGCCAACGCACGCCGAGCCTCCGAAGCTCGAGGAGCGGCAGCGTCGGGCCGGTCCGCCACACGTGGCCGCTCATTGATCACGATCTGACGGGCCGTTGTCCCGGTGGGGACCGTGTGCGGATCGTGCTGGAGGGCGAGTCGAAGCCCACGGGCAGTGGTGTCCGCGCGATCTGATTGCTCTTGGTGAGAGACTTGAGTATGGACGGGTAAGTGATCTTTCGGGCTGAGTCATTGAGCGCCGACGCCTATCCGGCGTTTACAACACCGATCGGATCAATGGTGCGTGCTCCGCGAAGTGCTCGACGGGTATGCCGAACATGTCGCGCACCGATCGCGTGATCGCGAAGTTCGTCTTCACGATGGCGAACTCGGCGTCTGTAACGTCGTCGAGCAGTCCGAACAGCCGAGCTTGGTGTCGTTCGTAGTCGGCGAGCACCGAGTCTCGCGTCGCTTTTCTGGAGCCGCGCCGAATGCGCAGTACGTTGAGCTTGTTTCCGAGCGGCATCAGAATGACGGCACGTTCGTCTGCTTCCCCTCGCGTGCCGCCTCGATGAGCCCGGCACTGAAGTCCAGCGCCGAGGCCATGTGCCACGCTAGCTGGGCCGCAGGTGAACGCGCGATTGCCGCTTGTCGCGTCCCACTTCCCGTCCGGGATCTCGCCGATGAGCTCGCGATATGCGTGGTGCGTCTGTTTCAGGTCGGCGCGGATCCATGCTTTGTCGACCGTTCGAGGCGTCGCCATCTCGGTCATGAGTACACCTCTCATCGATCCCGATCGTACGAGCGAGGGGAGTGGCGATTATCGGGGACGCCGACGAGTGACCTGCCGGCGGTTCTCTCGGCGGAGATTCAGGTTGAACGGGAAGCCAGTCGGACACAACCTCCAACGTCCATCCGATTGTCGCTTAGCACAGAGCGACGGCGACCCCGTGAAGGCGGCGCCTGCCTACGAGCAGACGGATCGACTGACGCCACGCGCCGCCTACGTTGCCTTGCGCTTCGCTCGCGCGCCCGCCCCTGCGCGCCTCGGCGAGGAGACTCAAGACCCGGCATCACCACGAGCACTTCGAACAGCTCGACGGCAACGGGCTCACGTGAGACGGATGCAAGCTTGGTCGCGAACTTCTGAAACGCAGCGTCTGCCTGGTTGCGCTTGCGCAGGGTCCTCAAACGCCGCGAGGTCGTCAAAGAGCAGGATGACCTGAAACTCCGGTGCGTGTTTGCCGGCCACGAGCTCCCCCAGCGCGACGCGCTGGCCGCTGGCCTGGGTGGCCTTGGCGCGCGCCACGAGGAGTGCCCGTGCTTCAGCAACCTTTTCGGGGTTCGGGCGGACGGTCACGCGTTGCTGATACATCTTGAAGGACCTCCTGCGGATCAATTCGAATCAGTCGTGGGTTACGAGGCAGCATCATTTCATCGATCACGACGCAAGGTCAAGGGTCTTGAGCGGGCCGCTTACGAGGGACGTCATCATGGCGGCAATGACGAGGCTTCCGGCGCGCGAAAAATGGCGGTGAGGGTCCAAGCTACAGACCGGGCGTTCGGGTTCGCCTTCAGGAACGCGTCGAGGCGCTCCTTCAAGGTCTTCCGCTTAGGCCTGGCTTAACTTTTTACCCCGTTGCGGACTATGAGTTCGTGCGATTAGACGGTTGATGCGCATCCCGCACGCAATTGAGCAGACGGGCCTCGTCCCGCGGGCTCGCCGGCGCTGCTTGTGGGCGTTCGTCCATGGAAATGACGTGCCGCACGCCACACATCGCACGAGGCGCAGCACGCGATGACGCCAGCGGAGTTGCAGCGCCCGGCGAATTTCGCGTGTGCGCTCCGGGTTTCTCCGTCGCCATTCGGCGGTGACTTCCTTGTGGCGATTCTTCCGCCGTTCGTAGCTTCGATGCGCCTTTTCGCGCGGCGACATCGCTGGGGCTGCCCGAGCGGGCAGCCCCAATGATTTCCAGAGTTTGCCGACGGTGTGTGGGTGCAGAGCGACAGCGGCTCCGATTTGTGCGAGGGTCATGCCGCCGGCGCGCTCTGGTCTGAGAGACCTTGGATTCGCCCGCACGACCGTTCGAGACGTTGCCCCGGTGTCGGCCGCCGTTGCGACCGGGCAGGATTTGGCGAACGTACTGCCGAAGAGCAGCCGATCGCCTTGGCGAGATGGACATGCTTAGTGTCGAGGCATCTGGGTGCTCTCGGAGGTACTTGGCCAGTCGCGTAGCTGTGGAGTCCGGCATCTGCTTATCCAGCCGAGGTTCAGTAACGAGCACACGCCGCATCTCTGTTCCGTCCAGCCTCGGGTGCGAGATTAGGTTGGAAGCGAATCCTCTAGAGCTGGATATTCGCGTGACCGTGGCCCATTCGATCCTGAGCGGGCTGGTCGACCGCGGGGACGTCCGTCGACGCCGAGTGCGTGGCGCCAGGCACGCTCTTGAGATCGGATGGTCTCGCTGCGCCCCTTTAGGTCCCATTCGTCAACGATCGGGCGGCCGGACTCCTCGGCCTCGACTCTCGCTATGTCCTCGGTGCGCCGTCCGGCTATTCGTAATAAGAAGACGCGGCTCGCGCCAAGGCGCTGAAGGTCTGGGCTCAGACTCGGCGGAGGCGTTGGCCTTGCGTCGGCTTCCTCAGCGCAGCACATGCGCCCGCCGGGCAATAAGCACGGACTCGTTCGGCGCCCGTTGGCCCAGAGCTGGTGGCTGAACAAGAGATTCGGAGAAGCCGTGACGTCCGAGACGCCAGTGTTCCGCAAATCGAAGTGCACGCCCAGCAGAGAAGTCTTCGAATAGAACAGAGAGTTCGTGCGCGAACTGCGGTACTTCCATAAGAAGTGCGTACAACGGCCTCGCTCGAGTCTCGCGGACTTCGACTGAGAGATGATCACTCCCTACCGCGGGGAGTTGTTGCGGGCGCAATGTTCCGTCACGGTTCCTCGGTATCAGCCCGATGACGACTTCGCCTAACGAGCGTTCCACTCCAAGTTCCTTCGCGATGCCGAACGGCGCATTCGGACCACGCCGATCGTCTTCACTCATTTAACGAGCAGGAGTTTGAGATGTCAAAGGGTTGGACGAAATCCACCATTTAAATCTGCGCATTCTATCGGAGATGATTGACCTCTGGACCACCCCCTCCGGGTGGAAGACGAGCATTTCTCGGATGAACAACCTATTCTCGAATGAATGCCGAGCCATGACGGTGCGGGGGACTCTATGTCGAACCCCTCGCGTCGGCGGCTTCGAACGATGTCTTTGGCACGAGCCCGCACTTGCCGAACGCGCTGCTGCCGCGCGAAAGCTTGGGGGCGAGAAGAGGCGCCGCCCGAAGCCGGAGGCTGCCTTCAAGAGCGCCGCCTTCGGGACGATCGATGACGCGGTGGAGATGATTCGCCTTGCGGTCAACGACGTGCTCGCGGCCGAGCCGTCGATTGATCGCTCACTATTCCTCATGAACAGCGCCAAGGCACTGCGAGACATCCTCGACGCGTAAGGTACGGCACACCCAAATGAGAGGCCGGAGCATGCACTCTAAGCACCGCGACGATCTCTTCGAAGATGACGCTAGCTTCGAGGTGGACCTTGATGAAACGAACCCGGACGAAATCGATCCATATGCAGAGGAAATGGACACGCTCATCGTCGTGACGGACTTGAGATTGAGTGAGGTCATGTGGGTCAAAGGCCATGATCGCGCACGATATGCGTTCGTCTTGAGCGGTGACCTAGCGCCGGGCGAACTAGAGGATCGGATCAGGTCGTGTGTCGAACGCGATCAGATCCCGGAAGGGTGCATTCGAGAAGCCGATTCATCGAGCGAGGTTATCTTCATCGAGACTCCCCCGACGAGCAAGTTTGGTTCCAGGCGGTCGGCTTGACTGTAAGGATCCGATGACCATTCGTTACCTTTGGTAAGGGTTTCCCATTCTGGTAAGCGCGGTTGTTGACTGACGTGGGTCCCGCGCGGCTGAGGTGCAACTGGCATGACCTCCAACATCGCCTTCATCCTCTTTCCCTGTCGAAGAGCTGGACTTGTTGGCCCGTACGAGGTGATGGCCATGGCCGCCAAGTACATCGACACCTCATGGCACGTCTACTGGGTCGCCGAGGCCTCCGCCGTCCGCGCCTTCCACAGCATGACCGCTGTCACCGACCATAGGAATTCGCCGAGCTTCACGCGTCAGATGCGTCGTGTCCACGTCGACTGTTGGATGCTCGAGAGCCAACATGGGTGAACTCTCACCGGACGGCTCTATCTGATCATGGACCGCGTCTGATACCTATGGGGCGACAGCCTTTACGCGATTGCGTTGGCGTGAGGAAAGATCGCCAGACTAAGGGGGAGGAAACCTTGAAACTCACAATCATGGTCCTATCGATCATTGCGCTGGCGACGTCAGTCACACTGAGCGTGGGAGGCGCAAGCGCCGCGACGACGTTGAACGAAACCGTCGGTGGCGGCGCGAAGAGCATCGCAGCCAACGGCTTCTTCCCGAAGTCGATCACCATCCACTCCGGGCGACACGATCAAGTTCACCAACCCGTACAGTGAGCCGCATACGACGACGTTCCTTCCGTCAGGGATGGCGGTTCCAGCGCTCATCGTTCCGGGCCCCAGCGGCCCGCCGCAGCTGATTTTCTCGCCGCAGGCCTCGAACCCCACCTTCACCGGCACAACGGCCACGTTCGATGCCACGAAGTATTTCAACAGCGGCATCCTCCAGAAGGACTCGACCTTCAACGTGGCGTTCCCCTCCACCGGGACGTTCAAATTTATCTGCCTCTTCCACCCCGGTATGACGCTCTCCGTATCCGTCGTCTCATCCGGAACGACGGACACGCAGGCCACGCTCGACACGCGCGCCCAATCGGAGCTGCAGGCCACGCTCGCCGCGGGCGAGTCCGCTGCAGCGACGATTGTTCCCGCGCCGGCTCAGCCGCACGCTGACGGCACGGCGACGTATCACGCGGTCGCCGGTACCGAAAGCACGACGGCCGCATACGATGCCGACGTCATGCGCTTCTTCCCGCCGAGCATCAACATCAAGGCGGGTGACACCATCGAATGGTCGAACACGACCGACGTCCCGCACACCGTGGCCTTCGGGGTCGGCTCGAACATCCCGCCGCTTGTCAACCCGTTGGCGCAGCCGAGTGGCCCCCCGCTCCTCGCGCTGAATCCCGCGGTCTTCGCGCCTGCCGGAGGCACGACCTACAACGGGACGGGTGTTGTCAACACCGGCGCGCTCGGCCAGGGATTCGTCGCCACCAGCGCATCGATCACGTTCACGACTCCGGGAACATACACGTATGTTTGCCTTGTCCACGCTGACCAGGCCATGACCGGCACGGTCGTGGTCACGGGCGCGGCACCGGCAGCGCCGGCTCCGACACCGACCGCTGGCGCAGCGGCGACAGGCATCTCGGCACCCAACACCGGCACGGGTCCCGAGCCCGTGGGCGGCCCCGCCGGATGGCTGCTGCCTCTCCTCGTGGCCATGCTTATGGGTGGCTCTTTCGTTGCCGCCGGCGTGCGCGTCCGGGGGCACCGGCGCGGATAGGCCGGCTTCGACTACGGCTTGGATTTGTGCGGCCCGCTCCATAGCGGGCCGTATCTCCCGCGGGCTCTGCGCGAGTCAGCGGTGGATGCCTCCGCCCTTGGACCAGCCACGCTTGCTGACACACGCGTTGTTGAGATAGAGCGCGGCGCCCCTCCGCGGTACTCTAGACGAACCGATGGCCGCACCAGCGACCGTGACTCAGTGAGAACAGCTGAACCATGAGCTTCAACATCGCCTTCATCCTCTTCCCTGACTTCGAAGAGCTCGACTTCGTCGGCCCCTACGAGGTCATGGCCATGGCCGCGAAGTACATCGACACCTCCTGGCACGTCTACTCCGTCGCCGAGGCCTCCCCCGTGCGCGCCTTCCACGGCATGACCGTCGTCACGGACCACACCTTCGATGATGCCCCGAAGCCCGACCTCATCTGCATCCCCGGCGGCTTCGGCACGCGCCCCGGCATGGACCACGAACCGCTGGTGTCCTACATCAAGCGCACCGGCGCTGAAGCCGAGTACGTCACCTCCGTCTGCACCGGCGCCATGCTCCTCCACCGCGCCGGCTTCCTCGAGGGCAAGCGCGCCACCACCCACTGGGGCGCGAAGAAGGAGCTGCGCGACCTCGGCGGCAACGTCGACATCGTCGAGGAGGGCCGCTGGGTGCACGACGGCAACGTCATCACCGCCGCCGGCGTCTCCGCAGGCATCGACATGGCCCTCTACCTCGTCGGCCTCCTCAAATCGCCCGAGGACGCCCGCAAGGTCCAGGCCTTCATGGAGTACCAGCCCGCGCCGCCCTACGCCGAGGTGCCCGCCTGACGACTCCCGATCCCGCCGAGGTCCGCCGCATCTGGGAGGCCAACGCCGGCTTCTGGGACGGCTACATCGGCGCCGAAGGCAACGACTTCCATCGCGTCCTCGTCGCCCCCGCGCAAATGCGCCTCCTCGCGCTCCAGCCCGGCGAGCGCGTGGTCGAGCTGGCCTGTGGCAACGGCCAGTTCTCGCGCGAGATGGCCCGTGCCGGCGCCCGCATCGTCGCCACCGACATCGCCGCGAGCTTCATCGACATAGCCCGCGCCCACACCGAGGCCGCCGGCCTCGACGTCGACTTCCGCGTCGCCGACGCCACCGACGAGCCCGCCCTCCTCGCGCTCGCCGATGCCGGTACCGTCGACGCCATGGTCTGCACGATGGCCATCCACGACATCCCCGACCTCCACCCCATGATGCGCGCCGCCGCCGCCCTCCTCGCCCCCCACGGGCGCTTCGTCTGCTCCGTCATGCACCCCTGCTTCAACATGTCGAACCCCGTCTTCGTCTCAGAGACCGCAGACAACAATGGCGTGCTCTCGACTGACTTCTCGCTCAAGATTGGCCGCTACATCGGCCGCGAGCCCGAGCTGGGCCTCGGCATCATCGGCCAGCCCGAGCCCCACTGGTACTTCCCCAAGACCCTCGAGGCCCTCCTCGCCCCCGCCTTCGCCGCCGGCCTCGTCCTCGACGGCCTCGAAGAGCCCGCCTTCCCGCCCGGCGCAGAAGAGCCCCGCCGGCGCCCCCTCCTGGGCCAACTACCCCCACATTCCGCCTGTCCTCGTGGCCCGTTTCAGGCCGGGAAACGGCCTTCGTTAGATTGCCGCGCCACCCCAGAACTGATAAACTTAGTTACTAAGATCGGCCGCGGCGGGACGCCGCCCCGAACCCACGTTTGAACCTCAATGACCACTGACTCCGGCTTCGGCAATATCCGCAACAGGGGCATCGAGGAGGAGATGCGCTCCTCCTACCTGGACTATGCGATGTCCGTCATCGTCCAGCGCGCCCTCCCGGACGTGCGCGACGGCCTCAAGCCCGTCCAGCGCCGCATCCTCTACGCCCTCCACGAGATGGGCATCCGCCCCACTTCCGCCTACCGCAAGAGCGCCGCCATCGTTGGTGACGTCCTCGGGAAGTACCACCCCCACGGCGACAGCCCCGTCTACGAGGCCATGGCCCGCCTCGCCCAGGACTTCTCGATGCGCTACATGCTCATCGACGGCCAGGGCAACTTTGGCAGCGTCGATGGCGACCCCCCCGCCGCCATGCGCTACACCGAGGCCCGCATGGCGAGGATCACCGAAGAGCTCCTCGCCGATATCGACAGCAATACCGTCGACACCAATCCCACCTACGACGAGTCGCGCCAGGAGCCCCTCGTGCTCCCGGCCCGCATCCCCAACCTGCTCCTCAACGGCGCCGATGGCATCGCCGTCGGCATGGCGACGAAGATCCCGCCGCACAACCTCAACGAGATCTGCGACGCCGTCATCGCCCTCGTCGAGAACGCCGACGTCACCACCGAGGAGCTCGCCGACATCGTCAAGGGCCCCGACTTCCCCACCGGCGGCATCATCTACCGCATGCGCCGGGACTCCCAGCTCGATGACGAAGGCAAGCGCCACGACGTCATGCGCGACGCCATCAAGGAGGCCTACGCCGATGGCCGCGGCCGCATCATCATGCAGGCCCGCGCCCGCATCGAGCAGATGGCCAAGGGCAACCGCGAGATGATCATCGTCTCCGAGCTGCCGTTCCAGGTGAACAAGGCCACGCTCGTCGAGAAGATCGCCGACCTCGTGAAGGACCGGAAGATCACCGGCATCAGCGACCTCCGCGACGAGTCCGACCGCCACGGAATGCGCATCGTCATCGAGCTCGGGCGCGAAGGCCAGGCCGCCAGCGTCCTCAACCAGCTCTACAAGCACACCGCCATGCAGTCCTCGTTCGCCGTCAACATGGTCTCGCTCGATGCCGGCCAGCCCAAGACCATGGGCCTCAAGAAGATGCTCGAGGCCTACATCGACCACCGCCGCGACGTCATCCGCCGCCGCACGGAGTTCGAGCTCGAGAAGGCGCGCGAGCGCGAGCACATCCTGCTCGGCTACCTCATCGCCCTCAAGGACATCGACAAGATCATCGCCACTATCCGCGCTGCCGCCTCCGCCGAGGACGCGAAGCAGAAGCTCATGGCGAAGCCCTGGAACATGAGCGACCGCCAGGCGCAGGCCGTGCTCGATCTCCAGCTCCGCCGCCTCGCCCGCCTCGAGCGCGACAAGATCGAGGACGAGTACAAGGAACTCATCAAGCGCATCAACTACCTCGAGGATCTCCTCGCCAACCCGCGCAAGATCGACTTCCTCATCCGCGACGACATGGTCGAGATCAAGAGCACCTACGGCGACGACCGCCGCACCCAGATCCTCGAGACCGGCGCCGAGGAGATCGCTGAAGAAGACCTGGTCGCCCACCAGGAGGTCGTCGTCACCCTCTCCAGCGCGGCTACGTGAAGCGCCTCCCGCTCGAGACCTACCGCCTCCAGCGCCGCGGCGGCAAGGGCATCACCGGCATGGTCACCCGCGAGGAGGACGCCGTCCGCAGGCTCATCGTCTGCGACACGCACGACAACGTCCTCTTCTTCACCGAGCGCGGCCGCGTCTTCCAGTCGCGCGCCTTCGACCTGCCCGATGCCAAGCGCCAGGCGAAGGGCATCCCCCTCGTCAACGTCATCGATGCCGATCCCGGCGAGCAGGTCACCGCCCTGGTCACCATCCGTGATTACGACAAGGACTTCCTCGTCATGGCCACCGCCATGGGCGAGGTGAAGAAGACGCCGCTCGCCGACTTCAAGGAGGTCCGCCGCAACGGCAAGATCGCCATGGACCTCGAGAAGGGCGACGAGTTCATCGCCGCCAAACTCGTCCACGACGACGACGAGATCGTCATGATCACCTCCAACGGCCAGGCCATCCGCTTCCCCGTCTCGGTCCTGCGCTCCGCTTCGCGCACGTCCGGCGGCGTCCGCGGCATCAAGCTCGCGAAGGGCGGCAGGGTCGTCTCGCTCGAAGTCGTCACTCCCGGCCACGAGCTCTTCAGCATCACCGAGAACGGCTTCGGCAAGCGCACGCCGTTCGAGGAGTACCGCGTCACCAACCGCGGCGGCCAGGGCGTGCGCAACTACCAGATCACGCAGAAGACCGGCGTCGTCATCGCCTCCCGCACCGTGAACTCCGGCATGGAGCTCATCGTCATCAGCGAGGACGGCATCGTCATCCGCACGCGCATGGACAGCATCCGCATGACCGGCCGCGCCGCGCAGGGCGTCTCCGTCATCAACGTCGCCGCCGGGCGATAAGGTCGCCGCCCTCGCCACCATCGAGATGGGCGGCAACGGCGGCCCCGCCGGCGATGAGCCCGAGCCCGAACAGCCTCCGCTCGCCGGCATCGATGACACCGCGCCCGGCAAGAAGCAGCCCGCGAAGAAGCCCGTCCCCATCAAGGGCCGCCGCCCCTCCGCACGCATGGCCGCCCCGCGCACAGCCCCGCCTCCCGCGACGAAGCGCCCCGTCCGCAAAGCCCGCATCGAAGCCGCCCGCCGCGAAGAAGCCCGCACCGAAACCAGCCGCCAACCCGCGTCGAAGCCCGCGGCGCGCAAACCCGCCGCGAAACCCGCCACGCACAAGCCGGCACCGAAGGCGAAGCCCAAGCCCAAAGGCCGCCGCTAGCGTGGCCAGCGGCCGCCCGCAGGCCGAGATGCCCGAAGAGCTCGTCCGCTACCTCGAAGGCGGCCGCCTCGTCGTCGCCGCCACCGTTGACGCCGAAGGCGCCCCCTACACGATGGTGATGAACTCCGCCCTCGCCATCGACCCCCACACCATCCGCTTCGCCCTCGACCACCGCACCCACACGCTCGTCAACCTCCGCGCCAACCCGCGCATCATGTTCGAGATCGTCGCCGATGGCATGATTCTACGGCGTCCGCGGCACCGCCGCGATCGTCCGCGAGCAGATGGAGCACGCCCCCATCGCCAGCGCCCTCGTCGAAGTCGCCGTCGAGCACGTCAAGCGCGACCTCCCGCCCGGCGTCATCGTCGAAGGCCCCTCCTTCCGCTGGGGCGCCCTCGACCCCTACATGACCCCCGTCGAACCCCCCATGTTCGATGAGCTCCGCACGTACCGCGCCCGCCGCTGAGCACGCTCGTTAAACTTCTGACGTGACAGTTCCCGCTTCCCGCCTCTCGCGTCTTGCTTCCAACCACCCATGCCATCCTGGGTCGTGACCGAAGACCCGCTCGCCCCCGACGTCACCGTCCGTGACGCCACCCGCGACGACGTCCCCCGCATCGTCGCCCTCTACCGCACCGATGAGCTCACCCGGAAACACAACGCCGCCCCGGCCGATGACGCTGAAGGTCGAGCCCGGCTACTACGCCACCTTCGACGCCATCGCCGCCGATCCGCCGCAACCGCCTGCTCGTCGCCGAGCACGCTGGCGTCGTCGTCGGCTCGTTCCAGCTCACCTTCGTGCCCGACATGAACCCCGAAGGCCGCGAGCGCGCCATCATCGAGAACGTCATCGTGGACGGCGCCGCGCGCGGCCGCGGCATCGGCTCAGCCATGATGCGCTGGGCCATCGAAGAGGCCCGCCGCCGCAACTGCCGCCAGGTCGCCCTCACCAGCCTCAACGCCCGCACCGACGCCCACCGCTTCTACCAGCGCCTCGGCTTCGAGCCCACCCACGTAGGCATGAAGCTCAGCCTCTAACCTGCGTCCGGCACATCCTCGATCCACACCATCGTCTCCGGCAGATGTGCCTGCAGCGCGTTGTGCAGCCGCCGATCCGCGGTCACAAGCTGGCATTGCAGCTGCTGCGCAAACGCAACATAGAGGCTGTCGTACACAGTCGTCGAGAACCGAATGGCGATCTCCAACGCCTGAGCAACTCCACCGGAGATCGATGCGAGCGACACAACCGTCGCCAACTGTTCCACATGAGTACGGGCGTCTTCGATGCTCAGCTCACTGCGCCGCACTCGCTTCCACATCGCGTTCGCAACTTCTGTGTGCAACAACGAGGGAGCGATGAGCGAGTGTTCCGATTCGAGGAGCCGTATGGCTATGGGTGAGTGCTCTTCCCTGAGGAACCACTTCACTGCGACGCTCGCATCGACGATATACGTGGTCAACGATCGCGGTCTTCCGGATCAAATCAGTGCTGTCGCTGAACACGCGCCCGTTCGCTCATAACGGGCCGAACGGAACATGTCGCGATACCCCGTTCCCGGGCCGCGTCCGCTGCGGCTGCATCCGCGAGCATGATCCGACTTCGGACTCAAGCGATCGTGAGTGCCGCTGTGCGCGCGTCTCCAGATCAGCCACGTCCGCTATGAGCCCACGAATGACGATATCGGTCGCGGGTGTCACCCGCCGACGAACTTTGCGCGCTCTCGTCTGCAAACCGCACCGCCTCGTCAGCGAGACCTCGTCATGGTCCGACAGCCCGATCGAGGATCAGCCGAATTCCGCTTGGAGGACCGCCGGTTCTCTTTCGGTCGCTGAGACGGTTCCGTCGGCCGTCTGGATGTTACGGCAGGACGTCAGGCATGCGCGCACCTCACTGGGCGATATCATAATGATATCATTCGCCAGGCGCGGCCACAACCGCTACTCAAACACCCAGCGGTCCACATCCCGCTTCCAAGCGATCGGCGCCACGTCCCCGAAGAACAGAGCGATCTCCCGCTTCGCGCTCGCCGGCGAGTCCGATGCGTGCACCAGGTTCCTCCCCGTCTGCAGCCCGAAGTCCGCCCGCACGCTGCCCGGCGCCGCGTTCAGCGGGTTCGTCGCCCCGAACGTCTGCCGCACCGCCGCGATCGCGTTGTGCCCCTCGAACACCGCCGCCACGATCGGCGACGCCGAGATGTACTCCACCAGCCCGTTGAAGAACGGCTTCCCCACGTGCTCCGCGTAGTGCTGCTTCGCCAGCTTCGGGCTCACCTTGAGCAGCCGAGATCGCCGCGATCTTCAGCCCCCGCCGCTCCAGGCGCGAGATCACCTCCCCCGCCAGCCCGCGCTGCATCGCGTCCGGCTTCACCAACACCAGCGTCCGTTCCAACCCGTTGCTCCTTCAACTACGCCATTGGCCGCGACTCGTCCGAAAGTGTCGGACGAAGAGATGGGCACAGGCGCCCCCGCCTGTGCGGCGCGATTCCGCCGATCGACATCGCGATGACTCGCGACTAATCGCCCACCACACGGAGGACAGGCGCGCGCCCCGTCGCGCCACGCGCGCACCGACCGCAAGTATAGGTCGCACCCACACATCGCACACCGCGCCACCCTGCGCCGGCACATGCCCTCCAACATCGAACATCGCTCCCACCCAGCCCACACCTCACCCCCCACCACCCCCCTGCGGCCCGATCGCCGGCGCCCGCAGGTACAGCGGCACGAGCGTCGTCGCATCATCGATGCGCCCCGCCCGCAGCCGCACCTCCCCCAGCGCCGCCAGCGCCACCACCCGATGCCGCTCGCTCCGGATCACCGTCGCCCCAACAGCCTGCGCCGCGGCCGCCAGCTCATCGTCAACTTCGCCCGCAACACAGTCCCCGCGCGCGAGCCGCTCCCGCATCGCCGCCGCCTTCTCGATGCGCGGCGCCTCCACCTCCCGCCACCCCGCACCGACGCCGCCCGCATACGCCGCCCACGCCACCTCCCCACGTCCCGCCCGGTGCACGGCGACGATCCTCCCCCGCGCCCCGCTCTCAGATGCCGCCCCGTACGCATCCAGCTCCAGTCGCCCGATGCCCACGATCGGCACCCCCAGCCCGTGCGCGATCCCCTTCGCGATGCTCACCCCCACCCGCAGCGCCGCATAACCCCCCGGCCCCACGTCAACGAACACCGCCTCGATGTCGCTCCTTCGTCCGCCCCGCCTCCCCTAGCAGCCGCTCGATATTCGGCAGCAACTCCACCGAGTGATTCCGCTCGCTCTCCCACGTCGCCGAGAGCCCCACCACCCCGGCAACCGCCAGCCCCACCCCCGGCACATCATCCGCCGCATCAATCACAAGTTGCATCATGCCGCCGTTCATCGCCGCCGTCACGAACTGTTCCTTGGGCCGATCATTTTTCTCAGCACGGACATCGTGAACGCCGCGTGTTCATCGTCGTAGTTAGGCCCTTCGAGCGTGTACCACCAACCTGGCAACTCGAAGTAGTATCGCGCGCGCCCATTCGATTCGGGTTTACCTTCCGTCACTCGAACTCCATCGACATCGAACGTTCCGAGGAGCGGTGGGAACCGGTTGACGCCAATGGGGTCGGCCCGCACGGTGATGTTGTCCCGCCCGTCCCCGCTCTTTGCTATCCACTTGACGCCGAGCTGAGCGGGATCGACCGGTGTGACGATCTCAAAGCTCGGCTGCAGATAATCGCTGCCGGGGTCCGGAATCACAACGGCATGGTGATAGAGCTCGTCGACACAACTGCGGTCGTACTGTCGGACTCCGATACGCCACGCGGACACGCGTTCAACGTCTGGAGCAGATCAGGTGGAACTCGCTCCTCTCCGCGGCACGCGGCGAAGGCCAGACCAACGGCGAGCCCGAGCACCCCCACGACGATCCATCTCATTGGCGCACGGAACCTGACTCGCTGCGCGGGGACGTCTCTGGTTCATCCGCTGCATCAATCACCAACTGCATGGCGTGAGTTCACCGTAAACCCACCACCCGCGCAAAGATCGCCATGTCGACATCGAAACCACTGGGACATCACGCGAGATGCCCTTACGCTTCTGCGGGAGATAGACGCATGACCGACAAACTGCCCGTCCTCATCACCTTCGCCCTCGAGCCCGACCTCATCGACCGGATCCAGGCCGTCGACCCCGACCGTATCCAGATCGATGTGCCTCGGCCAGGACCAGCGCCGCCTGCTCCGCGGCTTCCGCTACCCCAGCGAGCGCGAGCGCGAGGCCGTCGCCGAGGGCCTCCACGGTGCCTTCGAGCGTGCTGAGGTGGTGTTCGGCTTCTGGGGCGGCGAGCTGGCCGCCGCACTGCGCGACACCGCGACAGCGGCACCGCTGCGTCCGACAAACTCTCACTCAAAGACGTCGCGCCCGCACCTGAAGTGGGTGCAGCTCACCAGCGCCGGCGCCGACCGACTCCTCAACAGCGGCTTCATCGAGGAAGGCGTCACCGTCACGACCGTCAGCGGACTCCACGCGACGCCCATCGGCGAGTTCATCATCCCGTCCATCCTCATGTTCGCGAAGGGCGCCCCGAAGACCATGCGCGCGCAGGTGAAGCACGAGTGGACGCGATTCGCCCCGAGCGAGCTGTACGGCAAGACCGTCGGCATCGTCGGCGCCGGCAACATCGGCGCCGAAGCGGGCCGCCTCGCGAAGGCCTTCGGATGCCGCGTACTCGCCACGACGCGCTCCGCGACCGAACGCAGCAGCGCCCCGCACGCCGATGTCATCGTGCCATCGTCGGAGCTGCCGTGGCTGCTGGCCGAGAGCGACTACGTCGTACTGAGCGTCCCGCTCACGCCCGAAACGCGCGGCATGATCGGCGAGCGCGAGCTGCGGTCGATGAAGCCCACGGCCGTCATCGTGAACATCGCCCGCGGCCCTGTGATCGTCGAGTCAGACCTCGTCCGCGCCCTGCAAGAGGGATGGATCGCGGGCGCCGCCCTCGACGTCTTCGAGCAGGAGCCGCTGCCCGCCGAGAGTCCGCTCTGGGACATGGAGAACGTCGTCCTGACGCCGCACATCAGCGGCGGCACCGAGATCTACAACCAGCGCGCCGTCGCCATCTTCGCCGAGAACCTCCGCCGCTACCTCGCCGGCGAACCCCTCCGCAACGTAGTAGACCCCGCCCGCGGCTACTGACCGACAGGTCTCATCCCGAGATCCTGCCTGTCATCCTGCGCACTCCGTCATCCTGACGCAACCTGTCATCCTGAGCGCCAGCGAAGGATCTACTCCGTCCACCTCACCCGCACCACCACGGGGCCACCCGCGCGCCGTCTCGAAGCCTTCTCGCTTCCCGCGTCCCGCATCTCACTTCCCACCCGGCTCCTCCCAAACATCCGTAGCCATCAAATCCGCGTACGTCTCCCGGCGCCGCACCAGCCGCGCCTTCCCCTCCCGCACCGAGACCACCGCCGGCCGCAGCGCCATGTTGTAGTTGCTCGACATCGCGATGCAGTACGCCCCCGATGCCGGCAGCGCCACCACGTCGCCCGGCGCCGTCCGCGGCAGCCGCGCGTCCTTCACCAGGATGTCGCCCGACTCGCAGTACTTCCCCGCGATCGTCACCGTCTCCGCCGGCTCATCGTCCGCGCGGTTCACCACCACCGCCTCGTACTTCGCGTCGTAAATCGCCGGCCGGATGTTGTCCGCCATCCCCCCGTCCACCGACACCCACGTCCGCAGCCCCTCGACCTCCTTGCGCGCCCCGACCGTGTACAGCGCCACCCCCGCCCGCGCGACGAGCGACCGTCCCGGCTCGACGAACAGCCGCGGCGGCTCGATGTCGTGCTCCTTGCACCGCCGCAGGAACGACGACACGATCGCCTCCGCGTATGCCTCCACAGGCGGCGCCGGCTTCTCCCGCACGTACTGCGATGCGAATCCCCCGCCCGGACTGTACTCCCGCAGCTCCAGCCCGTGCTTCCGCCGCATGTCCGATGCGAACGCCAGCATCACCGCGTTCGCCTCGTCGTACGGCTCCAGCGAGAACAGCGGCGACCCCAGGTGGCAGTGCAGCCCGATCAGCTCGACGTGCGCCAGCCGCTGCGCATCCGCCACCGCCTGCTCCGCCGCCCCGGTCGAGATCGGCAGTCCGAACTTGTTGTCCAGCGTCCCCGTCGTCGTCTTCGCGTGCGTGTGCGGGTCCACCCCCGGCGATAGCCGCAGGATGATCGCCTGCCGCACCCCGAGCGTCGCCGCGACACGGTCCAGCAGCTCCAGCTCGTAAAAGTTGTCGACGATGATCCGCCCCACGCCGGCCTCGATCGCCTCGCGCAGCTCGTCCTCGCCCTTGTTGTTGCCGTGAAAGTGGCTCCGCGCCGCCGGAAACCCCGCCGCCAGCGCCACCGCCAGCTCCCCGCCCGAGACGATGTCCAGAGAGATCCCCTCGTCCCGCGCGATCGAAGCCATGTACCGGCTCAGGTACGCCTTCGATGCGTACGCGATGTCCGTGCGCTCGTACCGCGACCGGAACGCCGCGATGTACTCCCGGCACGCCGACCGCAGCTCCTCGTCGTCGAAGACGTAGAGCGGCGACCCGAACTCCCGCGTCAGCTCCTGTGCATCCAGCCCGCCGATGCTCAGCCGCCCGCCCCGCACCTCCGTAGTGCGCGGAAAGATCGCTGCATACGCCGGATCAAACACCATCTCATCACCGCAGGTTCAGAAGACACAACAGGCGCCGACCGGCGCCCACGCTGGAGTATACGAACGCCCGCCCTCACACCCAACGCCACCGCTCAATCACCCCGAGAGACGCAACCCGACCAGCCTTGACCGCCCGGCGCCGCGCGCTGCCGCCCGCGTGAGTCCGAGCGAAGCGAAGCGCCGATGCCTGTCATTCCGAGCGGAGCGAAGCGCAGCCGAGGAATCCATCCCCTGCGGCCACCCACCGCCCGGGCAACAGCCAGCAACCCCGCCCGGGGCCGCGGTGCTCCCAAAACTCCCGCGTCTCGCTTCCCACTTCCCGCGCCCCCACGTCTCCCAATCTGTGCCATCTGTGGAATCTGTGGTCACCCCCCTCACCCGCCGAAGTACCGCACCGCCGCATCCAGCTGCGGGTCCACCCCGTTCAGCACGTCCGCCTGCGTCCGCCCCACCGCCTCGTCCGGCACCACCCCGACGCCCGCCAGTTCCTTCCCCGTCACCGGCCCGATGTTGACCGCCACCGTTACCGCCAGCGACGACCCGTCCCCGAGCGGCTGTACGTCCGTGAACCCCACGCACCCGTTCGTCGTCTGCCCGATGACGTGCGCCACGCCGTACTCCTGCAGCCCCGCCGCGAACAGCTCCGCCACCGACCCCGTCCGGTTGTCCGCCAGCAGCACCGTCGGCCGCACCACCGGCAGCGTCGCGCCCGTCGCCCGCTCCTCCTCTGTCCGGTCCCGGAACCTGCTCTTCACCAGCACCCCGTCCGGCACGAACAGGCTCATCGCGTTCGTGTCCTCGCGCCCGCCCGGGTCGTCCCGCAGGTCGATGATCCACTTCGTCACACCCTGCAGCTCAAACCCCGTCAGCACGTCCCGCAGTGGCGTCGCAATCCCGCCGTCGACGAAGTTCCGCACCCGTACATAACCGATGCCGTTCCCCAGCAGCCGCGACTCGATGTTCGGCGGCGTCACCCGCTCGCGCGTCACCCCGATCGCCAGCGGCGCCGCCTCCCCCGCACGCCGGATCGAGAGCGCCGCTACCGTCCCCTCGCGCCCGTTGATCAGGTCGAACGTCCCCCGCGGCGGCAGCGACGTCGTGTCCGTGCCGTCCACCGCCAGGATCCGGTCGCCGATGCGCAGCCCCGCCCGGTCCGCCGGCCCTCCCGTGATCACCTCCGTGATCACCGGCGGCGCCCCCGCCAGTTCCACGCCGATGCCCACCGCCCCTGCGCCGGACCGCGTGTCGATCAGCGTGTCGCTCCCCACGGGCGTCAGGAAGAACGTGTGGCAGTCGTTCAGGCTCGCGGCCATCTGCGAGATCGCCGCGTACCGCAGCTTCGTCGCGTCCGATGCCTGCGCCGCCAGCGGCACGTACGCCGCCTCGAACGCCGCGATGTCCGCTGCGCGGTCCCCCGTGAACGCAGGCGCCGCACCGATGCGCAGCCCCTCCGCCGCCGCCTCCTGCCGCACCCCCGCCCACGCCTGCGACAGCAGGTCCGACGAGTTCAGCGGGTTGATGTACTGGTCCATCAGCCGCACGAACGCGGTCTGGATCATCGCCACCCCGCCGTCCCGCAGAAGCGCCGGGTCCGGCGTCGCCGTCCCAACCGGCGCCGTCGGCGAAGCCGCGGCGACCTCCGCCGTCGCCGTCTCCGTCGGTACCCCCATCGAAGAAGGCGTCCGCGGCGTCGTTTTGTCGTCGCTGCAAGCCAGCGCCACAAGCGCCAGCGCAACCACGATCGCGCCCGCGGCAATACGTCGCTTCAAACCAGGGACAAAGGGAAAAATCATGAGGAATTAGCGCGCGAAGATGTGACGTTCCAGTCTAACCCACGCCCGCGCCGCAGCGTGGTTCGCCGTTCGCGCGAGAAGCGCGCGCCCCTCGTGTAGGCAGGCCTGCGTGTCGGCTCCAGGGCCCATAGGCGAACTAATCATGGACTTGGCTTGTCTGCGATCGAAGCGGGTTGGCCCGAGCTCGATCCGATGATGGAAGCGAACGCGACCGCGCCCGCTACCCCTAGGAGCGCGCTGAAAAGCACATAGGGCACCCACGGTGGTGCGAACGCCGACGATGCTACCAGTCCCGCCGAGAAGGCTGAAATCGCGCCGACGCCGAAAACAATCGATCGCGGCACACGCCGACGCTCAGAGATGAATCGAAGAAGCGCGGCAGGTAATCCGACGCAAAGCCCCGCGATAACCGCCAGAACGAGCAGGTTCACTGGCGACTGATCTCATCTCCTTCGTGCCAGATACGAGGGCGCGGGAAGAGTTTACCGCCAGTCTCCGATCGCGGTCGTTGCCGCTTTTGCACGACGGCTCATCGGCATTTTGGGTACTGACGTCGACGCCCACAATCGCAGCCACCACACAACCCTCTGCGTCCTCTGTGTCTCTGTGTTGAACCGAAGGCCGCCGCTCTAGCCGCTACGCCGATTCCGCCGCATCTTCGCCCAGCCCCCGACGCACCCACGCCTCCCGGTCCCGGATGTCCCGGTCGTACACCAGCCGCGTCCACCACACCTCCGGCCGCGCTAGTTCCGCCGCCGGCGCCCCGTTCGCCAGCACGCGCTTCAACAGCACCATCGATGCCACCGCGGCGCAGCCCAGCACCACTGTGCGCCGCGCCCGCGCCCGCGTACGCCGCCACCGGCGCCGCCACCAGCCCCGCCCCGATGCTCTGCGCCGAGGCCTTGAATGGCACGCCTGCTACCGCCACCGCTACGAACGCCGGCAGCCCGTTGCGAGGCGCCATCGCCAGCAGGAACCCGATCGCGGGGCCGACGCCGCGCCCGCCCTGGAACCGCAGCCACGGATTCCAGTCGTGCGCCGCGATCGCCGCGACCCCCGCCGCCACCTGCACCCCCGACGTCTGCCCCGCCGCCCGCGCCAGCAGCGGCCCCGCCAGCCCCTGCGCGATCTGCGCCAGGCCCACCGGCACCATCAGTCCCTTCGATACGCTCTCCCCGATGTTCGAAGCCCCGACGTTCCCGCTCCCCACATCGCGAATATCCACCCCGCGCCACCGTCCCGGCCAGATACGCGACCGGCACGCTCCCGATCGCGTACGACGCCGCGATCGCGGCGACGGCCCGACCGTGGCTCAAACGGCGCCACCGCTGGACGTCCGTCCGATCCACAGCGCCCGCGCATGCTCCAGCCCGTGCTCGATCATGTGCCCGAGCCCGCGCTCCGACGCCTCCTCGAACTTCTGGTCGTGCTCCGCGATGTGCACCAGCACCTGCGCTCGAGACCACCCGCCGTCAGCCGCCGCCGACGTCAACCCCGCGTCGTCCACATCCCCGAGCGCCGACTCCAGCGCCTCGTACACCGCCCGGAACCCCCGCCGCTCCGCATCCCCTGCCCCCGCATGCGTGATCAACCGCTCATGCGCCGCCCGCACGTCCTCCAACAGCCGCTGCGCCTCAGGACTCAAATACATCCGCCGCCTCGAGAATCCGCTTTGTGAACCGGAACATCCGTCATCCTGCGCGCTAGTTCCGTCATCCTGACCGCTAGCTTTGTCATCCTAAGCCGTAGTTCTGTCATCCTGAGCGTAGCGAAGGATCTACTCCCGCCCACCTCGATCGCCCCATCCCCCAACCACCAACCCCCGGCGTGCCGATTCGCCATCCTGAGCGCTAGTTCCGTCATCCCGCGCGCCGGTCCTGTCATCCCGCGCGCTGGTTCTGTCATCCTGAGCCGTAGTTCTGTCATCCTGAGCGTAGCGAAGGATCTACCCCGCCCACCTCGATCGCCCCATCCCCATCCACCAACCCCGGACGCGCCCCTCCCACTTCCCACTTCCGGCCCACTTCCCACGCCCCCCTCACCCCGGCCGAGGCGTCCGCTCCGACACCACGTCCGCGATCAGCCGCACTGCAAGCTCCTGCGACATCCGTGCCGCGTTGATCGACAGGTCGTACAGCCGCGCGTCCTCCGCCTCCACCTTGAAGAACCGCCGATGGAACTGCCGCCGGTTCTCGTCGCTCGCCTTCACCCGGCGCGCCGCCTCTTCCGGCGCCTCACCGTCCCGTTCAACAAGCCCCGCGATGCGCTGCTCCTTAGGCGCCCACACGTATACGTGCACCGTCTCCGGCGCCTCGCGCAGGATCGCCTGGCTCCCCCGCCCCAGGATCACGACGTTACCCCGTGCCGCGATGCCCCGGACCACGGATGTCAGTGTCCCCAGGTAACTCTCGTCATCGAGCTGCCCCCGCGGCGCATCCGTTGGGAGCCCCGCCGCCTCCCCGTATGTCTGCGCCAGGATCAGGTCCAGCCCGCCCGCTCCAGCCCCCGTCATCGGGTCCGCCGTTCCCGCGAGCGCCGAGCGCTCCATCAGCGTCCGCATCACCGACGCCAGGCGCTCGCCCAGCCGGCTCGGCCGCTCGTCGTGGCTCTCCACCGCCGACACGCTCACGCCCAGCCGCCGCGCCGCCTCGACCATGATCTCCTGGTCGACGTAGTCCAGCCCCAGCCGGACGGCCACCGCCTGCGCGATCTCACGCGCCCCGCTCCCCAGGTTCCCCGAAACCGTCACCACTGGCATACGCGCGCCTCAGGTCCCTCGTAGAGAGGGCCGCCGCTGCAATTGTACGCCCGTACCACACAACCTGGCGCCCACCCGCAGAAGGCCGAAGTCCGGCCGCCGCCGTATGATCCTCAGCGCTGGTAGCAGGAAAGCGCATACATGAAGTTCGCCGCATTCCCGGGCATCGCCCTCCTCGTCGCCCGCGTCACCATGGGCCTCTTCTTCCTCTACGAGGCCACCGGCCAGATCGCGAAGGGCTGGCTCGGCGGCGATGGCCTCGAGCACATGCTCCGGTCCGCCCTCGATGACAACGCCATTCCCGCCCCCTACCGCGCGTTCCTCGAGAACGTCGTCCTGCCGCACACCGATCTCTGGACCCCGGTCGTCATCGCCGGCGAGCTCGCCGTCGGCGTCGCCCTCATCCTCGGCGTCGCGACGCGCCTGACCGCCATCACCGCCCTCGTCATGAACGCCAACTTCTTCATCATGAACGGCGCCTACACCGTCGGCGCCATCATCGATGCCGTGTTCGTCGCCCTCGAGGTCGCCCTCATCCTCTGGCCCCATCGCCAGGCCCTCAGCGTCGATGCCCTTCTCGCCCGCCGCGGCATCCGCTCCTGGTGGCTCAGCGGCAACATCGCACTCAGACATGGCTTGACGCCGAAGAATACGCAGATATCTGCCTATTGACGGAACGCCCGTGCTGGCGCATAATCGCCGCATGAGACGGAAGCCCAACTCGCTCGTACCGCTTGAGATCGCCATCCTCGCCGCCTCGATCGAGTTCGGCCGGGGCTCCGACCAGGAGTTCCATGGCTACGCGATGGCGAAGGCGCTGCGCGACGACGACGGCGCCCGCCGCCTCACCGCACACGGGACGCTCTATCGAGCCCTTGAGCGCCTCGAGAATCTCGGCTTCCTCGCCAGTCGCTGGGAGGACCCCGCCGTCGCCGCACAGGAGCAGCGCCCGCTGCGCCGTCTGTATCACATCACCGCGGGCGGCCGGCAGGCCTGGCAGGTCGCCGCGCAGGCCGAGCCGGCGCCGACCGCGAAGCGCCCTATGAAGAAGGGCCTGGCGCCGTCATGAGCACATGGACACAGACGGCAGCGCGTCTGACGCGCGGCTGGGCCGCCGCCTATACAGTTGGACTCGCTCGCGACGTCCGCCAGTCACGCCGGCGCGAAATCGCCTCTGACATTTGGGAGCACCAGCACGACGCCGAGGACACAGGCTTCAGCGCCGGCGTCGCGCTGCAGATGATCAGCCGGACGCTGCGGGGCATGCCCGCGGACCTGCTCTGGCGGATCAACGTGGAAGGACCGCAGATGGACATCCGTATCCCGATCGAACGCATAGTCGGCGCCATGCTCGTCGCGATGGTCGCGATGGTGCTGGTCACCGGCTCGATCAGCGGCATCGACACGGCGAAGGAGGGCTTCGGCGCAGAGCTGATACGGCTGGCGGATCTCAGCGGCCTCGAAAACGCAGCCAACGCCGCGTTCAGAATCGCCACGGGCCTTTTCTGGATCGCCGTCGCGGCTACGCTGTTCGTCGCGCTTCGCGAGCGAGCGCCCGTCTTCTCGGCGCTCGTGGGCTTCGGGCTGCTCTGTGGGGCCGCGCTCGAGCTCGTCGCCACGGGACTCCAGATCGTGCTCGTCGAGCTGGCGGACGACTATGTCGGAGCCGCGCCGGCCGAACAGGCGACGGCATTGTGGACCGCGAGGGCAGTCGCGCTGGCCGTGCAGGCAACGACGACGATCGCCTTGGGCGCCCTCCTGATGAGCGTCTACACGATGGCGCTGGCCACGGTTCGGGAGAGCCTCGTACCCCGGTGGCTCATCGGCCTACCGCTGCTCAGCGCTCTCTGTGTCGCGGTGGGGATCGTCGCCGCGACGGCCGGCGCCGGCGACACGACCGTGTGGATCCTCACGATGTCAGGGCTGCTGTTGGGACTCGCGTGGCTGCTGGTCGCTGGCCTGTGGCTCCTCGTCACCGCGCACCCGGAGGCGCATCCGACGCGGCTCGCGGCCGGGACTAGCCAGGGATAGCGCGTCCACACGCGCTCCGGACGCGAAGCAAAACGAAAGAGAGCGGGCCGTAGGCCCGCTCTCTCAGCCAACCCTGTTGTCGGTGCCTCTCCGCCCGGTGGTTCGGCGCAGCGCCCCTACGACGCCGCCGGCACCGCCTCCTGGTCCTCCACCTCGGCCGCCTCGGCCTCAGGGATGTCCCCGTCGTCCGACCCCGGGATCACCAGCATGTAGCCGATGCCCTGGAACGTCTTCAGCAGCCGCGGGTTCGAAGGCTCGTCCTCCAGCTTCTTCCGCAGCCGCGACACCCACACCCGCAGGTACTGCAGGTCCCCCCGGTACTCCGGCCCCCACACCTTCGACAGCAGCTCCGCGTTCAGCATCACGCGCCCGGGTTCGCCGCCAGGTGCTGCAGCAGCATCCACTCCGTGCGCGTCAGCGTCACCGGCTCTCCATCGCGCGTGACGATGCGCCGGTGCAGGTCGATCTTGACGCTCCCCGCAACCACCTCCTGCTCCGGCCCCACCTTTCCGACCGCCCGGCGCAGCACCGCCCGCACCCGCGCGCTCAGCTCCTCCGGGCTGAACGGCTTCGCCAGGTAGTCATCCGCTCCCAGCTCCAGGCCCGTCACCTTGTCGCTGTCCGTCCCCTTGGCCGTCAGCAGGATCACCGGCACGTTCGTCCGCTGCCGCAGCTCGCGCATCACCTCGAACCCCGTCCGGTCCGGCATCACGACGTCCAGCAGCACGATGTCCGGCCGGTGCTCCTCCTCCATCTTGATGCCCTCCGCCGCGTTGTCCGAAGTCAGCACGCGGAAGCCCTGCGTCGAAAGCTCCAGCTTGATCAGCCGAAGGATGCCCGGTTCGTCATCGATTGCCAGCACCAGCGGTTCCACGGCCATGCGAAGTACTCCTTACTCCCCGCTCCCAGATGTCAATCGAGCGCGGAATGACTATCGCCGAGAACCACTCAATCCGCAGAAACAGGCGTATATGTCGATGTTGCAGAACCGTATCATCGCCACGCATCGGCAACCCGCCCTTCGTCGCCGTCGCCGAGATGCCGGCTGTTGGCGCCGGCGCCGCGTACCTGCGCTCCGCCCGGCCCCCATCACTCCCCGCCGCGCGTCCGCCACTCCGCGACCGCCGCGTCCTCCAGCGCGTAATCCAGCACCCGCGGGTTCATCCGCTTCGGCGGATGCGCCACCTCCCACGCCAGTGCCCGCCGCACCGCCTCCTCCCACGGCACCACGTCCCCGTACCCCAGCTCCGCCCGCATCCGCGACCCGTCGACGACCAGGTCCTGCTCGTAGTTCTCCGGCCCTTTCAGGTGCGGCGGCAGCAGCTCGTCCGGCAGCCCCAGCACCTCCCCCTCCCACCCTGCCACGCGCCCGTACTCCGCCGTCCACTCACCCTGCGTCAGTGGCGCATCCGTCGGCGCGTTGTACACGCGCCCCGCCGCTCGCGCGTCGCTCACGGCCAGCGCGATCGCTTCCGCCACGTTCTCGACGTAAGCGCGCGGCCATCGCCAGTTCAGCGCCGCCTCCTGCCACAACACGAACGGTCGCCGCGCCTCGAACCGCATCGCCACCATGAACATCCGTCGCTGGTAGTCGCCCTCGCCATACACCGCCGGCAAGCGAACCACCGTCCCCGCGATGTCCTTCGCCGACATCACCGCGCGCTCCACCGGGATCTTGTCGTACACGTCGAAGGCTCGCGTCGTCGCGCTCACCCCGATACGGATACAGTTTCTCGCGCAGCGGCGAGTCCTCCCGCAACGGCATCGGTTCGATGTCGCCCGGCTCCGATCCGTGTACGCGACCGTACGCCCGGTACACATCGACGCTGCTCACCGCCACCACCCGCGCTGCAATCCCCTCGACCGCCCCCAGCACCGCCTCCGCGTCCGCGCCGCTCATCGGCGCCATGTCCAGCACCACGTCCGGTGCCGCCCGTTCGAAGTCCGGACGGTACTCGCCGATGCGCTCCCGCTCGCCGTGGATGTGCTCCACTCCCGACGGACCCCGCTCGTGCTCCCCTCGATGAAACAGCGTGACTTTGCACCCGCGCGCCCCAAGCCGCCGCACCACCGCCGGCCCGATAAACCGCGTCCCGCCGATCACCAGCACCTTCATCGCCGATCCGTCATCCGTAGCACCCACGCTGTCACCCCGAGCGCCCATGCTGTCACCCCGAGCGCCCACGCTGTCATCCCGAGCGTAGCGAGGGGTCTACGCCGGCCATGTCACCCCCCGCTTCCCGCTTCCCGCCTCCCACGTCTCAGTTCTCGCTTCCCACATCCCCCAGCGTCCGCTCCCGCACCCACGGATACACCCACCTCTGCATCGCCCCCGCCAGCCCCAGCCCCACCAGGCACACCACCAGCCCAACGAACGCATCCAGGATGAAATGGTTCGCCGTGAATACGATCGCCGCCAGCTGCGCCCACGGCAGCAGCAGCCCGAACCCCCGCACCAGCGGGTTCTTCGACACCACGAACAGTCGCCCCGCCCACGATCATCGCCCACCCGAAGTGCAGGCTCGGCATCGCCGCGTACGGGTTCACGAATGCCCGCAACGTCGACGCCTGGTAGCTCAGTTGGTTGTACTTCTCGATCGTCCCGACGAACTCGCCCGATGGCATCAGCCGCGGCGGCATCACCGGGTACAGGTTGTACATCACCAGCGCGATCGCCCCGACAGCAACACCGCATCGCGCGTGATCGTGTACTCGTGCCGGTGCGCGAAATACATCCATAATCCCACGGCCACGATCAGCGGAAAGTCCAGCCAGAAATAGATGAAGTTGAACAGGTCGATGAGGAGCTTTCGTCCAGCACCATCTCCTGCAGCCGCGGCTCCCAGAAGATCCCCAGCCGCCGCTCAATGTCGATCACGTCGTTCGCATGACGCAGCGCCTCGTCGTAACGATCGACCACCGACCCGCGCACCACGAAATACAGCAGAAACGCGATCGCCACGAGCGCCAGCTCGAATGCATCGCGATACACGCCGGTGCCGCGACAGCGTCGCCGCAACGCGCGCGATCACACGCATCGCGGTACGCGTGCCTCGTCTCCACGATCGCTACGTCACTCAACCGTCAGTCGCTCCACCAATCGACCCACTTCTCACGTCGCACGTCCCACTTCCCAACCGCGCAGTACACGTAATCGCAACATTATCACCGCCTTCTGCAACGCTTTGAAAAGGGGTGCAAATTTGGCGCGAGAGTCGTCATAAAAGGCTTGATTGCCATCACCCCGAATGTATTCTCCACCCTGTCCTGAGGGTATTCCGACGACCTCACCCGCCCGCTCAACGGCGGGTGTTCCCTCCAGAGGGCAGAGGGAACAACACAGGGGCGAGGTCGCGCACGCAGGTTTCGGGATTCGCGCGCTCAAGACACTCACACACAGTTGTCTGACCCTGGTTCGCTCATCTTCATCATCTGACCCAACCGCCGGGAGGGAGCCACGTTGCCTGTTGCAGGACGCCGCCGCCACGCCTCGCCACCCGCCACCTATCCCACAGCCCGGCCCGCGCGCGATGACCACGACCGCGATCGCAGCGCCCGCGCCGCACCACACCCCCGCCAACGTCTGGTCCTCCACCCTCGGCCAGCTCGAGATGCTCGTCACCCGCGCCAACTTCGATACGTGGCTGCGCGACACCATCGGCCTCCGCCTCGAGGACGGCCGCTTCATCATCGGCGCCCAGACCGACTTCGCCACGGAGTGGCTCTCGACGCGCCTCCGCCCGCTCATCACCAAGACGCTCGCCCGCGTCCTCGGTCATCCGATCGATGTCGCCTTCGAGGTCGTCCGCCCCGAGGTACCTCGACCTGCCTGTTCTCCTGTCTCGAGCCTGAGGGCGCGGCGGAGCGCTCCGCCAATCGCTCCGTCGCGCCTCCGGCGCTCAACCCCGCGCTCACCTTCGACTCCTTCGTCGTTGGCGATGAGAACCGCCTCGCCTTCGAGTCCGCCCGCCGCGTCCTCGCCGAGCCCGGCCGCGATGAACCCGCTCACCATCTTCGGCGCCTCCGGCCTCGGTAAGACCCACCTCCTCAACGCCATCGGCCACGAGGCCTGGGCCCAGCGCCTCAACGTCGTCTACGCCCCCGCCGAGCGCTTCGGCAACGACTTCGTCCGCGCGCTCACCAGCTCCTCTATCGAGTCCTTCCGCCGACGCTACCGCCACGCCGATGTCCTCCTGCTCGATGACGTCCAGTTCTTCGAGGCCAAGCCGAAGTTCCAGGACGAGTTCCTCCACACCTTCAACGAGCTCCACGCCGCCGGCAAGCAGATCATCGTCTCCGGCGACCGCATGCCCGCGCAGATCACCGGCCTCGGCGATGCGCTCCGCTCGCGCCTCCAGTGGGGACTGCATGGTCGATCTCCAGAAGCCGTCCTTCGAGACGCGCCTCGCCATCCTCCGCTCCAAGGCCCGCATCCACGCCCTGCGCCTGCCCGACCACGCGCTCGAGGTCATCGCCGAGCGATGCTGCCCCACCGTGCGCGAGCTCGAGGGCTACCTCAACCGCGTCCTCGCCTACGTCCCGCTCGTCGGTGGCCAGGTCACGCCCGAGATCATCGAGAAGGCGCTGACGCCGCTCAGCCCGCCGCAGCCCGCGCCCGAGGACGTCACCCGCCGCGCCCGACGCCATCATCGATGCCGTCTGCCGCCGCACCGGCGTCACGCCCCACGGACCTCCGTGGCCGCAGCCGCGCCCGCGACGTCTCCTACGCCCGCCACCTCGCCATGTACCTCATGAAGGAAGACGGCCGCCGCACCATCGCCGACATCGGCCGCGAATTCGGCAACCGCGACCACAGCACCGTCCTCGCCGCCATCCAGCGCATCACCCTCGAACAAACCACCCGCCCCGAAACCGCCGCCGACCTAACCGCCACCCGCACCACGGCGACAACAACCGCCCGCCACGACCCTGGCGTCTAGACGATGCCCGTGAGCGATCTCGCTGCGCTCGCCAAGGTCGTCGCAGGCGAGTCGCCTTGGCCGACCGACAAAGAGCTTGCGACCGACACCTTCCTCGACTCGTTGTTTCGTTCGGGTAAGGGCCGCTACCCGGATGACGCCAAGAGGTCAGTCAAGCTGCGCGCGCCTCAGATGGCGGAAGACAGCGTTCGATTTTGCCGCCTATATCCATCCCCAGACGCAAGACAGTGGGCCGTACGGCGGCATGTCGATTGCCATCTTTCCGGCGGCCGAGCCGGGAAAACCATGCCTGCTGACGTTCGTTGTAGGCACAGCGGGGCTCGATCCCGACGAATCGATACTGGGCCGCCCGGGGCATGCGCATAAGATCCAGGCCTATGTGCCTGGCTGAACACTACTCACGGAAACGGCTCCCGCGTTGCTTGGGCAAAGCACGATCCTGTCCGGACGGATGTTGCGCTCCCCTCTGAACTCCTGACCGAGTTCCCCGACCATCGACCCGCGCTCGAGCGGTATGGGCGTGAGCTGTACGGCATTTACGTCCCTAGGGCGGAGTCCACGAAGACGCGTGAAGCGCTACTCGCGTTCCTTGATCTCATGTTCGAGGAGCGCGGCTTCCTACCCCTCGCGAGCGCGCAGGCGGGAGCGAAAGCAATACGTGATGCATGGTTCCACCACCTTTTGCCGAGCATCGAGCGTGGCGATGTCGCGTCGCTCCTCAAGGCTCGTCGATATGTCGTCCTTCAGGGCCCACCGGGCACGGGTAAGACACACATGGCGCTAGAACTCCTGCAATCCCACTACGCGCGCCGAGGATCCGTGATCCAGTTTCACCCCAACACGACGTACGAGAACTTCGTCGGAGGCCTCGCACCTTCGGCATCGGACGCTGATCTGGTTTCCGGTTTGCCCCAAGCCAGGGAGCATTGATGCTCGCCGCCGCCGCAGCGGCAGCCGATCCCGAGCGCGAACACCTGCTTGTGATCGATGAGCTTAACCGCGGGATATGGAAAAGTGCTTGGCGAGGCCATTTATCTCTTCGAGCCTGACTCGCCTGATCGGGAGATCGATCTCCCATACGACTTCGGCGCACCGTTCGGCAGCAAGCTGCGCCTTCCTTCGAATCTGCATGTTCTAGGCACGATGAACAGCACCGACCGCAGTCTGGCTGTCATCGACATCGCCGTCAGACGTCGATTCGCATTTGCGAAGCTCTGGCCACAACTCAGCGTGGTCGAGTCCCACGGCAGCCCGCTGATGCTCGATGCATGCGAGCCGCTCCTCGACATCTTCGTCGAGCATGCCACCGACGAGGCGCTCGATCTCGTCCCGGGCCACTCCTACTTCCTCGCGGAGAATGACGACGACGCGAAGCGACGCCTTCGCGTCTCATTGCTGCCGTTGCTTCAGGAGTACGTCTCGCAGGGATTTGTCAGCGGTTTCGCTGGCGCGCCCTGCGCGCCTACATGCAATGGATCGATAGCCTCTAGTGGCGGTTGCACGACCGCCCCGCCGCCGAATATCCGCGTGCCACGCCGAGAGGCGTCGAACTCCTTCGAAGCCACCGACTCATCTATGCTCGTTGTTCCGGCATCCAATCTGCTTCGCGGGACGCCTCCGCGTGACATCGCGGGGCAATCAGCGCGCCTCGGTGACCAGTTCATTGAACGCAACCGCGCCGTCCTCCGCCATCTCGGCGCTTCCGTGGAGCAGCAGTACAGAGGTCACTCCGTTGATCCGTGTTCCGCACCAACACGAAAGTCGGCGCGGTACCGCTCGTGTCGCCGACCACCGGCAAGCCTGACTACGGATTCATCATCAAACCCCGCTTCGAGTGGCCCGGCATCGGCCCGATGCTCGCGGACATGGGTTGGCGGATTGTCCCCGAGCCGCTCTCGTTGCCACTCCTCCCGCAGACCGATCGCAAGATCCCGCCGTGGCTCCTCTCGACGATCGTGCTCTTCAGGATTCGTGCGTTACTCGACCAGCTTCAGCGTCGCTTCGAGATTGTCTCCGACGTACGCGCGGCTCCCCGTGGGTCGGTCGACTGGCCGCAGTACGCGACCCGCTACGCGACCCGCGCCCGTTTCCTCGACGTCCCGTGCCGTTTCCCGGAGTTGCGCTCTGATCGCGATCTGCGCGCGCAGCGATCCGCTTCACGCTCAACAAGCAACTCCAATCACTCTCAACGCAACGCACCATGGGCGCATTCGTGCTCAAACTTATCGGAGAGTGCGTGTCGCTTCTCGAGCGCGTCGGTGACGTTCCATCACGACCGCCAATACCACGGGATTACGACGCGTGGCTCCGCGGCCCGCTCAAGACGCCCGCGTTCCGTGATGGGCTCCAGGCGATCGAGTGGACGGCCAACGAGCGCGGCTTGGCGGGCCTCAGCGACCTGAGCGGACTGCCCTGGTCAATGTCAATGGAGGAGTTCTTTGAAGCCTGGGTCGAAACCGTGCTTATCGCAGTCGCCGCCATATTGGTGGCGTCGTCCCCAACCGGCCGTCAACGGCAAACCGTGACTCCCATCCACTGGGAGCCGTCGTATCTAGGATCGCAGAAGTCGCTAATTCCTGATCTAATGCTGGAGCGCGGCGATACGACCATCATCGTCGACGCTAAGTACAAAGAGCATTGGGAAGAGATGCAGGTGCAACGCTGGAGCGATCTGGAAGGGGAGCTTCGAGATCGCCATCGAGCCGACCTGTTGCAGGTACTCGCCTACGCGAATGTCGCCGCGACGCCGCGCATCGTCGTCTGCCTCGTATATCCGTGCCGGCAAGCCACGTGGCTATCGCTGCGCGCGCGCGGTCGCCTTTTCCACACGGCCTCCGTGGCGGCAGGCACGCGGCGCATCGATCTGCTCCTTACTGCCATGCCGATGGGCCGACCGGTGCATGAGGTTGCACTAGAATTCGCAAAGGAAGTGCGCATGTGAAAACTCAGGACGCGATGCAGTTCTGCGCGGGCGGTTGCGGCGAACTACTGCCTGTAAGTCAAGCCTACAGTTCACGCGATGACTGCGCCGTATGCGGGCGCGCGCTCTGCGACGATGTGTTCTCGCGCTGACGCGCACCTCGGAAAACACGAAGACTACAACGAGATCGACGACGCGGCTCTCAGAAGAGCGAGGATTCGCACGGAACGAAGGGACGAACCAATGGGCTACACGATGCAGATCAACCCCACCTCCCCAGCCCGCAGCGTCAGCTTCCAACTGATGAACGCCCTCGAGCGCCATCTCGAAGACTTCGAGCTTCGATACTGCTTCATCGAACCCACGCCCGAAGCCATCCGCACCCTCCGTACGCACGCTGCCGCTTGGCCAGAAGAACAAGACGCCGTCACCGAACTCATCACCCACCTCGAACAAGGCGAGCCCGTCGAACTCCTCATCGGCTTCTGACGCCACGGCGCCCGTCCGGCCTCCCCTCTCCCACCGCTCGCCTCCCGTGTCGCGCCGTCGCCCTCTCCCTCCTTGGGAGAGGGTAGCCGCAGGGCAGGGCGAGGGCTCCCCAACACGCCAGCACCCCCTTAGAATTCACCCTACCCCGCCCTAGAATCCCCGCATGCCCACCACCCATCGCCCGTCCTCCCACGTCGCACGTCCCGCCTCTCACCTCCCCCGCGACCCGCCCGCAATTCAATCACCCACGAAAGATTGCTTTGCGTCCTATTCCAATCAGAAAACGTCACATTTCGCCAAATTCAGCACATCATTCAAAGCCCCGCCTATCGCCGCAAGTCCCACACCCCGCTCCCCACTTCCCTCTAGAATGAGGCAGCGATGACCCCACCGACCGCATCTACCTCGACCACGCCGCCACCACCCCGCTCGACCCCCGCGTCGTCGAGGCGATGCTCCCCTACCTCGCCGAACGCCTGGGGCAACCCCTCCAGCATCTACGCCGAGGGCCGCGAAGCCCGCAAAGCCCTCGATGCCGCCCGCCGCACCGTCGCCGCGATCCTCGGCGCAAGCCCAACGAGATCGTCTTCACCAGCGGCGGCACCGAGTCCGACAACCTCGCCCTCCGCGGCGTCGCCTCCGCCGCCCAGCGCGGCCGCGGCCGCCACATCATCACCAGCGCCATCGAGCACCACGCCGTCCTCCACGCCGTCGAGCAGCTCGAGAAGCGACGGCTTCGACGTCACCTACCTGCCCGTCGACAGCGAAGGCTTCGTCGACCCCGACGCCCTCGCCAGCGCCCTCGACGCCCGACACCGTCCTCGTCAGCATCATGTACGCCAACAACGAGGTCGGCACCATCGAGCCCATCGCCGAGCTCGCCGGCATCGTCAAGGACCGCGACCGCCGCATCGCCGTTCCACACCGACGCCGTCCAGGCCGCCGGCGCCCTCGACATCAACGTCGACGCCTCGGCGTCGACCTGCTCTCCATCGCCGCCCACAAGATCTACGGCCCGAAGGGCGTCGGCGCCCTCTACGTCCGCAGCGCGCACCCCCTTCGCGCCCAGGCCGTCGGCGGCTCCCAGGAGCGCAACCGCCGCGCCGGCACCGAGAACGTCGCCGGCGCCGTCGGCCTCGCCACCGCCCTCCAGCCTCGCCTACGACGAGCTCGACGCCCGCAACGCGCAGCCTCGCCGCCCTGCGCGACCACCTCTCGCAGGAGCTGCCCGCGCGCATCCCCGGCACATCGTCACCGGCGCCGCCGACCCGCGCAGCGCCTCCCGAACAGCTCCAGCTTCTGCCTTCGAAGGCGTCGAAGGCGAGGCCGTCCTCATCCAGCTCGACCTCAGGGCATCGCCGCCAGCAGCGGCTCCGCCTGCACCACCGGCTCCCTCGAGCCCTCGCACGTCCTCGTCGCCATGGGCCTGCCGACGCTACCTCGCCCGCGGCAGCCTCCGCCTCACCCTCGGCACAGAAAACACCACGCAGCACATCGACCGCGTCCTCGAGATCCTCCCCGACGCCGTCGCCCGCATCCGCGCCCTCGCCCCAGATCGCGATCACTCAACGCAATCAGAGGCCGCCATGAAAGACGAATCCCGCCCCGAGCACACCGCCTCTCCGGAGGAGATCGAGCGCCGCCGCGCCTGGGTCGCCAAGAAGCAATCCGACCCCGAGTTCATGGCGCAGATGCGCGCCGCCGCAGACGAGTTAAAGGACGGTCGCGGAGTCCCATGGGAACAGGTCAACGCGAAATGGCAGAGAAAGAGGCGCGCAAACCGCAAGCGTGCCTGACGTTGATGCGCTCCTCGGGTCAGACGCCCGCTACTTTCTCGAAGAGGTCGCATCCGAGGTCGAACGGGTATGGATCCACGAGGCGCTGGACGCCGTTCGTGAGCCGCCCGAGCCGGACTTCGTACTGAGGTTCCCGATGGAAGGCCAGCCCGGAGAACGTGGGCGCGATGTACAACGTCGGCCTAGTCTGGAACTTCTATCGAAAGCTGAACGCTTGGTCAACCGAGATCTCGGCATCGTACGTGGAAGGCCGCTAGCCTACCGCCGTCCGGCGAACTCATCCTTCGCCGCCCGCACCAGCTCCGGATCGAGCGCCAGGTCGACGCCCGTCATCGCCAGCGCCTGCGCCGTCTCCAGCATCGAGGCGTGCGCCGCATCCGTGATCGCCGCCGCTGTGAACTCCGGCATGTCGTTGAAGATCATCTCCCCACGCCGAACGTCGGGTGGATCGATGGCACCGCCTGGCTCACGTTCCCCATGTCCGTGCTCCCCGTCGAGATATTCTGAAGGTCGACGAACTGACGGCCCGATCGCCTCCCGCGTTCCGCCGGTACGCATCCGCCATCGCCCGGTTCGTCCGCATCGGCTGGTACACCGGGTACTTCTCCCAGTCGATGACCAGCTCACAGCCCGTCGCGAGCGCCCCTGCCTCGAAGCACGCCCGACCCGCTGCCGCAACTCCTCCAGGTACTTCGGATGGAGCGCACGGATGTAGAACTTCCCCGCCGTGTAGTCCGGCACGATGTTCGGCGCCGCGCCGCCGTGCGTGATGATCCCGTGGATCCGCGCGTCCCGCCTGATGTGCTGCCGCAGCTGCGCGATCGCCTGGTACGCCGTCACGAGGGCGTCGAGCGCGTTCTTTCCCTGCTCCGGCCCGACCGACGCGTGCACCGCCTTGCCCCGATACTCCACGTCCACATGGATCACCCCCAGCATCGGCGGGTCGACGATGTCCACCGCCATCGGGTGCGCCATCATCGCCACATCGATGTCGTCGAACGCCCCCTTCTCCACCATGACGCACTTACCGCCCGTCCCTTCCTCCGCCGGCGTCCCCAGGATGACGATGCGTGCGTCCTCCGGCCTGATCGCCTTGATCAGCGCTGCCGCGCCCCCCACGCCGGCCGTCGCGATGAGGTTATGCCCGCACGCATGCCCGATCTCCGGCAGGGCGTCGTACTCAGCGCACAGCGCGATGGTCACCGGCCCGTGCCCCCACTCGCCGCGGAACGCCGTCTCCATCCCGTAGGCGCCCCGCTCCACGGCGAACCCCTGTGTCTCGAGAAACGGCACGAGCTGTGCCGCGGCGCGGCGCTCCTCGAATGCCAGCTCGGGGTAAGTGTGGATCTCCCGCGAGATGCGCGTGAGCTCACCGGCGATGGCATCCACCGCCTGCCGCGCCCGCTCCTTCGCCTGCTCGATGTCCACGCCGCTCGCCATCCGAGACTCCTCCACGGCGATCCTACACCTGCCGCCTCTCCCGGACACGGCTGGGGGCGCCAACCCCGGTTCAAGAGGGTGGCTCAGGCCGGCCACCAGGCCGATAACACCATTAGAGGAAGAGGAGGAGCCGCTATGTCCGCAACTACCCACGAACCCGCCCCCGCGCAGCAGCTCGAGGAGGCCCTCGCCGACCTCAAGGCCGCGCTTGCCCGCGCTTCGGATGCGACCGCCCGCCTCAAGTCGCTGCTTCCTGAGAATTATGAGCGCCGGGTCCGTGCTCGACCAGATCGCGACCCTCGTCGGCGGCGGTGCACGATCGTCCACCGTCGCCGCCATCGCGCCGCTGGCACCCACGACCGTTCACACGGCCGAGCCTCAGCCGGTCCGGCCAGGGGCCCCGACGCTCAATGACTCGTCCGACGCCGCACTCTCGCCCATCGCCCCGCTTGACCCGTACGAGGCCGGCGGTACGACCTGCTTCCGCATCGAGTTCGAGAGCGCCGCGAGCCCGCTCGACCTCCGCACGGTGGACGACGCCATCAGCGCTCACCCCGCCGTCCGAGACGTGGCACTGCTCGACTACGACGGCCGCCGTGCTGCCCTGAAGGTCTGGATCACGCCCGACACCACGCCGGCCGAAGTGCAGTCCGACCTCCAGCAGCGTGCCCCGCAACTGTTCACGCCGAAGGACGAGATCTCCGATTGTCGCGCTTGAAGACGTGGCGTAACTGGCTCCGCGGGGAGCGATCTACCGCCGCCTACGCGACGCGCGCCGTCCCGTACATCCGCCCCTCGGCGGCTGAGAACATCGCCTCCGTGGTGGTGCCATCGTTCGGGCACGTCGCCCATCCGCACACCAGGTGCAGCTCGAGCCCTGGCACGTCATCCTCTAGCCGCGTCTCTTGCGCGGTGCGCAGTAGCCGCTCGGCGACGGGCAGGATGTTCTGCGAGGTGGCCTGCGTCAGAATCATCGTGTAGCCGGACTCCTTGAAGGCCCCGATGACGTCGATGTCCCGCGCGCTTTCGGCCAGCGCCCCCCCGAGCCGCTGGACCAGTTGATCCGTCAGGAATTCACCGAACCGTTCGCGCAACAGACGCACGTTCGTCGCTTCGATCACCACGATCGAGACCTCATGCTTGTACCGCTGCGCCCGCGCGATCTCCTTCTGGAGCTCGGACTCGATTTTCCGGGCGTCGAATACGGAGCGCACGATGTCCAGCACCGTGCGCTCACGGGCTGCTGTCTCCTGCCGTAGTTTCACGAGCGCCGTCGCCACGTGCGCTCCGAACATTCTGAGCTGATCCGTTGTCGGCCGCTCTCCGCAGACGCCGATAAGCGCGCCCACCCGCTCTCCGGATGACTCGAGCGGCACGACTGCCAGCGCCCGGGCTCCCAGCCGCTCCTGCGCCTCGCGTGCGGCGTCGATTGCCATGAGACCGCGGAGAACGTCGGCCGCCGGTGCGACGATGGGCGTCCCCTCACGCAGCACGCCGGCAATCGTTGGCGCTGACGCCGGAGCGAGTCGCGCGCCGAGGACATCTTCGCCAAACTCGTCGACCGCGCGTTGAAGCGCCCTGCGCCGCACGTCGGACGCCGGCAGCTCGTTCGAGCTTGCCATCCTGCCCCTCGAGGTAGAGGAGCGCATAGCTCGCGTGGATCGCGTGTTCGGCGGCGGTGCATACCGCGTCCGCCAGCCAGTCGATCGACGACGCGGTGTGCAGCGGCAGCAGTGATGCCATGATCACGGAAACCGGATCGGCATCCGGCGACAGGCTTGCGATAGGGTCGGGGTGATGCACCACGTCGTCCTCCTATACCGGCCGTTCGCCGAGCGCCGCGACCGCAGAAGCCACGCGGTCGAGCGTCTCTTTCAGGCGCCGTACTGAGGCCTCGAGATCGACGGGCGCCTCGCGGACGGCTTCGGTCCGCAGTACGCCCGCTTCCACCAGGTTTCGTACCGCCTCGATGAGCTGTTGCTGCTGGCCCAACAAATCGCGGGCATCCTGCCGCAGGCCTTCCAGCGCCGCCGCCGCCTCGCGAATCTTGGTGACCGGCTCCGAGGCGTGACTCGCCTCGCGCGCCGCCAGGTACCGTGCCAGGTCCTGCACCGCCAGCGCCGCCTTCGCCCCTTCGCTTGCCGCACGCCCCGCGCGGCCGAACAGCTGCCACGACGCGACAATCGCCGCGATCGTGAACACCAGCAGGCCCCCGAGGCCGATCGTCACGGCCGCGACCACGGCCGCGAATTCCCAGTTGGCGGTGTCGCCCAAGTGTGCCTCCAGCGCCGCCGAAACACGGCAGGCGCCTATAGCATTAACGGTATGCCGCGCGCACTGCTACACGGCCTCCCTCGGCGGTCCTCGCGGCAACCTGCCGGCTGGACTCGGGCCTGCTCGCCGAATCTGGGTGCAGGCACCCCCGCCGAACCCTTCGGTCGGCAGGTATCCTGCCCGTGATGGCTCACGGCTCGAACTATCGGATCACCGGCGGCCGCCCGCTCTAGGGGCGCGTCCGCGTAGCCGGTTCGAAGAACGGCGCCGACTACGCGATCGCCGCGGCGCTGCTCTACCGCCGACGATGTCGTGCTCCACAACGTCCCCGACATCGGCGACGTGCGGCAGATGGAGGAGATCCTCGCACACCTCGGCGCGACGGTCGAGCACCCTGCACCGGGCGTTGCTGCGCATCAACTGCGCGCGAATCTCCAGCGCACGAGGTGCCGCCGCGCCTTGGCTGCCCGGCTGCGCGCGAGCTTTCTCGTCATGGGCCCGCTGCTCGCCCGGTTCGGCGCGCGTCTTGCCCGCCGCCCGGCGGCGACGCGATCGGCATTCGCCCGCTCGATGTGCACCTGGCCGGCTTCCGCATGCTCGGCGCGACGGTGCGCCAGGACGGCGACATGTTCGACGTCTCGGAGGACGGCACGCTGCGTGGCGGCCGCGTCGTGCTCGACTACCCGAGCGTCATGGGCACGCTCAACGTCATGCTCGCGGCGACGCTCGCGAAGGCGAGACGACGATCGTCAACGCCGCCTGCGAGCCGGAGATCGCGAGCCTGGCGAACGATGCTGAACGCGATGGGCGCGAAGATCACAGGCGCAGGCACACAGTTCATGCGCATCGAAGGCGTGCCGCGTGCTGCGGCGGCACCGAGCATCGCGTCATCCGGACCGGCTCGAAGCGGGGACGTTCGCGCTGGCCGCCGCGATCACGGCGGCGACATCGAAATCGAGGAGGCCGTGCCGGAGCATCTCGACGCGTTGATCTGGAAGCTGCGCGAGGCGGGCGTCACCATCGAGCCGACCGACGCCGGGATGCGGGTCGAGGTCGGTGGTTCTACCCGGCCGTCAACGCGCAGGCGCTGCCTTATCCCGGCCTCGCGACCGACCTGCAGCCCCAGCTCGCGGCGTTCCTCACCCAGGCGAGCGGCGCGAGCACCATCCACGAGCGCGTATACGACAACCGGCTGCTCTACATCACCGAGCTCCGGAAGATGGGCGCGAACGTCGTCGCGACCGGACAGACCGCGATCATCAGCGGGCCCACGAAGCTGCCGGCGGCGCCGGTGCAGGCGCTCGATGTGCGCGCCGGGAGCGCCTGCGTGCTCGCCGCGCTCGTCGCCGAGGGTACGACGGAAATCAGCGATGTCTACCACATCGACCGCGCGCACGAGGACCTGCATGGTAAACTGCGCGCGCTCGGCGCCGATATCGAGCGCGCGTAGCGGCCAACCCCCGCAATCGGCCACCATCGACAGGCGTTCCGCAGACTGAACCCCCCGTCGGACGGGAACATGCTTCCCAAGCGCATCGGTGTCGACCTGGGCACGGCGAACGTGCTCGTCTACGTCAAGGGCCGCGGCATCGTCGTCAACGAGCCGTCGGTCGTGGCGCTCGCGAACCGCGACAACACCGTCGTGGCCGTCGGCCGCGAGGCGCACGAGATGATGGGCCGCGTCCCGGGCAGCATCTCGGTCATCCGGCCGATGCGCGACGGCGTCATCGCCGACTACCTGATCACCGAAGCGATGCTCCGCTACTTCATCTCGAGCGTCGTCGGCCGCTTCAACCTTGTCAAGCCCGAAGTGATGGTCTGCATTCCCGCCGGCGTGACGAGCGTCGAGCAGCGCGCCGTCCGCGACGCCGCGGAGCAGGCGGGCGGCCGCCGCCCGGTGCACCTCGTGCCGGAGCCGCTCGCGGCGGCGATCGGCGCGCGCATACCGGTGAACTCGCCCAGCGGCAACATGGTCGTCGATATCGGCGGTGGGCGCACCGAAGCCGCCGTGATCTCGATGTACGGCATCGTCGTCAGCGAGAGCGTGCGCGTCGCGGGCGACCGCCTTGATGACGCGATCGTCGCTTACATCAAGCGCCGCTACAACCTCATGATCGGCGAGCGCACGGCGCGAAGAGATGAAGATCACCATCGGCGCGGCGCGTCCCGCTCGACGAAGACCTCAAGATGGAGGTCCGTGGCCGCGACCAGATCAGCGGCCTGCCGAAGACCCTCACCGTCACGTCGAGCGATGTGACAGCCGCCATCCAGGACTCGCTCGCGACGATCGTGTCGGTGGCACGCAGCGTGCTCGAGCGCACGCCGCCGGAGCTCGCCTCCGACGTCATCGACCGCGGCATCGTGCTCACCGGCGGCGGCGCGCTGCTGCGCCATCTCGACATCCTGCTCACGCAGGAGACGGGCGTCCCCGTGCCAGGTCGCCGAGAACCCGCTCGACTGCGTCGCGATCGGCGCCGGCGTCGCGCTCGAGTACCTGGACGTCATCAAGCGGAGCCTTCCGACCGAGGAAGAGACGCTCGTCGCCTCGTATTAGCGCCCGCTCACTTGCGCGCCCTGTCCCTTGACATCGGCGTCCCCGCCCGGCATCGTCGCATCCAGTAGCGAGAGAGGGCATGGTGAAACTGGACATCCCGCCGAGCCCGGAGACGTTGACCCCGGAGTGGCTGACAACGGCACTCACCGGCAGCGGGGCTCTGAACGGCGCGAATGTGAGCGCGTTCGACTCCGAGACGATCGGCGTCGGTACGGGCTTCCTCGGCAAGCTCGCCCGTCTCTCGCTCCGATACGACCCCGAGGTATCCGGGGCGCCCGCCACCGTAATCGCCAAGTTTCCGGTGCTCGATCCCGCTTCTCGCGAGGTCGCGATGCTCTTCCACTTCTACGAGCGAGAGATCCGCTTCTACCAGCAGATCGCCCCGCGCGTCTCCCTCCGCATCCCGCGCGTGTTCCACGCCGATATCGACACTACTTCCGGAGACTTCGTACTGCTCATGGAGGATATGGCCCCCGCTCGCGTCGGCAATCAGCTCGACTCCTGCTCGCCCGCACAGTCCGCGCGGGCCATTCACGACATCGCGGTCTTCCACGCTGAGTGGTGGGCGCACCCGGATCTCGAGTCCATGGCCTGGATGCCCTGCATCAACGACCCGATCAACCAGTCCGCGGAGCAGGCGTACCAGGACACCTGGCAGCCGTTCCTCGACCACGTGGGCGAAAAGGTGAGCCCTGCATTGCGCCGCACCGGCGAGCGTCTCGCCACGAAGATCATCGTCATCCTCGACGCGCTCGCCGCGCGCCCGCGCACGATCGTCCACGGCGACTATCGGCTCGACAACCTGTTCTTCGGTGGGAACGACGCGGATGCACTCTCCGTCGTCGACTGGCAGATCGCCAACCGTGGCATCGGGACCTTCGACATCGCCTACTTCGTCACCGGAAACGTCCCGGTGGATCAGCGCCGTGCCCACGAGAAGGAGTGGTTGCTCGACTACCACGGCACGCTGGTCAAGGGCGGCGTCACCGACTACGACTTCGAGCAGTGCCTGTTCGATTACCGGCTCTCGGCGCTCTTCTGCCTCGTCTACAACGTCATCGGCATCGGCTCGATTGATTTCGGTAACGAACGCGGCCTCCGCCTCTTCGATGAGTGGACCGCTCGTACCGCCGCCGCCCTCGCCGACCTGGACTGCGACGCAGTCTTCCCCTGACCGCACGAATTGACGCTACCACCGCCGCCAGTATGCTAAACGCCTACCGGCGGGAGACAGGGAGGTCAAAGACATAAATGGCAACGTACCTGCTGCAGATCGCGTACACGCCAGAGGCCTGGGCCGCCATGGCAAAGAATCCGCAGGACCGCATCGCCGCGGTACGCCCCTCGATCGAGAAGATGGGCGGCAAGATCACGAGCGGCTACCTCTGCTTCGGCGATTACGATCTCGTCGCCATCATGGAGATGCCAACCAACGTCGATGCGGCCGCGTTCGCGATCTCCGTCGCAGCCGGTGGCGCGTGCAGCAAGGTGCACACCACGCCCCTCCTCTCTACAAGAGATGGCGTCGCCGCAATGAAGAAGGCCGCCGGCTCAACCTACAAGCCCGCGACTGCGCGAGCTTCCTCCCGCCGAAAGTAGTAAGGCGGCGATTCGTTCTCGCGACCCCGCTGCGAAATCCGCAGGCGGGTCGATACTGCTACGTCCGAGCAATCTGCTAGCCTCAAAGAGGCCATCTGCGCGCCGAGGCCGCGTGCCAGGCTGAGGAGGCGAACGATGACGACCCAGCCGGTGAGCGACGTCGCCGCGCCGACCCGCCAGCCCTCCGACCTGATCATCGCCGCGAGCGATGTCGTGAAGACGTACCGGACCGACCACGTCACGGTGCAGGCGCTCGCGCGGCGTCTCGTTCCAGGTGGACGCGCGGCGAGATGGTCGCCATCATGGGGCCGTCCGGCTGCGGCAAGACGACCCTGCTCAACTGCCTCAGCGGCCTCGACACCATCGACGAAGGCCTCATCCTCATCAACGGCGAGGACATCAACAGGCTGTCCGACAACCGCCGCACGGAGTTCCGCGCGCGCCAGATGGGCTTCGTCTTCCAGTTCTACAACCTGCTGCCTGTCCTCAGCGCCGATCGAGAACGTCGAGTTGCCGCTGCTGGTCTCCGGCACGAAGTCGAAGGAGGCGCGCGAGCGGGCACTCACCGCGCTCGATCTGGTGCACCTGCGCGACTGGGCGAAGCACCGGCCCGCCGCAGCTCTCCGGCGGACAGCGCCAGCGCGTCACGATCGCCCGGGCGCTCGTCAACGAGCCGGCCATCGTCTGGGGCGATGAGCCGACCGGCGACCTCGATACCGCAGAACGCCGACGAGATCATGGACCTCATCACGGACCTGAACCGCGCAGAACAGCCAGACCTTCGTCATCGTCACGCACGCGCCCGAAGTCGCCGCGCGATGCCACCGCATCATCCACATGAAGGACGGCCAGATCGTGCGCGGAGGAATCCCTGCCGGGCGCAACCATGAACGAGCTCTTCGGCCTCTCGATGACCTACATCATGATCGCCCTGCTGGTGGTCCTGGCGATCGCGCTGGCTGCAGTATCGGCTGGGTCGTCGTTCCGCAACCGGGTGATGTTCTTCATCGGCCTGCGCAACATCCCGCGGCGGCGCGCGCAGACGGTGCTGATCATCATCGGCCTGATGCTCAGCACGCTGATCATCAGCACGGCCTTCAGCATCGGCGACACGGTCGACTACAGCATCACGAGCCAGGCCTTACGACCGCCTGCACAGCATCGACGAGGCCGTATCCGCACAGGCGGAAGGAACAGCGACGATCCCTTCGAGACTTCATCGGTCGTTTCCGCGCGCCCGATACCGGATGGGCAAGCGACGACCTGGCCGACGCGGTTCACGCGAGATCCGATGGCGTCGACGGCGCGGTCACCGTTATCGTCGCGGCCGGTGCCGGTGAGCGACGAGCGCGCCGGCCAGACTGAGCCGCTCGTCCTCCTCGCTGGCGCTGGACCCGACCAATGCGCGGCTTCGAGACCGACATCGAATCGCCTGACGGGCGAGATTCTCTCGCTGTCCGATCTGCTGGCCCGGCGAGGTGTACGCTGAACGAGGCCGCGGCTGACAAGCTCGACATCAGAAGGGCGACGCGCTCCAGATCTTCGTCGCCGGTGCAGCCGCACGACCCTCACGGTACGGACATCGTGAAGACGCGCGTGCTGACGGGCGCTGCCTTGGCGTCACGCTCGGCATGGTCGTGCGACCGGCGGCGGTGCAGGAGCATCGTTCGGCCGTTCGAACGTCGACTTATCGCCGTCTCCAACGACGGCGGCGTGCGCGACAGCTTGCAGGACACCGATCGCATCACGAAGGAGATGAACGACGAAGCTGCAGGGTACGCAGCTGGCGCGCCTCGCCGTCGAAGACAGAAGCTGGTCGATGCGGCCAGCGAGGCGGCGAGTTTTCTCACGACGCTTCTTCGTCGTGCTCGGGCTGTTCTCTATCGCGGCCGGAATGCTGTTGATCTTCCTCATCTTCGTCATGCTCGCCGCCGAGCGGAAGGCCGAGATGGGGATGATCCGCGCCGTCGGAACCAAGCGCCGCCATCTCGTCGAGATGTTCATGTCGGAGGGCATGGCGTACAACATGGGCGCTGCCGCGGTCGGATGCGCGCTCGGTGTGCTCGTGTCGATGCTGATGATGCGGGTGATGGCCGCCCTGTTCGAGCGGGCTCGACCTCAACATCGTCTTCTATGTGTCCCCGCGCAGCCTGGTCGTCTCGTACTCCCTCGGAGTCGTGCTGACCTTCATCACCGTGACGTTCTCCTCCTGGCGGGTAGGGAACCTGAACATCGTCAGCGCCATCCGCGATACGCCTGATCCCGAGCCGCCGCGCATGAAGCCTCAGTCGGTGCGTGGCTTCCGGAGCTTCCTGGCCTTTCTCCGCTGGCTCACGATCAAGCCGCGTGGCTGGAGGCAGTGGCTGGCGAGCGTGGGAATGATCGTCCTCGTGCCGCTGGAGATCGTGCTTGTCATCGCCCTGTTCACCGCCGCAGGAGCGATATACGGCAGTTCGTCAGTGGCGAGCGTGCTCGCAGTGCTGCTGGGCATCGCGGGCGGATTCGCCGCCGTTCTGGCGCTGGGCACGCTGCTCGCGGCGTTTAACCGCATCTTCCAGCTTGGTGCGATGGGCATCGCGATCGGACTGATACTCATCGTCGTGGGCCTCGCCTTCGGACAGACCGCGCCGTACGCGACGGGGGTCTCCTTCGCGATCCTCGGCATCGCGGCGACGCTGAACCTGATTGGCCTGCCGCCCCGGCCGGTGTTCACCACCGCCGGCCTCGTGCTTCTCGTGTTCTGGCTCCTGGGCGCGGGCGACCGCCTCCCGCCTCACCTCGAAGGCGGCATCGAGATGTTCTTCCTCAGTGGCGTGATCATGGTCCTCGCCGTCCACCTTCGTCATCGTCTACAACGCCGACCTCGTGCTGGCGCTGCTCACGCGGATCGGCAGCGCCCTGTTCTCGCGCCTCGTGCCCTCGATCCGCACGGCCGTTGCGTATCCGCTCGCGAACAAGTTCCGCACCGGGATGACGATCGCCATGATCTCGCTTGTCATGTTCGCCCTCGTGATGATGTCCACGATGAACGAGAACTTCACCCGCATCTTCCTGAGCAAGGACGCGGAGGGCGGCTACCAGGTCGTGGTGCAGGAGAACCCCAGCAACCACATCGAAGACCTCAAGGGCGCGCTGGATGCGCAGGGCGCCGACACGTCGGGCATCGCCGCGCGTCGATGACGTCGATCAGGCGAACCGCCGCGTCGCTCAGATCCGGAACAAGCCCCCCGCAGGCGAGGATCCGGACTACTCCTCGTACCCGATGCTCGGTCCGTCACAGGGCTTCCTCTCGGGAAACGGCATCAAACTCCAGTCGCGCGCAGAGGGCTACACCGATGATCGCTCCGTGTGGGAGGCGCTCGGCAAGAATCCGAACCTGGCCGTGATCGATGAGTTCTCGATCGGCGGCGGCGGATTCGGCGGCGGCGACTTCGTGATCGAAGGCGTCGAGGATAAGGACACGACGTTCAAGCCGATCCCGGTACAGGTCCGCGACGGCACCAGCCCCGGCAGCGTGCGCGACGTCCAGGTGATCGGTGTGATCAGTACGAAGGCGAGTGCCATCTACCAGGGGCTATGGCTGTCCCCCCAGACGTTCGGTGCTCTCTTCCCGCGTCCGGAATCTACCGTCCACCTCGTGAAGCTCAACCAGGGCGTCGACGCGACCGAACAGGCGCGCATGATCGAGAAGACGCTGCTCGCGCAGGGCGTGCAGGCCGATTCGCTCCGGAAGATCATCGATGACGCACAGGCGCAACAGCGCGGATTCCTGTACCTGATCCAGGGCTTCATGGGCATCGGACTCTTTGTCGGTATCGCGGCCGTCGGCGTCATCGCGTTTCGCACTGTGGTGGAGCGCAGGCAGCAGATCGGGATGCTTCGCGCGATCGGCTACACGCGGCGTGCAGTCGCCATCAGCTTCATCATGGAGTCGTCCTTTATCGCGCTGCTCGGCATCCTCAGCGGCATTGCGCTCGCGATCCTGCTGGCCAACCAGCTATTGACCAGCGACAGCGTTGGGGCGAACCAGATCGAGAGCTTCTACATCCCGTGGCTTCAGATCGCGGGCATCGCGACCTTCGCGTTCATCGCATCGCTGCTGATGACGATCATCCCGTCACGCCAGGCGTCGAGCATCCCGATAGCCGAGGCCCTGCGATACGAATAACGTTCCGGTATCGTGAGCCGCTACGCGAGGGAGCGCCATGAAGACCGAGATCTACGAGTCCGACCCGTTCAGCCCCAAGAAGGGTCGCCTCATCGCGACGCTGTCCACAGAGCACCGCTTCGAGAAGGGCGATGAGGTCTATTTTGACGACGAGCCCTCCCGCCTCAAGGTGCGCATTATTGACGTGCGCGTCCACGTGAAGGGCAACGGCGACGTCCACCGCGAGCTCCTCGCGCTCAAGCTCTGACGCGTGTGCCGGCGGAGCTGAAGGTCCGCGGCTACCGGGTGCACTCCGCCGCCTGTACCGCCCACGCGCGGAGCATGTCATCGTCCGCCCGCACCTCTTGCGGCACCTCGAAGTTGCGGTCGACGGTCTTCGGGCCGCGCGGACGGAACCTAGGCTGAAGCGCCTGCATCCCGCGAGAGGTGTACTCCCCGCGGCTTTGATCGTCCGTCCGGAAATACAGCCGTCCGTCGTTGAGGACGCCGAAGAAGCGATCTTCCATGTATAGGCCCCAGCCCCCGAACATGCGCCGCGTCCGGACGGGCAGCGGCGAGAGCTGCTTCAGGATGGCATCGATCTCCGCGCGCGCCTCGGCCGCCGTCACGCGGCGGTCTTTCGCAGCAGGTAGATCTCGATGTTCGGCGTGTGTATCGAAGCGGCCGGAGGGCTCCCGCGCCAGCAGCGCCGCGCGCACGTCGCGCTCGAACTCGCCGACGCGGGTCGCCGAAGAGGTGCGGCGCCGTGGCCGATACGCGAACAGCGTGCCCGACGACGTCATCGACCGTGCGAACGCGCGCGATGGCCGGTCTTGCGCGCAGGTTCTTTCCGGGACCAAACGGCGATGCCTCGAACCACGGCTCGTGCCGGCCGGGGTTGTGCCAGAGTGCGTCCGGCGCGGCGATGAGGCCCGAGATAACGCTTGATGACGGCTCACTTCCGGCCACTCGGCGGGATCGCCGAATGGATGGTCCCCCGAGCGGGGCGTTGTGATTGCGCGAGCGCGCCGCCTGGCTTCAGCATGCGTGACACGCCTCGCGACGATCGCGTGGTCCATCCAGTGCAACGACGCCGCCATCGTAATCAGGTCGAACGTCCCGGGTGGGAAGGCAGGCCCTCGCCGCGGGCGCGTACGAGGCGCACGTTTCCGCGCCCGCGTCGCCGGCCTCGCGCTGGGCTTCGTGAGCATCCCGGCGTCCGGATCGACGCCGACGGCGAGCGCGAACAGCGGAGCCAACGGCACGAGCACGTTTCCCGTCCCGCACCCGATGTCCAGCAGCCGGCCGCCGCCTCGAGCGCAAGCTCTCCCTGGAGCATCGTGATGAACACGGGATCGTAGCGCTCTCGATAGCGAGCGTAGTAGCGCGCCGTGCCCTGGAACAGCGTCGGATCGTAGCGCCGCGGGTCGTACACGTCCGCCACGGCTACAGCCCCTTCTCCCAGCGGTGCTGGGTGGCGGTGAGGTGGAACCCGGCGGAGCGGTAGAGGGCGATCGCGGGCGCGTTGGTGATGTTGGTCCGGACGATGGCCTCTTCCGCGCCGAAGGCATAGAGCCGGCGGAGGCCCTCCGCGAGGAGCGCTTTGCCGATGCCGCGGCGCTGGAACGCGCGCGACGTCCCTACCGGCTCGAACTCGCCCGCGCGGTTCGCCTCGTCGTACCAGATCGTGCAGCCGGCGGCACCGGTGCCGTCCGGTGCGATGACGACGAGGTCGAGGTCACGGCGATAGCCCGGTAGCTCGGCGAGCGCGCGCCAGACGTCGGGCGTCGCCGTCGAGCTCTCGAACGAGTTGTGCTGGACGTATACGCGGCGCTCGATGTCATCGGCACCCCTGACAGCGTTCACGCGAAAGCCGTCGGGCATCGGCGCGTCGAAGGATGGGTCGATGCGTTGCCAGAAGCGTACGTCGCCGGCGTCGGCCCGGCGATAGCCGCGCTCCTCGAGGACGGATCGCCGCTCGCCGTCGTCGTCCATCACGCCGATCCCGAACGGCTCCGAGGGCGCGTAGCGACGGTGCCCGTCCTCGAGCCAGGCGATCGCGTCGAGCTCGATAGCGTCCGGCGCATCGCCGCTAACGACGTAGTCGCCTGAATCGAAGCCGTCGAACCACGCGAAGGCGGCGACCTTGTGACCGTCGGACCAGAGGCGGATGTCGCGTTCGGCGACGAATTCGAGGCCCGGCCGCATCGCCCAGTAGAAGTCGCCGATGTGGAGGTACGCTCGATCGCGCCGTTCGCGCCAGACCGCCGAGATGAGGGCGTGGACGCCTGGAATGTCGGTTCGCGTGAACGCACGCGCCTCGATACGGTTGCTCATTGCTTCGTTCGTTACGGACGCTTGCCGGGCCTGGCTGCGCGGCCCTAAGTTGCCGAGCCGATACTCGCGGCGTGGCCCTGCAGATGCCCGATCAGCACCATTTCGACGATCTCCCGCGCTGACAGCTCCATACCGAGCGGCAGCGTCGCGCGGCGGGTGAGCTGCTCATCAGTCAGGCCTCGCACGACATCGGCCGCAGGGCCGGTCGTGTTCCGGAGCACTTCGAGCGTGTCCTCCCGTGAGACGTTCGCGAACTCCTTCGCGTGGGCCGCGTTCAGCTCGTTGAGCATGTCGGGCGTGATCGGCGGCATTTCGCCCATACCGGCGGCGGCGCGCACCATCATCGATATCGGCTCGGCGCCGCCGGCCGCGTGGTGCGCGGTGGCCGCGACGGTCCACCCTTCTTCAGGCGTCTTTGCACGCCATTGCTCATCGCTCAACGCCTGGATACGCGCTTCGAAGTCCTTGCTCGCCTGCTCGAATTGCGCCGCCAGTTCTTCAGCCTTTGTTGCCATAGCCGTGTGCCTCCGATGTGTCGCCGAGAGATCGTACGGGCGCGCCGTGGACTGGCGCGGCTGGCTACTATGATCGGCGCGGCGCGTCAGTGTCAAATTGACCGGCTGCGCGCCGCGTCGGTGCGTTGGCATTGACAGGCGCTTGTGGCCGCCACGTATGATGCGCGTCAGGCCCGTAGCCTGCACGAGGAAAGCACACTCGAAATGCAGAGCATCGACTCCGGATTGTTCGCCGGCCGCAAGGTGCGCCTGACCGCGCCGGGTGGTGAGGCGCGCGTGGGTGGGATGAGTGTGCCCAGCGGGAGATTGCAGCATTGAGTAGCTGACTCGCACCGCAACCGGAGCAGGCATCCACCCACACGCGAGGCGGCGTAGTGGGTTTTTTGTCGCCGTGCGGCTAGTGCGCGGCGGCTGGATGGAGCGAGTGACGTGAATCGCAACAACGGCCACAAAGACATCGAAACGGAAGGGCAGCCGGGCCGGCCCCTTGCCGGCGAGCTGCCGCTGCGCGTCGACAGCGTGGTGAAGTCGTTCGGCGGTGGGTTCGACCTGGTGCAGGCGCTTCCGTGGAATCGCAACGGCAAGCGCGAGGGCCCGCGCCGCGTGGTCGATGGCGTCTCGTTCCAGATCCGCCGCGGCGAGATCTTTGGCGTCATCGGCGCGAACGGCTCCGGGAAGTCGACGCTCATCCGGATGATCAGCACGCTGCTGTTGCCGGATGGCGGCGAGCGTGAGCATCTTCGGTTTTGACGCGGTACGCGAGTCGATGGAGGTGCGGTCGCTGATCAATCGCGTATCGGCGGATCCATCGTTCTTCCGGAACATGACGGCGCATGGAGAACCTGATGTTCTTCGGGCGCGTGTACGGGCTCTCGCCGCGGCAGGTGAAGGAGAAGACGCCGGCCATCCTGCGCCGGCTCGGGCTTGAGTGGGAGCGTGCGCTCGAGCCGATGAGTCACCTCTCGCGCGGGCAGCAGCAGAAGGTCGCCGTGGCGCGGGCGTTCCTGACGTCGCCGGTGCTGATGCTGCTCGACGAGCCGACGACGGGTCTGGACCCGCGCAGCAAGCGCGACGTGCAGGCGTTCATCCGGCGAGGTGCAGGCGGACCACGACGCGACGATCCTGCTGACGACGCACGACATGGAGGAGGCAGAGCTGCTCTGCGACCGCATCTCCTTCATCTCGGGCGGCAAGATCGTCGCGGAGGGCACGCCGCTGGAGCTGCGGCAGCCGGTCGCGGGGAGCCGCCCGCTCGAGACGCATCAACATGGAGACGTGTTCATGGAGCTGACCGGCCGCGACCTCGCGGAGGACGAGGAGCCGAGGAGATGGAAGTGGCGGTCCGCGGCAGCATCCGGGCTGAGCAATCGTCGCGGAGGTAGACATGGCTTTCTCGCATTACCCGCGACGCTCCGCGGACGTCCGTGCCCTCGCGTGGGCGTTCATCGAACGGCAGACGAACTTGTGGAAGCGCTACTGGGCGTGGGAGCTCGTATGGCTCGTGTACGGCGCCGTCAACACGCTCGCCGTGACGTTCATCGCGAAGCAGGTGGGTGCGACGCGGCGCCGTGCAGCCAGGAGCAGGTATCGGACCTCGTGCTGTTCCTGCTTATCGGCACGCTCGTCTGGGCGTACCTGTCCGCGGTGCTCGACGACATCAGCCTCGTCGATCTCGTGGGAGCGCTGGGAGGGCACGATCGAGCACACGCTGATGGCGCCGGTCGAGCGCTGGCTGCACCTGACCGGGATGGTGCTGTTCGGGATCATCCACGCCTGCATCCGCACGCCGCTGATCTTCCTGATCGCGGTGCCGTTCTTCACGGTGAACCTGGACAACGCGAACTGGGCGGCAGCCGTCGTCGTGCTGCTCGTCGGCAGCTTCAGCGTCGCCGGTCTCGCGATCCTCGCGGGCATCCTGCCGATGCTCTACCCCGAGCGCGGGCAGCAGATGTCGATGATGATCCAGGCGTTCGTGCTGCTCGTCTCGGGCGTGTACTACAGCGTGAGCGTGCTTCCGGCGTGGCTGCAGGTGTTCTCGGTGATCTCTCCGGCGACCTACATTCTGAACGGGATCCGCGGCGCGATTATCGATGGCGACAGCCTGCAGGACGTCATGCCGCAGCTTGTGGCGCTCGTCGGGTTCGGCGTCGTGCTCATCCCCGGTGGGATGATCTGCTTCGGCATCGCCGAGCGTTGGGCGAAGAAGACAGGGCGCCTCAAGCGACAGGGCTGATCACGCGCACGAGGACTTCGATCTCAACGGCGACGGCGTCGTCAACTTCACCGGCGACACCATTGTCTCGGCGAAGATGTCGCAGCACGTCGGCGGGATTTGTATGTGAGAGCGATGCGACGGCGCGCCGCGGAGATCACCCCACAGCGGCGATGATCTTCGCGGCGTGCTGCGCGTGGTCTTCGTCGTGCACGCGCTGGAAGACAGCCCACTCGCGGCAATTGAGTTCACCGAAGAACGGATGCGGTGCCGTCGTTGCGGTGTCGTCGTCCGGGCTGAGTGCCGCGATGCGCTCCAGCAGGAGCGTGTTCGCCTGGCGGACGTCCGTCACGTAGTCGGCGAACGCGCGTCCATCGTCCGGAAGCTGCATGCCGGCGGAGCGTTCGGTCCCCTCCACCGTCTTTCCCTGAGGGAGCGTCTCGACCAGACGGGCGACCCCGTTCTCGGCTGAGACGACGTGCCCAATGAGCTCGCGGAGTGACCATTCGTCGGGCGCGGGCTTGCGGGCAGCGGCGTCCTCATCGACGCCGGCGATCGTGTCGAGGAACTTCTGCTGGCTCGCCGCCACGAGTTCGGCGATGGCCTCGTTGCTCTTCTTGCCCTGGTGCTGGAGATAGGACCGGACCCGATCGCGCACGTCCTGTGGAAGCATGCGGCCAGCATACGCCAGTCGATAGCAAAAAGCTAGTGGCACTGACGTTGGGTCGAGGCGGCTCGCCGAAATGCTGGCCGGTTCGGTCCTAGCGGACGCGCCGCCCGCGGACGCGCTCCCAGACGCGCGTGAGCGCGGCAGCCCACGGCTCCCAGAGGTGGAGCATGTCGGCGGCGAACACGACGACGACGCCGAGAAGGTCGTAATACAGCAGGTCAGCAGGACTCATGCGCCGGCGTTCCTTCCAGCGAGCTGGCGGTGCGGGCGGGGCACTTCCACGTTACAGCGGTGGTCGCCGCGCGACTAGATCAGCCTGTCAACTTCTGGAACGTCAGGCGCCGGCGTGTCAAGGACCGGGAGCAGTCGACACCGCGGCCCGCGGCCCCTAGACTGGCGATCGCCACCGCGAGCACGGAAACCCGAAGGCGGCGTGAGACGCAGAAGGAGCGCGTACATGAAAGCGGCGATCTTCCACGGACCGAAGCAGGACCTGACGATCGAGGACGTCGACATCGATGAGCCGATGCCGCGCGAGATCCTGGTCAAGACCGTCGCGAGCGGCGTCTGCCACAGCGACCTGCACTTCGTCGACGGGCTGTACCCGCATGGCCGCGCCCTGCATCCTGGGCCACGAGGCGGCGGGCATCGTCGAGAAGGTGGGCGAGGACGTCACCTACGTCCAGCCGGGCGACCACGTCATCGCGTGCCTGTCGGTCTTCTGCGGCGTACTGCGAACAGTGCATGACGGGGCACCCGAACCTCTGCCAGGGCGAACAACGCGCGCCGCGCCGACGGCCGCCGCAGCACCAGCAGGGCGGGCCCCCGTGCACCAGTTCGCAACATCTCGTCGTACGCCGAGAAGATGCTGCTGCACGAGAACGCGGTCGTGAAGATTCGCCCGGACTTCCCGCTCGCGCAGGCCGCCCTTATCGGCTGCGGCGTGATCACGGGCGTCGGCGCGGCGATCAACACGGCGAAGGTCGCGCCCGGATCGACGGTCGCCGTCTTCGGCTGCCGGTGGCGTCGGCCTCGCGGCGATCCAGGGCGCCCGCATCGCCGGGGCGCGCATGATCATCGCCGTCGACATGGTCGAGTCGAAGCTGGCGACCGCGCGCGAGCTGGGCGCGACGCACATCGTCGATGCGTCGTCGCGCGACCCGGTCGCGGCGATCCGCGACATGACCGGCGGCGGCGTCGACTACTCGTTCGAGGCCATCGGCCTGAAGAAGACGGCCGAGCAGGCGTTCGAGTGCCTGCGCCCCGGCGGGACTGCGACCGTCATCGGCATGATCCCGTTCGGCGTAGAAGGTCGAGCTCGACGGCTGGATGTTCCTGCGGCGAGAGAAGCGCATCCAGGGCTCGATGATGGGCTCCAACCGCTTCCGCGTCGACATGCCGCGGCTACTCGACTTCTACGTGCAGGGCCGCCTCAAGCTCGATGAGATGATCACGCAGCGCCGCCGCCTCGAGGACGTGAACGACGCCTTCCGTGCGATGAAGGCCGGCGAAGTCGCGCGCACCGTGTTGATGTTCGACTGACCGGCGAGATGCCGAGCCGAATGTGGCTCGAGTCGCCGCCCCGGGCACTCGGCTAGCGCAAACACCCGTATGAAACGCGCAGGACAGGCGCCCCGCCTGTCCGGTAATCAACGCCGCGCTCGTCCTCCAAACGTCCAGCGCGTAGCGCTCCCGGTGTAGATGCTCTCCGACCCCAGCCCGATGCTCGGCGCCAGGAACGCGAACGCCACGCGCGGGCGAACGGCGTACCACCAGTCCATGCCCTGCCGGAACTGGTACTTCTCGGCATAGGCGGCGTTGATCTTCCGGCACGAGGGGCTTCGCGCTGATGCGCTCCACCTCCGCCCTCGAGCATGACGGCGTCTTCGCCGCTCTCCAGGTGCACCGCCACGCGCCCGTTCGAGGCCAGCGCGCGGCCCGTGCGCGTGTTCTCGCCGTTGCTGAAGTAGAGCGTGCCATCGAGCCAGACGCCCCATACGGGCACGGCGTGGGGCCCGCGGTCGTCGGCGGTCCCGATCCAGTAGACGTACGAGGCGCGCAGGCGGTCAACGGCGCGGCTCCACGGGAGCAGCCCGAGTCCCTCTTTCGGACCCTGGATGCCGTAGGGAATGTTCGGGCGGTCGGCGCGCGGCGCCGCTGCGCGCTTGGTCTTGGTGCGGGGCGCTGTCTTTGGCATGTCGGCTCCTTCCGTTTCGATGCGCGATTCTACCCGGCGGTCGCGCGTGCTTCCATGCGGTCCATCTTTGATCTCAGGCTGGCGATGGCGGAACATGGCTTGCACACCAGGATCCCCGGGAGCACCCATCATGACTGCGACGCACGACCGCATCGACACGCCCGTCCTGCCGGAACGGCTGCGGGGCCAGGGGCTCGATGAGCACCAGTACGAGTCCGGCGACCGCGCGATCCACGCCATCCTCACCGATGCGACGGCCGGGCCGCAGACCGACCTGGTGATCACGTACCGCGACGGCGCGTACGAGGTGTGGGCGGCGCGCGGCATGATCCGCTTCCAGCGCTTCACTTCGCGGCCGGCGGCGGGTACGATTACCGGGTCATCGAGCAGATCGGCGAGAACCCGGTCGCGAACCAGGACCGCAAGGCGCTGGCGACGATCGACGAGGAACTGGCGGCGTCGAAGGCGTCGGGCTTTCCGGGCATCGACGCGAACACCGCGTACGTCGAGCCGGAGCACAACACCTACCCGTTCGCGTACGAGCGCATCGCGCAGCTCTTCGACAGCCCGAACGCCCCCGACCTCGTCGTCAACCCGAAGGCGTACGCGTTCGGCCGCCAGCCCGGCCAGCACGGCGCGCTCGATGCGATCCAGGCGCGCTCGCCGCTCATCTTCTCCGGCCCGGGCGTGCAGTCCGGCGTCCTCACCGACGCGCCATCGCGGCAGATCGACATCGCGCCGACGATCGCGAAGCTCTGCGGCTTCCCGCTGATCGATGGCGCCGACGTCACCGGGCCGCACGTCGTCCGAGCGCGGCGTCGCGCCCGACGTCTACCTCAAGCGCCAGGACGGCCGCGTGCTCGACGAGATCATCGACGATGGCGCGCGGCCGGAGCGGGTGTACATCTTCCTCCTCGACGGGCAGAGCAACACGGAGCTGAAGCATCGCCTGCAGAACGACGCCGACGCGCATCCCGAACCTCCGGCGGCTGATCCGCAACGGCACGATGTTCGACTACGGCTCCTTCACCAACTTCCCGAGCATCACCTGGCCGAGCCACAACGCCATCGGCACCGGCGCGTGGGGCGGCCACCACGACATCGTCAACCCGACCTACTACCTGCGCGAGACGCGCGAGACCGTGACCCCGCAGGGCCAGCAGTTCGACACCGCGAAGTTCCTCGGCGACGGCGTCGAGACGCTGTACGAGGCGTTCCACCGCGTGTTCGGGCCGTGGCAGGGGCATGAACGGCGCGTTCACGGCATCGATCCACGAGCCGTGCACGCGCGGCGCCGATCACGCCACGCTCGAGCGCCGCGTCATCGGCGACCGCGACCGCCTGCGGGAGATCACGGCAGCGCTACGCCGGCGATACCAACCCGAAGTGGGACGCCGATGGCCAGAAGGGCGCGCACGGGGAGTCGATCGTCGAGAACCGCGGCCTCGCGCAGGCCATCGTGCTGTACACCGACGAGACGCACCCGCCGCCGAAGTTCATGTTCCACGAGATGCCCCTCACCGACGGCGTCGGCCACGACTACGGACCGCACTCCGACGGCCAGCGCGCCGCGCTCGACGAGAGCGACGTGCGCATCGGCCGCGTGCTCGAGACGCTGGAGACGCGCGGGCTGCTGGATAGCACGCTGTTCATCATCACGACTGACCACGGCATGGCGCCGACGGATGCGTCGCTGGCGGCGACGCAGGTACAGGGCCGTGACCGACGCCGGCATGAAGGCCGTAACCCCCGACCCGCTCGTCTACCTCATCGACATGGCCGTGACCGTGACGCCGCACGAGGACGGCCGCACGGCGATGGTAGAGGTGCTGGCGAACGACGCCGATGCGTCAGGCGAGCGCCCGCCGGTCGAGGGTGCGGAAGTGACCCTGATCGGTCACGGCGGGAAGTCGATCGCGCGGGCGAAGACGGACGCCGGCGGGACCTGCGGCCTCGCGCTTCCGCTCGGGTGTCGATCCGGGCGACCTGGTGGTGACGGTGCACCACGACGACTTCAACCCCCGGCACCTCCGCCTCGACGGGACGCCGGTGCGCGAGGACATCCGGACGCTGCTGTACGGGCCCGCGGGGTCCTGACCGAGGCTGAGGAATCGCGTTCGGACGTTGCCCTTTCGGCGCCGAGACCACGGCGCGAGCGAACCGGACGGCCGACAAATGCACGAGCCGCCTCAATCCGCCAATCGAGACGGCCCGCATGAAAGGACGGGGGGACCGACCCTGCCGGATCAATCGGCCACTCCTTCCCACTCTCGTTAACAGGGCGGCCAAACAATGTTAAAGAACCGCTGACGCCGGGCAGTCATTCCGCGCCGAGGCCCGCACGGTGGCTCTACCCTCGCCGGGCCGTCGGATTCCGGGACAAGCCAATCCTTCGCCGCACCATACGCACGTGATCGATGCCTCGCGCCAGATGCCCGACACATCGTCGAAGAGGGTGCCTCACCGCGCCAAGGGGTATTGACCGAGACGTGCCGTCCGGTCTTATAATCTGCTCGCCCGGCAGCGGACGGGCTGAGAACGGCGGCCGTGCGACCCCCGTCGGGGGAGCTTCCGCACGGTCGTCGTTGCGCTCGGCGACCTGATTGCCTGATCACGCACCCCGGCCCAGAACAGCAGACGACCGTGCGCCATGCTCTGGGCGAGCCGCACGGTCGTTGCTCTCAGCCCTTCCCCGCAAAGGAGAGAGGACCAATGGTAGGCTGCGGCACTTCGCTCGTCAATCGGTGCAGTGTCAACAATCCATATCAACTCGCTGGCGCCATCTACACCGACGCCCGGAGTCCTTCCTGGTCTCGCCTGTTTCATGGGGCCGGGGGCGGCCTTCACATGATGTAAACGGTCAACTCGTTGTACTCGGGACAGAGCGGCCAGGGAGAGACGGAAGGACCTTCGTGCGAGCGCTCGGTGCGCCAGAGGCGACATCGCGCACGCCGACGTTGTCGCGTTTTGCGTTCTAGTACCGCACCATCTCAGGCCGGGTCGGATCGGGGTGGAACTCCTTCCACACCTCCATCGCCAGCACGTCGACGTCCCCCAGCTCCCCGAAGACGAAGCCCTCCATGGCGTCGAAGTGCGTGAGCACCCGCTCGACGATCCAGTCGCCGTGCTCCTGCCACCAGGCGGCGGGGATCTCGTCCACCTTGTGGCCGCGCGCCTTGACGTAAGGGCTCATTTCGACGGCGAAGCGCGTGAAGTCGATGGGGTCGCCCTGGTCGAACGTCCAGCGGACGTGGCGGCAGTACTTCAGCTCGCCGTTTCGCGCGCCGCAGATCGGGCAGCGGGCTTCCTCGGTGGCGTGGGCGATCTGGTCGGCTCGAGTTTCCATGCGGCGCCTCGATGAACATCGTGGCGGGGTCTGCTTCTACGAATCTAAACGCGGCGCCGTCGCCTGGATTTCAGATCCTCGCCGCACGGCCCTGATGCGTCTGTAAACTTGACCTGTGCGCATCCTGGCCATCGACATCGGCACCGGCACGCAGGACATCCTCCTCTTCGACTCGACGCGGGCCCGTCGAGAACAGCGTCAAGATGGTGCTGCCGAGCGCGACCCAGATCGCGGCCGGCCGTATCCGCCGGGCGACGGCCGAGGGCGCCCCGCTCCTGCTGACGGGCGTGATCCAGGGCGGCGGCCCCTGCCACTGGGCGCTCGAAGACCACCTCCGCGCCGGTTACGCCGCCTACGCCACGCCCGAGGCCGCGCAGACCTTCGACGACGACCCGGAGCAGGTCGCCCGCATGGGCATCCGCGTTGTCAGCGACGATGAGGCGGAGGCGCTGCCGGCCGCCGAGCGCGTCGAGCTTCAGGATCTCGACCTGCCGGCGATCCGCCTCGCGCTCGCCGCGTTCGATGTGTCGCCCTCGTTCGATGGCATCGCCGTCGGCTGCCTCGACCACGGCGCCGCGCCGCCTGGGTACTCCGACCGCCTCTTCCGTTTCGACCACCTGCGGCGCGTCGTCGAGCGTCGCAACGACCTCGATGCCTTCGCCTACCTGCCGGACGAGCTTCCCGACTACCTGACGCGCGCGCGGACCGTCGTCGCCACCGCGCGCAAGCAGGACGCCGAGACGCCCGATCGTCTTCCTGGACACCGGCCCGGCCGCCGCGCTCGGCGCTCTGCAGGACCCGCGCGTGGCCGCGTCGGAGCGGCAGCTCGTGCTGAACCTCGGCAACATGCACGCACTGGCGTTCCACCTCGCCGGCACGAAGATCATCAGCCTCTACGAGCATCACACCGGCGAGATGACCCGCGAGCAGATCGAGGACTTCAGCGAGCGCCTCGTCGCCGGCTCGCTCCAGCACGAGGAGGTCTTCGGCTCGAAGGGCCACGGCGTCTTCTACGCGCCCGACCCCCCGTCGCGAAGTGACGGCGTCGGCATCGTCGCCGTCACCGGCCCGCAGCGCGGCCGCCTCCGCGGCAGCCGCCTCGGCCCCTACTTCGCGACGCCCCACGGCGACATGATGATCAGCGGCTGCTTCGGCATGTTGCGCGCCTTCGCGGCGAAGTACCCGGCGCACGCCGAAGAGATCGATCGGGCGCTGGCGGTCGAGTAGCGCGACGGCCGAAACAACAGGTTTGTCCTAAAACTGGCGGCGTTCCAGCACCCGCGACACCGCGTGCGCCGCGCGGTCGACGCTCGGGTACACCGCCAGCCGCGCGTCCGTCAGCCGCTGCTTCCCCGCCTCCACCGCGCGCCACTTCGTCTCGTCGGCCGAGTCCGAGGGGCCGAGCACGAACGCGAGCGGCTTCTTCGCCTTCACGCCGATGTCGGCGAAGCGGCCCACGAGGTGCTCCATGCGCTCGATCGCGTCGGGCCGGCCGAGCACCCAGTCCTCGCCGACGTTGGCGATGAGCGCGTCGAATGTGTCGTCCTCGAGCATCATCTCGAGTATGCGCGCGCCGGAAACGCCGCTGCCGGCGAGGATCGACTGATCGACCGGGTTGTCCACCCACTCGGCGAGCTGCGGCGCCTTCTCCGCAGCCAGCTGCGGATCGTGTCGGGCAGCCCGGGGACGGCGAGTCCGGCCTCCTCGCACACGTCTGCTGACTGCACCGCGCGGCCTCCACCGCCACCGACGACGCCCACGCGCGGACGCGCATCGTCGGCACCGGCGACTTCGCGCAGAAACGCGAACGCGACGAGCATGTCGATCAGCTCGTCGAACGTTGCGACCTCCACCGCTCCCGCCTGGCGCAGCGCCGCGCTCCAGACCTGGCGCGTGCCCGCGAGCGCCGCCGTGTGCGATGCGGCGGTCCGGGACCCCGCACCCGTGCGGCCGCCCTTGAGCACGACGACGGACTTTCTTCCCGGCGCAGCGCCGCAGGGCGTCGAACAGGCGGCGGCCGTCGCGCGTCCCCTCGATGTATGCGCCGACGACGCGCGTGTCGTCGTCATCAGCCAGGTACTCGAGCAGGTCGGCCTCCGTGAGATCGAGCGCGTTGCCGTAACTCACGACCTTGCTGAAGCGAAGGCCGCGCGCGGCGCCATGCAGCATCAGCTCGACGGAGTTGTTGCCGCTCTGCGAGATGAAGGCGACATCGCCGGCCGCGTCGGGAGGTCGGGCCGGAACGAGAGCCCCGATGCGGAGTCGAACACCCCCATGCAGTTCGGCCCGAGGATCCGGATTCCCGCCGCGGCCGCCGCGGCCTGCACCTCCCGCTCGAGACGAGCCGCGCGTTCGTCGCCGGTCTCGCTGAAGCGCCCCGTGAACAGGTGCAGCGTCGAGACGCCCTTCGCGGCGCACTCACCGATGAGGTCGAGCACGCCGTCCGCGGGAATGCACGAGATCACGAGATCGACGCCCGACGGCGTGTCGGAGAGCGACGGATACGCCGGCAGCCCGAGGATCTCCGGCGCCCGCGGGTTGATCGGGTAGATCGGCCCCTTGAAGCCCGCTTCGATGAGCGCCCGCACGTAGTCGTGCCCCGGCGAGTCGACATTCGACGACGCGCCGACAACGGCGACCGTCTTCGGCCGGAACAGCGATTCGGGGACCGCGCTCATGCCGCGCAGCGTACGCCAGCGCCCGCGTGAAGGAAACCGGCGCGCCCGGGCTCGATCGACCGCGGTACCGCGCCGGATAGCCGGAGCCCCCGCCGAAGCGAGGGCTCTTGCCGTACCGATGCGGGGCTGGCGTGCTACGAACAGATGCCTCCGACGTGGTTCACCATCTTCGCGGAGAGGATGGTGTCACCCGGGAAGTTCACGACGTTGTCGCCGTTCAGGTCGAAGTCCAGCGTCTTCTGGATGATGCTGTTCGCCGCTTTCGCGGAGTTGACGGTGTCGCCCGGGAAGTTCTGGACGCCGTCGCCGTTGGTGTCGTTCGCCTCGACGCAGTCCTTCTTGCCGTCTTGATCGGTATCGAGCGCGGTCGCCAAGGTGTGAGGTGAACCGGGGTCGTCCTCCGTACCCCATTTGCAGTATTCGTCGTAGGCTGGCAAGCCGTCGTTGTCGAGATCCGTGGTGGGTGTCTTCAGACCAATGCCACCCGTCGGGAGGTTGGCGCATTGGGCCTGCGATGGTTTCGAGGCCGGGCTGCGCGGGTTGAAGCCGAGGTCGCACTCGACACCATCGCGAACCCCGTCCTTGTCTGTATCCCAGGACGGGCCGTTGCCGTCAACGTCGGTGTTGTCGCCGTAGCCGGGGTTGGGGTTGGCGTCGGTCGCACCTACGAACAGGCCACCGCACGAGACCGCAAGCAGCGGTTCGCTATCGTAGACGTCAAATAACCCATCGTTGTCTCGATCGAGGTCGCAGGGGTCACCCTCACCGTCTCCGTTGGGGATGGTGGTGTCGTTGGCCGCTATCCCGCTGCCGTTATCGATACTCCCACTTCCTGCCCACCACGGTGGCGGGCCCGAGTCGGCATTCGCCTGAGAAGGATTGCTGAATTGATTGCAATTATCGCCCGCCAAATCTGTGATGCCGTCGCAGTCGAGATCTCCGACGCACGCAGGGACGAGTGGCACGCAATTCGAGAACTCGGATGAACTCGGAGCCGTCTGGCCGGCGAAGTCGCCCATGTCTGATGCGGTCGCGGTGATGAAGGAGCCCGGAGGAGCGGGCGCCAATAGACCGCCGATATTCAGCGTTCCGTTCGCGTCGGTGTAGAAACCGATCGCTCCACCCATGAGGTGCTCGCCCTCTCCACCCCCGGAAGGAATCGCACGTCGTGCTCCAGAAGAGATCGACCCAATACTGCCTGTGCGGGGTACTGTTCAAGGTAAGCGAGACATTGGACACGGTTGCGGCGATGATTGTCGGCGCGTTCTGCACTCCGTTTGGACCGCTATCCGCATCCTTCACGTCGTTAGCGGTCGGCCCATCTTCGTTCAATCGATCCCGAGCCCGCCGTTATCATGGATCTCATTGTTGTTGCTCACCCAAATGTTGGACGTTGCAGCCCCAACGATACCCACGCCGTTTCCGCCGTTGTACGCGATCTTGCCCAGGCCAAACTGCCAGACGCTGGCTCCGCCATCGAAGTACAACCCATCGCCGGTGTTCGACAGGATCGTCGCGCCGGTCTGGTCCGTCCCGATCGTGTTCCCGGCCTGGAAGTAGCCCAGGATACCGACGCTCGCGGTGATGTAGATCCCGATCCCGTTACCGCCGACCGTGTTGTTGTTGATGGCGGTCGTGCCGCTGGGATCACCGGAGACCATGATGCCCCACGAGCTTCCGAGGAGCGTTGCCGTCGCGTCGGCGTTCGTGCCCAGGAGGTTATTGCGGATGTCCGTGTTCGTTGCCGGACCAAACACGCAGACGTTACATCCGATGTTTGAGCTGATCACGTTACCGTCGGCGACGGCGGGACCGCCGACGACGTTGGCATCGCCGTTGCCGATGACGATGCCGCTCGACGCATTGGGAACGCCCGCCGTGCCGGTAGCATCGGTTCCGATGTAGTTGCCCCTGATGGTGTTGCTGTCACTTCCCGCAGACTGGATGTTGATGCCGGCGAGCGTGTTTCCGGAGATCACGTTGCGGCCGCCGGCGCTCCCATCACCGATGGAATTGAACGCGGCGCCGCTGCTGATGCGGATGCCATCGCCCGCGTTGCCGAGGGGCGAAGTGCCTGTCCATCGGTGCCTATGTAGGCACCGATGACTTCGTTGTCCGTCGCGCCCACGCCGTCGATCACGACGCCGGAGCCGCCGTTACCGGAGATGAAGTTGCGGTCGCCGCCGGCGTAGCCGCCGGATCCGCCGATGCTGTTCCCGTAGGCGCCACCGTCGATGAGCAGTCCGACGCCGCCGTTGGGAATCGTGCCGGTGCCGGCGACGTTTACGCCGATGCCGTTTCCCTGGACGGTGTTCGAACTGGCGCCGGATGTGAGGTGGAGCCCTTCGAAGGTGTTGCCCGAGATGAGGTTGCCATAGTTGGGGCTGAAACAGCCGGCTGAGCCGCAGCCGATGTGGTTCGTCCAGGCACCCGAAACGAGGACGCCGACCGCGTTCGGTATGGCTGCCGTGCCGGTGGCATCCGTGCCGATCGCATTCCCGACGACGAAGTTCATGGTCGTCGCTGCACCGTCAATCCGCACGCCTTCCGCCGTGTTGCCGGAGATGATGTTTCGGTAGGGTGTGAGACCGTCGCCGATGACGTTGGACGTTGCGCCATTTCGGATCTGGACTCCGAAGGTGTTCCCGACAGCGGCGGTGCCGGCCGCGTTCGTGCCGATGCGGTTGCCGCTCACGGCATTCCCCCCTGATGCATCGATGAGCACGCCGCCGCTGAGATTGCCCGAGATCAGGTTGCCGACGGCGAGGACCCCACCGACGGTGTTGGTCGAGCCATACAGCGCGATACCGGTGCCGTTGGGGATGCCGAAGCTGCCGGTAGGGTCGGTGCCAACGTAGTTGGAGGTGATGGTGTTGCCGGTGGACCCGAGTGCGACGTGGATGCCGGCAAAGCCAAAGCGATTGATGGCGAGCCCGCGCACGGTGTTTCCGGCACTCACGAGGGCGATGCCGTTGGCGCCCGCGCCGGCGAAGCTACCCTGGATCTCAATGAGCGGGGTCCCGGCGTAGCCGGGCTGCGACGTGCCATCGATGATGACCGCGCCGGGCGTGATGCTGGGCAGGGGAACGCCGGTGGTAAAGCCGGGCAAGATCGTGTGGACGCCGCCGCCCGGTATGGCGAACAAGATACTCTCACTGCCCGCCCAGGCGTTCGCTTCCATGATCGCGGCGCGCAACGTGCACGACGACGTCGCCGTCTTGCAGGCGCCGTCGCCGGGCGCAACATCCATGGTGTCGCCCGCGTCGTTGACGATCCACGGAGGCAGCGCTTGTGCGGGCCGCGTCCCGCCGAGAAGCGCGGTCATCGCCACGACAGCGCCGATGACTGCTAGGAGCGCGCCGCGCGCCCAGCCCCGTTCTGAGCCGTAATTCGTTCGTGTCGTATGCGGTTGCACGGTGCTCCCTCCTCAGCTGAAGAAGACAAAAGACTTGCCCGGCCGGTTCCGAATAGCTAGCGGGGAATGACGCGCGGCTTCAACGCCCCGCGCGTGCGGCGTTCGTTGCGGCGATATTGACGTGCGGGGCGTTCCCTGCCCGTCCCCTGCGCGTTCCCCACCGATGTAGATTGCTCGCGATCGGCATTGACAGGGTGTCAAGTCGTGAGGAAAATCAAATCTACCTCGGCGGGGGCGAGGCATCGACAGCGACCAACAGGGGGAGGTTGGTGCAGCGATGACCTGTGACACGTGCGGCCGGCAGGTGCGGGTGCAACTGCTTGGCCGCTTCTCGGTTTCGGTCGGCGATGAGATGCTCATCGATGACGGGTGGCCGCGCCGGAAGGCTGCGGCCGTCCTGAAGCTGCTCGCGCTCCAGCCGGGACGCGCCATGCATCGGGACCGCATTGCCGACGCGCTCTGGCCCGAACTTGACGGTGATGCGGCGGCGAGCAATCTGCGAAAGAACGTCCACAGGCTCCGATCCCGCCTGCCCGGATCGATGAGCGATGTCGTTCGACGCTCGGGCGCGCTCGTTGAGCTGCACCCTGATGTGTGGATCGACGTCGTGGCCTTCCGTGAGGCGGCAGAGGCGGCTCTCGCGGATGGTGCAAAAGCGGCGCTCGACGCGGCGCTCGCGCTCTACGCCGGAGACCTGCTGGAAGCTGACAGCCACGAGCCCTGGGCCGAGACGCTGCGCGAGGGCCTGCGCTCGCTGCACCTCCGTGTACTGCTAGCATCGGCCGAGCGTCATGAACGCGATGGCGCGCCGGAGATCGCGCTGCGCCGATTCCAGGCGGCTGCGGCAATCGACCCGCAGCGAGAAGAATCGCATCGGGGCGTGATGCGGGCGTTGAATGCGCTTGGAAATCCGGTGGGAGCACTGCGGCACTACGAAGCGACGCGAGCCGAGCTGGCCATCCAGATCGGCGTGGCGCCGGCGAAGGAGACGCAGATCTCGCCGGGGAGATCGAGCAGCGACAGGCTACTGATGTCGCTCCGCCGATGCCGGAGATCCAGTACACCACCAGCGCCGATGGTTGCCGCATCGCCTTTGAGGCCGCCGGCGAGGGCGCAGCGCTCCTGCGCGCCAGTTCGATTTCGGGCAGCCACCTGCTCTTGCGCCGAAGCTACACGGCGGTTCGCCCGACCGTACAAGCGCTCGAAGAACGCTATCTCGTCGTCCAGTACGACGGGCGTGGCTCCGGACTGTCGGAGCGCTCCTCACGAGACTTCTCGCTGGAGGCTCGCGTCCTTGATATCGAGGCCGTCGTCAACGCTCTGCGGCGCGACCGGTTTGCCCTCTGGGGTGGATGGTCCGGCGGCCCGGCGGCGATCGCCTACGCGGCCGCCCACCCTGAGCGTGTGAGCCACCTGATCCTGGATCACGTCTACGTGTGTGGACGCGACTATTATGATCTTCCGGCTGTGCGAGCGCGCGCGGAGGCCCACCCACGCACGAACGAAGAGTGGGAGTTCGTATACGCTCTCGCAGGCGACGTGGGAGCACCGTTTCTCCAGCGAGGACTTCGACATCGAGCAGCGCGCCGCGCTCTTGCGCGCGTCGATGGATCCCGAAGCGCTGCCGTGTTTTCGGCAGGTGACGGCTGATATCGATGTTCGCGCGATGGTCCTTCAGCTGCGGATGCCAACGCTCGTGCTCTGCCGCCCCGCCATCGGATTCCGTCAGCCCGAGTTGTCCGAAGAGCTCGCGGCCATGCTCCCGAACGCACGCCTGCGCGTCCTCGCGCCGCGGACCGGTGGCGGCGAGGATCCGGAATGGCTCGAGGCAGTCGAGAGCTTCCTGCGCCGGGGCGATTAACCCACAGTCCGCGCCTTCGTTTATCCAGCATCCGACCCGCGTGGCGAGAGCACCCTCGATCGTGACACCGATGTATGAGGGATCTTCTGGACGCGGCGTAGGGCTTTCCCGCACATCACCGCGTCTCTCAGGTGCCCGCACCTAAACCCGCTCGCACCGGTGCCGACATAGATATGGGAGACCAGCGGATGCCGGCCTCCGTACGCGCGTACGCGTCCGCTAGCGGGCGCCGTCGCAGGGATGCAGAGCCGGCCGGGGCAGCCTCATCGAGCATGGACCGGGCCGGTTATCGGGATGGAGGCCAGCAGTGGTAGCGGAACCGATCGAGACCAGCCGGCGTGTCCTCTCGCACGGGGAGCGCCGAGATCGACAAGAAGATGGGCGGCGGCATCCCGGAAGGCTCGCTGATCCTCATCGAGGGCTCAGTCGAACGCCGGGCAAGTGCGTCGTGACGCAGCAGCTCATCAACGGCGCGCTGAACAGCGGCTTTCGCTCCGCCCTGTACACGACCGAGAACACGCCGCGAGCCTCTTCCGCCAGATGGCAGCCTTGACCTCGACGTGACCGACTTCTTCCTGCTGGGCGCGCTCAATGTGTACCCGCGCGCCGGCGGCGATGAGCCCCGAGGCAGCCGACGGCTGTTCGACGAGCTGCTACGCGCACATCGGCACGCTCAAGGGCAGCTTCGACTGCATGTTCATCGACTCGCTGACGTCGTTCGTGTCACAGGTGCCGGAGAGCCACACGCTGACGTTCCTCACCAGCGTCAAGGAGTTCGTCGACCGAGAGCATGACGATCTTCTTCACGCTCCACTCGCACGCGTTCGAGGAGGCGATGTTCATGCGTATGCGCTCGCTCTGCGACGCGCACCTGCGGCTGCGGACCGAGGAAGTGCGCGACCAGCTTATGAAGGTGCTCGAGGTGGCGAAGGTTCGCGGCGCCGAGAAGACCACGGGCAACATCATCACGTTCGATGTGGAGCCGGGGCTCGGGATGCGCATCATCCCGGTGTCGAGCGCGAAGGCGTAGAGGGGATGCCGCAGCGGCTGCCGTTCGATGACCCCGAGCCACGGGATCGATGACCACAGGGGTGGCGCGGCGCCTTCGTGTCCGATCCACAACCTCCTCGCGCCGAACTGCGGGAGCAGGCCGAGCGCGCGCCGCACCTCATGGCGTACCTGCACAAGGTGCCGCTCGCGCGAGTTCGGCGTGCCGGACTACTACCCGGAAGCGAACCGCAAGATGGGCGACATCAAGGATCCGAACCTGATCTACCCCGTCGGCAACGGCACCTACATCCACATCTTCCCGGACCACGCCGAGGCCCGAAACTACTACATCGCCATCGAGCCGAGTTCGGACGCGCTTGGCGGATCTGATCGAGCAGATGGAGTTCCGCCTGCTGGACTTCGTCGAGATCCTGGCCGATGCGCAGCACGCCGGAGGCAGAAGACGGAGGTCCTGCTGCAAGGCGATCGATGACTACCTGACCGACGGTGACGGGACGGGCCCGACGCCCGTCGAAGCCGCCGACATGGTAGCCGCGAGCGAGGCAGCGCTTCCTCAAGCTGCCCTTCGGAAAGTCGGGAACGCAAGGGCGGCGGCAAGCTCAAAGTCACGCGCGCCGAGCTCGAAAGCCTCAAGTTCCTCGTGATCCGCGACAAGCTCGGGCATGGGCGTGCTCGAAGCCGCTGATCCGCGACCCCTACATCGAAGACATCAGCTGCAGCGGCCTGGGCTCCGTGTTCATCGAGCACAAGGTCTACGGCGCGCTGAAGTCGCAACATCATCTTCACACGAGATGGAAGAGCTCGACAGCTTCGTCCTGCGCCTCTCCGAGAAGCATCAAGAAGCCAGTGACCTTCCGTAACCCGATCTCTGACGCGACGCTGCCGGACGGCTCCCGTATCAACATCGTCTACGGCGGCGACGTCTCGACCCGCGGCAGCAACTTCACCATCCGTAAGTTCACCGCGGTGCCGCTGAGCATCCTCGACATCATCGACAGCGGCGGCATCAGCTTCGAGATGGCGGCATACCTGTCGCTGATGGTCGCAGGAAGGCATGAACTTCTTCGTCTCCGGCGAAACGGCGTCCGGCAAGACGACGCTGCTCAACGCGCTGACCTGCTTCTACGGCCGGCAGCGAAGATCGTCAGCATCGAGGACACCCCGGAGCTCCAGGTGCCGCACCCTAACTGGACGCGCGAGGTGGTGCGCGGTTCGATGTCGGACGTCAACGCCAGCGTCGGTATGTTCGCCCTGCTCAAGGCCGCCCTACGTCAACGCCCGAACGCAATCATCATCGGTGAGATTCGTGGTGAGGAGGGCGCCATCGCCTTCCAGGCCATGCAGACCGGCCACGCTTGTGCCGCCACCTTCCACGCCTCGTCGGTCGAGAAGCTCATCCAGCGTCTCACCGGTACGCCGATCAGGTGCCGAAGACCTATGTCGACAACCTGAACGTTGTGTCATCGGCAGCGCGGTGCGTCTGCCCAACGGCAAGCCCGGCCGCCGCATCCTCAGCATCGCCGAGCTCATTGGCTACGACCCGCTCAACGGACTCCTTCTCGTTCGTCGAGATCTTCCGCTGGGACGCCGTGAAGGACGAGTTCGAGTTCGTCGGGCTTCAACAACAGCTACCTGCTCGAGCAGCGCATCGCCCCCTCGCGCGGCCTCGACGAGAAGCGCCGCCGCCAGATCTACAAGGAAGTGGACCGCCGCGGCGCCCTCCTCCAGAAGCTCAGCGAGTCCGGCGTGTCGCAACTTCTACGAGCTATTCAAGCTCCTCTCGAAGGCGCAGAAGCAGGGGCTGTTCTAGCGGCGCCTGCCGCTCCCGCGAACACGCCCGGACATTACGAAGCCATCCATACCGTCAAGTTTGGCGAGATCGTTCTTGACATATCCCGGGATTCCGTGCGACATTAGCCTCGCAAGCACACACCAAGTTAAGACGACGTGGGGTGGCGCTCGTCCGAGCCAGATGGCGTACGGACTGGTTTCCGTTCGTCCTATCTAACGCTAGGGGCTATCGCCATGACACGACCACACCCAAGCCGCATTCCCGGCAGATTCCGCGAAATGGAGCAGCGTCCGCGTCACGTTGGCCCTCGGCCTGGCGACCGCCGCGGCGTTCCTGCTCTCGATGATTGCCGTCTCGGTGAGATCCGGAGGCAGCGACAGCTCGACTTGCGCATGCCGACGGCGGCGACTTCTCCCTCGACTTCGTCGCCTCGGCGCCGTTCACCTACAACCACGCGACCGGTGGCGGCGTCTTCGACGACCGGACGATTGGCACGACCGACGACGTTGTGGAGTCGCTGGAAGCCGGTGACTACGCCTGCGGCGATGTTGTCACCTATTTGATCCAGATCGTAGTCGACTCTGGAGCGACGGGTTCGCAGACGATTTGAGTCACGAACAGTTTCACCGCGAACACGACGGGGCAGCCGGGCGCGGGTCACTCCGAGGTGATCAGTGTGACGATCGAATTATCCGGCATCCGTTACCGGGGGCGACGATCCGCTTCCGAAGACGACTGACGACGGATTCGTCGGCACCAAGAACAGCACGGTCACGAACGTGAACAAGTTCGTCGTGCCGGCTGGCGGCACCGTGCTGCCGACCATCCCCACGACGGCCACGGATGTCGGCGTCACCTACGACGTCACCAACCTTGAGGCCGGCGACAACGTGATCATCCGCATCGACACGCGGCTCGCGTGCGGGCCCGGCCAATCGCCGACGGGAAACCTGCAGGCCACGCTCGACGAGGCGTCGGTCGTCGGGTCCGGAGACACGATCAGCACCGGCGAACAGACGATTCCCTTCAAGCAGTTCGGCTCGCTGCCGGACACGCCGACTTCTACCGTCACGCCCATCCCCGCAACGTCAACTCCGCCGCCGACGAACACGCCGACCAACACGGCGACGAACACCCCGACCGTGACGAACACGCCGACGGACACGCCGACGAACACGCCGACCGACGCCGACACACGCCGACCGACACGCCGACGAACACGCCGACCGACAAACACGCCGACGGAGACGCCGACCGACACGGCGACCCCGACGGAGACGCCGACCGACACGCCGACCCCGACGGAGACGCCGACCGACACGGCGACCCCGACGGAGACGCCGACGGACACGCCGACGCCGACCGAGACACCGACCGACACGCCGACCGACACCCGACGGAGACGCCGACCGACACGCCGACGCGACGCCGACGGACACGCCGACGCCGACCGACGACGCCGACGACACGCCGACGGAGACGCCGACCGACACGGCGACCCGACGGAGACGCCGACTGACACGCCGACCCCGACGGAGACACCGACCGACACGGCGACCCCGACGGAGACGCCGACCGACACCGACGCGACGCCGACGGAGACGCCGACCGACACGGCGACGCACCCGACGCACACGCCGACGAACACGCCGACGAGGACTTCAACGGCGACGAATACACCGACGGTAACGCCGATTCCTGCGACGTCAACGCCGGTGCCGTCGGAGCCGGGGACGGTCGGTTACTGGAAGAACCACCTGGGGCCGTGCCCAACGATCCCAAGCACGCGTGCGTGTCAGCTCAGCTGCCGATCACGCTGGGCTCGCTGGGCGGACTGCGCGATCACCGCTGCCACCACCACGTGCAGCCCGCTGATGCACATCGACGTGAATACGGTGGCTGAGGCATCGATCATCTTGAACAATACATCGGCAAGCGATGCGACGCAGAAGCTCGCGAGCCAGCTGCTGGCGGCGAAGCTGGGGATTAAGGCCGGAACCGGCGACGGAACGTGCCTTGCGACCACGATCCAGCTGTCCGACCTCTTGCTCAGTACGGCGGGCTACAACACTAAACCCAAGAATCCCATCCGCCAGCAGATCCTGACGCTGGCGACGGCGCTGGAGTTGTGGAACAGAACCGGGACGTGTATCTAGCCGAACAGTCACCAGAGCACGCAAACGCCCTCGCATATCGCGAGGGCCTTTGGCTTTGAAGCTGCGTGGCTACTTGGTCGTGATCACCGCCGAACTCGACGACGTCATCCCGCTCGTGTCGATGGCCTTCGCCATGATCGTGTGTGTCCCCTTGGCGGTGCCCTTCGAGTTCCAGCTGGTCGCGTAGGGAGCCCTCGTGTCGCCCTTGAACAGCTTCCCATCGACATAGAACTCCACCCGTGCCACACCTCGGTTGTCGCTCGCGCTTGCCGCCAGGTTCACCTTGCCGCTGTACACACCGCCCGCGTTCGGGTTTGTGAGCTGCACCGTCGGCGGCACGGTATCGGACGGCTGAGGCGTCGCGGTCGGAGACGGCGGCACGGGCGTTGACGTCGGCTGGGAGCCGGCGTATTCGTGGGCGCGGCCGGGGCGGTGCTCGTGGGAGTCGGCGGCGTGCCCGGCCAGCCGTCGTTATAGCTGCCCAGGTCGATCGTCCAGTACCAGCCCCAGGCGCTCGCGGGTCGTAGTAGCGGCCGATGCCGATCGCGGTGTAGTTGCCGCCCAGCATGTTGGCGTCGTGCGGCGGCTCCCGTGCCAGATGTCAAACGCCCACTGACCGGTGTTCCGCTGACGGCGATGTTCTCGCCGAGCCACGCGTTGTACGTGTAGCCGCAATCCTTGATGCGGTCGGTCCAGGTGCGCGTCAGGTCGTCATGCGCCGTGTAGTTGTTCACGGCCATGTCGACCGACTTCCACGCCGCGGACTTCGAGAGCGTGTACGACAGCGCCAGTGGCCCCAGGCCGTTCTGTGCACGGTAAGCGTTGATAAGCTGGAGGAACGAGGCCTCCTCCGAGTCGATAGTGGGTCCGCCGTACAGTCGCCCGCAGCCTGCGTCGATGAGGCCGAGCGCACCAGGCCGCTCGTCAATAGAAGCGTCGAGACAACAGCCAGTGCGGCCGCGCCCATCAGGACGCGCGGTAGCGTGAGTCGCATATCGAAGAACCCCCGACCCGAAGTACGGTCCCGGCGACGCGCGGCACCCCAAACCGGCGCGTTCGCAACCGTCACCCATACCGTCGGCCGGCCGGCGGAAATCTGAAACGGGAGGTTCGATCCGAGCGAGCCTCCGCCACTGACATGACATAAGAATTGCGCGTTCGCCTAAGGGTGGCACCTTACGCGGCCGATAAGTCCTCAGGAAACCGGAGGTATCGGCCGTGGCCTTTGGCAAGAAGAAAGACAAAGAGCTGGCGCGCGCGGTGGAAGCTGCCGCGGCGGAGATCCCGCCGACCTCGGCGATGCCGGAGGAACCGGACGACGACGACCCGCCGCTGCTGATAGGGGACGAGGGCGACGCGCCGGGCCAGTCGGACGAGGCCGCGGCGGATGGCGCTCTAACCGCAGACGCAGCTCCCGGCGGCGAAACGGACCTCGTGGCTTCGCCCGCGGAGGGCAGCGACGCGCTGCTCAGCATGTTCGACACCGGCGAGCTGGAGACGAGCGACCTGTCGGCCGTCGTCGCGCTCGCCGGTGATGTCGACCTCGACGACCTGCTCGAGGAGCTGCAGACCGTAGCCGCCGCGCTCGGCATCACCGCCACCCACACTCCAGCCGCGCGCGCTGCCGCCTGACCAACCGCTCCCGGCGCGTGCCTCATTTCCGCGTGCACGTCTGTCCTCGCGTGCGTCCGTCATTGCGGCCGAGCGAGGCATCACGCCTTCGACGCCTGTCCTGGCGGCGCGAACGTCTGCCTCGGCCCCAGTTAACCTTTGCTAATGCGGATACGGATCGAACTCAGGCCCATTTGTAACCGCGGCACTCGCTCGCTATGTTCAGCACGCGAGAGGAGACGCCCATGACAGTGCGAATCGAAGCAGCGTCCTCCGAGGTACCCGTTACGCCATCGGCGGACAACATCTTCGGGCACGACGGATACAGCGACGAAGAACTGCGAGCGGGGGGATCGACCCTCGCGGCGCCCTTGCAGGCCGTGTGCGGTCGTGGCCGGGACAAGCTGTTGCAGTATTCAGGCATGTGCGGTGGCGCGCTCTTCGTGCTGGTCCCGAATAGCGAGCTGATCCACAGCGCCTTCCGCACATTCACCGGAGCGACCGTCGGCTATCAGTGCTGCTGATGCGGATCCTAAGGTAGGTCCGGCACCCAGTACGGCCCGCCCCAGTGCAGGTCGAACGGATATTGCCCGTGGTGAACAACGTGGACGTAGATGAGCCACGCCAGCCATCTCGTCGTCCCATAGAAGAAGGCACCCCTGTACAGCACGATGTGCGCTGACCGCGGCAACACGTTGCCCAGTTGCTTCCAGAACGGGTCCTCGGGGACCACATCGCTGCGGAAGTAGGCCATCGTCAGCGAGCGCCAGCTGATCAGCACCATCACTATCCAGAAGGCGTCCCACACGAAGCCCAGGCTGCTGAAGTAGGCAGCGCCGTCGAAGAAGCGCGTCGTCTCACCTGCGTACTTCCAGGCGCCGAAGTGCACGCGTCCGAGCCAGAATGGAAAGAAGAGCATCACGCCATTCGTGTCGAGCGTGTCGCTTATCACGTGCGCCCAGATGCCGAGCATCAGCCCGACACCCCACCCCTTCTGCTTCGTAAGCAGCCAGACGAGCGCGCCGACGGCGACCCCGAAGATCAACGAGTGCGTAAACCCGACCCCGGGCCAGCCGCGGTGGAACTGCGCCGGGTCGTGGGCGCGAATGTTGAAGCCGCCGACACCCACGCCGTACACGAGCCACTTCGTGAATAGGTCCGGCATCCAGGAGCCCAGCAGGATTGCGACGAAGCTGATGCGGAACCCTAAGCGGCGCTCCAGCGCGTCGACGTGGTACTTGATGACGTAGGGTTCGACATCGTGTGTTGCCCAGCTCACGAGGACCGGCGTCGGCGGCGCCACCAGTACGGCACGGCCCAGACCACGAAGAGCAGGAAGATGATGCCCTCCGACCACGATAGCAGCACCCGCGGCTGCCATACGCCGACGGCGACATACATGGCGCCGGCCAGAAGATACGGCCACAGCGCGCCCGCGACCTCCCGCCACGAGTACGTGGCGCGCCGTGCATACTCCTGCTGCGGGGTACGCTGCATGCTTCCTCCTTGAACGCCTCGATGGTACGCCGTGTGTGTTGGAGTCCCGCCGGAATCGTACACGCCGGCCGGTTCGGTAACGAGAGCGGTCAGCGGCGCGCCGTCGTCCGCGTCTCCGGAGACTGAAACAACACCCGCGCTCCACCGCCCGCGCGCGACGCCCGACGCAGGATCCGCGTTGGAAGAAGGCCATGTTGCGGGGCGAACAGCCATGCTGCGCCGAATAGTGTCGTGGCGACGAGGACGATCGTTCCGCCCGCTGCCACGTCGTTGTGGTATGAGATGAATAATCCGAGCACTCCCGATAAGACACCGATCCCCGCGCTCAGCAGCATCATCGTCGGCACCCGGTCTGACAGGAGACGCGCGGTCGCAGCCGGCGTGACAAGCATCGCCACCACAAGGATGTTGCCAACGGCTCGCAGCGAGACCACGATGGTAAGTGCGATCATGATGAGCAAGAGGAGGTCGAGCCAGAATACCGGCAACCCCATCGCTTGCGCGGCCACGCGGTCGAATGAGGCGATGAGCAACTCCTTGTAGAGCACCACGATGAGCAACGTGACAATCGCGCCGACAATCGCTGACAGCCAGATGTCTTCGGTGGTGACCCCCAGCAGGCTGCCGAACAGGAACGACGCGAGATCCCTCGTAAAGTTCTTCGATGAACTGATCAGCACGACACCGAGCGCGAACGCACCGGCGAACATCACGCCGATCGCGGAGTCCTCTTTGACGCGGCGGTTGGTCGCGACTGAAGCGATCCCGAGAGACGTGAGAGCGCCGAAGAGGAGCGCGCCCCAGAAAATGCTGCGTCCCAGCAGGAAGGCGATCACGACTCCGGGGAAGATCGCGTGGGACAGCGCGTCCCCGATGAACGCCAGGCCACGGAGGACGATGTAGGTGCCGATCGCGCCGGTGACGGCGCCCATAATCACGACTTCAACCAGCGCTCGCCGCATGAACTCGTACTGCAGCGGATCGCTGAACCAGTGAATGAAGCCCATCAGCCGTGTTCTCCTCCGAGGTTGTCGTGCGGGTGCTCGTGATGCGCGTGGTCGCCATGGTCATGCGTGTGCGCTCGCTCAGGCTCACTCGGACGCCCGAGCACGATCACCGGGCCGCCGTACGTCTCGGCCAGGTTCCCGGCCGTATACGTGTCCTCGACTGGGCCGTACGACACCATGCGTTCATTGACGCAACAGAGGCAATCGCAGCTACACGAGGCGCTGACGAGGTCGTGCGTCGCGAGAAGCACGATCTTGCCCGACGCTCGCTGCTGCTCAATGACGGTGAGGATGACATCTTGTGTTGCCGCATCAATCCCGTTCATTGGCTCGTCAAGCAGGAGCACATCCGCATCTTGGGCGAGCGCGCGAGCGACGAATACACGTTGCTGTTGTCCGCCCGAGAGCTGTCCGATCTGGACTCGAGCCAGGTCCAGCATGCCGACGCGCTCGAGCACTCTGTCCACAACCGCCCGGTCCGTGCGGCCAATTCGACGCGCCCACCTCGCCCGTGGATAGCGGCCCATCATGGCGACGTCGCGTACGGTCACCGGGAACTCCCAATCGACCGATTCTCGCTGCGGCACATATGCCATGCGCGAGCGCATCTCGGTTGCCCTTCGCCCGAACAGCGTGATCGCTCCGGACACCAGGGGCACGATCCCGAGCACGGCCTTGAGGAGTGTGCTTTTCCCACCGCCATTCGGGCCGATGATGCCGATCACCTGGCCTCGCCGGATGTCGGCCGAGACGCCCCAGAGCACGACGTTGCGTTGATAGGCCACGGCGACGTCGCGCAGCGTCAGGAAGTCCTCGTGCTGCTGACTTGAACCTGGTCTGTTCGCCGCGTTTCGCGCCATCGTGTAATGGCTACTTGAGCGCGGCGGCGATCTTGTGCGCGTTCGCCAGCAACATGCCATCGACCGTGTCGGCGCCGCTGCCGGGCTCCCCGAGCGAGTCGCCATAGAGGTCATCGACTATCTGCACGCCGGCGTCGTTCGCCAGCGTCGTGGCCAGCTTCGGATTGACGCTGCTCTCGGCGAAGATTGCCTTTACATGCTCGCGCTGGATGGTGTCGAGCAACGCCGCCGTATCGGACGCGGAAGGCTCCGACTCGGTGGAAATGCTCGGTATGACGGCGCCAACGATCTCCATCCCAAACGCCCGGGCGAAATAGCCCAGCGCATCGTGGTTCGTCACGAGCTTTCGATCTTCCGCCGGGATCTCGTCAATGATCGCTTGCACTTGTGCTCGCGTGTCATCCAGCTTCAGGTCGTATGCCGTCGCGTTGGCCTGGAAGATTGACTCGTCAGCAGGATCAGCTGCCGCAAGCGCACGGGCGATAGCATCGACCATCAGCTTGTCGTTGGCCGGGTCGTGCCACACGTGGGGATCGTCGGCCGGCTCGCCGCTCTCTTCTCCCTGCAGCCTTTTGATGCCGTCAGTAACTGTGACGACGGTCGCGTGTGAGCCCGCCTTGAGCGTGTCATCGAGCCAGTCATCAAGACCGATGCCATGCCGCAGGATGAGTTGCGCGTCCTCGATCGCCGCCACGTCGCTCGCCACGGGTTCGAAGTCGTGCGGGTCCGCGCCCGCCGGAATGATCCCGCGCAGGGCGATGCGCTCGCCGCCTACCTCGCGCGTGAGCGCGGTGATCTGCACGGTGGTCGCCACGACATTAAGGGGTGCCCTGCTGGCTGCAGTGCTGCCGCCAGTCGGGTTCGACGGCGAGCCGCGCGTTTCGTCGCCGCACGCCCCGAACATCGCCGCCGACAGTATCGCCGCGATCACAACGAGACCTAGTCTCACTTCACGTCGTGGCGGCATGTAAATTCGCTCCGCGTTGCTTATGCCTGAGCCGGTTCCCGTGAGGCGGGTCGCAACAGCCGACAGGTGCTGCAACGGCCGTACACTTCGAGCCAGTGGGCCTCGATCTCGTAGTCCGTGGCCCGCGTCAGGTCCCGCACAAGTGATTGCACGTCACAGTTGGTGAAGTCCTCGACACGCCCACAGTCGATGCAGACCAGGTGATGATGATGGCCGCGCGTGCTCAGCCTGTAGTGGAGGGTTCCGTCTTCCAGCAGTACGCGACAGAGGAGATTGAGGTCGACGAGCAGTTTGATGGTTCGGAACGCCGTCGCCCGTGAGACCTTGCGCACGTCCCTGAGCACTTCATCGACCGTGAAGTGACCGGGCTGCGCGAGTATCGCATCAAGCACGCGCCGCCGGCTCGCCGTGATCCGGTGGCCGCGCATCTCCAGGCGCTCGATGATGAGGTCGATGTCCGACACAGGCGTCACCTATCAGTTGAGATTGAGTCTCAATCTAGATGAGACGGCGTCTCAAGTCAACCCCCTGAGGGTCCCTAACTCCGCTTCACGCGCTCGACGTCCAGGATCCCCCGCCAATCGCTGCGCCGTCTCTTCCAGCCGGACTGGTCCCTTCACGAGGATGTCGGTCAACTCGGTTGTCGGAGCTAGCCCGGCGATGTCGAGCTGGACGACCTGCTCGAGGAGCGGGAGACCGCGGCGGCCGCGCTGGCATCAGTACCCTGGAGACAGCGCGCGGCTTAGCCGTCGCTTGCGCCCACAGGTCGTGATTTTTGAGAGCCCCGCCCGACGTCTCCCGAACTGAGCCAAAGAACTACCCGGTTCGGCCCCCGCCCGCCGTGCAGCAACGCGCGTCGTTCGGGTCCACGACTAATCGCCGCCGTATCAGTGTTATCGTGCACAATGACAACGTTGACCGCGACGCGCATCCAGGGCTTGCCTGACAATATTGTCGACCTCGACATTGCGCCAGGCGGGTCATTCGTCGCGTACGTAGCCAAAGCCCGATCTGGGCACGCCCGTGACGAGCACGGGCGCGATTGTCGCCGATCGTAGAGTATCGAGACGAGCAAGTGGTGGTGCACGGCGAGCCGTCATTTCGGGTTCCCGCCCATTGCCGATACCCGCTCGTGCGTGCGGTGGGTGATGAAGAGGTCCTGGTGGCAGACCATCGCCCAGGCCGACCTCAACAAGCCGAATGTCTGGATCCTCAGCCGCAACGGGCGGGTCGTCTCGTCGTTCTTTGGCGGTACGTGCATCCAAGATGTGGTGGTTTGCGGCGCCCGAATTGTGTTGACGTACTTCGACGAAGGCGTCTTTAGCGGTGTCGCGCCCTCGCAAGAAGAAGTAGCGGTCTTCGACACCGGCGGGAAGTTCAGAATTCGGATACCACTCGGAATTCGCCGGCCAGCCGCCACAGATCGCCGACTGTTACGCGGTCACCATCGATGATCAGTCGAGACTTGTTGTCTTCCCTTACACCGACTTTCCCATCGTGCAGATCAATCTGGGGACGCGCACGCGAGATGTGTTCTCAACTCCCGAGTCGGTTCACGGCGCGCACGCCATCTGCGCGGTACAGGATCGCATCTACTTTGCCGGACCCTATGGGCAGCGAACGGCGCTACACGAATGGCGACTGGGCGATACGACCGCCCCGAGATGTGGCACGCTCGATGGCGTTGTGCGAGGTTTGAACGACGGCCGCCTTCTGGTGCGCGACGCGTCGGGCTACAAAGTCGTTAGCGTCGGCTGAAATCCGGCGGCGTGCGCTGGGCGGACGTTCGTGGCCGTGCGAGAGCAAGGCTGCGCGACAGTACTGGCGCGGATCACGCTCGGTTCCGAGCGTAACTCCGACAGTAACGCCAGGTGATCCAATCGATCGGCCTGATTAATCGCCGCACACGGTTTCGTGTAGGGTCCCGGCTCTCAGGGCCTGGCGCGCTCGCCTTCGACAACCTGCGCCAGCATGTCGGCGGTGCGTTCGAGCTTCCCCGGTTCGTTCACCAGCACGTAGGCGAACTCGCCGGCGCGCGCCATCTCCCGCCGCGCCGTCTCGAGTCGCACCCGCACCTGCTCCTCGCCGTCGGAGCCGCGAGCGCGGATCCGTGCCTCCAGCTCATCGACCGACGACGGTGCGATGAACACCAGCACCGCTTCGGGCATCATGCGCTTGATCGATGCCGCGCCCTGGACGTCGGTGCGCACGTAGACGTCGTTCCCCCGCGCCAGCTCGTCGAGCACCTGCTGTTTAGGCACGCCGTAGTGGCGGCCGTAGACCTCTGCGTGTTCGAGCAGCCCATCGGTGTCAATCAGGCGCTGGAACTCCGGCTCGCTGAGAAAGAAGTAGTCGACGCCGTCGCGCTCGTTCTCGCGCGGCGGCCGCGTCGTCGCCGTGACGACGCGGTGGAAGCGATGGCCGCGCCGCGCCAGCTCGTCCAACACGGCGTCCTTGCCCGCGCCCGACGGGCCCGACAGTACGACGAGCAGCGGCCGCTTCGCCCTTCCGCTCCCACCCTTACTGCGCCACGCGCTCGGCGACGCGGTCGACGTCGTCCCAGAACGCCGGGTAGGAGACCGTCACGGCCCCTGCGTCCTCGATCGTCACGCCGTCGCGCGATGCCCAGCCCCGCAATCGCGAGCGCCATCGCCAGCCGGTGGTCGCCGTGCGATGCGGCTTCGCCGCCGCGGATGCCTGCGCCGCCCTCGATGATCATGCCGTCCTCGCGCTCCGTCACCTGCGCGCCCAGGGCCGACAGCTCCGACGCCACGTCGCCGATGCGGTCGGACTCCTTCACGCGCAGTTCGGCCGCGTCGCCGGATCTCCGTCGTCCCCGATGCGAGCGCGCGCCGCGACCGCGAACGCCGGCGCTTCGTCGATCATGCGCAGCGTCAGGTCGCCATCGACGGTGACGCCCCCGGGCTGCGAAGAACGGTACCACCACATCGCCGACCGGTTCTCCGCCGACCGTGCGCTCCTCCTCGATAGAGAGGTCCGCCCCCATCTCCACGCAGCGCGTCGATGATGCCCGTCGCGTCGGGTTCAGCCCGATGCCGGTGAGGTGGATTTCCGCGTCGGGATGGACGGCGGCCGCGACCATCCAGAACGCGGCGGCAGAGATGTCGTTCGGCACCCGCATCGAGAGCGGCATGAGCGACGCGCCAGGCGTGAGTCGCACCGCCGGCCCTTCGCGCTCGATGCGGGCGCCCATGGCGTCGAGCATGCGTTCGGTATGGTCGCGCGTCGGCCCCGGTTCCTCGACCGTCGTGTCGCCTTCGGCGAAGAGGGCGGCGAGCAGGATCGCGGATTTGGTCTGCGCGCTCGCGACCGGCAAGACGGTACCGGATGCCGTGCAGGCCGCCGCCGCGTATCGCCATCGGCGCCAGCGTCCCGCCCGCGCGGGCATCGACGTGCGCGCCCATCTCGCGCAGCGGCCCGACGACTCGCGCCATCGGCCGTGTGCGGAGCGATGCGTCGCCGGTGAGCACGGAGTGGAACGGTTGGCCCGCGAGCACCCCCGCCATCAGCCGGATCGTGGTGCCGGAGTTACCGCAGTCGAGCATGTCCGAGGGCTCCGCGAGGCCGTGGAGGCCGGCGCCTCGCACCCGCAGCGACGTGCCGTCGAGCGCGCACTCCACGCCGAGCGCGCGCAGCACCCTGACAGCGTCGAGAGGCAATCGTCGCCGGGGAGGAAGTTCTCGACCGCGGCTTCGCCGTCCGCGAGCGCGTTGAAATCGCGGCGCGGTGCGATATCGACTTGTCGCCCGGCACCGCTATCGTGCCTCGAAGCCTGCGCGCCGGGCGCACCGTGCGTCGCTCGCTGCGCGAGGTCACGCCGGCTTGCCGTTCCGCGGGGAGTCGGAGCCGGGCAGGGGGTCTCCGGTCTTCTTCAAGTAATCCGCCGACGACGGTTCCCAGCAGAAGGTCGCCCAGGCTCACCTTTTCAGCCGGCTCGCCGGTCATGCGCGTCGGCGGGCCATTCGTGACGTAGTTGTCGCGCTCGAGCTGCGCGCGCGTGAAGGCCTCGAAGACGGGCTTGCTCTCGCCGCGCGGCGACAATCTCCCGGAATCGGCGCAGCTCCTCGATGAAGCGGTCGAGCCAGTGCACGACGTTGTCCTTGTTCGAGTAGCAGATGTCGTGCGCCATCTCCGGCGAGCCCGGATGCCAGCCGCGTGGTGTCGCGGAAGCCGCTCGATGCGACTGCGCCAGTTCCGGCCAGGCCGCGCTCGCGAAGCGACGGAGAACAGCGCCGACGACAGCACGAGCGGCAGGTGGCTCACCGCGGCCACGTAGGCTGTCGTGCTCCTCGGGGTCCATGAACACGGGCTCGCGCGCCGACACGCCTGCGCGAGGCCGACGACGGCCGAGACCGCACCTTCGTCCGCCGTCATCGAGGGCAGACGACCCAGACCTTGTCGTCGGAACAGTGCCGGGTCCGCGGCAGCGATGCCCTGACGTCTCCTTGCCCGCCATCGGGTGCCCGCCGACGTAAGTGAGCGGTCTCGGGCAGGAACTGTTTCGCCCAGCGCGCCACGTCCGCCTTCGTGCTCCCGGCATCGGTCACGATGGCGCCCGGCTCCAGGCACCGGCGCGATCTCCTCGAAGATGGCATTCGCCGTCATCACCGGCGAGGCGACGATCACCCATGCGCGCGCCGGCGGCCGCTCCTGCCGGAGTGCGCGCGCTCGACGTCGATCGCCCCGAGCTTCTTCGCGCCGCGAGACGTCTCGTGCGTGCGCGCCGTGCCGGCGATCTCGATGTTGGCGAGGCCTGCCTGCTTCAGCGCCAGCCCGATCGACCCTCCGATCAACCCGCAGCCCGATGATGGCGATGCGTTCCATGTCTAATGCTCTCCCTCTACGCCTCGTCCGCCGCCTGCAGTGCCCGCGAGCCGGCTCGTCCCCGTGCGCGCCGGCGTCCTGCTCCCTGATCATACGCACAATGTCCGCTTCGGCGCCCGTCGCCGCCACGATCCCCCATCTCGGGGTGGTGCCACAGCCGCCAGAACGCCCGGCGCCAGCCCGCGCCATGTTCCGACGCGATGCGTGGCAGCATCGAGGGCGCGACCGCGTCGAGCAGGACGAAGGCGACGCGCTGCCAGAGGCGCACCCGCCCCTTCCCGCAGTCGTGCAGCAGCGCGGCGGCCTCGAGCGCGGCGTCGCCGGCGTATACGGCGCGAATCCCGGTGAAAGACCGCCATGCCGTGCTGCTGGTCGCGGAGCATCATCGTCTCGAACAGGCGGCGCTGGCCGTCGTTGAGGACGGCGTAGGCTTCGCGGCGGTCGGCGTCATCGACGTGAGGGCGCAGCGCCCCGAAGAACTGGTGCGCCCCGGTGCCGCGCGCGCGCGAAGCATCTCAGCCGACGCCCGTGAAGAACTCCACCAGCCTGATCACGGGCGGCCCCATGATGTCCGCCAGCGGGTTGTAGCTCGTGAGCAGCGGGATGGCGAAGAGCACCAGGAACAGCGGCCCGAGCCCGTATCGGTTAAGGCGCTGGAAGGCGTTCGACATATCGTCGGGCAGGATGCCGAGGGCCACGTTATAGCCGTCGAGCGGCGGCAGCGGCAGGAGATTGAAGACCCCGAGGATCACGTTGAGGTAGACCGCCCCGGTCAGGAAGAGGCCGACGTAGTCGCCGAAGTCCTGTACCTCCCGCCGAAAGATGACCGCCGGGATGTCAGAGAGCGGGTTGATGTACGGCACCCAGCCGAACTTGATGGGCAGCGCCAGCACGAACGCCGCCAGGAAGTTCGATAGCGGGCCCGCGCTGGCGACGAGCAGCGTCGTCACCTTCGGACTGAACTTCGACGCGTAGGGGTTGTGCTGCACCGGCTTCCCCCACCCGAAGCCTGCGAACAGCATCAGGATGGTTCCCGCCGGGTCCAGGTGCGCGAACGGATTCAGCGTCACCCTCCCCTGCGACCGCGGCAACCGATCACCCAGGCGGTCGGCGACGAAGGCGTGGCAGAATTCGTGGAAGGCGATGCCGATGATCAGCGCCGCGCATGTCGACGCGACGAGCGTGAGAAACACGCCGAAGTCCTGGTCAATGAGGTCGCGGTGGAGAAAGATCAACCGGGGCTGCGCTCCTGATCGAAGTCTAACAGGCGGCCCGCGAGCGGCTTCGCATCGCCGCACTGTCATTCTGAGCGTAGCGAGGAATCTCTCCGCTGCGGCCACAATAGCTGGACTGTCGTCCGTGCGTCTTCCTCTAGCCGGAGAGCGGACCGAACGCTCGGTCGCACGACGTATTCGCTACACTGGGGCTGATCCGGAAGACACAACGCACCGCAGAGGAGCGCAGCCATGGTTGCCACAAACGATCGCATCTCCACGCAACGGCAGCGCCGAAACCGGCACGTGGACCGTGCAAGGCGGCCTGGCCCAGATGCTCAAGGGCGGCGTGATCATGGACGTCGTCACGCCCGAGCAGGCGAAGATCGCCGAAGAAGCCGGCGCCGTGCGCCGTCATGGCCCTCGAGCGCGTCCCCGCCGACATCCGCGCCCGACGGCGGCGTCGCCCGCATGTCCGACCCCGACATGATCGCCGAGATCATCGAGGCCGTCTCCATCCCGGTCATGGCGAAGGCCCGCATCGGCCACTTCGTCGAGGCGCAGGTGCTCGAGGCGCTCGGTGTCGACTACATCGACGAGTCCGAGGTGCTGACCCCGGCCGACGAGGCGCACCACATCGACAAGCACCAGCTTCAAGGTGCCGTTCGTCTGCGGCTGCCGCGAACCTCGGCGAGGCGCTGCGCCGCATCGCCGAGGGCGCCGCCATGATCCGCACCAAGGGCGAGGCCGGCACCGGCAACGTCGTCGAGGCCGTCCGCCACATGCGCGCAGATCTGGGACGACATCCGCCGCCTCCAGCGGCATGCGCGACGACGAGCTGTTCGCCGCGGCGAAGGAGCTCCAGGCGCCCGTACGAGCTGGTGCAGCGAGGTCGCCGAGCCGGCAAGCTGCCCGTCGTGCAACTTCGCCGCCGGCGGCATCGCCACGCCGGCCGACGCCGCGCTGATGATGCAGCTCGGCGCCGAGGGCGTCTTCGTCGGCTCCGGCATCTTCAAGTCCGACGATCCCGAGCAGTGGCGAAGGCCATCGTCAAGGCCACGACGCACTTCCACGACGCCGAGATCATCGCCGAGGTCTCGCCGCGGCATCGGCGACGCCATGCACGGCATCGAGATTCGCCGCCATCCCCGAGTCGGAGATCCTCGCCAAGCGCGGCTGGTAGCACCTCGCGCCGCTTTCATTTTCCCGGTGACGCCCGCCATTCCGGGCGCCCACCCCGTCGTGCGGAGTACTCCCCACTGTCATTCCGAGCGCAGCCGAGGAACCTTCCCGGCCGCCTCCCCAGCCCCATCTAGCGTCAGCGCCTCCCCGCCCCGAACCGACCCGCCGGCGGCGCCGATCATCGCCGGCGTCCACTTCTCCCGCGCGCCCAACTTGCAGCCCCCGCGCGCCCGACCTGCGCCCGCCGAGCGCCTAACCTGCGCCCCCCGTGCCCAGCGCTGTCATTCCGAGCGCAGCCGAGGAATCCTCCCCGGTCGCCTCCACCCCCGCGCCTAGCGTCTAGCGCCCGCGCGCCCGATGTCGCCGCGGCCCGGCAGGAAGTTGGCGGCGCACTCGAGCGCCTCCTCGCCGGCCTCCGCGCGGCCTGAAACTCACTGGCGCAACGCTCGTCGTGTCGGCCCGATCAGCCTGCGGGTACTGGACGGCCAACCGGTCCCGCGGCAGAATCGCCCCATGCCGCTCCCCCTCGAAGGCACCCGCGTCCTCGACCTCACCGTCTACCAGCACGGCCCGTACGCATCGACGATCCTCGCCAGCCTCGGCGCTGACGTGATCAAGGTCGAGGAACCGCAATCCGGCGACCCCGGCCGCTACGCCTGGTACAGCCGCGAGGCCGGCCTCAGCAGCTTCTTCGAGGCGCATAACCACGGCAAGCGCTCGATCACCCTCGACCTCAAGCACGCGCAGGGCCGCGACGTCTTCCTCCGCCTCGCGGCCGGCAGCGATGTCCTGCTCCACAACTTCCGCATCGGTGCCGTCGAGCGCCTCGGACTGGACTACGATGCCGTCGCTAAGGTGAACCCGCGCATCGTCTACGTGCAGGCGTCCGCCTACGGCCCGTCCGGCGATGAGCGCGACGCCGGTGCGTTCGACTACGTCGCCCAGGCCCGCAGCGGCTTCGCCAGCACCAACGGCGAGCCCGATGATCCTCCGCTCCCGTCCGTCGTCGCCATCGGCGATCAGAGCGGTGCCCTCCACGCCTGCATCGCCGCACTCGCCGGTCTCGCGGGCCGCAACGCCACCGGCAAGGCGGCAAGTACGACACGTCGCTCCTCGGCAGCATGCTCGCCCTGCAGTCCTTCGACATCGACAACTACCTGTTCACCGGCCGCCTTCGCGAGCGCTTCTACAACGGCGGCAACCGCCCGTTCTGGCGCGTGTATCGCGGCGGCGACGGACGATGGTTCGTGATCGGCATGCTGCTCGACCGCGCCTGGCCCGCGGTCTGCGCCGTCGTCGGCCGTTCGGAGCTTGGTGACGACGAGCGCTTCGACACCTACCGCAAGCGCATGTTCGAGAACGCCGGCACGCTCATGGCGATCCTCGAAGAGGCGTTCGAGGCCGCGCCCGCCGCCGAGTGGGTGAGACGGCTCAACGCTATCGGCATGCTCGCCGCCCCCGTCCAGGACCACGCAGAGGTCGCCGAAGATCCCCAGGTCGTCGCTAATCGCTATGTCCAGCAGGTCGACCGTCCGGGCGGCGACCCCGTCCGCATGGTCAACATCGGCATCACCATCGACAACGATCCCGTCCCCATCCCCCGCCTCGCGCCGCAGCTCGGCGAGCACACCGAGCAGATCCTCCTCGAAGCCGGCTACACCTGGGAGGAGATCACCGCCCTCCGCACCGCTGGGGCCATAGCGGCCAGGGCATCGGGCTGAAGGACTCTTCGCCGGGCACTAGTGCTGGTGATGCCCTTCAGAGACGGCCGGCGAGCCACAGTCCCAACGCATCGGCCATAATCCCCGGATGCCGATGCGACGTCTCGCTGAGGAACGTTCCAGGTTGTTCGACCAGCAAGCCGAGTGCTACGACCGGTGCCGGCCGACCTATCCGGCTGCGGTGATCGATGAGCTGCTCCGTCCGGAACCGGCAGGCCTCGACGTCCTCGACGTGGGTTGTGGCACGGGCATCGCTTCGCGACAGGTGGCCGAGCAGGGGGCCAACGTCCTTGGCGTCGAAGTCGCGCCACGAATGGCGGAGATCGCCCGCAACCATGGAATCGAAGTGGAGGTCGGCGCCTTCGAGGACTGGGACGCCGCCGGCCGTACTTTCGACCGGGTGATCTCGGCGCAGGCCTGGCACTGGCTTGACCTGCCCGTCAGCACCGCGAAGGCGGCGTCGCTGCTGCGACCGGGTGGCAGGCTTTGCCTGTTCTGGAGCGCCGGTTGTCCGCCCGACGACCTCGCCGATGCTCTCGCCGAGGTATATGCGCGTTTGTTCCCAACCGTCGGAAGCCCCGGCTTCGGGTATGCGGCCAGCCGGCCGGCGGATAGGAGGACGGGACTGGCCTCGGTCTTCGAGGCCATCGCGGCGCAGCCCGAGTTCGGCACGGCGACGGAGACGTGGTTCCCCTGGTCCCGAGAGTACGACAGGAACCAGTGGCTGGACCTGCTTCTATCGCGCAGCGACCATGCCGCGCTTGACTCCGCTGTCAGGGAGCGCTTGTTCGACGCGATCGGGGCGGCCATCGATGACCACGGTGGCTCGTTCGTCATGGACTTCGAGACCGGCCTCATCACCGCGACCCGGCTGGCGTAGTCGTCGGCCATAGCAACGAGCGCTCTCCCGCCATCGGTTCCTGCGTGCCGCCTACGGCATGCTGCCCGCGCCGTGGAGCCGCCGCGGAAGGTGTCAGTGGACGGCACCCTTCGCACCGTGAGGAAGCTGTTTGGATGACCGCCTGGGTCCGGCCCTCGGTGCCATCTGCGCACTCAGCGGACGCGGACGCATCGGCTACCATGACCGTATGCCCCCACCCGTGATTGGCGTGCTGGCGCTCCAGGGCGACTTCGCCGAGCACATCGCCGTCCTCGCAGGCCTCGGCGTCGACGCCATCGAGGTGCGCCTGCCCGCGCAGCTCGCCGGCATCGATGCCCTCGATCATCCCCGGCGGCGAGAGCACGACGATCACGCGCCTCCTCGACATCTACGAGCTGCGCGAGCCGATCAGGCGCCTCGGTCAGGACGGCCTGCCGATCTGGGGGACGTGCGCCGGCGCCATCGTGCTGGCGAAGCAGGCGACCGACCTCGACCGCCCCAATCTGGCGCTGATGGACATCGACGTCCGCCGCAACGCCTTCGGCCGCCAGGTCGACAGCTTCGAGGAGGATCTCCGCATCGATGGCCTGGAGGGGCCGCCGTTCCACGCCATCTTCATCCGCGCCCCCCGCATCGACCGCGCGGGCCCTGGCGTCCAGGTGCTCGCATCGCTCCCGGACGGCACGATCGTCGCCGCCCGCGAAGGCCCCCTGCTCGCGACGTCGTTCCATCCCGAGCTGACGGGCGATCGCGCGATTCCACAGCCTGCTCGTGGGCTGGCCGCGAGTACGCCGCACGATCGGGGGCGCCGTCGAAGTGGCCGCCTCCGAGCCGCGGACAATCAGCGGGCATCGATCGTTTGGAATCTCGTTCAATCGAAAAACGCGCGATTTGCGGGAATTCAGCGCCTCAATCAGGGCGATCCCCGCCCCGACCGCCCGGAGCCACCCCTCCGCCAGCGGATACAATGATGGCAGGAAGCACAGGAGCGCCTGCCGCTGCCGATGACGCCTACAGCCCGCACCGTCCTTCCAACAGACCTCGTCGCCCTGGTCTCGTACGACGGCCGCGTCTACGCCAACCAGGCGATGACCCGCGACCGCATCGGGACGGAGGATTCGCCCCACCCGCTGGAGACCGCGTTCGAGCAGTGGTTCAGCTTCGCGACCGGCCGCCACACCTGCGTGAGCGTCAAGGGCCCGACGCTGCGCGGCCTCGTCTCGGGGCGCAAGCGCGGCGGCAAGCTCGTGTGGGAGATCGACTGCCTCATCAACGCCGCCGAGGCCGATACCGGCGTGCTGCTGAGCCTGCTCGACCGGATGACGGCCGCCGCGGGGAAGTCGGGCGCGTTCCGCATCTTCGTGCGGGTCGAAGCGGGATGCGAGATTGAGCGCGAGATCGCCGCCTCGGGGTTCATGCCGTACCTGCAGGAGCAGGTGTACCGCCGGGCCACCGTCGCGGGCGACGCGCATCGTCCGGCGGACGGCCTGCGCCGGCGCACGAAGACGGATGCATACGGGCTGTTCCAGCTCTACAACGCCGTCGTGCCTGAAGAGGTGCGGCGCCACGAGGCGATGACCTTCGCGGAGTGGACGGCATCGCAGGAGAGCCTCGGTCGGACGACGCAGTACGTAATCGAACGCGACGATGCCATCGCCGGGTTGCTGCGCGTCGCGGGCGACGGCGACCTCGGCCGCTTCGACGTGATCGCCGACGATGCAGCGCTCGAACCGCTGATTGAGGCGGCGCTGGCGAAGGTCGCGAACCGCAAGAGTGCGTACACGCTGGTGTCCGAGCACCAGGAGTCGCTCGCGCGGCGCCTCGAGGCTGCCGGCTTCGAGCCGGGCGACGCGTACACCGTGCTCGCGCGGCGGACGGTGCGGCCGGTGAAGGCCGGGCGGAAAAAGGTCGCCCGCGCGCTCGTGCAGACGCACACGACAGGGTGAGGCAGCGCTTCGTGGAACGCATCATCACCGACGACCTGGACCTGCTGCTTGAAGCGCTGCCGCCGCACATCTGCGATCCGCTGAAGGGGCGCAACGACAACTTCGAGCTGCTCGAGATCGTGATGGACCTCGGGCGGCGCCCCGAGGCGCGATATCCGGGTCGCGAGGTCGTGCTGTCTGACCGCGAAGTCTCCGCGGACGACATCGACTACGTCGTCGCGCGCATCGGCGAGTTCGGCGACGACAACCGCGCCGGCATCGAGCGGACGCTGCACCGCATCTCCTGCATCCGCAACCGGCGCGGCCGCATCGTCGGGCTGACCTGCCGGGTCGGGCGGGCCGTGTACGGCACGATCCAGGTCATCGAGGACCTCATCAAGACCGGGAAGAGCATGCTGATGCTCGGCCGCCCCGGCGTCGGCAAGACGACGATGCTGCGCGAGGTCGCGCGCGTGCTGGCCGACGACATGAACAAGCGCGTCGTCATCGTCGATACGTCGAACGAGATCGGCGGCGACGGCGACATCCCGCATCCGGCGATCGGCCAGGCGCGGCGCATGCAGGTGCCGACGCCGGCGCTCCAGCACGCGGTGATGATCGAGGCGGTCGAGAACCACATGCCCGAGGTCATCGTCATCGACGAGATCGGCACGGAGCTGGAGGCGGCGGCGGCGCGCACGATCGCCGAGCGCGGCGTGCAGCTCGTCGCCACCGCGCACGGCAACGAGCTCGAGAACCTGATCATGAACCCGACGCTGTCCGACCTGATCGGCGGCATCCAGTCGGTGACGCTCGGCGACGAGGAAGCGCGCCGGCGCGGCACGCAGAAGTCGATCCTGGAGCGCAAGGCGCCGCCGACCTTCGACATCGTCGTCGAGATCCAGAGCTGGGAGCGGGTGGCGGTGCATGGCGACGTGGCGGAGATCGTCGATTCCATGCTGCGCGGCTACAAGATGCCTGCCGAGGTGCGCGAGCTGGACGAGCAGGGCGACATCCGCGTGATCGAGTTACCGCCGCCGATCATGCAGGCGGCACGGCCGGGCCGCGATCGCCGCCTCCCGGTGATAAGTGAGCGCGGCGACGCGGAGATCGGAGTGCGTGCCGTCGATGACGGCCCCTTTCGGCGCGTCTATCCGTTCGGGATATCGCGCAAGCGGCTCGAGCAGGCGATCCGGGAGACGGGGGCGCGGATCGCTGTGGCGGAAGAGCTGAGCACCGCCGACACGGTGATGACGCTGCGCTCGTACTTCCGGCGCAAGCCGCAGGCGCTTCGCGACGCCGAGGCGCGCGGCATCCCCATCTACGTGCTGAAGACGAACACCGTTGTGCAGATGGAGCAGGGCCTGCTCTCGATGCAGGGCAGACCGGACGCCGGCGCGGCCGCGCTGCCCATGACGGCGATGCAGGAGACGGAAGACGCGATTACCGGCGTCCTCAACGGCAACGATGCGGCCGTCGACCTGACCCCGCAAAACGCGTACATCCGGCGGCTGCAGCACCAGATGGCGCAGCGGTACAACCTGGCATCGCGCAGCCAGGGGCGGGAGCCCTACCGGCGGGTGCGAATCTCGCGCGAGAACGGCTGGTAAGCGCTCACTGTCTTCCGCCAGCGACTCAATGCACGCTGAGCGTGCCGGTCATCTGTTGGGGATGGACGTCGCACTTGAACGTGTAGGTTCCCGGCTGCAGTGATCCGAGCGATAGCGAATGCGTCGCCGGACCCGGCGCGAGGTCGGTCATGCCGATGCTGCCACCGCCGCCGAAGAAGTGAATGTTGTGAATGACGCCGGCATCCTGATTCACCAGGGTAACCGTCACCGGGCCGGCGGGCGCGCTGAGCGCTGACGGCTGGAACGCCGTGTCCTTCGCGACGACGCTGAGCGTTGTCTCCTGCGGTGGGGGTGGAGGCGGTGGAGGCGGGGGCGGTGGAGGAGGCGGTGCCGATGTTGGCGGAGGCGGCGCCGGAGCTGTCGTGTTCGTCGCGGCGGGGGCGGGCGGCACCGTTGCCGTCGCTGCTGCAGGTGCCTCCGTCGCGGGCACGGTCACGCTCGGTGCGGCTCCCGTTGCCGGTGAGGCGCTTGCCGTCGTAGCGGGGGTGCCTTCGGCGGTCGGGGTGTCGGTCTTCGAATCGCTGCTGCCGCCGCATGCGACGAGCGCGATCGCCGCGACTCCGGTGGCTGCTGATACTGCGATGCTCCTGAATCTGAATCCGAAGATGCTGGGACCCTCCCGCTGATAACCGGACGTGGAAAGGGACGGACACCTGTCCGTCCCCATCCAGCCTAACCGTTGCGAATCGTTACTGCGAGCGCTTCCACAGGATGCCCGTGCCGGTAGCAACGATGGCTGCACCGGCGAGGCCCAGGAGGACCAGCGTCAGGTAACCGCTGTCACCCGAACCGCCGGCCTGGCCGCCGGAGCCCGTGTTCGGCGCCGTGATCGCACCGCTCGCTGCTGCCGTCGGCGTCGGGGCCGGTGCGGCCGTCGTCGGGGCCGCGGTCGGAACCGGTGCCGGCGGGGTCACGGTCGAGAAGTTCTCGATCTTCCAGATCTGGCCATCGATAAGGCCGGGGATTGAGAGGCTGCCGTTGGAGACGTACGCCGTGTCGCCAGAGAAGATGACGGTCGTCGGTGAAGGTGAAGCCATCGACGATCACCGACATCTGCCCGGTGCTCGTGTTCACCTTGAGGATCTTGCCGGAGTTGAGACTCCACGGCGCCGGCGAATTCGGATCGGTCGTTCTGGTCGCCGAACGTCAGCGCGTAGAGCGCTCCGCCCGGACCCATCTCAACGTCGGTTACGGAGCTGTAGCCGGAGGCCACCTGCGTGATGTTGCCGGTCGGGTCGCCGACCGAATACACCTTGCCGTCGGCGGGCGCGAAGGGGAACGTGCCGAGCGCGCCGACATAGAACGGACCGCTGCCCGTAGCGGCGATCCCGGTCGTCACGACGTGCGTCGGGAAATCAGCAACGCGCGTGATCACGCCGGCCGTCGTGATCTTCATCAACTGGTTCTGGTTGCCATCCACGACGTACAGCGCGCCGTTGCGCACGTCCATCGAGTAGGGGTTTCCGCCGACCTCGATGTCCGGCTGCGAGCTGTTCTTGAGCGGCGTCACCGGGTTGGCGATGTTGAACGCGCCGATGTCAGCGAGCAGCGTCACGGTGCCGTTGCTGTTGACCTTGTAGACGCCGGTCGGGGTCGTTGCGGGGAAGCCGTAAGCGGTGCCGCGCGTGCGTCTGCACGTAGTAGAGCTGGCTGCCGATGAAGGCGACGTCAGCCGGGCCGACAGCGTCACCATCGGGGCCGGCGTTCGACGGCAGGTTCGCAGCGACCGTCGTGCGTGCGCCGGTCGCGGGGTCGATCTTCGAGATGCGGCCGGTGAGACCACTGTTCGAGTCGCTGCCCCCGACGGTCACCGTCGTGGTGCCGCCGCTGCCGGCCTCGGCGACGTAGATCATGCCATCGGGGCCGATCTTCATGCCGCGCGGGCTGAGTCAGCCCACCGGTGAGCATGGCGCCGGCAGTGGGACCGGTCGGCGCGGCAGAGATAAGCGTCGGCTGCGGGGGCTCCTGCGCACGCGTGTGCGAGGCAGGTGCCAGCGCAACGACGAGCGCCACGGCCGTCGCAACGAGACCTATGATCGGTAGTTTCTTCTTCACGCACTCCTCCAACTGAACTTGCCCTTCCGATTCCTATCGAGCCTGGCGCTCGTCATTCCCGGCCATCCTGAGGCCGGCCAAGACCAGGCCTGTTCCCATGACAACGGTGAGCGCGATGACCCACCGCAGCGACGCTCCGGACGCCTCCGGACCGCCGGTGCCCGTGTTGGGCGCGGTAATCGCCCCGCTGTTGCCAGAGCCCGCCGTGGGTGTCGGGACGGGTGCTGTCGTCGGCTCTGCAGTTGGCGTCGCGGCGACCGGCTCTATGGTCGAGACGCCCTCCACCTTCGTCACGTCGCCGACGAGCGAGGTGATGTAGGCGGTGTCGCCAGAGAGGGCGAACGACGTCGGGTTATTCAGGCCATCGACGAGCGTCTTGAGTTGGTTGCCCTCGAGCACCATGAGCTGGCCGGTCCCCGGGACGGAGGGAAGCCCGCTCTCCTCGCCTTCGGCGCTGGCTTCGCCCATGGAGAGGACGTAGAGCTTTCCGTCCGATCCCTTGTGGACGTCGATCAGCTGCGTGCCGCTGGCCAGCTCGGTCGCTGAGCCGGTCGGGTAGCCGATTTGCTGGAGCTTGGAGCTACCGGGCGTGTGCGGGAAGGGGCTGAACCACGTGTTGTACACGGGCCCGCTCGTGCCGGTGTCAGTGCCCGTCGGAACGATGTTGTCGAACGTCGAGAGGATGGTGACGGTGCCATCGAGCGCGACGCGGAGCAGTCGGTTGTAGTTGCCGTCCGAGACGATGAACTCCTGGCCGCGGACCGAGATCGAGAACGGATTGCCGCCGGGTCCCGCGTCCGGGAACGAGACGGGATGGTCATCGTTGAACTTGCTCAGGTTCAGCGACGACGGTCCACGTTTTCGTGCTGGAGTTGTAATCATAGACGCCGTTCGGGTAGTTCGCGGCGGCGCCACCAACGTAGTTGGCGCTGCCCGTTATCAGCGCGTAGAGCGTTCCGTTCATGAAGGTGACGTCGGCAGGTCCGGGGCCTGCCGGTTCACCGCCCGGGTGTCTCGGACGCCGACGGCAGTCCCGTCGCGTAGCGTCGTGACGGCACCCGTTGACGGATCGATGCGCATGACGCTGCTGTTCAGGCCGAAGTACGCTTTCTCGATGCCGAACGCGGCGGCGATATCGGGCGGCAGGACGATCTCCTGGTCGCCGTTGCCGGACACGCCGGCATAGAGCGCGCCGTCCGGGCCGATGGTCGCGCCGGTCGTGGAAACGCCGGTAGCGAACGGCGGATCTGCGGTCTTCGCCGCCGCCACCCGCGAAACGCTCACAAGTAACAGGGCCGCCAATGCCATGGCGGCAATCTTCAGCGTGCATTCGTCCTCCACGGTCGTACTACACCACAACGGGGGTTGATTTCGATAGATCGTAGCCTGCTCAACGACTTACGTCTACGAGCCGGGCCTCACCGGGCCCGGCTCGTTCCTCGGAGGGCGGATGACGCAGCGGAACCCGAGGTGGCGACGTCGATGTATCGACGGCCTGCGGCATGCGCGCGGGCGGGCGGTAGCGGCGGCAGTAGTTTGGCGCGCAGAGGTGGGAACCGCCCTTGATCACGCGCCGCGGGATGCTCGATCTCCGGCATCGCGCGGGTCGAAGCTGCGCTCCTGCAGTCCGCCCTTCGGGTCGACATCGCCGCAGCAGCCGTTCTCGACGGCGTGCCCGCGCCTCGTACCAGTCCGTTGTCCACTCCCAGACGTTGCCGATCATGTCGAAGAGCCGGTACCCGTTCGCCGGGAACGACCCGACCGGCGATGTGCCCTCGAATCCGTCGGTCAGGAGATTCTCGTGCGGGAACTCGCCCTGCCAGGTGTTGGCCATCTGCCGGCCGCCGGGCGCGAACTCGTCGCCCCACGCGAACTCCGTGCCCTCCCGGCCGCCGCGCGCGGCGTACTCGAACTCGGCCTCGGTCGGCAGATCCTTGCCGGCCCACCGCGCGAACGCGAGCGCATCCTCGAACGCGACGTGCACGACGGGATGCTTCGCCAGCCCCGCGAGCGAGCTGCCGGCGCCCTGCGGATGGCGCCAGTCCGCGCCTGGCACCCACGTCCACCAGTTGTACGGGTTGCCCATGTCGACGCGCTGCGCCGGCTTCACGAAAACCGTCGAGGCGGCGACGAGCAGTTCCGGCTTCGCGCCGGGATAGTCATCGGCGTCGCGGCGCGCGCTCGGCCAGCGTGACGTACTTCGTCTCATCGACGAAGCGCGCGAATTGCTGGTTCGTGACGGGATGGCGGTCGATCCAGAAGCCGCTGAGCGTGACGGGATGCTCCGGCGCTTCTTCGGGGTAGTGGTGGTCGGAGCCCATGCGGAACGACCCGTCCGGGATCCACGCCATGTTCCTCGGCGCGGGCGTCGCGGTGTAGGCCTTTGGTGCGGAGCGAGCCGTCTTCGGCATGGCAGTTTCTCACCACGGCGATGTGCGGAAGTTCAGGTCACGACGGTGAGAGGGATTAAGCGTGAACCCGCGCACTCGCCGGGATGTCCATTCTCCACGCGGTGCACAGCACCGGCAAGGATGCGCCACTGCCGCCGGGTTCTTGCCGTTGTTGTCGTAACGGCGGCGACGGCGCGGTCAGGCTTCGGTCGCGCTCCACAGCGTCTGGAAGTGGTGGCCGCGGATGGCATCCATGTTCGCGCCGCGCTCGCGCTCGATGAGGTCCTGGAGTGCGGCGGCACAGGTCTCCGCCGCGCCTTCGAAGCCGGAGCCGATGACGCGTCGGCAGATGCGGGCCCAGAGGCCGCTTTCATCGAGGTAGCGCGTGCTGTGCGGCCAGTAGAAGAACATGAAATCCTTCGGCAGTGCCGAGCGAGGGACGGTGCTGGCCGAGCCAGAAGAAGCGCTCCTGCAGCGTCGCTACGGGGTCGACGATGGCCACCATCGGCATCTCGTTCTCGTCGTGGCGGGTGTCGATCAGAAGGCGCTCCGGGAAGAGCCGGAAGCCCGCGGCGAAGACGTCGGCGTTCCTGACAATCTCGTCGATCTCGGCGATGTCCACCAGCAGTCCATTCTCTGTGTACACGTTGCACCTCCGTGCGGGATGGAGCGCAAAGACCTGTACGACGTAGCGAGAGAGGCGGGGCCGCGGCCCCACCTCCCACAGTAGCATCTGAGCGCGAGACTAGTACATCGGCGGGGCGCCGGCGGGCATCCCCATGCGCGTCCTTCTTCTCCGGCAGGTCCGTGACCAGGCAGTTCGTGGTCAGCACCATGCCGGCGATGATGACGGCGTTCTCGAGCGCGGAGCGCGTCACCTTGAGCGGGTCGATGATGCCCTTGCTGCATCATGTTGCCGAACTCGTCCCGCGCGGCGTCGTAGCCCTCGCCGAGCTTGCAGCGTCTTCACCTCCTGGACGATAACGGAGCCGTCCTGGCCGGCGTTGATCGCGATGCGGCGCAGCGGCTCCTCGAGCGCGCGCTGCAGGATGCTGACGCCGGTGCGCTCGTCGCCCTCGAGGTTGCGAGCTTGTCCAGCGCGGGCAGGGCGTTGATGAGGGCGACGCCACCGCCGGAGACGATGCCCTCCTCGACCGCGGCGCGCGTCGCGCTGAGAGCGCGTCCTCGACGCGGTGCTTCTTCTCCTTCAGCTCGACCTCGGTCGCGGCGCCGACCTTGATGACGGCGACGCTGCCGGCGAGCTTGCCGAGGCGCTCCTGCAGCTTCTCGCGGTCCCAGTCGGACGTCGTGCGTCTCGAGCGCCGCCTTGATCTGGCTTCGACGCGGCCCTCGATGCGCCCTTCTGGCGCCGCGGCCCTCGATGATCGTGGTCTCTTCCTTGGCGATGACGACGCGGCGGGCGCGGCCCAGGTCCTCGAGCTGCAGCCGAGTCCAGCTTGCGGCCCAGCTCTTCGCTGATCACCGTCGCCGCCGGTGAGGGCAGCGAGGTCGCCGAGGTTGTCCTTGCGGCGGTCGCCGAAGCCCGGCGCCTTGACGGCGACGACGTTGATCGTGCCGCGCAGCTTGTTGACCGCCAGCGTGGCCAGCGCTTCGCCGTCGACGTCCTCGGCGATGATCAGCAGGTTCTTGCTGACCTGGAGCACGCGCTCCAGCATCGGCAGGATGTCGGCCACGGCGCGAGACCTTCTTGTCGGTGATCAGGATGTAGGGGTCGTCGAGCTCCGCTTCCATCTTCTCGGTGTTGGTGACGAAGTAGGGGCTGATGTAGCCGCGGTCGAACTGCCATGCCCTCGACGTACTCGACTTCGGTCTTGATGCCCTTCGACTCTTCGACGGTGACGACGCCGTCCTTGCCGACCTTCTCCATTACCTCGCCGATGAGCTCGCCGATCGGCGTCGTCGTTGTCGGCGGAGATGGAGGCGACCTGCGCCATCTGCTCGCGCGTCGGTCACCGGCTGTGGCGTTCTTCTTGCAGCTGCGCGACGACGGCTCGGCACCGCTGCCTCGATGCCGCGCTTCAGGGCCATCGGGTTGGCGCCGGCCGTGACGTTCTTCAGGCCTTCGGCGACGATCGCCTGGCCGAGGACGGTCGCCGTCGTCGTGCCGTCACCGGCGATGTCGTTGGTCTTGGAGGCGATCTCCTTGGCCAGCTGGGCGCCGATGTTCGCGAACGGGTCGTCCAGCTCGATTTCCTTGGCGATGGTCACGCCGTCGTTGGTGATGGTCGGCGCGCCGAACTTCTTGTCCAGCACGACGTTGCGGCCCTTGGGCCCGAGGGTGATCTTGACCGCGTCGGCGAGGGCGTCGATGCCGTCGCTTCATAGCGTGCGCGTGCTTCCTCGTCGAACAGAAGCTGCTTGGCCATGTCTAGGCTACTCCTTCGCGAATCTGAGTGTGGGCGAGTGGTATCGGGTGTCTGGCACTCTCGGTGAGGGAGTGCTAATGCGAGTGTAAACCACTCTCGGGCGCTGGATCAAGGCCGGTGCGGCGCTAGAGTGACGAATCTGCGACCGGAGGTGCCGGACTGGGCATACCCCTGGCCTTGCGCGAGTTCGAGACGGCGGCGGTCGAGCGAATGGCGCCTGCCTGCTACGACTACGTCGCGGGCGGAGCCCTGGACGAGATCACGATGCGGGCCAACGAGGCGGCGTTCTCGCGCCGACGGTTCCGGCCGCGCGTGCTGGTCGATGTCTCCGGCATCGATGTCTCGACGACGCTGCTCGGGCAGCCCGTCTCGATGCCGGTTGGCATCGCGCCGACGGCGCAGCACGGCTTCGGATGCCCCGATGCGGAGGCGGCGACCGCGCGCGCGGCGTCGGCGGAGGGGGCGCTGTACTGCGCATCGACGATGTCCACGCTGCGGCTGGAAGACATCGCCGACGCTTCCGGGGCCGGGCTCCGGTGGTTCCAGCTCTACATCGCGCAGGACCGCGCATTCACGGAAGCGCTCGTGCGGCGGGCGGCCAGCGCCGGGTACACAGCGCTGGTGCTCACGGTGGACACGCCCGTGGGGTCGCGGCGGGAGCGCGACCTGCGAGCGCCGGAACCCGCGCGGCAGACGTATGGCAATCTCGACGGTGTCGCCGTCGAGGGACTGGACATCGGGAACTTCATCACAACGCTGTTCGAGCCGAGCGTCACATGGCGCGACCTCGACTGGCTGCGGTCGCTGTGCGACTTGCCGATCGTGCTGAAGGGCATTGTTACGGCCGAGGACGCGCGGCTGGCTGTCGAGCACCGCGCGGCGGCGGTGTGGGTCTCGAACCACGGCGGACGGCAGCTCGACCGCGCGGTGGCGACACTCGATGCGCTGGAGGAAGTCGTCGATGCCGTCGGCGGGCGCGCGGAGGTGTACGTCGACGGGGGCGTGCGGCGCGGCGGCGACGTCGCGATGGCGCTGGCGCTCGGCGCTCGGGCGGCGTTCATCGGACGGCCGATCATCTACGCGCTTGCATACGACGGTGAAGCGGGTGTGCGGCTCGCGCTCGAGCTCATCCGGGAGGAGCTGGTGAACGCCATGGCCCTGCTGGGGACGCCGACGCTTGCAACGCTCACTCGCGAGCACATCGCGGACTAGGCGGCCAGGATGCCTCGCAGCGTGTCGGCATCGCCGCCGGGGCCGACGACGGCCATGGCGAACGCGCCGGGATGGAACAGGCGCTGCGCGACGCGCTGCACATCGTCCGAAGTGACCGCGGCAATCGCGGCGACCACCTCGTCGATTGGTTCGATCTCGCCCGTCATCAGGAGCGATTCCCCGGCGCGCTGCGCGAGCGCCATCGTGGACTCGAGGCCGAGGCGGAAGTTGCCGCTCGCGAAGTCGATCGCCTTCGTGGTTTCTTCCGCGTCAGGCGCCTCGTCACGCAGCTTGAACAGCTCGGCGACGATGACGCGCGTCGCTTCCTCGAGGTGCTCGAGCGTGACGCCGGCGCTGATGCTCATGACGCCGATGTCGTTGTAGCGCGCGACGCCTGAGCCGACCGAGTACGCGAGGCCGCGTCGCTCGCGCACTTCCTTGAACAGCCGCGAGCTCATGCCGCGGCCGAGGATCGTGTTCAGCACCATCAGCGGGTAGCGGTCGGGATCCTTCCGGGCGATGGCGTGGAGGGCGATGCCCAGGTTGCACTGGGCGATCTCGCGCTTCTCGACGATTACGGGCTCCGCGTCGAACGTTGCCTCCGCCGGAGACGCGTCGGGCGCAGGAGGGCCCGGGATGTCGCCGAAGAGGGGCTCCGCCAGCGCCAGCACCTCCTCGTGCGTCGTGTTGCCGGCGACGCTGAGGACGGTGTTCGAGGGGACGTAGTGCGTCTCGAGGTGCTTCGACGAAGTCGTCGCGCCGCATCTCCTCGACCGTCTCGATGGTGCCGGCGATGGGCCAGCCGATGGGCTGGTCGCCAAACGTCGCCTTCGAGAGCAGCTCCGACGCCCACGCGCCGGGCTGGTCGAACGCGCGGCGGATCTCCTGCTGCACGACGGTGCGCTCCCGGTCGATCTCCTCCGCCGCGAGGACGGAGTTGCGGTACATGTCGGCGAGCACGTCCATCGCGACGGGCAGGCGGTCGAACGGCACCTGGTTCCAGTAGCAGGTCAGCTCCTTCGAGGTGTAGGCGTTGAGCACGCCGCCGGCCCCTTCGATCGCCTCGGCGATGACGATGGCGTCGGGCCGCGCTCGGTGCCCTTGAAGAGCATGTGCTCCATGTAGTGCGAAAGCGCCGTTCGTCGCGCGGTCCTCGCCGCGCGAGCCGATGCCGACGAACACGTTTACGCTGACCGACTGCGCCGTCGTGATCGGCGTCGTCACGACGCGAAGGCCGTTGCTGAGTTCAGATACCTGCCATGAGATCGTCAAAGTGGCGTTCCTCGTCGGGGCTAGCGGCGCTTCGTGAAGCGATGCGTGGAGCGCAGGCGGGCCAGTATATCGGCCGGAGTGCGGCCATCCGTGTACGCTTTCGGCGTGCCCCGCCTCTACGTGGAGACCGACGCGACGGAAGCGTGCCCGGAGGACTTCCAGGGTCCGACGGACGTGCTCGTCTACTTCCTCTCGCTTGCGTTTTCGACGCGCTACGGCTCGATCCATCCGCTGTCGCAACTCGCGCTGCTGCTGCGGCTCGAGAAGAAGATCGACATGAAACCGGTCACGACGTTCGCGGATCGTGATGTCGAGGAGGAAGCGGACGCGCGGGAGCTGGAGCGCGCCTGGCAGGATGCCGCGCCGCTGGCAACGAGCCTGGCGGCGGTGAACGCGGAGCTGGCATCGCCGGACGTGCGCATTCGCGAGCTGACGGCGGACTCTCCTGACCTGCACGACCGCCTGGTGGATCTGCAGCGCATAGCGGAGTGGGCCGCGGGCCGGGGCGCCCGCGTGCGGATGTCGTTTGACCTCTGAGCACACGGTCGGCTCGCCTGGTGTCTCAGGCGTCCAAGACCGCCGCGCTACAGTTTCGGCCGTGACTGCGCTCGAACGGCCGCGCCAGTTCTTCGCCGCGCATCCGCTGGCGATCGACGTCGCGCTCGTGGCGGCCGTCACGCTTGTTGCCGCGCTGCTTCGCCTGATCCGGCTTGGCGACATTCCGTACGGCGTGCACCCGGACGAGGCGCAGATCGGCCTCGATGCCTTCCGCATCAGCCGCGATCACTGGATCGGCGTGTATTCGCACGCGGCGCTCGGCGTGCCGACGCTGAACGCATACATCGACTGGCCGGGGATCTGGCTGCTCGGACACACAGCGTTCTCGCTGCGGCTGCCGTTGGCGCTCGTCGGGCTGGCGGCCGTGCCGCTGCTCTACGTGCTGGTGCGCGTGGCGTACGGCAGGCTCGAGGCGTTCTTCGCGGCGCTGCTGCTAGGCGTGTCGTACTGGCACCTGTTCTACAGCCGCGTCGCGCACTCCTCGATCTCGTATCCGACGATCATGCTCGCCGCGCTGCTGTGTCTCATGCTGGGGCTGACGCAGCGGCGGTTGTGGTGGTTCGTGCCGGCGGGGTTCTACTGGGCCTCGGCGTCTACGCCTACAACGTCGACGCCATCGTCTTCGTCGCGGTCGCGGCGTTCTTCGTGGCGATGGCGCTCGTGCGCTTTCGGCGCGACGCGGAGCTTCGGTGGTGGCTGCGGGCGGCGGCGATCACGGGAGCCGTTGCTCTCGTCGTGACACTGCCGTTCCTCAACTACGTGCGAAATCCGGACGCGTACTACTGGACCCACATCGACGACTATCGCAACACGGGGGTGCTGCGCTCGGCCGAGTACCGCGACGCCGGGACCTGGGGCAGGACGAAGATTGTCGCATCGCAGCTGCGTGACTTCGCCGCGACGTTCACGTGGGACGGGCAGCCGGACATCATCGATGCTAACGGACTTGCGGCCGGTGTTCGACCCGATCACGCTCGCGCTGCTGGCGGCCGGCGCGGTCATCGCCTGGCTGAAACGCCGGGAGCCGATGGTGATCCTCGCGGCGTGCTGCATCTTCATCTTGCCGCTACCGGCGCTGTTACAGCGCGGGTCGATGATGCGCGAGCCGCTGGGGGCGGCGCCGTTCGTGATGTTCATCGCCGCGTTGCCGCTAGCCTGGCTATGGCGCTACGCGACGCGTGCGGACGGGCGGGGCGTGCGGATCGCGGCGGCGGGAGCGGTCGCGCTCGCGGTCGCGTCGGTGACGGCAATCACGGTGCGCGACTACTTCTGGACGTGGCGCGACGATGATCTGACGCGCTTCGTGTACCACCAGGAGATCACGTCGGCCAGCGAGTACATGAAGACGCTGCCGCCGGATGCGTACGTCTACTTCTACAGCGAGCGGCACCCGCTCTCGCTCGAGACGCGCACGTACCTGGCGCCGGGCATCGACGGGGAGGACCGCTCGGCCGAGTTCAGCAGCAACCGGCGGTCGATCAGCAGATCGACCGGTCGCGTCCGGCGGTGTTCGTGTTGCTGGGGGATTACCTGCGGCTGCTGCCGGACATCGAGCGAGCGTATCCGGGGGGCGTGGAGGAGAAGGCGCTGCGGGGTGGGGTAGCCGGAGTTCTATGCGTATGAGTTGCCCGCCGAGTGATGGTGCGTGTATGGCGTCCCGTGCTTGAGGAAGACAGCGTCGGTGCGGCGGCCGCAGCGGAATCCCTCGCTACGCTCGAGATCACAGACTGACGCGCAGTTCTCATCAGGGGAAGATGCCGCGGATCTCGGTGGCCTCGACGACGCGGCGGACGGCGAGCATGTAGGCGGCTTCGCGCATGTTGACGTCCTCGGCGTCGTAGATGGCCTTCACTTCGTTGAAGGAGCGGACCATGATGCGGCGCAGGCGGTCGTTGACCTCAGCCTCCTCCCAGAAGAACGACTGCAGGTCCTGCACCCACTCGAAGTAGGAGACGACGACGCCGCCGGCGTTCGCGAGGATGTCGGGCACGATGTGCGTGCCCTTCGCGTTGAGGATGCGGTCCGCCTCGGGTGTCGTCGGGCCGTTCGCGGCCTCGATGATGAGCGGGGCGCGTATGCGCGCGGCGTTCGCGCCGTGGATCTGCCCCTCGAGCGCGGCGGGGATAAGAATGTCGACGTCGAGCTCGAGTAGCTCCGAGTTCGTGATGCGCACGCCCGGATGATCCTCGGGCAGGAGGCCGCGCTCGTGTTTCGATGCGAGCAGCGCCGCGACGTCGAGTCCATTTGGATCGTATATGCCGCCGTACGTGTCACTGACGGCGACGACGCGGGCCCCAGCCTCGCACAGCAGTTTCGCGGCGACGCTGCCGACGTTGCCGAAGCCCTGCACGGCGACGCGCGCGGACGTGAGGTCCATACCGCGCGCGTCGCAGGCTTCCTTTGTGATGAAGAGGACCCCCCGGCCGGTGGCCTCCTCGCGGCCGCTGCTACCACCGATCGACACCGGCTTGCCGGTGACGACTGCCGGGGTCGAGTGACCGTGGATCATGCTGAAGGTGTCCATGATCCAGGCCATCACCTGCGCGTCCGTGCCCATGTCCGGGGCGGGGACATCGTCGTCGGGGCCGATGAGGAGCCCGATCTCGGCGGCGAAGCGGCGCGTCATGCGCTCCAGCTCTCGCTTGCTGAGCGTGCGTGGATCGACGATGACGCCACCCTTCGCGCCGCCGTAGGGGAGGCTGACGACGGCGCACTTCCAGGTCATCCACATCGCGAGCGCCCGCACTTCATCGAGCGAGACGCTGGTGCTGTAGCGGAGCCCGCCCTTGACGGGACCGCGGGCCTCGTTGTGGTGGATGCGGTAGCCGGTGAAGACGCGGATCGAGCCGTCATCCATCTGCACCGGAAAGTTGACGGTGAACTCGCGCTTGCAATGCCGCAGCACCTCGCGCATGCCCTCATCGAGGCCGAGGCGCTCGGCCACGGTGTTCAGCTGCTCGATGGCGTTGTCGTACGGGTTCTCGGCCGGCTCGATGGCGGCGGGAGCCTGCGTCATGTCACGTCCTCGGCGCGCCGACGGCTATCGCTCGGCCGTCTCTCGCATCCAATTCCCGTTGGGGTACGGCGCGGTGGGGAAGAGTCCATCGAGCCAGGTCGCGGCCATCGCGGCGGCGCCGCCACGGATGTAGTTGCGGCAATCGTCTGCGGTTGCCCACGCCGTGACTTCGACCATCCCGCCGCGGTCGCCGTCTCGCGTGAGCGCGTAGGAGACGAAGCCGGGTTGGCGCTGAAGGTAGGGGACCAGTCGCTGGGTAAGCGCGTCGCGCCGTTTCGCGAACTCGGCCTCGTCGGTGACGGTGCAGGTGCGGCGCAGCATTGATTCGACGGCCATGGTTTCCTCCGGCGTGATGCGGACAGCTTGCACCCGTCGGGTTGCGGGCGCAACTCGTGCGCGGGGCACGCAGGTGACGAGCCTGGGATGTAATCGCGAAAGGACGCGCCGCCCTTACTGCGGGGCGCGGGCCTCGGGGGCGGTGACGGGGCGGAGGCCGTCGGCGGTCCACTGGAGGAAGAGGGCGCCACTGGGATCCGGCGGCGCCGCCTCGAAGTCGGCGCGCGTGAGGTCGAACGCGGCGGCATCGCCATAGACGACGCGCGCGGTCGATGGCACCCACGTGTACTGCTCCATCGGCGCGGTCCACGGCCCGTCGATGATGTAGATCGTCGTGCCGGGAGGCACGGTGGCATAGTTCTTCTGCAGCTCGTTCACCAGCCGCAGCCAGCGATCGTTCTCGCGGCCCGAGCGCGCGTCTTGCGCGTGGCTCTGCCAGCCGTACAGCGCCGCGACGGTTGCGATGAGCGCGATGCCGGCAATCGTCGCCGGCATCCGCGCGCGCCGGCTCGATCGGAGGACCGCTTCGTACAGCGCGTAACAGGCGATGGCAGCGAGCGGCGCGAAGAAGGCGACGGCGGTGTACGTGTAGCGGGACGCTGTCCAGATGCGCACAGGGGCATACGGCAGCAGCGCGAGCGCGACGCCCAGGACGGCGATGCGGGCGATCGCTGGGCCGCGCACCGCGGCGATGACGCCGCCGACGACGAGGATCGCGGCCAGGATCCAGCGCAGGTCATCCGGCGACTTCGGGATCGCGTGGGAGGGGAAGACGAGCCAGGAGAGGTAGACGGCGTAGTTCGCGGGAACGTGCGGACCCCACTCGTAGCCCTGGAACTTGAGCTGATTGCAGGAGCAGGACTCGTAGAACGCCAGCCAGCCGGCAGCGAGCGCGACGAACGGGACGGCGTGCGCAGGGGCCCGCCAGAGCGCGGTGGTCCATCGCCGCGAGAAGAGGAGGTAGGCGGCGACGATGACGGGAGCGAAGACGAACGAACCCTCGTTGGTGAGGAAGGCCAGGGCGAAGAGCGCGAACGAAAGTGCGAACAGGCCGGGATTGCGTTCGCCTTCCTGCGCATAGATGATGATCGCCAGAAGCGAGCCGAGCACGAAGAAGGTCGCAAGCACGTGGGGCAGCGCGGTGACGTACGTCACGGTATCGAAGTGCGCGCCCGAGACGCCGAAGAACAACGCCGCAATGGCACCGATTGCGGGGCGGCGCGTCACGCGCATCATTAGCGCGTACAGCAGGACGAGCGAGCCGAGATGGATCGACAGGTTGACGGCGCGCCAACCCATGGCGTTGAGACCGAACATGTTCCACTCGGCCGCGTAGACGACGGCTGTGAGTGGGCGCCAGCTCGGCACGATGTCCTGCATGCGCACGGTATCAAGCAGGTACTGGCCGGTGCCGCTGTATCGGATGCTTCCCGCAACGACAAGATCGTCGCCGCTGAAGAAGTAGCGCAGCGTCGGCGCGTTGATCAGGAACGTGATTGCGAGCGCGGCCAGCAGGCCCCAGTGGCGGATCGTGAAACGCCATGCATCGACGAGAATCGAAGGCACGGCGCTGCGAGGCCAGCGGAGGTCGAATCCATCCGCGGTCACAGTGACCGGGTACTTCATCTATTCGGTTGTTCCGTTTTATTGAGGTTATGGCGGGGATGCCAAACCAGGACGAGGCGCATTGTAATTGCGTCGATCGGGTTGACGATAGGGATAAGAGGTCAACCTTTGCGGAAGAATTCGCGCGAGCCGCGTCGGCGGTGTTGATCGTTGTGGATAGGGTGCTTTGGCCGAACCGTCGCGTGATTATGTTGCGCGTGTTACCCTCGCGTTCGTGATACCTGAGACGGCGATCCGCGCGATAGCGTTCGGGCGCATGGCACTGGGCCTCGCGCTGTTGGTCTGGCCAGGGCGTACCGGTCGCGGGTCGTTCGGTGATGCCGTCGACGCCCCCCGGCAGCGGCTCCTCGTTCGCGCCATCGGGGCGCGCGACGTCGTCCTGGGAGGCGGCGCGCTCTGGGCGCTTGGCACGCACCGGTCCGTTCGGCGCTGGCTCTTCGCTGCGTTGCTGGCGGACGTCGCGGATATGTGTCTGGCGGCGTTTGCGTTCAAACACCGCCCGTCGCCGACGCGCCTTGCGGCGTTCGCGATGACCGCGACGGCCGCCGCTACGGCCACGAGACGCGAGGACGAAGCGGTGGACGTCCCGGCCTGAGCGGCCCACCTGGCGAATCCGCGGATCCGCGTAACCCCTCAACCGTCCTTCAAGCGCGCACGACGCTCGCACCTCGCACTCTGGGGACCGTCCGTTTCCGCGGTTCGGACGCACAGAACGCTCGTTACGGCGCCTCGTAGGGTCGCTTCGATGCCTTGAGCCAGTCGGACCACGCAGGCTTTTCGCTGTTGTCCTGTCGAATCAGCCCGATGTGCTGGAAGACGCTGAACGCCGAGTCCTGCGCGTACGCCGGATCCCAGGCGGCGAACCAGACCACGAACGGCATGCTCAGCGTCTCAGCCTCGTCGATCGCGCGTCGCACGAAGGCCGCCTGCTCCGGCTCCGTCCCGCCGTTCACCCCTTGCGGGCCGGGCGCGGACGAGTAGCCCATCTCCGCGATGACGATCGGCTGGTCAGTGAAGCCGCGGATCTGGCTGTAGTAGTTCTCGGGGATAGAGCTGACGGACGAGAAGTAAAAGCTGGGGTAGGTACTGATCGCCGTCACGTCCATCCGCGGGTCGAAGGCGCGGAGCAAAGGCCACTCGGCGAAGTGGCTGTCCTGCGTCGGGAGGAGTCCCTGCAGGTCCTCGTACTGAAACGTGACCGTGACCTGCGTGTCCGGTGATATCTCCTTCACGCGGTCGTACGTTTCGGCGTACAGCGACTTGAAGTTGTCCAGATCGTCGCGGTTCTTGTCGAAGTAAAGGTTCATCTCCACGCCCAGCGCCAGGTAGGCGGGATGATAGTTAAGCGCGACGTAGGTGGCATAGGACGTGAATGCGGAACGTACCCCGGAGTCGCCGAATCCCTTGCCGGCGAGCGAGGCTGGCAGGCCGGCGAGGCGATCGCGGCCGGTGGCGCCGTCCGTGGGGTCGATGGCGAAGAAGAGCTTGAGGTGCTGACCCTGGATCGCATCCTTCTCGGCGGCGGTGGTCTTCGCCGTGATGTCACTGACATCGGAGCCGGGAAGGAAGTCTTCCCAGGGTGGCGCACGCTGGATGAGGACGATCTCCCCGTGCTGGCCGGCGAGCTGGAACGTCTCGTTGTACGAGTCGGCGTTCAGCTCGCGGGGCAGCGTGCTGAAGCCCATCATGAATGAGCGCGGCTTGCCTTCGGTGTCATCATTGCGGGCGGTGCGTCCGCCGCCGCATGCCGCGAGTAGCGCGGCGCCGATGCATGCGATTGCGAGCGCAGCAAGAAGAGTGTGAGATCGCGCGCGCGTCCGCTTCATCGTTCCTTTCGATGTCCGCGCGATTGTATCGAACCTGCTTCGTCGCAGATGTTACGGCGGCGGCGGCGACGCTCGCAGCGCATCGAGATAGCGCGCGGTCGCCCGCGGATGCGACAGGCGCACGACGCGCACGTGCGATAGCTCGGGACGACTGAGCCACGCCGGATAGTCGCGTCGATGCCGCCAGTGCGTCTTGATCGCCCACACGAACAGCGACTCCCGGCTCATGAATTGCTCACGAAAACGCTCGCGGTTCGTGCCCCAGAGCACCTCGCCCGACCTGGTGCGCCGGACCGTGCGCGTGAAGAGCTGCGTGACGACGACGCGGAAGGGATAGTCGAGCCAGACGATCGTGTCCGCGCGCTCATGCACGAGCGAGCCGAGTTTGCCGCGGTAATTGCCGTCGACAACCCAGGCGGGAATATCGATCGCGCGCTCGACGCGCGCGCGAAAGACATCGGTCTCTGCCTCCGTCCAGCCGGGCTCCCAGTGCAGCGCATCCAGCTCGATGTGCGGAGCGTCGATGGCCTCCGCGATGGCCTTCGCGAGCGTCGTCTTGCCGGAGCCGGTGGTGCCGATGACGTTGACGCGGCGCGGCGTCTCGCGCCTGTGGAGATCCTCGTGGCCGTGCGGCTGCATCGAAGCGCCTTCTTCGTGCTTCTGCAGATGTCTACTCGAACTCGGAAGAGACCTCGACCTGGAGCGGCGTCTCGCCGGACGGGACGAGCGCGATGTCGGAGAACGCGGCGTCCTGCAGCGCCTCGAGCACGCGCGACTTGATCAGCTCGAGCACGGCCATGAAGGACACGATGATCTCCATCCGCGAGCCGCACTCGTCCATGAGAGCCCGGAAACTCACGCGGCCGGCCGACTCCAGCCGCGAGCGAATGGACGCAACCTTCTCGCGCACGGTGTATCGGTGCGGCTTGATGACCTGCGTCGGCTCCGGCTCGACCGGCTCGCGCGACAGCGCCTCGACCACCATCTGCTGGAGGAGGTCGAGCGTCACACCTTCGAGTCCGGTCGGCGGGGGCAGTTCGGGCGGCGGCGCGATCCGCGGATAGGAGTGGAGGCCGGCCGTCTCGATTTCGCGGAGGCGGCCGGCGGCTTCCTTGAAGAGCTTGTACTCGATGAGCTGGCGCGTCAGGTCGCCCTCGTCGTCCTCCTCGATCTCGCCGCCGTCGTCCGTGTAGGGCTTCGGGAGCAGGGCGCGCGATTTGATGAGAAGCAGCCGCGCGCCGATGACGATGAAGTCGGCGAGCGCATCGAGGTTGATCTGCTCGGCCTCGTGGACGTACTTGAGGTACTGGTCGGCGACCTGCGCCAGGGCGATGTTGGTGATGTCGAGCTCTTCGCGCTCGATGAGATGCAGAAGCAGATCGAGCGGTCCCTGGAAGAACGGGAGCGAGAGCTGGTAGGCCTCGAGCTGCTCCGTCGTCATCGGCGGGATGGTACCACGCCAGGGATCGCGCCGCGGCCGCGATCCTGTCAGCGCTTCGGCCGAGGCAGTCGCGGTCCCAGCTCGACGACCCTCGCATCGCGAATGCGGCCGCGCCTGAAGTCGATCAGCGCGACGCTCTGCACGCGATGGAATCCGGTGCGGCCCGCGGCGCCGGGGTTCAGGTACAGGACTTCGCCGCGCTGCTCGATGAGCGCGCGATGGCTGTGGCCGAAGACGACGATGTCCGTCTCCGGCCGGGGCCGGGCGTGCGGGAGTTGGTGCACGAGGTGGACGTGCACCCCGGCGAGGACGATGTCTTCGCGCAGTTGGAGGCCGAGGCCACCGAGCTTCTCATCGTTGTTGCCGTAGACGGCGTGCACCGGCGCCAGCTCGCGGAGTGCGTCCAGGACGTGCATGCCGCCGATATCGCCGGCGACGACGATGGCATCGACGCCGCGGAAGGCTTCTGCAAGGCGCGGGTCGACGTACCCGTGCGTGTCAGCGATCGCTCCGACCTGCATGCCCGCAGCTTATCCATGCGGCACGCGCTCTGGGTCGTACGACCTCGCCGCCATATGCTTGTCGCATGCCAAGACAGCGCCGCGCCGCGGCAGACCCCTCGATGCGGATCAACGACTTCCTGGCGATGGTGCACGAGGGCGTGATCGCGCAGCTCGGGGACCGCCTTGACGGAATGGAGTCGCGGCGGCGGTTCGGGTACCTGCAGTACTATCGCGGCTCGCCGGACATCCACTACGAAGTGTGGGCGCAGCGCAAGACGGCGCGCCTCGAGATTGGGCTGCACTTCGAGGCGGGCCGCGACCGCAGCTACGCCGCCGCGAACGCGCTGGCGGAGCGCGCGTCGGACGTCGAGGCAGCGGTAGGCGGCGACTACGAGCTGGAGGAGTGGACGCCCAACTGGACGCGGCTGCACCGCTCGTTTGAGGCGCCGGCACTGACGCCGGACCTGGCGATCGAGGCGGCACATCGCGTCGTCGCGCTCGTACGCGGGATGGAGCCGATGATCGAGGACCTCAACCTCCGCACGTGATCGACTGCCACACGCACCTCCAGCCGCACGGGGAGCAGCCGCCGATGACGCGCGAGCGCATCGACGAGTACGTGCGTGCGGGCGCGGCGCGGGGCGTCACTCAGGTCGCGATCACGGAGCACCTGTTTCGCTTCAGCGAGGCTTACGACATGCTCGCGCGGCTGGTGGGACGACGATGCCCGATCCGGTCGCTCGCGGCGGCGGCGGAGCGGTACTGGCGAGACCACATCTCGGGCAGCGTCGCGGACTACGTCCGGTTGGTAGAAGAAGCGAAAGCGGCCGGTGTGCCAGTGCTGCTCGGCATCGAGCTGGACTGGATCGCCGGGCGCGAGGACGCGCTGCGGCGCTTCCTCGCGCCGTACGACTGGGACATCGTGCTCGGCTCAGTGCACTTCATCGGCGCATGGGGCTTCGACGAGCGGGCGCACCTCGATCAATGGGAGAAGCGCGACACCGCGCGAGGTGTGGGATGACTACGCCGCGCTCGTGCGCGATCTCGCGGCGTCGCGGCTGGCCGACGTGCTCGCGCATCCCGACCTGCCGAAGGTGTTCGGGCATCGCCCCGCAGATGAGACGCCGCTGCACGCAACGATTGTTGAGGCGGCGATCGGCGAGCGGCGCGGCGATCGAGCTGAACACGAACGGGCTGAACAAACCGTGCGGCGAGATCTATCCCGCGCCGCCGCTGATCGAGCGCGCGCACAGCAGCCGGCATCGCGATCACGCTTGCTTCGGACGCGCATACGCCGGACCGTGTCGGCGAGAATTTCGATCGTGCGGAGGTCTCGCGCGCGCAATCCGGATACACGCAGGCGATCGGCTTCATCGATCGCAAGCCTGTCGCTTACGAGTTGACTTAACCCGTGAAAAGCTTGTGAGCCGTGAGCCCGATGTGACGTAACGCCGTGCATGCGGCGCGCGTCGCATCGTCATATACTGCATGTATGCGACGCGGGAGTTGGTTCGGCGACGCGCAGCTCATGCCGGGCGAGCGCGTCATCCGGACGGGAGCAGCGCGCATCCGCATCGAAGCGCGGCCGGGGTGGTGGGAAGGTCGGTTGGTCCTCACCAGCGATCGCCTGTGCTTTCTCCCTGAAGCCGAGCACCCAGACGTCGGAACGACTGCGGTCTGGATTAGCGACGTCCGTCACGCGGCGCCGCTCGGCAAGAACCGCTTGCTCGTGTCGTCCGTGGACACGGATCTCCTTCTCGAGCTGCTCGGCGTCCCGATCAGCCCGGTAGGCCTGCTTGGGCCGGCGTGGCGAGTTGTGGACCGGCGCGATCGAAGCCGCGCGCGAGTCAGCGACGCCGTCCGCGGCGATCGAACGACGGCGCCGCGCCGCTGGATGAAGTTTGCCGCAGTCACCGGGTTTGTCCTCGTAGCACTCGGCGCAGGCGCGGTGCTCTACTTCGTCGTTGCGCAGACGGGCGGTAGCTCCGGGCGCGCCGACGCGCTCATCTCGTCGCCGACGCCGCCGTCCCCCTCTGCCGTGGTGACGCCCGTGCCGAAGCTCTGGTCCGACGCGATCGACAGTGCGCACGGCGTCGAGAGCCGCCTCATCGCGTGCGGCGACAGGAACAACGACGGCGTGCTCGATGCCGGCGACGGCGATGATCTCGCCGGCGTCACCATCCCACTCAACGCGAATGCTTGCGCGGCGGAGTACGGACGCGCGGACCTGCTCGAGGCGCCCCCGACCGCCGCGCTCACGTGCGACGGCGCGAACGCGCCGATGATCATCGTGGCGGCCGCAAGCGCGGGCTCGACGCTTCGCGACTCGACCGAAGGCGAGAGCACCGGGTTGATCACCATCGTCAACGCGCTGCAGGAGCGCGCGACGCGCGCCGGCATCGCATCGCAGGCGATCGTGGTGGCGCCGGCGATCTTCGGCGCGGAGCCGCCGCAGACGGGCATGGAGCGCTGGGTCGAGAACGACCTCCGCCACCGCCTCGATGCGCTGCCCTGCCTGCGCGCTGTGCTCATCGGGCACAGCCACGGTGGCGTCACGGTGACGTCGGTGACCTCCGCGCTCGACAGCCGGTACGGGAGCCGGATGTTCGGGGTGCTCATCGACCGGACGATCGCGCTCTACGATCGCGACGCGACGGAGATGCCGGCGACGACGCCGCTGCTGAACTTCTACCAGCTCAACGAGGGCTGGCACGGCGTCCCGCTCGCGCTGCCGAACGTGATCGATATCGACGAGTCAGCGGAGCACGCGCCGGTCGCGCTGAGCGATGGTGGCGGCGGCGACGCGCTCGTCAGCCACAAGACGCTCGACGACTCCCCCGGCGTCGAGCAGCGTATCGAGGACGCGGTCATGGGGTGGCTGGCGCGGTAGGCGCCGGTCCCCACTTCGCGCGTCTACTCGAGCAGGCCCCGATGACTCTCGCTCCAGTCAATGCGCGTCTCCAGCTCGTCCAGAAAACCCCTCGCGACCCAGCGCGTCGGCCGTTCCAAGCCGCGCTCTGCGAGACGCCGCATTCGCTCCATGTCATCGCGTTGGGCGCGGATCACGTCATCGACGAGGCCCCTTGTCGTACGCAAACCGTACGCCTCGGCGAAGATCTCGATCCGACGGCGGCGATCGGGCGGAGACGGATAGCGTCGCCAACGGACGCACTCGTCGTCATCACGAAAGGGCGCCGCATGTTCGAGCGCACACGCGATATCCGTCATCGGCGGTGCCGGGCCCGAGTCGTCCCAGTCGATCAGCCCGACCGGCTGACCTGATCGCCACACAACATTCCAGGGCCCGAAGTCGCCGTGGCAGATGATCTGACCGGCGGCCGGCTGCCCCACTCCCACAGCCCACGCGGCATCGGCCGCCGGCGCGAACGACGCCACGGCAGCGTGGTAGGCGCGGACGAAACGGGCGAACGCGCGCAGCCCGTCTTCAGGGACGATGTGCTGCCACGCGTCCGCGCCGCAATCGCCGGGGATGTATGACAACTGCTCGTGGGCTAGGTCGTCCGACTCGAGTACCGCCGGCGCGTACGGCGCGAAGGACGTCGTCTTCAGGTAGCGCAAGAGTGCGTGGACGGCGGGCGTCCAGTAGCCGACCCTCCGGTGCACAACGCCGTCGATGATGACAGCGCGCGCCTCCGACTCGGCCTCCGTGTCATAGAGGGTGCGCCGGGGCTCGGTCGTCACGCGCTCCCTACAGCTCCAGAACTGCGTACAGCGCCCAGGTGGTCTGACGGGAACATGTTCGCGTCGGACGCGGATGGTTTGTCGAACGCGAGACCCGCATCGACCACGCGGAACTCCGGCGAGACGAAGATGTAGTCGAGCGTGCCGTGCGGTGAGTCGTCGTAGGTATTGACCGGCGTCGTCCAGGTCTTCTCCGGCTCGCGGCCGTGCGCCGTCTCGTGCGCGGAGCGGAAGCGTGACTTCATGAGCTGCACCGCGGGCTCCGGCGGATCGGCGTAGGCGTTGAAGTCGCCGGCGATCACCGTCGGGAGTCCGCGCGCGTCGCGGTCGTGCCACGAGAGCAGCCACTCGAGCTGATGCACGCGCTCCTGCTGCGCCTCAGGCGGGTGGTGGAGATGCGTGTTGATGAAGAAGAACGGTCGCTCGCCGCATCGCAGCACGAAGCGCTGCGCGACGCGCTCGAACGACATCAGGTCCAGTACCTCGTGCTCGACGAAGCCGATGCGCGACATCGTCGCGATGCTGTGGAAGCTGGCGCGCGTGTCGGGGTTCGTCGCGTGCTTGATGCGGTAGTGCGGCTGTCCGGCCATGCGCTTGTTGATCTGGCGGCTGATCCACATCCCCTGGTCGAGTTGTAGGTCCACCTCCTGCAGGCCGATGACGTCAGGCGCCAGCTCCTCGAGCTGGTCGATGACGAGCGGCGCGCGATGCCCCCACTGGCCCATGCGGTTGAACAGGTTCAGGGTCGCGATCTTCACCTGGGCCATAGTTCTCTCCTCGTACGTCTCAGTGCGTTCCTCGCGCCTCACCGTGGCGCGTGCAGAATGGCCGCGCACAGAAGATCCCACCACGGAGCGGTTGATATGTACAAGATCGCGGTCATCCCCGGCGACGGCACGGGCCCCGAAGTCGTCGCCGAGGGCCTGAAGGTGCTCCAGGCCGCCGCCCACAAGACGGGCGTGAAGTACGAGCTCACGAACTACGACCTGGGAGGCGAGCGGTACCTTCGCACCGGTGAGATCATCGCCGACTCGATGATCGACGAGCTACGCGGCTACGACGCGATCTACCTGGGCGCGATCGGGCATCCGGAGGTGGCGCCGGGCATCCTCGAGAAGGGCCTCCTGCTGCGGGTGCGCTTCGAGCTGGACCTCTACATCAACCTGCGCCCGGTGAAGCTGTACCCGGGCGTCGACGGGCCGCTGAAGGACAAGGGTCCGAACGAGATCGACTTCGTCGTGGTGCGTGAGAACACGGAGGGCCTGTACAGCGGCTCTGGCGGCTTCCAGTACAAGGGCACGCCGCATGAGGTCTCGACGCAGGTCCACGTGACGACGCGCTTCGGGGCCGAGCGGGCGATCCGATACGCCTTCGACCTGGCGCGAAAGCGGAAGAAGGACAACAAGCTCACGCTCTGCGCCAAGACCAACGTGCTGACGTTCGTGCACGACACCTGGTGGCGCGCGTTCAATGAAGTCGGCGAGGCCGACTACGCGGACATCCAGCGGGACTACGCGCACGTCGACGCCACGACGATGTGGATGGTGAAGAACCCGGAGTGGTTCGACGTGATCGTGGTCGAGAACATGTTCGGCGATATCATCACCGACCTCGGCGCGATGATTCAGGGCGGGCTCGGTGTGGCGGCGGGCGGTAACATCAACCCCGCCGGCGTCTCGATGTTCGAGCCGATCGGCGGTTCGGCGCCGAAGTACACGGGCCAGAACGTCGTCTGCCCGATCGCGGCGATCGGCGCCGCGCAGATGATGATGGAGACGCTGGGCGAGACGGAAACCGCGCAACGGATCGAGGCCGGCATCATGAAGGCGCTCGCGTCGGGGCAGATCAAGTCGTTGTCGGCGGGCAAGATGGGCATGGGCACCAGTGAGGTTGGCGACTACATCGCCAAACTGGCGAGCGAATAGCGCCCGCGCGTGCGGGCTTAGCGCACAGGAGCGATCAGAACATGGCAGTAGACGGTACCTGGAAAGTCACGCTGAACACGCCGATGGGCGCCCAGGAGGGCACGCTCACGTTGAAGTCGTCGGGCGAGACGCTCGAAGGCACCATGGACGGCCCGCAGGGCGCTGCACCCATCGAAGAGGGCAAGGTCAACGGCGACGACCTGTCGTGGGCGATCACGGCGGCGGCGATGAACATGAAGATCACGTTCACGGCGAAGGTCGACGGCGACAAGATCGCCGGCGAGGCCGAGCTCGGCACGTTCGGCAAGGCCACGTTCGAGGGCGCTCGCAGCTAGACGACGCCGCGGGTGGCACCGGGCGCTTGTTTGCTCGATCAGCGGTGTCGGTGATCCGGCGGTAGTACGCCTGACCTTCGCGGAACATGGCGACGATGCCGTCCCGTTCGTCGCTCGTGGCGTAGCTGCCCTTCGTCTCCGTCATCGCGATCAGACGTTCGATCCACTCGTCGAAGTACGCCGCGTCTTCGGCGCGGGCGACGGGCGCGCCGTCCACCGTCACGTAGATCGCGCTCGTGTGGGCGAACACCTCGCTGTCGAGGACGAGCGGGTGGGCGGGCCCGCGTGCGCGCAGCGCCATCCAGCAGCTCTCGGTCGAAGTGAGCTGGTGACGCAGCGCCGCATGACGTCCCGCCTCTGACGCGCGGGCCGACGCAATCACCTCGCCGTTGACGATCAGTTCCAGGACGTCCATCGGCGCGTATGATCCCGCCTCGGCCGTGACCTCGATCACGGTGCCCGGCTCGCAGCGGATGTCGTCGCCGATCTCGTACGTCTGCCCCGACGCCGCTGCCTGCAGGCTCAGCATCGGACCGTCCGTCACGAATGTCCGGCCCTGGCGCACAGCGTCGCACCACGACTCGGTCGTGAATCCGCCCGCGACCCGCGCGAAGACGCGGTCGCCAGCGGGCGGGTTGCTGAACTGGCCGCTCTCGCAGAAGTTCATGAACGTGTCGGTGCCCGCCGTCGCCGCCAGTCGAAAGCCGCAGTTGAGCAGCCGGTACCACAGTCGCGCCGTCTCCATCTCGTGCCCTGGATACGACATGACGTCGACCGCATCGATCAGGCCGAGCGCCGCATCGACCGGCAGCTCCTTCGCCTCCACCGTACGCGCGTGTTCGAACACGCGGTCAAGGTCGCCGCTCGCAAACATCGGATGCGCGTAGCTCAGCGTCCCGCCCACGTTGTGGCAATGTCGTGCGGCGTCCGCGTTCGCCGGCAGGTCTGACGTGTGCTCGCTCTCTCGAAAGCCGCTGTAGATCGGCGGCACCAGCTCGTTGATCCCGTACATGCACATGTGGCCGTAGAAGTCGTTGCGGTACTCCTCACCCCAGCGCAGGATGTGCGTCTCGTCACTCAGCTCATGCGGCGCTCCCGTGAAGTACACGTCGTCGTGCACCCAGCCGCTCCCCTGGTTGGCGACCATCATGTTCATGAAGTTCACGTCCTCGGCGCGCTGCACGAGCGCGGCGTCCGTGGGCGTGAGCTCGTACTCCCCGCCGTAGTGCAGGTGAACGTGCACGTCGCCGCTGTACCAGCCGTCTGCCGCCATGTGCGACCAGCGGCGCAGCCGTATCGTGCGCTCTTCACGTCCGTCGGCGCGGATCTCGATCTCCACATCTTCCGGCTCGTACTCGATGCCCCGCACCGCCCGCACGCGTGCTTTGCCACCGCAGCGCGCCTCGAAAGAGCCGTCGGCGTGAAAGAATGCCGCGCCCTTCACATCGCGCCTGACCGTTGACCCGAGCGGCCACGCCGGCCCGACGTCGTCGGTGAGGTACACACGCGCCGCGACCGGTTCGCCCGTTTCGTCGTCGACGATGCGCACCACGAGCGTTCCCGCAGGCGCCGCCGAGATCGGCACATCGATCGTCACATGCTCGGCCGCCGACGTGAACGTGACCGGCAGCAAGTAGTTGCCACGCGGCAACGCCCCCGCGTCGACCAGCACGGATGCCAGTCCGATGCGGCTCGACGGCAAAGACCGCCGTCTCGCCCCGGGCTTCCGCCGCAAGCTCGACCTCCGCGTCCGTCTTGTTGTCCGCGAACACCATGCAGAACGAGCCGCTCGCCCTCGCGCATCGTGATCGCTCCGTCGGCACGATCCGCGACGAGACCGCCGTCGGTGACCTCCAGCCGGATCATGCGTGCCGAAGACAGCGATCCGTACATGGCGTCGACGAGTTGGGCGACCGTCTCGTCGTTCTGCTCGCCATCGCGCAACCAGGCCGCCTCGCGCCGCCTGTGGCCACGCAGCCAACGAGAGGTCCAGCCCCAGCGCTTGCCGCATCTCAGTGAGGGTGGGATGACGTCCGGACTCGAGCGCGATCACGCGCGAGAGCATGGCTTCGGGCATGGGAACCGCGTCGCGAAGAAACGTTCCAAAAGTCCGCGGCCCGTTCGGGTGGGAGTTCGACTCTGCCATCGGCGCACGGTATCAGATGGAGACAGCCGGGGCCGCCCCCGGACGGTTGCCGCCACGGGGCGCCCGTTGTTACGATCCATGCACGGTATTTTTTCTTCCACACCACCTGACGGATCGCTGCCCATGACGCTCGACCAACTGCGCACCGATTCCCAGACAACAAACGGCGTCGATCTCGCGCGGATCGAGCACGCGGTGCAGGAGATCATCGCCGCGATCGCGGAGGATGGCTCGCGCGAGGGCTTGCGCGACACGCCGGCGCGCGTCGCCCGTATGTACGCGGAGTTGTTCGACGGCCTGCGCATCGATCCGAAGGACTACCTGTCGGTGACGTTCGACGCGTCCCATGAGGAGATGGTGATCCTGCGGGACATCCCCTTCTACAGCATCTGCGAACATCACTTCATGCCATTTCACGGCGTCGCCGCTGTGGGCTACATCCCGCAAGGCCGCGTCGTCGGCGTGAGCAAGCTGGCGCGGCTGGTCGAGGGGTACGCGCGCCGGCCGCAGCTGCAGGAGCGGCTGACGGGCCAGGTCGCAGACGCCATGATGGAGGTGCTGGAGCCGGACGGCGTGGCCGTCGTGATCGAGGCGGAGCACCTGTGCATGACGCAGCGCGGCGTGCGGAAGCCGGGCAGCCGCATGGTGACGTCGGCGACGCGGGGGATCTTCCGGCGGAACCAGCCGACGCGGTCGGAGTTCTTGTCCCTGGTGCGCGGTTCGTGACGGCGCTAATGGAGCTGCGGGCAGAGCCGTTTGAGCAGATCAGCGGCGAGTGGGAGGGCCTGCTCTCGCAGTGTCACGCGCCGGTGCCGTTCGTCACGCCGGCCTGGCAGCGGGTCTGGCTCAAGCACTTCCAGGGTGAGCGCGAGCTGCTGTGCCTGACGTCGCGGCGAGGGCGAGCGGCTCATCGGCGTGGCGCCGGTGCTGCGCAATGGAGGGGAAGCGGAGCTGGTCGGGCACTACTCGATCTGCGACTACATGGACATCGCCTGCACGCCCGGGTTCGAGGCGTTCGTTCGTCGGGAACGTGCTCGAGCGGCTGGCGGCGGATGGCGTGAGCCGGATCGACTTTCGAGGCATACAGGACACATCGCCGACGCTCGGCGCCATCAAGCAGAGCGAGGACGCCGGCTGGAAGCTGGAGCTGGAGCTCGAGGCCGTATCACCGGTGCTCGAACTGCCCGACACGTGGGACGGCTATCTGGCGACGCTCTCGAAGAAGGACCGGCACGAACTGCGGCGCAAGCTGCGCCGGCTTGAGGGCGCGGGGGGCGGCGTTGAGCTGCGTATCGCGACGGAGCCGGAAGAGGCGTGCGGCTGGTTGGACACGATGTTCCGGCTGATGCGCGTGAGCAATCACCACAAAGAAGAGTTTCTCGCGAGGCCCGGGATGGAGACCTTCTTCCGCGAGATGACGCACGTCATGGCGGCGGAGGAGATGCTGCGATTCTACTCGCTGAACCTGGACGGACAGGCGGTAGCGATGGTGCTCAACTTCGACCTGGGCGGACGGCTGTACATGTACAATAGCGGCTACGACCCCGACTACGCGCACTACGCGGTGGGACTGATGTCCAAGACGCTGCTCATCGAGGATGCGATCCGGTTCGGCCGCACGGCGGTGGACTTCATGCGCGGCGATGAGGCGTATAAGTACGACCTGGGCGGCAAGGACCTGCGCGTGTGGCGGGCGGTGCTGACGCGATGACAACGCTGCATAACCCCGAGACTCTGCTCGAGCGCTCCACCGGCACCGTACGCCGTGTCGCCGTGCTGTCGTACCACACGTCGCCGCTGGCGACGCTGGGCGGACGCGAAGCGGGCGGTATGAACGTCTACGTGCGCGAGCTGGCGCGGGAGCTCGGCGCGCGCGGCGTCGCCGTCGATGTCTTCACGCGCCGCGTGTCATCCGCATCGCCCGACGTGCAGCCGATCGGCCCGAACGTGCGCGTGGTCCAGATCACGGCGGGGCCGGTCGAAGAGCTGGCGAAGCAGGACGCTGCCGGAGTTCATCGACGAGTTCGAGCGCGGCGTCGAGGCGTTCCGCGCCGACGGATGGCCTCGCGTACGACGTCGTGCACAGCCACTACTGGCTCTCCGGCGTCGCAGCATCGGAGCTGGCCGCGCGCTGGGGCATCCCGCACGTGGCGATGTTCCACACGCTGGGCGAGGTGAAGAATCGCGCGCGGCACACGGAGCATGAGCCGGACCGCCGCATCGCCGCCGAGCGCGAAATCGCGTCCGCGGCCGACCGCATCGTCGTGGCGAGCCAGCACGAGAAGCACCTGCTGACGTCGCTGTACGGCGCAGACGCCGCGCGCATCGCCGTCGTACCCTGCGGCGTCGACCTGGACATCTTCGCGCCGATGGACCGCGAGGTCGCGCGCGCGCGGCTGAAGCTCAGCGACAGCGAGCGCGTGATCCTGTTCGTCGGGCGCATCGAGCCGCTGAAGGGCATCGACATCCTGATCAGCGCGGCGGCGCAGCTGCACGAGCACGAGAACTTCATCGTCCTGATCGTGGGCGGCGACGAGCACGCGACGGCGCGCATCGACGAACTACGCGCACTCGCGCGGCGGCTCGATGTCGATCACCACATCTCGTTCGTCGGCGCGGTGCGGCACGAAGACCTGCCGATGTACTACAACGCTGCCGACGTCTGCGTCGTGCCGTCGTACTACGAGAGCTTCGGACTGGTCGCCGTCGAGTCGATGGCGTGCGGGACGCCGGTGGTGGCGTCGCGCGTGGGCGGCCTGACGAGCACGGTCAGCGACGGCGAGACCGGCTACCTCATCCCGTGGCGCTGCCCGGAGCCGTTCGCCGAGCGGCTCGAGCTGTTGCTCGACAACGACGAGCTGCGCGCGTCGTTCGGCCGCGCCGGACGGGAAGCCGTCGAGCGCTTCCGATGGTCGAACGTGGCCGACGCCGTCTATGACCTATATGAGGGACTTGTGGCCATCGATCGGGTGCCTGAACGGCGTTGAGCCGCGGATCCGGGCGTCCGATATACTAAGTACGTACTGTAGAAACAGCTCGCGCGCCCTTGAGGCGCTGGAAGGAGCCCGGCATGGTCCAGGAAGCCGTCGCGATTGTCACCATCACCGACAAGGCCGCTGAGAAGGCGTCGGCCCTGCTGAAGGACCGCGGGATCGAGAACGGTGCGCTGCGCGTGTTCGTCGTCGGTGGCGGCTGCTCGGGCTACCAGTACGGGATGGCCATCGCGCAGGGCAGCGAAGACGGCGACATCGTCATCGAGCAGGCCGGCGTGACGATGCTGGTCGACCCGGAGAGCGCGCCGCTGATGCAGGGCGCCGAGATCGACTACGTCGACGACATCATGAAGTCGGGCTTCACCATCTTCAACCCGAACGCGGTGAAGTCCTGCGCCTGCGGATCCAGCTTCCAGACGGGCGACGGCGGCGGCCAGGCGAAGAGCTGCTGCTAATCGGCGAACTGCGTTAAACCCTGAAGACGGCCCTCGTTGAGAGGGCCGTTTCGTTGGTCGCCTACATGATGCCGGTCGGCGTACCTTCGGCATTTCGATTTCGTAATTCTTCCTAACTGGCGCTTCGGACTGCGCGCGTAGCGGCCGAACACTGGATCAGGGTTAGGGTCGCATTCCGCTTGTCGATTGCCGGCCACGCCTCCTCGGGGGAGCTGAGGAGGACGTATGCGTACTCGATCGCAGCTGCGCGCCGGCGAACGTGGCCAGGTGCTAGTCGCCTTCGTGTTACTCGTTCCCGTGCTGTTGGGAATGGCAGCGCTCGCCGTCGACGTCGGCAGTTATGCCGGCCATCGACGCACGCTACAGAATGAGGCGGACAGCATCGCTCTCGCCGCCGCGCAGGATCTCCCGGACGCGGCGTCCGCGCAACTCACGGCCAGGTCCTATGCAGCCAATTACGGACTGAATTGGAGCGACGTAACGTTCAGCGTTGTCCCGCAGAGTGCGGGTCATCCGAATCCTGAAGTACGCGTCGACCTCGTGCGCCCGCACACGTTTGCACTGATACGCGTCCTCGGCCTCGCCAGCGCCAACGTGAAAAGCCACGCATCCGCGATCAAGACTTCGCCTGGAGGTGGCGCGCACCTCACGCCCTGGGCGGTGCTGGCATCGACCGTCTCCGCGAGTCAGCCCGGGACGACCATGACCCTGAAGTACGACGCAACAAACTCGACGACGGGCAACTTTGGCGCCATCCAAATCGATGGTTCAGGCGCTTCCATCTACCGCACGAGTGTGGAGAACGGCAGCACGACGACTGCCTGCGCCCAGGGCGTCACCACGTGCACATCGACGAGCCCCGTGTGCTCGAGCGGGACCTGTCCGTCGGAAACGGGGAACATGGTCGGCCCAACACGTACCGCTGTCGATGACATCATGTCGAGCACGGACCCGCATTGCGACACGTTTGCGGAGGTGTTCTCGGGGCCTGCCGGGGGGCCTTACAGCCTGGTCCATCAGTGCAATCCGTGGCTCTCCGGAAGCTATGCAAGCCCCCGGGTCATCATCCTCCCGGTAATCACGTCGCTCTGTAACGGGAACTGCGACATGACGGTCGTGAGCTTCGCGCTGTTCTGGCTTGAGGGCTACCAGAACAACCAGTGCACCGGCAACAGCTGCCTCATCCAGGGCCGATTCATCAACGCCGATCTAACGGTGGACGCCGCGGCCGGCGTGTTCAGCTCGAGCAGCCTAATTCACTTCACTCGCCTCAGCGAGTAGCCGGGGCAGTCTTACGCACATGACCGGAGTGGCCGACGCATCACGGCGTCGGCCACATCCTTGGTGTCGTCCACTGTCGCGGAGCTGGTCGTCGCTATTCGTGGCGGCTCGACCGGCGGCGTCGCGCGGCCACCGCGATGGTCATTAGCCCGACTGCGCCGAGGGCCAGCAGCATCGCCGTATCGTCGTGTGGCGTGTCTCGCCTGCGCCTGTGTTTGGCAGCGCCACCACGGCGGGGGCGGGCCGCGGCGCCGGCGGCCGCTGTTCGGCGAGCGTCTCACTGACCGTCGTGGCGGTCGGCGAGATGGCGGCTGTGGCTGTCGCCGTCGATGTCGACGTTGACGTCGGAGTGCTCGACCTGACCACGACCACCGTCGTCGGCGTGCTCGTGGGCGTGTCGGTCGGTGTGCTCGTGGCGGTGTCCGTCGGCGTGCTCGTGGCCGTGTCGGTCGGCGTGCTCGTGGCGCGTGTCGGTCGGCGTGCTCGTGGGCGTGTCGGTCGGCGTGCTCGTGGGCGTGTCCGTCGGCGTGCTCGTGGGCGTGTCGGTCGGCGTGCTCGTGGGCGTGTCGGTCGGCGTGCTCGTGGGCGTGTCGGTCGGCGTGCTCGTGGGCGTGTCGGTCGGCGTGCTCGTGGGCGTGTCGGTCGGCGTGCTCGTGGGCGTGTCGGTCGGCGTGCTCGTGGGCGTGTCGCGTCGGCGTGTTGGTGACCGTCGGCGTGTCGTCGGTGTGTCCGTCGGGATGCTCGTGGGGGTGTCGGTCGGTGTGTTGCGTGTTACCGTCGGTGTGTTCGTCGGCGTGTTCGTTGGCGTGTTGGTGACGGTCGGTGTGTTCGTGGGCGTGTTCGTGGCGGTCGGTGCGTGTTGGTCGGCGTCGCCGTCGGCGGGATCGTCGTCGGCGTGTTCGTCGGCATCGATCCGAACTGCTTGAAGGGGATCGTCTGGCTGCCGGAGCCCGGACGTGATCTTGTCGCCCGAGCCGACGACGGTGGCGTCGGAAAGCGTCGCCTGGAGGTTACCGGTCGGCGACTGCCCGGGACCGCATGCGAGCCGCGTGTCGATGCGCACGATCACGTGGTCACCAGCCTCGAGGTTCGTGACGTCGTACGTCACGCCGATGTCGTCGGCCGTCGTGGGAATCGTCGGCAAGACGGTCCCGCCGGCGGGCTCCACGAACGTCGTGACGTTCGTGACCGTGCTATTGATCGGCCCAACGAACCCGGTGTCGACCGTCTTGGGGCCTTCGTCGCCGCCCGTGACCGATGCCGGGTTGTTGACCGACACGCCCAGGACTTGAGAGTGCCCGGCGCCCGGCTGGCCGGTTGTGTTGGCCGTGAAGTTGTTCGTGAGACGGATCGTCTGTGAACCCTCGCTCCAGCAGTCTACGACGATCTGCATCAGGTAGGTGACCACATCGCCACATTGGAAGTCGCCGGCTTCGAGCGACTCGACGATGTCGGCGTTCTTGCCCACCGTGCGGTCGTCAAACACGCCGCCGCCGGTTGAGTGGTTGTATGTAAGTGGCGCGGACGCGACGAAGTCGAGTGCAAAATCGCCGCCGGAGGCCTGGGCGGTCGATTGGTTGCCCGAACGGCGCAGCGGGATCAGTGCGACCGCGAGGAGTCCGATGCCAAGCGCGATCGCCAGTACCATCCCGGGCGTGAAATGCCGGATTCCGTTCGGTGGGTGCGACGTTTCATCTGCTGCGCCTCTCAGCCATGAGCTTTGACTTTTCGCGGTTACCGACTCAAACGGGGGTCAACGGGGCCCATTTCATCTGATTTGTCAAGGAATCGATGCCTCAGTGGCTTTTCGCCGAGCTGGTCCACGGCGCCTCGACGAGCGGTCAGCCTCGTCCGTAGGTGCCAGCACCCGCATCCGGCCGGGCGCTCGCTCCGATACCGACTTGAGGGGTCACCATGCAGGGATCGCACCGTCGCCTGGCGGGCTCGTGGACGCGCGTGCTATTCGCGGCCGCCGCGGTGTGCCTCGTCGCCGCTGCGCTCGCGCATCCACGCGGCGCCTCCGCCGCACCCTCGGGCTCGCTGTCGATGTCACCACCGAACAACGCGCTCGACGTCGGCGATGACGTCGCGGTCACGTTCGACCTCTCCGGCGCAGACCACGTGCACGAGGTGCACCTTGCTGTGACATACGACCCCTCCATCGTCGAGTCGTCGACGCCGATCCGGGCGGCGCAGTGCAGATCCTGCCCGGGCTGTTCCCGGGCGACGAGAGAGCGGCACAGTGCTGCAGAACGTTGTGAGCAGCGGCATCATCAACTACCAGTACGCCCTGAACGGCGCGAACGAGAACTCGGGCGGCGGCACGATCGCGACGGTGCAGTTCCACGCCGTCGGCACGGGCAACGCGAACATCGCCTGGACGACGAAGACGCTGCTCGATGCGGGCGGCGCCGGCGTTACGCCGAACGCGTCGGCCGCGGTGCTCGTCGTGGGCATCGCGCTGCCGCCGACGGCCACGAGCACGCCTCCCGCCGCCACCGCGACGCCGCCGGGACCGACGAACACGCCGCCGCCCAGCACCGCGACGACGGTGCCGAGCGCGACCCGGACGCGCACGCCGACGTCCGTAGCCACCACCTCCCCGACCAGGACCCCGACGCGGACGGCGACGCCGCACGTCACCGTCGTCGAGAACACGAACAAGGGCACGTCGACGCCGGTGAAGGGCGCTCCGCCGCAGAGCGGCGTCGACCCGGCGCAGTCGGCCCGCGCGAACGGCCTCCCCTCGGCCGGAAACGATGGCCCCGCCATCCAGTGGTGGAAGTGGACCTTCTTCGCCGCGGCGCTGATGTTCGCGGCGGCGGGCTGGTTCTTCACCTTCGCCCTGCACGCCGGCGACAAGGAGGTCGTGCTCACGGACCGGTTTGACCGCCGCCGCCGCCGTCGCAAGGACTTGCCGGCCTGCGCGACGGGCCTATAACGGGCGACGAGCAACGCCGCCGCTCCGCCGCGGCGACTTGTCAAGCAAATCGCGCCGCTCTGTCAAGCAGGCAATTGACGCAACGACCGCGCCCATCTACGTTCTGTAGCGTCGCTTCCGGCGACTGACTCTTACACCCCGCAACGGTTCCATGGCCACCGGCGTCTGTGCCGGATGGTCTGCACGTCACGTTCGAGGGCCTGGCGACCACGGCGATCGCCATCTGCGACGCTCAGGAGAGAGGGCATGATCTGGGACTACGGCGAACGGCGAAAGCGGGAGCGCAACTACCGGCTCATGTTCAAGACGGCGCTCGCGGGCTTCGTGCTCGGCATCGGCTGTGACGGTGTTTGGCCTCGTGCAAGCGGCGTCGTCGTCCAGCACCGCCGATCTTGGTGGGCGGCCTGATGATGATCCTCTGGAGCGGCGTCAGCGCGTATCTCACGGTGGATTCGACGGTGCGCCTTATCGAGCAGGACATGGAGGAAGGCTGGGGCAGTCGGTAGAGGGCTGCGTTAGTTGGACAGGGAGCGTCCAGGGGGACATGAAGTGCTTCGAAGAGATCCAGAACGTCTGCGCAAGCTCCGTGTCGCCGTGCGCTACCTGCTGCGCGAAGATGTGCTCAGGCGCGGTCACCAAACGCGGCTGGCGGAACACTTCAACGTCTCGCGCCAACGGGTCCACCAGGTCGTGAACGAGGAGCAGGTGCGCCGCGAACATGCCGCCGTTACCGCCCGCGCGAGCGCTCGCCGTCCCGCCCGCCGAGAGCCGATGTCCGAGCGTCGTCAGAATGCTCCGTGAGCAGCCCGCGACCGCCGTACTTGTCAGTCGTCATCGCACGAACCTGTTCCGCCACCTACCTGATAATCGGTAACCTGACTCCCATGCCACGCTTGTGGGCCGCTGCCTTGTTCATCGCGGCGTTCATCGCGCTCCTCGCCGCCTAGCGCCGCGCCCGGCGCGCGCCCAGCAGCCGGCGCCCTCCGATGACCGTCTGAACCAGGTCGATGCCACCGCCTACCCGGACATCAAGGCCATCATTACGGCGATCCGACGCCCGCGGCGTGCCGATCCCGAACCTCGCCGCCGCGGACTTCCAGGCCTTCGACGGCGACCAGGCGCTCCCGGCGCCGGTCGTCCAGTCCGCGCAGGATACGAGCCTCAAGCTCAAGGTCGTCGTCGTCATCGATGTCTCGGGCAGCATGCAGGGCGCCCCGCTCGATGCCGCCAAAGTCGCGGCCACGCAGTTCGTCCAGAGCCTGGGCGCCAACGACGAGGCGGCGATCGTCGCGTTCAGCGATAAGGTGACGCCCGTCGTCGACTTCACCGGCGACCGCGCGAAGCTCACGAATGGCATCGCCTCGCTCGAAGCCAACGGCGGCACCGCCCTCTACGACGCCGTTCAGACCGGCGCCTACGTCGCCCGCGCCTCGGGCGCCCAGCGCAGCGCCGTCGTCCTGCTCACCGATGGCCAGAACGACGCGCAGGACTCGCCGGCGACGGCCGATGGCTCGACCGCGGCGGCGCACGATACGGGCGTGCCGGTGTTCACCATCGGCTTCGGCGACCAGCCCGATGTCGCGTACCTGCAGAATCTCGCGGCGACGACGCAGGGCCAGTACCGCCCGGCCACGCCGCGAGAGTGTCAGCGGCGTCTATGCGCGACATCGCCAACCTGCTGCGCAACCAGTACGTGCTCTCGCTCAAGGCGAGCGCGCCGGCCGACGGCAAGGCCGCCGAGCCTCCGCATCGTCGCGCGGCTCGCGGGCACGCCGGTTGCCGCGGTCACGACGTTCACGCGCGGCCTGGTGCCAGGCGGCCGCCGTGCCCGTGGTCACGATTCCAGCGGAGGGCTCGGCGCAGCCAATCACCGTCCACAGCACGGGCGGCTCGTCGACGCCGTTCATCGCGTTCTCGGTGCTCGTGCTCGTGGTGCTCGCCGTCGATCGGCGGCTTTCTGTTCCTCCGCTGGCGTCGCCGTCGCGCGCTGCGCCGGCACCAGCTCGAGGTCGTCGCGCCGAACCCGGACCAGGCTGCGGCGCAGCCCGTTCCGCGACCAGATCGGCGCGATTCAGGCGGCCTCGGCGGGCGAACCCGGCACGGGGCGGCTGATCGAGAAGGCGTGCGGACGGCGAAGGGCGCGTGTGGGAGCTGCACGCCGGACCGGCCGTCGTCGGCTCATCGTCGCGCGTCAGCACGATCCTTCTGCCCGGCACGGCCGATGTCGCGCCCGAGCATGCGCGCATCTGGCTGCGCAGCGGGAAGTACGTGCTCCACCACACCGCCGGCCCCGCGCGGAAGACGCTTGTCGGCGGGCGCGAGGCCGACTGGGTGACGCTGGAGCCGGGCGACGAGGTGCAGTTCGGGCGTTACCGCTTCGTCTTCGATGATCCCGTCAGCCGAAACGGCAACGCGCACTGAGTTGGCCCGCGTACTGCGTGCGCGAGTCTACGCGCGAATCATGCGTGGTATGTCGCTAGTGATTCACCCACATTGACAGGGAATTGCTCCAGTGCTCGCGCACAACTACGCCAATCATGCGTGGTATGTCGATAGCGATCCGCCCCCGACTTGACATCTTTGTCAAGACAGCCGTTGACAGCCTTATGTGGCGATGTTAGCTTCGATTCGACGTTTCCTCGCAGCGACGAGGGCACCGGTGTAGGGTGGCGCTGGACCCCCGGACGACACGACTCAGAAGCACGTAGCGCGCAGCCGCGCGGGCCGGGACGCCGGCACGCTCGGGTGCTTCTGTCGCCGTTGCCGCCGGGAGACACGGCCGTCAACTAGACGAAATGCACCGCCGCAACGTGATCCTTGCCGCCGCGTTCTAGAGGAAGGAGAGCCACGTCCCGTCCCCGCATGAGGGCGGGCGGCGAATACAGGGACCCCGCCGTCTGCGTCTCGGCCAGAGCGCAGCAGACAGCGGGGTCAGGCGACAGGAGCTGGGCGCCCCTAACGCGAGTTCATCGTAACCCGCGCCGGGCCGGCTCCCAAAGGGGTCGGCCCGGTGTCCCTGAATGAATATCGTGGGGCGCCCCGACAGACATCCCGCCTGTTGCCGGAAAGTGAGGTGAAGCCGGGAAAAGTCTGTCACCAACTCACAGAAGACCCCCCGTGCGTTGCGGGGTGGCGAAGACGCACATCATTCAGGTTCAGGAGGGTTCTCAGCAGTGGTTAACAACATCGTTCTGTCAGTCATGGCCCGGGTGAACAACTTCATCGCTGCGGCGAAGGACGAGCGCGGCCAGGACCTCGTCGAGTACGCCGTGCTCGTCGGCTTCATTGGCGTCGCCGCGGCGGTCGCGTTCATCGCGTTCATGCCGGACGCGCTGGACACGTTCCTGACGAAGGTCGGCGGCTGCCTCGCGTTCAACGGCAGCGGACTGCAACCTCGGCTAGGTCCACGATTTCAGGAGGGGGGCAGCGACCTGCCCCCCTCCGGAGCACTACCGTGAAGCGCATCCTCGTTCACAGCAACGTGGCCAGGGTCTCGTTGAGTTCGCCGTCATCTTCCCGATCTTCGTCGTGCTGATCTTCGTGATGATCGACGGCGGACTCGTGATGGGCCGCTACAACAACCTCACCAACGGGGCGAAAGAAGGAGCGCGTCTCGGAGCAGTCAGCACAAATGCGGCAACAGCTAAAGCAAACATCGTAAAGCGGGTACAGGATCAGTCGCACGGAGCGCTGACCGGCGCGGTCCACGAACTGCGCTGATTTCAACAACGCCGCCCAGACCAAGGTGATCTGCGTGGAATGGATTCCCGGCCCGGGCGGGAGCCCCGCGGCCGGCAGCGTAGGCTCTTCGGTCGTGTCAAAGTGAAATACAAGAGAATCCTTACACCGCTCTCTTCGTTCATCGACAGCGGTCCAGGCTGGGTCATCAAGGAATGTGCCGTCCAGCGGCTGGAACAGTCTGGCGCCCCCCGTCACTGGAACAGGTGATTCATGCTGAAGTCGCTCCGAGCAATCGTCCGACCACGTCAGCACCCGGCCTCGGAGCGAGGTCAGGTGCTTATCATCTTCATCGGCGTCTTCACGGTCTTCCTGCTGATGGGCGCGTTCGCGATCGACCAAGGGTTGCTGCAGGACAAGCGCCGCGTGTCGAGAAGGACGCGGACCTCGCGGCGCGGGCCGGCGCAGCGGTATGGCTGACGCATGACTTCCTTGCGAGCCTGACGCTAAACAACGCCGAGCGCTCCGCAGCGAGCACGAAGGCGTTGGACTACGCGAACAAGAACCTGGCGCCCGCGCCGGGGGCTGCCGTCACGTTCAACCCTACGACTGCCAGGGCGGCAGCACGAACACGACCTGCGCCCGCGCCGACTGCGTTGGGCAGGACGGCACGACGACCGGCATGCCCTCGCTTGAGGTTGTCATCCGGCGTCCGTCTAACGGGCTTCCTGGGCGTCCTGGCTACGGAGGCGTGGGCGACCTCGGCGCGAAGTCGACCGCCTGCATCGGCGCCGCGACGACGCTGACGCCCGGAAACGGCGCAATTCCGGTTGAGATCTTCAACACAGACCATGACCTCACCACGAACGAGCTGTTACTCGCAAGCACCAGACCCAGTCAGCCGGCGCTGTATGCGCGCGTTGGCTTCCAGTGTGTGATCAAGTTTGCGGCGCAGATACAAGTCTAAGGGCGGCGACCGCGGCCTTTTCCGCGGTGTACTCGACCCTGGTGAGTGCAACGGTTCCGGCGGGGCGAACGGAGTCAAGAGCGGCCTCGAAAACGGGCCTCCGAATCTGACGTGCTCGATTGATCAGAACAACGTCTGCACGTTCACCGTCCCGCAGCAGGACTGCGTTGACGACAAACCCGGCAACGTAGGCAGCACGATCGGCAGCTGGAACACACGGCTTACAGGGAACGGCGCGCCGCCTCAGACGTGCGGCACCGGCACCTTCAAGGAGACATTCACCTACGCCGACGGCTCGCCGATACCCGCGAGCAAGGTTGGGCCCCCCGGCCTGAACAACCCGCCGAATACGGTGAACTCCAGCGCGGATCCACCCGGCACCGTGTACGCCCCGAAGGCCTGCACGAATCCGCGAGTGGCTTATATCGTCCTGAGTGACGGCACAGGGCAGCACGTCAAGGGATTTGCCTCCGTCTTCATCGTGGGCTGTTTCGATGAACGTAACACGACCCTTACGAACACGTTGAATGACTGTAGCGTGGTGATCCAGGGGGCACAAGGAGGTACGCGCGGTGATGATCCGGCTCGTGCTGACGGATGGCATTGTCGGAGGAATCAGCACTCCAGCGAGCTGCCCCAGCTGCCGCTGGCCGTGGAGACTTCAAGTAAAGGACTGAGTTCATGGCACGAACGCTCACCCAGCCAGGCCCCGAACGAGCCAACCGCCTCATCTTCTTGGGCGCGATCGGCCTCGCCATCATCGCCGCGATCCTCGTCTTCTTTGCGCTGAGCAACTTCGGCGATGGCGGCGGTTCGGCTAGCGTAGCCGGCGGGTCGGTGGACGTCGTCGTCGCGTCCCGCAACATCAACGCGGGCGACACGATCAGCAACTCCGACCTGGAGCTGACCAATTCCGAACAACGTCGCCGTTGAAGGCGCGTTGACGGACAAGTCGAGCGCGAACGGGCTTGTGGCCAGCTCGGCGATCGCCGCACACGAGCAGATCACGCTGGCCCGCCTGGGCCGCGATGCCAAGGACTGCACGACCGCCTGCGTCCTGCCGCAAGGCAAGGTGGGCGTCGGCGTGGAAGTCGACCAGCAGGCCGAGGCTGGCGGCCTCATCGTCGCCGGCGACCATGGCGTCATTGTGATGGGCAAGAACAAGTCGGCGAATAATAACGACGTCACGGACGATCTGCCCATCGCCTACACGCTACTTCAGGACATCGAGGCGCTATCCGTCGATGACACAGCGCTCGAGACCACGACGAGCACCGATGCGACCGGCACGCCGGTCTCCGGCACGAGGCGAACGGCGACGCGCAGGTCCGAGCAACACCGACGCGAACGCCCGGCGCGAAGACGTCACGCCTGGATTGTGAACCCGGCCAGGCACCCGCCGTCGCGCTCGCGACCGAGTCATACAAGGTTGCGCTCGCGCTGCGAGCGAAGGGTGACAAGGGCACCATTGCGAGCGCGACCCAGTCATCCTCCCGGGCAACATCCAGTAGCGACGGCGAGACAGAGAACTCAAGACCCTGGGAGGGGATAGTGGCGAAGACACCGTCAGCACTGGTCGTGGATGCCGACATCCAGGCGCGCTTCGACGTCAAGCAGGCCGTCAGGCCTCCGGCCTGACGCTGGCGGTGAATGCGGCTCGGCATCGAGGCCGTGAACGCCGCGAATGAGGTCAAGCCGGACGTCATCCTCATCGGCGTCACGAGCCCATGGAGCGCCCGCTGCAGACGATCGAGTCGCTGCTCAGCCTCCTGCCGGATACGCCGGTCATCGTCTACTCGCAGTCGCGCGAGATCGAGACCGCCCGCAAGGCGATGCTGGCCGGCGCGCGCGACTTCCTCGCGCGCCCGATCAAGCCCGAGATCCTGCGAGACATCCGTCCTTCAAAGCGATGGAGGCCGAGGAGAACACGCCGCCTGCGCAAGATCGGGCAGCTCCCGCGGCGCCGCCGCGCACGGGCACGATCGTTACCGTCTTCGGCGCCAAGGGCGGCATCGGCAAGTCCACCGATCCACCAACCTCGCCGTCGCGCTCGCCCGCAGCAGCACTCTCGGTCGTGACTCTCGACCTCGACAACGGCTTCGGCGACATCACGGGCATGCTCGATGTCAAGCCGGAGCGCACGCTGCTCGACCTCGTTCGGGACATCGACAACGTCGAGCCCGATGACTCTCCGCGCTACATACGTCAAGCACGAGCTGAGCGACCTGACGTCCTCGCGGGACCGTCCGTGCTCGAGTGGCGGGAGATCACGCCCGACCAGGTGCGCAGCGTCGATCGAGTTCCTCGCGACGCACTACGACACGATCGTGCTCGACACGTCCGGGCATGCTCAACGAGCTCGCCGAGATGGCCGTCGATATCGCCACCATCGTCCTCTGGGTGACGACGACGGAATTCGCGAGCGTCAAGGACTCCATCGAGGCGATGCGCGCGCTCAAGATGCTCTCGTACTCACAGGAACGGGTGCGCATCGTCATGAACGCCATCTCGCCGGACGACGGTGTGCCGCCCGAGCGTGGTACAGGACGCCCTGCAACGCGACGTCTTCTGGAACATTCCCTACGACAAGAAGGTCCGCCAGGGCACGCACCTCGGACAGCCCATCGTCATCACGGCGCCGCAATCGGTTGCGGCGAAGAGCCTCTCGGACCTGGCGACGGTGATCGCCGGCGGGCGGCATCGACAAGCAGGGAAAGATGCTCGGCGGGTTCAAGTGGCAGCCCGCCACGTCGCCGGCGCCGGCCGCCGATTGAGGAAGATTCGCCCGTAAGGGCGCCGGGAGTCGATATGGCCATCGATGCCGTGAAGGACAAGCGATTCAGCGTCATCGACGCCGACCAGGGCGACGGTGAGTGGTTCGACGCCGTCCACGCGATGCACCAGCGCATGCTTCAGGAGATGGACCTCGGCGCCATCGAGAAGCTCGACGCGAACGCGCGCGCGCGAGGCGGTCACGGTCGGCGCGCGCCAGCTCGTCAGCCGCAGATGCACCCGAACATCCTCGGCGACGACCGCGAGCACGTCATCAGGCGCGTCATCGATGAGGCCATCGGCTTCGGACCGATCGAGCCGCTCGCTGGATGACGACACCGTCTCCGAAGTCATGGTGAACGCGCCGGACGAGGTCTACTACGAGCGCGACGGCGTCATCTACCTCTCGCCGCTTCGCTTCCGGACAACATGCACATCATGCGCATCGTCGAGCGGATCATCGCTCCGCTCGGGCGCCGCGTCGATGAATCGTCGCCGTACGTGGACGCGCGCTTGCCCGACGGCTCTCGTGTCAACATCGTTATCCCTCCGCTCGTTCCGCGGAGCCCCGACGATGACCATCCGGAAGTTCCGCCGCGAGAAGTACAAGATCGACGACCTCGTCGCAATCGGCACGATGACGCGATTCGACGGCGCGAATTCCTGCGCGCCTGCGTCCAGCAGCGCCTGAACATCCTCATCAGCGGCGGTACTGGCACCGGCAAGACGACGCTGCTGAATGCGATGTCGGAGTACATCCCGAACAGCGAGCGCATCATCTCGATCGAGGACCCGATCGAAATGAAGCTGCAGCAGTCGCATGTCATCTCGCATGGAGGCGCGGCCGGCCGAACATCGAGGGCAAGAACGAGGTGACGCAGCGCGACCTCGTGCGCAACGCCCTGCGCATGCGCCCGGACCGCATCATCATCGGCGAGGTTCGCGGCGCCGAGGCATTCGACATGCTGCAGGCGATGAACACGGGCCACGAGGGCTCGCTGACCACGGTCCACGCCAACTCGCCGCGCGATGCCCTCATCCGCCTCGAGAACATGGTGCATGATGGCCGGCTTCGACCTGCCGGTGCGCGCGATTCGCGAGCAAATCGCCTCCGCGCTGCACATCATCATTCAGCTCGCCCGCTTCGCCGATGGCAAGCGCCGCGATCACCCACATCACCGAGATCACCGGCACGAGAGGGCGACACGATCACGACGCAGGACTTGTTCGTCTTCCGGCAGTCGGCGATTGACGCTGAGGGCCACGTGATGGGCGAGCTCGAGCCGACGGGCATCGTCCCGACCTTCACGGACGAGTTCACTCGCGCGGGCGTGAAGCTGGACATGGGCTTTGGCGCCCCTGTCGGATTGAGGCGCTAGATATGGGCATTGAACTCGTCGCCGCGCTCTGCGCGGGCCTCGCCATCGGCCTCTTCGTGATGCACTGGGCGCGGTCGCGCCAGGCGACGCCGGCCGACGCGCGTATCAGCAATCTTGCCGAGAAGCCACGCTCAGAGGCGCACGGCCTCTCCTGGGACGAAATCCGGCGTCGCGGCTCATCAGGGCTGCCCTGGTTCGGCGGCTTTCTCAGCGAGAGCAACTGGGCGCGGAAGCAGGCGCTCGAGCTGGAGCAGACCGGCGTCAAGATGCGCGTCGGCGAATATCTCATGATCCGCCTCGCGCTCGGTTTCGTGACGTTCCTCATCGTCTGGCTGATCGGGCAAAGCGTGATCTCGTTCGTGCTTGGCATTGTCTGCGGGTTCTTCGGCTACATGCTGCCGTCGGTGTGGGTGTCGGTCCTGCGAAAGCGCCGGATCGAGCGTATCGACAAGCAGCTCCCCGAAGCCGTGACGATGATCTCGAATGCGCTCCGGGCGGGATTCGCCTTCCAGCACGGCATGGATATGGTTTCGAAGCAGGCGCAGCCGCCGATCTCCGAGGAGTTCGCGCGCATCATGGCCGACCTCAACGTCGGCGCGTCGATCGAAGAGGCCCTTCAGGGGTTCCTCGACCGCGTGCAGTCCGAGGACGCAAACATGGTTGTGACGGCGATCCTCATCCAGCGCCAGAGCGGTGGCAACCTCGCCGAGATCCTGGAGACGGTGGGCGAGACCATGCGCGAACGGGAGCGGCTTACCGGTGAAGTCAAGACGATGACATCCCAGCAGCGGTTCTCTGGCATGGTGCTGGCCGTATGGCCCCTGCTGCTACTCGCCGTCTTCGCGGTGTTCAATTGGAGCCAGGTGAAGCTCCTGTTCACGACAAACGTGGGGCTGATGCTCGTTGCCGTTGGTTGCGTGCTCGAGCTCATGGGCTATTACACGATTCGCCGAATTCTCGACATCGACATCTAAGAGGGTAAATCACATGCCGGTGCTCGCCGCATTTCTCGTCTTTGGATCGTTGGCCTCTGTTCGCGCTGTGGTACGCCCGCAGCAAGAACGTAATGGAAGACCGCGTGCGCGCGCTCTCGAGCCAGCGACGCACCCTTGTCGAGCAGGATGACGGGTTCTCGCAGCGGGTGATGTTCCCGCGTTGTGCACGGGTTCTCGTCGCACGTCGTGAACATCATGCCGACGTCGCTCGTATCGCGGGCGCGCAAGTGGCTCGTGATCGCCGACAGCAAGATGAGCCTCTCTACGTTCATGACGATCGTCCTGTTCATGGCGACGTTGCCTGCGGCGCTGACGTTCATCGCAATCTGGACGAACAGCGACGGTTCGCCGAGCTTCCGGCAGATTCTTCTGGTCCCCGGCATCGCTATCCTCGGGTTCCTCGCGCCCGTCCTGATCCTTCGCCGGCGTGCGAAGGCGCGACAGCTGGCATTCTGGAAGGCGCTTCCCGACAGCATGGACCTGCTGACGACATGCGTCGAAGCGGGCCTGAGCTTGGACTTCGCGTTTCAGCGCGTGGCAGAACGCCACAAGGGCCCCGTGGGCGACGAGATTAACCGCATGCTCCGCGAGAAGGCGCTCGGTCAGACGCGGAAGGAAGCGCTCACAGGCATGGCCGAGCGCATCGACCTGCCTGACTTCAACATCTTCGTGAACTCGGTGATCCAGGCGGAGACGCTGGGCACGAGCATCGGTCAGGTGTTGCGGGCGCAATCCCGCCAGCTGCGCATCCGGCGCCGGCAGCGGGCCGAGCAGATGGCCCGCCAGGCGGCGCCGAAGATGGTGTTCCCGCTCGTCTTCTTCATCATGCCGACGCTGTTCATCGTTATCCTCGGCCCCATCGTAATCCACGCGTTTGATGTCCTGTAGCGCCAGCGGGCACGAGGAGACGTGAACAGCACCATGCTTCAGGCGCAAGGATTGCCGCCAGCAAATCCCTACAGGACGTTACAGCTCCACCCGTCGGCGCCTCGTGAACTCGTCGTGGACGCCTATTGGACTCTGGTGGCGCGCTACAAACGGACGCTCACACATCCGGGCGAAGCAGCTGCGGGTGTGCCGCTGGGCGAGCTGAATCGCGCCTATAGCACGCTAATGGACGACGACCGGCGCCGCGAGTTCGACCAGGAGAACGGCTTCTCAGCCGCGCGCGCTCCCGCCATTGACGTGCGCCGGCGCGCCGTAGGCGTGCTCGGCTTCGGTTCGTCGATCGTCGCGACGTCCGACCACATCGACCACTACCACCTGCTCCAGGTCGACCGCGAAGCCGACAGTGAGATGATCGACGTGGCGTACACGGTTCTCGCCCGGAAGGCCATTGGGTACAACATCGAGGACGTGTTCCTGCGGGACCTGCTGGACGAGGCTCATCGTACGCTGCGCGACCCGCAGCTGCGGGCTCAGTATGACGCGTCGCTGTCGAAGAACGGCAAGCACCGGCCAGTGGCGAACGGATCCGCTCCTGCGCTCGCCGTCGTGCCGCCGCTCGCGGAAGACGAGACGTCGCAGCCATCCTCATCCGACGTTCCGGCGGAACTGGCGGTCACAGCGGCCGCGGTGGCGGCGCAGAACGGCCAACACGGCGCCGGGACAACGCACAAGCGCGGATTCCTGCGACGCCAGAAGAAGGCACCTCCGGTCGCTGCGACGGTGGCGGCCGCCTCCGTCATAGCGGTCACGGCCGACCGTGACGACGTGAACGCAGCGGAGCACGCGCGCTTGCTCACCCTGCGGGACGTGGAACATGCCGAGCTACCGGAGCCGCCGGTGCATCCGGACTTCGGAGCCGAACAGCCCTCGCCGAGCTGGAATTCATCAGCGGTCCCCGCGCTGGCACGCGCGTGAGCCTTGGTTCGGAAGCCCTCACCCTCGGTTCCGGCTACGAAGCTGACATTATGCTCGGAACGGATGATGGCGTCGCTCCCGAGCACGGGCGCATCTGGCAGCACGGCGACAACTTTGTGTTCCGCCAGGTCGACGGGACTGGGACGCTCGTGGGCGGCCAGGAACTCACGCTCCCCCTGGTCATGCTCGACGATGGCGATGAGATCGTCATCGGCGCCCACCGCATGCTGTTCCACCAGGCGGGCTGACCAAAGCCTCGGACGCTTCGCAATGTAAATTCTGCCCTGTTTGAGGGACGGCGCCATTGTTTTCCTTGACATTGGCGGTCTATCATCGATCTGTGATGCAAACGCTTAGGTCGATGCGCAGTAACTGGGATGCCGTCCTTGCACTCGCTCTGTGGTGGCTCGCCATCGCGCTGATGCTCGGTCCGGGCTACTACTTCCTGTTCCTGTACCTGCTCGGCTGCGGCTACATCATCCGGGTGGCGCTGAAACGACCACCGCCATCGCATCGAACCTGAAGCAGCCTTCCGTCACTCCTCATCGTCGAATATCTCATGACCGAATCTAACGCCGATTGACAGCGATCTGCTAAGGCGCCTAAGCTCCATCCCGAGGACGGGTACCACGCCTGCCGCTGGCCGGTGCGCCCGCATGAGCTATGTCGTCGAACAGGCCGAAGGTCTTTTCGGTGCGCAACGCGGATCGCGGCACCGTGCTCGCACTCACGGGCGAAGCTCGCGTCGTCGTTCGTCTCGAGGTTCTTCGGCCTGATGGGGCGGAAGGGCGTGGAGGAAGGCGGCGGCATCCTGCTCACGAAGAGCTCCTCAATCCATTCCTTCTTCATGCGGTTCCGCTTCGACGCGATCTTCCTCGACAAGGAGGACCGTGTCGTGAAGATCGTGCCCTCGATGCGGCAGTGGTGGATCGCGTTCGGCGGCAAGGGCGCGCGCGACACGCTCGAGCTCGCTGGCGGCGTCGCCGAGGCCACCGGCACGCAGGTGGGTGACCAGCTCGTATTCGATGCGGTGCAACCAGACTCCTCGTGAGCCCTCTGACCGGCCTCGCGTGTGCTCTGACCCTAGCTAGCCCGATGCCGCCGGAATCGCGCTCCATGGTGAAGGCCCCGCCCTGAAGGCCCTACGAGATCGAGGGCGTCACCACGATCCCGCGGCTGCAACGAGTCATCGAGACGTGATCTTCGAGGGCCTCGGCCTCGAGAGTTTGCCGGCTCAGGACCGGGTGAAGACAGATATCGAGCTGTTTCGGACGCTCGTGCGAGGAGCGACGCCAGCAGGGCAGTAGCGCGGGGAGGGCACGCGAGTTGATAGGCTTGCTCTGCCGGCTGGACCCCGATCAGGCGGCGAAGCGCCCGGGGCAGTAGCGCAGCATCGTTGCAGGTTCTGGGTATCCGAATTCGTGGGGGTGTCTTTGTGACAGTCATCGCCATCATCGCCATCATCGCTGCGGTGGGCGCCGTTGTCGTCGTCTTTGTGCGACGCTCGCAGAGGAAGAGCTAAACCCAGCTCCAGGCTGATGCGGCGGCGTGAGAGGTGCACCCGGATAGGCCCGGACCTCCCTTCGCGACTTGTCTAGATCCCTTAGGGACTTGTTGACCCGTGTTGTATCGAGATGGCGAGATAGGCCCAAGGTCTTCTCAGTGCGTAAGGCCGAACGGGGCACGGTGCTCGCAACTCGGGCCAAGCCCGCGTCGTCGTTCTTGTCGCGGTTCTTCGGGCTGATGGGGCGGAAGTCCGTTGAGGACAGCGGCGGCATCCTGCTCACGCGGAGCTCGTCGATCCACTCGTTCTTCATGCGCTTCCGCTTCGACGCGATCTTCCTCGACAAGGAGGACCGCGTCGTGAAGATCGTGCCCTCGATGCGGCAGTGGTCGATCGCGTTTGGGGGGCGCGGCGCGAAAGACACCCTCGAGTTACCTGCTGGCGTTGCGGAGGCCACAGGCACACAAACGGGCGACCATCTGTTGTTCGAGCAAGCCGCTGAGAACTAGCGGCCGCGGGAGCGCACTCTTGGCGCGGTTTCTGTGCGTGAAGACGCCAGAGAATGGGCCGCGAGGGCGACGTTCTCGTTCTCCAGCGCGACGCCATCAATTGGTGAGTTCTAACGCTAACCGCTAGACGAAAAACGGAGAAGGTCCTAGGCTTGCCTCCTCTGGTGGTAGCGAAGACGCATACGCCGGAACGATGCAGCGCCTATGCTTGCCCGACGAATCCGCATCAACCTACACGTACGGCGGACGAACCGACCGCTACCGTTGCGTCGAAAGGGGCTTGAGCGATGAGTAATCCACGGAATCGCCAGGCCACCACCAGCGTCAGGATCTCCCGCCGAAGACTGCTTGGCCTCTTTGGTGCCGGAGCGGGCGCCGCGGTGGTCGCTGGCACACCAATCGGCGGCGCATTATCGTCGATTCCGGCGGCGCACAGTGCGACAACACAGACCAGCCCCACAACGTTCGGGCGCCTCTTCCCGAATCTTCCGCCGTTTGCCCAGGCTACCGACCCTGTGAAGGCTGCTCTCGTCGAGTTGGGGAAGCCCGGCGGCTTACTGGACGCGGCCGACGACCTGTCAGCCGGACCGATCCGCTTAATTGCCGATCTGACGCTTAGCACAAATAATCCGAATAACCCGACGCACACGGCAGGGACCACGTTCTTCGGGCAGTTCATCGACCACGACATCACGTTCGATGTGGGATCGCCCCTTGGCGTCCCCACCGAGCCCAGCAGCGCCAGAAACAGCCGCACACCATCACTCGACTTGGATTCCGTCTACGGCGGCGGACCGATAGCGAGTGCGCAGCTATATGATCCCGGCGATCATGCCAAGCTTCTCGTCGGATTCGGTGGCATCTTCGAGGATCTTCCGCGTACGCAGAACAATGTGGCGGTCATCGGCGACCCGCGTAACGACGAGAACCTGATTATCGCGGGACTCCACTCAGCGTTCCTCCTATTCCACAACAAGGCCGTCGACACCGTTCGAGAGAACAACGCCGCACATCTCGGTCGACCGGGCGTACAGGGAAGCACGCCGTCTCACCACATGGCACTACCAGTGGCTTGTGATCCACGAGGTCTTGCCCCTGTTCGCCGGCCAAGACCTCGTAGATGAGATACTCGATCGAGGGCAGCGCTTCTATCGGCCGCTTACCGACAAGGCCTTCATGCCTGTTGAATTTCAAGGCGCCTGTTACCGATTCGGTCATTCGATGGTGCGGCCTTCCTATCGCGCGAACCTGAAAGGCGACAACGGCGCCGCGTTCTTCGGCATGATCTTCGACCCTTCCGGCGAAGGGCAGGCCGATCCGGTTGACCTCCGCGGTGGGGCGCGCGCCGCACGCCGCTTTATTGGTTGGCAGACATTCTTCGATTTCGGCGACGGCGAAGTCAAACCGAATAAGCGCATCGACACGAAGATCTCGACCCCACTCTTCCACTTGCCGCTCGGCGCGATTGCCAGCCACGACCTGCCGCAGGCGCTGCCGCAGCGGAACCTCCTCCGTCATCTGACGTGGAGTTTGCCGTCCGGCCAACGGATCGCGGAGACCCTGAAGGGCGCCGGTGCTGTCTCCGGACGCCCTGTCGGAGTTGCAGCCGCTCGGCGTTGGGTTCGAGAGCAGCACGCCGCTTTGGTACTACGTGCTCAAGGAAGCCGAGTTGCTCTCGGATGGCCTGCACCTCGGGCCTGTCGGCTCGCGCATCGTCGCAGAGGTGCTGATTGCACTCATCAGATCCGATTCGCAGTCGTACTTCGCCGCAAAGCCCCGTTGGCAACCGACGTTTGGTCCCAGCACGGGCAACTTCCGCATCGTGGATTTTCTGCGGTTTGCAGGCGTGGATCCCACGAGTAGACACGCGGCGCAACCAACGCTGGCGTAACGCGGCAGGCTAGCAAGGTCACGAAGACAAGCGCGGTGTGATCTTCGACTTCGGTGCGCGTACGGAGCCTGATGTCAATCGAATAGAGTCGACGCATCGCATTGCGCCAGTGATGCCCCCAGGCCCGAATATCCGGCGACGTGTTGAGCGCCCTGCCGGCTAGCTGCCCGCCATTGGCGCGGCCAGAATTCCGCGAAACTACGGCCGTGATGGGCGACATCGAAGGACCATCAACATGGACTGGAGGACACCGATGCGCCGAACCGAAATCGCTCGCGCTCGACCAATTGTCAATCCGGAGTGGACGCTGAAACGGGGCGAGCATACGATCGTGGTCACCCCGAGCGAGCCGAGCGCACGAACCGCACCTGCGCCGGCGACTTCAGAGAAGGCGCAGTCTCGTGAAGAAACTCATACGCTGCGCCATTTCTGCCATAGCCATCGCACTTCTCACGGCAGTCCTGTTGTTCGTTGGCGCGGAGCCGCGATCCTCTCGCGCGGCGAACGGCGATTGGCCGACCTATCTCCACGATTCTGGGCGGAGCGCGGCGAATCCCGACGAATCGCTGATATCGCCGGTGAACGCGCCTCAGCTCTTCAACGCCTGGTCCTTCACGACCGGCGGCTTCATCGCTGCTTCTCCGACGGTCGTCGGAGGCGTCGTCTACGTGGGCTCTTGGGATGGGTACATGTACGCCATCGACGCCCAGACGCACGCGCAGAAGTGGAAGAGCCCGTTCCTGGGACAGACGACACCGGACTGCGCCGGGGCCACCGGCATCACGTCGACGGCGACTGTGGACAACGGAGTCGTGTATGTCGGCGGAGGGGGCCAGTACTGGTACGCCCTTAACGCGAGTACCGGAAGCATTTTGTGGCAGGTCTACACGGGCGACAACAACGGCGTCACGGGCGGTCACTACAACTGGTCAAGCCCGCTGATCTACAACGGCTTTGCGTACATAGGGATCGCGAGCTTCTGCGATTCACCGCTGGTTCAGGGCCAGGTCCTTCAAGTTAACCTCACTACGCACCTCGTCACGCACACCTTCAACGTCGTACCAAACGGGCAGGTGGGCGGCGGCGTCTGGTCGTCTCCGAGCGTCGATCCAGCGACAAACCGCGTGTTCATCACGACGGGCAACGAGGGGCCGCAGTCGGGACAGATTCTACGCGCGGGCGATCATCGCACTCGACGGCACCGATCTGAGCGTCAAGGATTACTGGCAGGTCCCGGTCGGAACCACGGAAGACGCAGATTGGGGAACGAGCCCCATTCTGTTCGTCAACTCCTCGAACGCCGCGATGGTCGCCGCGACGAACAAGGACGGCCAGGTGTATGGGTTCATGCGCAACAACCTGGCCGCCGGTCCAGTCTGGACGCGGGCGATCGCCCGCCCCGGTCCCGACCCCGAGTCCGGCGACTCCAGCGCCTCATCCGGCGCGTTCGGGGGTGGACGGCTCTACATGGCTGGGAACGTCACGACGATCAACGGAACTCAATACCAGGGTTCGGTGCGGGCGCTCAACCCCGACAATGGCAATATCATCTGGGCGCACCCTGCTTCGGGACACGTGCTTGCGGCGCTGGCGTATGCAAACGGACTTGTCATCGACGGCTCGGGGTCGACGCTGGAAGTGCTGAACGCCGCGTCGGGCAGCGTCCTCTACTCCTTCGCAACGGGTGGACCGATTCTTAGTCCGGCCTCCGTATCGAACGGGACGATCTACGTTGGTTCGGGTGACGCCCGGCTGCGAGCGTTCCAGTCGTCCGTCGTGTTACCGACACCAACGACCGGCGCGACGTCGACACCGCCGGCGACATCGACGCCCGGTGGCCCGCCGACGTCGACATCGACACCGACGCGTACACCGACGGCGACATCGACGCCCGGTGGCCCGCCGACATCGACGGCGACGGCGAGCGCGACGCCGTCCGCCACGCCGACGGTGAGCGGTGTGGGCGGGCTCGTTGCTGCCTATGGATTCAGCGAGACATCCGGGACAACGACGACGGACGTCTCGGGATTCGGCAACACCGGTACCCTCCTGAACGCCACGCGCATCGCAGGCAAGTATGGCAACGGCCTGTCGTTCAACGGCACAAGCGCCCTCGTACGCGTCGCCAACAGCGCTTCACTAGATGTGACCACCGGATTGACGATGGAGGCCTGGGTGAAGCCCTCGGCGATCACGGGGTGGCGGACGCTGATCATGAAGGAAGCGAGCTCGGCGCCGGTCCCGCAGAATGGCTGGAACGACCTGCTCGACTATACGATGTACGCGAACACAGACACGAACCGCCCGAACATCGGCATCGTGAACACGACGGGGAACTGGGAGACGCGCGGGACCACACAGCTTCCGCTGAACGTCTGGACGCACATTGCCACGACCTTCGACGGAACGGCCGTGCGGCTGTACATCAACGGGGTCCAGGTGGCGAGCGCGTCTGCGAGCGGGACGATCCATACCTCGCCGGACCAGCTGAGCATCGGCGGCAACAGCATCTGGGGCGAGTACTTCCAGGGTGTGATCGACGAAGTGCGGATCTACAACCGTGGCCTGTCGGCCGGCGAGATTGCGACCGACATGAACACGCCTATTGGTACGGTGGCGAGCACGCCCACGTCGACGGCGACGAACACAGCGACCGCCGTCGCTCCTACCTCGACATCGACGCGTACACCGACGGCGACCCGAACGACGGGCGTGTCGTCGACACCGACCCGTACACCGACGGCGACGCCAACGACCGGCGCGACGTCGACACCAACGCGTACGCCGACGGCGACATCGACGCCGGGCGGCCCGCCGACGTCGACAGCGACGGCGAGCGCGACCCCGTCCGCAACGCCGACGGCGAGCGGCGCGGGAGGGCTCGTCGCAGCGTACGGCTTCAGCGAAACGTCCGGGACGACGACGACGGACGTCTCGGGCTTCAGCAACACGGGCACGCTCGTGAACGCCACGCGCATCGCGGGCAAGTATGGCAACGGCCTGTCGTTCAACGGCACGAACGCCCTCGTGCGTGTGGCCAACAGTGCCTCATTGGATCTTACGACGGGCCTGACGATGGAGGCCTGGGTGAAGCCCTCGGCGATCACCGGGTGGCGGACGCTGATCATGAAGGAAGCGAGCTCGGCGCCCATCCCCCAGAACGGCTGGAACGATCTGCTGACTACACGATGTACGCCAATACGGATACCAACCGACCGAACATCGGCATCGTGAACACGACGGGGAACTGGGAGACGCGCGGGACCACACAGCTGCCGCTGAACGTCTGGACGCACATTGCCACGACCTTCGACGGGACGTCCGTGCGGCTGTACATCAACGGGGTCCAGGTGGCGAGCGCGTCTGCGAGCGGGACGATCCGATACCTCGCCGGACCAGCTGAGCATCGGCGGCAACAGCATCTGGGGCGAGTACTTCCAGGGTGTGATCGACGAGGTACGGATATACAACCGTGGCCTAACCGCAGGCCAGATCACTACCGACATGAATACGCCGCTGCCCTAACGGCCATCTCGGCTCGTTGATGGCGATGAGGTCGTGCCAAACATCGCTTGACGTTAGTGGTCGGCCGGGCACCCGACCCGGCCAGGTTTCTCTTCCACAGGCGGTTTCTGTTTCGGAGGCTAAGGTTGCACATCGCGCGAGCGCGTTGTCAGCAACGCCTACCAGAGAGGCGATCGCCAGTCACCGAAACGACAGCCAGTTCCCAGTGCCTATCTCGTAGATCAGCACGAGCAGAACGAGAGCAACCACGAGCCACGCGATTCTGACGATTCTGGTTCCTTTGACGATTCGTGGGTTCCAAATGAAGCCGAAATTACGCTCCGGGCACCTCTCAGGTTTCGTCAGGATGCCGGAAGAGCTGCTCTGGCTTGAGCCCCAACGCCTTCGCGAGTTTCCGAATGGTGCTCGGGCGGGGGATGCGCCGCTCCCGTCTCTATGTCGATCTCGGCGACTGTCGCGGCGCGCAGCGCGCAGCCGCTAGACGCCAGCTCTTGTGCGATAAAGCCCGGTAGCGTACGCCACGCCTTAAGCCTATGACGGGCGCGGCCCGTCGCTTGACATTGTCTAAGCTGACGGAATGTAGGATTACTGAAGGATTATACGGTCGGACTATGTGTACATCGAACCTGACTCCCGCTGCGCCATCTGCGGCGCCATCCGCCAGCTCGAGGTCCACCACATCGAGTCCCGGGGCATGGGCGGCTCCAGCCGGCCCGGAGATCGAAGACGACACCAACAAGGTCGTCCTCTGCCGCACCTGCCACACCGAGATCACCGAGCACCGCTGGCACCTCGAACGCACCCCCGAGCGGCTGACCGTCACCGACGTCGCGACCGGCAACCTGGTCGCCCGCAGACACTACGACCCGGGCTTCCAGGCTCCCGCCTACTTCGCCCGCTTCCAGACCATGGAGCAGGGGCTATCCGAACTCCTGTTCGGCATACCCTACCTCACCGATGAGCAGCTCGTCGAGCTCTACCAGTCGGTAGGGAGCTTCGACCGCGGCGCCTGGAAGGCGAAGGCGGCGATCCTCTGGGAGGCGAAGCAGCGCAGCACCTACGGCGACAAGGCCTGGGAGGCCGTGGGCAAGACCTTCGGCATCGGCTGGCGCCAGGCCTACAACCTCGCGCGGGTCTGGCAGACGTTCTTCGTCGACGAGGAGGGCCAATTTTGCAATCAAATGCAAAATTGCGCCCTCGACGAGGTGAGCTGGTACATCACGACCGCGGAGACCGATGACCCGAAGTTCTGGCTGGCCTACGCCGAGGACCGCAAGGCCGAGCACCCCTTCTACACCGTCGCCGACCTCAAGGACGAGATCCGCACTGGCCGGCGCGAAGCGGGAGGCCGAAGGCAGCTCCGGCACCGGCACCCTGAACTGCCGCTGGGTGCGCGTCTACTGCGCGCGGCTGGACCAGGTGGTGAGCCCGGAGCGCTGTGGCGGCTGCGAGCAGCTCCACATCCCCGTGAAGGAGACGGTGACCGCATGACCACCTTTACCTATGAAGAGAAGCTCATCTCCTTCGCCGACGGCAAACGCCTGCGCCGCTTCCGCGGCTACCTGCGGGCACCGTCGAAGAGCACCTGCGACGCCTGCGGCTCGACGCTCCCCTCCTACCTCCACGCCCTGCGGGACATCGGAGCCGGGAGGGACTACTTCGTCGGCGGCAACTGCTACGTGAGGCTCCATCAGCTGGGCGTCCTGGAGCGGCCGTACGTCCGGGCCTCCATCGCCACCGCCTACCTGCGCGCCCGCGGCGAGCAGGACGAGCTGCACCTCTACTTCAAGCAGGCGAACGGACAGCCGGGAGCGCAGGCCTCGTGAGCGTGCCCGCGCGCAGCATCGTCCTCGCCGACAAGGTCCTGCGCTACTGGGAGCTGACCAGGCTGGTGGCCGAAGCGCGACGGGTGATGGCGCCGCTCCACGACGAGCTTGCCGCGGCGATCGTCGAGCACGGCGAGCCGATCGACGTCGAGGGCCTGCCGACGTTGCGGCTCGTGGAGCGACGGACCGGCCGGCTGTGGGACGTGAAGGCGCTGGCCGAGCGGGAGCCGAAGGAGTTTCAGCGGCTGCTCGAGCTGGGCTGCCTGACGGTGAACGACAAGGTGGCCGAGGCGCAGGTGCATGCCGGGCAACCTGTCGGGCATCCATCGCACTTACAGCTGGGCCA
>CAVTNG010000010.1:0-422555 GCA_963736015.1 uncultured Chloroflexia bacterium | reverse complement strand
AGCCTCCTGGCCGATGTACAGGTGGAGGAGCCCTCGATCCGCCCTTCGCTACATCTGGGCGGTCTCCTCGAAACGCCTGATGTGGCATCATCGTCTCGAAGCAGCGCGATGCGATTGTCGGCCTTCACCTCACTCGAGGCGGCATTCGGTCCGGTTGCGGCTTGCTTCGTCGTGCGTGCCATATCGACTCAGTCCGAAGTGGATCGCCGCCCATCGACGGGGCGAGCGCCGGCTCCCTTCACGGCCTCGCCGACGTCGGATGCGCGGCTACGGTCCAGCCCAGCTCGCGCGGGGTCGCCTCAAGGTTCAGACCCAGCGACGCCTCGCGAGCAGCTCCGTTACCATCGGCCCGATTATGTGCATGCCGAGGGTCTCGCCCTATGGGCGTCCGCCACGATCTTTATGAACCTGTCCGGCTGGTTGATTCGCCTTCGCGCGGCCGTTCGCCGGCACGGGGAACTTCCCTACCTTCACCTCGTTTCCGGCCTCGCGCGCCTCCGCCTCGGTGAGTCCGATACCCGCGACCTCAGGCTGCGAGTAGGTGGCTCGGGGCATGTGGTGGTAGTTCAGATCGGGTGGCTCGAGGCCGCATAGCGCTCGACGACGGTCACACCCATGGCGGATGCTACGTGCGCCATGTTCATGATGCCGGTGACATCGCCGATCGCGTAGACGCCGCTCGCTCCGGTCATCAGCCGGCCGTCCGTCTTGAGATAGGAGTGGTCGAGCGAGACGCCGATCTTGTCCAGCGAGAGGCCCTCGACGTTGGCCTCGAAGCCGATGCCGATGAGCACCTTGTCGGCCTGCAATTCCTGCTCCTTGCCTCCCGCCGTGAACCCGACGGTCGCGCGCCCGTTGAGGGCCGTCGCCGCGGCCACCTGCGCGCCGGTGTGGAACTTGATGCCCCGCTGCTTGTAGGCGCGCTCGAGCTGCACGCTGATCTCTTCGTCTTCGAGGGGTAGCAGGTGGTCGAGCAACTCGAGGATGGTCACCTCGACGCCATACGCGCGCCAGAACTGTGCGAACTCGACGCCGATCGGTCCGCCGCCGATGATCACGACGCTCTCAGGCGTTTCCTTCAGCGCAAGCGCGTCGCGGCTGTCGATGATGGTCTCGCCGTCCGTCACCAGGCCGGGCAGCGCGCGCGGCCGCGCGCCGGTTGCGATGATGACGTCTCGAGCGTCGATCGGTTCATCGAGACCGTGCACGCGGATCTGGCGCGGAGAGGCAAAGGATGCCTCACCGATGATCGTACGTACGCCATGCTTGTTGAGTAGAAACTCGACGCCCTTGACCATCTGGTCCACGACCTGGCGGCTGCGGTCTATCGCCTTGCCCATATCGAAACGCGCGTTTTCGACCGAGATGCCGTACGTCTCGGCGTCGCGGACGAGGTTCACGACCTCGGCATTCCAGAGCAGCGCCTTGCTGGGGATGCAGCCCCAGTTGAGGCAGAGCCCGCCGACCCGCTCCTTCTCAATCAGCACAACGCTCTTGCCGAGCTGGGCCGCGCGGATCGCCGCCACGTAGCCGCCGGGGCCACCGCCGATGATGGCGATGTCGCACTCAGCCACGAGAGACCTCGTGGAGCGGGATGAGGTCGGTGCCTCGGACGGTGACGGGACCTGCTTCTCGGCGTGGTACGACGAGCGGACGAGGGGGCCCGCTTCGACGTGCGCGAAGCCCAGCCGCCGTCCGTGCTCGCGAAACGCCTCGTATTCCGAGGGATTGTAGTAACGTTCCACCGGGAGATGTTGCAATGTGGGACGCAGGTACTGGCCGATGGTGACAATGTCGCAGCCGTGCGCGCGCAGGTCACGCATCACGTCGATAGCTCGTCGCGCGTTTCGCCGAGCCCGACCATGAAGCCGGACTTCGTCAGCATCTCCGGTGCGCGGTCCTTCGCTCGCTCGATCAGTTCGAGCGAGCGCTCGTAACGCGCCTGCGGCCGTACGCGAGGGTAGAGCCGCGGAGCAGTCTCGATATTGTGGTTGAGCACGAAAGGGTGTGCGTCGACGACCGTCGCGAGCGCATCCCAGTTGCCCTTGAAGTCCGGGATCAGCACCTCGACACGGATCGACGGATCGAGGCGGCGTATCGCCTTGATGCACGCCGCGAACACCTCTGCCCCGCCGGACGCGAGATCGTCGCGGTTCACCGACGTGATGACGACGTAGTCGAGGCCCAGCGACTGCACCGTCCTTGCGAGGCGGTAGGGCTCAAGCAGGTCAAGCTCATGGGGGCGCCCGGTGGTGACGGCGCAGAATCCGCACGACCGCGTGCAGACATCACCGAGGATCATGAAGGTCGCGGTGCCCGCGTTCCAGCACTCACCGATGTTCGGGCACTTCGCATCCTCGCAGATGGTGTTCAGGCCCTGGTCGCGCATCAGCGTCTTGAGACGCTGGTATCGTTCGCCGGCCGGGAACCGCACTTTGAGCCATGCCGGCTTGCGCTCTGGCGCTCGCGTCTCAGCGACCAACGGCGATCTCCTCTCGCGCAGGGGCGGAGTCGAGACGCTCTAGGCGGAACTGCGCCTGGAACGCATCAACGATCACGTCCATCACGCCTTCGATGTCGAAGCGCTCGCCCGTGAGCTGGTGCATTGACGTGACCGAGGCGTCGCTCAGGCCGCAGGGCACGATGTGGGCGAAGTACGACAGGTCCGTGTTCACGTTGAGCGCGAAGCCATGCGTGCTGACGCCGCCGGAGATTCGGACGCCGATCGCGGCGATCTTTGCATTGCCGACCCATACGCCCGGTCTGCCGGGTATGCGGCCGGCGACAATGCCGTACGAGGGCAGCGCCTCGATCAGCGTGGCCTCCAGTCCGCGAACGTAGGCTACGGGCCCGAGGCCCATCGCCCGCAGATCGAGGATGGGATATCCGACGACCTGGCCGGGGCCGTGGAACGTCACGTCGCCGCCGCGATCGCTCTGGACAACGTCGGCGCCGAGCGCGCGAAGCCGGGATTCGGAACGCAGCAGGTTGGTGGTCTTTCCTCGCGAGCCGAGCGTGTAGGTAGGTGGGTGCTCGAGCAGGATCAGCACCGGGTCAGAGCCCCTGCGAACGCGTTCGGCGACGCGTTGCTGCAGCTGCCAGGCGTCCTGGTAGGGGGTGAGGCCGGGCCGGAGCAGGGTATAGCGGGATCCCAACGGCCTGTCTTCCTGTGCGTGCATTTGAGGATATCAGACGCCTTCTCCCCTAAGGTTCGTCTTCCGGCACTCATCGAGTGGATGAGGGATCACGCTGATATGCGGCGGACACGGGACGGGCCTCGCACAATCGCGAGGCCCGTCCGGCGTCATTTCGCGTCACTCAGCGAAGTTACTCGCCGTCACCTTCGTCGCCGCCCTGCCCGTTGTTGCCGTGCTCTTTGTGCTTCTCGCTGCCGCCTTCGCTCTTGTCGGCGTGGCAGGGCACGTTCACCCGGTTGCCGCTCGGCGTCGTCTTGATGACGGTCTCACCCTTCTCGCATACGCCGTCGCCATCCTCGGGGTGATGGCTCGGGTTGCTGTCCGGGATCCCGTGCACCCCGTCGCAATCGCCGTCGTCGCCTTCGGCACCCTCGTCGGCGTCGTCCGCCTCGTCCTGGTCCTCGTGCTCGCCCTGGGCGTCGCCGTCGTCGCATGCCGGCGTCTCGCTCGCGGAAGCGGTCGAGGTCACGGACGGCTCCGCCGTGTCGGTCGCCTCCGGCGTGGTCGTCTCAGTTGCTTCAGGCGTGTCGGTAACCGTCGCTTCCGGCGTATCAGTCGGCGTCGATGTTGTGGCGTCAGTCGGTGTTTCCGTCGCTGTCGCCGTCTCCGTGTCGGTGACCGTGACCTCGGCCGTGCTGGCGCCATCCTGCGATGCGAAGGCGCCCACCGCCGCCAGCGATATGAGCGCCGCTCCTGCGATACCCGCGATGATCTTTTGCTTCACAAATCCACTCCTGACCCCAATGCCGGTCCGTGATGCAAGGCAGTGTCGTGCCTCACACGTCTAACATCGGCGGCGGGGGAAAAGTGACGTGCGGGTGTGCCGGGATACTACCCGATTGGTACTTGCGCGCTCATACCGGTACGTCGGAATTCGCGTGGTGACGACGGTCGTTCAGTCGTCCTGCTCGTCGTTCTCCTCGCGCGGGATCGGCTGTGCGGAGTGACCGTTCGAGCGGACGCAGGCGTGCCCCGCGGCATCCATCGGCAGGCCGCAGAGCGGGCACACGGGGCGGCCGCCGGCGATGATGTCATCGAGCTGAACGCCGAGGGACGCGCACTGCTCCTGTGTGAGCCGCACACGGAGCGTCGGCTCCTCCTCGTCTTCGTCGGTGCCCAGCTCGAACGCGTAGACGACGACGGTGCGGTCCGAGGCGTTGAATCCCATGCCCATCCGCCCGACGCGAAAGTCGTGGTCGGCGACGGTCGGAAATCCGCCGACGTCAGCGCGTCGGCGGGTCCTGATCGTATTCCAGCTGCGCCATCATTTGCTTCAAAGCGAGGCTGAGGGCCTGCATCTGCTCCTTTTCCATCCAGAGCGATGCAGACTGGCCGGCGCTCCCGACGATGCGCAGACGGAAGGTGCGCTGCCCGGGCTGCCCGAACGTCTGCGCGTCAATGCCACGCGCGATCTCGAACTCTACGGTCATAGCGGGGCCGGTCGGGTGGATGGACGGCCCGCCTCCCGCGGGACACGTCGTCGGATCAGCACGGCGCAGGATCACGTCTGGCGTGTCTGGCGTCAAGACTCGGCGCTATACCTTCACACGACGCCTGGCTACGATGCCACAGCGTGCCTAAGACGCATGGAGGAGCGAGCCGATGGCGAACGTTGAAGTGGGACAGGAAGCGCCCGACTTTACGCTGCGGGACGAGGGCAACAAGGAGGTCACGCTGTCCGCGCTGCGTGGCCATCCCGTCGTGCTGTTCTTCTATCCGCTGGATTTCTCGCCGTTCTGCACGACGGAAGCGTGTGCCTACCGTGACGACACGTCGCTGTTCGAGGGCAAGGGAGCGCAGATCCTGGGCATCAGCCGTGACAGCACGTGGACGCACAAGGCCTTCAAGGAGAAGGAGGGGCTTCCCTACAGTCTCCTCGCCGACATGAAGGGCGATGTCGCGAAGGTATACGGCTGCTGGAACGAGGCCATCGGCATCGCGGAGCGCCTGACCGTCGTCATCGATAAGGACGGCGTTATCAGGTACGTCGAGCACAACGGCCCGGCGCAGATCCGGGATCAGAAGAAGGCGCTGGCAGCGCTCGCGTAGAGCTGGAATGCGGTGCTGCCCGATGACGAGCCGGCTTTACAGTTGCCGTCCAGTGGAGTAGAACGAATCGGCGATGGTGCTCGAACGAAAACTCGTCCTCGATGACAACTCCCTGTACTGTCCGGTACGCGCCACGCTGGCGCTGCTGGGACAGAAGTGGGTTCCGCATATCATCCACGAGCTGATGGTGGGTAAGAAGCGCTTCAACGAGCTTGCTCACGACGTCGGCGGCTGCAACTCGCGCACGCTGCGCGATCGGCTGAAGAACCTGGAGTCGCTGGAGATCGTGAGCCGCAACATCGTTGCCGTGATGCCGCCCTGGGTGGAATACGAACTCACGCCGCGCGGCCGTCAGCTCGGCGAAGCGCTGGCCGGCCTCGAACACTGGGGCCAGGCATACATGACGCAGCCCTGCATCGACTGATCGTCACGCGTTCGTCACCGTTTGACCCGCGTGGCATCGGGCCGTAGCGTTAGACGGTGACCTCAAGCGCGCGTACCACCGTCTCTTCGCTTCCCAAAGGACACGAGTTCTCGCCCGTCGTCGTTCGTTGTCAGCGCGGAGCGCGCCGATGCCTATGCTCGCGCTGTCGGCGATGCCGGAGACTATGGCGAAGACGCGCCTCCGCTGGCGGCCGTCGCACTCGGGCTGGCGGCGCTGCAGGAGCAGATCTTGCTCCCCGAGGGATCGCTGCACACCAGCCAGGAAGTCGAGCACCTCGCACCGATTCGCGTCGATGAGGAGTTGCTGTTGTCGGGGCGCATCGCGCAGCGATCGGAGCGCCAGGGCTTCGTCATCAGCGTGCTCGAGTTCGAGATCGCATCGACGGAGGGCGTGGCGGTACGGGCGCGCACCACGGTGATGGCGCCGGGAGCGGCGTCGTGAGCGCGGCCGTCACAGCCGGTGGAGCGCGTCATCACGCAGGCGCAGCTACACGCGTACGCCGATGCGTCGGGTGACCACAATCCCGATCCATATCGAACGAGGCCTACGCGGCGACTACACCGTTCGGCGGCACGATCGCACACGGCATGCTGGTCCTCGCGCTCATCGGCGAGATGATGCACGGGGCGCACGGCCCGGCGTGGCTGAGCGGCGGCAAGCTAAAGGTGCGATTCAAGGCGCCCACCCGGCCTGGCGACACCGTTACGGCATCGGCGCAACTCGCGCGCGAGGCTGATGGCGTCGCGGAGTACGCGGTGCAGTGCACGAACCAGCGCGGGGAAGTGCTCATCGAGGGGCGGGCGAGCGTCCCGATGGTTGCCACATGACGACCGAAGAGTCACCGCCGCGCCTGTGCTATGCCTGCGGCTCCGCCAACGAGCGCGGTCTGCACATGGAGTTCACGCGCGAGGGTGACCGCACGCTCTGTGACTACACGCCATGTGAGTACCAGCAGGGCTACCCCGGTCGTATGCACGGCGGTGTCGTGTTGACGTTGATCGACGAAGCGATGGGCTGGGCCGTCTACCACGCCGCGAAGTGGGGGGCGACGGCGCGCCTCAACGTGCGCTTTCGAAAGCCGGTGCCGCTCGACCGTCCGTTACGTATCGAGGCGTGGATCGTGCACAGCCGGGCGCGCCTGATCGAGCTGCGCGCGGAGGTGCGCGACGCCTCCGGCACGCTGCTTGCGCAAGGCGACGGCACCTACATGGTGCTCGACAGCCGGATGGCGGGCGAGATGTCAGAGCTGGCGCGCAAGACCGGGCGCTCCGATGCGCCCGAGGTGGTGCCGTGAGCGCCTATGTCGACGGCCGACTGGCTCGAGGAGCGCGTGGGCCGTCCCGGCGTGCGGATCATCGAAGCGAGCATCTCGAAGGACGACTATGACCACGCGCACATTCCGGGTGCGCTCTGGGTGGATCACTTCGCCGATCTGCTTCGTAACGGCGATGAGTCGTCCGGCCTGGTGATCACGCCGGAGCAGTACGCCGCCCTGATGGGGCGTCTTGGCGTCGCGCCGGAGACGACGGTCGTCTGGTACGGCGATCGCCACAGCTCGTACGCCATTCGCGGGTTCTGGACGATGGATTACTACCAGCACCCGGGGGCGTGTCACGTGCTCGAAGGCGGGCGCGAGCGGTGGATCGCCGAAGGCCGCCCGACGACGTCCGAGCCCACGCCGGTAACTGCGGCGACATATCCGGTGCCACCGCATCGGACGTTGGCGAGCCAGGCGTCATGGCAGGAGGTGCAGGCCGCCATCGGCGCGCCTGACCGGGTCGTCCTCGACGTGCGATCACTCGAGGAGTACGACGGCCACGGCCGTGCGAGCCGCTCGCGGCGGACATATCCCAGGTGTCGCACACATCGAGTGGACGGAAGCAACCGCCGGGCGACAACGTCCTCAAGGACGAGGACGACCTCCGCGCGCTGTACGAGTCGAACGGGCGTCACGCCGGACAAGGAATCGTCACGCATTGCCAGCTCGGCATTCGGGCGGCGCACACGTGGTTCGTGCTCAAGCACGTGCTTGGCTATCCCGACGTGAAGAACTACGACGGCTCGTGGCAGGAATGGGGTAACCGCGACGATCTGCCCGTCGAGCGCTGAAGGCAGCTCGACGAGCCCGATTCAGTAAGCGTCGATCTCACGCAGCCGCTCGTCGCTGATGCCGAAGTAGTGCGCGACCTCGTGCCGCACGACGTGCGCGACCCGCTCGCGGAGGTCGTCCTCGTCGCGCGCGAGTCGCTGCAGCGGCTGCTGGAACATCGACGATGCGGTCCGGCAGCGCCATGTTGTATCCGCGTACCGCGCTTCGTCACCGGCACGCCGCGATACACGCCGAGCAGCGTTGCCCCGCGCGGTGTCGCTGTCCGACCATAGTCGTCGGGCCGCGCCCAGTCCTCGACACCGAACTCAACGTTCGCGAGCTGATCACGGAACGCCTGCGGCAGCGCCTCGATCGCACCCACGACCATCGCTTCAAACTCGGTCGCTCAACCTCGAACATGGTCGCGCTTCGCTACAGCGTCACGATGTCGCTCCGCCGCCAGAGATACCAGGTGCCGGCGCTACGGTAAGGGCGCCACGGCATCCGCGATCTCCTCCATCTCGCGCGGGCGTGGGCATCGCATCGAGGCCGTAGGCGAGCCGCATCGAATTCTGGACGCCGAGATCGCCCACCGGCAGCACGTCCGGCCGGCCGAGGCAGAACAACAGCAGCATGTCGGCCGTCCAGCGGCCGATGCCCTTGACCTGCGTCACCTCTGCGATGACGGCGTCGTCGCTCGCGCGGCGCATGCGACGGTTGTCGAGCAGGCCTTCATCGAAGTGGTCGGCGAGACTGCGCATGTAGCCGGCCTTCTGCCGCGAGACGCCTGCAGCGCGCAGCGTCATCGTCCGAAACGAGAGCGAGTTCATGTGGCTGCGGCACGTCGTTGTCGAACAGGGCGAGGAAGCGGCGCTCGATCGCGGCGGCCGCAGGGCCCGCGAGCTGCTGATAGAGGATCGCCCGCAGCAGCGCTTCGTACGGCTCGCCGCGGATCTCGAGATCGTACGGCTCCGACGCGTTTCACGATGTCACGCATCACGGGATCGCGCTTGATGATGTGCTTGCGTGCAGTCGTCGGCGTCGTAGGGGAGCGCGCGCTTGCGCATGCGGCCGCGCAGGCTTGTCTGCGGTGCTGCGTTGGTGCGGTTCGGCTGCGCAGGCTTTGCGGGCAAGGGAGAGCTACTTGTTGCTCCACATGCCGGCGGCGGCCATGTCGATCGATGCCAGCGCTTCGGCGATCGCTTCGTTCACCTCGGAGTCGCCATCCGACTCGATGCGCTCGATGAGGCTGCCGAGGTACTCGCGCACGGCCTCGAGGCGGTCGACGACTTCTTCGGCGGTCGCGGCTTCGAGCCGCACATCGAGATCGAGGCCATCCGAGGTGTGGCCGTTGAACGTGGCGATGGGCTTGGGCTCGGCGTTCACGAGGAGCTGGAAGACGTCGGGGCGCGCGTAACTGCCGGCGACGTCGTGCGAGTGCTTCTCGCTGAGCGCGACCTCGAGGTCGATCTCGGCGTAGAGGATCTCCTCGCAGTCGTAGACCGGACCGGCGAGGTAGTCGCCGTTCGGCGCGATGATGGCGCTGCCGCCGTTGGCGCGGAGCCGGTCCCCGCCGAGGTGCTCCGGCATCGCTCCTGGCGTGACGACGCCGCACGCCGAGACGACGAAGCAGGCGCCTTCGAAGGCGTACTGGCGAGTCCCAAAGTCGATGTGGTTGTTCTGGCCGGTGTACGCAGGCCACGTCGCGCAGTGGACCTGCTCGCCCTGGGCATACAGCGCGTACTTCGCCAGCGTCATCTCATGTTCCCAGCAGATCAGCCCGCCGATGCGGCCAAGTGGCGTGTCCAACACGCGTAGGTCGCTGCCATCGCCGAAGCCCCAGATCGTGCGCTCGGTGAACGTCGGCATGAGCTTCCGGTGGTTGTGCGCGATCTCGCCATCGGGCGAGAGGTAGAGCAGGCGTGTTGTAACATCGTGCCGCGGCTCACGGAGTCGCGCTCGTTGATGCCGATGACGACGTACGCGCGCGCGCGCCTCGCCGCCTCGCGCGAGCCGCGCCGTCGCGAGCGACGGGATCTCGACGGCGTTCTTCCACAACTCGGCGAACGTGTCGCCGGAAAACACACCGGGCGTCGTATGCCAGAACGGATAACCGGGCACCCAGGTTTCGGGGAAGACGATGAGATCCGCGCCGGCGTCACCCGCGTCGGCAATGAGCTCGCAGGCTTTGTCGATCGTCGCCTCGCGGTCGAGGAAGATGGGCGTCGCCTGGACGGCGGCGGCGGTGAAGCGTGGTAGTGTGTCGCCCATGTCGCATACTCCCCGGATATAACCGTGCAGGCGCCGCACTATACCACCGGGGCCGAGACGCCAGCGTCGGTGCAAACCCGACAATCAAGCGCTGATGTTAGGCTCGCGTGCAGGGTGCATCGGCATGAAGTTGGCATAACGGCGCCGCACGCGCATCTTGACGCGCCATCGCCCCATGCTAGGATCAGCCGTGGTCGTGCTAGGCGGGGAGCCAGCGGTGCCCTGTACCCGCAAGCCGCTATAGCGGGGCTGAATTCCCGCTCGAGGTTAGTGCACCTGGGAACTGGCTGCGCCGAGCGGCGTTGAGGGCCTGGTCCTACGCGGCGAAGCGCTACGAACCCCGTCAGATCCGGAAGGAAGCAGCGGTAAGTAGTGAGCTTCGGGTGCCGTAGGGTTACCTGGCCGGAGCTGGCTAGCGCCGTTAAGCCGAAGGACCTGATCGACAGCGGGTGCACGACCCACTTTTTCAATCAACGCGCCCTGACCGGCGCTTCCGTGCGCCCAACCCGCGCAGCTGCTGAGACGTAGCGAAGGAGACTACGTGCCGTACCGGCCAGTGCCGCGAGCGCGCGCGCTTGTGACACAGTCGCTGCAGGATGCAGGCAAACGGAGCCTCTTTGACCGTCGCCGCCGCGGCCACCTTGCCGTCCTGTGCGCGATTCTTGCCGTCAGCGTCTTCGGATTCCTCCTGCTGCAGCCGCGCAAGGTCCGTGTGCAGGCCGACGGCCGGGACCTCACCGTAAGCACCCACTCGTCCAGCGACGCCGCCGTCCTGCGCGGGAGTGGCGTATCTCTCCGCGATGGCGACCGCGTGACCTTGCTGGACGGTGACGGCGCGGACGTGCTGCGCGTCGAGCGGGCGCGCCCGGTGACGCTCGTCCTTGATGGACAGACGTATCAACTCCGGAGCCACGCGTTATTCGTCGGTCAGCTGCTAGACGAGGCGGGCGCGACGCTGATGGATCGAGACAGCATCCTGCTCAACGGCGCCCTCGTTCCGCCGAACGCGCCGATCGATGCTCCCGTACTGCGCGATGAAGACGACAGCCCCGAGCGAGCTGCCATCATTGAGGTAAGGCGCGCGGTGCCGTTCACGGTGAGCCAGGACGGCAACGAGATGACGACTACGACGAGCCGGCCGACCGTCGCGCAAGCGCTCCACGAAGCCGGGATCATCGTTGGCCCGGGCGACGCCATCACGCCCGCGCCCGACACGGCATTGGCTGCAGGTGACGTCGTGTCGATCCGCCACGCGAAAGCGGTGACGGTGACCCTGCCGGATGACCATCGAGTCCTTTACACACTTGCTGACACCGTCGGACAGGCGCTCACGGAGTCAGGCATCACAGTGCCCGACGGCGCCTACATCGAGCCATCTGGCGATACGCCCGTCACGGCCGGCATGAGCGTGCGGCTCGTGCAACTCTCCGCGGGCAACGACGAAGAGCGCGAGTACATCGAGAGCAAGACGGTGTATCGGACGGACCCCTCGCTCGCACCGGGCGAGACGCGCACGGTGCAGGGCCATGACGGCGTGCGCGTTCGACGCTACGACGTGAGCTACGTGGACGGCGAGGAAGCCGGACGCACGTTGGTCGATGACTCCTACGATCCGGAGCCGGAAGACACGGTCGTGTACTACCCACCCCAACGTGACGACGCCCAGCCCGAGGCGGCCTCGGGTGATGCCACGGTCGCCAAGACGCTGCATGTGTACGCCAGCGCGTACAACGCCGCGAGCGCCGGGCGCTCGCCGAACGACCCCGGCTACGGCATCACGGCGTCCGGGCAGCGCGTGACGTACGGTATTGTTGCAGTGGATCCGAGCGTCATCCCGCTCGGCACAAAGATGTTCATCCCGGGATACGGCTACGCCGTCGCGGGTGACACGGGCGGCGCGGTCAAGGGCTACATCATCGACCTGGGCTATCCGGATGGAGTCGCGATTGACTGGACGCCGAAGTGGGTCGACATCCAGATCCTCTCGTAGTGGCGCACGCCGTCCGCCGCCCCCGAAGAAGCACCTGGGACAGCACTTCCTCTCCGACGCCAACATCCTGAATCGCATTGTCGACGCGGCAGCACTCACGCCGGGCGATGTTGTGCTGGAAGTGGGGCCGGGGCGCGGCGCGCTGACGGAAGTGCTCGCGGCGCGTGGCATGAACGTTGTCGCCGTCGAGGTTGATGGCGACCTCGCTGGAATTCTCCAGGACCGATTCCGGCCCGGGTCACGCGTGACGGTCATTGAGGCTGACGTGCTGGACCACGCGCCGGATGACCTGCTCGCGCGCGCCGGCGCCGAGCCGCCCTACGCCGTCGTCGCAAACTTGCCGTATAACATCGCCGCGCCCGTAATTCGCCGCCTGCTCGAGGCCGAGACGCCACCGTTTCGGCTGGTTGCGATGGTCCAGCTGGAGGTGGCGGAGTCGATCGTCGCGCCGCCGCCGCACATGACACTGCTGGGCGTCGCGACGCAGGTGTACGCTGATGTCAGTATGGTGCTCAAGCTCCCGCCCGGCGCGTTCTCGCCGCCACCCAGGGTGCAGTCGGCTGTTGTGCGCCTCGACGTGCGCGCGCAGCCGCGCGTTGAAGTGCCGCTCGATGCGTTCTTCCGCATCGTGCGGGCCGGCTTCGGCAACCCGCGCAAGCAGTTGCGAAACAGTCTATCGTTCGGGTTGCACGTGAAGCAGGAGGTGGTCGACGACGTGATGCGGCGCGCGGAGATCGACGCAACCTTGCGGCCGCAGGTGCTTGCGATCGAGGACTGGGCATCGATCTCGCGCGCGTGGACCGAGCGAGTGGCACCGTGACGCGCGAGCTCGAACTGATTGCGGCGGCAAAGATCAATTGGACCCTGGAAGCGCTTCGCATCCGTCCCGATGGCTATCACGAGATCCGAAGCGTGCTCCAGACGATCGGGCTGCACGACAGGGTGACGCTCAGTGACGCGGATGACATCTCGCTCGAGATCGAGGGCGCACCGATCCTGGCCGAGGCCCCTCGGGAGACGAACCTTGCCTTTCGCGCCGCCGCCGTGATGCGCGCGCGCGCGGGCGCGAAACGCGGCGTGCGCATACGCATCGAGAAGCGCATCCCTGTTGCGGCAGGGCTCGGCGGCGGCAGCAGCGATGCCGCGGCCGTGCTGCGCGGACTCAACGTGCTCTGGGACGCCGGGCAGACGGAGGCCAACCTCGCGGAGCTCGCCGGCGAGATCGGCTCCGACCCGCCGTTCTTCGTGGTGGGCGGCACAGCCGTCGTCAGCGGCCGCGGCGAAACGGTGGAGGCGCTCCCGGACGCGCACGCGCCGGGCATCATCCTCGCGATCCCGCGCGAGCACCATCGTGGCGAGAAGACGGCGGCGATGTTCAGGGCGCTCACGCCAGCGTGCTTCACCGAGGGCGAGGCGACGGCGGGACTGCGGGAAGCTGTGACTAGCGGACGAATGGTTACCGACGGCATGCTCGAAAACGTGTTTGAGCGGGTGACGGCTCAGATGCAGCCAGCCACCACACTAGCAATGGAGGCACTGCGGGCGCAGGAGTATGTCCCGCACCTCGCGGGCGCGGGCCCGTCATTCTTCCTGCTCTTCGCCGGCGGCGCCGACGTCGCGGACGAGCTGATCACACGGCTTGGGGAGTTGGGATTCGACGCGCAGAGCACGCACGCGGTCACGCGCGCAGAGGCGCTGCACATGCGCGGCGGGTAGCGTGGCCGCAAGTCTTCGCCGGCTTCGTCGTCGGGTACGCGCTTGCGCTGCTGCTGGCACCGCTCGGCGCGATCGCCATCATCCGCTCGAATGACCGCTCGGGGGTTGCCCAGCGCATCGCGCCGCCTGGCACGAACGTCGTGGCGCTCTCCGTTGTCCTGCACTTCGCCGCGTTCCTCGTGCTCACAGCCGTCGGCATCATCCTCGGCATGGCGCTCGCAGGGCTCGATGAGCGCCGCGATGCCAGTGGGCTCGGCAGCCCGAATATCGCCTACACGCTGCTCGTTTGCGCGCTCACGGCGGTCGTCGTGATCCCGTTCTTCGTCAGCCCTGCGGCCCGGCGCCCGGCCGTCGTGGTGGCGGTGCTCTTCGCTTTGGCGTTTGGCTGGGGTGTGCCGTGGCTGGCGCAACTCGGCTCGTAGCATCGCCGGGAGTCGCTGGTATGATTCTGCGCATGCCCGGGACCATCCTCGACATGCACATCCACACGACGGCGGGCGCTTCAGACAGCGGCCTGAGCCCCGAAGATCTCGCAGAAGAGGCGGTGGCCCGCGGCCTCACGGGACTGAACATCACCGAGCACGATCGGTTGTGGGATGGCTTCAAGCTCGCGGAGTACCGGGAACGGCACAGCGCGCTCTTCATCAACAACGGCATGGAAGTCTCGACCGATATGGGGCACATGATCGTCGTCGGCCTGACGCAGTATGTCGGTGGTATCCGGCGGGCCGAGGAACTGCGGCGAGTGCTCGATGAAGTAGGCGGCTTCATGGCGGTCGCCCATCCCTTTCGGCACTGGTTCGACCCGGTCTACTTCCGCAAGCAGGGGAAGGAGCCGTTCACGATGACGCCTGAGCAAGCGGCGGAGCGGCTTCCTGTCTTCCAGCTGGTCGACGCCGTCGAGGCGCTCAACGGCGCGAACACCCCGCGCGAGAACCTGTTCGCTCTGCGCGTGGCGAAGGTGCTGGGCAAGCCGGTGACGGGTGGCAGCGACGCGCACTCGCGTTCCGGCATCGGTTTCTACTGTACGGTCTTCGAGCAGGATCTAAAGACGCCGGAGGACATGTTGCGCGAGCTGCACGCGGGGCGCTTCCATGCCCACCACGGGCTGCTCCAGAACCGGCTCACATACTTCACTGAAGACAGCCTGGAGGAAGCCGCGCCCGGCCTCGCGACGTAGCGCGTGCGATAGACTGCGGTCGAGCGCGCCAGCCCGGCAGGACGCCGCGCGCTCCTGGATTGGCGCGCGCGTGCCCTACGTTTCACTTGACCTCGAGACGACCGGCCTCGATCCGGAGGTCGACGAGATCATCGAGGTCGCCGCGATCCGCTTCGACGCCACTCGCGTCATCGAGACGTTCCATTCGTTCGTGAACCCCGGCCGCGACCTCGATTACCGGATCGCGCTGCTCACGAACATCGGCGCCGCCGAACTCGCGCACGCACCGCACTTCGGCGCCATCGCCGCCGATATCGAGCAGTTCATCGGCTTCGACGCGATAGTTGGGCAGAATCCGACGTTCGATACCGGCTTCCTGGCACGCAAGGGCGTGCAGCTTTACGGGCCAACATACGACACATTCGAGCTCGCGAGCCTGCTACTGCCGGACCTCAGGCAGCACTCGCTCGGCGCGATCGCGGACCATCTCGGCATCGAATTCACGCAGCGCCACCGCGCGCTGGCCGATGCCGAAGCAGCTCGCGCGGTATTCGCGGCGCTCCGCGAGAAGCTCGCGTCGTCGCCGCCCGCGCTCCTCGCGGAGGCGGCACGCCTGGCATCTGTCAGCGACTGGCCGCTGCGGCATCTCCTCCATGAGGTTGCGCTCGAGCACCCGCGCACACCCGGCGGCGATATCGGCGAGGGGTATGTGCACGGGTTCGTGAAGGCGCCCCAGCCGTCCGGCGACACCTTCACGCCTGCCGCGAACCGCGTCGTAGCGATCGATCCCGGTGAGGCGGCGAAGCTTCTCACATCGTCGGCCGCTCGCGAAGCGATCGCCGGGTTCGAGCAGCGCCCCGAGCAGGCGAGCATGTCCCGGGCGGTGACGGAAGCGATCACCGAGGGTGACCATCTCGTCGTTGAGGCGGGCACCGGTGTTGGCAAGTCGCTCGCGTACCTCGTGCCATCGGCGCTCAACGCGGTGCGCAATCGCTCGCGCACGATCGTGTCGACGAACACGATCAATCTCCAGGACCAGTTGCTTTCAGAGGACATCCCCATTGCGCGCCGCCTGCTGGCGCAGGCGGGCATCGCGCCGGACGACTTTCGCGTTGCCCAACTCAAGGGACGGCGGAACTACCTGTGTCTTATGCGCTGGTCGGCGGGCGTGCATGCGGGCACTCTCAATGCCGAAGAGGCGCGGGTACTCGTACGATTGTTGTTCTGGTTAGGTTTCACCGACACTGGAGACCGGGCCGAATTGAACCTGCGGCGCGAGGATGACTTCGCATGGGACCGGCTAAGTGCACAGGACGGCGGGTGCCTGTCGATGCAGTGCGCGTTCGTGCGCGATGGCTCGTGTTTCCTGCATCGCGCGCGTCGGCGCGCCGAAGGTGCACACGTCCTCATCGTGAATCACGCGCTGCTGCTGTCCGACCTGCGGGCGGGCGGGAACGTGCTGCCGGAGTACCAGCATCTCGTGGTCGACGAAGCGCATCATCTGGAAGACGAAGCGACACGCCAGTTCGGCTTCACCGCCTCGCCCGATGATGTCAGCGCGTGGCTCGATCGCCTTCACACGCGTGCGGCGCGCGACCGTGAAGGCGGCCTCGTTGCGACGATCGGGGCGGCGACACGGGTATCGCAGCATCTGTCAGGATCGGCGCCGGGGTTGCAGGCGCTGGCGAGCGCGCTGACGGCATCGGTGTCGCGCGCGCGGCCGGCGGTGCAGGCGTTCGGGCGCAGCCTGGTCGAGTTCGGACAGCAGCACGCGGAGGGCGGCGGCGACTACGACGAGCGCCTGCAGATCAACCGTGGGATGCGCGTGCAGCCGGACTGGGCGGGCATCGAGACCTCGTGGTTCGAGACCGAAGAGGCGCTCACGCAGGTGTCCGGGGTGCTCGAAGAGCTGCATGCCGCGCTCGCCGATGCAGACCCAAACGATGTGCTGGACTACGATGCGGTGATCGCTGAGACAGCGGAGCTGCTCGACGCAGGCGAGACGTTGCGTGCCGGTCTCTCGAAGATCATCGGGCGCGACGAGCGTGACACGATCTGCTGGCTCTCGTTCTCGCGGCGTGACGCGTCACCGTCGCTCGCGAGCGCGCCGCTCTCCGTCGCGGACACGCTGAGCACGGGCCTGTTCGCGCCGCGTGCGAGCGTGGTGCTCACGAGCGCGACGCTGAGCACGGACGAGCACTTCGACTACATCAAGGGACGGACTGGACTCGAGGAAGCGCGCGAGCTGCTGCTGGGCTCGCCGTTCGATTACCGCGCATCGACGCTGATCCTTGCACCGAGCGATATGCCCGAGCCGAACCAGATGGGCTACCTCGCCGCGCTCCAGGAGGGCCTGATCGACCTCGTGCGCGCGAGCGACGGGCGCGCGCTCGTACTCTTCACGTCTCATAGCGCCCTGCGTGCCGCGTACCAGGGCATCAAGAAACAGCTCGAGGATGAGGAGATCCTCGTGCTGGGTCAGGGGATCGATGGAGCTCCACGCCAGCTGCTGGCGGCACTAAAGGAGCGGCATCGCACGGTGCTGCTCGGGGCAGCAAGCTTCTGGGAGGGCGTCGACATCACCGGCGAGGCGCTGTCGCTGCTCGTCATCGCGCGGCTTCCGTTCGCGGTGCCGACGGATCCGGTGTTCCATGCGCGCTCGGAGCTGTTCGACGCGCCGTTCGAGCAATACGCGCTGCCGCAGGCGATCCTGCGCTTCAAGCAGGGGTTCGGTCGGCTGATACGGCGCAAGACGGATCGCGGGGTACTCGTGGTGCTCGATCGGCGGCTGCGGAGCAAGCGATACGGAGAATCGTTCCTGCGCTCGCTGCCGCCGTGCGACCTGAAGGAAGCGCCGCTCCGCGACTTGCCGCGCGAGGTGACGGCGTGGCTCTCGCGTTCGGACGCGGAGGGCACGTCGTGACTGTCTCGCTTCGGCAATTGAAGGTGGCGGACGATGCATGGCTCGATTCGTGGCTAGCGCCCGCCGCGGCGGGTGCCGGCGCCGAGGGTATCGTGGCCTCGACGCTGCGGAGCCGGATCAGGACGGAGCGCGGCGCGCGAGCGTGGATCATCGAGCGTGCAGGCGCGAGCGTGGGTGTCGTGGTCGCGCGCATCGGGGTACCGCAGCCGAACGCTGCCATCGTCGAACTCGTGGCGACGCCGCCGGCGGAGGCGCGACGTGGCGCCGGCATGGCGGCTGCTGCGATGATCGAGCCGTCGTTGCGTCGAGCCGGCGTGCGTCGCGTGTTCGCTCCGGCTGCCGCGGCGCACGGCATCGCGGTGTATTTCTGGATCCGGCTCGGGTACCGCCCGCTTTCGCGCGGTGAGTGGCCGTGTGCCGAGCCGGGAGTCGCCTGGTTCGGGCGCGACCTCTAGTCCTCCGACGCAGGTGCATTGTCGTCCGGGTAGACCAGCTCGGTCTCAAGATCGTCAGGCGGCGTCTCGCCGCGCGCCAGCGCAGCGCCGCGGCGCTTGATCCGCCCGGCGATGACGACGTTGACGACGAACAGGTGCGCGATGCAGTAGCCGAGTCCGAGGACAGCCAGGATTTGGACGAGGGCCGCGAGGTCGTTCTGCGGCTGTCCGTTGGCGAAGCTCGCGATGAGCAGTCCGCAGACGAAGGCCATGAACACCGGGAACGTCCGCCACTTCCAGCGCGGATAGACGGGCGCATCATGCTCGGGCTGAGAGACCGTTGGGTCGTCGGCTGTTCAGCGTCGTGGTGGGCGTCGTTGCCATCAGGCGCGCCGCTTATAACGCCGCGGTCGCGACGGCTGCTCTGCTTTCGGGCGTGCGTGATCACCAGACGCCGGACTGGTGCCGTCCGCCTGCAGGCAGTTGTTGCAGGCGAACTGAAGCGCGAGGTACTGCTCATCGATCCAGACCTCGCCACAGTCCTTGGCGTCGGTGTCGTTTCGCTGATTCAGGTGAAAGGCTGCGTCGCACCAGTTGCACTCGGCCCGCATCGAGGCGTCCATGAGCTCGCCGCAGACGCTGCACGCTTCGATCGCGCTGTCAGTCCCCATTGAGGTGAAGTTCCACGTCCGAGTTCATCGCTGACGAATCCCGGATGCTCTTCGCGAACCGGAGCGCGATCGCCTCCTCATCGGGCAAGTCTGGCGCCCAGCCATCGAGCTTCGCAGCACGTATCAGCTGCAATCCGCGCGCCAGAGACGGCCCGACGGGTACGCCGAACTGCTGGAGGTCGGCGCCGCTCATTTCGGCTTCACGTAACGCCACTCGTTAAGGTAGCGAAGGGTCACCTGCCTGACAATCGCATCGGACGAGGCGAGGCCGACTGCGGCGACGGCCGCCGCTGGATGCCGGTCGAGCAGCAGTGGCGATTCCGGACGGCTTGGCGCTCTGACGGCGCAGCATGGGCTCGATGGCTGTCGCGGCGGGCAGACCCGCGATGACCTCGGCCTCGTGCCGGCGCAATCGCAGGCGCGCGATGATCGACGCTGCCTCGTCCGGCCTCGCCGAGCGCGCCATGAGTGCGAAACCGAACGGCAGCAGCGGGATGCGCGGCGGGCGCTGCCCGAGCGCGGCGGAGCGGCGTTCGTCCCATCCCAGCGCGGGATGTGCGTTTCGAAGCACGCTCAGAGCGTCGGCCGAGATCAGCGCCGCAGCGGCGTTTTCCTCGCGGATGATGAGTGCCAGCTCGCGGCGTAGTCGCTCTGCGCTCAGCGCGTCGATCCCGCTCAGGCCTTCGCGGAGCAAGCGCGCCGTCCCCGGTTCGATCTCGAACGTGAGGCGTGCGCCGTAGCGGATGGCGCGAAAGATCCGAGTCGGATCGTCGATGAACGAACGCTCGTGAAGCACGCGGATCGCGCGGCGCTCCAGGTCGGTCGCGCCACCGCACGGATCGATCAGCGCGGCCGCCCCGCTGAGACGCAGCGCCATCGCGTTGATCGAGAAGTCGCGCCGCCGCATGTCGTCGGCGATGTCCGCAGCCGGCACGACCGCGGGGAGCGCCGCCACGCGCGCGTACGTCTCTCGACGCGCCGTCGTGATGTCGATGCGCGTGCCGGCGATCACGACGCTGGCCGTGCGGAACCGCGCGTGAAGCACGAGCCGTTCGCCGGGAAACGCGCGGCGTGCAGCGGCGATCGCATCGTCTTCGAGCACGAGGTCGAGATCGACGATCGGCCGATCAAGCAACGCGTCGCGGACGACGCCGCCAGCGGCGTAAACGTCGCCTCGCGTTGCTGCGGAGAGCGCGTCCAGCGCGGTTCGCGTGGGGGTAGGGAGCGCGGAGAGCAGCTGCACACGAAGACGCCGGGCCTGGATCTCGTCCATTTGTTCAGTATGGCAGCCGATGCTTGACACTCTGACCGATGCGTACCTATGATCACGTCGGCTTGGCGGCCGGTGGGTTCATCGGAAGGGCGGACGTGCTGGGGAAGGGACCCCCGATGGCCGCGACCGAGTTGGGCAGGGGGAGTGCCGCTGGCGCGCGGTGGGGCGCCGCCGTGCCGGGCCGGTTCCCGTTCGCTCCTCCGTACGAAGGCAGTTCGCGACCGCTCCGGGCGGTCGTCTTAGTTTCGGGAGACTTCCCGGCGCCATTTCCCAGCGCGCGAGGTAGAAGCTTGGCCGACTGGAAAGAGCTCGAGGCCCGTCTCCACCTCAAGTTCAAGAATCCGGCTCTCCTGCGGCAGGCGCTCGTCCATACGTCCTATCTCAACGAGAATCCGGGCATCGATGTCGGCTCCAATGAACGGCTTGAGTTCCTGGGCGATGCCGCGCTCGGCGTTGTCGTCGCCGAGCAGCTGTACAACGAGTACCCGCTCGTCGACGAGGGCAAGCTCACCGAGCTGCGTGCTCATCTCGTGCGGCGCGACACGCTCGCACGCGCCGCCGGCCGGTTCGAGCTGGGCTCGTATCTGCAGCTCGGCCGCGGCGAGGACGCGGCTGGTGGACGCACGCGGCCGACGAACATGGCACGAGCGTACGAGGCACTCGTCGGCGCGATCTTCCTGGACGGGGGCATGCGTGGCGCGCGCGCCTTCATCAAGCGCAGCCTGCGAGAGGAACTGCAGGCGCTGCGCAAGCGCGGGATGCCGCACGACCCGAAGTCGCGATTGCAGGAGATCGTGCAGTCACGCTGGCAGACGACGCCAGCGTACCGCCTGGTGAAGTCCGAAGGGCCGGACCACGCGCGGCGATTTACCGTGCAGGTACTCGTCGGCGGCAAGCCATTCGGCAGCGGCGAAGGGCGCAGCAAGCAGATGGCAGAGAAGGAAGCGGCGCAGGTCGCGCTGGACGAGATCGAAGCGGCGGAGGCAACGAGCTAGGTGTATCTCAAGCGCCTCGACGCGCAGGGCTTCAAGAGCTTCGCGAACAAGACGACGCTCCAGTTCGGCACGGGCGTGACATGCGTCGTTGGTCCAAACGGTACCGGCAAGACGAACGTCGCTGACTCCCTGCGCTGGGTGCTCGGCGAGCACGCCTCCCGAACGCTGCGGGCGCGCAAGACGGAAGACGTGATCTTCGCCGGCAGCGACAAGCGCGCGGCGATGGGCATGGCGGAAGTCAGCATCACGCTCGACAACGCCGAGCACTGGCTGCCCATCGACTACGACGAGGTCGTAGTGACGCGCCGGGCGTATCGCAGCGGTGAGAACGAGTACCTGATCAACAACGCGAGAGTGCGCCTCAAGGACGTGATCGAACTGTTCTTGCGGGCACAGGTCGGACAGAACAGCTACGCGTTCATGGGCCAGGGGATGGTCGAGCAGGTGCTAAGCCTGCGTCCGGAGGACCGCCGCGGCCTCATCGAAGAGGCCGCCGACGTGCGCCTCTACCGCGTGAAGCTGGAGGACGCGCAGCACAAGCTCAAGGCCACACGCGAGAACATGGACCGCGCGCGGCTACTGGTGCGCGAGATAGAGCCGCGCATCACGCAGCTAGAGCGGCAGGCCGGCCGGGCGGTGAAGTATCGCGCACTCGCTCAGGAACTGGCCGCGGCGCTGCACGCCTGGTACGCGCATCAGTGGCGGGAAGTCAACGACATGCTCGTGGCGGCCGTCGCGGTCCGCGACCAGCGTTCGGAGGAGTTCGAGCAGATCAAGGCGGAGGCGAAGGCCTACGATGACGGGCTCGGCCAGCTGCGCGCGGCGATCGACGAGCGACGCGGCGAGATCGCAATTCGCGACGAGAGGCTGCGCAGCCTTCAGGACTACACGCACGACCTCGAACAGCGGGCCGCGCTGGATGGCGAGCGCGCGAAGATGCTGGCGGCACGGATTGATGAGCTGGCCGCGGAACTCGTCACGCTGGAGCCCGAACTTTCAGCCATGGGCGAGATCAGGGACACCGACGCCGCGGTCCGGCTGGAACGGGACATGAAGGCGGCGCAGGACGAGCTCGCCGCGCAACGCTTGCGCCTCGGCGCGGTCGAGGACGAGATCCTTGAGCGGCAGCGTGCGGCGATGGCGGCGGAGCAGTCGGCGGCGCGCGCGCTTGTCCTCGTCCAGGACCTCACGCGCCGCATGACCGAAGCGGATGAGACCGTCTCGCGTCTGCGTGGCGAGCGGGAGGTCGCGGCGGCCGAGCGCGTAGGCATCGTCACCGAACTCGCGGCCTGGGCGAAGACGTACGCCGGCGTTACGCGCGAGCTTGCGCTCATTGGCCCGCGGCTGTCGTGGGCGATCGATGATCGCGAGCGCGAGGCGGTGGCGCTGGCCCAGCTCCGCACCGAGCACGCCTCGGCCGAAGCCGAGCTCCAAGAGCTACGCTCGGAACTGCACGCCGCCGAGGTCCGCTTCGATACGATCGAAAAGCTCGATGTGCGGCCGCAGGCGCCGGACGCAGGCGTCAAGGCGATCCTCGAGGCAGGCGACCTGCTCCCGCGCGAATCGGTGCCAGAGGAGATCAGGCTACAGGGCGTCATCGGCCTCGTGTATCACCTGATTCGCGTGCCGCACGGACTCGAGCGCGCGATCGATGCGGCGCTGGCTGAGAATCTGTACGCCGTCGTATTTGAACATCAGGCAGACATGCGCCTCGCGACGAGCATGCTGCTCGAGGGAGATGCCGGGCGCGCAACGATGTTCGCACTCGACGCCTTCCAGGAGCATCGAGCGCTCAACCTGATCAAGGAGCGCGGCATTATCGGCGTCGCATCCGGACTCGTGCGCTGCGACTCGCGATATCGGAAGCTCATCGACACGCTGCTCGGCCGCACCGTTGTCGTGCAGAACCTGGCGCTCGCCGAGCGCGTCGTGCGGCGCGGGCTCGCGGCGTCGGTCGTAACGCCGGACGGCGTGCTGCTGCGGCCACTCGGGTCTGTGTCGGCGGGCACCGTTGCCGCCGTCGAGGTTGCATTCCACCACGAGCGCGAGCTGCAGGAGCTGCCGCTGGAGCTCGAACGGCTGCGTCCGCTGGTCGCCCAGCGCGAAGCCGCGGTGGCAGCAAGCGCAGCGGGCATCGCCGCGGCCGAGCGGAGGGGCGCCGAACTGGCGTTAGCGCTCGACGAGCTGCGTCAGCGTAAGGTCGTGCTGGAGATGGAGCATGCGACGTCGCGAGAGCGGCTCGGGGCGTTCCGCGCGAGGCTCAGGGCGATCGACCGTGCGACCCTCGCACGAGATGCGGAGATCGCCGCGCTGGGCGAATCGCGCGTACTCGCCGAGAGCGAGCGCGATCGCCACACAGCGGTGGCGCGCGAATCGGCGGCGGCGGAGGAGCAGGCGCGCGGTGAGCTCGCCAACTTCGCGCAGGAACGAGAAGCGCTGATCTCAACGACGCAGGAGCTGTCGGGCAACGTCGCGCATCTCGATGGCGAGTACCGGAGCGAACGCCTCGAGACGGAAGGCCAGCGTGCGGCTCGCGACCGGCTCTCGCGCCAGGTCGAGACGAAGCGCGAGCAGCGGGAGCAGGCAGCGATCGAAGCGCGCGCGATCGAAGCGCGCCTCGCGGCGACGACAGCGGAGCGCGACGCCAAGGCCATCGACGCGAAGGCGCTCGCTGACGAGCTGGGACCGGCGCGTGAAGAGTTGTCGCAATTCGAGTCGCGCGAACGGGAGATGGTCGCGGAGCTGGCGCGCTCGAATGAGAAGCTACGCTCGGGCGAGCGCGCGTTCGTCGATGCGGAGCACGACGTGCGGACACGGCAGGACGAGCTGGAGATGCTGCGCCAGACGCTGGAGTCGGAGGGGTTCGTCACTACGCCCGGCGGCGAGGTGGAGCGGGCGCCTGAGCCCGAACCAGCGCCTGAACGCGAACTAGGGGAAGACCCCGAGGTTGCTGCCGTTGAGGCCGGAGCCACGGCAGGACCACCGTCGTGGCTCCGCACGGATGAGATCGATGACGGTCCCGTCCCGCCGGTCCGCGGTGGCTCTACGATCGATGCGTCCTGCGATGCGTGACCGCATCGCGGAGCTGCGCGGCCAGATCCGAGCGCTCGGCCCCGTCAACGAAGAAGCGGCATCGGAGTACGAGGAGAACCGCGAGCGCTACGACTTCTTGTCCGGGCAGCTCAACGACCTGAAGCAGGCGGAGGATCAGCTCCAGCAGGCGGTGGGAGAACTCGAGTCCGTGATCCGCGACCGATTCCGCACGACGTTCAAGCAGGTGAACACGGAGTTCGAGCGCTACTTCAACGCCTTCTTCCGCGGCGGCACGGCGCGCCTGGAACTGGGCGAGATCGGGCGACGATGGACTGCCGGGTATCGAGATCGTGGCGCAGCCGCCGGGCAAGAAGCTCGGCTCGCTGAACCTGCTCTCCGGCGGCGAGCGGTCGCTCACGGCCGTCGCGCTGCTCTTTGCGCTGCTCCAGGCGAACCCGTCGCCGATCTGCGTGCTCGACGAGGTGGACGCGGCGCTTGATGAGGCGAACGTCGGCCGCTTTGTGGAGGAATTGCGCGCACTGTCTCAGCGGACGCAGTTCATCATCATTACACACAACCGCCGCACGATTGAGCACGCCGACACGATCTACGGCGTCTCGATGGGCGGCGGACAGCGTGTCGCGCGTCCTCAGCCTGCGCCTTGCCGACATCGAAGACGAGCTCGACTAGGCGCTCTTCCCCGACGTCTCGCCTGTGAACCCGTTAGAATGTTGGCGAGGCGAGGAGGCGCCCGATTCTGCGCATATTCAGCCGTACCAAAGAAGCCGACGAGAAGACGGAACAGGCCCTCGAGCGCACCCGCAAGGGCTGGTTCGGCAACATCGCGCGCCTCTTCGACCGCGCAGACATCGACGAGGCGGTATGGGAGGAACTCGAGGAGATGCTCATCGGCGCCGACACCGGCGTGTCGACGACGCACAAGGTGCTCGGCGAAGTGCAGATGCACGTCGAACGCGACCGGGTGAAGGATCCCGAGCGCGTCCGCCAGCTGTTGCAGGACGAACTCGTGAGCGTGTTGCAGGCCGGCGCCGAGAAAGGCCGCGTGTGGGGCGAAGACGATCCGCCACCGCCCGGGCGGCCGGTCAGTGCTGTTGATCGTCGGCGTGAACGGCACGGGCAAGACCACGAGCGTCGCCAAGCTGGCGCAGGCGTACCGCGAGGATGGGCAGAAGGTGGTCATCGCCGCCGCCGACACCTTCCGCGCGGCCGCCATCGAGCAGCTCAAGAGCTGGGGCGATGTCGTCGGGGCCGACGTCGTGGCCCACAAGCAGGGCGCCGACCCGGGCGCCGTCGTGTTCGACGCGATGTCCGCCGCCGAGAGCCGCGAGCGCCGACGTCGTGCTCATCGACACGGCCGGCCGGCTGCATACGAAGTTCAACCTGATGGAGGAGCTGGGCAAGATCCGCCGCGTCATCGAGCGGAAGGTGCCGGAGGGTCCGGACGAGGTCATGCTCGTACTTGACGCGACCACTGGCCAGAACGCCCTCGTGCAGGCCAAAGCCTTCGCCGAGGTCGTACCCATTACGGCGCTCTGCCTGACGAAACTTGACGGCACGTCGAAGGGAGGCATCGTCTTCGCCGTGTCGGACCAGCTCCAGATTCCGGTCCGCTTCATCGGTACGGGGGAGAAGCCTGAGGACCTCACGCCTTTCGATGCGGAGGAATTCGTGGGAGCCCTGTTCCAGTAGCGTGCAGTATCAAGTGTCCCCGCATCCCCTGCCCGAATCCCCGCCCGGCCGCGCGACCGATGCAAGACCGCGTCACGCGGAGCGTTTGAACCTGCGACCCGTATGAGCGAAGCCGTCCGCTGGTGGCTGATCCTGGAGCTGCTGGCAGCTGCGATGCTGCCGCTTTGCCTCGTCTTCTTTCGCCGCCTGCCGGATCGGGGCTACAGCCTCTCGAAGGCGTTTTCGGCTGCTGCTCCTGGGCTACCTCTTCTGGCTGCTGAACAGCATCCACCTGCTTCCCAACTCGAACCGGGGCGTGCTCACGGCACTGATCGCTGCTTGCGGCGATGTCCGCGCTCTTTGCCTACCGCGAGCGCGACGAGCTGCTTGCCTGGGCGCGAGCGACAACTGGCACTACATCCTCGGCGTCGAGGTTGCCTTTATCGTCGTGTTCGCGGTCGCCGTGTGGTCCCGATCGCTCGTCGGGTACGTCGAACATCACCGAGCAGCCGATGGACATGATGTTTCTGAACGCGGTCACGCACGCGGAGCACTTCCCGCCGCAGGATCCGTGGCTATCAGGCCACACCGTTGCGTACTACTACTTCGGCTACCTGCTCGTCGCGATGACCGGGCGGCTCGCGGGTGTACCGGTCGACGTCGCCTACAACCTGGGTCTGGCGATGATCGCGGCGCTCGCGTTCATCGGCGCGGCAGGCATTGTCTACAACCTGGTGGCGCTGCGCGAGTCTGCGATCGATACGGGAGAGCCACGAGCGCCGCAGCCGCCGAAACCGCGCGCGATGAAGATACGAGCGGTGCGTGACGGCCGCGCGCCGCAGCCCCGCTCATACTACGCCGTGCTGGGGGTGACACCGCGCGCGTCAACGGACCAGATCGCGCGCGCACACGAGTCGCTGGCGGGAAAAACGCGCGCGCGGATCGACAGCGATCCCGTTGCGACGGCGCGCCTCGAAGAGATCGAGGCGGCGTACCGCGTGCTCGCGGAGCCAGCATCGCGGAACGAATATGACCGGGCGCTGCATGAAGGCACGGCGACGTTGATCCAGGAATCGGCACCGGCCGCAGTCGCGGCCGAGTCAGCGCCATCGCGCCGGCGATGGCGCCCGTCGCCGAGCTACCGGCAGCGCCCGCGGTGCCGCCGGTAGCAGCTGCAACCGCGCCCACGACGCAGCGATTCAACTGGCGTCCGCCTGTCTTCGGTCTGGCGGGCGGGCTCATGCTCGTCGTGATGGGCAACTTCGAGTACGTGCTCGAGTTCCTGTCGGCGTACGGGATCGGCGGCAAGAGCTTCTACGACTGGGTCGACATCGAAGGCCTCAGCGCAGACCTGCCGAAGCATGCCTGGTATCCATCGAGCTTCTTCGGGTTCTTCCGCGCCTCGCGCATCTATCCCCTGAACCACGAGGGCTTCCAGGGCATCACCGAGTTCCCGATGTTCTCCTTCGTTCTCGGCGACCTTCACCCGCACGTGATGGCGCTGCCGTTCGTGCTGCTTGTGATCGGCGCGGCGCTGGCGCTGTACCGCAGCCCGGAGGCGCTCGATATCACGTACTGGCTGGAGCGGCCGCTGGCGCTGGTCGCGACGGCGCGTCTTCCTCGGCGGACTGGCGTTCCTGAACACGTGGGACATCGCGACGCTGGCGTTCTTCGTCGTCGCCGCGGCGTTCGTGAGCAACTTCGCCCGCATCCGCGGCATTACGCTCGACCTCTTCGTGCAGACGCTGACGTTCGCGGCGCCGCTGCTCATTCTCGGCGTGCTCCTGTACATCCCGTTCTACGCCGGCTTCACCTCGCAGGCCGATGGGATCGGCGCCGTTATCTCGAACGATGGCATCACGGTTCCGGCGACGCGCCCGTTCCACCTGCTGCTGTTCTGGGGGCCACTCTTCGCGATCGTCCTGCCGTTCGTTGGCGCGAGGCTGCTCGCGGGGCGTGCGCGGATCAGCCCGCGCATGATCGCGACTGCCGCTGTCCCCGCGCTCATCGTCATCGTGGGCTGGGTGCTGCTTTTCGCTTTCGAGCACGTGATCGACAGCCACAAGCTCGGCGTGAGCCCCGGCGGCCTCGGTGCGCAGCTCGCGGATCGTGGCGTCGCCTGGCTCAGCGCGCTGTTCATCGCCGCCGCGCTCACGGCGACGCTGGTGGCGCTGTGGCTCGAGCTGACGTCCGATGACGAGCGGGCGGAGCGTGTGCCGGCGATCTTCGCGCTTCTGCTGGCCGGCACAGCGCTTCTGTTGATCCTCGGCACGGAGTTCTTCTTCGTCGGCGACGTGTTCAACAACCGCATGAACACCGTCTTCAAGCTCTACTACCAGGCGTGGCTGATGCTCGCCCTCGCCGCGGGCTTCTCGCTGTACTACGTGGCCTCGCGCTGGAGCCTGCACTTCCCGCGGGAGGCGCCGTACCGCTACGCCTGGGCTGGGCTGGCCGCAGTGGTGCTGCTCGGCGCTGCGGCGTACCCGCTCGGCGCGACCTTTAACCGCGCCCACACGTTCGATGGCTGACTTCCACGCGCTGGACTACCTCTCCTCGAACGAGCGCGCGGGCATCGACTGGCTCAGCGACCGGTCCCAGGGACAGGACATAGTGATCGCGGAGGCCGTGGGTGGCGATTACTTCACGAAAGACACGTTCGCCCGCATCTCGATGGGGAGCGGCGCTCCGGCCATCCTGGGTTGGAAGGGCCACGAAGACCAGTGGCGCAGCGGGAACTGCACGGCCTGCGCCGGCAGATTCGAGGATGTTAATACGCTGTACAGCACGACCGATGCCAATCAGATGCGCCAGATTCTCGACAAGTACGGCGTGACGTACGTCTACGTGGGCGACGTTGAGCGTAGAACCTACGGCGACACGGGGATGGACAAGTTCACATCGCTGCCGGTCGTGTTTCAGTGCGGAACGGTTACCATATATCGAGCCCGTGCCGGCGGTGCGACGACGGCGGCGGGCTGCGGCCAGTGAGGACGAGGGGCGGATGAGCGCACAGGAACCTAACGTCCCCTATACGGGGACGACCGGCGAGCGGCTAAAGGCGTTCGCACTCAACGACGAGACGAGAGACCGGCTGGCCCTGCTGGCCTCGAAATACTGGGAAATCACCGCCTACGCGGTGCTCGGCCTGTTCGCAGCCATCCTCCGCTTCTACGACCTGGGCTCCCGTGCGATGCACCACGACGAGAGCCTCCATGGGTTCTTCAGCTACGGCTTCACCCAGGCGCTGAGGGACGTCTTCACGTTCAACATCCCGAGCGACCACGGGTACGAGCACGTCCCCTTCATGCACGGGCCGTTCCAGTTCATCGGCAACGGCTTCGTGATGTTCATCTTCGGCGACGGCGAGTACCAGGCGCGCATGCTCGCCGCGACGATGGGGACGGCGATGGTGATCATGCCGTTCTTCTTCCGCGCAGCACCTGGGCCGCATCGGCGCCATAGCCGCGGCGATGTTCCTCTGCTTTTCGCCGACGATCCTCTACTACAGCCGCTTCACGCGCGAGGACATCTACACGGCGTTCTGGACGCTGGGCATCGTCATCTTCATGTGGCGCTACCTGGCGACGCAGGAGAACAAGTTCCTCTACCTGACGATCGCCTTCATGGCCGCTCTCCTTCTGACGAAGGAGACGACGTTCTTGACTGTGCTCGCGTTCCTGGTGTTCCTGGACTACATGCTGGCGATGCACATCGCGAAGGGAATCCGCGCGAAATCAAGCGGCATGTCGAATGTGCTGTTCGCGTCTCCTGACGTTGGGCGATGCTCATCGCCTGGGCGATCGCCATCGGCTGGGGGTCTGGGCCGCTCACGCGGATGGCGCGAGAAATACGAACTGAACGACAGTGCCACCCGAGGCCGACTCTGCTCGTCGCCATGGGCTCCCTGGCGCTTCCGTTCTACGCGGCGCTGTTCCAGCTCTTCCCGCTGCTGGGCGACCACTGGCGCAACAACGACTGGCCCACGGGCAACAACGACGCCGGCAACTACCACATCGCCGACCACGAATTCACGGCGGCGATGATCTCCGTCTTCGGCATGATCATCATCTCGACGATCATCGGCTTGATGTGGAAGCCGAAGACCTGGCTCATCGCCGCGGCCTGCTTCTGGATCCCGGTGATCCTGCTGTACACGACGTTCTTCACAAACATTCACGGGTTCATGTCCGGCCTGTGGGGATCAGCGGACTACTGGATCAGCCAGCAGGACGTGCGGCGCGGGAACCAGCCCGACTACTACTACTTCATCACCATCCCCGTGTACGAATTTCTCACGCTCGGCTTCTCGCTGGCAGCGATGGCGTACTACGCCATCCGCGGCAATGTCCGAAACGCCGGCATCGTGGCGGCGATTGTCGCTTCGATCATCGTCCTGCTCCTGCTTCCGCCCGGTCCGGACGTCGCGAAGGTTTCGCTTTTCCACATCATCCTGCCGTTCGGAATCGTGCTGCTGTCGACGTTCCTGTTCGACATGGACGTATTCGATCGCTTCCTGATCTTCTGGCTCGTGATCACGTCGTTCGCACTTACTGTCGCCGGCGAGAAGATGCCGTGGCTCAACGTGCACATCGCCCTGCCGCTGTGCATCCTCGCCGGGCGCTTCGTCGGCCAGCTCGTCGAACGGAGCGACCTGCGCGACGACCTGCCGACGATGGAGCGGCTCGCGCCGTTCTTCTACGCGGCGCTCGCGTCCGCGCTGTCGATTCTCGTGTTCATCATCGTCGGGCCCGTTCCAGGTGGCGTCGATCGGTGGCGTGGATCCTGCTGCCGTGGCCGGCGCCGCGGTGTACTGGGCCTTCAGCGGGTACAGCCGTAAGACGGCGATGCAGGTCGCCGTCGTGCGGCTCGTGGCCGCGTTCAGCATGTTCTCGATCCGCGCCGCTGTTCTCGCATCATGGGGCCACGGCGGCCTCACGACGAAGGAGCTGGGCGAGTTTAGCGCCGCGAACGACCGTCCGCGACCACGGCGATGTGCCGGTCGAACTGCTGGTCTATACACAGACCTCGGGTGACATTCCCGTGCTGATGAACAAGATCGACCAGTTCGCGCGCGACAGCGGCCAGGGCAAGAACGTGAAGATCGTCGTCGACTCGACCGACGGGTTCACATGGCCCTGGGCCTGGTACCTGCGCGACTACAAGAACGTCGAGTATCCGGCGATCCAGCCGGACTACCAGGCGCCGGCGAACGCAATCGTCATCGCCAACAAGAACGACGCATCGAACGTGCACGTCACCGGCGACTACGATCAGACGCCGTTCCACCACCGGCGCTGGTTCCCGGAGGACTACCGCGGCGCCGACGGGCGAGTATTCATCGCGCGACTTCTTCAAGGACCTCTTCTCCGGCGAGCCTCCTACTGGCTCGACTACTGGGTGCGCCGCACGATCCCGTCGCCCCTGGGCGAGTCGATCTCCGTCGCGTTCTTCCCGAAGGGCTACGTCGACATCTCGCAGCCCGCGGGGCCGACGTCGCACCAGGAAGGAACGCAGCTCGTCATCGGTGAGTCGGGCATCGCCCCCGGCCAGCTCAGCGGCCCGTCTGACGTAACCTTTGACTCGGCCGGCAACATCTACGTCGCGGACACGAACAACAACCGCATCCAGAAGTACGACCCGAACGGCGTCTGGGTGGCCTCGGCGGGCGGTCTGTCTTCGGACCTCAACCTGAAGCAGCCGTGGTCCGTCGCAGTTGGCGCGGACGGCACCGTGTTTGTCGCCGACACCTGGGATCACACGATCGTCAAGCTGGACAAGGATTTCAACCAGGTGAAGACGTGGGGCGTGCCGTGCACGACGGTGCCGGACTGCGACGAATATCATCTGTTCGGACCACGAGAGATCGTCGTAACAGCGGATAACCATGTGCTCGTCACGGACACCGGCAACGGGCGCGTCCTGGAGTACGACGCCGACGGCGGCTTCATCCGCCAGATCGGCAGCAAGGCGCAGGACGGAGATGCGCCCGATCCACTGAAGTTCAACGAGCCGGTCGGCGTCGTGGCGAGCGCGAGCGGCGACATCTACATCGCCGACTACTGGAACCGGCGCATCGTGCACCTGGACAAGGACCTGCAGCCGAAGGGCGAGATCCAGGTGCCGACTTGGGGCAGCAATCAGGTGACGGACCGCGCGTACATGGCCCTGCTACCGGATGGCCGCTTGCTGGTGACCGACCCGAACCCGTGCGCATCGCCACCCAATTGCTCCAACCCGACAGAGCGGCAAGATTCGCGTGTTCGACACCAACGGGCAGCCCGCAGGCGAGTACGACGTGCCGGTTGAGGCGCAGAACCAGCTCGCGCGGCCCATCGGCATCGCGACGGACGGGAGCTTCGTGCTGGTGTCCGACTCGACAGGCCAGGTGATGCGGAAGATACCAATCGCGGAAGTCGTGAAGTGACATAAGCCGACGGACGCGCCCCGCAAGGAGCGCGTCCGTAACTGTCCGTCAATTGATCCGCCTAGGGGGCAACCCTATAATTTCGCAGTCTCGCGGCCGAACATAACATAGCCACGTTCGGCGGGAGAGCCTCCCGAGGAGTTCCGTTTGCTCAAATCCCGGGGATTCTGGATCGGCGTCGCCGTCAGCCTCGTCTTCATCGGGCTCTTCGTGCGCAGCACAGACTTCGGCGAGGTCAAGGAGGCCTTCCAGGACGCCAACTATGCGCTCGTGCTGGCCTCGTTGCCCGTCTACTTTCTGGGCCTCTGGGTACGCACGATTCGCTGGCAATACCTGCTGCGCCCCGTCAAGAAGGTGCGCACCATCCGGCTCTATCCGGTCGTCATCATCGGCCTGATGGCCAACAACCTCCTCCCGGCGCGAGCAGGGGAGATCGCGCGCGCTTACGTGCTCGGCGAACGCGAGAAGATCAGCAAGACGGCGAGCTTCGGCACGATCCTTGTCGACCGCATGTTCGACGGCCTGACGCTCGTGCCGATGCTGCTCGTGGTGGCGGCGCTGGCGGGCGGCGATGCCAACTTCCCCGTCGGGTTCGGTAAAGATCTGAACTTCGCCGGACTCGGCGTGGTGATGGCCGCGATCTTCGGCCTGGGTATCGGCCTGCTCTTCTACTTCGCGCTCTCGAGCAGCGGCCGCCGCTTCCTGCTGCGCATGATTCATCCGCTTCGCGCCGGAGCGCTTCCGCGAGCCAGGCGGAGGGCATGCTCGGGTCGTTCTTCGATGGGTCTGCAGGCGTTGCGCAGTCCGGTCGACATGGCGGCCGCCTGGACCATGTCGTTCATCTCCTGGACGCTCGAGGCAACGATGTACTGGATCGTCGCGCTTGCGTTCGGCATCCACGAGCCGTTCTACGTCTTCCTGCTGCTCTGTGCGGCGGCGAACCTTGCGATCGCGATCATCGCCTCGCAGGGCGGCATCGGGCCATTCGAGCTGGTGGTGTCGCGCACTGTGGTAGCGTTCGGCGCGGCGCCGCAGCTTGCGAGCGGCATACGCCATTGGCCTGCACGCGCTGCTGATCTTCCCGATCGTGATCATTGGGCTCTATCTGATGTGGTCGATGGACCTGGGCTTCGGCGACATGCTCAGCGGCGGCACGAAGGCGGAACCTGAGCCGGCGCCCGCGAACGCGACGGCAGCAGAAGAGCCCGCCGCTGCGGGTCGTGTCGTCCGCGCACAGCCTGCCGTCGAGGGGACCGTCCCGAAGTGAAGGTCTGCGTCATCGGCGGCGGCGTTGCCGGAATGACGACGGCGTACCGGCTGATGCAGGGCGGGCACGAGGTTGCGCTTTACGAGGCCAGCGACGCGCTGGGCGGCCTCGTGCGGACGTTCGAGGTCGGCGGCACGCGCCTCGAGGCGTACTACCACCACCTCTTCATCGACCGACACGACGATCATCGACCTGATCGGCGAGCTCGGGCTGGGCGACCGGCTGAACTGGATCGAGTCGAAGGTCGGCTGGTTCGACGACGGCAAGATCTACCCCTTCGTCGACGCCGCTGGACCTCGCGCGCTTCGAGCCGCTGCCGTTCATCGACCGCGTGAAGCTCGGCCTCATGGGCGTGCGGCTGCGCGGCCAAGAGGACTGGGCGGAGTTCGAGCGCATCACGTGCAAGGACTGGATCGAGAAGAACGTCTCGAAGAAGGTGTTCGAGAAGGTCTGGGGTCCGCTGCTCGAAGGCAAGTACGGCGACGCCTACGACCAGGTGGCGATGGCGTGGCTCTGGAGCAAGATCCATCTGCGCTTCCAGTCGCGGCAGGGCGTGTCGCAGAAGGAGCGGCTGGGCTACCTCGATCGGGCAGCTTCGCGCTCTACATCGACGAGATGGAGCGGCGCATGCGGGATGGTGGCGTCGCAGTCCACCTCAACGCGGCCGTGCAGCAGATCACGGCGGACGGCAATCGCGCGACGGGTATCGTGCTCGCCGACGGCGCGACGGTCGAAGCCGACGCCGTGGTCGCGGCGCTGCCGTCGCTGCTGTTCAAGAAGCTGGCACCGCAGCTGCCCGATGATTACGCCGCGAAGCTCGACCACGTGCGGTGGCAGGGGGCCGTCTGCATGGTCGTGACGATGTCGCGCTCGCTCTCGCCGATCTACTGGATGAACATCGGCGACCGTGAGATGCCGTTCCTGGCGCTGGTGGAACACACGAACTTCATCGGAACCGAGAACTACGGCGGCGATCACATCCTCTACATCTCGAACTACCTGCGTCAGGATCACCCGTACTTCGCGATGGACGAGACCGAGTTATGGCAGATCTTCGAGCCGGCGTTGAAGCGCGTGAACCCGGCGTTCTCATCGGACTGGGTGAAGCAGCGCTGGCTCTTCAAGGCGCCGTATGCGCAGCCGATCATCGGCCTGGAGTACAGCGAGTACCGGCCCGACCACCGCACGCCGATCGATGGCCTGTACCTGGAGACGATGACGCAGATCTACCCGGAGGATCGGGGCCAGAACTACAGCATCAAGATGGGCGACGAGGTCGCGCGCATGGTCGTCGAAGATCATGCTAAGCGCGGCCAGGCGCCGACTGCAGCCGCCTGAGCCCAGAGCTGCCTTCCGCAGCAACGCACACGACGCCCGCTTGACGTCGCATGCTGCGCGAGAGTAATACCGGCCTATGTCCGATGCGGAAGACCAGGCCCGACCTGACGACGCGGACCTCGAGCTCGCTATCGAGAGTGTCGGCGCGCACCCTGAACCTGACGGCAACCTTCGCGTCCTGGTGAGCACGACGCGCGGAGAGATCCGCGCGATCCTGCACCCATGCGCCACCGGCCCGGGCGCGGCGATTTACGTCGGTGGGGCGATGGGCGGGTTCGAGGGGCCCGCGAACGATATCTATGGCCGGCTGGCGGACCGGCTGCGGCCGCAGCTCTCGGGGCTGCGCCTGCACTATCGCCGCCCTGGCGACCTGCAGGAGTGCGTGCTCGATGTGCTGGCCGGTGTGTCGCTGCTCCGCGGCATGGGCGCGACGGGCGGGATCGCACTCGTCGGGCACTCGTTCGGCGGAGCCGTCGTGATCAAGGCGGGGGAGCTCTCGCCGCAGGTCGCTGGCGTCGCCGCGCTGTCGCCGCAGCTCCATGGCACCCGGACGGTGGAGCATCTCGGCAAGCCGCTCCTGCTCGTCCACGGGATGCGCGACGGCGTGCTCGACTACAGCGCAAGCGAGGACATACACGCTCGCGCGGTCGAGCCGAAGCGGCTGGTCCTGTATGCCGAGTCAGATCACTCTCTCGTGCAGGACGCCGGCGCGCTCGAGGATCTGCTCGCGGTGTGGCTGCCCGAGGCGGTCGGTAACGTACCTCCCGCCGGGCTGAATTGAGCGAGTTGACGCGACGCGCGGGCCGCACGTAGCATCATGCGACCAGGGAGGACGTTGAAATGCCGCTTGATCCGGTCGTGCAGCTGATCCTGCAACAGTCGCCACTCAGTCTCGATGACATGATCCGCATGGAGTCGGTCGCGGCGGCGCGCGAGGCGTACCGCGCCCTCCGAGTCCGGCCAGATAACCCCGAAGCGGTGGCGCACATCGAAGACCGCATGATTCCGGGCCCCGCCGGCGAGCTACCCGTGCGCGTGTACCGCCCCGAGAGTACCGATCCGCTGCCGGCCCTTGTGTTCTTTCACGGCGGGGGATGGGTTATCGGCGATATCGAGTCGCACGACCCAATCTGCCGGACGCTCGCGAACAGCGCGAACTGCGTCGTCGTGTCCGTCGAATATCGACTCGCGCCCGAGGCGAAGTTCCCGGCAGCCGCCGACGACGCCTACGCTGCCGTGGCGTACGTTTCGGCGCACGCGTCCGAGTTCGGCGCCGATGCTTCCCGCATCGCCGTCGGCGGCGACAGTGCTGGAGGCAACCTCGCGGCGGTGGTATCGCTCATGGCGCGCGATCAGGGCGGGCCGGACCTCGTGTTCCAACTGCTGATCTATCCCGTCATCGAACGCGACTTCGAGCGCCCCTCGTACAAGGACAACGCCGCCGGGTATCTGCTGTCGCAGGATGTGATGCGCTGGTTTTGGCTCCAGTACATCCGCTCGGACGACGACGCGCGGAACCCCTACGCGGCGCCGATCCTCGCCGATACGCTCGCCGGACTGCCGCCCGCGCTCGTCATCACCGCCGAGTTCGACCCGCTGCGCGACGAGGGCGACGCCTACGCGACAGCGCCTCATCGAGGCCGGCGTTCCCACGACGCTCTCCCGCTACGACGGGATGGTGCACGGGTTTGTGCAGCTTCGCGACTTCGTACGGCAGGGGCAGGACGCCCTCGCCGAGTGCGCGAGCGCGCTGAGGGACGTCTTCTCGACGCGCGTTCCGGCTTGACGCCGTTCATCCTCATGCGTCTCAGGCGATGAGCGCAGCCGCGATACCGGCGTCTGAGTCCGGTGCATCCGCAATGGACGTCGCCTGGCGCTGCGCGCGCGCCGCCGGCGACTTGGCGCTCGAGCGCTTCCGCGGCGAGCACACGATCGACGTAAAGGGGCACCGCAACATCGTCACAGCCACCGATATCGAGGCGGAGCTCCGGGTGAAGGCGATCCTCGAGACGGAGTACCCCCAGCACAAGATCCTGTCCGAAGAGACGGCATCGGACACCGACGCAAGCTCCGGGTGGACCTGGGTCATCGACCCGATTGACGGTACGAAGAACTACGCGTGCGGCATCCCGTTTTGGTGCACGAACGTCGCCCTCTGCCGCGATGGTGAGCCTGTGGTAGGCCTCACTACGACGCTGTGCACGCCGAAGGCTTCTGGGCGATCGAAGGTGAAGGCGCGTTCTGCAACGATACCGCGATACGGGCCTCCGACAAGCCCGATGTGTTCTCGTCGGTCATCAGCGTCGACCTGGGTTACGACGACTCTGCGGGGCTGTTGCAACTCGACCTGATGCGGCGCATCTTTCCGCGCGTGCAAGGGATCCGTATCACTGGCAGCGCCGCGCTTGGGCTGGCGTACGCTGCTTGCGGGCGCATCGACCTGTACACACATATGAACGTCTCGCCATGGGACGTCGCGGCGGGCCTACTGCTGGTGCGCGAGGCAGGCGGTTCCGCATCGGACCGCGATGGCCGCCCGATGCGGATCACCAGCGCGACGTTCGCGGCGGGCGGGCGTCGCGTGCACGATGACTTCTTCGCTCGCTATGCTTTTGCGCAGGGCGGGGAGTAGGGAGCGAAGATCCCATGTCGATCCGCGCCGTTTCGCTTCTGGCGATATTACTCACCGTGCTGTCCGCGGCCGCCTGTTCGGGCGGCAGCAGCGAGCCGAAGGCCACGCCGACGCCGGCCGAGCCGTCTCCCATCGAAGTGATCGGCGACTGGGTGCGGACGAACCGGAATGTTGATTACGTCGGCGACTGCAGCAACGCGAAGCCGGGCGTCGATGTCGGGAAGCTCTGCGTGACCGAGGCCGGCAGCCGCGGCACCCGCAAAGCGTTCTTTCTGGGGCCGACGTTCTCCGACAACACGGCGCTGGCGCTCGTCGAGCATACGCCCACCGGCTGGACGGTGCTGTCGGTCAAGAACAGGGATCCCAACGCGGGTCCCGGCACGATCATCGACTGGCCGTTGCAGGTCGGCGACAACGTCGTCGTCATCGGTGTGGGTGATTCGGACTGCCTGCGGGTCCGGGAGCAACCGACTCAGCAGGGCAATCAGCTCAGTTGCCTGCCGGACGGCACGACGGCGATTGTCCAGGAAGGTCCTGTCGATGCGGAGACGTTCACGTGGTGGCGCATCGCCGGTGACGGCTTCAACGGCTGGGCGGCGGGGACATGGCTGCGGTTGCCCGAGGCGATCGCGCAGGCGCTGCAGCCGCCGACGCCAACGGCGACGCCGTGATCGGGCGGCCTCGGTATACTCAGGCAATCGAGCGGGGGTAGCTCAACTGGTAGAGCGCTAGCCTTCCAAGCTGGATGTTGCGGGTTCGAGCCCCGTCCCCCGCTCCACCAATCCCACATCGCAGAGGTCATATCCGCGACGCCGATCGCCGGGCGGTGAAGAGGCCGCGTCGCAACACGCCTTCCTCGATTAGCGCCAGCGTCGCGCGGCGGCTGCGCCGTGATTCGGCGAAGCGCGTCTCGCCCCATGCGGCTCGAAGCTGCTCCGCGTACTTCTCAGCGGCACCGATGTAGGCGCGCGTCGTGCGGGCGAAGGCGGCGGTGACATCACGCTCGCGTACGTTCGTGAAGCCCGCCGTGATGACCAATTCGAGCATCTCGCGCTTTTCGGCGGCGCCGCGGCCCCGCGCCCTCGCGGCGCGCCGATAGTCGCGCTCACTCACCCCCGGGGCGATGTAGATCGTCGTGAAGGCCATCCGCCCGCCGGGCCGAAGGAGGTCGTGGCACGTGCGGAGCACCGACAGCTTCGGCCGCAGGCAACAGAGCACGTCGGTGTGGACGATGGCGTCAAATGTCTGCGCGCGAAACGGCAGACGCACCGCGCTGGCCGCGAGCAACGCCGCCCGGCGCGTTGTGCGATCGCGGCCGATGCGCCTCGCACCGGCCCGCAGGCTCGGGAGCGGGAGGTCTGTTCCGACGACGTCGCAACGGGTGGTCTTCGCCAGGTACAGCCCGGGATAGCCGCGGCCGCAGCCTATGTCGAGCAAGCGGGTCCCCGGCCCAAGTCGGAGGAGCCGTCCGAGCTCATCAGCCTGCGCGACCGTCGTGTAGCCGTTTGCGCCCACTTCTGCGCCGATGACGGCACGCTCGATGGCGCGTTCCACGGCGGTTGCGGCGCTCCCGTATCGGTCACGGAAGCGCTCGATCGTGCGGCACTCGTCACAGGTTGAATTGCACATGCCAGCCTCAGACCCGCGCACCTGCTCGCTTCGCCGTGGCTATACTGTGCGCCGCACGGGTAGCTTACCTATCCTTCCCTTCTAGGGGACCGGGATGATGCACTCCGGTCGTTCAATGGAACACGCAAAATCAACGAGAGGCTCCGTGGATCAACACGAGATCATCCGTCGCGCCGATGCCAACTACTTCGACTCGTGGCGCGTGCTGGCGCGGGCAATGGACGGCGCCGAAGTTCGTGAGGCTGACAACGTCCTGGTGATCAACAGCGGCATACCGGTGGCCTGGTTCAACATTGCCTTCATTACGGGGCCGATCGTGACACCGACATCGACACTCCGGCATGCGATCGAATACTACGACGCGCATCGAATGCCGTTCGTCGTCCGTGTGCGGGAAGGCGTCGACGTAGATGCAGAGGCCGCACTCGAATCGCTGGGGCTTCCGTACAGCGACACGGTCCCTGGGATGGTGCTGACCTCGCCCGCTCCGCCGATCGCTGCCGGCGGACTCGACATGCGTACCGTGGGCGACGAACGGATGCTCGGCGACCACATCGAAGTCATCGCCGCCGCCTTCGGAATGCCAATCAGCGCGGGGCGCAAACTCCTGGGCCCGCGTATGCTCGATGTCCCGGACTTCGAGCTGTACGTCGGCTACGCGGACGGGACGCCTGTCTGCACATCGGCGCTGTTCCGCAGCCATGGGGTAGCGGGCGTGTACAACGTCGCGACGCTGGCGGCGCATCGCGGGCACGGCTACGGCGAGGCCCTCACATGGCACGCTGTGCGGCGCGGGATCGAGAGGGGCGCGGCGTTCGCGAGCCTGCAAGCGTCCGAGATGGGCGCGCCGATCTACCGTCGTATGGGCTTCGAGACCGTCGCCCCGTACCGGACGTTCATGCGGCCGCAGAGTTAGTGCCCGGTGTAGCGCGGCTGGCGCTTTTCGACGAATGACTGGATCGCCTCTTTGGCGTCGTCGCGAGCACGCGAGGTGAGTGAGCCGAGCCGCGATTCGTAGCGAAGCGCCTCACTCAACGTCGAGGTGAGGCCCGCGCGCATCGCCCGCTTCGAGACGCGGGCCGCGCCTGGCGGGATGGCGCAGATCTGCGCGGCGTACGCACGCGTTTCATCGAGGAGCTGCGCGTCAGGCACTACGCGGTCGAGCACGCCGATCCGCAGCGCTTCCTTCGCATCGACGCGCCGGCTGGTGAGCGATAGGTCGAGCGCACGGCTCAGACCGACGACCCGCGGGAGCAGCCACGACATGCCGCCTTCCGGTGGGAGGTTGCGCTCCTGGAAAACGGTGACGAACTGCGCGGCCTCGCCTCCGATGCGCACGTCGCACGTCAGTGCGAGCGCGAAGCCGGCACCGGCGGCCACGCCGTTCACGGCGGCGATCATGGGTTTGTCGACGCCGTAGAGCGCCTCGGCCTGGCGGGCGATCCAGGATCCCTCGTCCAGCAGGCGGCTGAGGCTTGCGCCTTCGAGGGACGGGCGGGGCCCGCCGGAGACGTCCGCGCCGGAGCAGAACGCGCGGCCGGCGCCGGTCCAGATCGCGACCCAGATGTCGTCGTCGCGCTGGAGCTCGTCGCAGATCGCCAGAATGTCTGCGGCGTCATCTTGTCCGATCGCGTTGAGCCGGTCGGGCCTATTCAGCGTGACGGTTGCAACGTGCGCATCGCGGTCGATATCAAACAACGTGTGGGCGTACGGCATGTGACGGCTCCTTTCGTAGGATGCCATCGTAGCGCCGGGTGTGGAGGCGGTCGATTCGCGCGGCTTAGCGGCGAGCGCCTGCGAAGGTGCGGCGGCGCGGCCCGAAGCCACCGCTGCGGCGGCGCCCGGGCATCGCCGTCTTGGGCGGCGCGACCTTGATCGGCTCGCCCTCCGGCGTGATGCGCGGCAGCTGCTTCCCGAGCCCGCGCTCGATCTCACGCCACTTCGGCAGATCCGCGGGGCCGAGCAGCGTGATTGCGCTGCCCGAGCGGCCCATGCGGCCGGTGCGGCCGACACGGTGCGTAAACAGCTCGTGCGTCTCCGGTAGTTCGAAGTTGATGACGCGTGTCACGTGTAGCACATCGAGGCCGCGGGCGGCGACGTTCGTCGCGAGGAGGATCGGCGTCTTCCCTGAGCGGAAGCGTGAGATCACCCGGTCGCGCTGGCCCTGGCTGAGGTTGCCCTGCAGAACATCGACGTCATAGCCCATCCGCTGCAGCTTCACGCCGAGGTTGCGGACGCCGTGCTTGGTGCGACCGAAGACGAGAGTTGCGCCCTCCGTCGGCTCGTCGAGCAGCCGTATCAGCACGTTGAGCTTGTCTTCGCGCCATACCTCGTACACCACGTGGTCGATGTCGGGGCCCTGCTCGATCTCCTGGCCCTGTGATGTCTCGATGACCACGGGGTTGTTCAGGTACTTCTGGGAAACCTTGTGGACCCACTCCGGCGTCGTCGCGGAGAAGAGCGCTGTCTGCCGGTCGGGGTTGGTCTGCGCAAGGATGCGTTCGACGTCCGGGCCGAAGCCGCGGTCGAGCATCTCGTCCGCCTCGTCGAGCACGAGGTACGTGACGCCGTCCAGACGCATGGTACCGCGGTTCAGGTGGTCGAGGATGCGCCCGGGCGTGCCCACGACCACCTGCGCGCCCGCATAGATGGCGTCCTGCTGCGGGCCGAAGGCCCTGCCGCCGTAGATCAGCGTGGTGCGAATGTTGGAGCCGCGGCTGAGTTCCTCGAGCACGCCGCCGACCTGCTGCGCCAACTCGCGGGTGGGCACCAGGACGAGCGCCTGGAGCCACTTGTTCGATGTGTCGATCCGCTCCATGAGCGGCAGCCCGAATGCGAGCGTCTTGCCGGAGCCCGTGTAGGCCTGACCGAGTACGTCTTTTCCTTCGAGCAGGGGAGGGATGGAGAGAGCCTGGATTTCAGTGGGGGTTTCAATCTGCATGACCGCAAGCGCCTTCTGGCTTGCCGGCCGAAGTGGGAATTCACGAAACGAGGACAAACGGATACCTTTCGTCAGAAGATAAATCTTCCAGATAGATCTTCTCGACGACCAGTGCGAATGGATTCAGAGCTTGTTCGGGGGATGCAATCGCAGCGGACGTTTACTGAAGATGCTCTTGTTATATGGCAAGTGTACGGCCTCACGGTGGGGCGCCGCAAATCAGGGATATCACTCGGAAGCAGCCAGTACTTCAGCTAGATCGCTGATCTGAGTCCGCTGAAGAACCGTGTGGGTGGCTCGTTGCCCCTGGGATGGAGAGACGCGTATGAGCTTCGAAACGGTCGAATACGCCGCATCTGAGGGCATCGCGCGTATCACGCTCAACCGGCCTGAGCGCCTTAACGCCATCAACGGCCAGCTCGTAGCCGATCTTCGGGGCGCTGTTATCGCGGCGAACGAGGACAGCGACGTGCGCGTGATGATCCTCAACGGCGCCGGGCGGGCGTTTTGCGCGGGCTATGACCTCGATTGGGGTACGCGCGCCGAGGACGCCTCTCAGCGCGCGATGTCGGGCAATTGGGATCCCAGTGCGCGACTACATCGGCATGTCGCGCAACGTGCGCGCGTACATGGCGCTGTGGGAGAGCCCGAAGCCCGTGATCGCGCAGGTGCACGGCTGGTGCGTCGGCGGCGGCACGGACCTCGCCCTGTGCAGCGATCTGATCTACATGGCCGACGATGCTCATATCGGCTATCCGCCGGCGCGCGTCTGGGGCGAGCCAACCACGGTGATGTGGGTCTACCGGCTGGGGCTTGAGCACGCCAAGCGGCTGATGCTCACGGGAGAGTCTCTCACGGGCGTTGAGGCAGAACGCCTCGGCCTCGCCTCGAAAGCCGTGCCGGCGAGCCAGCTAGCCGACGAGGCTGAGGCAATGGCCCGAAAGCTCGCCACGATCCCGTTGAACCAGCTCGTGATGAGCAAGCTCCTTGTGAATCAGGCATACGAGAACATGGGCCTTCGTACGAGCCAAATCATCGGGACACTGTTCGATGGCGCCGCGCGGCACACGCCGGAGGGCATCGCCTGGCGCGACATGGCGATGAAAGAAGGCTTCCGCGAGGCGGTGCGGCGGCGCGACGCGCCGTTTGGCGACTACGGCGAGCGCGCGAAGGGCTGACGCCGCGGGCCGCGACCGTAACGATGGGCTGTGAGCTGCCCGCGCTGGCGGTGCCTCGCACCGGCCGCGGGCGTCCGTTATCCTGTGCTGTCCCTCGTCACTCTTAAATCAGAACAGGACCGCCCGCATGGCCGCGCCGCAGACAACTGCGCTTCCCGCAAGGACGGGCATCCGCGGTTACGGTGCGCGGACGTTCTACACGCTTCGCATTCCCGACTTCCGCGTCCTCTGGATCGGCAACGTCGGCACCATGCTCGGCCAGTGGATCCAGTTCGCCGCGCAGGGATATCTCGTCTTCAGCCTGACCGGATCGGCCTTCCAGGTCGGCGCGGTCGGATTCGTACGCGGCGTCACGGCCGTCGTCATCTCGCCGTTCGCGGGCACCATCACAGACCGGTTCAGCCGGAGGTCGGTGCTGATGGTCATGACGACGATCAGCGCGAGCGTGGCGATCCTCGTCGCGGCGTTGATCATCACCGATGTCATCGCCGTGTGGATGCTGTATCCGCTCTCGGCCGTCGAGGGATTCGGCGACGCGGTGAACCAACCGGCCCGCCAGGTGATGATCTACGACGTTGTCGGCGCCGAAGACCTGCCAAACGCGGTGGCCGTGAACTCGCTCGGGTCGAACACCATGCGCATCGTAGGGCCGTCGCTCGCGGGCGCGCTGATTGCGATATTCGGCATCCAGGCGGCCTTCATCGTGCAGGCGGCGGCGTACTCGTTCTCGGTCTGGGCCACGTCGCGAATTAGAACGCGTGGCATGCCCAGCGCGCGGACGGGCACAACCGTCCTCAACAGCATGATGGATGGGCTCTGTACGCCCGGTCCAACCGCGACGTGCTGCTGTTAGTTGTGATGGCGGGCATCCCTGCGCTGCTCGTGTATCCCTATGTACAGTTCATCCCCGTGTTCGCCAAAGACGTGCTACACGTGGGCTCGTTCGGATTTGGCTTCCTTGCATCGGCTGTCGGCTACGGCTCGATCGTCGGCGCTCTCGTCGCGGCTAACCTCACGGGCATCAAGAAGCGCGGGCAGATTCTGGTCTGGACGACGTTCGTCTACGTGGCACTCGTTACGGGATTCGCGCTCTCGAACCAGTACGCGATCTCGTTCGCGTTGCTTGTCATCGCCGGCATCGCCAACAGCATCTACCTGATGTTCAACCAGGTGATGGTGCAGCTCATTGTCGACGACGAGTATCGAGGCCGAGTGATGTCGCTCTACGTCATGGTGAGCGGCATCACGCCTTTCAGCGCGTTGCTGATGGGCGCCCTGATCAGCGTGTTTGGACCGCAGGTTACGGTGGCCTGTTTTACGGATCTGGCGACGCTGATCGTGTTGTTCATCGGGATAAACAGCAAGCGCCTCCGGCAGATCTGAGGCGCACGGCGCGCTATTGGCGCAGCGTGACGTCACCCGCTTGGACGGTGATCGTTGCATCGCTCGCGATGCGGACAATAAGGCCGCCATCGTCATCGACATCCTCCGCAAGTCCCGTTGCCTCGCCGCCGGGCCACGAAGCGTGGACGTGCTGGCCGAGCGTCACGAGGCGGTTCTTCCATCGCGGCATCATCGACACGCCCCGGGCGCTCTCCAGGTACATCCGCTCGAAGTTGGCAACATAAGCGGCAAGAACCGACTCGCGGTCGTGCAGGTGGCCCGTCTCGCGGAGCAGGCTCGTAGCAATGTCGCGGATCTCGGCGTGCTCGGCCGGGTCGAAGTTGACGTTGATGCCTGTACCGACCAGGACGAGCGGGGGTCCGGGCTCAAGCGTCGACTCGATGAGCACGCCTGCGAGCTTGCGACCGGCGATGTGCACGTCGTTCGGCCACTTGATATCGGCGACGATGCCGCAGTCGGCTTCGATGGCATCGCATACCGCGAGCGGCGCGATCATCGATATCTGCCGCGTGTGGTCGAGGTTGGGGTGCATGATGAGCGTCGACGCGAGGTTCGCCCGCGGCGGCGTTACCCAGCTCCGTCCTAGCCGCCCGCGTCCGGAGGTCTGCTCATCGGCGACGGCGATTGTCCCTTCAGGCGCGCCCTGTTTCGCCGCGCCCCGAGCAACGTCCATCGTCGAGCCGGTGCTGGACTCGAAGATGATCTCGCGTCCGAAGCTCTCGGTCGTCAGCAGACCGCGGTAGCGCGTCACGTCAAACGCCGCGAGCGTCATCGATCAGATACCCGGTGTCTCGCGCTGGTGCAGGGCTGTGCCGCACTTCAGGTCGACGTCGATCTTCTTAGATGCCGCGGTCGCTTGCAGCTCCTTGCATGCGTCATTCCAGGCCTTGACCGCCCGCGCCTGTTTTACGGCGAAGTTGATCTCTGCCTGTGTCGGTGCGTGGGTGCCAATCCCGGACGTTGACAGCTGAAGGACGGCGTCGCCGAGGTCGACGGTGGCCTGTACGAGCTGCTTGTGGGCGTCTTGCACGGCCGAGGGAGGCTTCAGTACGTCGGTGTCATGCGCGAAAATCTGCAGATCACTGTTGAAGGTCCCCAACGAGCGCCCGATGTCCGGATCGTCCGACGTCTGGATGTGGTCGGCGTACACCGACACACGCTGATCCAGGGTGGCCGCTGCCATACCCAGGCTGGCGTAGTAGGCGGGTAGGTCCGCATCGTTGTCGCTGCCACTGCCGCCGCCGCACGCCGCGGCAGCAAGCGCGCCGAGCATGACTACGAGCGCCACGCTTACGAGCGCGCTCGCTCTCGACTTCCACTGATTCATCTCCGCCCCCAATGCCTACTTGTTCAGCCGCAGGACGGCCATGAACGCCTCCTGTGGAATGTCGACATTGCCGACGCGCTTCATGCGCTTCTTGCCCTCAGCCTGCTTCTCGAGCAGCTTCCGCTTGCGGCTAACGTCGCCGCCGTAGCACTTCGCCAGTACGTTCTTGCGCATCGCGCGGATCGTCTCCCGCGCGACGATGCGGCCGCCTATTGCCGCCTGCACCGGCACATCGAACATCTGCCGGGGGATGAGCGAGCGCAGCTTCTCGACGAGCTGCCGGCCCTGCACCGACGCCTCTTCGCGATGCGTGATCAGCGACAGGGCGTCTACGGGCTCGCCGTTAACGAGGATATCGAGCTTTACCAGCGCGGCCGCCCGATATGAGTTGAAGCTGTAATCGAGGCTAGCGTAGCCCTGGGTGCGCGACTTCAGCTCGTCGTAGAAGTCCACCAGGATCTCGGACAGCGGGATGCGGTACTCGAGCACCACGCGGCCCTCGCCCTTCTTCGAGCCGTCCTCCTGTACGACGCTGTGCTGCAGGTACTCCATGCGCTTGAACTCGCCGCGGTTGCCCGTCACGAGCTCCATCACCGGGCCGATGTAGCGGTCGGGACACACGACGGAGATGTCCATCCACGGCTCTCGGATCTCGTCGATCTCCTGCGGCGGCGGAAGCTCCGCCGGGATTGTCGATGACCATCCCCTGGCCGTTGGTCTTCGTCACTTCGTATTCGACGCTGGGCGCGGTCGCGAGCAGAGCGAGATCGTACTCGCGCTCGAGGCGTTCCTGCACGATCTCCATGTGGAGCAGCCCGAGGAAGCCACAGCGAAACCCGAATCCCAGCGCGGCACTCGACTCCGGCTCGTAGATCAGAGAAGCGTCGCTGAGTTGCAGCTTGTCGAGCGCGTCACGTAGCAGGGGGTACTCATTCGCGGCCGAAGGGTAGATGCCGGCGAATACCATCGGCTTTGCGGGCCGGTATCCGGGAAGCGCGGTCTCCGCGGGCCGTGCGAGGTCGCGTCAGCGTGTCGCCGACGCGGCAGTCCTTCACGTTCTTCAGTCCCGTCGCCACGTATCCGACCTCGCCGGTCGAGAGCTCTGCGACGGGGTCGAGCGCGGGCCGGAACACGCCCACCTCGAGCGGCTCGATGGCAAGGTTCGTAGACATCAGCTTGAGCCGACGCCGGACATTCGCGGCGCCATCGACGATGCGCACGTAGGCGATAACGCCCTTATAGGCGTCGTACTTGCTGTCGAAGATCAGCGCCCGCAGCGGAAGACCTTGCGTCGCGCCGCCGGAGACGGCACGCGCGCCACGACGGCCTCAAGGAGTTCGGCGGTGCCGGTGCCTTCCTTCGCCGACGCGAACATGATCTCTTCGTGTGAGAACCCGAGTGTGTCCACCAGCTCCAGCGCGACGCGCTCCGGCTCGGCGCTCGGCAGGTCGATCTTGTTCACGACCGGAATGAGCTTGAGGTTCGCCTCCAACGCCAGGTAGACGTTCGCCAGCGTCTGCGCCTGTATGCCCTGCGCGGCATCGACGATCAGCAGCGCACCCTCGCACGCCGCCAGCGCGCGCGAGACCTCGTAGCCGAAGTCCACGTGTCCGGGCGTATCGATCAGGTTCAGCTCATACTCGACGCCGTCCGAGGCCCGGAACGCCATGCGCACGGCCTTGGCCTTAATCGTCACGCCCTTCTCGCGCTCCAGGTCCATCGCGTCGAGCACCTGAGCCGCCATATCGCGTTTGGCGATGGTGCCGGTCTGCTCCAGGAAGCGGTCGGCGAGCGTGGATTTTCCGTGATCGATATGGGCGATGATGCAGAAATTGCGTATACGGGCGGGATCCATTGGCCACTAGCGTAGCAATCCGCCGGTCTCCGCGCCGTTCGGCGAAACGTGGCCGCCGCGCGTCCATGGGCGCCGTCCTCCCGACCAATGGCGAGTCTGGGGCCGCCGCCTTCGCCCCGCTTGTCAGCCCGATCCCCGGTTCCGTATACTGGTGCTGAACTCTGAAGATACGTTCTTTCAGGAGTGGGCTCGCGCCCACTCTTTTGTTCATCCGGGGTTTTGCGTATGAAGAGCGAATTCGTCACCGCCATCGCCCAGCTCGCCGCCGAGAAGAACCTCCCGAAGGAGGTTGTGTTCGAAGCGGTGGAGGTCGCGCTGGCATCGGCCTACAAGAAGGACAACCTCGCGCAGTCGAATGTCGTCGTGAAGATCAATCCTGAGGACGGCACCATGCGCGTGTTCACCACGCGTGACGTCGTCGAAGAGGTCGAGGACGACAAGATCCAGATGACGGTCGAAGAGGCGCGCCAGCTCAAGTCCGACGCCGCGCTCGGCGATGTGCTGGAATTTGACGCGACACCCGCAAACGCAGGCCGCATTGCGGCGCAGACGGCCAAACAGGTCGTCCTCCAACGTCTGCGCGAGGCGGAGCGAGAAGTCGTCTACGAGGAGTACGCCGGCAAGGAAGGCGACATCGTCTCCGGCGTCGTCCAGCGTCTCGAAGGCCGCAACGTCATCGTCGACCTCGGCAAGACCGAGGCGGTCTTGCCTCCGCCGGAGCAGGCGCGGACCGAGCACTATCGGTCAGGCCAGCGCCTGAAGGTGCTGCTCGTCGAGGTCTTCAAGGCGGCGAAGGGACCGCAGGTCGTTGTCTCACGCACGCACAAGGACTTGCTCCGCCGGCTGTTCGAGCTGGAGGTGCCGGAGATCTTCAAGGGGATCGTCGAAATCAAGTCGATCGCGCGCGAAGCGGGCTACCGCTCGAAGGTCGCCGTCTACTCACGGCAGGAGGGTGTCGATCCCGTCGGCGCCTGCGTGGGGATGCGTGGCATCCGAATCCAGAACGTGGTGAACGAGCTGAACGGCGAGCGCATCGACGTTGTGGTGTGGGACCCTGAGCCGTCACGCTTCGTCGCTAATGCGCTGAGCCCGGCGCAGGTCGTGAGCGTCACGAACCGCGATGACGAGAACACGGCCGAAGTAGTCGTGCCGGATCGGCAGCTTTCGCTCGCCATTGGCAAAGAGGGGCAGAACGCCCGGCTGGCAGCGAAGCTCACGGGCTGGCGGATCGACATCAAGAGCCAGACAGCGTACGAAGCGGAGCTCGCAGAGAAGGGCATCACGCCCGAGGAGGCCGCCGAAGCAGCGCGAGAAGCGGCGATTCAGCGTTCGCGCGCGGCCGCGGCTGCGCTGGCCGAGGAGGCGCGTGTAGCCGCGGCCACTCGCCAGCTCACGCCCGAGGAGGAGATCGCCCTCGAGTACGCCGAGAAGGAAGCTGCAGGCGAAGAGCCGGCTCCCGAGCCGATGCAGCCGGCCGCAACCGTTGCGGCGGAACCCGTTGCCCCGACCGTGCCCGCCGCGCCAACCGGTCCGGTCATCCGATTTGCCGAAGAGCTGGTGCGCGCGCCGCTCGAGGATCTGCGTCCGGCAGCACCGAGGCGCCGGGGCGCCGGGCCGCCCACCAGACGGCGCGACGAGGAGGAAGCGGCGCGCCTCGCGGCCAACCGCAAGAAGAAGGGTGGCGCCCGCCGGATCATCCTGCCGGACGACGACGAAGAAGACGACATCACCGATTCTCGGAGATTTCAGCGAGATGACTGACGTCGCGGAAGAGACGGAGTAAGATGGCCTCGACTGCTGTCAAACCGGGCCCGAGACCCAGGCATGTCCCACAACGGACGTGTGTCGCCTGCCGCAGTGTCGAGGCGAAGCGTGGGATGGTGCGCATCGTGCGGACCCCCGAGGGCAGGATCGAGATCGACGCGACGGGCAAGAGGAACGGCCGCGGCGCGTACGTGCACGATTCGCGCCTGTGCTGGGAAGATGCACTGAAGAAAGGACGGCTCGACCGCGCGTTGAAGACCGATCCTTCGAGTGAAGACATCGCCGCGCTGCGCTCGCACGTGGAGCGCCTCCCGGCAGATGAAGAGACCACATGACAACAACCAACGCTGAGACGAGAACAATCGAGATCCCCCGAGTCCTCTCCGTGAAGGAACTCGGCGATCTCATGGCGGTGTCGCCCGTCGAGGTGATCAAGGAACTGATGAAGAACGGCGTTATGGCGTCGATCAACCAGGTGATCGACTTCGACACCGCCGCTATCGTTGCGCACGACATGGGGTTCGAGCCGGTTGAGGCGCGGGCGGGCGAGCAGGCTGTCGCCTCCGTCGAGCGCGAGTCCAGCCGTCCGTCGATCGAGGAAGATGAGTCGAAGCTCCAGCCGCGGCCGCCTGTGGTCACGATCATGGGCCACGTCGACCACGGCAAAACGTGCCTGCTCGATGCGATTCGCGAGACGAAGGTCACGGCGAGCGAAGCATGGCGGCATCACGCAGCACATCGGCGCGTACAAGGTCGATGTGAACGGGCAGGAGATCACGTTCCTGGACACGCCGGGCCACGAGGCTTTCACCGCCATGCGTGCCCGCGGCGCACAGGTGACGGACGTCGCCGTGCTCGTCGTCGCGGCCGATGACGGGGTCATGCCCCAGACGAAGGAAGCATTGACCACGCGAAGGCGGCCGGCGTCCCGATCGTCGTCGCGATGAACAAGATGGACCTGCCGGCAGCCAATCCCGACCGTGTGAAGAAGGAGCTGTCCGATAACGGCGTGGTCGTCGAGGAGTGGGGCGGGGACACGCCGCTTGCCGCGGTCTCCGCGAAGACTCGCGAAGGCCTCGACGACCTGCTCGGCAACATCCTCCTCGTTTCCGAGGTGCTGGAGCTCCGGGCGAACCCGGACCGCGACGCCGTGGGCATCGTCGTCGAAGCGGAACTGAGCAAGACACGCGGCCCGCTAGCGACGGTGCTCATCAAGACAGGTACGTTGCACGTCGGTGATTACGGCGTAGTCGGCGAGTCGATGGGCCAGATCAAGGCGATGCTCAACGAGAACGGCAAGCGCATCAAGAGCGCCGGGCCATCGGAACCCGCGGAGGTCCTGGGTCTGAACGCCATGCCGAAGGCGGGAGAGACGTTCACGGTGGTAAAAGACGAGAAGACCGCACGTGCAATCGTGCTCGAGCGCGTACGCGAGCGCGAGGCCGCTGCGATGCACCAGCAGCAGCACGTCACGCTGGACACGCTGTTCGGTGAGATCAGCGCCGGCAAGATCAAGGAACTCAACATCATCCTCAAGACGGACGTGCAGGGTCAATCGAGCCGATCCGAACGTCGCTCGAGCGGCTCACCAACGAGCAGGTGAAGGTGAAAATCATCCACGCCGGCTCAGGCTCGATTACGGAGTCGGACGTGATGCTCGCGATCGCATCCAAGGGCGTCATCATCGCCTTCAACACGGGGACCGAAGGCGGCGCCGAGCGCATCGCGAGCACGAAAAAGTCGATATCCGGCACTACAACGTCATTTACAACATCGTGGAGGACGTCGATAAGGCCCTCAAGGGCATGCTGGAGCCGACGTTCAAGGAAGTCGTCACCGCGCACGCGGACGTGCGCCAGATCTTCCGCGTCGCTCGCAAGAATTCGATCGCCGGCTGCTACGTCCGCGACGGCACGATCACGCGCACCGACAGCGGACGCGTGCAGCGCAAGGGCGCGGTCGTGGGCGAAGGCAAGATCGCGACCTTGAGGCGGTTCCAGGAAGACGTGCGCGACGTGCAGACGAACTTCGAGTGCGGCGTCCAGATCGAGGGCTTCGATAACTTCGAGGAAGGCGACGTCATCGAGTTCTTCCGCATCGAGCGCGAGACGTAGCTGCTGTCCACAACAAGCACCCCTGGTGACCCATGACGCGAAGAACCGAGCGCGTGAACGAACTGATGCGCGAAGAGATCAGCGGCCTCGTGCTGACGCAGCTGAATGATCCTCGCATCGTCGGCCTCGTGACGATCACGCATGTGGATGTGTCGCCAGACCTGCGGCATGCGCTCGCGTACGTCAGCGTCCTCGGAACCGACGCCGAGCGCATCTCCACGATGGAGGCGCTGGACCATGCGCGTCCGTTCCTCAAGCGCGAGCTGTCGCGCCGCGTTCGGCTTCGCTATCTGCCCGACGTCGAGTTCCGCGAGGACAACTCGATCGCGCGCGCCCAGATGGTGACCGACCTGATGCGGCAGAACGCCAGCGAGCGCGGCGAGACACTGTGACCGGCGCCGACACGCGGACCGCAGCCAGAGATGGCGACGCCGCGTAAGCGCGCACGACGCGCGCAGTACTACGCCCTCGTCGTACCCGGCATCGAAGATATCGCTTCACAGGAGTTGCGTGACGCGAGCGCGGTCGTTGACGCCGCCATGACGGGCTTCGACCGCCGCGACAGCATCGTGCCGTTCCGTGCGGCAGACGGCGCGGCTGCGCTCGACTGCGGATCGCTTGAGGACGTATTCCGCACGGTCGTGGATGCGAAGACGTTCGAAGGCCCTCGTGGCGCGCATCGGCTCGCCTCCGAGATCGATGATACGCGGCTCGAGGCGGCGATCCTCGAGCATCACGCACTGCGGCCGAAGCGCCACGGGCGCACCTACAAGGTTGTCGCGCGCGTGGCGGGCCGTCACGCGTTCCGCCGCGAGGACGTTGTACGGGCGTTCGAGCGCGCGCTGGCGGCTCGTCTGCCGCGCTGGTCGGCGGTGCGGGGCGACGCGGCCCTCGAGGTGTGGGTGCACGTCGTCGGTGAGCGCACCATCGCGGGAATCCGGCTATCCGACGACGCGCTCGCGAATCGCCGGGACAAGCGAGTGCACCTTCCGGCCTCGCTCAAACCCACGGTTGCGAGCGCGCTCGTGCACCTCGCGTCGTCGAGGCCTCGCGACGTGTTCCTGGACCCGATGTGCGGCGCCGGCACGATCCTGCTCGAGCGGGGACGTGTCGGGCGCAGCCGTCTCGTCCTCGGCGGAGATGTCTCGCTCGAGGCGGTGATGGCAGCACGCGGCAACGTTCGGCGCGGCGCTGCGCTTGCGTGCTGGGACGCCCGGCGGCTTCCGTTGCGCGACGGCTCCGTCGACGCCATCGCGGTGAACCCGCCGTTCGGCCGCGCGATGGAGGCGGCGGGCGGCGTCGGGCCGCTGTATCGCGCGGTGGCCGCGGAGTGCGCGCGGGTGTTGCGGCCCGGCGGCCGCTGCGTGGTGCTCACCGGGGAGCCGACAGCCCTCAGCAGGGAGCTGCCCGCTCGGTTCCAGGTGCTCGAGCGGCGCCGGATCGTGCTGCGCGGTCTGAGTGTGACTGCCTTCGTGCTGCTTCGGCGTTGAAGCAGCTTGCTTCAGCGGACGCGGGCGCGCTGCCAGGTCTGGTTCTCGCCGTCGGCGTGCTCCTGGCGGACCGTCATTGCGCCGTGCTCCCAGAGGATGCGTTGCGCTGTCTCCGTGTCGGTCCGGTTGCCGGATGCGATGCGGACGCTGACGATGGCTCCCGAGCCCGCATCGCCGTCGTCGATGCCCCAGGCGTCGGCGCCCGTGAGAGCCAGGTAGATGCCCAGCAGGGCGCCGCCGATGTGAAGGAACATCGCCCAACTCGCGACCTCGAGGGCGACGCTGGTGCCGATGACCGGTGCGCTCACACCGAGGAGCCCAAACGCCAGACCCACGAACACGCCGACGATGGCGCCCGCGACGCTCCACCAGAACCCGAGCCAGATCGCCCGCCAGATGAGAGGCTGGCGATTGGTGGTAGAGGACCCGCCTTCGCACCAGCGGCCTGCTCGATCGACTCGGACATGGGACGCAGGCCCGCCGCAGCGAGCGCTTCAATCGCCTTCGTAGCCGCGTCCTCGGTCGAGAAGAGTCCTGAGACGGCGAAGCGCGCCGGTGTCGCGGCAGCCGGTAACGGGTCCATCAGGTCACTCTATCCTGCGCGTGGTCAGTGGCCGCGGCGGAGGAGCCACGCTGGATTTATCGCGGCGCCGGCGGCGGACCAGCGCTCGAACTCGACGACGAAGGCCCGGGCATCTGCTGGGAGGGCGCCCGCGAACCAGTCGCGGACTTCGGCGCACTCGGCGTCGGCGTAGAGGACGAGGGCGCCGGGACGAAGCGGGCGAACGTCCGTCGCGTGGACGCGGATTGAGGCTTCGATGGCATCGTGCCATTGGGGATCGGAGACGACGAGCATCAGCCGGCCCGGTCCAATGCCGCTCTCCGGCGGGGCATCGGTCACGCGCGCAGGTAACGGTCGAACCAGCCGACGCAGCGCTTCCAGGCATCGGCATCGGCCTCCGGGCGATACGAGGGGCGCCCTTCGGACATGAAGGCATGGCCGGCGCCGGCGTAGCTATGGAACTCGTGCGGTTTGCCGGCGCCGGTGAGGGCGGCATCGATCTTGGCGACGTCGTCCGGGTTGGGGTTGCCGTCGTCGGCGCCGAAGAGGCCGAGGATCGGGGCCGTGATCTTCGCGGTCTCGTCGAAGGGGGCGGGGCCATCGCCCCAGGCGTTCATGATGTGGCCGCCATAGAACACAACCGAGGCCTTGAGCTCGGGCATCTTCGTGGCCATGAGGTAGGCGACGCGGCCTCCCATGCAGAAGCCGGTGACGCCGACGCGGTCGTTGGCGGATTGGGGCATCGACTTCATGTGGGCGATCGCGGCGCGCATGTCGTTCTCGATGTTGCGGTCGCGGAGGCGGCTCATGCGCTGGAGGGCGTCATCGGCCTTCGCGGGGTCTTCCCGGTGGTAGAGGTCGGGCGCGATGGCGGCGAAGCCGGCATCTGCGAGGCGAGAGGTCATGTTCTGGATGAAGGTATCGACGCCACCGGCGTGCTGGGCGACGGCGACGATGGGGTGGGGCGCTGCGGCATCGGGCAGGGCGACGAAGCAGCGCATGTCGCTGCCATCGACGGAAAGGGTGTCCCAGCGGTCGGTCATGTCGTCGTCTCCTGCGTGGTGAGCGCGGCCGGTGCGGGTGGGCTGGAGAAGGGAGGAGTGGTGCCGAGGGCCAGAATCGAACTGGCGACACCACGATTTTCAGTCGTGTGCTCTACCAACTGAGCTACCTCGGCTTGCGGGGGATTGTAGCAAGAGCATCCGGTTCGCAGCAGAGGCCGCGACGAGGTTCAGAGCAAGGCGCGAAGGGTTCGTTGGCGGCGTGCACTGGTGGCGCTTGATTGCATTTCGAGATCTTTCCTGGCGGCGGTACTGGGACGTTGCTGGAGGTCGCGCGCGCTGTGCTGAATCTGCGATCCCGGCGCGCGGGGTGTGCGTCCTGGTTGCGTTTGATTGGGTTTGATTGGACCGGTGGTGATGCAATCAAAGGCGGTGAGCCTCACGACGTCCGTGTGTGCGTTTCGTGGGCAGTGCGTGCGCATGGGGGGATGGTAGGGGTTCTGCGGCCGAACTCGCAGTGTGCCGTGGCATACGCGTGCGGTCACGGGTGTTGACGGCGGCCGGCAGCCGAGGTCAACACGGAGACGCAGAGCGCACGGAGGACACGGACGGCACAGGGATTGCCGGTAGGGTCCGAGGCGCTGCGCGCCGGAGGGAGGGGCTGCAGCGCAATCGAGGTTAGAGGTTTGGGGCGGTCCGGGTGGGTCTATCCCCTCCGCACACCGGACCGCCCGTGGAGGAAGCACTCGAGCGGATCAGGCTGGCGAGTGCGGCGTCCTAGCGGGGGAGGGACGCCTCGAACAGGATGACAGCCGGGGATGAGAGCCGGGTTGGATATTGGTGAGAGGGCTGTGAAGGAGGGACGCCGTAACGGGCGGGCAACACCGATGGAAGATGCCGATGGTGCCGATGGCGGTTCGCCAACGCACAGGGGGATTGGGCGAGATGGTGGGCGTCGCGACGGCAGCAGTACCTCTGAGGAAGAGGGCGTGCCGGACCGCTTCTTCGCCACGAGGGTGCCGCGATCCTATCGGCACGAGTTCACCGACGGCAGCGGCGCGCATCGACCTGCACCGCCGCCTCTCAGTCCGGCGCTCGATGCTGTGAAGCCTCAGCGCGGAGGCAGGTCGGCTCCCTTGAAGGGGACCTTGAGAAACGGAGCAAGGATGCACCCATTGATGATGCCCAGGGTCAACGGAAGTAGACCGACGATTGCGATGACCAAGCCAATCACATCACCGAGGACGAATCCGAGAGCGATGAGTCCGAGACCAAGAACAATCCGCCCACCTCTCCCAAACGGCGAGGCCATGAAGCGCGCGAAGCCCATTCTTCCCCCTGTCTTGCTCGCGGCAGGACGATCACGCTGACGCCGATCGAGTCCTGTCGCCGAGATCCTAGCGCACTTTACTGGCCGTCTGTCCCACGTCCAAAGAACTTGAACAGCTGGCGACGGAAACGCACCTTCGTTTGTGTCGCCGTGCTCACGAGCGCAACGCAGCGTTAGCATGACGGCGTGATTCCGCGGCTCGACCAGATGGCGCTGATGGCGGACGCGTTTCCGATGCTGGAACTTCACGGATTCGTGCTTCGAGAGATCGCGCCCAGCGACGTTGCGGCCTGGCACAGGTATCTGTCTGATGTCGAAACGATTGAATGGACGAGCACACCGCTGATGGACGAGCGAGAGGTCGCGGCACTCATCGAGTTCTTCCGCGACCGGTTCGTAGACAAGACGGCGATCCGCTGGGCGCTATCAGAGGGGCGTGAGGGCGTCATGGTCGGTGATTGCGGCTATAACAGCTTCAACTCACGGGATGGCCGCGGGGAGATCGGCTACCAGCTCGCGAAGCCGCTCTGGGGACGCGGCATCATGACTCGCGCTGTGGGCACGCTCCTCGATTACGGGTTTCGGACGCTCGAACTGAACAAGGTTGAAGCGACGGTGTCTGTTGGCAACGAACGGTCCGCGGGGCTCCTTCGCAAACTGGGATTCACCGTCGAAGGGACGATCCGCGACTACCGCAACCGCCGCGGCGTGCTGGGCGACTCATGGTACTTTGGGTTGTTACGGCGCGAGTGGAACGGGACGCGCGACGGTTGAGATATCGCACCTTCCCGGGAGCTGCGTTGTCAGCTCCCGGATTTGGCGAATCGCTTCTTCGCCACGAGAATGAACGTCGAGATGCGCATCTGCATCTCGCGCACGGTGCGCTGAAACGCGCGCAGCCTGTCATCGTCTGATCCCTCGACCGCGGCGGGATCGACGAAACTCCAGTGGATGCGCTCGGGGGCGCCGGGGAAGACGGGACACTCTTCCGCGGCGGCGTCACAGACGGTGATGACGTAGTCGAACTGCTCGCCGATGAATTCCGAGACGTTCTTCGAGCGTTCTCCGCTGAGGTCGATGTTCAGCGGCTCAAGCACCCGAATCGTGTACGGGTTGATCCCCTTCGGATGCGTGCCGGCGCTCACGACGTCAAACGCGTCGCCGCCCATTTTGCGAAGCAGCGCGGCACCGATGATGCTCCGGGCCGAGTTGCCGGTGCAGAGGAACAGCACGCGTATCTTGTTCATGAGTCACCTCGTATCGCCTGGTAGGTGAGCGCTCCCAACACGGCGCCGACGGGTGGCGCGATGACGTAGATCCAGAGCGACCCGAGGTCGCCCGAGATGAACGCCGGGCCGACGGAACGCGCGGTGTTCATCGAGGCGCCGGATATGGGACCGCCGAACATCGCCTCCAAACCGACGGTTGCGCCGATGGCGATGGCGGCGGCCTGCCCGACGGCTCGCGTGTCGGTGGCGACGGCGACGATCACGAACATGAGGCCGAAGGTCATGATGAGTTCGAGCCAGAATGACTGCGCGTCCGAGCCGGAGGGCTGGGTGGCGCCGAGGTTCGCGACGTCGCCGAACATCACGCGCAGGACGGAGGCCGCGGCGATGGCGGCGACGAACTGGGCGGTCCAGTACGGCAGTACGTGCCTGAGCGGAAAGTGACGGGCCGCCGCAAATGCCAGCGTGACGCCCGGATTGAAGTGGCCACCGGAGATATGACCGACGGCGTAGATCATGACCATGATCACGAGGCCGAACGTGGCGGCGATGCCGACGTGCGTGATGACGCCGTGCTGGCTTGTGTCGATGACGATGGCACCGGCGCCGGCGAACACGAGCGCGAACGTGCCGATGAACTCCGCGCCGAGGCGGCGATACACCGACGTGTCGATCACAAGGTTCCTACCGTCTTCTTGACCCATTTGAGGGTCGCCTGGTTCACGCAGTAGCTGGAGCGGTGGCCGGGGCCGCACTGCTCGATGAGGCCCGCCTCCTTGAGGACGCGCAGGTGCTCGGACACGGTCGACTGCGAGAGCGACACATGCCTCGTAGAGATCGAGGCACTGCGCGTCGCCGGCGTCCGCGAGCATGCGGACGATGTCGATACGCGCGGGATGCGACAGGGCCCGCAACACAGTTGCGAGCCTGTCGGTTTCGGTGTCGACTGATCGTCATTCCATCGTGACGTTACGATGGACTGAGGGACCGGTCAAGGGCCGTTAACAAGCCTTAACAACAGGGACTCGGCTTGAAGGCGGAGATCGTGGCGCTGTACCAGGGCTTCTCGCCGATCTTGCCGCGGCTGTCGACGCGGACGTTGTTGAAGCCGGCGGCGACGAGACGGTTCAGGTAATCGGACTCGAGCAGCGCTCCGGCGCGCAGCCGGCCCAGAGCGCGAGGTCGTCCTGCTCCGCCGGGCGAGAGCGTGCGCGAGAGCACGACGTCGCTGACGTGGAAGCGGCCGCCGGGCTTGAGCGCGCGGAAGCGACTCGCGGAACACGGCGTCCTTGTCGGGCGAGAGGTTGATGACGCAGTTGGAGATGATGACGTCGACCTCGGCGTCGGCGACGGGCATCGACTCCATCTCGCCCTTGCGGAACTCGACGTTCTTCGCGCCGAGCTTGTCGCGGTTCTCGTTGGCGAGCTTCGAGCATCTCGTCGGTCATGTCGAGGCCGATGACGTGGCCCGTCGTCGCCGACGGCTTTCGCCGAGAGGAAGCAATCGAGGCCGGGGCCGGAGCCGAGGTCGAGCACCGTCTCGCCCTCGCGGAGCCCGGCGATGGCGGTCGGGTTGCCGCAGCCGAACGAGGCGATGGTCTCGGGCAGGTCGGCGACGTCCTCGAGCAGGTACAGCTTCTCGCGGTAGTCGGTCGTGTCAGCCGGGCCCGCAACACGATGCGGTGGTCTTCGCGCGGTCGCCGTAGTGCTCCTTGACGGCTGCCTTGATCTCTTCTGCGGTTCGTGCCATGTGGGGTTCCTCCTTTCGCTTCTCTTCGCTTATTTCCGATACGACGGGCAGAACGAAGCGTGCGCTAGCAGCACGCCGCGCTCAGCGCGCCGAATTCGCGCTGGAGCCATTCGAGCGCCTTCGGCTCGAGGCAGTAGCAGGTGTTGGGGCCCTCGATGGTACCGCGGACGATGCCGGCGTCCCTGAGGACCTTGAGGTGCTCGGAGACGGTCGACTGGGCGAGGGGGAGCTCGTCGACGAGGTCGCCGGTGACGCAGGTCTGGCGCCGCGCCAGGAGCTTCACGATGCGGAAGCGGGCGGGATGGGCGATGGCGCGGAGCATGGCCACGGTCGGGCCTCGTCGCGCGTCTGGTCGATGACCTTCATATCGGGAATTTACGATATGGCGGGCGTGGGTGTCAAGGGCGTACGCCGGCGCGTTGAGTATGAGAGGGGCGGCGTCACCGACCGAGACAGCGAGCAGCGCCGGCGCACGGAAACACGGCGACCTGCATGAAACAGTCGCGGTTGGACGCGGTTTAGCGCGGGCGGCGACAGCCGCGGAACGCGCCGCCGTTCGTGGGACTTTCGGGTTCAGTCGTTGCAGGTATTCGGGAAGACGGAGTCCGGTACCTCACCGTTCTGTAGGAACTGCACGTCGTCCCCGACGCCGCGGCGGTTCGTCTCGTCAGTCTCATGCGCGAACTGAGAGATGGCACGTCCATAGGGGTGCACGATCTGCGTGCCGCCGGACACGGAATCACCGACGCACGCCTGGCTGACGGGTTTCGCCGCGTGAGCGGTACCTACGGTACCGACGATCGCTGCGGCTGCGACGATGCTGAGAACGATGCGAGACATCTGCCTGGTCCTTCGCTGCTCCCTCTACACCCACCCGCGAGGGTAGCGCCGAGCATATACGGCTGCGTGTCGGATGGCAATATCCCCGACGTCGAAGCCGCCGACTTCGCGTCAAGTTTCACGCCGATTGATGCGGATTCGCGGGTCAATCGCTGGCGTGGGGGCGCGCACGGCCGCGGCCCGTGCGTGATGGAGCCTCATGGAGGCGTTTGGCCAGGTTCGCACGTCGAACGTTCCCGTTGTCCGTCGCTCGAACGATGGTGGCAAGGCTGCTCAGCCGAGGTCTTCGTTCCTGGGGCGGGGTTCGCGATAGGATGCCGCTATGGATTGGGGAGACCGATTGGGAGCGCCTGATGAATGAATGGCTCGTGTTGTTGATCTCGATCCTGTCGAGCGTCGGGGTCGCGCTCGTGGCGCTGGCGTCGGCGTGGCTGTTCGACGGGCGCGCCTGACGGCTGCGGCGGCGCGAACGCAGTGGCTCGATATACTTCGCCAGTTTTCGGAGGAATGATGGCGGTCCTGCTCGTGGCATCGGAGCGCGGGGGTGTGGGGCGGTCGCTGATCGCGGCGGCGGTCGCGGCTCGCGCTGCGCGCGCTGGCTCCGCCGTGACGCTGGCGCGGCTGGCGGCAGACGACGGCGCGGCCGCAGATGCGCGCGCATTCGCATTGATCGAGGGGCTGATGGCGCCGGCTGCGCCGATATCGGTTGACGATGCGAAGGCGCTGACGGGTGACGTCGTGCTCGAGGCGCCGGCGGGAAGCGTGGCGGCGATTGTGTCGGCGCTTTCGGCGCGGGTGCTGGTCGTGGCAGGAGCGGACTCGGCGTCGGTCGATGCGCCCGCCGCGGCGGTGGTGGGCACGATCGTGACGAACGTGCCGGCGGGTGCGGGGACGGACATCGAGAAACGTACCGGCGTGCTCGCGGTGCTCGCCGAAGACCGAGTGCTGGCCGCGCCATCGGCGGGAGACATCGCAGCGGCGCTGTCGGCGCGGTGGCTTGCGGGCGAGGGTGACGTCCACGCGGTCGAGCGGGTGATGATCGGGACGGTGGCGTCGGACGCAGCGGAGCCGTACTTCGGGCAGCGCGCGCGGACGTGCGTGGTGACGCGCTTCGACAAGACGGACATCCAGCTGGCGGCGCTGCAGACGGATCTGTCGTGCCTGGTGCTGACGGGGGGCGGGGAGCCGAGCCCGTACCTCATCGACCGCGTGGTGAACGCGGGGGAGGGGCCGGCGGTGCTGCTGGCCGCGGCATCGACGGTGGAGTCGGTGCGGGCGATCGAGGGGCTGTACGGTGCGAGCCGCTTCGCGGGGGAAGCGACCAAGCTGGCACGAGCGGTCGAAATGCTGGATGCGGCGGGAGTCGACGCGGACCTGCTCCGCTGACCCTCTCTTTAACCACAGATTACGCAGATGGCACAGATGGGGATGGCGTCGGGCGGGCGATGGGCTCGCCGGGCGGTGCCGTCGTGTTCGCAGGCGAGAGATCCTTCGCTGCGCTCAGGATGACAGGCATGGCTCAGGATGACGGGCCTGTGTGTCGGGATGGCGTGATGTCGCGCGTTAACGGCGCGGCGTTAGGTCGGGGCGAGGCGTAGGGCGGCCCAAACGGGCAACGGCGGGGGATGCCGCCTCGTGGCGTCAGGCGGTGAGTTCCTCGCCGCCGTCTACGCCGATGACGTTGCCGGTCATCCAGTGGAGGCGCTCGTCGGCGAGGACGGCGATGGCCTGGGCGACGTCCTCGGTGGTTGTCGCGCGGCCGCTCGGGTTGCGCTCCATCGCGCGCTGGTGGAGCTCGGGGCCGCCGGGGATGCGGCGGAGGGCGGGGGTGTCGGTAACGCCGGCGCGGATGGCGTTGGCGGTGACGCCGAGCGGGGCGAGCTCGAACGCGAGCTGGCGGATGTGCGACTCGAGGGCGGCCTTCGCGGCGGACACGGCGCCGTACGACTTGATGACGCGCGTCGAGCCGGAGGAGGTCATCGCGAAGATGCGGCTGTTGCGGCCGAGGAGGCGCCGCGTCGCCATGTCCTGCGACCAGTAGACAAGGCTGTGGGCCATGACATCGAGCGTCATGTCCATCTGCTTCTGGCTGATGCGGCCCTTCGGGTCGTCCTCGATGAAGGGCAGCAGGGTGCCGAAGGCGAGGGAGTGGAGGAGGACGTGGACGTAGGCATCGCCGCCGAGCTTCTCGCGGACGACATCGAGCGTAGCGGCGCGCTTGTCGGGGTCGGCGGCGTTGACGTTGAAGAAGACGGCGTCCTGGCCGGCGGCCTTCACGTCGTCCTGGACTTTTACAGCGTTGGGAAGAGTGGAGCGGAGGTCGAAGTGGACGCCGAAGACGCCGTAGCCGGCGCGGGCGAGGGCGACGGAGGTGGCGGCGCCGAAGCCGCTCGATGCGCCGAGGACGAGGGCCCACTTCGAGGACATGAGGTGCCGCCTTGCTTGTGCCGCGGGACTGGCGCCCGGGGGTCTCGCAGAGGATGGCGCGAGCGGTGATCGAGATCAAGGCGGCTTACCATCGCCGATGGTGCGAGGGGAATGTTTGGCGTAGGCTCGCGTTGTATAAGAGCAACGGATCGGCTCACACCCCTTCGAGGAAAGGACGCCCCGCCATGCCCCGCACCACCTGTTCATTACTCGCAGTGCTCGCCGTCGCGGCGGCGTGGGCGATTTCGTCGGGCGGCGGCGGGAGCGCGCGGGCGGCCACGGGGTACGCGATCAACATCAAGGTCTCGGACGACATCTACACGGTGGCGTGCGACGGGGTGGACTCATTCCGGATCACGGCGACGGTGACGCTGGACGGGGCGCCGGTTTCGGGTGCGGAGGTGTCTGCGGGTGGTGCGGTCGTCGGGCGCACGAACCGGCGTGGGGTGCTGAAGTTCGACTATGCGCCGCCGCACAAAGATGGAGTATCCGAAGACGTACTTCTTCGTCTCCGCGGCTGGGAACGGTAACAGTCGGGTCTATGCACGATCCGTGGTGGTTCTCCTGCCCGTTCCCGAGCGGCGACTACGGCCTCAAGGCATCGCTCTTCCTGGATCGTGACAGCGACGGACAGCGCGATCGGGGCGAGCGCGCGCCGGCTGGGCGCACGGTCTTGCTCAGGCTCCTCGGTCACACGCAGCAGTCGACGCTCCAATCGCGCGCTTATCAGACGGACGCGGCGGGTTCGTTTTCGACGACGCTGTACACAGGCGGGTACAACGAGCCGAGCGGGCACTGGAGCATCTGCTTGAACGACAACGACGAGCGACACGTGATCGGTTCGTTGAATGGCGCGCAAGTGGAGAGCCCGAAGCGCTGCGTTGAACTGACGCAACTGGCTGCGGGTTCGAACAACTTCAGCATCGGTGTCGTGCGGCAGTAGCGGATTCTACTCGATCAGGCCTTCGTCGCGGAGGAGGCGGCAGCGGTAGGCGCTGACCGTGGCTTCGTCGTGCGCGAGGTGGGCTGCTACGGCGGCGAACAGGCCCGTCGTTGTGGCGATACCGTAACGCATCGTCTCGGCGGCGGTGCGGAGGGCGGCTGTAGCTTCGTCCGCGCGGTCGGCGGGCGCGGAGAGGCGGCGGCCGTTGATGATGAGGAGGCCGCGCGGGGCGATCTTACGCTGCGCGATGGCGGCCTCGATGCGCTGACGCAGGCGGTAATGGGCATCGAGTTCGATCGGGTGCTCGCTGGCGGCGATCTCGAGCAGGAGCATCGTGTCGCCGTGGCGGAGCTCAATGGCGTTGGGGTCGGACGCGTAGACCTGGAAGCCGATCAGGCGGAGAGCGTCGAGGACGACGTCCTGGAGGCCGAGCGCGCCCTCCTGCCAGAGGAGGCGTCGATACCGGGGAGATCGTCGTGCGCGCGCTGAGCTTCGTCGAGGGACTGCTGCGCACGATCGAGGTCGGACTTCGCGGCGTACGAGGGCGGCGGTGAGGTCATCGAGCCCGGGGAGGGTGAAGGCGGTGGCCCAGGGGGGCTCGCGTCCGGGCGCCATAACGCCGAGGGCGTGGCGGATGCCGGCCTGCAGGGCATCGGATGCGGCGTAGCGGGCGTCGCCGGCGGGGGCGACTTCATGGCCGGGAGCATGATCACGCGGCCGGACGGCGTGGTCAGCTCGACGCCGATGGCGGCGCCGCCTTCGCTGCGGACGAACACGCTCGAGGCGGGTACCGCAGCGGCATCGAAGTAGGCGCGATAGGAGATTTGCGCGAGCTGGCCATGAACGAAGCCGGCGAGCGGGTGCTGGAAATCGACGACGTGAGCGCGCGTGCCGGCGGAGGGATGGAGGTTGCGGCAGCAAGCAGCGATGTCATCGGGAAGCCAGCAGTAATCATCGAGGGCTTCGCCGACGTCATCGACGCGATGCGCGAGGGCGGGTGAGACGAAGACGACGATGACGCCGCCGCGCTCGAGTAGCAGTCCGGTCTCTTCGCGGCGCTGCGCGAGAACGTCGCGTAGGAGGACGTCGCCGGATGCGGCGGCGGTGGTGCCGATGGGAGCGCCGGCGAAGGTCTCGGCGGTAGCGGCGCCGGAGATCACGGCTTCGAGCAGGTCGGAGAGCGCGCGGATGTCGACGACAAGGGCGTCGTAGTCGAAGAAGGCCGGGGCGCTGAGGAACGTGTAGTTATCGACGAGCGGGCCCGGGAGGGGATATCCGAGCGAAAGCACGCGCCCAATCGTTCGGCCGAGGGTACGGGGCGGCATCTCAGTCTTCGATGGGAAGGTCGCGCAGGAACTGGCGGAGGCCGGGACCGATGTCGGCGCGGCGGAGGCCGATCTCGATCGCGGCCGTGAGCAGGCCGAGGGGGCGGCCGGTGTCGTAGCGGCGGCCTTCGAACTCGTACGCGAACACAGGCTGCTCGGACATCAGGGCCGCGAGCGCGTCGGTGATCTGGATCTCGCGGCCCTTGCCTGGCGGCGTGCGCTCGATCATCTCGAAGATCTCGGGCGTCAGGACGTAGCGGCCGACGATACCGAGGCGGGACGGTGCCTCTTCGAGGCGAGGCTTCTCGACGAGGGTTTCGACGCGGACGACGCCGCCACCGACGTCGGGGCCGCCGACGATGCCATAGCTCTCGACGTCTTCGTCTTTCACGTGCTGGACGGCAATGACCGAGCCGCCGCGCTCATCGAAGACGTCGACCATCTGCTTGGTGACGGGGACATCGGCGACGAGGACATCGTCCGGGAAGAGGAGGGCGAAGGGCTCGTTGCCGACGACGTGACGGGCCTGCATGACGGCGTGGCCGATGCCCTTCGGTTCCTTCTGGCGGACGTAGGCGATGTCGGCGAGGTCGCTGATGCGCTGGATCTCGGCGAGGCGGGCCAGGTCGCCTTTCTCGCGGAGCGTGGTTTCGAGCTCAAGGGAGCGGTCGAAGTGGTCCTCGACCGCGCGCTTGCTCGCGGCGGTGACGATGACGATCTGGGTAATCCCGGCGCCAACGGCCTCTTCGACCGTGTACTGGATGATGGGCTTGTCTACGAGGGGAAGGCACTCTTTCGGCTGTGCCTTGGTCGCGGGGAGCATTCTCGTGCCGTAGCCGGCCGCGAGGATGACTGCCTTTTGAACCCGCACGTAGCCTCCCGGGACGCTAGACTTTTGCGAATTGTATCGGACGCGGAGTGGGCCGCCTCCAATCCCGGGGCGGTCTTCCGTCGTAGAAACGTAGCGATTGTTTCAAGAAAAGGGGGACAGGATGGGACGCTCGTCGTTGGTGGTGCTCGCGGGTGCGGCGATGGTCTTGTCGGCCGCGGCTGTATTCACGTTCGGCCGGCATGGGACAGCGTCGGCGGCGACTACAGTGACGGTGGCCGTCGGCGACAACTACTTCGCCAACCCCAATCCGGGATCGCACACAACGACGATCCAGGTGGGTGACACCGTGCACTGGAACTGGGTGGGCATCAATAACCACTCGGTGACCGACGACAACTGCCCCGCAACGTGCGTCTTCGACTACCCGGGATCGCCGACGTTCGCGGTGGGCAGCGGGAGCTTCGATTTCACGTTCAACACGGCGGGGACGTACAACTACCACTGCATCGTCCACCCCGGGATGGACGGGACGATCGTGGTACAGGCGGCAACCGCGGCGACGCCGACCAACACGGCATCGGCGGCGACGAACACACCGGGGACTGCGACGGCGAGCGCGACGCCGACGGGGACGGCAGCGGCGACGGGTACGGTGTCACCAACGGCCACGGCTGGAGCAGCGACGTCGACGCCGGTGGCGGTTTCGACCGCGCCTCCATCTTCAGGCGGCTCCGGTGGCGTGACCGGGTTACCCTCGACGGGCGGCCGCGGGTCGGCGGCGCGCGCGAGCTGGGCGTGGCTCAGCCTGGCGCTCGCACTTGGCGGCGCCGCGCTCATCGGCGGGACGCTTACGGCCCGACTCGTGGGGCGAAGGGCGCGCTAGCGGGCGGTCAAGCGACGGGCGCGGCGCCCATCGCATCGAGAATGGTGCTCGTTGACGGCATGCCGCGCTCGTAGAAGCGGACGACGCCTTCGCGATCGATGCCGACGACGGTGCGGTTGACCAGCGTGACGAGCGGGACAGGCATCAACGCGTCGTAGGCGCGGGAGACCTTGCCACCTGCGTCCAGGAGCAGGGGGGTCTTGAAGCCGTGTTTCTCTGAGAACTTCTTGTGGGTGTTGGCGCTGCCGGGGTTGACGCCAAACACGGCGACCCCGCCGGTGACGTACCTGTCGTAGTCGTCGCGGGCGGTGCAGAGCTGCTTCGTGCAGCCGGGCGTGTTGTCGGCGGGGTAGAACATCAGCACGACGGAGGACTTGCCGCGGAAGTCGGCGAGGCGGACGCGATTGCCGTTCTCATCCTCGAGGTCGAAGTCGGGGGCCTGCTGTCCGGGCTGTAGCATCGCTGTGGCTCCTGGATGTACGCGCATGTCGCGGAGTGGGTGGATGAGTATTGTACGGCGCGTGCGTCGATGGCGGATGCGCCGCGCCGGACGGACAGCGGGGGGCACGGCGCCTCCGATGTCACCAGGGGCCGCCGCGTCGCCCCGGCGGCGAGAACGCCTGTCACAGAGGCGAGCGGCTTCGAGAGTGCGGCGTGAAGATTGATGTGGGGCGACCGCTTGATTAAGGAAGCGGATGGTTCGGAAAAGCCTTCTCTAAGCGGGGGCGGCGGTTTTACAATGCGTCGGAGTCGAGCTCTCAGCGAACCGGACAGGAGACTAGCCCCTCATGACCTATGTGATCACGGAGCCCTGCATCGGGACGAAGGACCGCTCGTGCGTCGACGTTTGTCCGGTGGACTGCATCCACGACGACGGTGACGACGACAAGATGCTGTACATCGACCCGGACGAGTGCATCGACTGCGGCGCGTGCGAGCCGGCGTGCCCCGTGAACGCGATCTTCGCGGAGGACGACGTGCCGGACAACATGAAACCGTACTCGGAGATCAATGTGCTCTGGTTCAAGGACAAAGCGGCGGCGCGGGAGAAGGTGGACGCGATCGCGCCCTAGAACGCAGCGGGATACGAATCTCGAAGAGGACCCGGGCGCAGGTGGGGCGGCCGGGTCCCTTGTCGTTCGCGGACAGGCGCGGAGTGCTTTGTGCCGTTGAAGCTGCTCCGGTACGAGAATGAAGCTTTTGGTCGTAATGGAGCTTCTGACGAGAAGCGGCCGAAAGAAGTTGGTCAGAGGCGCGGGCGTACCATAAGGAACTGAGCGCCTGCGCGTGCTTGCCCTCGCTGTCGCAGCGCTCAGGTTCTGGTGGCGGGGTGGCGCGTCACCACTGCGTGACGCCGCCGCCCTCCGCCCGCGCAGCCCCGACAGCCTCGCCCGCCGACCGGTCTCGGCCCGTCGAGGTACGCCGGCTGGCGAGGGCGACTTCGACCGCGAAGACGACGAGGCCGGTCCAGACGACGATGTCGCCCGGACTGGCGACGAAGCCGCCGTTCCCGATCTTCACAACGATGCTGTCGCCGAGCGGCCGCAGGTGACCCTGGCCGGGCGCGAGAAGGACGTCCTTCGAGCCGCTGATCCAGTGGCCCGGGGTGTAGGCTGCCGCGCGCTCCGCGCCGACGGCGGAGACGACGGTGTGCCGCTCGATCGGCATGAGGCCGCCGTTGGCGACGATGGCGGCGAGATTCGCGGCGAGACCTACAAAGGCGATCCAGACGCCGATGTTGCGGCGATGCGCCCAGAGTGCGACGGGGACGGCGGCGAGGCTGGCGGGAAGGATGATGCGCGCGACCAGCCCGGAGTCGACGAGGTGCAGCGCGGCGGCCTGTGCGAGCAGGAGGCCGAGCGTCGCGCAGGCTGCGAATGCGGCGGAGTTGGTGCGAGGCATGCCGGCTCCGGCGGCATCTTCCGGATGATGCTGCTGCGGAGTATCGGCCTGCGGAGATAGTGCGTTGACCATGCTCCCCCTGGCCCGCCGAGGGCGGGCCTTACATAAGACATCGACCGGCCGGGATATGGCTGTGGCGGGGCATCCTGGTATCGGCGGAGTTTAGATTCGCCGCGATTGTCCGGCCGAAGGGGCTGTGATAGGATTCGCTGCCGGATAGCGTAGAAATTCACAAACTCTCGAAGCAGGGAGTGCTGCACCTTGATCGAGCAGTTCGGGCGCGCCGGGTTCCTGCTGATCTTCGCCGTTGCCTTCCCCCTGTTACCCATCTTCGCCTCGGTCGTGCTGGGCGTATTTCGTATCCGGCCGGAGAATCCCGACCCGGTGAAGGCCTCGGTCTATGAGTGCGGGATGGTGCCGATCGGGACGGCGCATGTGCGCTACAACGTGCGTTACTACCTCTTCGCGCTGCTGTTCGTCGTGTTCGATGTCGAGGCGGTGTTCCTGTACCCGTGGGCGGTGGCATACCGCCAACTCGGTGTATACGCGTTCGTGGAGGCGCTGATCTTCATCGCGATCCTGGCGCTCGGGCTGGCCTACGCGTGGCGCAAGCGCGCGATGGAGTGGATCTGATGCCCCATCCCGTGACGCTGACGCTATCCGGGGAGTCGGTCGCCGCGCGCGTGCGGGCCTCCGCGCCGGGTGCGGTGCGGGAGGTTGCCGACGCCTACATCGTTCTGGAGCCGGAGGAAGCGCTGCGGGCGATGGAGGTGATCCGCGACGACGCGGAGCTGGATGGGAAGTTCCTGGTGCAGATGTGCAGCGTCGATGCGGTGACGCGGATCGATGTCGTCTACCACTTCTCGTCGCTGGCGCAGAACCACATCTTCCAGGTCAAGCTGCCGACCGACCACGAGCAGCCCGAGGTGCCATCGATCGCGCCGCTGTGGAAGGGCGCGTGGCTGCAGGAGCGCGAGATCTTCGACCTGATGGGCGTGCGGTTCACGGGGCACCCGGACCTTACGCGGCTGTTCCTGTGGGACGCGTTTCCGGGGCACCCGCTACGGAAGGATTTCATGGCGCTGCCCGGGGGGCAGAAGCCGGGGTTGAGCCAGTTCCCGAAGCAGGTGGCGGGTGAGAGCGGGCAGGAGTTTCGCCCGCAGCATCCGGGCACGGGGGAGTAGCGCGCCGCGGGGGTGAGGCCCCCAATCAGTGCCGATCAAGACAGAGCCCGTCGAGGTCAACATCGGTCCGCAGCATCCGAGCACGCACGGCGTGTTCCGGATGGTGGCGAAGATCGACGGCGAGCGCATCGTCGATGTGAAGATGGTGGTCGGGTACCTGCACCGCAGCATGGAGAAGCTGGCGGAAGAGCGGACGTACACGCAAAACATCCCGTTCACGGACCGGATGGACTACCTGGCGGCGATGGCGGGGAACCTGGGGTACTGTCTGTCGGTCGAGAAGCTGGCCGGCATCGAGGTGCCGGAGCGGGCGCAGTACCTGCGCGTCATCTTCAACGAGCTGCAGCGCGTCGCGAGCCACTGCATGGCGACGGGCGCCTTCATCAATGACTGCGGGGCGTGGCAGACGCCCGTGATGTATTGCTTCCGCGACCGCGAGAAGGTGCTCGACCTGTTCGAGATGACGTGCGGCGCGCGGCTGACGACGAACTACATGCGCATCGGCGGCGTCGCGTTCGACATCCCGGAGGAGTTTCTGCCGGCGCTCGACCGGCTGGTGAACGACGACCTGCCGTTCCGCTTCGAGGAGTACGACCAGCTCCTCGTGGGGAATGAGATCATCATGATGCGGGCGCGCGACGTGGGCGTGGTGACGCCGGAGATGGCGATCAACGCATCGCTCGTCGGGGCCGATGCTGCGGAGCGCGGGCATGGCGTGGGATATTCGGAAGGCGGACCCGTACTGTGTGTACGACCGGATGCAATTCGAGATCCCGGTCGGGTACAACGGCGACGCCTACGACCGGATGGTGATCCGCATCGAAGAGATGAAGCAGAGCCTGCGGATCATCCGGCAGGCGATGCATGAGCTGCCCGGCGGGCCGCACAAGACGGACATGCCGCTGGCGCTGCGTCCGCCGGTCGGGGAGGCGTACTCGCGCGTCGAGTCGCCAAAGGGCGAGCTCGGGTTCTACGTCGTGAGTGACGGCGGGCCGGCGCCGTACCGCTGGCACGTGCGCGCGCCTTCACTGATCAACCTGAGCGTGCTGAAGGAGATGACGGTAGGCAAGACGATTGCGGACGCGATCGTGACGCTCGGCAGCATCGACATCAACGTCGGGGAGCTGGACCGATGACCGCGGCGCTGCTGACCATCGTCACGGACAACTGGTGGGACATCCGCGACCTCTCGAACCTGAGCGGTGCGATCGAGGACCTGATCTCGGATGCGGGCGGCGCCGGACTGGACGGTGTGGGTGGTGTCGGCGCTGTTGGGCGCAATCGGCATCGTGTCGTTCATCGGCGCGGTGGCCATCATCAACATCTGGGTGGAGCGGCGCGTGGTGGGACGCATGCAGTCGCGGCTGGGGCCGAACCGGGCGGGGCCGTTCGGGCTGCTGCAGCCGGTGGCGGACGCGATCAAGCTGATGCAAAAGGAAGTGCTGCAGCCGACGAACGCGTACGGGCTGGTGTTCACGCTGGCGCCGATCATGTTCATGGTGCCGGGCATCTTCGTGATGGCGGTGATCCCGTGGGGGCCGAACATGGTGCTCGCGGACCTCGACGTGGGGGTGCTGTTCCTGCTGGCGGCGTCGTCGTTGTCGGCCCTGGCGGTGTTCATGGCGGGATACGCATCAGACAACAAGTACTCGTTGTTCGGATCGATGCGCGTGATCGCGATGCTCGTGAGCTACGAGATCCCGATCGTGCTGGGGCTGCTCGGGGTGGTGCTGTTCGCGGGCACGATGCGGCTGCAGGGCATCGTTGAGTTCCAGCAGCAGTACTGGGTGTTCATGGTGATGCTGCAGCCGCTGGCGTTCCTCATCTACTTCATGTCGGTGTCGGCGGAGCTGAACCGAACGCCGGCCGACATCGCGGAAGCGGAGTCGGAGATCGTCGGCGGGTACCACACCGAGTACTCGGGGATGAAGTTCGGGTTGTTTTACGCCGCCGAGCTGGTGAACGCGGTGGTGGTGTCTGCGATCGTAGCGACGCTCTTCCTCGGAGGGTGGTGGCTGTACAAGGTCGACGAGGTCGTGCCGGGATGGATGATCCTGATCGGCAAGATCTACGCCGTGTATTTCCTCTTCGTCTGGACGCGGGGTACGCTGCCGCGATTCCGCATCGACCAGCTCCTGGCGTTCGCGTGGAAGTGGATGACGCCGATGGCGATGATGAACCTGGTCCTGGTGGCGGCGGAAGTGCTGGTGTGGGAGGAGACGGGCTGGAGCGCCTGGATCACGATCCCGGCGTTCGTTGTGATCAACGGGGCGTTCGCTGCGGCGATCATCGTGGCGTTCGTGCGGCATCTTCGCGCCGAGGTTCCAGCGGTTTCCATCGCGCCCGCGCTTCTACTCCACGATCGACGTGGCCGCGATGCCAGCCGTGGCGCCGGGTGAAGGGACGCAGCCGGCATGAGCGAGCGGCGATGATCGACGACACCGGCATCACCATTGCGTTCTGGATCCTGGCGCTGACGACGGTCGGCTGCGCGCTGATGGTTGCGTACGTGCGTGAGCTGATTCACGGCGGTGGTGTTCCTGGCGCTGAGTTTCGTCGGCGTGGCGGGGATCTACATCGTGCTGTCGGCGGACTTCGTGGCGATGGCGCAGGTGCTGATCTACGCCGGCGCGGTGGCGGTACTGATGACGTTCGCGGTGATGCTGACGCCGGCCGCGGACCGGCAGAACTCAGACACATCGTTCCAGGGCCCGGCGGCGATCCTGGCAGGGCTGGTGCTGGCCGTGCTGGTGTTCGTGATCTACGACACGAGCTGGAACATCGCTGACCGCGAGGCGTTCCCGGCGACGGCGGCCTCGCTGGGTCAGGCCTTCCTGAAGCCGTACGTCGTGCCGTTCGAGGTGGCGTCGGTGCTGCTGATGACGGCGATGATCGGCGCCATCGTGCTGACGAAGGAAGACGAGGAAGAGGAGCCGTCCGCTGCCTGATCTGCTGCTCGCGACGGTGTCCCTGGAGTCGGTGCTCGTAGTCGGCGCGGTGCTGTTCGCGATCGGACTGTATCTGGCGCTTTCGAAACGAAACGCGATCGGCGTGCTGATGGGCGTCGAGCTGATGCTGAACGCGGTGAACGTGACGCTGCTGGCGTTCGCGCGGTTCGTGGTGTCGCCGCGGCCGATCGATGGACAGGTGTTCGCGGTGTTCGTGATCACGGTGGCGGCGGCGGAGGCGGCGGTCGCGCTTGCGCTGGCTGTGGCGGTGTATCGGCACCGGGAGACGGTGAACATCGACGAGATCGACCTGCTGCGATGGTAGTAGCGTGTCGCTGGTGCGGGGAGCACCGCTGAGATGTGGTCGAAGCTGCTCGACGTGAAGAACGGGTACGCGGCGGAGGTGTGGAAGGAACTCTTCGACGCGGAAGGGGTGTCGAACCGCGTGGTGCCGCCGCTCACGGGGGACGCGCCGCTGTCGGCACCGCGCGAGATCTGGGTGCCTGACAGCAAGACGCACGTGGCGCTGGAGATCATGAGGAAGATTTGATCGACGCGGATACCAAGGACCGACGCGAAGTCGGACGGTGCGCTCGCGAGGGCCGCGCCGCATGATCCTGCCGACGATCCCCGAAGGCGTCGTGTGGTCGATCCTGCTGCTGCCGGTGGCATCGCTGCTGGTGATCACGTTCCTGACGAAGCCGTACCCCCGTCTCTCCGGCTACGTGACGATCGCAGCGATCGCAACGGCGCTCGCGTTCTCGTTGTGGGCGCTGGACAGCGTGATCGACACCGACGGGCACGCGCTGGCATTCGCGTCGCACACGTGGCTGACGATCGACACCTCGAACCCGGTGCTCGAGCGCACGGGCGGGCCGAGCCTGACCGTGGACATCGGGCTGACGGTCGATGGGCTGAGCGCGGTGATGCTCGTGGTCGTGACGTCGGTCTCGCTGCTGGTGCAGATCTACTCGCAGGGCTACATGAAGGGCGACGGCGGGTACTCGCGGTACTTCGCGTACATGTCGTTGTTCACGGCGGCGATGCTCGGGCTGATCCTGATGAACAGCATCCTGATGGTGTACGTGTTCTGGGAGCTGGTCGGGCTCGGGTCGTACCTGCTGATCGGGTTCTGGTTCCACAAGCCGGCGGCGGCCGCCGCGGCGAAGAAGGCGTTTCTGACGACGCGGCTCGGCGACATCGGCCTGCTGCTGGCGATCTTGCTGATCTGGACGAAGACGGACACGTTCAACATCCCGGTGATCCAGGAGATCGCGCAGAACCACGCGCTCTCGGACACGGTGCTGACACTGTTCGCGCTGGGCATCTTCGCGGGGGCGGTGGGAAAGTCGGCGCAGTTCCCGCTGCACGTCTGGCTGCCAGACGCCATGGAGGGCCCGACGCCGGTCTCGGCGCTGATCCACGCGGCGACGATGGTGGCGGCCGGCGTGTACCTGGTGGCACGCATGTACCCGGTGTTCCAGGTCTCGGACACGGCGCTGCAGACCGTGGCGTACATCGGTGGGTTCACGGCGATCTTCGCGGCGTCGATCGGCATCGTCATGACGGACATCAAGCGGGTGCTGGCGTACTCGACGATCAGCCAGCTCGGCTACATGATGCTGGCGCTCGGCGTCGGCGGGTACGTTGCAGCGATCTTCCACCTGATGACGCACGCGTTCTTCAAAGCGATGCTGTTCCTGGGGTCGGGGTCGGTGAACCACGCGTCGGGCACGTTCGATATGCGGAAGATGGGCGGGCTGCGGAAGTTCATGCCCATCACGTACGCGACGTTCCTGATCGGATCGTTGAGCCTCTCCGGCGTGTTCCCGCTGGCGGGCTTCTGGTCGAAGGACGAGGTGCTCGGGGCGACATGGGAGGACAACAAGGTGCTGTTCGCGATCGCGATGGCGGTCGTCTTCATGACGGCGTTCTACATCTTCCGCGCCGTGTTCATGACGTTCGACGGCGAGTACCAGGGCGGGGAGCCATCCGAGCACACTGCGGGCGACTCAGACGACGCTCACGCAGGACAGCCGCATGAGTCGCCGTGGGTGATGACGATCCCGCTCCTGATCCTGGTGGTGCCGACGATCTTCCTGGGATTCATCAACTTCCCCGCGAACCCGACGGAGGGGCTCTCGCACCTGCTCGAGGGCGCGCTGCCGGAATCGTCGGCGGAGGCGCTGAGCGAGCCGAGCTTCAACTGGGCGATCGCGATCTCGTCGACGGCGCTGGCGCTGGGCGGGATCGGACTGGCGTGGGCGGTGTACCGCGCGAAGGTGATCTCGGCGGAATCGCTGCAGCGGATGTGGGGGCCGGTGTACGGGCTCGTCGCGCGCAAGTACTACGTGGACGAGTTGTACGAGGGCATCATCGTTCGGCGGGGATTGTATGACTACGTCTGCGCGGCCGGGCAGTGGTTCGACACGCACGTCATCGATGGGGCGGTGAATGGCGTCGGCAACGGGGCGCGCAAGATCGGCGAAGGCCTGAAGTGGGTGCAGTCGGGACAGTTCCAGGCGTACGGGACCGTGGGTTTCGCCGGGCTAGTGCTGACGGCTTTCCTCATGCTCGTGTTGCTGGAGCGGTAGGCGACGATGGACGGACTGCTGATCTTCGTCGTGTTCTTCCCCGCCGTCGCCGCCGCGACGATCGGCCTGATCGCGCCCCGGGAGGATCGAACGCTCGTTCGGGCGCTCGCGCTCGGGAGCACGGTGGCCGTGTTCGTGCTCTCGATCGTGCTGCTGATCGCGTTCGACCGGAGTCCGGGTGACCCGTCATCCTCGCCGTTCCAGTTCGCAACGAACGCGCAGTGGATCGACCCGGACGTGGCGGGTTTCGATGTGCGCTTCCACATGGGCGTCGACGGGCTCGGCATGACGATGGTGATCCTGACTACGTTCCTGTTCGTAGTAGCGACGCTCATCTCGTTCGGCGTGACGCTGCGCACGAAGGAATACTTCATGTGGGTGCTCGCGCTGGAGACGGCGGTGCTCGGCGTGTTCACGTCGCTGGACCTGATCATGTTCTTCCTGTTCTGGGAGGTCGAGCTGCTGCCGATGTTCATGCTCATCTCGATCTGGGGGAGCGGCCGGCGGCAGTACTCGGCGATGAAGTTCCTGCTGTATACGATCGCCGGATCGGCGTTCATGCTCGTCGGGTTCCTGGTGATGGCGTTCAGCGCATCGCCGGTGCACACATTCGACATGGTCGCACTGCAGCAGAGCACGATCGGCAACAGCGTGCTGCCGTTGTGGTTGATCTTCGGATTCATCTTCATCGGCTTCGCGGTGAAGCTGCCGGTGTTCCCGCTGCACACCTGGCTGCCGGACGCGCACACGGACGCGCCGACGGCGGTGTCGGTGATCCTGGCGGGCGTGCTGCTGAAGATGGGCGGATACGGGATGCTGCGCATCCTCGTCTCGATCATGCCGGCGACGGCGAAGGACTACGGCGTGTGGCTGGCCTCGCTGGCGGCGATCAGCGTCATCTACGGGGCGGTGCTGACGCTGCGCCAGAAGGACCTGAAGCGGCTGGTGGCGTACTCGAGCGTGAGCCACATGGGGTACGTGCTGCTGGGCATCGCGGCGCTGGGGCACGTGAGCCTGAACGGGGCGGCGCTGCAGATGTTCACGCACGGCACGATCACGGCGCTGCTGTTCGTGATGGTGGGCGTGGTGTACGACCGCGCGCACACGCGGGACATCGACCAGCTATCCGGACTCGCGCACACGATGCCGTTCGCGGCGACGGTGTTCGTGATCGCGGGGCTGGCGGCGCTGGGTCTGCCTGCGCTGTCGGGGTTCGTGGCCGAGCTGCTGGTGTTCCTGGGGAGCTTCGATACGTATACCGCGCCAACGATCATCGCCGTGTTCGGGATCCTGCTGTCGGCGGGGTACATCACGTGGATGATCCAGCGCGTGTTGTTCGGGCCGAAGAACGAGCGCTGGGCGGCGCTTCCTGACGCGAACGCGTGGTGGGAGCGGGTGCCGATGGCGGCGCTGGTGATCGTGATCGTGGCGGTGGGCATCCGGCCATCGCTGGTGACGGACGTGCTGGACACAGGGATCATCAACATCGTGGGGACGCTGCGCTGATGCTGCAAGACCTCGACCGGATGGGGCCGATCCTGGCCGTGATGGTGACCGCAGGGGTGATCCTGATCATCGACCTGGTGACGCCGCGCGAGGGCAAGCGGTGGCTGCCGGCGGTGGCCATCGGCGGGCTGGCGGCTTCGGCGATCTGGCTGGTGGTGCTCATCCTGCGGGACCGGGAGGGGGCGTTCTACAGCGACACGATGGTGCTGGACAACTTCAGCATCTTCTTCACGTTCCTGTTCATCGGCGTGTCGGGGGCGGTCATCCTGTCGTCGCTGGACTACAGCGAGCGGTTCGGGCCGCGGCGGGCGGAGTTTTTCGCGCTGGTGCTGATCGCGACGTCCGGCATGATGCTGCTGGCGGGCGCACGCGACCTCGTGGCGATCTTCGTCGCGCTGGAGTTGACGGCGATCACGCAGTTCATCCTGGCGGGGTTCCTGCGCGACGACCGCGGGAGCGAGGCGGCGCTGAAGTACCTGCTGCTGGGGGCGGTGTCATCGGCGGTGGTGCTCTACGGGATGGCGTTCCTCTTCGGGTTGTCGGGCACGACGCGGCTGGTGTCGACCGACGGCGGCGCGAGCATCGCGAACACGATCGCATCGGGCGACGACGGGATGCGGTCGGCGCTGATCCTGAGCATGGTGTTCCTGGCGGCGGGATTCGGGTTCAAGATGGCGATCGTGCCGTTCCAGATGTGGACGCCGGACGTCTACGAGGGCTCGCCGACGCCGGTCGCGGCGCTCCTTTCCGTGGGCAGCAAGGCGGCGGCGTTCGCGGTGGTGCTGCGGATCTTCTTCGAGGGCTTCGGGGTGGAGACGTTCGTCGGGGACGACTGGCAGATCCTGTTCGCCGTGCTGGCGGCGGTGACGATGACCGTCGGCAACATCATGGCGCTGCGGCAGACGAACGTCCGGCGCATGCTCGGTTACAGCTCGATCGCGCAGGCGGGCAACTTCCTCGTGGGGCTGGCGGCGGCGTCGGCGACGGCGGGACAGACGGACCTCGGCGCGAGCGGGGTGGTGTTCTTCCTGGCGACGTACGCGTTCTCGAACCTCGGGGCGTTCATCGCGGTCATGGCGATCTACGAGCGCACGGGAAGCGACGAGATTGCCGACTACGCGGGGATGGGACGCAGGGCGCCGATCCCGGCGCTGGTGCTGCTGCTGTGCCTGGCGTCGCTGACGGGCATCCCGCCGACGGCGGGGTTCATCGCGAAGGTATACATCTTCAATGCGGCGGTGCAGGCGGACCTGGTGTGGCTGGTGGTGATCGCGGTGCTGAACACGGCGGTGGCGGCGTTCTACTACCTTAACGTGGCGCGGCAGATGTATTTGGAGGCGCCGGAGGGCGAGCCGGTGCTATCGCCGCCAATCATGACGCGCGGGATCCTCGTGCTTGCGGCGGCAGGGGTGTTCGTGTTCGGGGTGTATCCGGTGCCGCTGATCGATGCCGCGCAGCGGGCTGTGAACGTGTTTGCATAGCGGCTGGCGGCAAGACAGCAAACATCAAAGGACGAACAGCAAAGTCGCTAACGCCTAGAGTTGTGCGTGCGGCGCGCTCGCACTCCGCCTCCCCATGTCGCAGCTTACGTTCGCCCGTCGCATCCCACTAATGATGGTGTGCTTCGCCGAGGATGGCGTCTTCGTGAGCGCGCATAGCGCTCGCGTCCTCCGGAGACTCGTGGTCGTGGCCGAGGAGGTGGAGGATGCCGTGGACGAGGAGGTGGGAGAGCTCGTCCTGGAGTGAGACGTCGTAGTCGGCGGCCTGGCGCTTCGCGGTGTCGACGCTGATGACGACGTCGCCGAGATGGGGCGCTTCGCCTGCGGGTCGGGTGAAGTCGGGGCCTTCGAACTGGGAGAAGGAGAGGACGTCGGTGGGGGCGTTGGTGCCGCGGTAATCGCGGTTGAGCTCGTGGATGATGGGGTCATCGGCGAGGAGGATGCTGAGCTCGGAAGGCATCGAGACATGCTCGGTCTCGAGGGCGTGGGCGGCGAGGCGCTCGAGCGCGGGGACATCGATGCCGGTGATGTCGGTCTCGGACGAGAGCTCGATGAGGTAGCGCATGTTGTCGGTCGTCGGGGGTCCGTTGTCGGCTGTCGGGCGATGTTAGACTGAGTTTATGAGCACGAACAACGGCAGTACACCGACCATCGAGACCGCAACGTTCGCCGCGGGGTGCTTCTGGGGCGTGGAGGCGGCGTTCCGCCAAATCAAGGGCGTGAAGGCGACGTCCGTCGGGTTCATGGGCGGGCGGACGGCGCATCCATCGTACGAGGACGTGTGCTATCGGGACACCGGCCACGCAGAGGTGGTGCGCGTGGAGTTCGATCCGGACACAGTGCCGTACGGGGGCTGCTCGATGTGTTCTGGGACAACCACGACCCGACGCAGCTCAACCGGCAGGGGCCGGACGTCGGCGACCAGTACCGGACGGCGATTTTCTTCCAGACGCCGGAGCAGGAAGAGGCCGCGAAGGCTTCGAAGGCCGGCGCGCGAGGCGAGCGGCACGTATCGGCGGCCGATCGTGACGGAGATCACGCCTGCGGGTGAGTTCTACGTCGCCGAGGAGTACCACCAGCAGTACCTGGAGAAGCGCGGGCTGTCGAGCTGTCATATCGTAGGGGTCAGTGTGTTGGTGGGTGAGTTAGTTACTCACCACTGAACGGTCTTAGCGTCCGTTCAGAGATCGGTGCAACGCGTATTTCCACTCGAGGTTGCCAAGCATGTTGCCGACGAAGGCGATCTCGGGGTGGCCGAGCATCTGGCGGATGGCGCTGATCTCGCCGGTGTGGAACCAGGTGTGCAGCGTCGCGCGCATCAGCGCGGTGCCGACGTTCTCGCCGCCGGTGACGTTTCCCGGCGGTACGTGAAGCATCAGTTCCTCCGTCGCCTTTGGCACCCACGACTCGGTGAACGCACGCGCCTTCTCCAGTAGTTGCAGGCTTCGACAGCGGCGGCGGCGTTGGGTCGTCCGAACCGAAGCCATACCGCGCGAGCTCAGGCGGCCGGTGGAGCCAGTGCCCGGCGATATGGCAGGCGGTCCACGAGATCGCATTCATCTCGGTGCCGTCGGCCTTGCGCAACCGGACGCGCGCTTCTTCGTCGGTCAGGCCGTCGAGGCCGCGCACGAACTCGGACAGGGCGAAGCGGGCGATCTGCGCGGGTTCGTACATGTGATTCTCCCCTGTCCGACTGGTGCCCCCGTGAGCCAACAGCGGCTTCGTGTTCGCCGCGGTTCGGGATAGCATCGACAGGTGTAACCGTTGCGACGTGCTACGTCGACCATCGCTTCGCCAATCGGCCAAACTGCAGAACGAAATCGAATATAGCTTCGACGGATGGAACGGATGGCAGCGGGTGGCAGCAACTTTGGCCTAACGGCCCGCGTGCGCGCGGAGCGCTGACGCCAGCGACGTGAGACGGGCGGTGCTGTCGGCAAGGCCGCCGGGGCGGTTGCGGTTGAGCCAGAGGCGCTCGTACTCGGGGACGACGGCATCGAGGCGGCGGGCGGCGCGGCGCCACATGGGGCGGAGCTTCGAGGCGGATGCGCCGGTGACGCGCGCGTACTTGGCCGCGCCGATGGCGGCGCCGATGCCGGCCATCTCGACGGCGGTCGCGTACTCGTCGGCGATCTGCTGCGCGTCGGGCCGGCGCATCTTCGACGCATCGAGGCGGGGGAGCGTGGCCCCGAGCTGGTCGGCGGTGTCCTCGAAGCCGCTCGGGCGGACGCGGTGGAGGGGCCAGTCGCCATCGAGCGGCAGGAAGTACATCTGCGCGAGCAGGGAGCCGTTGCGGGAGCGGGCGCCGTTGACCTGGTAGGCGTTGCCGAGGTCAAAGGCGGCAGGCCCCGCGGCGCCGCTGGGATCGTCGAAGGCGTGGAGGCTGAGCGCGCGCGGCAGATCCATGTCGGCGCTCTCGCGCGGTGACCACGACACCGATGCGGCGTACATGAAGCCGAGCCCAGGCGACGGGGAGGGGCTGCATGTGGCCGCCGTCGCCCCACTCGGTCGTCAGCAGGCCCTGCGCACCGTTGCGGCGGCCGTTCTCGGCGGCGCTGCGGACGTTCGTCATCATGTTGTCAGTGCGGCCGAGGAAGCTGATCCAGCCGCAGGCGCCGGGACAGACGTAGTAGGGCACGCCGGCGCGGCGGAAGGCCTTCGTGTCGGCCTCGAACGGGTGGTCGTGCTCGTAGCCCCACTCCATGGCGATGGCATCGCGCGGCAGCTCGCCGATGAGCTCCGGGTGCTGCTTGATGATGTCGCCCCAGAACTCATCCGGCGGCCGTACTTCTCGCAGAGGGCGTGGACCTTCAGCAGGATAGTCGAGGTAGACGCGGCCCGTCCCCCTGCTGGGCGACCGCGCGCTTGCTGGCGCCGCTGCCGAGCTCCCACGTCTCATCGCAGCCGACGTTGAGCTCCGGCTGGAGAAGTGCGGCAGGAGCTCCGCATAGAGGCCATCGATCAGGGTCGATCGAGCGCGGGTCGAGCGGGTTCAGCGTGGTAGCGAAACGGCGCGGCTTCGCGAGGAGGAAACCGGCGTGCGCGAGTTCGATGCCGCCGGGGACCTCGGCGAGGTCGCCGTACTGCTTGTGGATGAGCCAGCGCTCCATGTGGCCGAAGCTGTTCTGGTTGGGGACGAGTTCGATGTATCGGTCGCGGCAGTAGGCATCGAGCGCGAGATCTCTTCGCCGGTGATGGGCGAGGCGTCCTTCCAGACGGCGCGGTGGCGGTCGTAGGCGAAGGTGTGCTCCATGTAGAGCTGGAACTGGTTGACCTTCCATTCGGCGAGCATGTCGACGAGGCCGAAGAGGGTGTCCATCGTCGGGACCTTGTCACGGCTGATGTCGAGCATGACGCCGCGGTGGGCGAAGTCCGGATGGTCCTCGATGTGGAGTTGCGGGAGGCGTCGGCCGAACTGGCGCACGAGCTGGGTCAACGTGGCGAAGGCGTGCGCGAGGCCGGCGGGATCACGGGCGACGATGCCGATGCGCTCTTCGCCGACGGTGAGGTGGTAGCCCTCGTGCTTCTCGACGCGGCGGTCGATGGCGGCGACGACGCCCTCTCGCTCGGCGAGGCCGGACGCGGCGCGGATCTCGTATCGGAGGCCGGTGTAGCGCTCGATGGCGTCGCGCAGGCGACGTGCGGCGACCAGGCCGCCGGGCGATGAGGCATCGGCGACCAGGACGATCGTCCGATCGCGCGCGAGGGTGTGCATGCCCGAATGGAGCTCGATCGACTGCGGGATGGGGGCGAGGTGGAGGGTGCGGGCCATCGGACGATCGTACTTCTTATCCACAGATGGACACAGATGCTACAGCCTCCAGAGAGGAACCCAGAGATGCAAAGAGATTGGATACGTGCGCGAGCTCAGACGTCAACCGTCGCGGGTCCTAAGGTGCACCGACGACCGCAGGGATGGTGGCCGCAGCGGAAAGATTCCTCGCTATCGCTCGGAATGACAAACCGGCATGCGGAATGACAAACGGCGGCGCGAACGACGAGACGCCGCCCGGCCTGGCATACCGGCAGGCAGGAACGACGGCGCAACGTCGCAAGGGCCGGCCGCCGTTCGAGGGACGATCCGAGCCTGGTGCGACCCCTGCTTAGCCGGCGGGGACGGGGGACTTCGACGATGGGCGGCGCGAGTGCGAGCCGGCTCGCTTTGCGTGGCCCTCGCCGGCGTGGCCGTTGTGGGTGGGGCGTCCGATGTCGGGCAGGTTGCTTTCGGGGACGGCGGCGGCCTTGCGCAGCGCCTTAAACTCGGCCTCGGCGTTGCGCGCCATCGCATCGACGTCGGGCACGATCTTCGGGTCGCACATGATGCTGAGGAAGAGCGACGTATTGAAGCTGGTGATGCCGGCGCCGATGCCGAGGTCGGACGTCAGCGGCACCAACGGGTAGTGCGCGAGCATGCGGTGGCCGACGCAGTAGAGCGGGATCATCGGGCCGGGGACGTTGGTGCAGACGAGGTTAGCGCCACCGGCAGGCACGCCGCCCATGCCGGCCAGGGCGTGAAGCGCGGCGGGCATGTTCTCGGAGAGGGCGCGGATGGCGTCGAAGGCGCCGGCCTGCGACTGGCCCTTGAGGCGATCCATTTCGGCGCGCACGGCCTGCAGGCGCGCGACGGGGTCATCCATGCCGAGGGGGATGTCCGGGAGCATCATCGAGACGCGGTTCCCGAGGGTGCCCTTCTCGTTCTCGCCGCGGACGTTCACCGGGATCATAATCCGCGCGCTGAGGCCGGCGGTGCGCACGCCGCGATCCTGCAGATAGCGGCCGAGGGCACCGCCGAGGATGGTGAGCATGACGTCGTTGACGCTGCCGCCGAGGGCGCTGCGGATCCCGCGCACCTCCTGGAACGACATCTCGGTCCAGGCGACGCTGCGGTCCTTGCCGACCGGGCGGTTCCACGCGAGCTTCGGCGGCTGCCGGAGGGCCGGGAGCGCGACTTCGAGCGAGTGCGACAGGTCGGTCATGCGTCGCATCTGCTCGCGAGGGTCGAGGAGTTGCTGCTGCCAGTCGGTGAAGGCACGGACGCCGTTGCTCCACGACTCGAACACGGCGTCGCCCCAGGATTCGATGGGGTCGGGAGGAAGCTTGGGGTGCCACTCCTGCTCGGGGGGCGGTGTGGGCTCGGGGTTGGGCACCATGTCGAGCACGGCGAGGAGGAGCTCGATCCCGGACACGCCGTCGACGAGGCAGTGGTGGACGCGGCTGACGATGGCGGTGCGGCCGCCCTCGAGACCGTGGACGATGGTCATGTCCCAGAGAGGACGATCTCGGGGGAGGATCTCGCGGAAGACCTCGCTCGCGGCTTCGACGAGTTGCCTGTCGTTGCCGGGTGCGGGCAGGGTCATCTGGTGGAGGTGGCGGCTGAGGGAGAAGCGCGGGTCGTCCTCCCACGTCGGGTGGCCGGCGTAGAAGGGCGGGATAATCGCCCGCTGGCGGTACCGCGGAATGAGGTGCATGCGGGCGTCCATCGATGCGAAGAGTGCATCGTAGGAGACGTCGCCTTCGTAGATGCCTACGGAGCCGATGTGGAGGGGTGCGTCGGGCTTCTCGAAGTAGAGGAACCAGGCGTCTTCGGCGCTCATGCGCCTTGACAGTTGCTGGGCGGGCATACGGGAGTGCCTCCGGCGAGCTTCGAATCAAGGTAGACGGGGTCTTCGCGCCCGATTATACTCCCGCAAATCCTCGGATACATTACGGGAGGACGACGAATTCGCGAGAGATTGGCAATCCGGCCGGTATCCGGCATGATACGGCGAGCCTGAGAATTCTATTATGTATGTAGGAGCAGCTGACGCCGTATCGAACGGAGCGCGTTGATGATGCTTCAGGTTGAAGCGCGAGGCCAGGCGGTGAGCAACGGCGCGGGTCCGGAGCGAGACCTTGCGGGCTACCAGCCAACCGGCCGGCCGCTCTGGCTCGAAGCGTTCTTTCCGCTGGACTGGCTCGCCCTGCACGCGTCGCCCGTGTACTACGGATTCGGAGTGCCGCGTGGCCGCGGCGAGCCGGTGGTCTTGGTGCCGGGTTTCCTCGGCGATGACCGATACCTGACCGAGATGCACCTCTGGCTGCGCCGCATCGGCTACCGACCGTACTTCTCCGGCATCGGGCGCAACGTGGACTGCCCGGAACTGCTGACGCAGCGGCTGCTGATGACGATCGAGCAGGCGCACCTCGACACGGGGCGCAAGGTAACGATCGTGGGGCACAGCCTCGGCGGGATGCTGGCGCGCGCGGCGGGGCATCGAGCGCCGGACAAGGTGAAGCAGGTGATCACGATGGGGTCGCCGTTCCGGAGCGTGCGGGCGCACCCGTTGATCCTGAGTGCGGCGAACTTCGTGCGCTCGAACATTGTGCGGGAGCGGCGAGCACGGCGGGAAGTGCATAGCAGCTGCTTCACGCCGGAGTGTTCGTGTAGCTTCGTGTCGACGCTGCGTGACGAGCAGCCCGACGACGACTTTGAGCGTAACGCCATCTACTCGCGAGTGGATGGCGTTGTTGATTGGCGGTCGTGCATCGAGGACGATGCATCGCTGAACCGCGAGGTGACGGCGACGCACATCGGGATGGCGTTCAATCCGGACGTGTACCGGACCGTCGCGAACCTGCTGGCGGGCGTGGTCTGACCGCGCATAAGCGGCCGCTGACATCTCCCTCTGAGACTTAGCCGTACTCCATACCGCCTAACCCGATGCCCGCATACGATGCCGCCCGTGGAGACACGAGTAGAGATGTGAAGGGAGCGTCGCATGGCGAATACGTTCAAGATTGGTGACCTGGAGGTGATCGCGGTTGCGGACGGAACGGTGACGTTTCCGGCGACGGCGTACTTCCAGGGGACGACGAAGGAGCAGTGGGAACCGCATGCGCGATGGACGGATCACCAGGGCAACCTGACGTTTCCCTTCGGGTGCTTCGTCGTGCGCTCGGGTGAGAGGCAGGTGCTCATCGACACCGGGCTGGGGCCGATTGACTCACCGCCCTGGAAGGGTGGCGCGCTGCTCGGGGAGCTGGCTTCGGCGGGAGTGAAGCCGGAAGACATCGACACGGTGTTCATCACACACCTGCACCTGGACCACTGCGGGACGGCGGCGACGGGCGGCGAGGGAGCGATGAAGCCAACGTTTCCGAACGCGACGTATCGCTGGACGAGCGCGGAACAGGAGTACTGGAGCGGCGACCTGCCGCCGGGAACGGTCGTACGAAAAGACATCTTCGCGGCCGTCGCGCCCCGGTACGAGGCCGCAGACGGGGGGAGTTCGCTGGCGCCGGGCATCGACGTATACGCGATGCCGGGCCATACGCCGGGGCACGCGGGGGTGGTGCTCTCATCGGGGGATGCGCGGGCGTTTCTGCTGGGGGACGGCGTCTCGTGTCCTGCGCAGCTCGGAGAGGCGGAGTGGTCGGGGCTGGGAGACGTTGATGCGAAGCTGGCGCGCCGGACGCAGGAAGCGCTGATGAAGGAGATCGAGGGGAAGGGCGCGCTGGTGGGGGCGAGCCATTTCCCGGGACTGACGTTCGGGCGGGTAATGACGGGGGAGGGGCGGCGGTACTGGGAGCCGGTTGTGTAGGACGGCGCCGCTCGCTCCTTCGCAGCGCGGGGCGCCTGCGCCCCACTTCCGCTCGGGGCTCTTCCGTCGAATCCGACCGGCGAGCTTCGCTCGACGAGGGCTGCCAGCCCAGGGTTCGAGACAATGGAGAGGGGGCGGCCGCTGAGCGACCGCCCCTGCTCTCGGGCGCCTGTTGAGTGCAGTTTACTCGCTGACGGCGGCGGCGGTGGCCCGGCGGGCCTTAGCGGCCTCCTCTTTCGCGGCGCCGGCTGCCTCTTCGGTCGCGGAGGCGGCGCTGTTCGTGACGCGGGTCGACCCCGGTGCGCACGCGGTCGGCGGTGCTGCTCGCGACGTCGCGGGCCGCGTCGACCGCGGCCTCACCGGCGGCGCGCTGGGCCTTCACGAACTTGTCGAAGACCTCGCGGGCCTCGGAGCGGGACTCGGACAGCTCATCGAACCACTGGCGGGTGAGCTCGAGCGCGCGGCCCTGGGCCTTGGTGGTGGACTCCATGGCGGCGCGGTAGAAGCCACCGATGTCGGTGGGGTTGTCGGCGAACTTCTTGCCGAGCTCGACGGCCTCGCGCTGGCCGCGCTGGGCCTCGGCGAGCAGGTTGTTGGTGGTGCGGAAGCCACGCTCGTTGCCGGCCTTGATGGCTTCGAGGATCGCGTCATAGCTCTCGGTCAGGGCATCGAAGTACTTGTCTACGGCGGTGTTCTGCGGCATGTCGGTTTCGGTTCCTCCTCAGGTTCGGGTGCGTTCTGCCAGGACTTGCGCTCCTGCGTCGATATGTGCAAAATACACCTAGTGGCAGATCGCTGTCAAGGGCAATTTCTCACTAGGCCCAGCGACCGGCCCCAGACAGAGGCCGATAGATCGGCGGAGGTAGCCATGGCGAAGAACGGCGAACAGGGGCAACCGGCGGACAGCCGTTCCGGATGCACGGCGACCTGCTGACGACAACGCTGCTGGCGTTCCTGAGGAACTGGAACGCGTACGGCTACCAGCTTTCGCAGCAGCTCCAGGAGGCCGGGCTGCCGGCATTCGATTCGGGGACGGTGTACCGGTCGCTGCGCCAGCTCGAGAAGACGGGGCTGGTGTCATCGTTCTGGGACACATCGGAGTCGGGGCCGGCGCGGCGGATGTATTCGCTAACGAAGGCGGGGGATCTCTTTCTCTCGGGCTGGATCGACGTACTTGGCAAGTACCAGGCGGTGTTGCAGAAGACCATCGCGAACTACGATGCTGATGGTGACGCGATCGAAGAGAAGCCGAAGCGGCCGCGCGCGGCGCGGGGCTGAGGGACGCGCAGAAGCAGGGATTGCTGGAAGGAGCCGCGAGATGCCCGAGAACACATCACAGACGCCGCCGCAGCCGAACCCGCTGGACACCTGGCGCCAGTTCATCACTGATTCCGAGCGGCAGTGGAACGGATTCTTCAAGGACGTGCTGGGGACGGACCGATTCTCAGCGGCGATGAATACCTGGGTCGAAGGCTCGCTCACGGTCCAGCGCATGGTGGCGGACCAGCTCGAGCGCTACTACGCGACCTTCAACATCCCGACGCACAGCGACCTGCTGGCGCTCGGCGAGCGGATGACGGCGATCGAGGAGGCGCTCGGGCGGCTCGAGTCGACGGTCACGAGCGGGCGTCCGGCTTCGAGCGGGCCGCGGAAGCCGCGCGCCTCGAAGCCGAGGCCGAAGCCGAGGCGGACGAAGCGGCCACCGGCGGCGATGCGGCGAGCGCGAACGGGTCGGGCGCGGGTAGCAGCCCACGGGTTCGTTGACGCACATCAACAGCGTGTTAGATTCCACACGCCGGGCGCTTGTCCGGCGTGTCGCCTATTCAAATCGGCGGCGCCCGATGGCATACTGGTCGTGCACACGCGTCACCGCCGGGCTGCGAGGACGCGCCGCCACGGCGTCAGTTGTTAGCGGAGGGCACAGGACGTGACCACGCAGACCGCCAGCGAACGCTCGAACATCGCCGAGATCGTGCAGCAGGAGGTGGAGCGCACAATCACGCGCTCGCAGCGCGGCATCGACGTGCTCCTAAACCGCGACGAGCCTGAAGTAGCGATGACGCCGAAGGATGTCATCTACACGCGCGGGACGATGCGGCTCAATCACTACCACCCGATGTCGGACGAGGTGTATCGGGTGCCGGTGGTGCTGGTGATGTCGCTGATCAGCAAGCCGTACATCCTGGACCTCACACCGGGCTTCAGCTTCGTCGAGTTCCTGCTGAAGCAGGGATTCGACGTGTTCATGATCGACTGGGGGGTGCCGCGGCCGGAAGACTCGAAGCTCAAGCTCGAGGACTACGCGCAAGACCTGATCCCGGCGTGCGTCAAGGAGGTGCAGCGGGAGACGGGCGAGACCGACGTCTCGTTTATCGGCTACTGCATGGGGGGATTGCTCGCGCTGCTGTACGGCGGGACGCATGCCGACGCGCCGCTGAAGAACCTGGCGTGCATCGCGACGCCCGTGGACTACGAGGGCATGGGGCTGTTCAGGCAGTGGACGGACAAGCGCTGGTTCGACGTCGACCGTGTCGTCGATACGCTAGGGAACATCCCGCCGGAACTGATGTACCGGTCGTTCGAGCTGTTGCGGCCGGCGGACCGGCTGGTGGCGTACGTGCGGCTTTGGGACAACCTGTGGAACGACATGTACGTGAAGCAGTACCGGCTGATGAACAAGTGGACGAGCGACCAGATCCCCTTCCCGGGCGAGTGCTTCCGCCAGTCGACGAAAGAGCTGATGTGGGAGAACAAGCTCATGACGGGCGGCCTGGAGCTGGGCGGCACGAAAGTGGACCTCAAGCAGATCACATGCCCGGTGCTGAACGCGATGGCGCAGCACGATCACATCGCTCCGCTTGACGCGACGAAGGCGCTGACGTCGCTCGTCGGCAGTGAGGACAAGGAAGACGTGGTGCTGAAGGGCGGCCACGTGAGCCTCGTGGCCGGGGCGAATGCGATCATGCGGCTGTGGCCGAAGATGAATGAGTGGCTGGCGGTGAGGTCGGTATGAGCGGCGCGAAGACGTCGGCGCTGACCCTGCCGCGCGAGGTGAAGCTCGCGGACGGGAGCGAGATCACGCTGCGGCTGCTGGGCCGGCTCGACCGCGAGGCGCTCCTGCGCGTTCACGACGGCACTGCCAGACCACGACCTGCTGTTCCTGCGGACGGACATCACGAATCCGGATGTCATCGACGGCTGGCTGGATAACGTCGACCTGGAGCGGATCATCACGATCGTCGCCGAGCGCGCGGGAAAGATCCTGGGCTACGGCAGCATGCATCTGAACAACGCGCCGTGGTCGCAGCACGTCGGCGAGCTGCGGGTGCTGATTGACGGGAGCATGCGCGGGAAGGGACTGGGACGCGCTCTCACGGAGGCGGTGTTCGCGCAGGCGTTGGACCGCGGCATCGAGAAGATGGTGGCGCAGATGACGGTGGACCAGAAGGGCGCGATCGCGACGTTTGAGGAACTGGGGTTCAAGCCAGAGGCTCTGCTGCTCGACCACGTGAAGGACCGGCAGGGGAAGAAGCACGACCTGCTGGTGTACTCGCACGATGTACGCGGGTTCCAGTCGCAGCTCGATGCCTACGGCGTGAGCGAAGCGGCCGGCGCTGGCGACTGACCGGACAACACAACATTCTTCGCATTGGGCTTGTCCGATACGAAGCGTTTGTGCACGCGTGGGTGCTCGACCTACCCGGGTGCATCGTCGGCGGCCGGACCTGCTGCCATAGAGGCGATGCTGCCCGTGGTTGCTCGCGGAGCACCAGGGCTGGCTTGCGGCGCCACGGTGAGGACGCCATCGATGAGACGTCGTGGGAGATCGCGGAAGAGCTGGATGCGCCTGCCGCCGACTTCATGTTCGAGGCGGAGCAGGAGCCGCTGTCGGCGGACGATCTGGAGCGGCTGATCGCGCGCATGGGGTATGCGCGGGACGATGTGATCGCCGCGATCCGGGACGTTCCCGATGCGGTGATGGACTGGGCGCCCCCGGCGTCAGCTTTTGCGTCGTTCGATGCGTGGGCGCCCGAGGTGCGGACTATACGTGGGCTGGTGGAGCACGTGATGCAGTTCGAGGTGTACTACCGGGAGGGGCTACGAGACGGGGCGGCGGCCGGGATCTTCGAACCGGTACGGACGCTCGAAGGGGAGCATCGGCGGACGGCCGAGGCGCTCCGCACGCTCGATGCGTCGGAGCGGAGCCGGGTGTTCCGTCCGGTGCGGCCGGGGCAGGCGGATGCGGAGGCTTGGACGGTGCGGAAGGTTGCGCGGCGGTTGATCTCGCACGACCGGGCGCATGCGGCGGAGATCATGCAGCGGCGGTCGTGGGTGCTGTTGGGGGTGCCGCAGGTGAGCCCCTAGCGCGCGGCCTCGGCCTTCGCGGCTTCGCGCTCGTCGAAGCGGCTGACGATCTCGCGCATCTTGCGCATCTGCTGCATGCGGCGCTGCTGCGATTCGGGCAACTTCGACACGTCGATTTCGGCGACGTTGTAGCCGTAGGCCTCGTACGACGGGAATCTCTTCGTCGCGCATCTCGGTCATGCGCTCCTTGCGCTGCATCGCCGCCTCGATGTACGGCGCCAGCTCCTCGTCCTTCCGTCGGAGGCGCGCGGCCTCCTCTTCCTTGAACTCCGGCATGACCTCGCGCGCGAACAGCTCGAGGTCCTCGCAGATGTTCTCGTGCAGGTTGTTGCCGCCCTGCTGGATGAAGACCGACTGGTCGACGCCGGCGTCGGCGAACTTGCGGAGGTGCTCGCGGAGCTGCTTCGGCGTGCCGATGCCGCCCGCGCCGCCGCCGAGGACCTCGAGCGCCGAGCTCGTCGCGCACGGCTGTGTACCGCTCCCAGATGTTCGTGCGGCCGGGCTTGTGCTTCCCGAAGGCGTAGAAGTGGCCGAGCGCGAACTGGAAGAAGCGGAAGCCGTCGGTGCCGCGGCGGAGGGCCTCCTGCTCATCCGGGTGGCAGGAGAAGCTCGTCACCATCGCGATGTTGGGGTTCACGGCGTGGCCGATCGGCACGCACTCGCGCTTGAACGTCTCGTAGTAGTCGGTGACCCAGTGCCGCGCTTCGGCGGGGTCGATGAAGGCGAAGGTGAGCGCGCCGAGGCCGAGCTGCGCGGCGAGGTGGATGGTGTCGCGGTTCGAGCACGCGACCCACATCGGCGGGTGCGGCTTCTGGACCGGCTTGGGCACGACGTTGCGCACCGGCATCGAGAAGTACTTCGCCCTTGTAGCCCGGGGTACGGGTCCATCGCCATCATGTTCGCGACCTGCTCGACGGCTCTCGCGCCACATCGCGCGGCGCTCGGCGGGGTTGATGCCGAAGCCCTCGAGCTCCGCGCGGCTGGCGGACTCGCCGGTACCGAACTCGACGCGGCCGTTCGAGACGAGGTCGAGCGTGGCGATGCGCTCGGCGATGCGGGCAGGCGGGTTGTAGGCCGGCGGCATCAGCACGATGCCGTGGCCGAGGCGGATGTTCTTCGTGCGCTGGGACGCACGCGGCGAGAAAGACCTCCGGCGCGGAGGAGTGCGAGTACTCCTCGAGGAAGTGGTGCTCGACCTCCCAGGCGTAGTCGATGCCGAGGCGGTCGGCGAGCTCGACCTGGTCGAGCGCGTCCTGGAACAGCTTGAGCTCGCGGCCGTCGCCCCAGGGCCGCGGGAGCTGGTGCTCGTAGAAGATGCCGAATTTCATTGACTCGCTTCCTGTCTATCGTCAGTGTCGGGCTGCTAGCGGCCGCCGGTGACGCCGCCGGAGCGGACGAGGCAGATCTTCGAGCTGGAGCTGCCATTCGAGGGCGGCGCGGCGCTTTTCCGGGGTGTCGGCCAGTTCTTCGTAAATTGCCTGGCCCCAGCGGACGTGCTCCTCCTCTTCGAGCAGGATGTGCTCGAGGATGCGCACGGTGGGGGCATCGCACACGCGGTCGGTGACGGCCAGGTGGTGACGGTAGTAGACGCAGAGATGCGTCTTGAGGACGCGGTAGAGGCCGACGACGCGCAGGAGCTGGTCGCCCTGGAACTGCATCGTCTCGACGAACTTGAGGAACTCCTCGTTCGGGGGCTCGGCCTTGTTCGACCAGCGGAGCGTCGGCGGCAGCGTCAGTTCCATGTCGTCGGTGACGCGCAGCTCGGGCAGGCGCTGACCCAACCAGAGGGAGTGGATCGAGTCCTCGTAGCAGTGCTTGCCGAGGGTGAACTTCACCTTGATCGCGGGCGTCGACGATGCCCAGCCACCGGCTGTGGTCATGCAGACGTTCTCGGCGAACTTGTAGTGGATGCAGCCGGCGCGCGTTCTCGTCGACGCTGAAGGCGCCGCCGACGGTGTCGAGTGTCGACCGCCAGCTCAGGCATGGGGGGCGGCCTCCTGCAGGCGATCCAGCGTGCGGCCGACGACGGCCTCGCGATCGAGCTTCATGCGGCGCTGCTTCGCCGCGAAGGCCTTCGCCTTCTCGCGTGCGGCGCTGAGCTGCGGCTCGGGAACGGTGTAGCCGGGCACGGGATAGATGACGTCGACGGGGCAGACCGGGGTGCAGATGCCGCAGTCGATGCAGCCGTCGGGCTCGACGACGTGCGTGCGGTGTCCGGTCGTGAAGTACTTGATGGTCTCGGTCGGGCAGACGCGGCGGCACCATCCACAGTTGATGCAGCCGGCGAGGTCAATTGCGACTACGGCCATGCGTCGAACGCCCGCCCTTCGTTGTTGCGGTGATGTGGCCGGCGTCGAACGCGCGGCGCGGCCTCAGCCGAGCGCGGCGGTGGCGCGACCGATCTCCTCGGCGAAGAACTCCTTGAGCTCGTCGCTCTGCTCTCCGCTCAGGCGAGAGCGGAACATCTCGGCCATGGCGTGGACGCGGAGCGCCTTCGCCTCGGCCTCGGGATCGTCTTCGGTGAGCAGCTTGACGAAGTAGTCGCCGATGGCGGTGTGGGTAACCTCGTCGGCCCAGTTGTAGTCGTAGCAGTGGGCCATGAGGTTGTCGCCGATCTTCTCGGCGACGCTCGGAGGTCTCCTGGAACAGCGTGAGGGCGCCGCCTTCGAGCGAGACGTTCGTCATCGACAGGCTGACGACGGGGTCGCGCATGAGCTGCTCCGCCGCGCCGGCGCCGAAGCCCTGGCGTGAGCGGGCCCTGCGGCGACACGCCCGGAGGCGGAGCGCCGCCGGCGAGCGTGTCGGGATAGTCGCCGATCTCGCCGCCGTAGGATTCGATGAGGCCCTTGGCGAGCGCGGCGTGGCGGACTTCGTCCCAGGTCTGGCGCGCGATGGCCATGATCAGCGTCTCGGGGACGGGCCACTCCTGCCACTCGACGACCTTGCGGCTGAAGGCGTCGATGCCCGCGAACTCGGCGCTGGCGATGCCGGAGACGAGCGCCTTGCGCAGCTCGATGTTGTCGGGCGCATGGCGCACCATCTCGCGCATGGTGACGAGATCCTGGTAGAGGTTCGCGTCGCCGATCTTCTTATCGAGCTCGGCCTTTTCTTCGTCGGTGAGGTAGGCGGCCGGGCGATAGGCGGGCTCGCGGACTGAAGGCGTCTCGCGCACTTTCTCAGCGAACGTGGTCATGAGCTCTCTCCTTCGTCCGGTGGACCGAGTTGAGTGACCGGCTTCGAATCGACTATACTTCCGCCAAATCCTTTTGTAAAGGGCAAATATTTCAGGGCGGGCAACTATCGATGGTACAGCGTACCGCGATCCTCGATGAAGAACACATCTCCGATGCGCGCGCCGAGCAGCTGCGGCACGTCGCGCGGCTGTACGGCGACGCCGTTGGCATTATCGACGCGCTGCGCATCCAGGCGTGGTCAGACGACGGGCTGACGCTGCCTCAGCTGCGGCTGCTGTGGATCCTGCGCGACGACGACGGGCTGCCGGTGGGGGCGCTCGCCGAACAGATGGGCGTGAACCCATCGACGATCACGGGCCACGTCGACCGGCTGGTGCGGCAGGGGCTCGTGCGGCGCGAGGAGGATGCGGCGGACCGGCGAATCGTGCGGAACTACCTGACGGACGAGGGACTCGCGCTGGTGAGCGCGGTGCTGAAGATCGCCGGCGAGTACGTGATCAACATTCTCAAGCGCCTCGACGACGCGGAGCTCGAGCGGCTCACGTCGGCGCTGGAGGATCTGAACCGCGCGGCCGCTGACGCGCGGCACGAAGCGTCGGTCGACGCGGCTGCGCGTTAGCGTCGACGCACCTCAATCACTGATGCATCGTTCGGCGGCGTCGACGACAGTCACGCCGGTGTTGGTGAATCCGCTCTTGGAGGTGGTAGGCAATCGCGCATCCCATGCCACCGTCGCCGACGATGACCGTGTCAGCCGGGCGAGGCAGTTCAGCCATTGTGGGCAGCATAGCGAGCGCTGGCACGGGCGCGGGTGCTGGACTAGGATGGCTCCCACCGGGCGGCGCGGCGATGGAGAACAAACATGGACGTTGCAGGCAAGGTGGCGATCATCACGGGCGCGGGATCGGGCATCGGGCGGGCGACGGCGCTGCTGCTGGCCGAGAAGGGCGCGAGCATCGTCGTGGCGGACCGCAACGAGGCGGGCGCGAAGGAAACGGTCGAGATGATCGCGGCGGCGGGCGGGAAGGCGGTGCCGCTGGCGATGGATGTCACGAAGTCGAGCGACATCGAGGCGATGTTCTCGACGGCGGAGCGCGAGTACGGCGGCTTCGACATTCTCTACAACAACGCCGGCATCACGACGGGACAACCGCGGTGGCCGGACTCGCCGGAGGAGAACTGGAAGAAGACGATCGAGGTGGACCTCGTCGCGGTGATCGAGGCGACGCGGAAGGCGATCCCGCTGCTGAAGGCGCGGGGCGGCGGCGTGATCATCCATACGGCGTCGCTGGCGGGGCTGTTCGGGTTCCAGGCGGACCCGGTGTACAGCGCCGCGAAGCACGGGGTGGTGGGGCTGACGCGCGCGCTCGTGAACCTGCTGCCGGAGGCGAACATCCGCGTGAACTGCGTGTGTCCGGCGGTCGTGCGGACGCCGCTCGTGACGGGCGGGCTGCAATCGCTCGACGGGAAAGAGCGCGAGGAGGCGGAGCGGCGTTTGAGCATGATGCCGATGCTGCCGCCGGAGGAGATCGCGGGGGCGGTGTGGGACCTGATCCGCGACGACACGGCGACGGGCATCGCGATGGGGGTGTCGTTGAACGACACGCGGCGCGTGGTGGACGCGCCGATCACGCTGCCGGTGACTTCGGGGATCCGAACGCGGCGGCGCGAGGGCGGTGAGGGGCTGTTTCAGCGTCACGCGTGGGGCGCCTCGATGTCGAGAGGCTGGGCCGCAGCAAAGAGATTCTTCGCTACGCTCACAATGACAGGCCTTGCCCAGGATTACAGTCCGTGTCCGCTTACAGTTGTTGGCTACATCGCGACGCAATGAAGGAAACGCCGCGCGAATGCGGGCGTTTTGTGCGTGCGTTGTCCGCGGTGCTTAGTCGCGGGGCAGCCCCAGGCCGCGCTGGGCCATGATGTTGCGCTGGATCTCGCTGGTGCCGCCGGCGATGGTGCTGGAGACGGCACCGACGTAACCGAGGCCGTAGCGGCCGGCGCCGAGTACTTCGGGCTGCCGCCGGTGATCATCGCGTAGGGACCGGTGATCTTCATGCCGAGCGCGGCGATGCGCTGGCCCATCTCCGAGGTGAAGAGCTTGCACATCGAGGCCTCGTGGTTGGGGATGAGGCCGGCGTTCTGCATGCTGACGACGCGGTACGACATCATCTTCGCGACGAGCGACTCGATCCAGCGATCGGCGAGCGCGATCTGACTTCGAGTGGTTGTGCGCGCCGACGGCGAGGTCCGGATGCTCCTTCACGAAGCGGATGATGCCTTCGAGCTGCTTGCGGATACCGACGGCTGAACCGATCGACGAGCGCTCGAAGTCGAGCGTGGTGGTGCCGATGTACCAGCCGCGGTTCTCCTCGCCGAGGCGGTTGCGGGCGGGGACGCGCACGTTCTCGAAGAAGACCTCGTTGAAGGTCGCGCTGCCGGCCATGGTGACGAGCGGGCGGACGGTGACGCCGGGCGCCTTCATGTCGAGCATGAAGTAGGAGATGCCGCGGTGCTTCGGCGCGTCGGGATCGGTGCGCGCGAGCATGTACATCATGTCGGCGAACTGTGCGCCCGTCGTCCAGATCTTCTGGCCGTTGATGACGTAGTCGTCGCCGTCGCGGATGGCGCGCGTCTGCACTGACGCGACGTCGGAGCCGGCGTTGGGCTCGGACCAGCCCTGGCACCACTGCACGGAGCCGTCGAGGATGCCCTTGAGGTGCTCCTTCTTCTGGTCCTCGGTGCCGTGGACGATGAGGGTGGGGCCGAACATCATGACGCCGAAGCCGCCGACGTTGAAGGCGCCGAACTCGGCGAACTCCTCGTTCATGATGAACTGCTTCTTGGTGTCGAGGCCGGCGCCGCCGTACTCCTTCGGCCAGGCGGGGGCGACCCAGCCGCGCGAGGCGAGCTTCGTGCGCCACGTCTGTATGGGGCCGCCGGTGTTCGCGGCGGCGCTGCGGAAGAGGCCCTCGCCTTCGCTGGCCTCGGCGTTACCACCGGCGGCGGGCGCCGCGGCGGCTGCGGGCGCGGGGGCGCGGCCGCGGGGGCCACGCCTCGCAGCTCGGGCGGGTACTCCTTCTGAAGGAACTCGCGGACCTCGGTTCGCCATGCGGCCTCGTCCGGCGTGTCGTGGAACTCCATGTTTGGCCTCCGCTGTGTGTTTCGGTTCAGGCGAAATGATTGTAGGGGATGCGGTTCGGAGAGGAAACCTCGGGTGAAGCTTGTTCAGTTGCCCGGGGCCTGGCGCCGAATCGCGACCCGAGGAGTCCGCCGCAGAAAGATCCTTCGCTACGCTCAGGATGACAAGCCCGGTCAGGACGACAGACCGGGTCCGCGATCTACCCGAAGGCGGCGAAGACCTCCTCGAACGCCTTCATCTGGCCGCCGGAGGCGCTGGAAGGGACGATGATGGGCGAGCGGACGCCGGCGGCGAACCAGGCATCGATCCCTTCGCGGACCTTCGAGGCGGGGCCGAAGAGGGTGACGTCGTTGAGCCAGCGGTCGGACATCAGCGAGGGGATCTTCGCCATGTCGCCGGCCTTCTGTGCCGCCTCGATGGCGCGCATCTCGTCTTCGTAGCCGGCCTCGATCCAGTAGTTGCGGTAGTTGGGCAGGACGACGTAGCCGGTGAGGGTGCGTCGCATCACGGCGGCCGCGGCCTCCTCGATCGTCGGCGATGCAGGTCGGGATCATGTCGCCGATGTAGAAGCCGGAGTCGTCGCGCTTCGCGGCCGGGCAGGAAGCCGAGCGACGTCTGCATGTGCGAGCGGGCGCCGTTGGCCCAGACGCAGCCGTCGCCGATCTCGGCAGCGAGCTCGACCATCTTGCGGCGCAGCGTCGCCAGGACGACGGGTGGCCCGCCGCCCATCTGCTCGAACGCCTTGCGCACCTGCTCGACGAACGAGCGCGTATCCGCGAGCGGCTTGCCGGGATTGATGCGCAGGCGCTGGTGCACGGGGCCGTGCGTGACGCCGATGCCGAAGCGGAAACGGCCGCCGCTGAGCTCGTGGATGAAGGCGGCCTGGGCGGCGAAGTCGGACGCGTGGCGAAGATAGATCGGCTGCACGGTGGTGCCGAACTCGATCGTCGTCGTCTCGAGCGCGAGTGCGACGGCGAGGCCCATAGCGTCGCCGAAGCTGGGCAGGTAGATGCCGCCGTAGCCGCGCTTCTCGATCTCCTTCGCCAGCTCGAGGGTGGCCTTGCGCCGGCCGGGAACGGCGACGAGTGACAGGGCGGGCTTCATGTGCGGATCTCCTGCGTGTATGTGGTGATATGTGGTACGCGACGCAGGGTGGATGATCGCGGCGGTTCAGGCCAGTTTCGTCACTCAGGCGGTCATGATTGCTTGCAGCCAGATCGGCCACATCGGCGTCGCCGGAGCGCCCGATTCGTCTAGCGAGGCGTATTGAGCGTCGCGCGCAATGCGCTCGAAGGTCTCGTTCGGACCGAGCGATGCGTAGAACTGCACCCACCGTCGCATAACGTCGAAGCTCTCCTTAGCGGACAGCCTTTCGCGTAGTTCGCCGAACTCGAGCCGTACGCACCGATGCCAGTCGGGCCATCCAGCTGGATCCGACGTCACAAACAGTGAAAGCAGGTCTAAGTCTTCCAATGACAGCCCGACTTCTTGGCCGTACGCCGCGGCGAGGTATCGAGGAACCGCGAGGAAAGCGGTGAGCGAATCGCTCAGCTCGTTCTCAGGGGCTTCGTCCTTGCGCGTCAACGGTCCGAACGTCGCTGTTACGGCGTGGGATCGAGGACGAAGCAGATGCGCTCGATCGCGTGGCTGACGTTCGGCCGGGCGCGCCAGCGGCGGTAAGTCTGCGAGCGGCGGTACCAGAAGTCGCTCCAGAGGTGGAAGCCGCCGAGCGTCGAGCGCGCGGCGGTGCGAGGCGTGAAGGCGAGCGTCAGGCGTGGGACGTCCTCGTAGAGCGGGCGGGGAGCTAGTTCGAGACGGCCATCGACGAGGGCGCCGGAAAGGCCATCGACCATGCGCGTCCTCTTCGCGCTCCTGGCGAGACGACGAGGCGTGGCCGAGCGGCGTACTCCATCTTCGCATCGATCGGCGGGCGGATCTCGCCGACCATGAGCCGGGCGACGATGCGGGCGTAGACGCGGTGGCGCTGCTCGTCGTTGAGGCGCGCCGCGATCAGCGCTTCGGCTCCGCGCTCGGAGGTGATGAGGACCGCATCGACGTCCTGCAGCTCGGCGCTGTCGTCGCAGTCGCACGCCCATCTCCTCGAGCAGCATGCGGAGACGGTGGGCGCCATCGCGGGCGTCGCCATCGCCAGGGAGTATGCGCAGGCGGTGGCGGAGCTGGCGGCGGGTTTCGTCGAGGACGAGCGCGGTGCTCATGACCGGGCCCCCGATGCGGTCCGCGGCTGCAGGCCGAGGAGGTGCCAGAGCATGCGGCGGCGGAGCACCATCTGGTCAGGACGCGAGAGAGCGCGGTACTTGCGCAAGAGGTTGTCGAACTGCGCCATGTCGCCGCGCGTCCACGGGAGGCGTAGCCGCCGAGCTCGAGGATCTCGCCGAGCTGCTCCGAGCTGAGGGCATCGCAACACAGCGCCCAGCCGACCATGCGCTCGAGCGTGAGGGGGACTTCGCCGAGCCCCTGCTCGTAGCGCGACACCATGCTCTGGCTGATGTGGAAGCCGAGCTCGTCGAGCTCCCACGCGAGCTGGGCCTGCGAGCGGCCGGGGCCGCGATCTCGCGCAGGCCGTCGCCGACACGGTCGCGGATGGCGTCCCAGCGGGCTACCTGGACTTCGTCGCGCTCAGGCATCGGCTACATCGTAGCACCGCGCGCGGGCGCTGCAATTCGCGGCGTGCATCGGGCCGCTCAGGGATAGCCGTAGCGGTTGACAAACCACTGGTATGCGGCCGATGTCACCGTCTGGCCCATGGGGATGTCGTCGTACTTGTTGCGCACGCCCTCCGTGTAGAAGGAGATAGCGTAGCCGTACCGCTGGCCGCCGCGCTCGAACCAGACGATGCCGACGTCGTTATCGGCCCAGCCGCCTTCCCACAGGAAGCCGTTCTTGTGTGACACGGTGGCGCCGGAGCCGGCGCCGGCGGCGATGAGGTAGTTCAGGCCCGGCTTGACGAGCGTCATCTTGTAGAGCATGTAGTCGCGCCACCACGGGTCGAGGAGCAGGCCATCCCAGAGCGCGCGGAGGCCGCGGTTGGCAGTCGAGCGCGGTGATGCGGTTGGGACCGCCGCCGAACAGCGACTCCTCCGGGAAGGCGGGCGGATGGTCCATCAGGGTCGATGTCATGCCGAGGCCATGCATGAAGTCGTTCACGCCGTTGATGCCAGCGGCGAGATCGCCGCGGCCGAGCCAGTACTTCGTCAGCGTGCGCGCGGTGACGGGATCGGAGCGGTTGATGGTCTGGCCGATGAGGTCGCCGGGCTGCGGCTCCGGGTACAGGCCGTGCTGCAGCTCGGTGGCGACATCAATGAGGGCGAAGAGGTTGATCGTGCAGCCGGGGAGCCGCTGGCCGGAGCCATTCACATCGATCGTCTCGCCGGTGCGGAGGTCGGTGACAGCGACGGCGGTGTTGATACCGCTACGGTAGATGGCAGCCCCGATCCGGTCGCGGAGCGCGAGCATGTCGCCGGCCGGCGCGGGGTTGCGCGGCATCGGGGCCGCAGACGGGCGTGTAGAACATTAGGGTCTTGCCGGTCATCCAACCCTTGGGCGTGAGCGTGTTGACGCGCGCGTAGTGCGTGGTGCCCTGGAGCAGGCCGTCCCACACGACGGCGTAGCGATTGGCATCGAGCCCGCCGACGGTGACGAAGCGGCCAGGTCGGAAGTTGTCATTGAAGATCGAGAGGTCGAGCCACTGCGGGCCTGAGCGCGACGGCGCCCAGAGAAAAATGACGCGCACGGAGTTTGGCGTGGTGCCGCGACACTCGGCGACCATGACGCCGGGGCCGATTGCGGGAGCGGCGACGGGAGGAGGAGGCGGCGGCTGAGGCTTCGGCGTGGGAGTGGGTGAAGGCGTGGTGGGCCTTCGAGTGGGCGTGGACTGCCCAGGGAGTTGTGCGCCGGCACGGCCGACGGGCTGCCAGAACGCTGAAACGAGGGCGGCGACCACCGCGAGCGCGGCCAGCGCGGAGATGAATCCAACTCGCAGGCGCAACTATCCCCCTGTCTCCCGCCCTGCCGCGACATTGTTGGCATCTCTTCACGCCGCGTCAAATCGCAGGATGCGGCTGACGTACATCGCGGCCGCTGGTACGCTCGCGGGAGTGGAGACGATCGAACTGCGGGTGATGCGGCTGCGGCCGCGGGCGCGGGTGCCGGAACGGGCTACGCCGGAGGCGACGGGGCTCGATCTGTACGCGTGCGTGGACGGATCGCTGACGCTGGGGAGGGCGCCGACGCTCGTGCCGTGCGGGATCGCGCTGGAGTTCACGCCAGGTTACGACGTGCAGGTGCGGCCGCGCTCGGGGCTGACGTCGAAGGGGGTAGGGGTCGCGTTCGGGACGATCGATGCGGACTACCGCGGGGAGGTCTTCGTGACGATGTGGACGTTCGGGGAGCTCGATGCCTATGTGGTGAAGGATGGCGATCGGGTCGCGCAACTGGTGGTCGCGCGGCAGGTGCCGCTGGAGGTGGCGGAAGTAGGCGAGCTGAGCGCGACGGCGCGGGGCGACGCGGGCCATGGGTCGACGGGCCGATGACGCGCTTCGACCGGGGCCGCCTCGTTTGACCGCCTCGATCGGCGGTTGTTAGACTTGATCCCGTATTCGAGGGCGCTTCGACGGGCTCTGCGGCCTGTGCCAGCAGGGCCTTTGTTACGCCGTCCGACGCGCGTGGTGGGCGTGGCCTAGCGGTTAAGGCGCCTGGTTGTGGCCCAGGAGATCGAGGGTTCAAATCCCTCCGTCCACCCCATACTTCACGTATCTCCACAGGAGCCCCGATGACTCAAGAGACCGACCAGGGCGAGCATTCGCCAGAGCAGCGCATGGCTGAGGAACCTTCGGCCGCGAGCGAGCCGTCGCTCACGGGGAGCGCGGACGCGCCTGCGGCTGATGCGGCGGAGGGGCGCACCGAGGGCGGATATGCGTACACGGTCGTCGATGACGACGACGGAGCGGTACCAGGCGGGGACGCTTCTGAGAAGGCGGGCTCGGGTGGGTTCTCGGGTACCAAGCTTGTAGTGGTGCTGCTGGCCGCGGCAATCATCCCGGCGATCATCGTCGGCGGGTTGGTGTGGTACTTCACGTCGTCTTCGGAGAGCGGCGGGTCGGAGCGGCTGAACGCCGACGTGACGAATGTCCTCAACGCGTTCAGCTCCGGACGCACGGGGACGGTATCGACGCGATACGAGGGGCAGCTGGCGCCGGGGTATCCGAGCGACCTGCCGACGTATCCGGGGGCGCATCTGGTGTCGTCCGTCGCGCAGGTGAGCGGGAGTGACGTCGGGTACCTGGCGATCTATGACACGACGGACGCGCGGAACAAGGTGAGCGCATACTTCGCGGACAAGCTCTCGGCGGACCCGTGGCAGGTCGAGGCGGGGCAGGACGGGGCGGACAGCGCGCTGCACCAGTTCAGCAAGATCGATGATCCGAACATCACGGGGCTGGTGCTGGCGGCGGAGTCGCAGGACGACAACGTGACGACGATCGTCGTGAGCTCGCAGGTGGCGTCGGGAGCGGCCAACGCGAAGCAGCGGTCGTATGAGCCGGCGGTAGGGAAGACGCTGCCGGCGGACTTTCCCGAGAAGGTGACGCCGTACCCGGACGCGACGCTGATTGAGACGGCATTTCAGAAGCAGTCGGGCGGGCAGGCGTTTAACGTGTCGTTCATCACGCACGATGACACCTCAAAGGTGCTGGACTATTACCGGCAGCAGCTCGCGAGCAACGGGCTGACGGTGACGGACGGTGACGCGAGCCAGTCATCGCTGGAGGACGCGTCGGCGCTGGACTTCACTGACGGCAGCGACCTCAACGGTCTGATCACGGCGGGGAAGTTCGCGGAAGACGACAGCTACACGCGCATCGACGTGCAGGCGCAGGCGGCGAGCGGGAACTGATCTCGCGTCCGCGCGGCGCGTGTTTCGGCGACGGAGCGCGTCGGGCGGAGTTGCTAGACTGCGCTCACGCGCCCGTAGCTCAGCGGATAGAGCATCGGTCTTCGGAACCGAGGGTCGGGGGTTCGAATCCCTCCGGGCGTGCCACCGTGTCAGTCTCGGAAACGACGGCGTCGTCGTCGGCCAGGCAGTCGCCATGATTGCGCTACTGGCCCAGCGCGGCCTGTAGCCAGGTGCGGACTTCGGCGTAGGAGTCGGGTGCGATGAGGTGGTGTGCGGCGAGCGCGAGGAGCGGAATGCCGGGCTTCTGGGCTGCCTCCGCTGTGGCGTAGTCGTTTGCGAGAGACGTGTCAGTGTCGGGCAGATGGGTGAAAGCGTCGGTGGAGGACTTCACTTCGGCGAGGTGCTGGTCGGACGCGAGGCACGCGGTGAGCTGCGGAACATCGACGCCGGCGACGCTGAGCATGCTTTCGAGGTTGTCCTTCGTGTAGTCCGCGTCGTCCTGGGAGAAGTTCTCGTAGAGCACGGCGTAGGCGGGCCAGAACTTGCCCTGGTCGGCGGCGCAGCGGGCGGCGTCGTGGGCGGTCTCGGCGATGGCGCCACCGAAAGCGACGTCGTGGAATACGAGCCTGACGCGCCCGGACTGCACGTAGTCGGCGATAAGCGACGGTAGCGCCTCGAGCGCGAAATCCTTGCAGTGCGGGCAGATGAAGTTCTGGTAGAGGTCCAGCGTCACGGGCGCGTTCGCGGAGCCGAGGGTCAGGCCGTCCTGGGGAATGCCGTCGAACGACGCGGCCGTGAGGAGCGAAGCCGTGGTCTGCGTCGCCGGCTCCGGTGAGTCATCGGCGCCGGCGCAACTGTCCGCGGGTGCGGCGCCTCCGCACGCGCTGACTTCGGGCGTGGATGTCTTGGAGCTGCTCCCACCGCCACACGCGGTGAGCATCGCCGCCACGAGGATAAGGACGGGAGCGGCCCAGCCCAGCGGCTCGATATGGGTCTTCATCGATTGCACCCAACCCATTCCCATCTGGACCGCGCGTGCGGCCGTTCGCGCTCAAGTGGCGCAATGTTACTAACGCCGAAGCGGGGCTGCCAGCGGATCGACTCATGGCAACCGCCGTGGGCGACGCGCCGTCGCTCGCGAGTCCGGGTTTCAAGCGGCTCGTCAAGAACGGGAGGCCGGAAGGTTGCGCGTGTGCGCATTAGTTTCTTATTGGTAGAGGCACTGGCTGTCGCACAGCAACTCCCCGAACGGGGTGACGGTCGACATGGATCTTGGGACGTCTGTGGGGAACGGTAGCGATACGTTCACGGGGATCGAGCGGGTCGACGGATCGACGAACGACGACAACATCCGCGGGCGCGACCTGGGCGACGACTTCCTCTGGGGAGGGAGGGGGAACGACCTGCTGGACGGACGAGGCGGCAACGACGACTTCTCCGGAGCCTCCACGGACGCCGACAACCTACTCACGTGCTTCAACGACAACGACACGATCATCGTGGCGCGGGTAACGACACCGACGAGGACTTCGGTTCGATGTATCTCCCGGGCGCGCCATTGATGCCGGTCGGCGGGAACGATTCGTTCGACGGCGGGCCGGGCTCCGACTCGAGCTCCTATTACGCATCCGAAGATGGGCTCATCGCCGACATGGCCTCGGGGGCCGCGAGCGTGCAGGGAACAGTTCGGGGCGGTCTCACGTGAGGGCGAACGTTCACGAGTGGCGAGAGCCTGACGGAAAACGTGGGAGAACGACATCATCATCGGGAGCGAGCAGGGTGACTCGGGATGCGGCGTGGAGTCTTCCCTTCAGTTCCTCCAATGGTTGACGGATAGCTATTGACGTTGCGAGATACGGCCGCGACAGTGCGCGCGACAGTCGGTGGGGACGGAAGCAAGGATGGGAAGGAGCACTGATCTATGGATCTTATCATTGGCGTTGTAAGACGCTCGGCCAGGTTTGCTATACGCAACAGCAAACCGATCCTCGTGGCATCCATCGCCGTTCTGCTTGTTGTCGCATTGAGCGCAAGCGCTGGTAGTGCAGGTAATGGACGAACGGTGCGGAGCCAGGGTGGCGAACAGTTCGTGCCCAACGCCAAGATCCAGGCTACGCTCAAATTCGCGCCTGGCCACATCACCATCGCAAGCGGCGAGACGCTGACCTTCGAGCACGGTGACAGCACGGACGAGCCGCACACGCTCAGCATCGTCAACAAGGACGAGGTTCCGGACGACATCGAAGCGGTGTTCGGGTGCGGCGAGCCTGGTACTGTCTGCGATGACATCTTCGCCGCGTTCGGCTCAGAGCCATCCGGGTCAACATTCGTTGATGCGGCGGGTACCGGCGCTGGCATCGACGGTAGGCTCGACAGTCTCTTCGTGGTTCCCGGCGACTCGATCAGCGCGCCGGTGACGGCTCCACCCGGTACAACGCTCTACTTCATCTGCGCGATTCACCCGTGGATGCAGGGCGAGATCGACGTGCGCTGACCGCGCAGCACCAGTAACGGTCGCTTCAAGCGATCGGCCCACGATCGTGCAGCCCCTGTAATTTGGGCCGCGCGGTTGTGTGCCATCTAGGCGATCTCATACTCGGATGGACGCGTGCGCCGACTTGGAAGGGAAGAGCGAGGGTAGCGTGCCGCTGCGACGAGCGGCTCGGCGGCGTGACTCCAAGCCGTGCCGCGATGCGTCGTCGGCGGTGAGACGCGGCTCGACTGTTCGACCCCGCCGTCGAGATCCCGCTCCCGGCCTCCGGCCCGCCTCCACCGAGAAGGCCAGAAGGGACGGGCGCGTGCGCCCCCGCGGTGCCGTCACCTGGCTACGTCCGAGGGTGAGACGGCGAAGCGCCGCCACCTCGGCGCTGATTAGTTGACGACGTGAAGGACGCCGACCATGCCGTACTGCTCGTGGTTCGGCAGGTGACAGATGTACTTGTAGTCGCCGGGCTCGTGGAAGACGATCCTCGTCACGCGCGTCGAGTAAGCGGGGATCGTGACTTCGGTCGGGATGTCTCCGTGATAGGCCTCGGTGCCCGTCCGATGGCGTTCGTGGACAGCCTCGGTGCCGACGATCCACTCGTGCTCGATCGGGTCGTCGTTGCGCAGCGTGATCGTGATCGGTCGGCCGACGCGGGCGGTGATGTCGCCCGCATTGAAGTGCGAGTATCGGATCTCGACCGTGGCAGTCTGGGCCGAGGCGCGACCAGCGCAGGCGGCGCACGCGCCGGCGAGCGTGACGATGGTGATGGCCAGCGCGGCACGGATCATGGTTCGTCGTGGAGCGGAGCGGCGGCCTCGCGACGTCGTATACGTGCCGCGCGCGTGGCGGTCGAGATGCTTCGCTGCGTTCAGCGCGACTAGAACCTCGCTGTCGACAGTGGCAGTGGCCCCGGCGTAGCACGAACGGCGCGCCTTCATGTCAGGCGCTCCTGCGGCGGAGGCGAGCCCCGGCCGCGAATGCGGCGAGGACTGCGGCGCCTACGGCGAGCCAGGCGAGCGGTGTCACGTCGCCGCCGGGCTGCGGGACGGACGGAGAGGGCAGATCGAGGCCGGCGGCGACACGCGACGGCTGGGCCTGACCGCTGGCGTCGATCGCCAGGTCGTACTTGAGGTCCGAGGCCTGGCTGTCGACGGCGAGCTTGGTGAGCCAGGCGGAGTTCGGCACCCAGCCCATGCCGTCGTCGGCGCGCAGATCGTCGAGCAGGAGGCGGGAGGCGGGCTGGTCGTAGGTCAGCGCGAGGCCTTCGGGGTTGTTCGGCAGGAGGGCGGGCCTGTCGTCGGTGAGCACGTAGACGTCGGCATCGACGCGGTCGGCGGGCTGCTTGCCGAGGCCGAGGATGCGGAGCGGCACCCAGGGGTTCGTGGTGGGGATCGTGATGTGGACGGGCGTGCCATCGCCGAGCTGCTGGCCGCGGGCGAGCGCGGCGTCTCCATCGAAGACGGCGGCGAGGAAGATCGGGCTCCGGCGGGCGTAGAAGTCGAGAACTTCAGGTGCGTCCGGGGAGAGGTGGAAGCCGTGTGCCTCCGCCCAGGTGGCGACATCGGGCCCGCCGCCTTTGAGTACCGTGATGTCGAGGGCGTCGATGCGGACCTGCTGGAGCACCTCGGCAGAGTCGGAGGCCGAGGCGGCGTTGGCGAGGAATGCACCTTTCGCAGCGGGCGGCTGGGTCTCGCGCGCGAGACGCTGCAGGGTCCAGGCACCGCCGCGCTCGACGTTGGAGGGAACGCCGGGCAGGGGGATCAGCGTGCCGAACTCGCCGCCGCCGCCCTGGAACTCGAAGGCGGTGACGTAGTGTTCCACGCCGTCGTGATAGCCGGCGAGTGTGGAGGTGCGGGCGAGGTTGACGGCGCCGTTGGAGCCGATGAGGCCGGCGCAGGCGGCGGCGATACCGGCGCCGTTGAGTGCGGCGAGCGCCGCGGTGGCGAGCGTGAGGACCATGAGCAGGCGCATGTCGTTGCCTCCGTGTGTGCGAGCGCGTCGATGGTTGATAAGACGAAGCGAACCCGCAAATGGTTCCCGCTGCGGTGGTGAGAAGTTGACGACAGTTGCGCGGCCGCGTTGTCGCGGCGATTGCGGAACCTGGACGACGTGTTAGACTCTGGCATTCAGCGCACGGAGGTCGTCCAGATGAGCACTTCTACGTCCCTGATGCGCACCTTCGTCCGAGCTGACTGAGGTCAGACCCACTCCGACACCGGGTGCGCTCCTTCCCGACTGTCGTTTTGCACAGCGCATAGGCTCACGTCTCTTCGAGTCGTGGTGTTGCGTTGCAACTCAAGGAGCACTTCTTGTCTTCTCTTGTTTCAGATCAGGCACCGAGCGGCGTCCCTTCGGACGTCGCGTGGCTCGCCGAGGTGATGTCGTCGTATCCGGGGCGATGGTCCCTGTGCGGCGGCTGGGCTGTTGACGCGTGGCTGGGCCGCGTGTCGCGGGATCATGGCGACGTCGACCTCTCGGTGTTCGTGGAGAATCAGCGAGACCTCTACGAACATCTTCGTGACTGGCAACTGCTCGCCCACGACGTGGCGTGGGAGCCCGGGCCTAACGATCAGTGGTGGACGGGAACGCCACACCTGGGGTTCCCCTCGCACATCCATGCGCGGGCGCCGGAGCGAGCGGGCGACGTCCCGAAGAACGGCATCGCAACGCTCGAGGACGGGTTTCTGCTCGACATCCAGATCGACGATCGGGCGGATGATGCATGGCTGCTGAGCCGCGAGCCGGAGGTCAGCATTCCGTTCGAGCGCGGGGTGCGCGTCACGGACTGGGGTGTGCCGGCGGCGTCTCCCGAGGTGCTGCTGTTCTTCAAGGCGCGCGATCTGCGCCGGCGCGACAAGACGGACTTCGCGGCGCTGCTGCCGCTCCTGTCGGCGGAGCAGCGCGCGTGGCTGCGCGATGCCATCGTGGCTATCGGGCATCCGTGGGTGAAGGAGCTGTCGGTGTAGTTCGGTCTACGCGGGGCGGTCCCAACCTTCGGCGCCGCGCATGAGGGCACGCTGCCGATTGACCTCGCCGGAGTGGTAGAGGGCGTGGTTGATGACGACGCTCAGTAGCTGCTGACGGTTCATCGGGGTGCGCCAGGGGGCCTGGCGCATCTCGGTGAGCTGGTCGTCATCCGTGAGGGACGGCGAGGCCGGCAGCGAGCTGATCGTACGCGACGTCCATCCAAGCGAGGACGACGGGCATCTCGCGCGAGGCGGGGAGAGCGATGTCGCCCCAGTCGAGCGCGGCGTCGCCGAAAGCGCGATTGGCGTACATGTACATCGCGCCGCCGACGTGCATCGAGATGTCGCAGATCGAAAGCTCGGGCTGCGTGCCGAACTCTTCGACGCTCCATTTCGCAGGCCGCACGTCCCATTCTTCGGGGCGGACGCTGTCGACGTTCTTGCGGAAGGCGTGGAAGGGGTCGCTGCGGTAGGCGGCCAGGAGGCGCTGCGTCCAGAAGTCGATGCCGATGCGGGCCATGGGCGCGAGTGTAGGGCGCGTCTGCGGATCGGGTCAACTGACACTTTCGGGCGTCCTCCGTCGAGCGCAGTGTCCATCGAATACCATCGGATGAGGAGGGGTGTTCATGTCATATCCGGAAGTGCACTACCACGGCGATGCGGGCGAGATCAGTGCGGTGTACCGGCCGGCGTCTCAAGAACCGGAGCTGACGATCGGGCCGCTCGTGGCAGCGAGCTTCCTGGCGACGGGCGCGACGACGCACGGACAGTTCGGGCTGTATCGATGGAACATGGGGCCGCAGCCCGCAGGGCCGGCGGCGCACTTCCATCGCACCATCTCGGAGTCGTTCTTCGTACTGGAAGGGACGGTGCGGATCTTCGACGGCCAGCGATGGATTGATGCGACTGTCGGGCGACTTCGCGTACGTCCCGGAGGGCGGGCTGCATGCGTTTCGCAACGAGTCGGGGAAGCCGGCTTCGATGCTGATCCTGTTCGCGCCGGGGGCGCCGCGAGAGCCGTACTTCGAGGCGCTGGCGGAGGTCGCGCGGACGGGGAAGCCGCTGTCGGCCGAGGAGATGCAGGCGCTGTACCTGGAGCATGACACGTACATGGTGTGAAGCGCCTGTGGGCGCGGGCGGGCATCCATCGCGCCGGCGAGCGCGCCGCGGCAAGAACACGCGTGCGATTGGATCGAGCTAGATCCTTCGCTGGCGCTGAGGATGACAAGCGGCCGCGGATGACCTGCGTCGTACAAGGATCGGGGTGCTCGCCTCCACGTCCGGCAGGCGGGGGCGCCTGCGCCCCATCGAGGTCCGCCGGGCGTCGCGGTTAGAGGACGGCGAGGTAGCGCTCGGTCTCGAAGTCGGTGACGTGGCGGCGGTAGTCGTCGTATTCGATGATCTTGTTGCGGAGCAGCGAGTCGAACACGTGGTCCCCGAGGGCGCGGCGTGCGAAGTCGCTCTCGCGGAAGGCCTCTATGGCTTCCTTCAGGCTGCCCGGCAGCGTCTCGATGCCGCGGCGGGCGCGCTCTTCGGGGCCGATGGCGACGACGTCGTCCTCGGTCGGGGGACCGAGCGGGTACTCGCGCTCGATGCCCTCGAGGCCGGCGGCGAGCATCATCGCGAAGGCGAGGTACGGATTGCAGGCGGGGTCGGGAGCGCGGTACTCGATGCGCGTCGACGCCTCCTTGCCGGGCTTGTACTGCGGCACACGGATGAGGTCGGCGGCGTTGCGGCGGGCCCAGGTCTGGTAGACGGGGGCCTCGTAGCCGGCAACGAGGCGCTTATAGCTGTTCACCCACTGGTTGGTGACGAGCGTCATGTCGGGTGCGTGGCGGAGCAGGCCGGCGACGTATGACTTCGCGATCGGCGAGAGGTTGTACTCATCGTCGGCGTCAAAGAAGGCGTTGGTCTGGCCCTTGAAGAGCGACTGGTGCGTGTGCATGCCGGAGCCGTTCTCGCCGGCGAGCGGTTTGGGCATGAAGGTGGCGTAGACGTCGTTGGCGAGCGCGACTTCCTTCACCACGATGCGGTAGGTCATGGCGCTGTCGGCCATGGTCAGGGCATCGGTGTAACGGAGACCGATCTCGTGCTGGCTGGGTGCGGCCTCGTGGTGGCTGTACTCGACGCCGATGCCCATCTCCTCGAGCGTGAGGACGGTCTGGCGGCGGATGTCGCTGGCGAGATCGAGGGGGGTGAGGTCGAGGTAGCCGCCGCGGTCGAGCGTGATCGCGGGCGCCTCGGGCGACTTGAAGTAGAAGAACTCGAGCTCGGGCGAGACGTAGAACGTGTAGCCGAGGTCGGACGCGCGCTTGAGCTGGCGCTTGAGGACGTGCCGGGAGTCGCCCTCGAATGGCGTGCCATCGGGCTGGAGAATGTCGCAGAACATCCGGGCGACGCCGCGCTCGCTGGGGCGCCAGGGGAGGATGGCGAAGGTGGCGGGGTCGGGCATGGCGACCATATCCGACTCATCGACGCGGGCAAAGCCCTCGATGCTGCCGCCGTCGAAGCCTTTGCCGTCTTCGAGCGCCTCTTCGAGCTCCTCGACGGTGATCGCGAATGACTTCAGGGAGCCGAGGATGTCGGTGAACCAGAGGCGCACGAATTTCACGTCGTGGTCGCGGCAGGTTGTGAGAACGTAGTTGCGGGGGTCGTCCTGGGTCATCGAGCGCGCACTCCTGTCCGCGCATATTGTATCGATGCGCGAGGAGGGGATGACCTTCGATCGCGTATTAAGTCTGCGTTACGTGAGCATACAGACGCGGGCGGCTAGCGCACTTCCTGTCCGGCGAGGCGGCGGTAGGCCTCGCGGTAGCGGTCGGCGGTGCCGCGCACGACGTCGTCGGGCAGGTCGGGCGCGGGCGGCTCCTTGTTCCAGCCGGACTGACTGAGCCAGTCGCGCACGTACTGCTTGTCGAAGCTGGGCTGCGACGCGCCGATCCGGTACTCGTCTGCGGGCCAGAAGCGGCTGGAGTCCGGCGTCAGGATCTCGTCGATGACGTGCAGCTCGCCGTCGATGTAGCCGAACTCGAACTTCGTGTCGGCGATGATGATGCCGCGCTGGCGCGCGTAGTCGGCGGCGAAGTTGTAGAGCGCGAGGCTGCGGAGGCGCAGCACCTGGGCGGGCTCGGGTCCGACCTCCTGGATGAGGTCCGAGAAGGTCATCGGCTCGTCGTGGCCCTCTTCGGCCTTTGTCGTCGGCGTGAACATCGGCTCGGGGAGCTGCTCGCTCTCCTGCAGGCCCTTCTCCATGCGGACGCCGTTGATGGTGCCCCACTTCTGAGTACTCCGCCCACGCCGAGCCGGCGATGTAGCCGCGGACGATGCACTCGACATCGACGCGCTGCGCCTTGCGGGCGATTGTGCTGCGGCCGATGAGATCCCGCGGCAGCTCGAACGGGAGATCGTCCGCGGCGGTGCCGTCGGCGATGCGGATGAAGTGGTTGGGGACGACGTTCTTCGTGCGGTCGAACCACCAGGCCGACATCTGGCTGAGGACCTTGCCCTTGTCGGGGATGCCCGTCGGAAGGACGACGTCGTAGGCGGAGATGCGGTCCGTGGCGACGATCAGGAGGCGGTCGCCGAGATCGTAGGTGTCACGGACCTTCCCGCGGTACGTCCGATTGGGCAACGGCGAGTCGATGAGCGTCGTCGTCATGGGTTTGCTTCCTCGCAATCAGGTCGTAGTACAGAAGGGTCTGGGCGGTCACTGCGAACGGTAGCACGAGCGCGAAACACAGCGCTCGTGATGGCGGCGGCGGCGAGCGGTGGCAGCAATTCGGCGGCGCTCGCCATAACGACGGGGCCGAGTTCGATGAGTCCGATCGACGATGAGGATGCCGAGCACGCGCCACCACATGGTGCGCACGGCGAAGGCGCTGCGGTCGAGGGCATCCCAGTTGCGGCGGTCCTCGAGCATGACGGCCTGGACGGCGAATTGCCAGCGGACGGCGAGGTAGAGCGTGAGCGCGAACGGGGACGAGGACGAGCCACCAGTCGCGGCGGCCATCGATGGTGGCGTCGCGCTTGAACAGCCAGTAGATGGCGAGGAAAGGCCAGGAGAAGACGCGACGCGACGGCGAGCGCCGGCTTCGAGCAGGGCCGTGAGGATGAGGGCGCCGAAGCGCTCGAAGACGGCATCGAGCGCGCGCATGGGGTCGGGACGCCGTGCCGGTACAGGCGTCATCGACCGCGCGGATCAGCGCGCCGGTGGCGACGAGCGAGACGACGATGGCGGCGAGCTGGAGCGGGAACGGTCGCGGCCTGCGCCGTCTGAGGATCATCGATGCGGTCCTGGATCACGCCGATGAGGAGCTGGAGCGGCGCCGTCGTCGAGCGCGATGAGGAAGAACGGGAGGAAGTTGCGGATGTAGAGCCGGTAGGCGTAGCCGACGATCTCGCCGAGGTCGTGGCGGCCGCGGAGGTTTTGCGTCACGCGAGATTGAGGCGTCGGAAGCTGTCGTCGACGTGTCTCGTGTAGACGCCGTAGTCGAAGATCTCGTCGAGCGCGGGAGAATCCAGGCGAGCCGCGACATCGGGATCGGCTTCGAGGAGGCCGCGGAACGGTGTGCGGTCCTTCCAGGCGCGCATGGCGTTGCGCTGGACGATGGCGTAGGCGTCCTGGCGGGAGAGTCCGGTCTCGATCAGGGCGAGCAGGACGCGCTGCGAGAAGACGAGGCCCTGCGTGAGCTCCAGGTTCTCGCGCATCCGCTCGGGGTAGACGTTGAGGCCGCGCACGACACCGGTGAACACGTCGAGCATGTAGTCGAGCAGGATGCATCGAGTCGGGCAGCGTGATGCGCTCCGTCGATGAGTGCGAGATGTCGCGCTCGTGCCAGAGCGCGACGTTCTCGAACGACGTCACGGCGTAGCCGCGGACGACGCGCGCGAGGCCGCAGACGCGCTCGCACAGTTCGGGGTTGCGCTTGTGCGGCATGGCGCTGGAGCCGGTCTGTCCCTCGCCGAAGGGCTCCTCAACCTCCAGGACCTCGGTGCGCTGGAGGTGGCGGAGCTCCGTCGCCATTCGCTCGAGGCCGGCGCGCGATGAGGGCGAGCGTCGAGATGAACTGCGCGTGGCGGTCGCGCGGGACGACCTGCGTGCTAATCGGCTCGACGGCGATGCCGAGACGGCGGCACACCTTCTCCTCGACATCGGGCGGGACGGTGGCGTGGGTGCCGACCGCGCCGCTGATCTTGCCGACGGCGACCTGCGCGGTGGCATCGGCGAGGCGCGTCTCGGCGCGGCGGATCTCGGCGACCCAGCCTGCGAGCTTAAGCCCGAACGTCGTCGGCTCGGCGTGCACGCCGTGGGTGCGGCCGATGCAGAGCGTGTCCTTGAACTCGACTGCGCGCTTCTCGACGGCCTGGCGGAGCGCGGCAACGTCGTCCGCGAGGATGGCGGCGGAGTCGCGGAGCTGGAGTGCGGTCGCCGTGTCCCACACGTCCTGCGACGTGAGGCCGAGATGCACCCAGCGCCCCTCGTCGCCCAGGCTGTCGGCCACGGACTTGAGGAACGCCGTGACGTCGTGGTGCGTCTCGGCCTGGTAGCGGGCGACGTCGGCGATGTCGTAGCGCGCGCGGCGCACCTTCTCGGCGTCGGCTGCGGGCACGCGGCCGGCTTCGGCCCAGGCATCGACGACGGCGACCTCGACCTGGAGCCAGCGGTCGAGCTTGCCCTCCTCGGTCCAGATCGCGGCCATCTGCGGGCGGGAGTAGCGCTCGATCATGTCAGTCGGCTCCGGATTCGCCGAAGAGGCGCAGAGAGCGCGGAGATACTTTGGGTTCACCGCAAAGCCGCAAAGGGCATGAAGGGGTTAGGGGGAAGAGCGGGCCCGCGGGTGTACGGGGGTTCACGGGGCAGTTTATCCGGACGCGAGGCCTTCGCGGTAGGCGTCGTAGGCCTTGCGGATGTCCGGGTGGCTGAGGGCGAGGATCTCGGCGGCCAGGGTGGCGGCGTTGCGGGCGCCCCAGGCGCCGACGGCGACGGTGGCGACGGGCATGCCGGGGGGCATCTGGACGATGCTGTAGAGCGCATCGATGCCCTTGAGCTCGCTCGATGCGAGCGGCACGCCGATGACCGGCAGCGGTGTGTATGCCTTGCAGACGCCGGGCAGCGCGGCGGCGCCGCCGGCGGCCGCGATGATCACCTCGAATCCGTTATCGCGCGCAGAGGACACGAACTCGCGCACCCGGTCGGGCGTGCGGTGCGCGGACATGACGTGCACCTCGTGCTCGATGCCGAACTTCGTCAGGGTGTCCATGCACGGCTGCATGGTGTCCATGTCGGACTTCGAGCCCATGAGGACGGCCACGAAGCGTGCTCATGCCGGCACCGCAGCTTCTGCGGCGCCGATGTCGGTGCGGTAGTGCATGCCATCGAAGTGGATGCGGTCGATGTTAGCGTAGACCCTGTCGCGGGCAGCGGACGTGGTCGGAGCCGTCGCGGTGACGGCGAGGACGCGGCCGCCGTCAGTCACGAGTTGGCCGGCGGCGTCCCGCTTCGTGGCTGCGTGGAAAATGATGATCTCCGGGTCGAGATCATCGAGGCCAGTAATAGGCTTGCCAGTTTCATAGGCGCCTGGATAGCCACCCGAGGCCAGCATCACCGTGACGGCGGCAGCGTCATTCCAGCGTACGTCCGCGCGATCGAGTGTGGCGTTGGCGCAGGCGAGCATGATCTCCAGCAAGTCGCTCTCGAGGCGCGGGAGCAGAACCTCGGTTTCGGGGTCGCCGAAGCGGGCGTTGTACTCGATCACGCGCGGGCCATCGGGCGTGATGATGAGGCCGGGGTAGAGGACGCCGCAGAACGGCGCGCCGGCTTCGGCCATGCCGCGGATGGCGGCTTCGGTGACATCGCGGCGGATGATGTCCGCGGTGGCATCGTCGAACCATGACGGGGGGCTGTACGCGCCCATGCCGCCGGTGTTGGGGCCGCGGTTGCCATCGAACACGGGCTTGTGGTCGCAGGAAAAGGGCATGTGCATGACAGTGTGACCGTCGCTGAATGCGTGCGCGCTCGTCTCGCGGCCCTCGAGCCGGTCCTCGATGACGACCGCGCGGCCCGCGTCGCCGAGGGCGCCATCGACGAGCAGATCGCGGAGCACGGCGATGGCATCGGCGTGGGAGTCGGTCACGATCGCGCCCTTGCCGGCGGTCAGGCCATCGGCCTTCACGACGACGTTGCAGGCGCGATTCGACATAACGCACGCGCCGCGTCGAAGTCATCGAACGCGGCGCTCTCGCTCATCGGGATGCGCTCGCGCCGCATGATGTCCTTCGCGAAGGCCTTCGACGACTCGATGCGTGCGGCGGCGCGGCTGGGCCCGAAGGCGGGGATGCCGGCGGCCTCGAGGCGGTCGACGAGCCCGAGGGCGAGCGGGTCGTCGGGCGCTACGACGACGAAGTCGATGCGGCGCTCGCGGGCGAGGGCGATGACGCTGTCGCCGAACGCGCTGACTTCCGCCTCGGGCGCGAACGGCTTGGGGATGGCGAGCGGAACGACATCGGCGATCTGGGCAATGCCGGCGTTGCCAGGGGCGACGGCGAGGTCATCGAGCTTCGGCGACTGGCGGAGTTTCCAGGCGATGGCGTGCTCGCGGCCGCCGCCGCCGATGATGAGGACGTTCATGATGCGGTGCTCTGCTCGAAGTAGCGAATGATGAGGATGACGCCGACCGCAAGCATCACGGGGACGAGCAGGCGCGCCGGGCGGATTCGGAGGTGGCGCTTCGCCGGGGTGTCGGACGTGGGTGCGGGATGGCGACCGTTCGTGTGCACTCGGCCTCTGCCATGGTGCCGCTCGCAGGCAGCGAGAGAGGCGATGGCGTGGTTTCCTCTGTCGACGGCAAGTCGCATCATTCCCACTCGATTGTCCCCGGCGGCTTCGAGGTGATGTCGTAGACGACGCGGTTGACGCCGGGCACCTCGTTCACGATGCGGCTGCTGATGCGGGCAAGGACGTCGTACGGGAGGCGCGCCCAGTCGGCCGTCATCGCGTCCTCGGCGGTGACGGCGCGGAGGGCGACGACGTGGCCGTACGTGCGGAAGTCGCCCATCACGCCCACGCTGCGGCGTGTCGGTGAGGACGGCGAAGGACTGCCAGAGGTCGTCGTAGAGCTTCGCGCTTCTTGACCTCGTCCATGACGATCCAGTCGGCAGCCTGGAGGACGGCGACGCGCTCGGCCGTGACCTCGCCGATGATGCGGATGGCGAGGCCGGGCCCGGGGAACGGCTGGCGGTAGACCATCTCGCTCCGGCAGGCCGAGGGCGAGGCCGACCTGGCGGACTTCGTCCTTGAACAGGTAGCGGAGCGGCTCGATGAGCTGGAAGGTCAGTTCCTTCGGCAGGCCGCCGACGTTGTGGTGCGTCTTGATCTTCGCGGCGGTGCCGTGGCCGGTGGCGCTTTCGATCACGTCGGGGTAGGTCGTGCCCTGGGCGATGAAGTCGACCTGGCCGATCTTGTCGGCTTCGGCTTCGAAGACGCGGATGAAGGTCTCGCCGACGATGCGACGCTTCTGCTCGGGATCGGTGATGCCGCGTAGCTGGGTGAGGAAGCGCTCCGCGGCGTCGACGTGGACGAGCTGCATCTCCATGTGGCGGCCGAAGGTCTCGACGACGCGCTCGGGCTCCTCGCGGCGCATGAGGCCGTTGTCGACGAATATGCAGGTGAGCTGGTCGCCCACAGCCTTGTGCACGAGCGTTGCCGCGACCGCCGAGTCGACGCCGCCGGAGAGCGCGCAGATCACGTGGCCATCGCCCACCTGCGCGCGGATGCGGTTGATGCTATCGGCGACGAAGTTGCCGGCGGTCCAGTCGCCGTGGCAGCCGCAGACCTTGTAGAGGAAGTTCTCGATGACCTGCTTGCCCTGCGGCGTGTGCACGACCTCCGGGTGGAACTGGATCCCGATGAGACCGGCGTCGTTCGTCATCGCAGCGAGGGGTGAATTGTCGGAGTAGGCGATCGAGCGGAAACCGGGCGGGAGCGTCGTGATGCGGTCGCCGTGCGACATCCACACCGGCATGGACGGAGGGAGGCCGGCGAAGATGGCGTGCTCGCCGTCACCCTGGTGGACGACGGCGTGGCCGTACTCTCGACGGTCCGACGGCGCGACCTTGCCGCCGAGCTGGTGGGCGAGCGCCTGCATGCCGTAGCAGATGCCGAGGACCGGCAGACCTCGTTCGAAGACCCATGGTGGCGTCAGCGGGGCATCGATGTCGTAGACGCTGGCGGGGCCGCCGGAGAGGATGACGCCGCGCGGCTTGAGCTTCTCGACCTGCTCCCAGGGCGCATCGGGCGGGACGAGCTCGCAGTAGACGTGGCACTCGCGCATGCGCCGGGCGATGAGCATCGAGAACTGTGATCCGAAGTCGATAACGACCACCGTCTCGGGCTGGACGGGCACCGGTGGAGTCGCATCGGACGGCGACTCGCCGGACTTCTTGCGGGCGATCTCAAGGTACGTCGAGACCTCGACGTCGCCGGAGGTGCGGACGTGACCGGAAGGTGACGGCTCGGCCATGGCGTATCCTGCGTGGAGCGCGCGGTGTGGCCTGAGTGTATCGAGCGGGGCTTCGCAGCGTCAATCAACTGCGCATCGACATAAGCGGTATAGCGTCTTCGTGACCGAGAGTTTCACCGAGATCAAGGAGCAGTACCGGCGGGCGATCGATGTGCTCCGGGTGGGCGGCATCGTCGCGCTGCCGACGGACACGGTGTTCGGGCTGTGCGCGGTGGCGTCGGACACGGCTGCGGTGGAGCGCGTGTACGAGGTGAAGCGGCGCGACCCAGCGCAGCCGATGCCGGTGTTCGTGGGGTCGGTCGAGCAGGCGGAGCTCGTCGCAGAGCTGAACGACGACGCGCGAAAGCTCGCAGCGAAGTTCTGGCCGGGCGCACTGACGATGGTCGTGCCCAAGAAGGCGTCGTTTGAGACACGCGCCGTAGCGGCTGGGGCGACGGTCGGTCTGCGGGTGCCGGACGATCCCTTCTTGCGGGAGGCAGCATCGCAACTGGGGCCGCTCACAGGCACGAGCGCGAATATCGCGGGACGGGAGGAGTGCCACTCTGCGGCTGAGGTGCGGGAGCAACTCGGCGATGCGGTGGACCTCATCGTCGATGCGCCGGTGGCGCCGGTGGGGCGGCCCTCGACCATCGTGGAGTGCGTTGAGGCGGGGCACATGCGGGTGCTGCGGGAGGGCGCGATCGCCAATCCGGAGATCGAGGCGGCGCTACGGTGATGGCCTTCAGTTGCGAATCCTGCAACGCCGATCGAACGTGTGCGGCAGGGTCGCATGACACCATGCCGGCATGAAGCGATGGAGCGGTGTCGCGGTTCTGCTCGCGGCGGCGGGCCTCGGCGTCGGGGTGTGGCTGTGGCTCCGCGAGCGGCGGCGCCACGAAGCGTTCTCTGCTACGGAGGCGGATGCGCTGCTCAATCCGGCGAGACGACTGATCCAGGACCCGGCGAAGGTGATTGGCGCGTTCGGCATCATGCCCGGGAGCGTCGTGCTGGAGATAGGGCCTGGGCCGGGGTACTTCACGCCGGAGGCAGCGCGAGCCGTCGGGTCCGAGGGCCGTGTTGTTTGCTTCGACCTGCAGCGGCCGATGCTGTTGGCCCTGCGAAGGCATCTCGGAGAGGACGCCGGGCGGGTGGATCTCGTCACGGGCGATGCGATGCGGCTGCCGTTCCGGGACGGTTGCATCGACCATGCTTACCTCATTTCGGTCGCGGGCGAGGTGCCGGAGCCGATGCAGGCTGTTCGGGAGACCGCGCGCGTGTTGCGGGTGGGCGGCGTCGTGTCGTTCTCGGAAACGGTGAACGATCCCGACTTCGTGCGGATGCCCGCGTTGCGCCGCATGTGCGCGGAAGCGGGGCTCGTGGCGCGTGACTGGCGACGACAGTTGCTGGGGCATATCGCGCGGTTCGAGCGTCCGGCGTAGCGGCGATACACTGACGTCGTGGCGACGATCATCCGGCTACAGCATGCGGCGGTGACCGTGCCGGCGGGCGGACTCGAGAAGGCGCGCGCGTTCTATGGCGGGGTGCTGGGGCTGACGGAGACGCCCCGGCCGCCGGAGATCCAGGACCGCGAGGGCATCTGGTACACGCTCGGGTCGACGGAACTGCACATCCAGGTGCGCGGTGACGTGCCGCCGCCGGGCGACCATCATCCAGCGCTCGTCGTGGATGACATCGAGGCGTGGCGCGCTCGGTGCGCCGAGCACGACATCGAAATGCGGCCCCAGCCTACGATCTTCGGGCGCAGGCGATTCGACGTCTTCGACCCGTTCGGGAACCGCATCGAACTGATGACCGAAGGCGACCGGTGACGGTGGCCTTCGCACCGGCGACCTGATGGCAGACGCCGCGGCGCTACCCGCGCTCGACCTTCCGCGTGTCGATGCGATCCTCTCGCGCTACCGCGAGCCGGTTGTAGCCGAGATGCGGGCGGCGCTCGACCGGCCGGGCTTCGCACACCTGGGGTTGATGCGGTACCACATCGGATGGGAGGACCGCAGCGGGGTCGAGACGGCATCTCCCGGAGGAAAGATGCTGCGGCCGGCGCTCTGTCTGCTGGCATGCGACGCGGTCGGCGGCAACGTGGCGCATGCGATGGCGGCGGCGGCGGCGCTCGAACTGGTGCACAACTTCACGCTGATCCACGACGACATCGAAGATGCGAGCGACACGCGGCACGGACGGGAGACGCTGTGGCGGGTGAAAGGGGTGCCGCAGGCGATCAACGCCGGGGACGGGATGTTCGTGCTCGCGCAACGCACGCTGCTCCGGATGGCGGATGCCGGCGTGGATGCCGTACGGGTGGTGGAGGCCGCGGCGGCGCTGAACGAGGCATGCGTGGCGCTGTGCGAAGGGCAGCATGCCGACATCGGGTTCGAGGCGCGCGATGCGGTGTCGCTCGCTGAGTACGAGGCGATGATCGCGGGGAAGACTGCGTCGTTGATCGCGGCATCGATGGCGATCGGGGCGATCGCCGGCGGGGCGGACGCGGCCACGACGAAGGCGCTCGAGGAGTGCGGGCGGCGGCTGGGGATGGCGTTCCAGGTGCAGGACGATGTGCTGGGGGTTTGGGGCGACGCAGTGCTCACGGGAAAGCCGGTGGCCGATGACATTCGCTCGCGGAAGAAGTCATTTCCAGTTGCCTGGGCATTCGAGAACCTACGAGGCGAGGCTGCGCGCACGCTCGCACGTATCTACGAGTCAGCCGAGGTCAACGAGAGCGACGTGCGACGAGGTGGTTGCGCTGCTGAATGAGGCCGGCGTGCCGGAGGTCGCCGCGGCGACGGCTGCTCAATGGGCGTCGTCGGCGGTCAATGCGGTACGAGGGCTCACGCTCGATCCAGAACGGGAGCGGGACATCGCGGCGGTGGCTTCGTTCTTCGTATATCGGTCGGCGTGAGGGCTCGCTGAGCCTCGCTGCATTGGTTCGCGAGGTGGTGGGCCGTCGATGGAGTGCTCGAGGCGCAAGGGGGTAGATTCCTCTCTACGCTCGGAATGACATGCCTGGCGCCTCAGACGACACAGTTGGCGCCTCACGTTGACAGGCCTGGCGGTCGGCTTACGCGGCTATCGGTTGCATCGCGTACTACGGTGGGCGTGCTAGGGTGTGCGGCGTAATGAGGGCATGGCGATGAACAAGAAGACTCTGCGCGACGTCGATGTTGATGGGAAGCGCGTGTTGGTGCGCGTGGACTTCAACGTGCCGATCGAGAAGGAGACGCGGCGGATCCTGGACGACTCGCGGATCCGGGCGGCGCTGCCGACGATCGCGTACCTGCGAGAGCATCGGGCCAAGACGATCCTGGTGTCGCACCTGGGACGTCCGGACGGGAAGGTCGTGGATGGGCTGCGGATGGCGCCGGTGGCAGTGCGGCTCGGGGAGCTGATTGGCGCGACTGTGCCGTGCGCGACGGATGTCATCGGGCCTTCGGCGCAGGGGCTGGTTGGCGCGATGGCGCCGGGTGTGGTCGTGATGCTCGAGAACGTGCGCTTCGAGCCGGGCGAGGAGAAGGATGACGACGCGCTCGCGAGCAAGCTGGCTTCGTTCGCGGACGTGTACGTGAACGACGCCTTTGGGACGGCGCATCGGGCACATGCATCTACGGCGGGAGTGGCGAAGTACCTGCCGGCGTTGGCCGGGTTCCTGATGGAGAAGGAGATCGACTACCTGGGGCGAGTCGTGAGCAATCCGCAGCGGCCCGTCGCCGCGATCATCGGCGGGGCGAAGATCAGTTCGAAGATCGGGGTGCTGCAGCACCTGCTGTCGAAGGTCGAGACGCTGCTGATCGGCGGGGGGATGGCGAGCACGTTCCTGAAGGCGGAGGGCATCGACGTGGGCGCGTCTCTGGTGGAGGACGAGCAGCTCGAGACCGCGCGCGAAATCATCGCCGAGGCGGTGCGGCGCGGAGTGACTCTCGGGCTGCCATCGGACGCGGTGATTGGCGATCGTTTCGCCGAGGACGCGGAGTCGCACACAGTGGACGTGATGTCGGTGCCGGAGGGATGGATGATCCTCGATGCGGGGCCGAAGACCGTCGCCGACTACGAGGAGAAACTTCGGGCGGCGAAGACCGTCGTGTGGAACGGGCCGCTGGGGGTGGCGGAGTGGGATGCGTTCGCCGATGGCTCCCGCGAGCTGGCGCGCTTCCTGGCGGGCCTCGATGCTACGGTGGTCATCGGTGGCGGGGAGACAGTGGCGATGGTGCAGGAGCTGGGACTCGCGGACAAGTATGCGCATGTGTCCACTGGCGGCGGGGCGTCGCTGGAGTTTCTCGAGGGGCGCGAGCTGCCGGGAGTGGCGGCGCTGACGGATAAGTAAGGGGTGCGTTTGACCGCTTACGAGGGGCTTTGCTAGGCTCTGTCGGGTTTCCCAGGACACGCGACGGGAGACACTTCGCGCGAGGCGGATGGCGCCTCGTGGATTGAGGATGGCTACGAGATGGCGAACGCTGAACTGCAAGTGCGGCCGCGCACGGTGCTTGGGAAGAAGGTCAAGGCGATGCGGCGCGGGGGCGTGACCCCGGCGAACGTGTTCGGGCACCAGCTGGAGTCGCGCGCCGTCGAGGCGAGCACGGCAGAGCTAACCCACACGCTGCGCGGGATGTCGCGCAACGCGATCCTGGATCTAAAGGTCGAAGGGGAGGAAGCACCGCGGACCGTGGTGGTGCGGGCCGTCTCCCGCAACCCGGTGACCAGCCAGATCCTGCATGTCGACTTCTACCAGATCAAGATGACTGAGAAGATGCGCGCCGACGTATCGATCGTGCTCGTCGGAACATCTGACGCTGTGACGACGTTTGGCGGAGTGCTGTTGCAGACGCTCGAGAGCATCGCCGTTGAAGCGCTGCCGGGTGATATCCCGGAGCAGTTCGAGGTGGACGTAAGCCGCATCACCGAACTGGAACAGTCGCTGCACGTGCGCGATCTCCATATCGACCAGACGAAGGTGACGCTGCACACGGACGAGGACGTCGTGGTGGCCCGCGTCGCGGCGCCGCGGCTGGCGGCCGCGGAGGAAGAGGCAGCGCCGGCCGAGGGCGAGGTACCGGCCGAGGGCGAGGCTCCGGCGGAGGGCGGTGCGCCTGCCGCGGGCGAGGAGCCTGCGGGGGCCTAAATCGGTTCTCGATTCTCGGTCGCCGTCTTGCTTCGCTCAGGCTGACCGCCCCTGGCTCAGCATGACGTTGTCGTATGACGCGCGGCGTTGTCCGATCGCGGTGCACGGGCGGCGCGGCGATGATGCCGCAGCCGAGGCCGCTGCGAATAGGTTCCTCGCTGCGCTCGGAATGACAGACCTTCTCAGGACGGTGAGGCATGGTTCGGCCTCCGCCGTCGCGCCGTTGCGGCGGATCGGTGCGCTGTTGCGTGCGGTGACCTTGGATTGCCGATGTGCGCGCTACGGCAGGGGATTGGTGGCGAAAGCGTAGTCGGCGACGGGAATGCCGGCGATAAGGTGCTCCTCGATGATGCGGTCAAGGATGGCGGGAGTGGCGGAGTGGTACCAGGTGCCTTCCGGGTACACGACAGCGATGGGGCCCTGGACGCACATGCGCAGACAGTTGGCCTTGGTTCGATAGACGATTGACGCGCCGGACGTGAGGCCGAGGTCACCGAGCCGGCGCTTGAGATGCTCCCACGCCGCAAGCGTGTCTTCTCGCGGAGCACACTTGGGTTCGGTCTGGTCGGCGCAGAGAAAGATGTGGCGGACGATACGGCCGACGCCGTAGTCGTCGCGTGCGGCGATCAGCTCTGGTTCCGGGATGGGTGAGGGGGAATCGGGCACGTGGCATCGTCGCAACGTCGCGACGGGGGCGCAAGAACGCCGAATTACGGGCGCGCGATCACCTGCTCGATGATGCGCTGCTTCACTGACTTCGAGTTATCGATGGTGGTGTGGTCCACCGGCTGAAGCGGGCCACCGTCGTCGCCGTCGCGCGGCGCCAGCTGGTCGCTGGCGTCCCAGTTCTCGGCGTTCGGCGCGTCATAGGCCGCGCCCTGGAGGACGCCGCCGTTGTGCTCGAAGATGTTGAACACGTGCGCCGTGACCGGACGGACTTCGTGTCGCCGTCGTAGAGGGCATCGACACGGTCGACGTCGACCACTTCGATGATGCGATCCGCGTACTCACCCTCCAGGTGCGAGGCGACGACGTCGGCGCTGACGGCGCCGTGGCTGTGGCCGACGAGCAGCACGCGGAGGCAGGGGTATCGGTCGAGGTAGACCTGCGTCGCGTGGGTGAGCCACGTCTCCATCGCCGAATGGGCGTTCTCGGCGCCGACGATAGCGGGGCCCGAGAGCACGGCGATGGTCTGCACATCGCGATCGTCGTAGGCGGACTGGAGGCCATCGACGATGCTGCGGATGCCGGCGGCGTTGTCCTTGTCCTTGACGTTCACGACGCCGCCGCCGATGCCGACGATGAGGGCGGCCTTCGCGCCGTCGTCGCAGTTCACGTTCGACGACGAGAGGTAACCGTGAGCGACTGCGTACTCGGGGGCTGTGTTGCTGCCTTTGGCGCAGGCGTCCGCCTGCTTCTGCGGATCGAGGGGGATATCGATGCCCTGGAGGAAGGCGGCGTCCCGAGCGTCGTGCCGGAAGTCGGCGTTGTAGTCCGGGACTTGCGCGACGTCGGCGGCGTCCGAGGCGTTCAGGCGATGGTCGCCGTTGCGGTCGAGGCAGGCGAGCTGGCTGAAGGTGGCGCGGGGGGCGTTCGAGAGGCCGGTCTGGTTGCAGGCGGCGAAGGCGAGCGATGCGAGAGCGAGAGTGACGAAGAGGGCGCGGGCAGCGTTCATGCGTTCAGCTTAGGGTGCACGGGGCGGGCGCCGGACGGTACGGATGGACTATCCGCGGTTGCGGTTTCGTCCACAGATGAACACAGACGTTACAGATGCCGGAACGTAGGACGCGACTGTCCAGCGCACGAGTCGTTCGGCGGTTCGTCGGCGCAGCTGAAGCTGCGCGGCTACGTGAGAGACGAGGCGGCGGCTGTGGTGCGGGGCGCGCGGCGAGTCGGTGGACGGGCGGCGTGGTCACCGCGGAGCTGACCGCAGGCGGCGCTGATCTCTACGCCTTTTTCGGCGCGGACGGTGCAGGCGATGCCCCGGGCGGCGAGCTGGCGCTGGAAGGCGATGGAGCGGGTGCGGGTGGGGCGGTGGATCTCGTCGTCGGCGGTGGGGTTGACCGGGATGAGGTTCACGTGGCAGTTGATGCCGTGCAGGAGTGTAGCGAGGGCACGAGCCTGCTCCGCGGAGTCGTTGACGCCGGCCATGAGGCAGTACTCGAACGTGACGCGGCGGTGCGTCTTTTCGACGTAGTCTCGGCAGGCGTCGATGATGCCCGGGAGCGGGAATCGATGTGCCGTCGGGATCAGGCGCCGCCGCATCGCGTCGTCGGTGGCGTGGAGCGAAACAGCGAGGCCGACCTGGAGCGGCTCTTCGGCGAGCCTGCGGATGCCGGGGATGAGGCCGACGGTCGAGATGGTGATGTGCCGCGCGGCCATGTTGATGCCGTCGGGGTCGTGGAGGCGCTCGACGGCGCGCCAGACTTCGTGGTAGTTCGCCATCGGCTCGCCCATGCCCATGAACACGACGTTGGTGATGGCCCGGGCGTCGGCATCGGCCTGCTCGCGGGCGAAGCCCGTCACCTGCGCGATGATCTCGCCGGACGTGAGGTTGCGGTCGAAACCGGCCTGCCCGGTAGCGCAGAAGACGCATCCGATGGCGCATCCGGCCTGGCTGGAGACGCAGACGGTCGCGCGGCCGCGGCTGTCGCTGCGGGGGTCGTAGAGCATCAGGACGGACTCGATGAGCTTGCCGTCGTGCAGGCGCAGGAGGCGCTTGCGGGTGAGGCCGTCATCGGACGTGAGCTCTGCGACGACGGTCATCGTGGGGAAGGGCAGCTCGGCGGAGAGGCGGGCGCGAAGGGCTGCCGGCACGTTCGCCATCTCGTCGTAGGAGTCGGCGAAACGGCGATAGGCCCAGTCCCAGATCTGGCGCGCGCGGTATCTCGGAGCGCCGAGAGCCTCGATGTGGGATTCGAGCTCAGGCAGAGTGAGGTCGTAGAGGGTGGACATGTGCGATCAGTGTAGCGAGAGGCGCGAACCGAGAAGCGGGACGCAGGAGATGGGAAGCGGGAAACGAGAGGCGAGAAGCGGGACGGGCCGCGGGGTGGTGGTTGACGCGTTGGCGCCGGAAGCACGACGGGGTGACAATGCGCAGTCGGCGGTGAGCGCGAGCTCGACGGTGCCGGCCGGAGAGGAAGAGAGCATGGGTGAGTCGAAGGACGTATACGTCGGGCGGGACTACGGGCGCCACGACATGGTCATCGACGCCGACGAGGTGGCGATGTACTGCAGCGCGGTCGACGACCACAACGCGATGTACACGGGGCCGTCGCCGTTCGGCGGGGCGGTGGCGCCGGCGCTGGTGCGGCACTCGGAGGTGTACGCGTACCGCGAGCATCCGAAGGCGGGAGCGCCCGCGTGGTACCTGCCGAACCTGTACGGAAACCTGCACGCACGGCAGGAGTGGGAGTTGTTCGCGCCGGTGATGGTGGGCGATGCCGTCAACACGCGCTCGGTGATCTCCGACCGCTACGTGAAGCGCGGGCGTGACTACGTGGTGAACGAGGTGCTGTACTTCGATGCCGACGGGCGCGTCGTGCAGCGCGGGCGGACGCACCAGAGCTTCCTGCGCGAGACGGACAACCGCGGCATCGTCGTCGACAAGACGCGCGAGAAGGCAGTCGGGCGCGGACGTTCGAGGTGGACACGTCGGCGGCGATCGAGGAGATTCCGGCGCTGGAGAAGCAAATCTCGCTCGACATGTGCTGGAAGTTCAGCGGCCCGCAGCGCAACTACCACAACGACAAGGAGATGGCCCTGAAGTGGGGCTTTCCGGACATCGTGGTGCAGGGGATGATGTCGACGTGTTTCCTCTCGCAGATGATGACGGAGCGCTACGGCGCGGGGTGGCTCGCGGGCGGGAAGATGGACGTTCGGCCTCGTGAACATCGTCTGGCAGAGCGACCTGCTGACCTGTCGGGGCTTCGTGCGGGAGATCGTGCCGGAGGGCGAGCGCCAGCGCGCGCACCTGGACGTGTGGGTGGAGAAGGCGGACGGCACGAAGGTGACGATCGGGACGGCGAGCGCGGTCGTGAGTAGCTAAGCGCGGAGATCGCCGCGTGGAGAGAGTTCAATGGAGAGGCCCTACGATAGGTTCATTGAGACGTCCGCCTGGCGTGTCGTGGCCGAGGCGCTGGATCAACTGGTAGCCAACGCGGACGTCACCGTCTCTACCGATAACTACTACGTCGTCGGGTTTCTCGTTCAAGAGTTGACCACAGCAAAGCTGATCGCGTCCGAACCCACATCCTGATCACCGCTGCGCCTTCGGAATCACGAACTTGTTGGCGGAGTGCGTGGCCGAGAACGCGACCACCTTCACGTCGACGAGGCCGAAGGGGCGTATGCGGGCGAGGATGTCGGTGTCCTTGATGCCGCCCTTGCCCTTCGGGGTGATGGTCCAGATAGCACCGGCGCGGTCGAGGTAGGGGATCAGCTTCGGGATGCGGTCGAGGGCATCGATTGTCTCGGCGCCGAGGAAGATGGCGTCGGATCCCTTCATCGGTTTGCTCATGGAGACGCGGGCGACGCGCTGCTCGAGCTGAGCGGCGAAGTCGGCGTCGGCGACGTCGAGGACGCTGACGCGATGCTCGGGCTTGAGGCCGAGCTTATCGAGCACTGACTTCGGGTTGCGGATCTTGTCGGCCCACCGCTCTGCCTTCGGGCCGAGGTCGAGACTCGCCGTGCCTTCGGGCCACGTGATGGCGAGGGCGCCGTTTCGGGCGTCGAGCTTCGTGATGGCTGTGAGCGGGATCTTCAGGCGATAAGCATCGCTGCGGAAGATGATCTCGTTGGTCTCGAGCAGGGCTTTGCCGTCGGCGCGGCGTCGGTTGAAGGTGGCTGTGCAGGGGAGTTCGGAGCCCATCTAGAGTTTCTCAGTTGGTCAGTCCGTCAGTTTGTCACGTCGGCTTCGATTATGACGGATTGTTCGCTTCGACGACTCGCTACGGGAGTGCCGAGGCGGGTTAAATGCGATCGCGGCTGGTCGGGGCAGATTCCTCGGCGGAGCCTCGGAATGACATTGGCGAGATGCGTGCGGTTATTCGCGGGCGACGAGGAGGACGACGGCGGCGGTGATGACCCAGCCGGCGATGGTTAGCATCGTCGGGACATCGCGGAGGAGGATTTCCTCGGGGCTGCCGCCTTCCTGGCGGTTATGGACGAGGTAGAGGTAGCGGAAGATCCCGTACAGGACGAAGGGAATCGTCAGCATCATCGAGTGGTTCTCGGGGAGGCCTTCGGCGGTGAAGGTGTAGAGGCCGTAGGCCATGAGGACGGCGGCGGTGACGGTGGCGGCCATCTGGTCGAGGAGGTCGGTGCTGTACTCATCGAGGATCTTGCGGTGGGTGCCGGCGCCGTCCTGCAGCAGCTCGAGCTCGGCGCGGCGCTTGTTGATGCCGAGGAACAGCGCGCCAAGCGCCGTCACGACGTAGAGCCACGGCGAGATCGGCACGTCGATGGCCAGCGCGCCGGCCATCGCGCGGAGGACGAAGCCCGAGGCGATGACCATGAGGTCGAGGATGACGACGTGCTTGAGATAGTAGGTGTAGGCGAGCATCAGCACGGTGTAGGTAAGCACGACGAGGCCGGTCTGCCAGTCGAGGGCGAAGGCACCGGCGTTGCCGACGACGGCGAGCACGATGGCGGCGGTCCAGGCCGTGCGCACGGGCAGGAGGCCCGCGGCGATGGGGCGGTTGCGCTTGCGCGGATGGGCGCGATCGCTCTCGATGTCGTGGATGTCGTTCACGAGGTAGTCGGCGCTGGAGACGAGGCAGAAGCAGGCGAAGGCGACGAGCGACTCGAGGAACTTCGGCACCCAGGTCGACGGTTCGCTGAGGTGGTACTGCTGGCCGAGGGAGAAGACCAGGGCGAGGAAGACGATGCCGTTCTTCGTCCACTGGCGCGGACGCATGGCGCGGATGAGGTATCGGAGCCTGGGGACGGCGCCGCTGCGGCGGGCCTCGATGGGGGTAGGGATCCGCTCGGCGGAGACAGGCTGGGCGGGGCGCACGGCCGCCTCGTCGTTGGCCATATGGCGCATCATAGCGCACGGCAGGTTCGTGGCTACATGCCGAACGGGCAGCGGCCGATGCTTTCGGTGGGGCTCAGGGGCCCCGGGAGGGGGTCATATGAACCGAACCGAAGCGCTATCGACGCTGCGGCTGGACGCGACGGCCGACGGCGCGCTCGTCGAGAGCGCGTACTGGCACCTCGTCCAAGAGGCGCAGGGAGGCGGCGATACGATCGAGACGTTCGAGGAGATCGAGCGGCTGAACCAGGCGCGCGACACGCTGGCGCCGCACGGACGGCGTGGCGCACCGATGCAGACGGCGGGCGGCGGGGCGGCGGTGATGGTGCAGCGCGACGGCATGACTGGCATCGGGCCGATCGACTGGTTCGTAGACTGGGTATCGGCGGAGGCGCTCAGAGTGCGATTGCGCTGGCCGGGGCGCAATCTGGAGATCGCGCTGATCGGCGGCGCGGCGATCGTGCTGTGGGTGCTGGCGATCGGGGCGGGGGCATCCGTGATGGCGACGTTCATCGCGGCGGGGCTGATCTTCGCGGCGATCTGGGCGCCGTGGCGGCGGGCGTAACGAGAAGTGGGACGCGGGAAGTGAGAAGTGGGATCGCCGGGCTTGACCGCGCCGGAAACGTGACTCGGCCTACATCAGGGAGCTCGTAACCAACCGGACGCCGGCGCCCACTACAGCGGCAGGTTGCTGTGCTTTTTCGCGGGCGTGGTGTCCGTCTTCGTACGCAGCATCTCGAAGGCGTGAATGACCTTCTGGCGCGTGTCGCGCGGGTCGATGACGTCGTCGACATAGCCGCGGGCGGCGGCGACATAGGGATTGGCGAAGCGCGCGGCGTACTCTGCTGACAAGCTTCGCGCGCTCGGCATCGGGATCCTCTGACTCCTGCAGACGCTGCCGGTAGAGAATCGTGACCGCGGGCTCGGGGCCGACGACGGCGATCTCGCCCTGCGGCCACGAAAAGTTCATGTCGGCGCGCAGGTGCTTCGAGCCCATGGCGTCGTAGGCGCCGCCGAATGCCTTGCGGAGGATCACCGGTGACTTTCGGTACCGTGGCTTCGGCGTAGGCGTACACGAGCTTGGCGCCATGGACGATGATGCCGCCGTACTCCTGCGCGACGCCAGGGAGGTAGCCGGGCACGTCGACGAAGGTCAGGATGGGGATGTTGAAGGCGTCGCAGAAACGGACGAAGCGCGCCGCCTTGCGTGAAGAGTCAATGTCGAGCACGCCGGCCAAGTACAGCGGCTGGTTCGCGACGATGCCTACCGTGCGGCCGGCCATGCGCGCGAATCCAACGACGATGTTCTGGGCGAACTGCGCGTGCACCTCCATGAAGTCGCCGGCATCGACGACGCGGTAGATGACTTCGCGGACGTCGTAGCTCTTCGATGAGTCATCGGGCACGACGCTCAGCAGATCTTCGCTGCGGCGCAGGACATCATCGCCTGTCTCCATGAGGGGCGCGTCGTCCAGGTTGTTCAAGGGCAGGAAAGACAGCAGCCGGCGCACCTCGGCGAGCGTGTCCTCCTCGGTACTCGATGGCGAAGTGCGCGACACCGCTGCGGGTAGCGTGTGCGGTCGCGCCGCCGAGCTCTTCCTGCGTCATCTCCTCGCCGGTGACGGACTTGATGACGTCCGGGCCGGTGATGAACATCTGCGATGTGTCCTGGGTCATGAAGATGAAGTCGGTCAGGGCCGGCGAATATACGGCGCCGCCGGCGCAGGGACCCATGATGACGCTGATCTGCGGGACCACGCCGGACGCGAGCACGTTGCGCAGGAACACGTCGCCGTAGCCGCCGAGGCTCGCGACGCCTTCCTGGATGCGGGCGCCGCCGGAGTCGTTGATGCCGATGACGGGCGCGCCGGTCTTGAGCGCGAGGTCCATGACCTTCGACATCTTCTCGCCCATGGCTTCGGAGAGCGAGCCGCCGAAGACCGTGAAATCCTGCGAGAAGACGAAGACGCCACGGCCATCAATCTTGCCATAGCCCGTGACGACAGCATCACCGAGGTAGTGTTGCTGGTCGAGGCCGAACTCGGTCGTGCGGTGGACCATCAGGTGGTCCATCTCCTCGAACGTGCCGGGGTCCAGCAGGATGTCGAGACGCTCGCGTGCGGTGAGCTTGCCGCGAGCGTGCTGAGCCTCGATGCGCTTCAGGCCGCCGCCGAGGCGGGCCTGATCCTTCATCTCGAGGAGCTTCTGGAGTTTTTCGTCGTTCGACATCGGCAGGATGGTAGCAGAGGCGGATTTCTGGCGGCAGGTTCGTTTGTACCAGTGGCGCGTAGGACTGTGTTGGTCTGTCAGTGCGTTGATTGTGTCAGGTGGTGGGCTTGAGGTTTGCGCACACCTCCGAGGAATACGGCCCGATAGACTCAGGTTGTGATGACGAGTGAAGAAACGCAGACAGGCATTCGGCCGCTTGTGGCAGCGGTCGGGCAGGGGCCAACCAACGGACGCTACCTCACGCGCGAGGAAGCCCGCACCGCGCTGGACGCGATTCTCGACGGGAGGGCGACGCAGGCGCAGGCAGGGGCGCTGTTGCTGCTGCAGCGGTACCGCGGCGAGGCGCCGGAGGAGCTGTTGGGGTACGTCGACGCGTTGCGGGCGCGGATGCGGGGGTTCGGGCCGCGCGTCGAGGGCTTGCTGGATATCGGCAGCCCGTACGACGGGCGGAGCAAGCACGTGGTGATCAGCCCGGCGGCGAGCATCGTCGCGGCGGCGGCGGGCGTGCCGGTGGTGATGCACGGCGAGCGCGACCTCGGTCCCAAGAAGGGGCGCGCGGTGGGGGAAGTGCTGGCGGCGCTCGGCGTGAATGATGACGCGGAGCCCGATGCGGTAGCGCGCGGCATCGAGGCGTGCGGGCTCGGGTACGTGCGGCAGGCACGGCTGCTGCCATCGCTCCATGCGATTAAGCCGCTGCGCGAGGAGCTGGGTCTTAGGACGCCGTTGCACATGGTGGAGAAGATTTACGGGCCTGGCAACGCGCCGTATCACCTTATCGGGGTCGCGCACATGCCCTACCTGAAGCAGCTGGCGCCGGCACTTGCGGGCCTCGGATACAAGCGCACGATGGTGGTGCAGGGCATCGAGGGGCACGAGGACGTGACGACGTCGCGTGGTGCGCGGGTGATCGAGATTGACCAGCGCGGCGAGCAGGAGGAGTGGCGCCTCGATGCGGAGGCGCTCGGATTGAAGTCCGGCGACGGACGACGACCTGGCGCCGGGAGATGCCGAGCGCTCGGCGCGGATGATACTGTTGGTGCTAGAGGGCGGTGCGAGCGCGCCGGCGGCCGATCTGGTGGTGGTGAACGCGGCGCTGCGCATCAAGCTGGGTGGACGGGCGCCGGGCATGGCGTCGGCGATCGCGGCGGCTCGGGAGGCGCTGGGGTCGGGGGAGGCGATGCGGCGCTTGGAGGCGTGGCGCCAGGTTGGACGTTGACGCCTCGTACGGCATGATTGGCCGCAATGCCTGAGATGAACGTCACGGCGGTGCTGCTCCTTTCCTGTCGCGACCAGAAGGGGTTGGTCGCGGCGGTTTCGGACTTTCTATATCGGAACAACGGGAACATTGTGCACGCGGACCAGCACACGGACCGCGAGGAGGGCGTGTTCCTCCAGCGCGTCGAGTGGGAGCTAGCAGGCTTCGGGGTAGCGCGGGCGAGATCGAGGCGGCGTTCCGGCCGATCGCCGAACGCTTCGAGATGGCGTGGAGCCTGCAGTTCTCCGACTACGTGCCGCGCGTGGCGGTGCTGGCGTCGAAGCTGCACCATTGCATGTACGACATCCTGGCGCGCTGGCGGCTGGGCGAACTGCACGCGGAGATCCCGCTCGTGGTCAGCAATCACGACGACGCGCGGAGTATCGTCGCGGACTTCGACGTCGCGTTCGAACACTATGCCGGTGACCGCGGAGACGAAGCCCCGCAGGAGCAGCGGATCGTAGAGGCCTTGGAGCGCGAGCGCATCGACCTGGTGGTGCTGGCGCGCTACATGCAGGTTCTGAGCGATGGCTTCGTGCGGCGGTATCCGGACCGGATCATCAACATCCATCACTCGTTCCTGCCGGCGTTCGTCGGTGCGCAGGCCGTACCACCAGGCGCACGAGCGCGGCGTGAAGATCATCGGCGCGACCGCGCACTACGCGACGCCGGAGCTGGACCAGGGGCCGATCATCGACCAGGACGTCGCGCGGATGAGCCATCGCGATCGGTCGACGATCTCGTGCGGAAGGGGCGCGACCTGGAGAGGGCGGTGCTGGCGCGCGCCGTCGACCTGCACCTGCGGAACCGAGTGGTGGTGTACGGGAACAAGACGGTGGTGTTCGACTAAGCGGTTGTGTGCGCCTCGAGGGGTGAGCGCTGAGGCGGGGTATTGCTTGCGTGTCCCATGACAGGCGTACGCAGCGGACGGGACCGGCCGGAATACATTCCTCGCGGCACTCGGAATGACAAACCCGGCTGTTGGGAAGGATAACGAGGCTCGTCGGGATCTGAGACGTGGGCGTCCAGCAGTACCTACGAGAGGTGTGGTGCGAGGTGGGTGAAGACGTCCTTGATGGAGACAACGGCGGTCGGCGTCCCGCCCTGGAGCAGGGGAATGTGGCGGAATCCGCCGATCGACATCTTGTTGATCGCGACGGCGATGTCGTCGTCGTCGCGGAGGAACACCGGGTCGGCGGTCATCACCTGAGCGCAGGTGACGGCGTTGAGGTCTTCGCGGGGGCCGGCGACCTTGTGGAGGATGTCCCACGGCGTGATGATCCCAGCCAGCGTCGCGCCGTCCATCACCAGCACGCAGTCGGTGTCCGAGTTCTGCATCAGCCGCACGGCGAGGCCGACGGGGTCGCTGACGGCGACGCGTACCGGGGACTGCGCGGGAAGCTCTGCCAGGCGCTCGCAGATGAAGTCAGGGGCGCCCGCGCGCGCGGACGACGCCTGTCCAGGCCGTAGAGGTCGTGGCCGCAGTTCGCGCAAGTGTCCACGCCTTCGATGTTGTCGAAGCGGCACTCCGGACAGATCATGATGTCCCGGACTCGCTAGCGCCGGTGGGCTACCGCCTCGACCGTCCAGGTGTCGCCTTCGAGGAAGATCTCGCGCAGGTCGCCCTCGCCCTGCGGCGACGGCCTGCTCGATCTGCTCGTCATCAGGTCGTCGTAGGTCGGGCGCTCGACGGCGCGGAAGACGCCGACGGGCACCGGGAACTCCGGGTAGTCCATGCGGCTGAGCAGAAGGCGATGGTCGGGTCCTCGCGCGTCTCGTCGTGGACCAGGAGGTCGGCCTCGGTGATGCCGTTCTTGCCGAGCTCGACGACCTCGAGCTTGAGGCCGTTGAGGCGGATGCCCTTGTCGCGTTCCTTGCCGAAGATCATCGGCTTGCCGTGCTCGAGGTGAGCGTGCGGTCGGCGCGCACTTCCTTGGCGGCGAAGTCGTCGAAGACGCCGTCGTTGAAGATGTTGCAGTTCTGGTAGATCTCGACGAACGCTGTGCCGCGGTGTCGCGCGCCGCGCGTCGAGCATCTCGACCAGGTGGTGCGCGTCCATGTCGACCGAGCGGGCGACGAACGTCGCCTCGGCGCCGATGGCGACGCTGAGCGGCCGGAGCGGCGCAGTCGATCGAGCCGATGGCGTCGACTTGGTGCGCTTGCCGACTCGCGACGTCGGCGAGTACTGGCCCTTGGTCAGGCCGTAGATCTCGTTGTTGAGCAGGATGATCTTCAGGTCGATGTTGCGGCGGAGGACGTGGAGGAGGTGGTTGCCGCCGATGCTCAGGGCGTCGCCGTCGCCGGTGACGACCCAGACGCTGAGCTCCGGCCGCGACGCCTTCAGGCCGGTGGCGATCGTCGGGGCGCGGCCGTGGATGCTGTGGAAGCCGTAGGTGTTCATGTAGTAGGGGAAGCGGCTGGAGCAGCCGATGCCCGAGACGAACACGATGTTCTCGCGCGGGATGCCCAGGTCCGGCATGACGCTTCTTCGTCTGCGCGAGGATCGAGTAGTCGCCGCAGCCGGGGCACCAGCGCACCTCCTGGTCGGAGACGAAGTCCTTGCGCGTCAGGACCTGGATACCGTTCGTCCGTCGCTGGTTCGCCGTGACCATCGATTTGCCTCTTCTATCCCACCAACTCGTGCGATCTTCGTCCTCGATCTCGGCGATCGTGAACGGTCGCCCTGAGACCTTGTTCAGGCCGATGGCATCGACCAGGAACTGCGCCGCGGATGAGCAGCAGCAGCTGGCCGAGGTTGATCTCCGGGATGAGCACCTTCTTGTAGCGCTTCGAGCACGTCGCCGAGGTTCGTCGGCAACGGGTTGAGGTAGCGCAGGTGCGCCGCGACACGCGCTTGCCCTGCGCGCGGGCGCGCTGCACCGCGGTGCGTGATGACGCCGTAGGTGCCGCCCCAGCCGAGGACCAGCAGGTCGCCGCGCTCGTCGCCGTAGACTTCGATGTCGCGGGATGTCCTGGGCGATGTGCTGCGATCTTCTCGGCGCGCAGGTGCACCATGTGCTCGTGGTTCGCCGGCGTCGTAGTTGACGTTGCCGGTGATGTCCTCCTTCTCGAGGCCGCCGATGCGGTGCTCGAGGCCGGGCGTGCCGGGGATGGCCCACGGGCGGGCGAGCGTCTCCGGGTCGCGCTTGTACGGCAGGAATGTCGCCGGGTCGGTCGCGAAGTTCGGGGTCGATCTTGCGGCAGCGATTCGATGTCGGGGACGAGCCACGGCTCGGAGCCGTTGGCGAGGTAGCCGTCGGACGAGGAAGATGACCGGCGTCCGGTACTTGATGGCGATGCGCCAGGCCTCGATCGCCATGTCGAAGCAGTCCGATGGCGTTGCCGGCGCGACGATGGCGACGGGCGACTCGCCGTTGCGGCCGAACATCGCCTGCAGCAGGTCGGCCTGCTCGGTCTTGGTCGGCAGGCCGGTGCTCGGGCCGCCGCGCTGCACGTCGATGATCACCGAGCGGCAGCTCGGTCATGACCGCCAGGCCGATCGCCTCGCTCTTCAGGCGATGCCGGGGCCGCTGGTGCCGGTGACGCCCAGCGCGCCGCCGAACGACGCGCCGATCGCCGCGCCGATGGCGGCGATCTCGTCCTCGGCCTGGAAGGTCGTGACGCCGAAGTGCTTGAAGCGCGCGAGCTCGTGCAGGATGTCGCTGGCGGGCGTGATCGGGATAGCTGCCGTAGAACAGCGGCCGGCCCGCCAGCTTCGCCGCCGTGAGGAAGCCGAGGGCCGTCGCCTCGTTGCCGGTGATGTTGCGGTAGTTGCCGGGCTTCAGCTTCGCCTTCGGCACGTGGTAGTGCGTGGCGAACATCTCGGTCGTCTCGCCGTAGTTGTAGCCGGCCTTGAGGGCGGTCTTGTTCGCCTCGGCGACGCTCGGGTTCTTGCCGAACTTCTCCTTGATCCACTGCAGCGTCGGCTCGAGCGGGCGGCTGTAGAGCCAGTACACCAGGCCGAGCGCGAACAAGTTCTTGCAGCGGTCGACCTGCACCGGCGTGAGACCGCTGTCCTTGAGCGCGCGGTTGTTCAGCGTCGTGATCGGCACGCGGAAGACGCGGTAGGCCTGCAGGCTGCCGTCCTCGAGCGGGTTGGTCGCGTAGCCGGCCTTCTTGAGGTTGGTCTCGTTGAACTCGTCCGCGTTGACGATGAGGATGCCGCCGCGCGGCAGGTCGCCGATGTTGGTCTTGAGCGCGGCGGGGTTCATCGCCACGAGCACGTCGAGCGCGTCGCCGGGCGTGTAGATGTCGTCGCTGGAGAAGCTGACCTGGAAGCCGCTGACGCCGGCCAGGGTGCCCTGCGGCGCGCGGATCTCGGCGGGGATGTCGGGGAACGTGCTGATGTCGTTGCCGAGGACGGCGGACGTCTTGGTGAACTGCGTGCCGGCGAGCTGCATGCCGTCGCCGGAGTCGCCGGCGAACCGGATGGTCACGCGGTCGAGCTCGAGCAGATCCTGCCGCTCCTGGCTGCTGCCGATTCACTGGTCAGTGTCGTCACTACGCACCCTCCGGCTCCGGTATGAGCTGGTGTGGCCTCGGCGGCAGGTTCATCACCTGCGCCGGGAACGCCTCCGCCAGGAAGTGGATGATGTCCAGGGTCCGCAGCACGGCGACGGCCCTGTCCGGACTCATCCACGATCGGGATGTTGCGCTCTCCGCGCTCGGTCATCATTTTGATCGCGTGGCGATCGGGTCCTTCAGCGTCAGCGTCTCGGGCGCGTGGGACATGTAAGTATCGACACTCTCGCGTGTATCTCACGTCCCTTGCGACGATGCGCATCATCACTTCCCGCTCGCTCATCATCCCTACGGGACTACCCTGATCGTCGACAACAAGGACATAGCCCATGCCGTGCCGCTTCACGGCTTCGAGGGCGGATTCGACGCTGGAGTCACGGCCGATGGATACGGGAGGGGGTAAGCCGAGCGAGCTGATTGGATCGGTCTGGAATATGTCGTCGACCACGTTGGCCTCTGCCGCGGCGTGCATCCTGCGCGCGGCCGTCCGGGCGCAACCAGCCGGACTCGATCCCATTGTAACGCACGGTGTCTGACGCGCCTAACCGCACAATCGCGTAATCAGATCTTTACGGGAGTGCGATTGACCCCGCGAGGTGCAGCCGGTACGAAATAAGCCCCGACGGATCGGGCGGCGACGAAGCATTCGTCGCACGCGGCGCGAGGACAACGGCGGCGCATCGAAGCGCGAGCCAGGAGGCGCACGATGATCAAGGCGTACGTGCTGGTGGTGGCCAACCCCGGCGAGACCAAGCGCGTGGTGAGCGCACTGAAGACGATCCCGGGCGTGAAAGAACTGCACGAGGTAATGGGCCCGTACGACGTCGTGATCGAGCTGGAGGTGGAGTCGTTGAGCGACGTGCCGCCGATCCTCAGCGACAAGCATCCGATCCGTGGAAGGCATCGAGAGCACGACGTCACTGGTGACGTTCCCGGAGCGCTAACGCTCAGACGAGGCGCTCTTCCTTCATTGCACGCAGGGTTGACCGGAAGGCTGCGACGGTGCTGCCGACGTCTTCCGGCGTGTGCGCCGATGACACCATCATGCCGCCGGCCATGAGGTCGACGCCCTCGTTCAACATGCCGAGACGGAGCGCCTGCATTGTGCCCTCGGCGACAGGGGGAGGCGCGCAGGGGAGGGGTTGCCATCCCCAACTGTAGCCATCGGGCGGCTGCTGCGTCATACCGAGAGCGATGTGGAGCATCGATGAGGCCCCGTATACACAGCCGGCGACGCTCTCTTCGCGCAGGATCGCGTTCATCGCCCGCGCGATGGCCGCGGCGGTATAGGCGGCACGCTGCTGGTGTTGGCCATCGGCGATGAGCTCCAGGCAGGCCGCGCCCGCGGCCGAGGAGAGCGGGTTGGCGTTGAAGGTCCCGGGGTGGGCGATACGCTCGCCGGCCCCATCGCCGTCGCGGATGGCGATGCGCTCGATGATGTCGGCGCGGCCGGCGACGCAGGCGCCGGGCAGGCCGCCGCCGAGGATCTTCGCCATGGTGGTCATGTCGGGCGTGACGCCGTTGGCCTGCTGGGCACCGCCCGGCGCGACACGGAATCCGGTGATGACTTCATCGAAGATCAGCACGATGCCGTGCTCACGCGTAAGGTCACGCGCGCGGCGTACGTAGTCAAGATCGATCGGGTCAGTGCCCCAGTGCGTGCCAGTCGTCTCGAAGATCATCGCGGCGATCTCGATGCCGTCTTCGCGGAGCGTGCGCTCGAGGACCGCGATGTCGTTCTGGCCAATGACGATTGAGTTTTCGAGGAAGCCATGTGGGAGTCCGGGAGACGCGGGCAGCGTTTCTTCGGCCGCCGGCTGGCCGGTGACGCTGTCGTTCCAGCCGTGAAAGTGATTGCGGAGGCGGAGGAGCTTCTCGCGGCCGGTGTAAGCGCGCGCGAGACGGATGGCCATCATCGTGGCTTCGGTCCCGGAGGAAGTGAAGCGCAGGCGCTCGGCGGAGGGGACGAGGCGCTGCACGAGCTCACCCCAGCGGATCTCCGCCTTCGTGCGAGGCGCCGTAGTGCGTGCCCCTCTGCGCCTGGGCGGTGACGGCGGCGACTACGGCGGGATGCTGGTGGCCGATGAGCAGTGCGCCGTGACCCATGACGTAGTCGATGATCGCGTGGCCGTCGACGTCGTACTTATGGCTGCCGGCGGCGCGTTCGGCGTAGAGGGGGAACGGGGCGCTGTGGCGGATGTCGTGCGTGACACCGTTGGGGAAGAGATTGAGCGCGCGCTGGTGAAGGGCGCGGGATCCGGGATGTAAGTCGACATAACGAGACGTGATGGTCATGACTGAGGCCTTTGAACGGGGTTGGGTACGGCGCGGTCAGTCTAGTGCTCTTCGGTGCGATGGATCGAGCCGGTCAATTGAGAGAGCGGAGCTCATTTTCAACGTGGTCGAGGAGGTCTTCGGCGTCGCCCTGGAGCTTGCCGTCCGGGCGGAGGGAGAGGCAGGTGCGGAAAGCTTCAGCGGAGCGCTCGTACAGGTCTTTCACGGGCGGCCCGTCGTCGACGGGACGGCGGCGGAGCTCGTGCGCGGCGAACTCAGCGCACCAGCCGAGGGCGTACCAGAGGCCGGCATCATCAGGACGGAGGGCGACGGCGCGCTCGATTGCGGCGATGCCGTCGGCGTAGCGTCGGCGGCGGGTGATGAGGACGGTTGCGAGGTGCTCGAGCGCTTCGACGTAGTCGGGGTCGACCTCGAGCGCGCGATGCGTGAGGGCCATACCGCCCGCGATGTCGCCCGCGGCGTGGCGCTGTTGTGCCTGGGCAAAGAGCGCGCGGGCGTCGTCAGTCGCGCCGCTCAGTGCATGCCTTCGAGCAGGGAACGAAGCTCGGCCTCGGTGAAGACGCGGAATGAGTTGGTGCGGACGTTCCCCTGGCTGCTCACGGCGAGCGAGACGCGCGTCATCGTCTCGTCGTCGGGCGCCTCCGCGATGACGACGTAGTCGTAGGTGCCCATCGCGAAGTAGAGCTGTTTCAGGTCCGCACCCATCGATGCGAAGGTCTCGCGCGCGTTGTCGAGGCGCCGCGGCAGATCCTCCATCGTCCGCACTCCCTGGTCGGTGAGTGAGGCCAGCACCACGTAGGTCGCCACGCGTCGCTCTCTTTCCGGTGCGTCAGGTCCGGACTCGTGGAGCAACAATCGGCCCAGAGGGGAGTTGTGTCAAGGAGGGTGGGTGGCCGTCGGCGCCGTTTCGACAGGCACTTCGCGCCGCCGACGCATGTAGGGGCGCATCTCGATGAGCTGGCGGACGAGGAAGATGCCGGCAAATACGAAGTAGAGCGCGGAGAACACGTTCCGCGGGACGAGGGAATGCGGGGTGAGGAACTGGGCGACGAAGAGTACAGCGAGCACGCCCGCCTCCCAAAGCGACATGCGGAGGTTGATGAGGAGGACGACGGCGAGGAGACTCTGTGCGGCGGTGAGGAGGATCTCCTCGACCTGACGACTGTCGGTGGGCAGCGGATTGAGGGTGCCGCTTGACAGCGCGTATGCGACGGGTAGGCAGCCGATGAGCAGCGTCCACTGATTGACCTTCGACGAGACGAGCGAGCCGAGCGCGGCATCAGCGCGGAGACGCCAGGCGAGCAGCGCGGCGACGAGAAACTCCGGGAACTCCGAGGCAAGGGGGGCGACCCATTGGACGAGGAGGAACTCATCTATGCCGAGCTCGCTCCCGGTCTCGATGAGACCTGCGGCGAACGGCTCGGCGGCGGCGAGGATGGCGACGCCCGAGTACAAGAACATGCCGACCAACAGCCCGCGTCGGTGGAGCGTCGGGAGATTCGCGATGTGCTCGGCGGGGCCGATGAGCGACGACTCTTCCTCTATCTCGCCACGGGCGGCGAGGAAGACGTAGAGGATGAACATGCCGCCGAGGAACGCCGTATCGAGCAGCGTGATGCCGCCGCGGAGCGGGATGACGAACGAGTACGCCGTCGCGATCGCAAGGACACCGACCTCAGCGCGGTGGGATGTTGCCAGCTTGAGGATCGTGCGCCGGGTTCGGAACGCGAAGATGGCCATGACGACCGTCCAGCCAAGACCGACAAGGAGACGATTGCCGCCCGTCATGTTGGCGGTGGCGAACGCGGCGTAGGACGGATCCTCGCCGGCTTTCCATGCGAACGTGACGTCGACGGCGTACTCGGGGAGGACAGCAATCAGGGCGAGGCCGGCGAGTGCGAGGGTTCGGGGGACGTCGCGTTCCGCGGCCTCCGCGGTCCAGGTGAGCAGGAACGCTGCGGCGACAATGGCGAGGCCGTAGCACACCGTCTCGCCAAGGACGGTCGTGCTCCAGAGGCCGAGGCGGAGCGTCTCGCCGGGCCAGGCGAGCGCGGCCATGATCAATGGCCACTTCCAACGCTTCAGGAACGCCACCGGCGCCTCCATCCATCGCGACGTACGAAGAAAAAAGACCTTTGATGACGTTGACCGTCATCAAAGGTCTCACCGCTCCCGCTGACGCGGGATGGTCCGGACCGGGCTTTCGCCGGGTCTGGCGATCCGGACTGCCCGTCGCGTGGACGGGCCAGTTACTCCCCTTTGTTGAGTGTTCGCACGCTACCGCGGCATCGGGATGGCGTCAATGCCGACTGAAAAAACGGGGTTAAGCGCTGCGAGCACCGCGGCTGCAGGCTGGGTGCTCGATGCTGTCAATCAACTCCGCCTCCTGGTAGTCGCCGGCGGACTCACCGTGGTCGGGCGTACGCATGCCGAGCTCGAAGAAATCGCCGTGCGTAATGGGCGTGCCGCAGACGGCGCAGCGAAACATGATGCGGCCGGCGTAGTCGGTGACGGGAGCGGTCTCAGTAGCCATAGGTTGAGGTGCCTCCACTAAGGGAAACGGAGAAGGGGAGGCGGATATATCGCCTGAGCCGGTCTCTAGCTCGACATAAGCGCAGTCACAGTCCTGCTCGTATCCGCCGATATTGCGGGTAGGGGAGTCAGGGTCTTCGCCTGCTTCAGGCGGTGCCCCGAAACTTACGGCCAGCCTTGATTACGAGGCTGCCAGGCGCGTCAACGCCGGGGCAACACTCGCATCGAGGCGGGCGTTTGATCTGGTGAACAGGGGTTGGAGCCATGAGCGACCGCGACTACTACGAGATCCTCGGGCTGACGCCACGGGCGGACGGAACGATGGTGGACCAGTCGTACTGGCACCTGGCGCGGAAGTACCAGGCGCTGGCAGTGACGAACGCGCGGGCTCGATACATGCTCGACGATCTGAATGAGGCATATGGCGTGCTCGGTACGCCGACGCTGCGCCGGCAGTATGACGCGTTCCGCGACGACGTCCTGATCCGCAAAGGGATGCTGCAGCCGGTGAGCGCAAAGTCGGTCGCGCCGCGGCCCGCCGACGACGCGCTGACGTCGACGAGTCGCGGTCCGCGGCTGACGGTGCCTGGCATTCAAGTTGAGCACTGGCGGACATACGCGACGGGCGGCGTCATCATGGCGCTGGCGCTCGCGGCGGCCTGGCAGGGTGTGAGTCTGCTCTTCGTGAGCCTGGCGATCATCGGCGGGTTGACCCTGACGCTGGCGCCGGTGCTGCGGCGCCGTGTGGCAGAGATGAACATCGGACTGCCGGCGGTGGGCATGCCCACGATGCCCGAGCTGAAGGCGCCGCAGATTACGATGCCGAAGCTGGCGGAACTGAACGTGCCTGCGTTGCGCGACATCGCGCCGATCGCCTCGAAGGACGACGGCGTGGCGCCTGACGAGCTGCACGCGTCGACGTCGGCGTTGATCTCGCGCTGGCGGACGAGCGTGGGCCTGCGGCCGCTCGCGCCGGCCGAGCTGGACGCGGACGGCGAGCCGAGCCTTGAGTTGGTGGATATCGTCGAGGCAGAGCGCTCGCTCGAGGAACACGATGACGGCGAGCCCCTGGCTGCCGTCATCGACATCCTTCGCGGCTCGCGCAAGCCAGTCGAGACCTCATAAAGTTCGCGCCCCGCTCGCGCAGCATCGATTGGAGGCACCGGCCCGCCATTGGAGTTCGTAACTTCGCACTATAGATGTTATGTACGATGGCGAACCCAGAAGACCCGCGGGGCGGCCGGCCGGAACGCAGGTTCGTATCAAGCCCCTTAGTCCTGTACCGATACTGAACCCGAAGGAGTAGCCGGATTCCGCTGGATTTGCGCCGAGCGCGCGGATCTCGCGCAACACGAGCGTGTCCGACACAAGGCATCGCACTCGTTCTTCCGGCGCACGCATGGCGAAAGACCACGAGGCCGGCGGCGGCATTCTGAGCGAGATTGGTTCAAATGAGCCGGACTCGCGCCGTACCCGGCCGTCAGACGTTTCGGTCAGGCTCCTCGGGCTCGTGCTCATCCTGTCAACGAGCGCGTTGGTCATCGTCGGGCCATCTGTTATGTCTAGAACCGCCTACACCGCGCTCGAGCTGTTTGCGGTGCTCATCGCCGCCGCCTACGCGATTTATCTCGCGGCGCACTCACGCAGCACGCATGTGAACCTGGAGCGCGCGTACTCGGGGCATCTCGAGGAACTGAGCCAGCGCCTTCGTACGATGGCCTATCGCGACGCGCTGACGGGCCTGTACAACCACCGTTACTTCTACGAGCAGCTCTCGCACGAGGTGGAGCGGTCCATCCGGTACGGACAGCCACTGACGGTGCTGCTCATGGACATGAACAACTTCAAGCAGATCAACGACACGTTTGGGCACCTGGTCGGCGACAAGTTCCTGAGCCTCGTGGGACAGGTCATCGCGCGGCAGATCCGTAGCAGCGATATTGGCGCGCGATACGGCGGGGACGAGTTCGTCGTGATCCTGCCGAACACGACACTCGAGGAAGCGAAGTCAACGGCGGAGAAGCTGGAATTCGCCGTGTCGCAGGCCGCAGCGATGAGTCCCGGCGACGAGAACGTGCGGCTCGGCATCTCGATCGGCGTCGCGGTGTGTCCGGATGACTCGCGCTCGCCGGGCGAGCTGCTGCAAATCGCCGACAGCCGGCTGTACGAGGTGAAGGCGCGGAGCAAGGCAAGCCGGCGCGATGTCGCGTAACCGCTTTGTCGTTGGTTGGGCAATCCGGCGGGTGCTAGACTTGACGCAAAATACAGCCGGTCACGGCGCCCCGCCCGGCCTCCCAGGAGTCTTCCCCGCATGCTGAAAGCCGCCCGCTGGGCCGTCCTCGGACTTCTTGGCGTCTCGATCCTCGTGCTCGCCTTCGCCGTCGGTTATGTCGTGAACGGCGGCGGCAGTTCGGATGCCGCGACGGGCACGCCTTCGGCATCGGACGACGGCGCTTCGGCAGCCGACTTCGCGACGCTGAACCAGATATACAAGCTGCTACACGATAAATACGTCGACCCCGACCTGGTGGACAAGGACACGCTCTACCAGGCGGCGATCACGGGGATGCTGCAACCGTTCCCCGACAGCGGTACGTTTTATGTCGACCCGAATACGGTCAAGACCAGCGTCGGGCCGTCGGGCAAGTTCGAGGGTATCGGCGCAACCGTGGCGTCGCAGAACGGCGAGATCATCATCGTTGCGCCGATCGAGGACACGCCGGCGGAGCGCGCTGGCCTGAAGGCTGGCGACGTGATCCTCGAGGTCGACGGCGAGTCGACGGACGGATGGACGCAGGAGAAGGCGGTGCTGAAGATCCGCGGTCCTGCAGGCACGACGGTCTCGCTCAAGGTGCGCCACGGCGATGGCAATGAGGAGACGCTCGACATCGAGCGTGACGAGATCAAGGTGAAGAGCGTGACAACGCTCCCGCCCGGCGGCAGTTTGGTCGATGGCAACGGGACCGCGATCGACGACGTCGCCTACATCCACATCCGCGAGTTCACGGAACAGACGACGGACGAGATGAAGGCGGCGCTCGACGACGCCGTGAGCAGCGGCAAGCGCGGCATCGTGCTGGATCTGCGTAACAATCCAGGTGGTTTGCTCCGCACCACGGCGGACATCGCCGACGAATTCCTGGACGGCGACAAGGTGATCCTGACCGAACGCGAGCGCGACGGATCGGAGAGCCAGTTCAAGTCGCACGACGGCGGCGCCGCGACGACGATCCCGGTCGTGATCATCCTCAACCGCTTCAGCGCGAGCGGGTCGGAGGTGCTGTCGGCAGCGCTGCACGATAACAACCGCGCGACGATCGTCGGCGAAAAGTCGTTCGGCAAGGGCACGGTGAACATCTCGAACGACCTCAAGGACGGCGGACAGCTGTACGTCAGCATCGCGAAGTGGCTGACGCCGAACGGGACGCAGATCGACGGCGTGGGCATCCGGCCCGATATCAACGTGACGCTGACGGACGATGACATCGACGCGCGGCGCGACACGCAGCTCTTCAAGGCGATCGACGTGCTGCGCGGAACGGACACGACGCCGGCGGCATCGCTAACACCGCAGCCCGAGACGCCCGCCCCGGACGCCACGCCGACGCGCACGCGCGGCTAGCGCACCCGCCGGGATGGCCGAGATCAAGCCGGTCGCGTCGAACCGCAAGGCGTTCCATGACTACGAAATCATGGAACGGCTCGAGGCGGGCATCGCCCTGACCGGGACAGAGATCAAATCGATCCGCGCCGGCGGCGTGAACATCCGCGAGGCGCACGCACGGCCTCTCGACGGCGAGATGTGGCTGTACGGCGCGCACATCGCGACGTATGACGCAGGCAGTTACCAGAACCACGAACCGACGCGCCCGCGACGCCTGCTGTTGCACAAGGCCCAGATCCGCGACTGGGTGCGGGCGATCTCGGAGCGCGGGCTGACGGTCGTGCCGCTGGGTCTGTACCTGAAGGATGGCAAGGCGAAGGTGGACCTGGGGCTGGTGCGCGGCAAGCGCCAGTACGACAAGCGCCAGGCGATCAAGCAGCGCGACGCGGACCGCGAGATGCAGCGCGCGCTGCGAGAGCGGCAAACGTAGCGCTCCGGCGGAACTGCCGCATCCGCGAGATCACTCGCGTGCGAACCACCTGCCCGCTCGGATAGACTGAAGACGATCCATCTACGGGGACGAAAGGGCTCGACAGGGGTTGGCGGATCTGAGTTGCAGGCGGAGGGCGGCCATCGACCTCCTAAATCGTGGTGGTCAAACCATAAACGGCGAATCGACAACTCGCCCTCGCTGCCTAGGCAGTGACGTTCATCCCGTCTCCAACCCCGGCGGAGCGGGAATGAGCGACGATTGGTCCGGGGCGCTGCGCGCACGACGCCGATGATGCGCGCCTAAGAACATCGGCTGGCCGCGTACGGACGGGCCTTCAGCGGACGGACGCGGCGAGATTAAACTGACGGATAAGCCTGTAGCAGACTCAGGGCGTAGGCCACCTGGACGGGGAGTTCAATTCTCCCCCGTCTCCACCAAGACTTAGCCCCGATCCGAATCGGAAATCGACTCGGATCGGGGCGCTTTGTTGGCTTTGACAGTCGCCAGATCGAAGGAGTTGGGGAGATGAGCAATCCGAAGGTCACATTGATGACGCAGCGGCGACGCTCGTCAGAAGATGGCCATGATGAGGAAGACGAGGAATAGCAGGAACAGCACGGTAAAGGCGACGCCGATGAGTCTGCGGGCAACGACCGTGATTCCAATGATTCCGAAAAACCCCAGCAGCCCAATGGAGCCTGCCGCAAGCGCGAGCAAGCCGAAGATAATTGCCAGAATAAGCAACACTAAGCCCCTCCTAACTGAACAATGGCGGCATGCTAGCGCATTGCCCCGCAAGTAGCTGAAGCAACACCATCGGAGTAGCAAACAGCCGCCCGAACGCGGCTGCTGCTCCCATAGACGACGTTCTTGGATCTCTCAATTGGCGTTTCTGACGACGCATCGAAATTAGCTCGATATCACCGATTATGACCGCGAACGGCGGTCGCTCGTAGATACGAATGTCAGTTTCGCAACGGCCTCCCACTACACCGACCAGCTCGATCATCGGAAGAGAGATTAGTCCGAATGAGCTGGCTCCAAAGAGTTGATCCATCGCGCCGTCGCTTCGTCTTGTGCCGAGGGCATCAGGTGCACACAGTCGCAGAGCGCGAATGAAAGCTGGAGTAGTGGATCGCGCCGGGGCGGTTGTCCGGGCGCTACGTCGCGACAGTAGCCATAATAGGCGCGCACAGACGATAAGCGACCTTCTGACGGCGAGGGAGAGAAATCACCATGACCACTGCTGATGCCGCGACGGAACTTCGGTTTGAGCCGCCCGGGCCGGGACCGTGGCAGCAAGACCCCGTGCACTTCCCGCGTCCGCTGACGCGCTACTTCATGGAGACGCATCCCGCGGCCTTCAAGAAGGGCACGAACGACTTCGCCCGCTTCTATGGAATGGTCATCGACGGCCTGCAGATCGGGTACGTCAACGGCTTCGGGTACAACCAGGTTGTTCCGGCGCCTGACGCCGAGATTCCGGAACGCTTTGCGCGGGCGGAGGAGGTCTACAAGCAGAAGCTGTGGCGAGAGCAGCTCCGCGATTGGGACGAGAAGCAGAAGCCGGCAGCGATCGCGAAGCACCGGGAGTTGCAGGCGGTCGACCCCGACGCGCTATCCGACGAGGACCTGGTGGCGTATCTGACGCGCTGCCGCGATCACCACGCCGCGATGATGGCCCAGCACATGCGGTTCACGGCCGGCGCGGTGCTTCCAACCGGCGACTTTCTCGCGCACGTCATCGAATGGACAGGCCTGCCGCCAGCCGAGCTGCTCGGCCTCATGCGCGGCGCGGCACCGGTTTCGGCTGGTGGATCCGACGAGCTCGAGCGCCTGAAGTCTGCGTTTGCGAAGGATCCCGCTGCCCGAGAGGCGCTCGCCTCGGATGCTGATCCTGCTGAAGTGCTCGACCAGTCTGCGCTCGCTCAGCGGCGAAGCGGGCGCTGCCGTCTCCGGCTATCTGGATCTGGTCGGCAACCGGCTGCTCGACGGGTTCGACATCAGCGAACCGTCCGCGCATAGAGATGCCGGACGCGTTGCTGCGCTCGATCCGGATCGCGGTCTCCGGCGAGGTGGGCGCTGCATCGGATGTGGACGAGCGCATCGCGGAGGTGCGCGCGAATGTGCCGGCGGAACATCAAGCGGAGTTCGATGAGTTGCTCGCCGAGGCCCGACTGACGTACCGGCTGCGTGATGAGCGCGGCGTCTACAGCGACATCTGGGCTTCGGGCATCATGCGGCGCGCGGCGCTGGCGGCGGGACGTCGGGTGGCGGGCCGAGGACGCATTGCGACGGCCGAACACATGCTCGATGCGAGCCTCGAAGAGATGTGTGCGCTGGTCGCCGCATCCGGTGGCCCAACGGCTGACGAACTGGCGAAGCGGGCCGAGTATCGGGCCGCGCATTCGGCCAAGGAGGCGCCGCCGACGCTCGGTCCGCCGCCCCGCCGCCCGCCCGACCTGGCAGCTCTGCCGCCCGCCGTCGGCCGGCTCATGGGCGCGACGTTCCTTGCGCTGGGCCATCTCTTCGGAAGCTCCGAAGTGCAAAACGAAGAGAAGATCGCTCTATGGACTGGCGGCGAGCAAGGGCGTGTACGAAGGCCCGGCGCGCCGCGTCGCTGGCCCCTCCGAGTTCGCGCGGATCGTCAAGGGCGACGTGCTCGTGACCGAGTCGACGACGGAGGCGTTCAACATCCTGCTGCCGCTCCTGGGAGCGATCGTTACCGACAACGGCGGTCTGCTTTCCCACTCCGCCATCGTCGCGCGCGAATACGGCATCCCCGGCGTCGTCGGCACGCGCGAGGCCACCGAACGCATCGATGATGGTAGTGCGCGTCCGCGTCGACGGAGACGCGGGCGAGGTTACGGTGCTGGGGTGAAAACCGTCGTCCCGTTCGGCAAGGCGCACGAAACGGCGCTCTACGGGTCGAAGGCCGTGGGACTCGGCGACGCCGTGCGCCAGGGTCTCCCCGTTCCTCCCGGCGTGGCCCTCTCGGGCGACCTCGTCGAGGCAGTCGCATCCAACGATGACCGGGCGATCGCGAAACTCGCGAAGGCCATCGCGGGCCTTGCCGCCGCCCTTCGCGGTGCGCTCATCGGCCGTCGACGAGGACGGCGCCTCGGCGAGCTTCGCGGGGCAGCACCTGACGATGCTCAACGTTCATTCAAGCGAGCGACGTGCCGTCGGCGGTGAGAGATGTCTGGTGGTCGGCGAACTCAGACTCGGCGATTACCTACCGCCAGCAAGTGGGCCTGTTCACCCGCCCGAGTGTTGGCGTCGTGGTCCAGACGCTCCTCAACCCCGAGGTGGCGGGCGTGATGTTCACGGAGAACCCGGTCAGCGGCGACGATGAGCGACTGATCGAGGCGAGCTGGGGGCTTGGCGAAGCGGTGGTCGCCGGGCTCGTTGTGCCGGACCACTTCCGCCTGGATCGCGCCGGCCAGGTGCTCGAACGGAAAGCCGGGCGAAGCGCACAGCAGTCCGTTGCCTGCCGAGCGGAGGCACCGCCGAACAGCGCGTCGCAGATGCGCAGGTGACGCAGCTCTGCCTTGACGACGCGCAACTCGCGGCGTTGAGCGAGCTTGCCCTGCGGTGCGAGCAGATCTACGGCCCGCGGCGAGACATCGAATGGGCGTTCCAGGACGGGACGCTGTACCTGCTCCAGTGTCGCGCGGTCACGACCGGGAAGGAGCGCCCAGACGCACCGGCGGGGCCTCCTCCGCGCGACCCGGCTGCCGTGCTGCAGCGTGTCCAGCTCTTCGGTGAGATGAACCGGAAACAAGCGGAGCAGATCGCGAGGCTCCTGAAGGAACGTCGCTACGCCAGGGGTGAGACGATCATCATGGAGGGCTCCGGAGGCGCATCGTTCTTCGTCATTGAATCGGGGACGGTGACGGTCTCGATCAAAGGCGAGCACCAGGCGACGCTGGGACCCGGCGACTACTTCGGAGAACTCGCACTTATCGACGGGGGCCCGCGCTCGGCGACCGTGACCGCGGACACCGAGTTGGTCTGCTACGGACTCACGTTCTGGGAGTTCCGTCCGCTGGTCGAGGCAAACGGCACGATCGCATGGAAGCTCATGCAGGCGCTCGCCAAACGTCTGCGCGCGGCCGAATCCGGCTGAGCAGCGGCCAGGCGACCACGGAAGAGCGGCAGCGGCAAACGCGCTGTCGCGCCCTCCTTGATCCGGATGCCAGATCTCCTCGAGGCAAGATGCTACGCCGAGGCGGCGCCGGTGTGGGGCTTCGGGATGGTGTAGCTGTGGGCAGCGGTGGCGGCGGCGGTGTCCATCGCGTGCTGGCGGCGCTGGCGATAGCGGCCGAAGAGGCCCATGGCGATGCCGGCGGCGGATGAGATCGTGAGGACGACGCAGGCCCAGCCGAGGCCCGACGCGAGGGCTTCATCCAGCGGGATGCCATCGTCGACGCGATGGCTCGAGACGCTGGTGTAGACGGACGAAACGGCGGCTACGGCGACGGCGGCGCCGACGTATCGGGCCATGTTCGAGATGCCGGACGCGGAGCCGACCTGCCCCGGCTCGACGCATGCCGTCGATGCCGCGGACGCCGGGCCGTTCGAGAGCCCCATGCCGACGGCGACGACGGTGATCGGGATGACGAAGTAGGCGTAGGCCCACGAATCCTCCACGAACGCGAGGACGAGGAAGCCGGCCGTCGAGAGGATGAAGCCGAGTGAGACGGTGGGGCGCGCGCCGAAGCGGACGGCGAGGCGCGAGACGAACGGCGTGACCGCCGACCAGGCCGATAGTCATCGGGAGGGTCGCGAGTCCGGCCTGTAGCGGCGACATATCCGAGCACGGACGGGTTCTGGAAGTAGATGCTGAGGAGGTAGCCGAGGCCGTTGATGGTGCCGGCGCCGATGAGGATGGCGATCGTCGAACCGACCAGCGTGATGTTGCGGAGCAGGCGCGAGGTCGACGAGTGGGGCCGGCGATGCGGCTCTCGACCTGGATGAAGGCGAAGAGCGCCACGGCTGAAATGGCGAAGCATCGCGAAGGTGGGCACGGAGAGCCAGCCCCAGTCGTCGCCCTTCGTCATGCCGAAATCAGCGGCGCAAGCGTGGCCGCGACGAGCAGGGAGCCGAGATAGTCGATCGAGCGTGACCGGTTGGGGTCGTTCGATTCCTGCACGCCCGCGAGCGTGACCGGCACGAGCACGGCAGCGATCGCGGCATCGAGCCAGAAGAGGCCTTGCCAGCCCGTGATATCGACGAGCACGCCGCCGATGAGCGGGCCGACGGCGGCGCCTATCGCGGGGCCGCGCCCCAGAGCGCGACCGCGCGGAGTCTGTTCGGCGCCCGACGACGGCGACGGAGATGAGGCTGAGGCCGGAGGCAAGGATCGTCGCGCCGGACGCGCCCTGGATTCATGCGCCCGATGATGACGCCGAGGCCGCCGGGTCGAGAAGCGCGATGAGGATGCACGAAGCAATGAAGAGGACCGATGCCGAGAAGGAACAGGAGGCGGCGGCCGAAGACATCGCCGAGGGCGCCGGAGGTGACGATGACGGCGGCGCCGACGAGCGAGTAGCCGGTGACGGCCCATTGCAACGTCTCGACCGACATGCCGGTGTCTTCGCTGATGGCGGGCAGGAGGATGCTGACGGCGGAGGTGTTGGCGTTGACGATGAGCGTCGAGACGCAGGCGACGAGCAGGACTGCCATGCCGGCCTTGCGGCCCGTCGACGAGGTGACTGCGTTTGACATCGAACGATGGTAGCGATTGCGGTCCGCCGAGGCGAACGGAGGGGGCTCAGTCCGGGTGGAGGACGACAATCCCTTCGGCGCCTTTGACGGTGATCGTCTGGCCGTCACGGATTCGCTGCGTCGCGCCCTTCACCGTGACGACGGCCGGGATACCGTACTCGCGCGCCGTGATCGCCGGGTGGGACAGCGCGCCACCGGTCTCAGCGACGATGCCGCCGGCGACGCTATACAAGGGGGTCCAGGCCGGAGTGCTCATGACGCAGACAAGGATGTCGCCCGGGCGGAGGCGCGCGCCCTCTTCCGGGCTGTGGATGATGCGCGCAATGCCCGTGACGGTACCGCGGCTGGCGGCTGAGCCCCGCAGTTCCTCGGGCGCAGGTGCCGCTTCGGGAGCGGGTTCCGTCTTCGGCGCGCCGATGTTCGGTGCCTGCTCGACCGTGCGCCAGGCGTCCCAGGCCCTCTGGCGTTCGGCGACGAGGGGGCGCAAGTCGAGGGGCGGGTCGGCCTCAATCTCGTGGGGCTCGAACAGCAAGACGTCTTCGGCCCGGTCGAGCGCTCCGGCCGTGACGAGGCGCTGGCCGTGGCGGAGGGCGACGCCTCGCGATTCGCCGAGATCGAGCACCATCTGCCAGTAGGCCCGGCCCTCACGGATGCGGATGTAGCCGTCGAGGCTCGCGAGCAGATCTTTGAGCTCGGCGCCCTTCTCCGGCGACAGCTTCGCGAGCACGCGTTGTGTCGCCTCGTCGCGCCGTGCTGCGCTCTTGGCCGCGACTTCCGCCGGTGGCGGCGCCGGTGATGCGAGCTGGGCAGCGACCAGCGCGAGCGCGCTCTCAGGGCGCTCGCGCCACGTCGGCAAAACCATCTCCCAGCCGATGGACCGCGATGGGTGACGGGCGAGCATGGCGTCGAATTCGGCGACGAACCCGCCGGCGCCGGGAGCGTTTCGCAACGCTTCGAGGGCTTCGCTGCCGGAGCCTCGCTCGAGGACGGCGCGCACTGCCGGCGTGTTTCGCGCGAGGTCGGCGAGCTGCCAGATCTCTGCGTCAATCTCGAGGGTGGCGTTGTTGGCACCGAGGATCAGCTCCGTGCCGGTGAGCTCAGCGTCGTCGAGGCCCGCGCCCGTCAGCAGCGCCTGGATGCGCATGCCGGGCTCGAAGAGCGGAACGAGCGATGTGAAGGTCTGGTGGAAGCCGTAGCCCATGGCGTCGGCGAGCTTGCTCAGCGGCATGCGGTCGCCGCTGGCGGCCAGCTCGCGCGCGACGCGTTCGATGCGCGGCTGGCAGTACTGCTCCCAGAACGCAAGCGCGCCGCCCTGCTCTTGCGTCACCTCGCGATAGCGCATCACCTTCCGCATCAAGGCATCGGGCGCGTCCATGGTCTCGCGCGCGTAGAGGAACGGGCCGGCACACTGGAAGCGATAGAACATGACCGGCGGCTCCATGTTCAGCTCCGCCCACGCGCGGTCTATGCCGTCGCCCATCTGCTTGTGCAGCCACAGCTCGAGCGGCGGCATCGGCAAGGTCCAGTGCTCCGTATCGCGGCCCCAGGTGAAGGCCTCGCCCCCGGGATACACCCACTCGATCGAGAGCTGCGCCCCGCCGGGCGCGGGAATCGAGGTGATGGGCGGCGCGCTGGGCTGCGGTTCTTCAGGCATCGATCTGAACGACGCCCTTCGTGCCGTCGACGGTGATTGTGGAGCCGTCCTTGATCATCTGCGTCGCAACCTGCGTCGCGACGACGCAGGGAATGGCGTACTCGCGGGCGCAGATCGCGGAGTGCGAGAGGACGCCGCCAGTGTCAGTGACGACGGCGGCGGCGATGGCGAAGAGAGGGGTCCAGGGAGGCGCCGTCATCTTGCAGACGAGGATCTTCGCCGGGCTGGAGACGCTCGGCGTCGCCGAGGTCCGTGATCACCCGCGCGACGCCCTTCGCCGAGCCCTGGCTCGCCGCCTTGGCCCTTGATCTCGCCGCCCTTGATTTCGGGCATCTGGAGGCCGAAGAAGAGCGTTAGCATCGGCGCGGCCTCGGGCGGAATCGCGGCGGGATCGGGCGGCGCGCCGATGAAGGGCGGCGGCGTCATGGTGCGCCATCGCGCGAGGTCGGCTTCGCGCTTCGCGGCCACCGCCTTGAAGTGCGGCGCGGGATGGTGTGCGGCCTCGTTCAGCTCGCTCGTCGTGAAGAGGAACGCCTGCTCGGGCCGCTCCAGTGCGGCCGCAGCGACGAGCTTGCGTCCGAGCGCGAGCGCGGGCACGCGCAACGAGCCGATGATGATGAGTTGCCACAACGCGCGGCCCTCACTGACCGGGACGTGGACCTGGCAAGTCGATAGCATCTCCCGGAACTGAGGGAGCGCCTCCGGGTTCAGCCGCGACTCGGCGTCCCGGACGGCGGCCTCGCGCTGCTCGACGGCGCGACGGTGCGCAGCGGCGGGCGAGCGCTCGGGATCGGCGATGTAGTGGCCGATCAGCGTGAGAGGAAGGCGAGGGTTCTCGGCCCAGGTCGGGCGGTCGAGATAGCCCCAGCTGTCGACGCGCCAGCCGAACTCATCGAGGTACTTGCGGAACTTCGCCATGAACTCGGCGCCACCATCCACGGACTCGAGCGCGTCGAACGTGCCGCCGGCGGAGCGCTTCGGCGACGGCCGGACGAGCAGCCGCGTCCTCGGCGAGCGCGCTAAGGCCGGCGCCGGCCGCTGCGCTGCCGTTCTCGAAGCCCTGAAGCATGGCGGCGGCGAGCTGGGGGGCCTCGGGCCCGAGCCGGGACTGGAGGAAGTCGACGAATGCAAACGTCGGGCCCATGAAGCCGGTGATCGGCTTCATGGTGTAGCCGAAGGCCGTGATCGACTCACGCATCGCGCGCGCCATCGCGTCACCCGCCTCGTGCAGGCTCAGTGCGTCGTAGCTCGCAGAGCGCATCTTCGCGCAGGCCTCGGCGATGCGCGGGAGGTAGTCGTTGCTCCAGACGTCGGACACGCCACGTTCGAGGATCTCAGGCGCGGGTGGCGGAGGTGTGGGTGCGCTCGAGAACCCGTAACCGTTGACGAACCGGTGCGCATGCCCATGTAGCGGCCCATAACGCCGTCCCATGCCTCGCCGAGGAGCTGGCAGACGGCATTGGGCTGGTGCATCGAATCGTTGAACCACGTCAGCTCGGCGTCCGCCGGGTTATCCCACGTGACGGCGAAGTCGTTCGAGGGGGCGGAAACCATGATGACCCTCCACGTAGCGACGGGATGCCAAGGCGGGCATCGGTCGGATATTGACGCCCGGGTGCCGTGGCTGGAAGGCCGTGACCGGCTCCGTTAACATCCCGTTAACCGGGGAGTGTAGGCGCGGGCGATGGCAGACGCCATCGGGAGCGCGGCGGGGCAGGGGCAACGTGGGCGCGACGATGGGTGGCGTGCTGTGGCTTGGCGACGACGACTGCCACCACGATGGTGTGGTCGGAGGCAAGGCGGCGAGTCTGAGCAGGCTTGCTTCTCACCACACGGTCCCGCACGGATTCGCCGTACCGGCTATGCCGGCGACGCGTCAGTCGCTGCCTGCCGCGCTGCCGGCGGTCATCTGCGATGCGTACGGCACGCTGGCAGCGCGCTGCGGGCTGGCGGAGCCGCCGGTGGCCGTGCGCTCGTCGGCACTGGATGAAGACGGAGCAGACGCGTCGTTTGCTGGCCAGCACGATACGTACTTGAACATCCGCGGACATGACGCGCTGCTCGATGCGGTGCAACGCTGTGTGAGGTCAGCGGCTTCGCGGGAAGCTCTTGCGTATCGGAACGAGCGGGGTCTCGCCGTGGACGACGTGCATATGGCGGTGCTCGTACAGCAGCTCGTGATGTCAGAGGTGTCGGCCGTCGTCTTCAGTGCCAACCCGGTCACTGGCAACCGCGACGAAGTGATGATCAACGCGAGCTGGGGGCTGGGCGAAAGCATCGTGGGCGGGATGGTCACGCCGGACACGTTTGTGATCGACAAGCGGCGGCGCGAAGTGACGATGCGGGAGGTTGCCATCAAAGAGCGGATGACCGTGATGACGGACGTGGGGACGGCGGACGTGGACGTGCCGACCGACTTGCGGGCGGCGTCGAGTCTCGCGGAGGACCAAGTGCTGGCGATCGCGGAGCTAGCGCTGAAGCTCGAACGCTTCGTCGGGCAGGCGGTCGACGTGGAGTGCGCAATCGCGGAAGGCACCCTTTACCTGCTGCAGTGCCGGCCAATCACGACGCTCGGCTGAGCGGCATGGCGGTCGAATCGCGGCCGCGCGCGCCGGCTCTCCGAGGCCGAGTATTCCGCTACTGATTGCACTTTCCTCGCTGGGCGCGATACTGGCGCCGCTCAACTCGACGATGGTCGCCGTCGCGCTGCCGGAGGTCCGGCACGAATTCTCGCTGAGCCACGCCACCGTCGGCTGGCTCGTTTCGGGCTACCTGATTGCGATGGCCGTGTCGCAGCCGATCGGCGGACGGCTCGGGGACCAGATCGGACGCGCGCGGGTGTATCGCGGGGGGCTGCTGGCGTTTCTCGTGCTGTCGTTCGCGACGGCGCTGGCGCCGAATTTCCCGCTGCTGGTGGCGCTCCGCATCGCGCAGGCTGTGGCAGGGGCGATCCTGATCCCGAACGGGTTGGCGCTGCTGCGGACGTACTCACCGCCTGAGCAGCTCGGGCGGCTGAACGGGCTCAACGGATCGGTGGTGTCATTCGCGGCGGCGGTGGGTCCGCTGCTCGGCGCCGCGACGCTGGCAGTTGCGACGTGGCGATGGCTCTTTGTCCTTGGCGTGCCGTTCGTGCTGATCGCGCTCGTTTTGCTTCGGTACCTGCGCGAGGATGGAGTCGAGCGCGAGGAGCGGACGCCGATTGACTGGGCGGGCACAGGATTGTTCGTGGCGCTTCTGATCGTAGTAACCGTCCAGCTGGAGGCATTGACCGGCGGCGCAAACCTGGGCGTCACGGCGGCCGGGTGGGTGGCGGTGGCGGTCGCGGGCACGGCGTTCGTCTGGCGGCAACGGACGACGTCTTCGCCGGCCGCCGAGTGGAGGCTGTTCCGGGTGCGTTCATTCTCCGGCGCGACGGCGTACGTGCTCCTCACCAACCTGACGATGTACACGACGCTGCTGATGATCCCATTCTTCGTGCGCGACGTGCTGGGCGAGAGCACGGCGCTCGCAGGGCTGCTGCTTGGCGCAATGTCGGTGCTCATGGCGGTGACATCGCCGTTTGGCGGACGGCTCTCGGACGCGCTGGGGCGGCGACCGGCGACCCTCGCGGGCGGAGTGCTGATGCTCGTTGCATCGTGCGGGCTCCTTGCGGGCCTGAGCGACACCGTCTCGACGGGTTACCTGGCCGGATGCCTCGCGATTCTCGGGCTGGGCGTGGGGTTGGGTGTCGGGGCAGCGAACACGGCGGCGGTCGAGTCTGCACCGCGGTCGCTGGCGGGCTCGGCGGCGGGGACGAGTTCGATGATGCGATACGTAGGAAGCATCCTTGGTGCGGGCATCCTCGCCGGCGTGCTCTCGGACAGCGGCTCGACGACGGACGTCACGACCTTCCGGCTGGTCATGATCGCGGTGGTCGTGACGGCGACGTTGTCGGTCGTGGCTGCGACGTTCATTCACCGGTTCGTCCAACAGCCGCCGGTGGTGGTCTCGAGCGATACGGCGCCCGCCGCGCTGCGGCCCGCTCGCGAGGCAACGTCCTGAGGGGGCGGCGCGCGCATCGTCTTCGCTTATTGGAGCGCGTATGATGCGGGCATGACCATACTGAGTGATCGAGAGCCCGAACTGCTAGCGCCTGTGATGCTCTGCATGCCCGATGGGCGGCTGAATCGCGACGCGGTGGGCTGGTCGCGGCATCCGCTGCACACGTGCAACATGCCGGCGTCGATGCCGCGCAAGAAGAAGTGGAACTACTGGGCGGTTACCAGCGAGCGGCTGCTGTTCTCGGCGACGATCGCGGACGTCGACATCGTGCAGATCGGAAGCGCGTACATCTATGAGCGCGGGACGCACCGGCATCTGAGCAAGAGCGTGGCGCGTCCCGCCGGGACGATCGCGATGCCGGAGACTACGTTCGGCGACATGGTCATCGAGCATCCCGCGATGACTGTCGCGATCACGGACGACGGACCCGGGACGCGAATCCGTGTCGACGCAGAAGACTTCGGAGGCGAGCGGCTGCGCGCGGAGATCGTGGTCGAGCGGCCGGCAGGTCACGAGACGATGAACGTCGTAATCCCGTGGAGCGACGACCAGTTCCAGTTCACGTCGAAGCAGAACACGTTGCCTGCATCCGGGTTCGTGGCGTTGGGCGGCGAGCGGCTCGAATTCACCGCGCCGTCGTTCGGATGCCTGGACTACGGGCGCGGCGTATGGCCGGAGGAGACAGCGTGGAACTGGGGCGCGGCCTCGGGCCTGCAGGACGGGCGGCTGGTGGGACTGAACCTCGGTGGCACGTGGACCGACGGTACTGGCATGACGGAGAACGCGATTTGCATCGACGGGCGTCTCACGAAGATCAGCGAAGAGCTGCGATTCGAGTATGACCGCGCGGCGCGGATGAAGACGTGGCGTGTGCGCACCACGGAGACGGACCGCATCGACCTTGCGTTCGAGCCGGAGTTCGAGCGCATCGATGAGAGCGGCAACGACGAGCGGTACATGCGCGTGCACCAGATGTTCGGGACGTACTCGGGGCGCATCCGGCCGGACGAGGGCGGCGCCGCTTGAAGTGCGCGGACTCTTCGGCTGGGTCGAGGACCAGGAAGCGCGCTGGTAGATGACCGACGCACGGGCCGCGGGCGCCAACGCACTCCCTCAGCCGTGGTCGGCGAAGTTCATCGTGCCAGATTGGCGTGACGAGGCGCCCGCGCCGGAGCGCGCGATTCGATTCCGGCGTACATTCACGATCGACGGCGACGTGACGTCGGCAGAGCTGTTCGTGACGGCGTGCGGCGTGTTCGAGTGCGAAATCGACGGACGGGCCGTCGGCGATCATGTGCTGAGCCCCGGGTGGACGAGCTACCGCCACCGGCACCGGCTGATCCGGCACGACGTTGGCGGGCTGCTCTCGCGCGGGGAGAATGCGATCGGGATTACGGTGGCGGAGGGGTGGTACAGGGGACGGCTCGGCTTCGGCGAAGGGAAGCGCGCAAATTACGGCGACGAAATCGGGCCGATCGCGCAGCTCATCGTCCGGCACGGTGACGGAACGACGTCCGTCGTTGCAACCGATGCATCGTGGCGGGCGCACGCCAGTCCGATCCTCTCCTCGGGCCTGTACGACGGTGAGGCGATCGACCTGTTGAATTACGACGCCGCGTGGTCGACGGCGGGCTACGACGACGGTGCGTGGTCGCCGGTACGAGAGTCGCCGTTCGACGACGGCGTGTTGTTCATCCCCGACAGCCCACCTGTGCGCCGGGTCGAGGAGCTGGCGCCGGTGAGTATCGAGCGGCGGGCGAGCGGAAAGGACGCTCATCGATTTCGGGCAGAACATCGCCGGGCGGCTACGCGTGCGTGTTCCCGCGGCGGCCGGGACGACGATGACGATGCGTCACGCCGAGGTGCTGGAGGACGGTGAGCTGGCGTTGAGGCCGCTGAGGGGCGCGAAAGCAACGGACGCGATCATCTGCGGGGAGACGGCGACGACGTGGGAGCCGTCGTTCACGTTCCACGGCTTTCGGTATGCGGAGATCGAGGGCTGGCCAGGCGCGATCTCGCCTGACGATGTGCGAGCGGTTGTCTGTCACACCGATATGCGCGAGATCGGATCGTTCTCGTGCTCGAACGAGATGCTGAACCGCCTGCACAGCAATGCGCGCTGGAGCATGAAGGGTAACTTCGTCGACGTGCCGACGGACTGTCCGCAGCGGAACGAGCGGCTGGGCTGGACAGGCGACCTGCAGGTGTTCGCGCCGACGGCGTGCTTCCTCTACGACTGCCGCTCGATGCTGGAGTCGTGGCTCGATGACCTTTCGGCGGAGCAGGAGCAGTACGGCAGCGTCCCCTCATGGATCCCGTTCGTCGAGATGGGGTTTCCGCCGATTCCTACGGCGGCTTGGGGCGATGCCGCCGTCATCGTGCCGTGGACGCTGTACCGGCACTTCGGCGATGCAGAGATCCTGCGGCGTCACTTTGGGTCGATGAAGCGATGGGTGGAGCAGGTGGAGGTACTCGCGGGCGACAGCCACTTATGGAACCGGGGGTTCCAGTTCGGAGACTGGCTCGATCCGGCGGCGCCGCCCGACCAGCCTGCCCGCGCGCGGACGGACGCCGGGCTCGTAGCGACGGGTTATCACGCGCGGACCGCGGGGATCGTCGCGGAGGCGGCGGCGATCCTGGGGATGGAGGCCGAGCAGCGGCGCTTCGAGGCGCTGGCATCGGCGGTGCGGCGGGCGTTCGCGCACGAGTACGTGACGCCCGGCGGGCGCATGGCGAGCGACGCCCAGACGGCGTTCGCCCTGGGGTTGCAGTTCGGGCTGTTGCCGACGGAGGAGCAGCGCTCGGCGGCGGGGCGGCGATTGCAGCAACTCGTGCGGCGCGAGGGCTATCACGTCGGGACTGGATTCGTCGGGACGCCGCTGCTGTGTGACGCGCTGGCGGACGCGGGGTACGGCGACGACGCCTATCACCTGCTGCTGCAGACGGAGTGCCCATCGTGGCTGTATCCCATCACGATGGGTGCGACGACGATCTGGGAGCGCTGGGACAGCATGCTGCCCGACGGCTCGGTGAACCCGGGCGAGATGACGTCGTTCAACCACTATGCGTTCGGGGCGGTCGCGGACTTCCTGCACCGGCGTATCGCCGGGCTCGCGCCGCTGGAAGCGGGCTATCGCACGATCGGAGTGCGGCCGCTGGTGGGCGGTGGTCTGACGTTCGCGGAGGCGTCACGAGAGATGGCCGGTGGGCCGGCGCGTGTGCGTTGGGAGCGAGAGGGCGCCGGCTTTCGGGTCGAGGTTGAGGTGCCCGAAGGGCACTCGGCGGTGGTCGAGCTGCCGGACGGGAGCGCCGCGCGGCGCGTGGCGGCCGGAAGCCATGGGTTCGAGTGCGAGGTCCGCGCCGCGAAGGATGATCCGGCGCGGCCGGCGCGGCCCGCGCGATAGACCGGACAGGATTCCTGAGGACGACTTGACTCTCCCTCCGCCGGAGGGTCTAGAGTTCGCGCATGCTCAAGATCGGTGACTTCGCTCGGCTCGCGCAGGTGCCGGTCAAGACACTCAGGTACTACGACGACCTTGGCCTCGTCACGCCAGCGCGCGTCGATGCGACAACGGGGTATCGATACTACTCGCTCGAACAGCTGCCGCGGCTCAACCGGCTGCTGGCACTCAAGGAGCTGGGGTTCTCGCTTGAGCAGATCGGCCGCGTGCTGAACGACGGCGTGACCTACGAGCAGCTGCGCGGGATGCTGATCCTGAAGCGCGCTGAGGTCGAGGATCGGCTGGAGGACGAGCGAGAGCGGCTCGCGCGGATCGAGGCGAGGCTGCAGGAGATCGAGATGGAGGCGTGTATGCCCGAGTACGACGTGACGTTGAAGGACATCGAACCGATGATGGTCGCCGCGTGCCGGATCCGGATCCCGACGAACGACATGGTGCCCGAGCTGCTTGGCGAGGCGTACGACGAGACGTACGCGCACGTCCGCCGCCATGGCGCGAACGCGCTCGATCCTTGCCTGTCCGTCTGGCACACGTCGGCGGACACGCACGAGGACGAGGACGCGGAGGCGGTTGTGCCGATTGAGGGCGCGATCGAGGACGGCGGGCGGGTGAAGGTGTATGAGCTGGAGGGTGGCACCTTCGCGTCGGCCGTGCATTACGGCGACTTTGCGGGATTCGTCGCGCTGCACCCCGCGTTGCTGCGCTGGATCGAGACGAATCGCTATCGCATCGTCGGGCCATCACGCGAGATCTACCATCGGAATTCGACGGAGGCACCGCACGACAGCGTGACGGAGATCCAGTATCCGGTTGCGAAGGAGTAGACGAAGAGGCGGCCCCGCGTGGGGCCGCCTCTTCCGATCGACCGCGGCTCAGGCGCGCGGGCGGATGTTCTGGTTGAAGCAGAACATGTTCTGCGGGTCGTACTTCTGCTTGACCTCGACCAGGCGCTCGTAGGTGCGGGCGGGATAGGCCTCGCGGATGCGCTCCTCGCCCTCGACACCGAGGAAGTTCACGTACACGCCCGCGGCGTCGCCGCGAATCTTCTCCCACAGGTTGTTCGTCCAGGCCCAGTGGCGACGACGAGTCGTCCTGAGGGTCGTCCCACAGGCCGAGGATCGTCGTGAAGAAGCGCCGCTCGCGGTGGGCGTAGGCGGTGGCCCAGGGCGCGACGCGGGCAGAGGCGCCGCCCATGCCGCGGAACTGCACGACGCTCTTCGGTCCAGCCGGCTCGGACATCGCATCGAGAACGGCGTCGAAAGTGTCGGCACCGTGGTTGTCCGCGAACATCGAGCGGATCGCGGCGCCGACGGGCTGCTCCTGGGCCGCGGTGAAGTTGTAGATCGCGGGGTACGGCATCGGCGCGATGACGTCGGCGACGGGCTCGGCCAGCGCACGTAGCGGCGCGAACGCCTTCTCGCCCGCTTCGATGTCGCCGGTCCAGACCGCCGAGGATCATCAACACCAGTTCGCCGACGCGGTGCTCCGGAATGAAGGGCGCGGGTGGGGCGTGCATGAGGTTCGCGAGCGTGGTGAGGTCGTCGGGCGCATCCGCGACGTAGGCGTGGTAGCCCTCGCAGCACTTCGCGCGATGCGGGCAGAACGAGCGCGCCGCCGAGTACCTGGCCGACCTTCGCCATTCGGAACTCGAAGTCCGTAATGATGCCGAAGTTTCCGCCGCCGCCGCGGATCGCCCAGAAGAGGTCAGCGTTCTCGTCGGCGCTGGCCGTCACAAGCTCGCCGTCGGCGGTCACGACGTCGGCGGAGAGCAGGTTATCGATGGTCAGGCCGTGCTTCCTCAGCATGAATCCAACACCGCCGCCAATCGTGAGGCCGCCGATGCCGACGGTGGCCGTGTCGCCGGTGGAGAGCGCGAGGCCGTAGGCGTGACCGGCAGCCGTGACGTCACGCGAGTTCGCCCCCGGTGCGACGCGGGCGGTGCCGCGAGCAGGGTCGACGCTGACGCGCCGCATGCGTGAAAAATCGACGACGAGCGCGTCGTCGATCATGTTCAGGCCCGCGACGCTGTGGCCGCCGCTGCGGACTGCCACGGAGCGTCCGTGGGCGCCGGCGAAGCGGACCGCTTCGACGACGTCGTTGGGGCGGACGGCGCGGACGATGGCCTCGGGGTGGCGGAATGGCGTGCTGATGACGGGCACCCGACGCGCCTCGTCGTATTCGGCACCGGAGTCCGGCGTCACGAGCTCGCCAGCCAGGCGGGAGCGCAGGCGGTCCAGGCGGTCGATGCTCGGGGCTGAGGCGGTGATGGTCGTTGTCACGGTGGGTTCCTTTCTGGCGGACTGGTTGCTGGTAGATGCAGGGCGGTTACTCAGGATGGTCATCGTCGGGTTCTCCTCTCTCTGCTACTGATGTCCGGTCGGGTTGCGTCCTCTCGTTTAGTGGGCTCCGTGGAGGCGATAGCGGCCGAATTCATCGCGGCTGAGCTGGCCAGCGCGGACCATCGGGCGGACTCGGGCGACGGCGGTGCAGACGGGCGTGGCCAGCCCGGCAGCGATGTCGGAGATGGTCAGCGGGCCCGCAGCGTCGATGAGGTCGCTGAATCTCGCTCGCGGCGACAGTCACGGGCGATGGGGCGGGCAGCACCAGCAGGAGCCGGCTGTCGCCCATGTCGTGGATCCGGTCGACTGGAGCGGTGCTGGTGGTGTACATGACGGTCCCCTTCATCGCGTCGTGTTCGTCTGAAGAGAGCTTCGCCGATTGCGAAGAAGCGCGATCCTAAATCTCCGCTAGCGTTTCCTACGGGCTTGCTAAAGAGATCGGATAAGATCGCTAAGTGCCCGGAAATGCCAAGACTCGGACTACGAAACGCGCGAAACCGACTGCTGGGGGCGCCTACAAGATCAGCGCCGACCTGAAAGGGCTGATCGAGTCCGGCGTTGCCGTGCTCGTCGCGAGCGGCGACGCGGAGCGGCGTCCGCATGTGACGTTCGGCTGGGGACCCCGTGTGCGAAGCGACCGAAGCACGATCGACGTCTTCCTCGACTCGGAGCGCGCCGAGCAAACGCTGAGCAACGCCGGCGAGAATGGCCACATTGCCATGACGGTCGCCGATCCGGTTTCGTATCGATCCGCGCAGTTCAAGGGCTGCTTCGTCGAGTCTGGCGAGACGACCCCGGACGAGCAGGCGTGGGTCATGAGCCGGCGAGAGGCGTTTGTCGTTTCTACGTCGCTGATTGGTGACCCGCCCGACGCAATCCGGGGCATGTGGATGGATGCGACGGTGCGGCTGTCATTTCGTGTAGAGCGAGCGTTCGACCAGACGCCAGGGCCGGGCGCGGGAAAGCCCCTGTGACCGAAGCCACAGGCGTCCGGCTGGAGGACATCCCCTCTGCGTTCGAAGGCGTGATCCCGACGGCAATCTGCACGGTCGCGGACGATGGAACGCCGAACGCGACGTACCTGTCCGTGGTGCATCACATCGACGAGAACCATGTCGCGCTGTCGCGGCAATTCTTCAACAAGACTGACGAGAACACGACGGTGAACCCGAGCGCGCAGCTCCTGCTGATGGAGCCCGAGACCGGGCGCCTTTTCTGGGTCGATGTGGTGTACGAGCGTACGGAGACGGAAGGGCCGCTTTTCGAGCGGATGCGGACGAAGCTCGATGCCGTCGCGTCGCACGAGGGAATGGAGACGGTCTTCAAGCTGAAGGGCACAGATGTCTGCCGCGTGGAGTCGTGTGTGCCGCTCCCGGGCAACTGGCGCGAGCAGGAGCGGCCCGCGGCGCGACGTGAAGCTGGCTCGTGTGGAGGAATTCTCTCGCCAGCTGGCGACTGCGGGCGACATGGATGACGTGCTGGCGACGACGCTGCATACGTGCCGGGAGACCTTCAGCGGCACGGCGGTATTCGTGATGCTGCTCGACGAGACGGGCGAGCGGCTGTACACGGTCGCGAGCGACGGCTTCCCGGCCTCGGGCGCGGGCTCCGAGGTAAGGGTGGGCGACGGGCTCATCGGCATGGCGGCCGAGCGGAAGCAGCCTGTCCGTGTCACGCACATGGGGCGGGAGCTTTCGTACGCGCATGCGGCGAACGCCACGAGCGGCGAAGAGGCGCAAGCGGAGCGAGTGATCGGGCTGCCGCGGCTACACCAGGTGCAGAGCCAGGTAGTGGCGCCGATGCTGGCGCATCGCAAGCTGGTCGGCGTGCTGGGCCTTCAGAGCGAGGTGCCGGGAGCGTTCCAGGCGGCGGACGAGTGCGTCGTGAGCATCCTGGCGAACCAGGTCGCGATGGCAATGGCGGCGATGCAGCCCGCCGAGACAGTCCCGGAGGCGATGCCAGTGCCGGCAGAGGAGCACACGCACGCGCGGACCGTCGAAGTGAAGCATTACGCCGAGGATGACAGTGTGTTCTTCGACAACGAGTACCTGATCAAGGGCGTCGCCGGGGGCATCCTGTGGCGGCTTCTGCACGAATACGAGGAGCACGGGCGGTCGGAGTTCAGCAACAAGCAGATCCGGCTCGATCCGTCACTCGACCTGCCGGACATCAAGGACAACCTGGAGGCGCGGCTGATATTGCTGCGGCGGCGGTTGGAAGAGCGCTGCGACTGGTTGCGCATAGAGCGGGTTGCGCGGGGGCGGTTTCGGCTCAGCGTTTCGCGGCCGCTCGCGCTGGTGCAGGTGGATGGCGGCGGGCCGCTGTAGCAGGGTCCCGGTCGTTTTCAGCTACAGCATCAGCTTACAGACCCGCAGAGGCCGCCCACGGTTCTTGCGGTCGCGCCTCGCCGGGGCCGACCGCTCGCGTTACGTGGCGGCGGGCGCGGGTTCCGCGGCGGCGGACTCTCCGGCCTGACGCGGCAGGGAGATCGCCGCTGCCAGACCGACGACGCCGATGGCGATGATGCTGGCGAGCGCCAGGCCGAGCGCCCGGTTGCGTGACTCGGCGTTGATCCGCGTGACCTCTTCGACGACCTCTGCGGGCTGGCCCTCGAGCGCCGTGCGGACCTGGGTGTCGCTGAGGGCAGTTACCTCGTTTTCCAGGGCGGCGCTGATCTGCTGCTTCTCGGGATCACTGAGCACCGTACTGTCAGCCGTGCGCGATGTTACGCCAGCGATGATGCCGGCGACGAGGATCGCGCCGGCAATGGCGACGCCGAGCGACGATCCCAGGTTGGATGCGCTGCGCGAGACGCCCGAGATCTCTCCCTGGTCTGCGTCGGGGACGCTCGACTGCACGGTGTTCACCGAAGCGGTCAACATGATGCCGATACCGACGCCCGTGATGAACAGCCCGGGCGCGAACGCCCACGGACCCGAATTGGCATCGACGACGAAGAGCAGAAAGACGTAGCCGGCAATCGCCAGGACGAAGCCGGTGACGATGAGCGTCTTCTGCCTGAAGCGGCGGGCGAGTCTCGGCGCCGCGACGGACGAGAGGAGAATGCCGATGGTGCCGGGGGTGAGGACGAGGCCTGTCTTGATCGCGGAGTACTCCTTCGTCACCTGCAAGAACAGCGAGATGGTGAACGTGCCGCCGACAATCATGAACCACTGCGCGAGTTGCGTGACGAGGCCGAGGTTGGACGTGACGTTGCGGAACAGACGGATGTGGATCAGCGGCTGGTTGCCGCGACGCTCGGTGTTCCAGATATGGAAACCAAAGAGCGCGAGCAAGATGAAACCGAGCCCCACGAACAGCCAAACGGGCGAGATACCGCCCTCCGGAATGAGCACCCAGCCGAAGACCTCGAAGTCCTGGCGGGCGTCGGTGAAGCCGTACGTGTTCGCCTGGAGAATGCCGACGACAATCAAGGCTAGCCCAGCAGCAGAGAGCACGGCGCCGAGGATGTCGAGCTTCGTGCGGGGGCCGGTGAGCGGGACATCCTGTATGCGCCGGCGCGCGAGCTGCCAGATGATCATCATGAGGACGACCTCGGCGGCGAACGAGACGCGCCAGGTGAAGGCGGTCGTGATGGTGCCGCCGATGAGCGGACCGGCGGCGGCGCCGAGGCCGGCCATGGCGCTGATGATGCCGAATGCGCGCGCGCGCGACTTCACGTCGTCGAAAGCAACCGTGAGAAGGATATAAACGGGCGGTATCAACAGCGCCGTCCCTATGCCTTCGAGGAACGACCAGCCGAGGATCATGACGCCGATCCGGGGAGAGATGGCGGTCAGTCCGGCGCCAAGCGCGTAGATCCAGACGCCGATAATGAAGATGCGCTTGCGTCCGTAGATATCGGTGAGCTTGCTGCCGGTGATCATCAGCGCGGCCATGGTCAGCGTGAACAGCGAGATTGCGGTCTGGACCGCGGTCACGGTGGTATCGAGGTCGTGCGCGATGTCGCTGATCGCGACGTTCATGCTGCTGGTGTCGTAACTGCAGAGGAACTGCGCGAGCGCGAGGGGCAGGATGATGGCGTTGGGCGAGGACGACGTCACGGTCGCAGCGGACGCAGACTCGCCAGAGCCTGAACCGCCGCGAGTGCCGGACGTGATCGATGCCATCGTGTCCTCGATACCCGCGGTAGCCGCGGCGCGGAAGAGAGCCGGTTGCCGCTAGCGCCGCGTGCGGCCGCGCCTGCGTGAGGCTGATTTTGGCGTTCCGGCCGGCTCCATGGCGACGAGGCCCCGCCCGAAGGCATCGCGGCGGCCCCAGCGGCCGGGAATGTCGAGCAGCTCGAGGTGTCCGATGCTCGATGCGAGCGCCGGATCCACGATGAGCTGATCGCCGGAGGGTTGAAGCCCGAGCATTGTCGCCAACAGAAGCAGCGGAGTGCCGGTTGACCACGCCTGCGGACTGCACGCCGTGGGGTACTGGACCGGATACTTGGTCACGGACCGATGGTACCCACCGAAGGCCTCAGGCAGGCGCCCCTGGAAAAACTCCGCTGCATCGAGGATGCCAGCGGCGATGACGGCAGCCTCCTCCTTGTAGCCGTAGCGCCGCAGGCCCCACGCGATGAATGAGTTGTCGAAGGGCCACACCGTGCCGACGTGGTAGCCGATCGGGTTGTAACGACCTTCGCCCTCGGCGAGAGTGCGGATGCCCCAACCGGAGAAGAGTCGTGGGCCCATCAGGTGGCCCACAACCGCCTTGGCCTTCGGTTTATCGACGATGCCGCTCCACAAGAGATGACCGATGTTGGACGATAGCGCATCGACCTGTTTTCCGTGTTCATCGAGCGCGAGAGCGAAGTACTGGCCATCTTCAACCCAGTAGTCGCGGTTGAAGCGGCGCTTGAGATCAGCGGCCTCGGCCTCGAGGCGATCCGCGTACGCCGGATCTCGCCAGACCTCGCGCGCGAGGCGCGCCGCGCGGACCTTCGCATCGTAGGCGTATCCCTGCAGCTCGCACGTCGCGCGCGGGAAGCCGGGAATGCGGCCGTCGCGGTAAGAGATGGAGTCCCATGAGTCCTTCCAGCACTGATTCTCGAGGCCGCTCTCCTCGTTCCGGCGCTTGTACGAGATGTAGCCGTTGCCCATGAGATTGGCGTACTCGTCGATCCAGTCGATGGCGGCGCGCGCCTCGAGCTCGAGATCGCGAACGAGGCGCGTATCGCCGGTCCAGCGCTCGTATTGGTCGAGCAGCACGACGAAGAGGGGCGTGGCATCTGCCGCTCCGTAATACGGCGAGTGCGGGCGCTCCTCGAACGCCGTCATCTCGCCGTAGCGCATCTCGTGGAGAATGCGGCCTGGATCCTCGTCGCGGAAATCGTCGGAGCGGCTGCCCTGCCAGGCGCCGAGGACGGTGAGCGTGGTCGCAGCGAGCTCGGGCACGAAGGGCAGCGCCTGCAAGCTGGTGAAGATGCTGTCCCGGCCGAACATGGTCATGAACCACGGCAGGCCGGCAGCCGGCAGACTACCGCCGCCGCCGATTGCGGGGGCGAAGCGCAGCGCCGCGAGGTCGACCAAACAGCGACGGTAGATTCCCTTCATCGGCTCCCAGTCGCACTCGATGCGGGGAGCATCGTCGATCCACTTCTGAAGGCTTCGCTCCATGTTCGGGCGGGCGTTGCCACCGCGCCCGTACTTGGGACGCGTCATGCGGCCAGACGCACCCATCGACGTCACGACGTCCAGGTCTGTGTTCCACTCACCGTGAGGTTCGACATGCACCTTGAATGTCAAACCGTTCTTGTTCACGGCGGCGGGTTTGCTAGCGGAAATCGTGGTCTCGCGCTGGTAGGTCTCACGCTGGTAACCCAGGACGAGCTTTTGGCCTTCGACGCGGGTGAAGTAGCGGCCCTTCTTCTGAAGGGCGTCCTTGACCTCGAACAGGTCGGCAAAGTCGGAGGCGGCCTCGATCTTTACGGTAAGGTCCGCTGGCTTCGCATCGTGGTTCAGGATCACCAGCTCCTCGTGGAACCCGTCGCCGACAGAGCGGCTGCGGATCACCGAGAGCTTGGCGTCGACGTAGACCGTGCCGGTTCCGGGGACGAGGAAGAATCGCGCCTGGAAGTACTGCATGTCGTCCACGGACAGGGGGTTCAGGCGTTGCCCGTTCAGTGTGAGGATCCAGCGAGAAAGGAATCGCGTATCGAACGAGAACAGGCCCGTGGGATCCGTGAGTGATGCCTCGACGTCGCCGCGGCTATCACTGACGACGAAGACATTGCCGTCGAGAATCTTGACGAGATCGTCGCTCATGACTGCTTCCTTGCTGAGTAACCCGCAGCGCGACGGCCGGCGGCCGCCTTGGGCGGCCCGGGGAAGACGCGCTGAAATAGCACGAGAATGCTGCTGTCGCCTTCGGCCATCATCCTCCCGCGCAAGAACTCGGCCATGACGTTTGACTCGCCGGTGACAATGCGGTTGAACACCGTCCGATCGCCGCGCACGACGCAGTCCGCGTCACCCCTTGCGCGGGACACCGTGACCACACCCTTCTTGATGTGGAGGAGCCAACGCTCCGTACGGCCGCCGTCGGCGAGTTCGATGCGGATGGTGCCGTTGGCTTTGGCGAGCCGCGGATCCTCTCCGCGTGCCGCCATCTCGTCGAAGAACTCAGTCGTTGCGTCTGCCATCCTTGCCTCCGCAGCTACGACCTGTTTGCCGGGGATTGATGCGCGCTCCATCATAGGTGCTGACGCACCTACTGGACATACCGTCAGCGCTTGTTCCGCCTCGGGCGGGGCTTCGATGCCGGACGTGCAGCCCAGGTCGCCGGGACATCGGCGCCGGCTTCCTCGCTGATGCGGCCGCCGACGCGGGCGACAAATGGCGTCGGGACGACCTTGCCGGCGACGAGCGCATCGCCCTGGCGGAAACGCATCGACTCTTCGAGCAACGATGGAGGGACGAAGGAGAACGCGTCGGCCAGCTCGTGGAGGTCAACGCGGGAGTTCATGCGCATCAGCACCAGGTTGTCGCACTGGGAGAGCACGTTTCGGTGCACCTTCTGCGGCCGCTGCGTGGAGATGAGCAGGTAGAGCCCGAACTTACGGCCCTCGGCGGCAATGTTGATGCAGTACTCCGTCGCGTTCTGCTGGAGCGCGTTCGCCGGCTCGGCCGGGCATACGTTGTGGGCTTCATCGATGACGATGAGGCGCGGCTGCCGCTGCTCGCGGTTGCGCCAGAGGTTGCCCAGGACGACAGCGGCGACAGCGGCCCGCTCGGCGACGGACGGGATGGAGCCGATGTCGAGCACGACGCCGCGCGTGGTGGGCTTCAGGCTTTGGCCGGTCGAGGGGTCCTTGCCCTTCGCCCACACGGACCAGCCGGCGACATGAAGGTTCTGGATGCGGAGCGCGAGGTGCTTCGCCGCCTGATGATCTGCGGCGCGCGCCTTGGCGAGCACGTCGGCGAGAGAGTAATGCCGGCCGCCGAACTCCTCGCCGATGGCGGAGAGGGCGGCGTACTCATCGCGATCGTGGAGAGGGTCGAGGCGGAGCGCGGCGGCCTGCTCGGTCTCTGCCAGGTCGCTGAACCAGGCGCGGAGCGCAACGCGATGGCCGGCGGCGAGGGTGCCCGGGCGCAGAATTTCGACGTTGCGGGTGCGACGGGCGTATGAGGATGCGGCGGCGCCAGCGGTGCCCGGCCGGACGGCATCGAGGCGGACGAAGTCCGAATTGGGATCGATGATCGTGATGTTCAGCTCGGTGTTGAGGATCAGCTGCTCGAGGATCAGGCCGAGCATGTAGGTCTTACCGGAGCCCGATTGGCCGCACAGGAAGGTGTGGCGGTCGAAGCCATCGGCGCGGAGGAACGCCGGGGGAGCGCCCTGGCAGCGCTGGACAGCGCCGATGTCGAGGCGCGCGTTGTGGCCGGACATGGCGTCGAGGTAGCGGGTGACGGAGGCAGCGTCGGCGGGGACGACGGTGGCGTTATCGAACGTGTCGCGCAAGTCGGGAGCGGAGAGGCCGTCGCCGGCCTGGCGTGCGAGGACGATGCCGGTGCCTTCGACATGGCGCTCGCGTGCGCGGGACGGCGGTGCGTCGCTTCCCTGCAGCACGCGCATGCCGGCGGTCCATCGAGTGTCGCCGTCGGCGGACGGCGATGCATCACGGTGGGCGATCTGGTGCGTGGAGATGAGGCCGAGGTATCGGGCGCCATCCGTGGTCTCGATCGCGACCCAGCCACCGACCTGGACGCCTCCGCCGATCGGGGCCTCGTAGTGGAAGGTGCGCCCGTCGGCAGAGAGGGCGACGGCTGACGGCATGGCGGGTGGCCGCGCTGCGGAGGTGGCGGATTCGGCGGCGCGCGGCATGTGAACTCCGTTTCGTCTCGGTGTGGTACGGCCGCGCGATTCTAGCCCATCGGCGTCGCGGCGTCATGAAGTTGGGTGTTGACTCCGCGTGGAGCACTATGTAACTATCTCGTTACATATCTGGATTTCCCTGGCGGGTGGGTTCACGAGGAGCAGAACGATGACAATCGAGTCCAAGCTGGTGGTGCGGCGGGCGGCGCAAATCGCCGCGTCGCCGGAGCGCGTGTGGGAGGAGGTCGAGAGCTTCGAGAAGATGAAGGCGTGGTTCGGGACCGGGCACACGCTCATCCGGTTCGAACCGCGCGTCGGGGCGATGGTGGAACTGAAGGTCGAAATCGACGGCGAGTGGATGCACTACGGCGGCAAGGTCGTGACCTTCAATGCGCCGCGCGAGGTGACGTGGGAGAACGACTACATTCCGAACGCGGGGTGGGCGGCGTCGACGTACATGACGATCCGGCTCACGCCGAACCTCGGCGGCACGCTCGTCGAGATCCTGCACCATGGCTTCGAGCGGGTGGGCGATGCGGCGTACGCGGCGTCGGAGTTCCTCGGGTACGAGGGCGGCTGGACCACGCGGCAGCTCGAGGCGCTGAAGAAGATCGTCGAAGGCTGACCGGTGGGCGACGAGACGAGAGGAGGCGACATGGTAACGAGCAATGCAGCACCCGGGATCGACGCGCTGGTGGTGCGGCGCTCGATGTTCATACGCGCGACGCGGGAGCGGGTGTGGGAGGAGTTCGAGACGTTCGAGCGGATGGCGGCGTGGTGGGGGACGGGCCACACGCTACAGGCGTACGAGCCGCGCGCCGGCGGCCGCATCGAGATGGAGGTGGAGGTCGAGGGGGAGATGCGCCGCTTCGGCGGGCGCATTCTGGCGTTCGAGCGGGCGCGCGAGCTGACGTTCGAGGATCAGTGGATCCCGCCGCGCGAGTGGCCGGCGCCCGTCTTCATCACGCTGCGTCTTACGGCGCACGGCGACGGAACGCTGGTGGAGATGATCGTGCACGGGTTCGAGCGCTTCGGCGAGCAGGCGGGCGAGCGGCACCGTGGCCTGGAGAAAGGCTGGAGCACGCGGCAGCTCGAGGTATTGAGGCAGCTTGTCGAAGGCTAACGACGATGACGGCTTCGCGGCGCTGGCGGACCCGACGCGTCGGGCTGTGCTCGACCTGCTCCGCGCGCGCGGCGAGTGCACCGCGGGCGAGATCGCGGGCCGGTTCCGGTCGATCAGCCGCCCGGCCGTGTCGCGGCACCTGCGCGTCCTGCGGGAGGCCGGGCTGATACGCGCGGAAGAGGTCGGGCGCGAGTGGCGCTACCGCATCGATGCGGAGGCGCTGGCGAGGCTGTACCACGGCTGGTTCGAGCGGTTCACACCGTTGTGGGAGGAATCGCTCGTGCGGCTCAAGCGGCAGGTGGAGGAGGGGTGAGTGTGATCTTCTGCGCGACTCAAAGACCCAAGATCATGCGAACTTGGTCGCGAATCTTGAACGCCGCCGCCGTCGATGCGCCACGCTGCTTGACCTTCAACAGCGCCCACTCGCCTGATAGGGTCTGCATTGCTTGAAATGGTGCGGTTCCCACCGCAACAACCACGCGCGGGCGCAGGACTTCTAGCTCGTCGCGAAGATGCTGCCGAAGGCCATGCTCCTGTTCCGCCGGCGTCGTTGGTCGGTCCTTTTCGGAATCACCCGGCGTACGGTGCTTTGAAAGATTTGACCAGACTATCTGCTGCGGTCTGAGACAGCCCGAGATGCACTTACTCACGGGTGAGTCGATTGCGGCCACGCCGGCGTGGCCGTCATCTGCGAGTGCATTTCCGCAACTATGCCGCGATAGGATTCCACGGACGCCGACTCGCGGAACGAGCGCAAAGCATCAGCCAGTCGCTGCTCGCGGGCAGTGGGATTCCAGCGGGGGGGGGGGACACTCCCGGATTCCGCAGCACGAAGACGAGGCTGCCAGGTCTGTACTGAGCCCCGGCCCAACTCGGGTGTGGGGATCCCGAATCTTGGGCCGAGAGATCGATGCAAACGCCGCATGTCACGACGCGGTGTTCAACCTCGACGAATCTCGGCCAAGACTCGTCGTCCGCCTGAGCGGCCGTCATCCCGTGCTCTCTTCCTGCACCAGGTTTGCCTGCAACAGTTCCACAGTCGACGTCCGACGCGCAGCGATATGCTACACCCGCACCACTGACAACGTGACCTCATGCCCGTCGATGCTGGCACTGTCGCTGTGGACGCCGTGCTCGGGGGCGTCGGCGGAGAGATCGACGGTGAGGGTTTCTGCGCGGATGTAGTCGCCGTGGGCGCGCATGACATCGGCGATGGCGGTGTCGCCGGCGTAGTAGGTCTTGATGCGGTCGGCGATCTCGAAGCCGGCGTCCTTGCGCAGGTTCTGGATGCGGTGGACGATCTCACGCGCGAGGCCCTCCCCTACCAGCTCCGGCGTAAGGTCGCTGGAGACGACGGCGATCATGCCGTTGTCCTCGGCCGAAGCGAAGCCCTCGCGCTCGCGTCCGTTCACGAGCAGCTCTTCGGGCAGGAGCGTCTTGCCGGCGACATCGATTTCGCGGCCCTCCCCGACCGCGCGCGCGATGGCGGAGAGGTCGGCCTCCGACATCGAAGCCAGGGCCTTCGTTATGTCCTGTACACCGCGACCGTACTTCTGCCCGAGCAGCTTGAGGTTGGGCTTCACCTCGAAGCGCAGGAAGTCGGTCTCGTCGCGGACGATGCGGATCGCCTTCACGTTCAGCTCTTCGAGCACCTGCGGCGCCAGGCGTTCGAGCGCCTGCTCTTCCGCCTGCTGATGGCAGCTTCACGAACAGCTCGGCGACCGGCTGGCGCACGCGCAGGCCCGCTTTCGCGCGCGCTGCGCGTCCGAGCGAGGCGACGCGCATCACGAGGCGTGTCTCGTTCATGAGCGCGGAGTCGATGCGCGAGGCATCGGCAACGGGCCAGTCGCAGAGATGCACCGACTCCGGCGCGCCGTCATCGAAAGAACGCACGAGGTTCTGGTACAGCTCCTCGGCCAGGAACGGCGTGAACGGCGCCATGAGGCGTGCAAGCGTCGTCAGCGCCTCGTACAGCGTCGCGTAGGCGGCGAGCTTGTCGCTGTCACTCTCGGACTTCCAGAAGCGGCGGCGGCTGCGGCGGACGTACCAGTTGGAAAGATCGTCGACGAAGGCCTCGACGCGCTTCGTCGCGGCATGCGGCGTCGAAGTCGTGGAGTGCTGCGGTGACATCTATCGTGAGTTGGTGGAGCTCGGAGAGGAGCCATCGGTCCAGCTCGGTGAGGTCGTTTGATGTGTTCGTGGACGGCTGCCAGCCGTCGATGAGGGCGTACGTGACGAAGAAGGCGTAGGTGTTCCAGAGCGTGAGGAACATGCTTCGGCGAACTTCGTCGGCGGCGCCGTAGCCGAAGTTGACGTTGTTCGCAGGGTTGTGGCGCAGGAAGAGCCAGCGCATGACATCCACGCCCATGTTGTCGGCGGCATCCTCGAACCAGATAGCGTTGCCCTTGCTCTTGTGCATCTCCTCGCCGTGCTCGTCGCGCACCATCGCGTGGCCCAGGACGGTCTCGAACGGTGGGACGTTCTCGAGGGCGGTTGACATCGTGAGGAGCGAGTAGAACCAGTTGCGGAACTGGCCCGGGAAGGCCTCGGTGATGAAGCGCGCCGGGAACCACTGCTCCCAGTAGGTGCGGTCATCGCGGTAATGCAGCGTCGAGTACGGGACGATGCCGGCGTCGAGCCATGGGTTGCCGACGTCGGGGATGCGCGAGACGGGCGCGCCGCAGTTCGCGCAATTGATCTTCACGGCGTCGATGAACGGCTTGTGCGGCGAGTGGCCGTCAAAGACGTCCCATCCCTCGACGGCGCGCTCGTGCAACTCCTGCTCGCTGCCAATGACCTCGAAGGCGCCACACTCCTCGCAGTCGTAGATGGGCAGCGCGAGGCCGTAGTACCGCTTCTTCGAGATCATCCAGTCGTCCATGTTCTTCAGCCAATCGAGCTCGCGCGCCAGCCCGAAGTCGGGGATCCAGCGGATCTGGCGCGTGACATGCGGCAATCTGGTGGCGGAGCTCGTCCATGCTGATGAACCACTCGTCGACGAGACGGAAGATGAGCTCGGTGCCGCATCGCCAGCAGTGCGGGTAGCGGTGGGCGTACTGCTGCGTGCGGTACATCAGGCGCTTGTTGCGGAGCGAGTCGAAGATGGTGTCGCGGGTCGCGGTGTCCGTCACGCTGTGGCCCGTGAGCGACGCGAAGCCATCGACGTACACGCCCTCGTCATCGACCGGCGCGATAACGTCGAGCGCGAACTCCTTGCTGAGCTGGAAGTCCTCCTTGCCGCATCCCGGCGCGATGTGAACGATGCCCGTGCCCTCGGCGTCCGAGACTTCGTCCCACGCGACGACGCGGTGGCGCAAGTTCTGCGCGACAGGCAGCTCGTCGAATGGGCCCGCGATAGGTGAGGTCGACGAGGTCTGCGGCCGAGGACCTCGCCCAGGACTTCGTGTTCTCCCTTGAGCGCGGACTTCATCGCGCCCTTCGAGAGGTAGAAGATCTCCGGTGGAGCGCCATCTACGGACTGGCGGACCTTCACGTAGGTGAGGTCGGGGTGGACGGCGGCGGCGACGTTGCCGGGCAGCGTCCAGGGGTCGTCGTCCAGACGAGCAGCGATTCACCGGGGCGGTCGAGGAGCGGGAACTTCACGTAAACGCTGGTGTGCGTGACCTCCTGGTAGCCCTCGGTGACGATCTCGTGCTCGGAGAGGCCGGTGGCGCAGCGAGGGCACCAGGGCATGACGTCGTTGCCCTTGTAGATCCAGCCGCGCTCGTAGCAGCGCTTGAGGAAAAGCCAGATGGTGTAGTTGTTCTCGTCGGAGTTCGTGTAGTAGGAGTTGTCCCAGTCCATCCAGTAGCCGAGTCGGATGGACTGCTCGGTGATCTTGTCGGCGAAGCGCTGGACGCGGTCCTTGCACTCCTGCACGAAGCGGTCGACGCCGTGCTCGAGGATGTCCTTCTTCGACGTGAAGCCGTGCTCCTTCTCGACTTCGACCTCGATCCAGAGGCCCTGGCAGTCGAAGCCGTTCTGGTAGCGCTGCTTCTCGCCGAGCATCGTGTGGAAGCGCTGGTAGACGTCCTTGTAGGCGCGGCCCCAGGCGTGGTGGACGCCCATGGGGTTGTTTGCGGTGATGGGGCCATCGATGAAGGACCAGCGGCGGTCGGAATCGTCGTTGCGGTGCAGGTACTTGTCGATAAGGCGCGCGGTCGCTCCACCAGGCGAGGGTGGCGTGCTCGAGCTCGACGAAGGATGGTCGGGTCGGTACTGGTTTCATGTCAACTCGTCTCACATGCAAAGGCCCGTCCCTGCGCAGGGACGGGCCGATTACTCGATACCCGCGGTACCACCCTGGTTGCCCGCTATCAGGACGCACGCTCATCGGGCGCCAACACGCCCTGCCCTGGTAACGGGGGCTTCCGGGAGGGCTTACGCGCGCCTGCGGCGCGAGGCGCTTCGGCCTTCCAGCTCGGGAGGGATCTTCGGCCGCTGCGCATGCGCCCGGCTCGCACCGGTTCCGGGCTCGCTTCGCCGCGCGGGACGGCGTACTCGTCTCCGTCTTCGCCTTTCGGCGCAGTATAGGGAGCGGCGCTGCGGCGTCCAAATGAGGGAAAGCCCCGACAGCCGCGGCGCGATGACCCTACGGCGGGCGGTGTTACAGTAGCGTCCCTCGAAAGGAGGCACCGATGCCAACGAAGAAGAAGCGGCCGATCACGCCGGAAGACAACTACCTGGCGCGCAACGTCTTCGATCCGCAGATATCGCCCGGATGGGCGGCGCGTCGCGTACGTGGTGCGCGTGAACGACCGCGAGTCGGACCAGCGGCAGAACTCAATCTGGGTGGCGCCCGCGGACGGCTCGGCGGCGGCGCGAGCGTTCACCACCGGAAAGCGAGACCACAGCCCTCGCTGGTCGCCGGACGGGCGCAGCCTGGCGTTCATCTCGGACCGCGGCGAGAAGGGACAGATCTACGTCGCGCCGCTGGATGGCGGCGATCCGAGGAAGGTCACGAGCGAGACGCATGGCGTAAACGAACTGGCCTGGGCGCCGGACAGCGCGCGCATCGCGTACGTCGCGCGCACGGGCGAGTACAAGGACTCGAAGGACCGCAAAGGCGCGGAGAAGTCTGCGCCGCGAGTGATCCGAAACCTGCGATACCGGCTCGACGGCATCGGCTACTTCGACAACCGGCGGACGCACATCTTCGTCATCGGCGCCGATGGCGGTGACGCAAAGCAGGTGACGGACGGCGACTGGTACGACCAGCAGCCATCGTGGTCGCCGGACGGCAAATCGATCGTATTCTCGTCGGACCGCGAGCGGCGCAGGCACGACCGCCAGTTCCGGAGCGATGCGTGGGTCGTGGCGGCTGTCGGCGGGAAGGCGCGCAAGCTCACGCGCAGCCGCGGCGTGGCGAACAATCCATCGTTCTCGCCGGACGGGCGAGTGGTGGCGTTCATCGGGCACGAGCACGGCACGAAGAGCATGGCGAAGAACGTGCACGTCATGGTCGTGCCGGCGCGGGGAGGCGGTGCCCCGCGGTCGATCAGCGCGCGATCGACCGGTCGATCGCGGCGCGGCCGCCGGGCCCGCTGTATCGGTGGCTGCCGAACGGGAAGGGCATGGTGTTCCTCGCGCAGGACGGTGGGACGTGCGCGCTGTACCGGGCGGGCATCGCGAACGGTGGGATCAGCAAGGTGCTGGGCGGAGAGCGGCAGGTCGGGGCATTCACGCTCTCGAGCCGACGCATCGATGATCGCCTTCATCGGCATCGTTCACCGCGACGCCGCCGGAGGTGTACGCGACGCGCCTTGGCGGCGGCGCGCGAGAGCGCAACGTAAGCCACGCGAACGATGGCCTGGTGGAGGCCACCGATTCGGGCGCCGGAAAGCGTATGACGTATCGCGCGGCGGACGGATTCGAGATCGAGGCGTTCCTGCTCTACCCGCCGGGCTACCGTCGCGGCCGGCGGTATCCGCTCGTGTTGGACATTCATGGAGGGCCGCACGGGGCGCACCCGCAGTTGGGGTTCAACATGCGGGCGTCGACGCTGGCGGGTGCGGGATACATCGTGTTGATGCCGAACCCGCGCGGCAGCGGCGGCTACGGCGAGGCGTTTACGGAGATGTGCGTGCGCGACTGGGGAGGCGCGGACTTCGAGGACCTGATGACAGGCGTCGACACGCTCGTGCGACGCGGCATCGCCGATCCTGAGCGACTGTACGTGACGGGCTATTCATACGGCGGCTTCATGACGACGTGGACGGTTGGGCACACCGACCGGTTCAAGGCGGCGATCATCGGCGCGCCGGTATCGGATCACATCAGCATGCGCGGCACGACGGAGATCCCGGAGTTCAGCGACTTCGAGGTGGTGTCGCCGTTCGACGACGTGGGTGCGGCGTGGGAAGCATCGCCACTGTCGCATCTGCCGAAGTGCACGGCCGCTGTGCTCATCGAACATCACGAGGGCGACCTGCGCTGCCCGATCGGTCAGTCAGAGGAGGTCTTCCAGACGCTGAAGATGCTCGGGAAGGAAGTGGAGTTCCTGCGGTATCCGGGCGGGGCCCACACCCTGGAGTTCCACACGCCCGGGCAGGACGTCGACTACCAGGGGCGGGCGATCGCCTGGTTCGACAGCCACGGCGGGGCGGCTCGAAAGATATCCACGTCGAAACGGCGCGGAGCGAAGCCAGCGACGACGAAGGCGGGCACGAACGGCCACGGGCCGCAGTCAGGCGTGGGACGCAACGGTGGCCGACGCCGCGGCGCTTCGATCCCCGCCTCGCGCTCGTGAGATGATCTCGGCGACACCGCATCCCGCCCAGAGCGCGAGGACGGGGACGATCGGCGCATGGAAGCGCGGATCCGCGAAGAAGGCGACATGAACCAGCGTCCAGTAAGCAGCGAGACAGACGAGCAATAAGCGCCCCGGGTCGCGGAGCGAGAACCACCGACGTGCGCCGAGAGCGGCAAGCACGAGCATGCCCCAGTAATAGAGATTCGAGAGCGCGCCGAGGGCGAGGCGACCGGCATCTGAGAGGAACGGGCGCTCGCCGTGCGCCTCGTTCCACTTCAGGGCTTCGTCGTCGCGCCAGTAGAGCCAGAAGAACTTGCGCAGCGCGAGGCTGCCTTCGCCCAGGGGATGCTTGAGGGCGTATTCGATGCCTTCCCGGAAGCCATCGCGGTTGATCTGCGCCTCAGCTTCGGCCTGCCGGCGCTGGGGATAGCGGAACACGAGGTCATCGACGATACGGCCGCGGCCATCGGCGCCGGATGAGTGGCCGATGTAGAAATCGACGCCCGCGTTCGACGAGATGAGCACGAGCGAGCCCGAGACGTCGTAGTTGCGTGCGGTCCAAGGAACGATGACGGCGAGCGCTAGTGCGCCCGTGATCGCGGTGCGCGTGACGGCCGGGCGCCACGCGCCGAGGGACCGGAGCCAGAACGGCAGCGCGACGAAAGGCAGGAGGAGCGCCTGTCCGCGGACGAGCGCCGCGCATCCGACGACGAGGCCGGCGGCGGCGAGCAGCCACCAGCTGCGGCGTGCGTCGGCCTCGAGGATCAGGAGCACGGCGACGAGGGCGAGGAAGGTGAACGTGGTCTCGGTGAGTGTCACGCCGGCGAAGAAGATCAAGCTCGGGAAGAGCGCGGTGATCACCGCGGCAGCGATCGCGACGCGGTGATCGAAGGCACGGCGGCCAATGAGGTAGACGAGCACGACGGATATCGAAGCCAGCGCGGCGTTGACGATGAGCGCCGCGGTCAACTCGTGATCGCCGAAGAGCGACTGCGGCCAGAGCTTGTAGACGGTGGCAAGCAGGAACGGATAGCCGGGAGGCCAGAACATCGTAGTGGTGCCGTTGGGGTTGATGAAGCCCGCGTTGTCGGCGAGCGAGCGGGCGAGGAGGTCGTAACGGCCGGCGTCGTCGCTGACGGTTGGGGTGAAGTTGGCGTAGGCGATCCAGGCGATGCGCAGCCCGAAGGCGACGAGCGCGACGACCACGGGCACGCCGAGGTCACGCCATCGCAGACTTGCGGGCGGCGGGGTGGTGTCCTCAGGCATCGATCGAGGGGAACACGATGAGGAGTGTACTCGCCCGTGTGGGCCGCGGCGGCGACCGTCAGAACATACGCATCGCGCCGCGACGCTGCTCGATAGGCACGGCGAGCAGTCCGGCGACCTGGCCGATATGCAACAGGTCGTGGTAGGCGATGTGGTGCACGATGTCGGCGATACGCACCTCCCCGGCGACGGAGTGCTGTCCGCGACGGGTGAGGTCGGCCGCCGTGAGCGCGCGCAGCATCGTCATGGCCTCGGCGCGCTCGCGCTCGAAGACGTCGAGTATGTCGCTGACCGGTCGAGCACGGAGGCCCGAAGTGTTCAGTGTCTCTTCCTCGTCCATGTTTGGAATGACCGGATTGTCGTGGTCGAGCATCAGGCGGACGCGCTGGACGTTCGCCTGGCGCTGGATCGACGGCGAGGTGCGCAACGACGTCGCGCGGCGGACCAGCCCTCAGGGCCGGGCGCGTTCACGGCAGCATTGGGCAGTCCGGCGATGAGCGCGCGAAGCACGGAGGGCGTCGCGGCCAGCACATCAAGCGTCCCCGGTTCGAGCTGTATCAGCGTCGCCATCCGTCCTCCATGGTGTGGCGGGATGCCGGAGTCTAGCAGGCGGCTCGTGCGCCGGCAGAGGCACGCGTACAATCGCAACCGCACATGGCGAAGGAGGCCGCATGAAGCCCTGGCTCGATGATGCGTGCGCGCTGGCTGACGCCATTCGGCGCGGCGAGGTGCGGGCTGTGGATGCGCTCGAGGCGTCGCTGGAGGCGATAGCAGCGTCGAACCTCAACGCCGTCGTGTATCTCGATACGGAGGGCGCGCGGCGGCAGGCGGAGGCGGTGGACGCGCAGATCGCCGCCGGCAAGGACATCGGGCCGTTTGGTGGCGTGCCGCTGCTCGTGAAGGAGTTGCAGGATGTCGCGGGATGGCCGAGTACGCAGGCATCGGTCGCGCTCAGAGACCATGTCGCAGAGCAGGACTCGACGCACGTCGCGCGGATGCGGGCGGGCGGCGCGATCATCGTCGGGCTGGCGGCGGCGTCAGAGTTCGGGCTCGTGGCGTACACGGCGACGAAGCTGCACGGCGTGACGCGCAATCCGTGGAATCTCGAGCGCACGCCGGCCGGATCATCGGGCGGGTCGGCGGCCGCGGTTGCCGGCGGCCTCGCGCCGCTCGCGACGGGGACGGACGGCGGCGGCAGCATCCGCAAGCCAGCGGCGTTCTGCGGGCTAGTGGGGCTCAAAGGGACCTTCGGGCGCATCCCGCGCGGGCCCCGGGCGAGGAATGGACCGCTGACCTCCTGCCTGGGCGTGCTCACGCGCAGCGTGCGTGACACCGCGCGAGCATTCGACGTGGCGTCGGGGTATGACGCGCGCGATCCCTTCTCGCTGCCGCGGGTAGACGGCTGGGAGGCGAGCCTCGGGACGCGCGATCTTCGAGGGTTGCGCGTGGCCGTCGCGGCGGATCTCGGCAACACGGTGCTGTCGGCGGACGTGCGTCGCGTTGTAACGGATGCGGCGGAGGCGCTGGTCGAGGCGACGGGGATGCAGCGCGTCGATGTGCCTGTTCGGTTGCCCGAAGGCGGCGGGAAGTGGGCGAACGCCGGGGCACCGGGTTTGTTCAACGACCTGAAGGACGCCTGGCCCGACTGCGAGGAAGACCTGACATACGAGATCCGGTTCTCGATGAAGTGGACCTCGGAGCAGTACCGCGTGTGGCATGCGGCGTCGGTTGACCGCTTTCGCATGCAGATGAACGAAGCGATGGCCGACGTCTTTGACCAGTGCGACGTCATTCTTTGCGCGACCGATCCCGTCGAGCCGTTTGAGGCGGAGGGACCGATGCCCAGCCGCGTCGACGGAGAACGCGTCGGGCGGAACAATAACGGCTCGCTGACGATCCCGGCGAACATCACGGGGTATCCGGCGATCTCGATGCCGGCGGGGCAGTCATCGTCGGGCCTGCCGGTGGGGCTGCAGGCGTACGCGCGCCGGCATGATGAGGGCGTGCTGCTGGACCTCGCGCTGGCGATGGAGCGCGCGCGGCCGTGGCCGCTAACGGCGCCGGGCGCGCCGGTGTAGCCCTAGCGTCCGCCGCCCGCGTGGCCGGCGACGGGCACGCGCGCGTCCTCGGGCTCGGCATCGACGCTGATGTGCGGGAGCACGCGATCGAGCCACGACGGGAGCCACCAGTTACGGTCGCCGAGCAGCTCCATCGTGGACGGCACGAGGATGAGGCGGACGATCGTTGCGTCGACGAAGATCGCGGTTGCGAGGCCGAGTCCGAACTCCTTAATCACGCGCTCATCACCGAGGACGAACGTGAGGAACACGGTCACCATGATCGCGGCGGCGGCAGTGATCACGCGGGCTGTCGCGGCGAGGCCGTGGCTGACGGCGGTGGCGTTGTTGCCGGTGCGCAGATACTCCTCGCGAATGCGGCTGATGAGGAAGACCTCGTAATCCATCGAGAGGCCGAATAGGATGGCGAACATCATCATCGGCAGGAATGTTTCGACGGGCCCCTTCTCGATGCCGACGACGCTCGAACCCCAGCCCCACTGGAAGACGGCGACGAGCACGCCGTAGCTGGCACCGATCGAGAGCAGGTTCATGATGGCTGCCTTAGCGGCGACGACGACGGACCGGAAGACGATGGTGAGGAGGACGAAGCTCAGACCGATGACGCCGGCGAACATCCACGGCATGCGCTGGGAGATGCGATCCTGCGCATCGATGAAGCCGGCGAGCCCACCGCCAAGATAGATCTTCGCCCCCGTACCCTCCGAGGCGGCGGGGACATCGTGCTCGCGGAGACGGTGCACGAGGTCCTTTGTGGCACCGTCCTGCGGCTTCGTGGTGGGGACGACGGTGATGAGCGCCGTGTCGCCGGCCGGGTTGACGACGGCGGCGGAAACATCGGCGACACCGGGCACCTGCTGGAGGGTCGCGCGGATGTCATCGAGGCTGTCACGGCCGCCGCCGCTCATGTCGACGGCGAGGATGAGCGGGCCGTTGAAGCCCGGGCCGAAGCCCGTCGTGAGCAGGTCGTAGGCGCGCCGTGAGTGCGAAGTGGTCGGGTTGTTGCCGCTGTCGGTGAAGCCCAGGCGCATCTTGAGCGCGGGCGCGGCGCACAGCAACAGTACGACGGCGGCCATGCAGAAGTACGGGAGGGGCTTGCGCTGGATCATCGCGCTCCAGCGATACCAGGTGCTGTTTTCGTCCACGCCCTCGGTCGTGTGAAGGAAGGGGACCTTCCAGGCGTCGATGCGGTGGCCGACGAGCGACATCGCCGCCGGCATGAGCGTGACGGCGACGAGTACGGAGACGACGACGACGATGGCGCCGGACGTGCCGAGCGCGGCCACGAAGGGGAGGCCCATGAGAAACAGGCCAAGGAAAGCGACCGCGACGACGGCGCCGGCGAAGATCACCGCGCGGCCGGACGTTGTGACCGCGAGCACCACGGCCTCCTCGACGTTCCGGCCGTGGTGCAGGCCCTCGCGGAAGCGAGTGATGATCAGCAGGCTGTAATCGATACCGACGCCGAGCCCGATCATCGCAGCGAACTGGGGGCTGAATGCGGGGAAGTGGGCGAAGTTCGCGGCGAGGCCGATGAGCGAGAAGCCGATGCCCAGGCCGAATATCGACGCGCCGAGCGGCAGGCCCATGGCGATAACGGATCCAAATGCGATGAGGAGGATGAGCACCGCCGCAACGAGGCCGATCCACTCAGAGCCGAAGGCGGGCCGCTCGTTCTGGGCGACAACTCGCCCGCCGGCCTCGGCGGTGAGGTCCGGACTGTTGGCCGCGTCTACGAAGCGGAGGAAGTGGTTGATATCGCCAGAGGGGAGATCGCTGGCTCGTGACGTCCAGTGCACCTTCGCCCTGGCAATGGTTCCATCCGGTGAAACGAAGCGCGGGTCATCGAACGGCGCCTCGACGGACACGACGGAAGGGATGGAGCTGACGTGCGAGATCACGTCCTCGATGCGGGCCCTGGTCTCGGGCGCGTTGATGCCGCCCGGAGCATGGAACACCAGATCGGCATCGTCGCCCGAGCGCGCCGGGAAGTTCGCCTCCAGCAGGTCGCGTGCCTTTTGCGCCTCGGTGCCGGGCACGCTGAACTCGGACACGAACGTGCCGCCGACGAGGAAGTTGGCGCCGACGATGGCGAAAAGGGCGAGAATCCAGGCGCCGATGATCTTCCAGCGGTGGCGGTAGGAGAGGCGCGCCCAGCGCTCCAGAATCGGCGGCGAAGCGCCGGATGCGTCAGAACGGGCCAACGGGAGCCTCCGGGGGATCAGTCAGGCGGTAACGCCCAACGCGAACTCAGGAAGTGTAACGTGCGCCGCGCCGACCACACGCGGGCAGCCGTGAGGATTGCACACTGTTAACATCATTGACGCATGGACCTTTATCACTTCAGCGAAGAGCCCGATATCGCGATCTTCGAGCCACGGGCACCGCTGGCGCGGCCGGAGGTGGAGCCGCTGGTGTGGGCGATCGACGCGTGGCATGCGCCGATGTACTACGTGCCGCGCGAGTGCCCCCGCGCGTGCTTCTGGCCAGGGCGCGAGACGACGGCGGCCGACCGCAACCGATGGTTCGGCGAGACGGACGCGAAGATGGTGATCGCGATCGAATCCCGTTGGCTAGACGCGCTTCGGCGGGCGACCCTGTATCGCTATGCACTACCGGACACGACGTTCCAGATGAACGACCACGACGGCGGGCACTGGGTGAGCCGGGAGCCTGTGGTGCCAGTCCGTGTCGAGCCGATGAATGATCTACTCGCCGCACTTGCCGAAGCGGGGGTCGAGCTTCGAATCACGCCGTCGCTCGTCGACCTCTGGCGAGGCGTCGTGCAGTCAACGCTATCCTTCTCGGGGACGCGCCTTCGCAACGGCGCCGGCTTCACGCCTCAGGTAATGGACGAGCTGAACGAGTTGTTCGAACGTGCGAAAGCGCTTCGGGCGGCGAGCTCATAGCGACAGGAGAGCACGTGAACGTATTCGATGCCGTAAGGACAGTGCTGGCGGTGCGCAGTTTCAATGACCGCGCCGTCCCGGCTCATGTCACGCGCAAGATCGTCGAGGCCGGGCGGCTGAGCGCGAGCTCGATGAACAAGCAGCCGTGGCACTTCATCGTCGTCGAGGAGCAAGCGACACTTCAGAAGCTAGGCCAACTGGCGAAGACAGGGCCGTATACGGCACAGGCTCCGCTGGCGATCGTCGTCGTGATCGACGACAGCAAGTTCGCGGAGTCGGACGCGAGCCGCGCGGTGCAGTCGATGATGCTCACAGCGTGGGAGGACGGCATCGGATCGAACTGGGTTGGCTGGTACGGACTCGAGGACGTGGCGTCGTTGCTCGGCGTGCCGGACGGCCTGCAGGTGCTATGCATCATCCCGTTCGGATATCCGGCGCAGACTGGCGGACGCGGAAAGAAGAATCGACGGCCCCTCAGCGAGGTGGCGTCGCGCGAGCGTTTTGGAACGCCGTTCTCGTAGCAGCTCTGCCTACGAACCATCCGTCCCATAGTGCGCCGTCGCGCCTTCGGATAGGATCGCTCCACGAAACGGAGGTGCGTGTGAAAGCGGCTGCACTCAAGGGATCCCGGGCGATGGAGATTATCGACCTGCCGGACGCCGGCCCCGCGCCGGGGGAAGTGAAACTCCGCGTGGCGTACTGCGGCATCTGCGGCAGCGACATGCACGAATACGAGTCCGAGACGCCGCCGCGGGCGCTCGGGCTGATGCAGCCGGTCATGGGGCACGAGTTCAGCGGCACGGTGATTGCCGTGGGCGAGGGCGTCACGTCGGTGTCAGTGGGGCAGGCGGTGGTAGGGAACCCCGGCCCCGGCTGCGGATCGTGCAACTACTGCGCGCGCGGACGGGAGGAGCTGTGCCGAACCGGGAGTCCGGTCGGAGGCGGGAACGGCTACACGCGGCCGGGTGCATACGCCGAGTTCGTCACTATTTCGGAGCGGAGTGCGGTGGTGCTGCCGGAAGGCGCGGACCTGCGGGCGTGCGCGCTCACGGAGCCACTGGCGGTGGCGCGGCATGCGCTGATCCAGGGAGCGTACCGGCCAGATGAGCTGCTCGTCGTCGCGGGGGCCGGGCCGATTGGGCTCCTGACCGTGATCGCCGCGCGACAGATGGGCGGTACGCAGCTCATCGTGTCGGAGCCGCTGCCGGGGCGGCGGGCGGCGGCTGAGCGGGCGGGCGCGTCGCACGTCGTAGAGCCATCGGAGCTGCTGGCGACGGCGCAGAAGCTGACCGCTGGCGACGGCGCGCCGATTTCGGTCGATGCGTCGGGTCTGCCGGCGGGCGTCGCGGACTGCACAAACGCGACGGCGCGCGGCGGGCGCATCGTGCTCGCGGGTGTCGGCGAGCAGCCGTACCAGCTCGACATCCTGCGGTCGATCATCAACGAGTACACGTACATCGGGGTGCTGGGTTACACGCGGGCGGAGTTCACAGAGACGGCGATGCTCATCGCAAGGGGTGACGTCGACGTCTCGAGCGTGATCTCGGAGACGGTGCGCGTCGAAGCGACGCCCGACGCCTTTGCGCGGCTTTCGGACGGGCGCAACGACCTGTGCAAGATCCTCGTCTCGCCTGATGCCTAGCGGTCTTCGCTATCGGCCAATGACCACGGCCGATGTCAGCGTGGCCCTGCTGATCCGGCGCACGGCGATGGACTGGCTCACGCGCAGCGAAGGCGGCACCGTGACGACGCGCGGCGCGCCGACAGCGCTCGCGCACGACACGCTGCAACACCTCCTTCGCACCGATCCGGACGGTGGTTGGATCGCGGAGATGCATGGAATCGTCGTCGGCTTCTCGCTGGCACACGTGCGCGGCGACATCTGGTTTCTCGCGCAGCTGTTCGTGCTGCCTGAGATGCACTCACTGGGCATCGGGCAGGAGCTGCTGCGGCTGGCCAAGGCGTATGGGGAAAAGCGGAGGGTGCGGGTGTACTCGGTCGTGGCGTCCACGTCACCGGTGGCGCAAAGCCTTTATATGCGCGAGGGCATGTTTGCCATCGGGATCGGCTACAACATGGCCGGCGAAGTCGCATCCCTCCTTTCTCTGCCGGAGCCGGACGCCAGCACGAAGCGGATCGTCGACTGCAGCGGGTGGCGCGAGCGCATCGCCGACCTGGACACGGCGGTGTACGGCGCCGAGCGGCTGGCAGATCACGCCTGGTACCTCGAGATGGCCGCGAACGACGACAATCACGCGTCGTTCGGACTGGTTCGAGGGGGTCAGTTCGCCGGGTACGGCTACGCGCACGCGTCGGATGCTGCCATCGTTCCCATCGCGGCATGGGAGCCGGCCGACCAACTGCCGTTGCTGCGCATGGGCGCGGAGTTTCTGCACGAGCGCGAGGTCGGTAATGCGAGCATCTGGGTCGTCTCGCTCAACCACACGGTGATGTCGGCACTGCTGCGCGCAGGCTGGCGCGTGCAAGCGTGGTCATTCTTCCTGGCGTCGGAGCCATTCGGGCAGTTCGACCGCTATCATCCGGCCGGCGGGATCCTCCTGTAGCGCCGTCGCCTCCCCTCTCGCCCAGACGCACCTCCCTATAATGACGGCGATGACAGACTCTCCCGAATGAAGCGGGCGTGCCCGACACGCCTCTTCCCGCAGGTGCCGTGACGCGCGAGGTGGTTCGTGCGCTCGAGCGCGCGGTCGGGCGGGAGCGGGTCATCTCGACGCCGGAAGAGCTCATCGCGTACGAATACGACGGGACGATCGAGCGCGGGAGGCCCCAGGCGGTCGTCTTTCCAGATAGCGCCGAACAGGTCAGCGCGGCGGTGAAGGTCGCTCGTCGCTTTGATGTGCCCGTCATCCCGCGGGGGGCGGGAACGGGGCTGAGCGGCGGCGCCGTGGCCGCCGTCGGCGGCATTGTGGTCGCGCTGACGAAGATGAAGCGCATCCTGGAGGTCGACGCCGCGAACCGGCTGGCGGTGGTCGAGCCTGGAGTCGTCAATCTAGACCTAAGCCGCGCGGTCGCACCCCTGGGGCTGTACTACGCGCCGGACCCATCGAGCCAACGGGCCTGCACGATCGGCGGAAACGTCGCGGAGAACGCCGGCGGGCCACACTGCCTGGCGTACGGGGCGACGACGAACCATGTGCTTGGCGTCGAACTGGTGCTGGCAGACGGCGAGATCGTCCAGATCGGCGGCCGGACGCGCGATGTCGCAGGATACGACCTGACCGGCGCGTTCGTCGGCAGCGAAGGGACGCTGGCGATCGCCACAAAGATCATCGTGCGGCTAATGCCGATCCCTGAGTCGACGCGCACATTGCTGGCGATCTTCGACCGGCTGGATGACGCGAGCAGTGCCGTCTCGGCGATTATCGCGGCCGGTCTGCTGCCTTCGGCGCTGGAGATGATGGACCGCAACATCATCGCAGCGGTCGAGCCAATGATCCACGCGGGGTTTCCGCTCGACGCGGAGGCGGTGCTGCTGATCGAGGTCGATGGCCTAGAAGAGGCGACGGCGGAGCAGGCGGAGGAGATCGTTCGCATCTGCCGATTGCTTGCGGCGCGAGATGTGCGTGTCGCGGTTGATTTGGCGGATCGCGAGCTGCTGTGGGCGGGACGAAAGGCGTCGATCAGCGCGATCGGGCGGCTGTATCCGAACTACTACGTGCTGGACGGCGTCGTGCCGCGCACTCGCGTACCGGAGGTGCTGCGCGAGACGTACGCGATCGCTGAGGCGCATGGACTCGCCGTAGCAAATGTGTTCCATGCGGGCGACGGAAACCTGCACCCGAACCTGCTGTTCGACGAGCGCGAGCCAGGCGCAACGGAGCGCGTGCTGGAGGCGGGCGCCGCGATCATGCGGGTGTGCGTCGACGCGGGAGGAAGCATCACGGGCGAGCACGGCGTGGGGCTGGAGAAGCGCGACTTCATCGGCTGGATCTTCGATGACGGTGACCTGGCGGCGATGGCGTCGCTGAAGCGCGCGTTCGGGGCCGGCGAGCGCTACAACCCGTGCAAGGCATTTCCAACCCGGCGAGGCTGCGGCGAAGTGACATCCGCGCACGCGCAGCGGGTGATGGCATCGGCGTCGGGCGAGATCTATGTGTAGCGCGACGGCCTCGCGCGCGGCGAGCGTTAGTTTTGCCGATGTGGTCAGGGGCGGATTGGCGCCCGACCAGATTCGAAGTGATGACCTCGCAGCGGTTTCGGTGGATGAGACGACGCCGGCGGTGGCGGTCGAGCCCGGCAGCGTCGCGCAGGTCCAGTTCGTCCTTCGCGAAGCACAAAACGCGGGCGCAGCGGTCATCCCGCACGGCGGTGGGACGCAGCTCGGTTTCGGGAACGGGCCGGAGAGATACGACGTGGCATTGTCGATGCGGCGGTTGGACCGGCTCATCGCGTATGAGCCGGCGGACATGACGGTGTCGGTGGAGGCGGGGATGCGGCTGGACGACCTGCAGGCGCGTCTCGGCGAGCACGGTCAATGGCTGCCGGTCGACCCGCCGACGCCGGCGGGTGCAACCATCGGCGGATTGCTGGCGACGAACGCGTTCGGTCCGGCGCGGCACGCACACGGGACGCTGCGGGACTGGCTCCTCGGCGGCCGCGTGGTACATGGGGATGGCAGCACGAGCAAGTCGGGCGGGCGCGTGGTGAAGAACGTGACGGGATACGACATGCACAAACTTCACGTTGGCGCGCTGGGGACACTGGGTGTGATCGTCGAGGCGGCCTTCAAAGTCGCGCCGCGCGCGAAGGTGGACCGAAGTGCGTCGATCCCGTGCGCATCGGGGGCACAGGCGATCGAGGTTGCCCGGGTGATCAACGACTCGGGGCTGCCGATCCGGGCGCTCGAGACGCTGTCGCCTGCGGCCTCGGACGTGGTGGTCGGAGACGCCCGTTGGTGTGTGCTGCTGCGCGTTGCGTCGTCAGCCGCGGCGGTGGAACGCACGGTGCGCGACATCGCGCGGATTTCGCGCGACGCATCGGCCGAGGTCGCTGACTGCCGTGAGGACGTGTGGGAGGATTGGGCGAGTGCCTTCATGCGGGGAGGCCTCGCGCTGCGGGTGAGCACGCCGGTGCAACATGTCGCCGCGGTCTGCGAGAGGGTGGACCGCGAGCACGCTGCGGTACGGATGTCGGCGACGACATCGTGCGGGCTGATACGAGTCGTCACGGATGGTGCAAGTGACGCGAAGGCGCTGGCGATGATACAGATGGCACACGGGCTTGCGGCGAAGTACGGAGGCAGCGTCGTCGTTGAGGCCGCGTCAGTGCCGGTCAAGCGGGAAATCGACGTCTTCGGCGCATCGCGCGCCGACTTCGAGATCATGCGGCGACTGAAGGACGAATTGGACCCGAAGCGAACATTGTCGCCGGGCCGTTTCCTGGGGAGGCTGTAGTGCTCGGAACCGCGTCCGCGGACCGGACGCCCTCGCTGGCCGCGGACATCGCGCGATGCGTGCACTGCGGCTTCTGCCTGCAGGCATGTCCGACGTACCTGGAGCTGGGGACGGAGACGGACTCGCCGCGCGGGCGGATTGCGCTCATCGATGCCGTCACATCGGGGCGCGCGAAGGCGACGCCGCCGCTGATGGGGCACCTGGATCTCTGCCTGCAATGCCGGGCGTGCGAAACGGCGTGCCCCTCGGGCGTGCAATACGGGCGGATCATGGAGACGGCCCGCGCGGAGTTGATCGAGAGTGGCGCGCGGCCGCGCTCGTGGGCGCTGCGGGCTGCTGCGCTGCGGCAGATCCTTCCGCACCGTCGTCGCATCGCGGCGGCGATGGGGGCGCTGCGGCTGTACGAGCGGTCTCCGTTGCGCGCGGTGGCTCGTCGCGTGCTACCAATGTCGATGCTGCAAGCGGAGGCGTCGTTGCCCGCCTTGCCGAAGGCGGGATTTCGGGCGCCAAGGCAGGTGGCGGGGCTAACTCGCTCGGTCGCGCTGCTCACCGGCTGCGTGATGCCGCACCTGTACCCGGGGGCGCACGAGGCGACGGTGCGCGTGCTGAACCGGCTGGGTTATCGCGCGATCATGCCGCGAGCGCAGACGTGCTGCGGCGCGCTCAGCCTGCACGCCGGCGACCGGCGCACCGCGCGAGAGTTGGCGCGTGAGAACGTCGATGCGTTCGAGCGCGCCGGGGTGGAGGCGATCGTCGTCAACTCCGCTGGATGCGGCTCGACGATGAAGGAGTACGACGAGCTGCTCCACGGCGACGAGGAATACGCGGCGCGCGCGGCGGCCTTCGCGACGATGACGAAGGACGTGCTTGAGTTTGTGGCCGAACACGAACTCGGTCCGCTCAGGGAGGTCCGCGTCGACGTCACGTACCAGGATTCGTGCCACCTGGTGCACGCGCAGAAGGTGCGGACCGCGCCACGGCGGATCCTAGCGGCGATTCCGGGACTCCATCTACGCGAGATGGCGGGGCCTGACCGGTGCTGCGGAAGCGCCGGTATCTACAGCATTGTTCAGGGGGAGATGTCACGACGGCTGCTCGCGGGGAAGATGAATGACATCGAGGCAACGCGGGCGGGCGTCATTGCGACCGCGAATCCCGGCTGCATGACGCAGATCGAGGCCGGCGTGCGGGAGCGCGGGATGGACGCGCGGGTCGTGCACGTCATCGAGTTGCTGGACGACGCGATGCGTGCGGTCGACGACGAGCCGGGAACTCAGCCGGACAGCTTCTGAGCGACGAGCGTGGCGAGCGACGTCTCCGGACGTGGGCCCGTGTGCCCGATCACTTCGGCGGCGGCGATCGACGCGATGCGCGCGCAGGTGCGGATGTCTGCGCCGCTCGTGAGACCGTAGAGGAAGCCCGCTGCGTAGAGGTCGCCGGCACCCGTCGTGTCGACCACGCGGGCGATCGGCTCGGCATCGATCACGTGGACCTCGTCGCCAGATACGACGACAGACCCCTTCTCGCTGCGCGTGAGGGCGGCGATCGAGCAGACGGCGCGCACGCGTTGGAGGGCGTCGTCGAAGGATGCCGCCTGATACAGCGAGACGATCTCGTGTTCGTTCGCGAAGAGGACATCGACGTGGTGCTCGACGAGGTCGACGAATTCGTCGCGGAAGCGCTCGACGCAGAACGGGTCCGAGAGCGAGAGCGCAACCTGGCGGCCGGCCGCGTGCGCGATCTGCGCCGCCTTGCGGAACGCCTGTTTCGCGCCAGGCGGATCCCAGAGATATCCCTCGAGAAAGGTGATCTGCGCGCTGGCGACGAGCTCGTCGTCGACATCGGAGGGCTGGAGTGCCATGCCGGCGCCGAGGTACGTCTGCATGGTGCGCTGCGCGTCTGGCGTGACGCAGATGAGGCAGCGGCCGGTCGGGAGGCCATCGGGAGGGCCGCTGTCGACCTCGAAGCGGACGCCGATGGCGCGGATGTCGTGCCGGAACACGTCGCCGAGCTCGTCGGGCGCGATCTTTCCGATGTAGGCGCCGCGCCCGCCGAGCGAGGCGATGCCGGCCATGGTGTTGCCCGCAGAGCCTCCGGAGCGCTCGACGGCGGGTGGCATGGCATCGTACAGCGCTTGCGCGCGGGTGGCGTCGATGAGCGTCATAGCGCCCTTCGTGAGCGCCTGTTCGGTGAGGAACGTGTCGTCGACGTGGGCGATCACGTCGACGAGGGCGTTGCCCATGCCAACGACATCGAGCTCAGGCGCGGCCACGAGACCTCCTTGCGCGGCCATCCATACCGGCTCGGGCGGGTCGCGTCAACGCGACGGGTCTTGTCGCGCCGCTGTGCTAGCATCGGCGACGATGAAGGCTACGAGAAATTGCCGTATTGGGTGCGCTGATTACGACCGCGGCCCTCGTCTTGGCGTGCGGGTCTGCCTGCGCCCGAGTCGTACGGCGACGCCTCGTGCGGCAACGGAGGCGCCGCGAACACGGCACCCTCGGAGACGCCCAGCGCTTCGGCGGAGCAAACGTCGGTGTCCCGAAAGTAAACGCCGCAATTAACGACGCCCGTGTGTGCGCCGCCCTACCCGAGCGGACCACCGACGGCCGAGACGGTGCTGTGCGCCGATCCAGGTTCGATGCAGGCGGCGCAGGTGGCGCGGATCGTTGATGGCGACACGCTTCACGTCTCGATCGACGGCCGTGATGAGACGGTGCGCCTGTACGGGATCAACGCGCGCGAAGTCGGCGAGCCGTGCTCGACCGATGCCACGGCGCGGTTACGCGAGTTAGCGGGCCAGGAAGTGCGGCTGCGAGCCGACGCGCGAGACCGTGACCGTTATGGCCGGCTGCTGCGTTATGTCTTTACCGCGCAAGGGCTCTCTGTCGATGCGGAAGTGACGGCCGAAGGCCTCGCGTACGCATGGCGCGAGGACGGCGCGCTACGCGGGCCGATCATCGAGCTGGAGAAACGCGCTGAGGAGACGCATCGTGGGTGCTTGTGGCAGGCGGAGTGACATGCGCTAGTGCGAGTGTTATGATCCTGCAATGTGGAGCTAGTGTTGAACGGGGCATACAGATGATCAGATTCATTATCATCCGTCGCCTTGGCCATGACCGCAGTTGCCGGGGTCGCATGTGGCGGGGGCGGGAGCACGAAGACGATCAAGACCGACAACGGTGATGTCCAGGTGAGCACCAGCAACAAGGTGCCCGACAGCTTCCCAGATGATTTCCCTGTGTACGACGGCGCCGACGTGCAAGGCAGCTACAGTGGGACGCAGGGTGACGTGAGCGGGACCGTCGTGACGTGGACGACGGGCGATGGCGTCGACGACGTCGCGAAGTTCTACAGCGACGCGTTCAAGAGCGGAAACTGGAAGTCGACGGCGAATGGGACGGCGAACGACACTTCGTACTGGACGGGCGAGAGCGCCGACGGGAGTCAGCAGTTTTACCTAGTCGTGTCTGGTGCCGGCGACGGTGACAAGACGACGATTGTCGCGACGGCCGGCAACCTCGATTCCTCGTCAAACAGCGACACACCGACGAGCGACGACACTCCCGAAGGCGAGGAGACGAGCGCGAGCGACTCATCGACCTCGACGTCCGGCGACTCGACAGCGACGTCGGCCGACCTGCCGCCGGAGCAGGGCCTGGGCTCGGACTTCCCGAAGGACCGCGTGCCTTTGCCCTCGAACGTGCGAGTGACCAGTGCGTCGACGATATCGTCGGGCGGGACGAAGTCGCACTACGTCGAGGCGTACGTGAAAGACTCGCCCGAGAACGTGGCCAACTACTTCAAGACGGAGCTGCCGAATCACGACTGGACGCAGGCGCTCACGACGGAGTCGAACGGCGAGTATTACGCGACGTACACAGGATCCGACCAGGAGAGCGTGACCGTGACGGTCACCGCGTCTGAGGTGCCCGGGTACGCCAAGGTCAACATGGCGGTGATCCTCGGAGCTGAGCTGACGCAGCCCGGCGCCGAGGACGCCGATCTAAGCTGTCCGTAGCTGGACGCGCACACAGGGATCGGGCGCATGATCTCCGTCGAAGAGGCGCTGGAGCGCATCCTCTCGCACTTCTCCCTGCTCGAGTCCGAGGAGCGGCCGATTCTCGATGCGCTCGGCCAGGTCGTGGCCGACGACATCGCTTCGGAGATCACGATCCCGCCGCTCGACAATACGGCGATGGACGGATACGCCGTGCGTGCGGCGGATACGACCGGCGCGGCCGAGGCGTCTCCGATGCGGCTGCGAGTGATCGGTGAACTGGCCGCCGGGTACGTATTCGACGGAAGCGTCGAGCCAGGTACGGCGGTGCGAATCATGACGGGCGCGCCTATTCCGACCGGAGCGGATGCCGTCGTGCCGTTCGAGGAGACGGACGAGCCGGAGGGGCGGGCGTTCGGTTCATTCGCGAAGGCGCGCGATTCCGTCGCCGTCCTGAAGGCCGCGGACGACTGGTGCGAACATCCGGCACGCGGGTGAAGATCTGCGCAGCGGCGACACGGTCATCCGCAAGGGCGCGGTACTGCATGCGCCGCAGATTGGCGTGCTTGCCTCGCTCGGCCTAGCGACGGTCAGGGTGCACCGGCGGCCGGTCGTCGCGATTCTCTCCACCGGCGACGAAGTCGTCGAGCCCGGAACTCCACTGCAGCCGGGGCAGATCTACGACAGCAACGCGTACAGCATCTCGGCGATGGTGCGTGCGAGTGGCGGAATTCCAAAGCGGCTGGGCATCGCGCAGGACACGGTCGAGGCGCTGACGGCGAAGCTGCACGAGGGCTTCGATGCGGACATGCTGGTGACGTCGGCGGGCGTGTCGCGGGGGGACTACGACGTCGTGAAGGACGTGCTGGCGAAGGAAGGCGAGATCAACTTCTGGACGGTGCGGATGCGGCCGGGCAAACCGCTTGCGTTCGGGTCGTTCACGTCCGGCGGACGGCGGGTGCCCCACATTGGACTGCCCGGCAATCCGGTCAGCTCGATGGTGTCGTTCGAGCTGTTCGGGCGGCCGGCGATCTACAAGATGCTCGGGCGCGCGGACTGCCAGCGACCGACGGTACGCGCGATCGTCGATGAGCCGATCGAGAACCAGGATGGCCGACGGGTGTACGCACGGGCGATCCTGCGGCACGGCGAGGACGGGCGCTGGCATGCGTCGCTCACCGGGCCGCAGGGGTCGGGAGTCCTCACATCGATGGCGCTGGCGAACGCGCTGGCGATCGTGCCGGAGGACGTCGCCGAAGTTCGCGCAGGCGAGGAAGTGGAAGCGATGCTGCTGGCCTGAGGCCGAGCGGCGGCTACATCTCGACGCTGAAGCGGGCGAAGCCGCCGCTGCCCTCGCTCCAGGAGACCGTCAGGTCTGTCACCTGCGCGAACCGGGGACCCTCACGGACGGCGGCGAGGAAGTCTTTGCAGCCCGGCTTCGCCGCCCTCAGCGACGAACTCGACCGCCTTGCCGTCGTCGCTGTTGCGGACGTAGCCGGTGAGCTTTCGGGCATCGGCCTCGCGGCGGACGAAGTCGCGATAGCCGACACCCTGAACGCGACCGAAGATGACCCCTTCGACGCGCTTCACATCAGCACCGGCTGGCGTCACGGCGCGACCGTTATGGGAATGGCAAACTCGTTTTCGACTGATCCGTCACGCGCGCTCAAGTCGTAGGCAATGATGTCGTATGCACCGCCGCCGGCGGGGAGCTGCGAGAGATCGAACGAAGCAGCCCATGTACCGCGCGCGATGCCGTCGGTTGCTGTGACGTGCTGCTGGAGGAACGAGCGTCCGAATGCGTCGCGCAGCTCCACCGTGAGTGCGGCTTCGAAGACCTGCGCGGTGCCGGTGACCTCGATGGCGGCGGTCGGGCCGAAGGTGGAGTTGCAGCGCGGCGATTCGATTACGATCGCGGGCATTTCGTTGGAAACGGTGACGCTGCGCGTGACGACATTCTCCTCCTGACCGTCGCGCGCGCTGAAGTCGAAGGCGCGGAGCGTCGCCGTCTGCGCCGTGAGCGGCGGCGCGAAGGCTATCTTCGTCTCCCATGTACCGGGCGCGGTGCTCGGTGCCCGGTGCTGCCTGGACCGTGCGCTGGCAGATCGTCGAGCCGCCGGCGTCGAGAATCGCGAGCTGGAGGACACCCTCGAAGACGTTGGCGGTGCCGGAGACGGCAATCGGGACATCGACCGCTGCACCATCCGCCGGGCTCGTCGATGGTGATCAGAGCGCCAGTACCGGCGGTCCCGGTCACGGCGGGCGACGCCTGTCGAGGTGGCGGAGGATCCGGCCGTCGCGCTCGCTGCGGCAGTCGCAACGGCGGTTGGCGTGCTGTCGGAGCCTCCACTGTCGCAGGCGGCGGCGAAGATCGCACAGGCGATGGTGAAGATGGCGAGGTATCGAATCACGGCTTCCCTCCCGGTGCCGGCGTGAGTATACGAGGCACCGTCCGGGCCGTGCTATGCTCGGCCCGCATGCGAATTGTCTTCATGGGATCGCCCGAATTCGCGCTACCATCGCTACGGGCGCTGATCGAAAGCGGGCATGAGATCGTCGCCGTCTTCACGCAGCCTGACCGGGCTGCGGGTCGGGGGCGAAAGACGGCGGCACCCGCCGTGAAGAAGATGGCGATCGAGTACGGGCTCGCTGTGCGCCAGCCGGCATCCATCAGCACGGCGGAGGTCGTGGACGAGATCCGCGAACTGGCTCCGGACGTCGGCGTGATCGCGGCGTACGGGCAGATCCTGAAGCAGCCGGTCCTCGACGCGCCTCGGCTCGGCGTGTTGAACGTGCATGCATCGCTGCTGCCGCGATGGCGGGGGGCATCGCCGGTGACGGCGGCGATCCTGGCCGGAGACCGCGTGTCGGGGGCGACGATCATGCGGGTGGCGCTCAAGCTCGATGCAGGACCGATCCTGGCGCAGGCCCAGGTACCCATGCAGCCCGACGACACGACGCATTCGCTCACGCATCGCATCGCCGAGGCGGGCGCGCGGGCGCTGGTGGACGTGTTGCCGCGGTACGAGCGGGGTGAGATCACGCCACGGGCGCAGGACGACACGCTCGTGACGTACGCGCCGCCGGTCAAGAAGGAGGACGCGCTCATCGACTGGGATGCGGACAGCGCAGAGCGGATCGAGCGGAAGGTGCGAGCGTACAACCCGTGGCCCGTCGCGTTCACGTACCTCGATGGCCAACCGCTGCGCATCCTCGAGGCGATTGAGTTGCAGCATCGGTCGGGCGACGCGCCGGGGACGATCTTCACGTTCACCGGCGTCGAGGAATCGCCGCTGTTCGGCGCCGGCTTCGCGGTCGCGACGACGGGCAATGACGTCGGCATATCGAAGGTACAGCCAGCCGGGTGGGCGAGCGATGATGGCCGCGGACTACGTGCGCGGGCACCGCGACATCGTCGGCAAGCGGCTGCGGACGTCGGCGGGCTAGCCTGAGCGGGCGACGTCGGCCGGAACTAGCGTGCGAAGCGGGATGACGTCCTTGAACTTGTCTTCGATGACGATGTCGTCCGGCGCGATGTCGTTGCAGGCGTTGCATCGGACGCACTTCTCGTCGTCGATGCGCCAGGCGCCGCCGGCCTGGACGATGGCATCGGTCGGGCAGATCTCCGCGGCTTCGGCGACGGCAGCGGTCTGGTTAGCGACGGCGTAGCGGATCAGCCCGGCGCAGACCTTCGCCGGGCAACGGTGCCCGCTGACGTGGGCGTCCCAGTCGTCCTTGAAGTGCGTCAGCGTGTTGCGGATGATCACGGGCGAGAGCGTGCCGTGGAAGCAGTTCGAGTACTGCATCGAGTCGCCGAGCGACTTGAGGCGCTCGACGTCATCAGCCTCGCCCTCGCCTCGAGACCAGCGGCGGAAGATCTCGATCACGCGCTGGTTGCCGCCGCGGCAGGTGGTGCAGCGGCCGCAGGACTCATCTTCGAGGAACCACGAGAACATCAGGTTCAGGTCGACGACGCAGGCGGTGTCGTCGACGAACACGAGGCCGCCGCCGCCCATGCCGGCGCCGAGCGGCCGGAACGGCTCCGGCTCGAGTGGGAGATCCGCGGCGATGTGCGCGGGGAGGAGGCCGGAGAGCGGGCCGCCCTGCTGGAGCGCCTTGAACTCGCGCCCGCCGGCGATGCCACCGACGGCGGCGAGCACATCCTTCACGGTCGTGCCGAACGGCACCTCCATGCAGCCGCTGCTTCTCGCACGTCGCCGGAGACGGTGAACATCTTCGTGCCGCGGTTGTTCTCGGTGCCGACAGTGCTGTACGTCTCGGGCGTGACCCGCAGAAGCGTCGTGACGCAGGCGTAAGTCTCGACGTTGTTCACGTTCGTGGGCTGCTCGAGGACGCCGCGCTGCGCCGGGAACGGCGGCTTGATGCGCGGCATGCCGCGGTCGTCGTTGATCGACGAGATGAGGCCGGTCTCGTCGCCGCAGACGTAGGCGCCAGCGCCGCGGATGACTTCGGGGTCGAACTCGACGCCGGTGCCGAGCGCATTCGTCGCCGATGATGCCGCGCTCGCGCGCCTGCTCGATGGCGCGTGCGCATGCGCTCGATGGCGAGCGGGTACTCGTCGCGGATGTAGATCCAGCCGCGCGTCGCGCCGGTGGCGTAGGCGCCGATGAGCATGCCTTCGATGATCGAGTGCGGGTCGGACTCCATGAGCACGCGGTTCACCCAGGCGCCGGGATCGCCTTCGTCCGCGTTGCAGACCAGATGCTTCTGCGACGCGTTGGCGTCGCGCAGGAAGCCCCACTTGGTGCCGGTGGAGAAGAACGAACCGGAGTGGCCCTTCAGCGTCGAGCCGGTGATCACCTCGATCAGTTCGCCGCGGTCGGTCTGCGCCGCCTCGATGAACGTGCCGTAACCGCCGCGGGCGATGTAGTGGTCGATGCTGTCGGGGTCGATGACGCCGCAGTTGTGCATCAGCCACCGCGTCTGCGGGCGCATCCAATCGATGGACTCGAGCGCGGGGACGCCGCTCGGTCCGGACGAGATAGCACCGATCGACGTGCTCGCTCGCGACGCCGGCGAGCGCGGCCGACGCGAAGGCAGCGGCCCTGTCGGCGGTAACGTGGCCGTAGAGGATGCGCTCGCCGCCCGGCTTGCGCACCTCGATGACCGGCTCGGCCCAGGCGAGGCCGGTGTCGCCCGTCTGCGCGACATCGAAGCCCTCACCCGCGCTGATCTCCCGCAGGGCGGCGAACGTGTCGCGGGCTCCGGAGGCGATCGACGACGTGTTGATGGAAACGACGAAGAGCGGCCGCGGCGGGTCTTCGACGGCCTTCCAGGCTTCGAGTGCGGCGGCGTGGAGCTCCTCGTACGCTGGCACGCTCAGGCCTTCGCCTTCAGGTCGCGACAAAGACGTACGGCTGAGGCGGCATCGAGAGGGCCGACGACGTCGCCGTTCACCCAGAGCTGCGCGGCATGCTCGCAAGTGCCGTTGCACTGCGCGAGGTGAAGGCCGAGCTTGTTGTCCGGGGTGTTCTCGCCCATGCCGATGCCGAGTTCGGCCTCAAGGATCTTCCTGATGCGGTCGCCGCCCTTGAGGCGGCAGGTGATGCTGCTGCACCAGCCGACCAGCGTCTCCGGCGGAGGCGTGAGGCGGAACTCGCTGTAGAACGTGAGCGCGCCGTAGACCTTCGCCTCGCTGAGGCGCAGTTGGCGGGCGACGACGCCGATGGCCATCTTGGGGACGTAGCCGTAGCGATGCTGGACGGCGTGGAGCGCACCGAGGAGGTCGCCATCGGCCGGCTTGAAGTCGCGGACGAGGTGCTGGATCTCGAGGGTGGCTTCGTTGTCGAGCAAAGCGGCTCCGGCTGGCGCTCCGGCTTCGATTGTGCGCGGGTTCACTATAGGGCGGTGTCTTGACGCGGGCAACCGAACGCTGCCGATGACGCGAACGCCGCGCCGGCATTAGAATCAGCCCAACGAGCAGGCGATCGAGGACGACATGACAACGAACGGCGCATCATCGGATCCCGCGGGTGAGAAGAACCCACGCAGGCCCTACCCCGCCATCTCGCGGCCGGAAGAGCGGGCGGCGGCGCAGGAACGCGAGCGGGCGTTCCCGTATCGCTTCCCGCGCGACGCGCGGGTGATGGGCGGGAAGTTCACGGTAGACGAGAACAAGCGGCGGCTGCTGCGCTACTTCTACTTCGAGCGGCGGCTGGCGCAGGCGCTCGGGTCGTGGACGCTCGCGATCCCCGAGTTCGAGGTGAAGGTCGAGACGGGGCGGCACATCTTCTGGCACGCGGACGCGGCGCGCACGCTGCGCGAGCGCCTGACGGAGCAGGAGACGCGGCTCGACGACATCGACGCATTCCGTGATGCAGGCATCGACCGGCTGATCGAAGAAGTGCTGCTCGCCGCGGACACCCCGGAACTGCTCGTGGGGGTGCACCAGGTGCTGGGGCGTGCGCTCGAGACGGCGTACCGCCATCACATCGACGACACGGACCCGGTAACGGACGCGCCGACGATCCGTGCGCTGAAGCGCATCCTCGTCGACTACGAGCCGATGCTGGCGTGGGCGGACGAGGCGGTGGCGGCGTACATCGACGGCGGCATCGAGGAGACGCGCATCGAGACTTGGCGCTGGCACCTGCGGGAAGCGCTGGCGGCGATCGGCGGCGTGTCGGGAGCGGACGCAAAGGCCGCCGCGCCGGTGTCGATGCGCTGCGACGAGACGCCGTACGTGCGCGGAACGGTGCCGATGCGGGATTCGCGGTTGCTGACGTTCGCTCACACCGGCGACTACGACCGCGGCGACGGGCAACCGCGCTTCGAGCCGAACTCGTACGAACAGTTCCGGCTGTACTTCCTGCGCACCCAGCGCGACGAGGTGGACGCCATCGAGGCGTTCGGGACGTTCCTGTGGGACATCCGCTTCCGAAACTTCGACGCGGAGTACGCGCTGGCGCGCATCACCTGGGACGAGGCGCGGCACACGGAGATCGGGCATCGGGCGCTGGCGATCGCCGGGTACGACCCGTGGGAGCTGCCAAACCGCCTGACGTCATCGACCTGCCGGGGACCGATGGAGCCGGAGTACGCGATGGCGGAGATCAACCTCTTCGGCGAAGTAGCGATCCTGAAGACCATCTCGCGCCTCGTGGAGGAGGCGGACCGGCGCGGCGACTCGATGGTCGCCCACATCGCGGACTTCATCCGAGCCGACGAGCGCACGCACGTGAAGAAGGGCCAGGGCATCCTAAAGCACATGACGGACCTGAGCATGCAGGACCTGGAGCTGAAGACGCGCGAGCTCTTCTCGGAGTGCCTAGCGGGCCTCGACGACAGCGTGTGGAAGTCGGGCGCGATCCCGCTGCTGACGCGCGAGGAGATCGAGAAGCTGGTGGGCGAGTAGGGCCGAGTTCCCTGGCTCTTCTGTTAGGCCACGACCTTGCGTTCACGCAGGCCGGCGATCGAGGTGGCGTCGTAGCCGATCCCGCTCAGCACAGCGTCGGTGTCGCGGCCGGGGAGCGGGGCCGTGCTGCGGACGGCGCCGGGCGTGTCTGAGAGCTTCGTGCCGATGCCGACGTGCTTGATGGCGCCGAGCGTCGGATGCTCGACCTCGACCACCATCTGGCGGGCGAGGTTGTGCGGGTCGCGCAGGGCCTCTTCGAGCGAGTAGACGGGGCCGGCGCAGATGTCGCTCTGGCTCAGGATCTCGAACCACTCGTCGCGCGTCTTCGTGGCGAAGCGCTCGCGGAAGTAGGCGGCGATCTCTTCGCGCTTCGAGGCGTCGTACTGGTGCGGGATGTACTGCTCGCACTCCATCGTCTTGCACAGGTTCACGAAGAAGTGCGGCTCCAGGCTGCCGATGCTGATCCAGCCGCCGTCGCTGCACTCGTAGACGTTGTAGTGGGGAACGGATCCGTTAAGGAGCGTGCCGCCGCGCGTCGGCGATGCGCCGCCCATGAACACGTTGCCGACCATGCTGGCGAGCAGGTAGAGGACGCCATCGGACATCGCGATATCGACGTACTGGCCCTTGCCTGTGCGCTCGCGGGCCATGAGCGCGGCGAGGATGCCAAACGCGGCATGCATCCCGCCCCCCGCGAAGTCGGCGATGATGTTCATCGGGATGGCGGGCGGGCTGTCGGGCCAGCCGACCATGCCGAGCGCACCGCCGACGGAAATGTAGTTGATGTCGTGGCCGACGAGCTGGCTGTATGGGCCCGTCTGCCCGAAGCCGGATAGCGAGCAGTAGACGATGCGCGGGTTGCGCTGGCTCAGCGTCTCGTAGTCGACGCCGAGGCGCTTTACGACGCCGGGACGGAATCCCTCTAGCACGACGTCGGCGGTCTCCGCGAGTTTGTAGAAGATCTCGCGCGCGTCGGGCTCACGCAGATTGAGGACGATGCTGCGCTTGTTGCGGCCCATCATGTTGTAGGCGGCGATGCGCTCGGCATCGGCGCTGCGGGCGCCGCCAATCGCGGCGGCGAGCTTGCCGTCGGCCGGCGCCTCGACGAGGAGCACATCGGCCCCGAGGTCACCGAGCATCATGGAGCAGAACGGGCCCGGGGCGAGGCGCGACAGGTCGAGAATCTTGATCCCTTCGAGTGCGAGCATGTCAGTCCCTTCGCGGCGATTTGTGTTTAATGCGGTGGTAAGGGTGCGCGGTGGGCGCGTCTCGATCAAGGCAGAAGCGCCGGAGGGAGATGAGCGACGCGGTCAGCCGAAGAACGCGGCGACGGTGATGGCGAGCAGGATCAGCGACAGGCCGATGACGACGCCGGCGGTGACGAGCGCGATGACGTTGAACGCGGGGCCGTTGGCGCGCGCGCCCATGAGCTCCCGGTCGTTGGTGAGCCGAAGCAGCGAGAAGATGACGACGGGCAGAACGGCGGCGTTGATGAGCTGGATCGCGATAAGCGTGCTCGTGAACGGGATGCCCGGCGCGAGCGCGAGGGCGGCCGAGCAGAAGATGATGCCCGAGAACAGCCCGATAAAGACAGGGGCGCGGGAGAACGTCTGCGAGACGCCCTTCTCCAGGCCGATGGCCTCGGTGACGGAGTAGGACGTCGTGAGCGCGAGCACTGGCGCGGCGAGCATACAGGCGCCGAGCAGGCCGACGGCGAAGAGCACCGTGGCGGCGGAACCGGCGACTGGCTCGAGCGCCTGCGCGGCGTCGGACGCGTCTTCCACCCTGATGCCTTCGTGGAACAGCGCTGCAGCGGTGGCGATCATGATTGTCACGGCGACGAAGTTCGCGAACACCGAACCGGCGACGACGTCGATGCGCTCGTACACGTAGTCCTCGGGCCGCACTGCCTTCTCTGCGACCGACGACTGCAGGTATAGCTGCATGTACGGTGTGACCGTGGTGCCAATGAGGGCGATGATGATCTTGATGCCGCCGCCTGACTGCGGGACGCTGGGCACGAGGAGGCCGTGCGCGACACCGCTCCAGTCGGGATGGCCGAGGACGGCGGCGATGGGATAGGCGAGGAAGACGAGCGCCATCGCGAGGAAGACGCGCTCGACGATCTTGTAGGAGCCGAACACGACGAGCGTCCAGAGCAGCGCCGCGCCGATGGGGATGGCGAGCAGCTTCGAGACACCGAGCAGCTCGGCGGCAGCTCCGATGCCGACGAACTCTGAGAAGGCCGTGCCGAAGTTGGCGACGAGGAGGGCGAGCACGACGAACGATGTGAGGCGGATGCCGAAGCGCTCGCGCACCAGCTCCGAAAAGCCCATACCGGTGACCGAGCCGAGGCGAGCGCACATCTCCTGCACGACGATCAGGGCGACAAGGATGATGAGCATCACCCAGAGGAGCTGGTAGCCGTAGCGGGCGCCGGTCGCGGAATAGGTGGCGATGCCGCCCGCGTCGTTGCCGGCATTGGCTGCGATGAGGCCGGGTCCGAGTATGCCCAGGAGGAGAAGGAGGCTCGGGAAGCGGCGGGCACGCGGGCGCAGCCGCGCGCCCTCTACAGCGTGCGGCTCACCGGGGGTGGGCCCTTGCTGCGTCCTTACGTCCCGAATGACGGTCGCCGATCATTTCAACTCAGCCGCCGAAACCGCGGCTGCGTCCACGCCTCCATGACTCGCCAAGTACCACGTCCAGCACGTCATCAACGGTGATCGCCCCAAGGAAGCGGTTCTCATCGTCGACGACGGGGATCGCAAGAAGATTATATTCGGCGATAGTCTCGGCGACAGGTCTTGGCTCGTCACCGGGCCGCACCGTGACCGGCTCGCGCGTCATGACATCGCGCACGAGCGCGCCCGCGTGGGCTGCCAGCACCTGGCGCATGCTGAGGACGCCTTCGAGCCGCCCATCCGGGTCGAGGACGAAGAAGTAGTACGCGAAGTCCGGGGCGTCCTCCTGCGAGTTGTAGACGCGGAGGGCATCCGCAACCGGAGCTTCCGGGGCGATGGTCAGGACGTTCGTTGTCATGACGCCGCCGGCGCTGTCGCTGTCGTATTCGAGCAGCTTTCGGACTGCCTCGGACTCCGGCTGCTCCATCTCATCGAGGAGCTGATCCTGACGCGGACCGGGGACCTTCGCGAGGACATCGGCGGCCTCGTCCGGTTCCATCTCCTCGATGAGATCCGCGGCCTGTTCAACGGGCATGACGCTCAAGAGCTGCGCCTGCTGTTCGGTCGAGAGCTCCTCGAGCGTGTCGGCGGCCTGCTCCTCGTCGAGCGACGAGAGCACCTCGGCTCCCTCCTGCTTGCTGAGGCCGGAGACGATACGAGCGAGTTGCTGAGGTCGGAGCTTACGGAGCTGGATGTGGCGTGTGCGGAGACGGACGGAGGGCGAGTCCGACATCAGGTATTCGATCTCGCGCCAGTCGGTGAGCATGCGGCCAGTGAACCGCGAGCGCATGCCGGACGGTACGAGACGACGCACGATGGCGCGGCCGCCGGTGTCGAGCGCGACGAGGCGGTAGCCGCCAAAACCACGCGCCAGATAGAGGTCGTTTACGCGCACGACACGTGTGCCAACGACGTCGATGACCTGCCGGTCAAGTACGTCCTTCTTCAGTAGCAGTTCGCCGTCCCGGCGCTCGAAACGCCCGACATTGACTGCCGCGCTGTTGAGTTGCACGAGGTTCTGTGTGATCGACTCGATGCGCGAGACCGGAATATAGAAGTCGCGGCCGCCTGCGTGAGACACGAGACCTGTGACCTGCGGATAGGCGCCTTCCTCCATGCGTGCGACGACGTCTTTGACACGCGCGATGCGCTCGCCCTTCCGTTCGACGATCGGCGCGCCGACTATCTCGGACAGCGCGATGAGCTCGGCCTCTGCGATCCCGGTTGCCTGCGACATGTGGTGAGCGTACGTCGGGAGCCGCGGCCCGGCAACTGAATCAGTTCGCGGTGAGGAAGTCGACCAGGCGCTGCGTTAAGTCCTCCGCATTCGGGCTGTCGAAGAGGGCGGTGCCGTGGGCGTCTCCGTCGTATACGTGTTGGTCCGTTGGCGGGGAGGCAGCGTCAACGAGATCGCGAAGGCTGTTTTCTGCGGGAACGTCGTCCTGGCTCGCCACGAAGAGCTTCGGTGCGTGGATGGTCTCGACGTCCTCCGTGACGTCGAGGACCTCGAACTGGGCGGGCGCGGAGATTGACACGACGCCCGCGACGGGCTCGCGGGCACCGACGGCGAGCGACGCGGTGCCGCCCATGCTGGCGCCCACGAGGAATATCTTCTCGATGCCGAGCGTATCGCGCATGTAGTGGTAGGCAGCCTCGAGGTCGGTATCGACGCGGTCGAACTCCTTGTCGCCGGGCGACTCGCCGAATCCGCGGAAGTCGAAGGTCATGGCGGTGAAGCGGCCGGTGTCGGCCAGCTTCGTCGCGAAGGGGAACCACGCGGTCTGGTCTGCGGGGCGCATGTGGGCGAGGATGACGCCGGTGTCGCCGTGGCCGAAGACGTGGCCGTTGAGCGCGACGGAGAGATTGGCGTCCTCGCCACTCTCCGGTGTCGTGCTAGCTGGTGCGAGGATCCGCACGGGGCGGGAGATCGATTCGGCTGTGGCGATGGTCTCGGGCGACGGCTTGGCGCCGAGCGACGAATCGCTGCATCCGCTTAGCAGGAGGAGCGATGCCGCGAACGCGCAGAGCGTGCCTGTGCGGAGTCGCGCGCATGTCAGACCGCGCATTGGGTCACGGTTCTCCGGGCGCTTCGGTCTCACTGGTCTCGAGTTGGAAGGGGCGGTCGCCGTCGGCAAGCAATTGCTCGCGTGCCTGCTGGGCGACGGGGAGCCCCCAGATGTTGATGAAACCGACGGCGTTGCCCTGGTCGAACTGGTCGCCCCGGTCGTACGTCGCGAGCTGGTAGCTGTAGAGGCTTCGCGGCGATCGCTTCCCTATCGCAACGGCCTGCCCCTTGTGGAGACGCATGCGGATCGCGCCCGTAACGTATCGCTGCGTGCTGTGCACGTACGCCGCGAGGTCCTGGTGGTGCGCAGTGAACCAGAGTCCGTTGTAGATCAGATCCGCGTAGTCCTGGCGAAGGCTGTTCTTGAACCGGAGCTGTTGCTTGGAGAGCGTGAGCTGTTCCAGGGCCTCGTGCGCGTTATGTAGTGTCCACGCCGCAGGCGCCTCGTAGATCTCCCGTGACTTGATGCCGATCAGGCGGTCCTCGACCATGTCGGTCCGGCCGACGCCGTGCTCCCCTGCCCACTGATTCAAGGTCTGAACCAGCGTCACGCCATCCATCTCCTCGCCATCGAGGCTGACCGGGTGCCCGGCATGGAAGCCGATCTCGATCTCGCGCGGGGTCTCGGGCGCGTCGGGGACTGACCTCGTCCAGGCGTAGATGTCCTCCGGCGGCGCCTGCCACGGGTCTTCGAGCATGCCCGCCTCGATGCTACGGCCCCAGAGGTTCTCGTCGGTGCTGTAGGGGCTGGCCTTGGTCGCCGGGACGGGCACTTTGCGCTCGGCCGCCCACTCGATCTGCTCGTCGCGGCTCATGCGGTGCTCGCGGACGGGCGCGATGATCTCGAGGTCGGGAGCGAGAGCGCGGGTGCTTACGTCGAACCGAACCTGGTCGTTGCCCTTACCGGTGCAGCCATGAGCGATGGCGCTCGCACCCTCTTCGCGCGCGACGTCTACGAGCATCTTGGCGATCAGCGGGCGCCCGATGGCCGTGGCGAGCAGGTACTGGCCCTCGTAGACCGCGCCGGCCATGAGGGCGGGGAACGCGAAGAAGTCGATGAAGGGCTGCTTGCCGTCTCGGACGAGAGCCTTGACGGCGCCGATCTCGTACGCCCGCTTCTCGACCGTCTGGAGATCCTTTTCGTTACCCAGGTCGATGGTGAGGGCTACGACATCGTAGCCCCGCTCTTCCTGCAGCCAGCGGATCGCGACGGACGTATCCAGACCGCCGGAATAGGCAAGGACGACCTTACGGGGCATGGATCTCCTCTGCGACGGTGGCCGGCCGGCCCTTCATGGTAGCGACTCCGCGCGTGAGGACGAGGTGCCGCACGTCGCTCACATGGACATCGCGTACATGACGAGGCCGGTGGGCAGCTTGGGATAGAAATACGTTGACTTCTGCGGCATGCGCCCGCCGGCATCGGCAACGGCGAGCACCTGGTCGACGGGGGTGCTTCGGAGCAGGAAGGCGGCGGTGCCGTCCTTCGTCGCGGCCCCCACAGCAGCGCGTGCGTCCTGCGTGTAGGTCACTGCGCCGCCGGCCGTGAGCGCCGCGTCGTCGATGCTGAACACCGACGCGAGGATGCCGTACTGGAGGACGTTGACGTCGAGGTGCTTCCATGCCGCTGGCTGGTCCCGAGGCATGAGGGCTTCGACGGCGTCGCGGTCGCGCAGCGTGAGCTTGTGAGCGATCGCGGTCTCGGCGAGGCCCGACGCGACGAACACCGTCTCATCAGCCGGGGCATTGGCGGCGAGACGGGCGCCAGCGTCGGCAGTGGCGGCGACGGGTTCGATGTCGAAGTGGCGTGCGATGCGGTCGAGTGTGTCGTCCGGCCACGAAGGCGGCGTGATGACGCGATGCGTGGGAAGCACGAGCAAGCCGGGGTCGGTGACGTCGGAGAGCGCCATGAGGACGAAGTTCTCGGGCTCTTCACGGGTCCAACCTCCACCGGCGTGGCGCCGGTGGTCGAGGTACGCCAGCGCGGTCTCGTATCGATGATGGCCGTCAGCTATGTAGACGTCGGAGGTCGCCAGGAGCCGCGAGAAACTCTCGATGGCACGCGAGTCAGTGATGGCCGACACCGTGTGCTGCTGGCCATCGGCTCTGAAGTCGTAGAGCATGTCGGCGGCAATTTCATCGGGCGTGCGCCGCGGTTGATCGAGGGCGATACAGGCTGTAGATCGGGCTGATCTGCGTGTGAGTCGCGTGGATGAGTGCGAGACGATCCTGCTTCGGGCCGGCGAGCGTGTACTCGTGAGGTTTGACGACGCCGGCGCTCCACGGCTCGAGCCGCACGAGTGCGAAGTAGGCGATGCGGCGGCACTCGGCGCCTTCGTGCGAGAACCGCTGCTCGTAGCGGTAGAGCGCGGCGACATCGTCGAGCAGCAGGACGCCCTGCTGGGTCCAGTCTTCGAGCGTCGCGGCCGCGCGGGTGTAGCGATTGGCGACGGGCGTGTCGGTCGCGTGCTCAGCGCCGTATTCGATGCGGACGACGTTGTAGGGACTGCGGTCGTAGAGCTGCTGCTGCTCGGCGGGACCGATAACGTCGTAGGGCGGAGCGATGGCGTCGGAGGGCGCGACCTTCGCGGGGTTATAGCGGAGTCCGCGAAACGGGCGCGCTTCGGCCATAGCGGGAGTATAGGTGCGGCGGCGGGAGTCGCGGAAGCGTAGTGGAACACTCGTTACACTGTCATCGCAAATGACCTATTACTGCGTCTTCTGTGAGATCGTCGCGAGGCGCGAGCCAGCACTCGTCGAGTACGAGGACGACGACGTCGTCGTCTTCCACAACCGGCTGGACTGGGCCGATGTGATGCTGCTCGCAGTGCCGCGCGACCACCTTTATCAGGACGAGCTGTGGACGCGTGACATCATGGCGAAGGTATCACGCGTAGCCGTGGAGATGGGACGGACGCTCTGTTCAGACAAGGGCTTTCGGCTCGTGAGCAATTTCGGCTCGCACGCGATGCAGAGCCAGCCGCACGCGCACGTCCACATCGTTGACGGGCGTTACTTGCGGCCGTATCCGAAGGTGCCGGCGGATGTGCACTACGAAGAACCGAACGTAGTGGTGTATCGAAACGACGTACAGCGCGAGCCGGTGTCGCTACTGGCACGCTCGCGCGAGCCGCTGAGCCAGGGGGCGATGTGGTCGTCCGACGTGATCGTCGATATATCGCGCGTAGCGATGGAGCGAGGTGCGGCGCACTGCCCGTCGGGGTTCCGGCTGTTCAGCGACTTCGGACTTGGTGGCAGCTCCGAAGACGACGACGGGCACGTGCACATCATCGGCGGGAACGTACCTGGGGGAGTACGCCTGACTATAGTTCGACGCCGAGCGACTGCATCGCGCCGCGCTGTGCGGCGTTCAGTTCCTTGATGCCTTCTGCGCCAAGGTCGATCAGGCGATCCATCATCGAGCGCTCGAACGCCGCGCCTTCAGCAGTCCCCTGCAGCTCGACGAAGCGGCCGTCATCCGTCATGACCACGTTGAAGTCGACTTCCGCCGCGGAGTCCTCGACATAGTCGAGGTCGAGGAGGGCCTCGCCTTCGACAACGCCGACACTCACCGCGCCGACGAGTCCAGACATCGGCAGCGAGCCGACAATGCCATCGGTAACCAGGCGGTTCAGCGCCTGGGCGAGCGCAACGCAGGATCCGGTGATCGACGCCGTGCGGGTGCCGCCGTCCGCCTTGATGACGTCGCAGTCGACGGTGAAGGTGCGCTCGCCGAGTAAGTCGAGCTTCGTGACGCTGCGTAGAGCCCGGCCGATCAGACGCTGGATCTCCTGCGAACGTCCGCTCTGGCGTCCGCGCGACGCCTCGCGCTCGGTGCGTGTGTTAGTCGACCGGGGGAGCATGCCGTATTCGGCGGTAACCCAGCCGCTGCCGGTGCCGCGGAGGAACGCCGGGAGGCGCTCTTCCGTGCTTACGGCGCAGAGAACCCACGTATCGCCGAAGCGCACCATTGCCGAACCCTCCGCGTGGGTGAGGAAGTTTGGCTCGATGGTGACGGGCCGGAGCTCGTCGGGCCTTCGGCCGTCGTGTCGTGGCAACGCGCGCTCCAATCGTTGTGTGTGAGTGAGGCTAGCGCGTGGGGTGCGGCCGGGCCAGCGTCATCAGCGAGCGGCACACGCGGCATCCGCATCGAGTGGCGCGCCTGCGTCGATGGTGAGCGCGTGGCCGTCGGTTTCCATCTCGACGGCGCGGCTCGTGGCAGTGTTGAAGACGGCGCCATAGTTGGAGAGCCGGCAGACGACATCGGAGGACGGCAGTCCGTAAGGGTTGTTTGCGCCGGAGGAGATCACACTGACCTCCGGGTGCACGGCATCGAGGAATGCGCGGGTGCTGGACGTAGCGCTCCCGTGGTGGGCGACTTTCAGGACGGTGGCATGCAGGTCGACGCCTGCGTCCAGCAATGCGCGTTCAGCCTTCGCCTCGATATCGGCGGTCAGCAGGAAGCTAACGTCGTGCCAGCTGATGCGGACAACGGCGCCTGTATTGTTCGATCTGCGCGTCGGCGGCCATCGTGATGTCCGGCGCGACGACATCAAGCCGAACGCCGGAGCCGAGATCATACGACGAGCCCCGACCGACGGTCTCGAACTCGCGGCCCTCGGCAGCAACGGCGTCACGCCATGCACGGTAGGTCGACGAAGGCTCGGCCCCGGGCCCGGCGAGCACGCGGCGGACATCGTACCGATCAAGCACATCGAGCAGGCCGAGCGTATGGTCCGACTGCGGATGCGTGAGAAGCATCAATTCGATGTCGCGATCGGTCCATCGCAGCTCGTGGCCGAGACCGCGGAGCACGGCGCCTCCGGGGCCGCCATCGATGAGGACGTCCTGTCCGGCTGGCGTGCGAATGAGGATGGCGTCGCCCTGGCCGACATCGAGCACAGTGACGCGCAGTCGCGGCGATGGCGCGGGCTTGAGGATGAATCCGAGACTGGCGGCGACGGCGACGGCCGGCACGGCGATGACCGCAAGCGATCGCACGCGCCGCCAGTCCCGGGGGCGCGACTCGGCGAGGCGGGACACGACGGGCGGTCGCAAGTAGTGTGCGCCGAAGAAGCAGACGACGCCGATGGCCGCGTACGTGATAGCGGCCCACCGCGAGGTATAGCCCCCCACGTCGGGCGCCGCGTGCGGCCGTGAGGCGAACCAGCCGGCGAGATCGATCCAATAAGTCAGGAGGTAGTAAGCGGGAGCGGCGAGAATGACCCGCCCCGACGGCAGCATGCCGCCCAGCGCAGCGAGCAGCGACGCGCCCAGAATCGGGCCGAAAGCGGGCACGATCAGCAGGTTCGCCGGGATCGCGACAAGCGAGAGGCGTCCGAAGTTCAGCGCCAACAAGGGCGCTGTGGCGATGATCGCCGCGAGCGTGACGGCGAGCGGCTCCGCGATGAGTCCATCGAGCGAGCGGGGCACCTCGCTGGTACGCGCGATCCACGCGATGCCTTCGATCACATGCTTCCGGATCGGCGAGGCGAGGAACATGATGCCCGCTGTGGCGGCGAAGCTCAGTTGGAATGAGGTATCGCGGACTACCTGCGGCTCCAGCCCGATCATCAGTGCGGCCGCGAATACGAGCGCCGTGAGCGCGTGCGACCTCCGTCCGGTCGCCGCCGCGAGCACCAGAAGCACACCCATGACGACGGCGCGCAGCACCGGCGGCGACGGGCCAATGAGCATCGCGTACGCGACCACAGCGGCGATCGAGAGCAATCGCGCTCGGCGCCGGCCGAAGAGCCATGCGAATGCGACGGTCGCGTAGGCGGAGACGAGAACGATGTTGGCACCGGACACCGACGACGAGGTGAGACGTGTTCGTCGCATTGAGGTCCGCCTCGACGTCGGCGGGCAGCGCTGATCGCTCGCCGAGCAGCACGCCCTGCGCGAGCGATGCCTGGGGCTCAGGCAGGGTGAGCGCGAGCGCGTGCGAGAGTGAGCGGCGCACGTGGAGGACAGTGGCGCGCACGAGGCCATCGTCCTCGTGGCCGATGAGATGCACGGCGGGATAGGACATCGTGCTGACGATGCCGCGGCGTGCGAGGTAGTCGGCGTAGTCGAAGCCTGCGCCGCCTGACGGAGACTCGAGCTTGCCTTCGAGCTCGACGATGTCGCCGGACTTGTAGGCCGGGAGGAGGCCGAGGCGCACCTCCACGCCGCCAGACGCGGCTGGCCATTCGTCGCGCTCCTGGATCGCGTGCGCGTCGACGACGAAGCGCTGCGACGTGTCGCCGATTTGCGGGTCGTCGCGGAGCACGCCCCGGAGGCGCATAGCGACGTTGTTGTTGTGATGAGCGACGGAATCGGCCGCGAGATGCGGCCGCGTTGCTTCGTAGCGGAGCACAGAGGCGGCGAACAGCAGAGGAAGCAGGAGCGCAAGCACGGCATAGCGCGGGGCGCGCCGAATCGTGGCGAACGTGAGGAGGCCGCAGCCGACCGCGAGCCCGATGGGCAGCGCGTCGTAGCCGAACAGGGCGGCGCAGGCCGCGCCGCCGATCCAGCCCGACGCGAGCCAGGCGAGGAGCAGCGTGCGGCGGAGCAGCGTCATGCGGCGGATGTTACTACCGCTCGCACTGGCGAGATACCGCCATGACAAGGCGAGGGCATGTCCCTAGATTGCTGGCTCACCGACTGCGCTTCGCGTAGCATGGCTCCGCCGGAAAGACGAGCGAAGGGCGCAGGGCATGGCCGCCGGGATCATCGAAGAGGCGCGGAAACAGGGCCGCACGCTGCTCACGGAGATCGAGGCGAAGCAGTTGCTGGAGGACGCCGGCGTGCCGGTGTCGCCTGCGCGGCTCGCCAAGAGCGCGGATGAAGCGGCCAAGATGGCGGACGGCCTCGGCTACCCCGTCGTATTGAAGATCGTGTCGCCTCAGATCACGCACAAGTCCGATGTGGGCGGCGTGGCGCTGAACCTCAATTCGGCTGCTGAGGTCCGGGAGGCATATGAACGGATCGTGGCGTCGGCGAAGCAGCTCGAGCCCTCGGCGACGCTCGAGGGGCGGCAGTGCAGCGGATGGAGCGCCAGGGCATCGAGGTGATCATTGGCATGACCAAGGACCCACAGTTCGGGCCGGTGCTGATGTTTGGGCTGGGCGGTGTGATGGTGGAGATCCTCAAGGACGTGGCCTTCCGCATCATCCCGATTAACGACCGGGATGCGCGGCAAATGATCGACGAGATCAAGGGGAAGCCGCTACTCGATGGCTATCGCGGCAGCGAGCCGGCGGATATCGAGAAGCTGCGAGGGCTACTGCTACAGGTTTCGACGTTCGTCGAAGAGCACCCCGAGGTCGATGAGCTGGACCTCAATCCAGTGTTCGCGTACGGCGACGGCGCGATCGCGGTGGACGCGCGCATCGTGCTGGCGGCCTAGGGTTCGAAGCACATCCTCGATGGCACAGATGACGTTGGGTCTCAGTGGCTAAGACATACGACTTAGGGCGTGCACTCGCGCCGAAGTCGGTCGCCGTCGTCGGTTCGAAGAAGGCCGACGGCTACATGTGGCTGCGCAACTACAGCACGTTCACATCAGGGCCGCTGTACTCGGTGCAGATCGATCCGAACGAGATCCCGGGCATCGAGGCGCTAGGAGTAACAAACTTTGCGTCGCTGCTGGACGTGCCGGGCGAAGTCGACTACGTGATGCTCGCGGTGCCGCGCCAGGTGGCCCCACGCGTGCTCGCGGACTGCGCGAAGAAGGGCGTCGGTGGCGTCGCGCTGTTTACGTCGGGCTTCGCCGAGACAGGCGAAGAGGATGGCATCCGCCTGCAGGAGCAGTGCCTGCAGATCGCACGCGAGGGTGAACTGACGCTGATCGGCCCGAACTGCATGGGCCTGTACAACCGGCGTCTGGGTGTACGCCAGAGCGGCGAGCAGGGCGCGGGTGAGGCAGGCGACGTCGGCTTCATCTCGCAGAGCGGAACGCACGCGATCAACTTCGGGCTCGTGGGCGAGCAGCACGGCGTGCGCGTGAGCACCTCGATCAGCATCGGCAACGCGATCATCCTCGATGTCCCGGACTACCTCGACTACCTGGCCGACGACCCGGAGACAAAGGTCATCGCGATGTACATCGAGGGCGTGAAGGACGGGCCTCGCTTCGTGCGATCATTGCAGCGCGCGGCGGCCGCGAAGCCGGTCGTTGTGTGGAAGGGCGGGGTGACCGACGCGGGCGCGCGGGCGACGGCGTCGCATACGGGGTCGCTCGCGACGTCACAGGCGGTGTTTGGCGCGATCGTGCGGCAGGCTGGCGCGATGGAGGCGTACAGCCTCGAAGATACGCTCGACGTCCTCAAGGCGCTGCTGTACGCCAAGCCTGCGACGGGTCGCCGGATGGGGCTGATGGCGATGACGGGTGGGCAGTCGGTGGTGATCACGGATTCGTTCGTAGGGGCGGGGCTGGATGTGCCGCGGCTGTCGCCGGCCTCATACGAGGAGTTAAAGTCGTTTTTCAACATCGTCGGCGGGAGCTACCAGAACCCGCTCGACATGGGCGGCACCATCGGATTCGGCGGCGCGGCGGGTACGCTGGAGCGTCTCTTCGGGATCCTGGACGCTGACCGGAACATCGATGCGATCGCGATGGAGATGGCTTCAGGCTTCCTGGCCCGGATGTGGGTCGCGAATCCGGGCAGCCTCGACGGGCTGCTCGACACGCTCTCGGCGCACAAAGAGCGATCTGCGAAGCCCTTTGTGGCGGTGCTTCAGCCGCAGCACGTCGAGGACGTCGTGAGGCAGGCGCGCATCAAGGTGCAGGAGCGCGGGATCGCGGTGTTCCCATCGTTCGAGCGGGCGGCCCGGGCGCTGCGGCGAGCCATCGATTACCACCGCTTCCGGGCCGGACTCGACTAGCACCGCGCGGCGCCTTCGCTGTTAGGCTCGCCTGAGGCGAGAGGCGTACAATTCAGGGCGATGAATTTCTTAGGCGTCGGCCCCCTCGAGTTCCTGGTGATCATCATCGTTGCGCTGATCTTCGTCGGGCCGGAGCGCCTGCCGCGGCTGGCGGCCGACGTGGCGCGCACGATTCGGGAGCTGCGGAAATACACGACGGCGATCGCTGACGAATTCGGCGAGGTGATGAAGGACTTCGAGAAGGACACCGAGGGTGAGCGCGGCGAGCTGACGAAGCTGAGCGAGACGCTCACCGGGGCAACCAAATCAGTTACCGAGACGATCCGCGGGCGCCCGGGCCGATGCGGAGGGCAAACCAGCGGTGGCTTCGAATGGCGCCTCGCCATCCGCGGCGGCTCCCGCACCGCAGTGGAAGGACATCCCAGAGCCCGCCGCGCCGCCCACAACGGCGCGCCAGCGTCTGCGTCCGGAGAACGGGCATCACCCGGAGCCGGCGAGCGCTCCTGCGGCGGGCGCTGACGAAGCCCCGTGACAACCACCGCGCCACCCATTGACGCACGCGACACTCGGGACGACGAGAGATACCTGACGATCCTCGAGCACCTGCGTGAGCTTCGCAACCGTGTGATCATCTGCGTTCTGGCGCTGGTCGTCGGTATCGGCGTGTCCTTGTGGCCGCTGACGAAGTACGCCATCGACTTCCTCGTCAGGCCCGCGCAGAAGGAAATCCCCGGATTCCAGCTCCACCAGTTTCAGCTCCTGGACTACTGGAGCACGTACTTCAAGGTCTCGATGCTGCTGGGGCTCGCCATGGCCATGCCGGTGATCCTGTATGAGATCCTGGCATTCGTCGGGCCTGGGCTGACGAAGCAGGAGCGGCGCTGGCTCTACCCCATCGTAATCGGCGCGTCGCTCATGTTTGTGGCGGGCATGGCGTTCGCTTACTACGCGGAGCTGCCGCCTGCCCTGCGCTTCCTGCTCCAGCCGAATACGGACGACGTCGTCGCGACGATCGGCGTGCAGACGTACATCGACACGGTCGTGCGGTTGCTGTTTATCACCGGCCTGGTCTTCGAGATGCCGCTGGTCATCATGGGCCTGGCGAAGATCTGGCGTTGTGACGTCGAGGCAGCTCATCGGCTGGTGGCGGTATGCGTTTCTGCTGGCGTTTGTGCTGGCGGCCATCGTCACGCCATCGATCGACCCGATCACGCAGATCGTGGTGGCGGCGCCGATCATCGTGCTCTACATCTTCGGCGCCTTCCTGGCGCGGCTGGTCGAGGGCAGCTCCTTCCTGGGGCGACGCCACTAGCGTCCGGCTCGCCCGTACCCGCAGAAGCGCGGCCAGTTCGACGTTCCCCTGCCCGGCGGCGATATCTGCCGCGGTCTTGCCTTCTTCGTTCGCGATAGCCGGGATTGGCTCCGTAGGAGAGCAACAGCTCGGCGAGCGCGCGGTCGCCGTGCTGTGCCGGCGCATGGAGTGCGGTGAAGCCGCCGTGTTGCTTCGCGTTGACGTCGGCGCCGGCCTTCAGCAGGAGCTCGCACGCCTCGCCCGTGCCGGGGCGCACGCCGGCGACCGCGGCGTGGATAGGCATGTTTGCGAGGAAGTTCTTCGTCACGGCGCTCGGTGCTGGCGCCGCGGCCGAGCAGCAGGCGCATGCTAGCGGTAGCGCCGTAGTAGGCGGCGAAGTGGAGCGCCGTGAAACCATCGTTCGAGTATGCGGACACGAGGTCTGGCTGCGCATCGAGCAGTTCACGGACGAGGTCGACGGCGTCGATCTGAGCGGCCTCGAAGACGTCGAGGGCCGGGCCGGCGGCAATCAGCGACGTGAGGATCGCGGGTTTGTCCATGTAGCGGGCGAACTGGAGAACCGAGAGCGAGTTGCCGTCTTTCGCGCGGGAGAGCGACGGATCCGCCGCGACGAGCATCGATACGCGCCGGGCATCTCGCGGCTGCTACGGCCGAGAAAAGCTGCATCGACGGACATACGGGGAGCCTCCTTGTGATCGTTAGCTTTACTAACTAAATTACGACTGTGGCCGACCAGCGTCAATCCCATGCTGATGACCTCGATATCGATGCCAGTCGTCCTGGAGCGATCGCGTTCCAACTCCACTCGGCGATGCTGCACATGATGCGCCGCGTGCGGCGCGAGGATGAGGCCGCCGGGCTGAGCGCGCCGCGGATGTCGGCGCTTTCCTGCGTGGCGTTCGGCACGCCGCGAACCCTCGGCCAACTCGCGGCGATGGAGCAGGTGGCGAAGCCGACGATGACTCGCCTGGTCGATGGGCTTGTGGCCGGAGGATTTGTGACGAGGCGGCGCGACGACGGGGATGGCCGCGTCGTCTGGGTCCAGGCGACTGCCCGCGGTCGACGCATTATTCACGAGGGGCGGCGACGGCGGGTGGCCTTTCTGGTGGCACAGCTGAACGAGCTTCCCGCGGATGAACTCGAGGCGCTCGCCCGCGCCTCGGACGTGCTGCATCGGCTATATGAGGCGTCGGCGCGTTGATGAGGTTATGTCGCGTAGCAGAATCCGATAATCTGCTTCATCGCATTGAGCGAATATGCGGGCGATCTGTGATATCATCGCGCCGAAGGTGGCGAGGGAATCACGGGTGTCCGGGTCGCGTGGTGTCCGCTCCGTCCTCACCGGCGTAGCGGGTGGCAGCTTCAGCGGCCTGACGGGCGTCGGCGGCGGCGCCGTGATGGTGCCGCTGCTTACGGGCCAGCTCAAGCTCGGCCAACATCGCGCCCACGGCACATCCCTCGCCATTATCGTGTTCGTCGCGAGCGCCGCCGCGATCGGCTACTGGCGAGCGGGAAACATCGACTGGCCGCTGGCGGGAGCGCTGCTTCCCGGGTCGCTCGCGGGGGTGTACGTGGGTGCGAGAGCCATGGTAAAGGTGCCAGCGCCCCAGCTTCGATTGCTCTTCGGCATCTTCCTGTTCTTCGTCGCGTTCCGCCAACTCGTATGGAATGTGTCGACGGCTGCGCCGCAGTCGGGCGCCACTGGCTTCCTCGTGGAGGGGCTGTTCGGGTTCGCGGGCGGTTTGCTGGCGGGGCTGCTGGGGGTGGGCGGAGGCGCGATCTTCGTGCCGGCGATCGTGATCTTCGGGCTGGCGCACGCGGCGCCCGGCGAGGACCCGCAGAAGATCGCCCAGGGCGTGTCGCTCGTGGTGATCATCTGCACGGGGGCTCTCGGTACGGTCCTCAACCTCCGGCAGGCAACGATCGACGAGCCGACGGTTCGTTGGGTGGCGCCTGCGGCGATGGTCGCGGCGCTGGCGGCGTCGGTGTTCGCGAACCGGCTTGATCCGGACGTATTGAAGACGCTGTTCGGGCTGGTGGCGCTCGTTCTGGCGGTCGAAACGGTCTACTCGGCCACACGCGCCCTGCGGGGCGAGGCCCTGGGCAGGCAGGAGGCATTGAACGAGGTGTGAGCATGGAAGCTGACGAGAAGCGGGGCGCGCTGGCCGCGATCGCGCGGACGGTGGCAACATGCTCGGCTTGCAGCCTGTGTCGGGGGCGTAAGCAAGCGGTTCCCGGCGAAGGCAACGCCGATGCTGATATCGTGTTCATCGGCGAAGGGCCAGGATTCTACGAGGACCAGCAGGGACGGCCGTTCGTTGGCGCGTCAGGCAAGTTCCTGGACGAACTGCTGGCCGGCATCGGGCTGGACCGGAAGAAGGTGTTCATCGCGAACGTGGTGAAGTGCCGGCCACCGCAGAACCGCGACCCGCAACCGGACGAGATTGCTGCCTGCGCGAGCACCTCGATGCCCAGATCGCGGTCGATCGACCCAAAGGTCATCGTGACGCTCGGGCGGCACTCGATGCAGCGGTACTTCCCGGGTGAGTCGATCGGGCGCGTGCACGGGCAGCCGCGGCGAAAGGGCGACCTCATCGTCGTGCCGATGTATCACCCGGCCGCTGCGCTTGCACCAGGGCAGCCTTCGCAAGGTCATCGAGGCGGACTTCGCGCGGCTGCCGGATTTCCTGTCGAAGATCATGAGCAGCGGCGTAGAGTCCGTCGGCGAGCGCATTCCGGCTCACCTGCGAGGCACAACCTGAATCGCAACCAGCGCGCCGAGGCCGAGTCGTCCGGCAGAACCAGAGCCGCAACAGATGCGGCTGTTGTAAGGAGTTTCATGACAGATTCGCCGCTTCGCATCATCCCCCTTGGCGGTCTCGGCGAGATCGGCAAGAACATGATGCTGTTCGAGTATGGCGACGACTGCATCGCCATCGACTGCGGGCTGATGTTTCCCGACCGAGGACATGCTCGGCGTCGACCTCGTCATCCCCGACATCAGCTACGTCGATCGACCACCGCAAGAACCTGCGGGCGATCTTCATCACGCACGGGCACGAGGACCACACCGGCGCGCTGCCATACATCCTGCAGCAGGTGAACGTGCCGGTGTACTGCACGCCGCTGGCCCACGGGCTCGTCAGCGTGAAGCTTAAAGAGCGCGGCTACTGTCCACGACGGATCTGCGGGAGATCAAGGCCGGGCGAGGCTGTCGAAGAGGGGCCCTTCACCGTCGAGGCGTTCCAGGTGGCGCACAGCATCCCGGACTCCGTCGGTTACGCGATCACCACGCCGCTTGGACTGTGCATCCACACCGGCGACTTCAAGCTCGACCACACGCCCGTGATGGGCCAGGCCACCGACCTTTCACGGCTCGCGCAACTCGGCGACGAGGGCGTATTGCTGCTCTGTGCAGACTCGACGTACGCCGAGATTCCGGGCTACACCCCTTCGGAACAGATCGTGGGCGACTCGCTCTTCGCTCTGATGGCAAAGGCGGAAGGACGCGTGATCGTGACGACGTTCGCGTCGCTGATCTCGCGCGTGCAACAGGTGTTCGATGCGGCGGAGCGGACCGGACGCCGCGTGTTCATCACCGGCCGCAGCATGATCGACAACACGAACATGGCGCTCGAGCGGGGTTACCTGCGCGCGCCGGAGGGCATGCTCGTGAGTGTGCGCGAGCTGCCGAACGTCCCGCACGAGAAGCTCACGATCATCACGACCGGCAGCCAGGGCGAACCGACCTCGGCGCTGACGCGCATGGCGAACCAGGACCACCAGCACGTGCGCATCGTCGAGGGCGACACCGTCATCCTCTCCGCATCGGCGGTGCCCGGAAACGAGGCGCTGGTACATCGCACCGTCGACAACCTGTTCAAGCTTGGCGCGAAGGTACTCTACAACCGCATCGCTGACGTGCACGTACGCGGCCACGCCGCCGCAGGAGGAACTGAAGATCGTCCACGCGCTGGTGAAGCCGCGCTACTTCGTGCCGGTGCATGGCGAGTACCGCCACATGGTGCTGCACGCGCAGGTCGCGGAGTCGCTGCAGCAGGGGACTGACACGTTCATCATGACCGACGGCGACGTGCTCGAGATCGACGAGCGCGGCGCAACCTTCGCGGAGCGGATCGAGGCCGACTACGTTTACGTCGACGGCCTCGGCGTCGGCGACATCGACCACGTCGTGTTGCGCGACCGCAAGCACCTCGCGACCGACGGCATGGTCGTCGTCATCGTGGCCGATGGACAAGCAGACAGGGCCGCGTCGTGGGACGGCCGGAAGTGGTGTCGCGCGGCTTTGTCGATATGGACGAGAGCGACGGACTGATCGAACGCACGCGCGACCACGTGCTGCGGGCGCTTGAGGGCGCGGACCACATCGTCGAATGGGGCGCGGTGCACGCGAAGGTGAAAGAGTCGCTCGCGCAGTTCCTGTACGATGAAACGCGAAGGCGGCCGATGGTGCTGCCGGTAGCGATGGAGGTCTAGCGGTGGCCGCAAGGACGCGCGCGAAGCCATCGCGGTCGCGAGGCGCCGGTGAAGGCCGTGGGGCGCCGGCGTAGCGGGCAGTCGGCGCTCTCGACGGTGCACGACCTCCTCATCCGCCGCGAGACAATCGGCTTCCTGCTGATCATCATCGCGCTGCTTGCGATCCCGTGGCTGGTGCCATTCACGTCGGGTGCGGCCGACACCCGCAACCGCTTCGTCGAGACCTTCGGGCTGCTGATATTCGCCTGGATCGCGTTCCTGCTGTATGCGGGCTGGCTCGTGATCCGCGACGAGCAGGAGAAACTCTGGACGGACTGGAAGCCATGGGCGATCGGGCTGCTCGGCGGGCTGTTCCTCGCAGGGTTCTTCGGATTCTTTCACGCCGGGCGCTGACCTGGGCGATGTGCCCCTGTCCGACCACAGTGCCGGCGGCGACATAGGCGAGCGCTTCGCCGGGAACCCACTGGGCGTTTTGGCATGGCTGGTGATAGGCGCAGCGACGTTCGCGCTCGTGTGGCCCGAGGGTGCGTCGCGTATCGTCCAGAACGCGCCGGGTTGGGCGCAGGAGGCCTGGGCGTGGCGGCTGCCGCAGAAGGCGGGCTACCAGATACGGCGCGGATTCGAGTTCATCTTCCCGATGCGGCCGGCGCCAAAGGGCAGCGTGAAGGTGCCAATCGAGACGGAGATGTGGGCGCGCACGGCCGGCGCGACGGTGGCCGCAGAGGAGATGACTGAGGACGCTGAGGAGGAGCCGGTGCAGGCGCCGCTCTTCCCCGAGCTGGATGAGGACGATGGCGCGCCGGCGGTGACGGTCGATGAGAGCGGCAACCGCCGGTCTCGTGACGGATGGCAATTGCCCGCGATGGACCTGCTCGCCGACAAGGTGCCGGCGGAGGCGGGGACGGCGGACAACGCACAACGAGCGATGCTCATCGAGGAGACGCTGGCGAGCTTCGGCGTGGATGCGCGGGTCGTGCAGATGAATGAAGGCCCGACCGTCACGCAGTTCGGCATCGAGCCGGGCTGGGAGATCAAGACGAGGACGTTGGTCGAGCGCGACCGCGAGAACAAGCCCGTCACTCGACAAGGACGGCCAGCCGAAGACGCGCGTCGAGGAAGTCTCGCGGACGCGCGTGCGCGTACAGCAGATCACGTCGCTGGCGAACGACCTGGCGCTGGCGCTGGCAGCGCCCTCAATCCGCATCGAGGCGCCGGTGCCGGGCAAGCCGGTCGCTCGGCATCGAGGTGCCGAACACGCCGAAGTCGCTGGTGACGCTGCGCAGCGTCGTCGAGAGCGCCGGCGTTCCAGCGGCTGGCGGCAGCGCACGCAAGCTCGCGCTGGCGCTGGGCCAGAGCGTCTCGGGCGAGCCGATCGTCGCGGACCTGGCGAAGATGCCTCACCTGCTGATCGCCGGCGCCACCGGCTCGGGCAAGTCCGTCTGCATGAACACGATCATCTCGTGCATCCTCATGCACGCATCGCCGGCGGAAGACGTGCGGTTCGTGATGATCGACCCGAAGCGCGTCGAGCTGTCAGGCGTTCGCGCCGATCCCGCACCTCGCGTTCTCGCAACATCGTCGTCGAGATGGACAAGGTCGTCGGCACGCTGCAGGCCGTGATCCACGAGATGGAGGCGCGCTACCGGAAGTTCGCGCCGATCGCCGTACGCAACATCGACGGCTACAACCAGCAGCCCGCAGGGCCAAGGAGAAGCTGCCGTACTGGGTCGTGATCATCGACGAGCTGGCCGACCTGATGATGGCGGCGCCGTTCGAGGTGGAGCGTCAGATCTGCCGGCTCGCGCAGCTGGCGCGCGCGACCGGCATCCACCTGGTCGTCGCGACGCAGCGGCCGTCGGTCGACGTCATCACGGGCCTGATCAAGGCGAACTTCCCCACGCGCATCGCCTTTGCCGTGAGCTCGCAGGTCGACTCGCGCACGATCCTCGACATGGCCGGCGCCGAGAAGTCTGCTGGGCCGCGGCGACATGCTGTACATGGCGCCCGACGCCGCGAAGCCCAAGCGCGCTGCAGGGCGTGTTCGTCTCCGACGATGAAATCGAGCGGCATCGTCGCCTTCTGGACGCAGGAGCGCTTCGCCGACATCGACGGCCGACCTTCGACCACCTGTTTGACGAAGCGAAGGCCGAGCTCGAGCAGGAAGGCGCAACGACGACATGTTCGAGAAGGCGAAGGAGCTGGCGTACGAGCACAACCGCATCAGCACGTCGCTGCTGCAGCGGCGGCTGCGCATCGGCTACCCGCGCGCGGCGCGGATGATGGACATGCTCGAGGAGGCGGGTATCATCGGCCCGCCGGAGGGCGGCGGTTCGCGAGAGGTGCACCACCCGGACGACAAGCCGATGTTCACGGAGCCGGAGGAGCTTCGGTTCTAGGGTCCGTCCGTACAGGGGGAGCGATGGAGTCCGACGAACTTCGGGTCCTCGACATCTCTATGACCGAGCAGCGGTACGGGCGGTACGACGACGAGCACGGAACGCCTGACCCGATGGTGCGGCGGCTCGTCACCATCAAGCTCGCGAAGGGCACCGCGACATTTGAGCAGACCGACTATGGGCACCCGGGGCGGTTCAACGCCTGGGAGCCGCGCGGCATCGACCCGCCCTTGCAGCCGCGGACTGAGGCGCTGCGCTTCCTGTGCGAGCAGCTCGGCGCGCTCGGCGGCTGACGGCATCGGCTTAGCGGAGCGGCGCGTCGCTCAACACGGCGTCAGGCGGCACCTCGCGCTGCTGGAGTAACCACAGACGGTAGTAGCGGCCCCTCAGTGCAAGCAGCTCGTCATGACTGCCCTGCTCCACGATCTCGCCGTGGTGCAGCACGATGATGCGGTCGGCGCCGCGCACGGTCGCGAGGCGGTGGGCGATGATGATGCTCGTCCGCCGGGCGGTCAGGCGCTCCAGGCTCTCCTGGATCAGCGCCTCTGTCTCCGAGTCGATGTTCGCCGTGGCCTCGTCGAGGACGAGCATCACCTCCGGATCGAAGGCGACCGAACGGGCGAAGGCGAGGAGCTGCTTCTGGCCCGTGCTGAGGTTTGCGCCGCGCTCGACGAGCTTGTGCTGGTAGCCGTCGGGCAGCTCGTTGATGAAGCGATCTGCGCCGACGAGCCGCGCCGCGTTGCGGACCTGCGCGGCATCGATGCTCTCGTCGCGCAGGCGGATGTTCTCCTCGATCGTGCCGGTGAAGATGAAGGGATCCTGCAGCACGAGGCCGATATGGCGGCGGACGTGCTTCTGTTTCGCCTTCGCGATGTCTATGCCGTCGAGCAAGATGCGGCCCTGCTGGATGTCGTAGAAGCGCAGGAGCAGGTTGATGAGGCTCGTCTTGCCGGCGCCGGTCGCGCCAACGAAGGCGACCCGTTCGCCGGGCGCGATGCGAGAAGCTGACATCGCGCAGCACCCAGGTGCCCGCGGTGTAGGCGAACGAGACGTGCTCGAATTCGACGGCGCCGGCGATCTTGCTCCGGCAGGTCGACGGCGTCCTCGTCGTCCGGCACGCCTTCGGGCTGGTCGAGCAGCGTGAAGATGCGCTCGAGCGCGGCCATCGCCGACTGGAGAATATTGAATCGGTCAGCGATCTCGCGGACGGGGTTGTAATACATGGCGACGAGGAGCAGAAAAGTCACGAAACTGGCCGACGGACATCGACTCATCCATCACGAAGCGGCCGCCGACAACGATGACGATGGCCGGCGGTGATGGCGCTGACCATCGCCACGACCGGCTCGAAGAGCGCGAACGGACTGGACTACCTCCATGTTGGCGTCGAGAAGGCTGCCGCTGTAGCCGCGGAACTCGTCGTTGTCCTTGCGCTGACGCCCGAACAGCTGAACCAGCAGCATCCCGCCGAGGTGCTCAGCGGTGAAGGCGTTCATCCGGCGGTGTGGAGGCGCTGCTTGCGGAACGAGTTGCGCATCACGACCGCGAACCAGCGCATGATGATGGCGAGGAACGGCATGATCGCGAGCGTGATCAGCGCGAGCTTCCAGTTGAGGAAGAACAGCGCGATGGCGACGCCGATGATCATGAAGACATCGGCGATGATCGTGATCGCTCCGGCAGTGAGCAGCTCGTTCAAGGCGGCGATATCGTTGGTCAGCCGCGTAACGAGGCGGCCGACGGGGTTGGCGTCGTAGAAGGCGATCGACATGCGTTGGAGATGGCGAAAGAGCTGGTTGCGGATGTCGTTCATCACCTTCTGGGACACGTAGACCATTTGTAACGACTGCCCATAGCGGAAGATGAAGACGAGCACGAGCACGAGCATGTAGAGGCCGATGATCCACCAGAGGTCATCGGTACTGCCTTGCGAGATGTCGCGGTCGATGGCAATGCCAACGAGCAGCGGCTGTACGAGCATCAGGCCCGTGGTGGCGAGCAGCAACACCAGCGCGAGAACGACGCGCCAGCCGTATGGCCGGATGTAGACCATCAGCCGGCGGACGAGCTTCGAGTCGTACGCCTTGCCGATCGACGTCGTCTTCGGCGTCGTAGCCGGAGATGCTCATGCGGGCTCCACCGCCTCGGACTCCTCCTCGGCGTCGGCGCCGAGCTGCTCCTCGAGACGCTGGCGGCGGTCGAGCTGCGCGTAGGCGCCGTCGCGCGCGATGAGTTCGTCATGCGTGCCGCGCTCGATGATGTTGCCGTCCTCGAGGACGATAATCTGGTCGGCCCAGCGCACAGCCGAGACGCGGTGGGCGATGATCACGGCGGTGCGCCCGGCGATGTAATCCTTCACCCCGGCCAGGATGCGCTCCTCGGTGTAGGCGTCGACGTGGGACAGGCTGTCATCGAGAACGAGGATCGGCGCTTCGCGTGCCAGCGCGCGGGCGATCGCCGTGCGCTGCTTCTGTCCGCCCGACAGCGAGACGCCGCGCTCGCCGATCATCGTCTGCATGCCGTTGGGGAGCTGCGGCAGGTCCTTCGAGAGCTGCGCCAGGTCGATGGCCTTCTCCAGGTGCTCCGCATCGATGTCGCCACCCCACGCCGACGTTGTCCCTCAGCGTCGCCGAGAAGAGGAACGACTCCTGCGGCACGAACGAGACGAGCGGTGGAGCTGCTCGAGCGGGATCTCGCGCACGTCCTGCCCATCGATGAGGACTGCGGCCCGACCGCGCGTCGTACACGCGCGCGATCAGGCTCACCAGCGTCGTCTTGCCACTGCCCGTTGCGCCGACGATGGCGAGCGTCGAGCCGGCGGGCACATCGAGCGTGATGTCGTGCAGGACAGGACGGTTGAAGTAGCCGAAACTCACGCGCTCGAAGCGGATGGCGCCGCTGATCTCGGGCAGACGGCTTGCACGCCCGGGGCGTCGGCGACGGCGGGCTTCCGCGCCAGCACCTCCTCGACGCGCTGCATCGAGGCGGCGGCCTGCTGATACATGTTCAGCGTCCAGCCGAGGTTCACCATCGGCATCGCGAGGAGGGCGATGTAGGCGTTGAACTGGACGAAGTCGCCGAGCGTGATGTTCGCCGGCCTGAACCTCAAGCGCGCCGACGTAGATCACGATGACCGTGCTGAGCCCGACGAGCACCCCGAGCAGCGGCCAGAGCGCCATCGACAGGCGCGCCCACTCGAGGTTCGCCTGCTCGAACGCAATGGTCTCGCGCTCGAACGCGGCCGCTTCGTTGTCCTCCTGAACGTAGGCCTTGACGACGCGCGCGCCGGAGAAGTTCTCCTGTACGAATGTCGCCAGGCCGCCGAAGCGGCGTCTGGACGGCGTGGAACTTGCGCTCCGATGATGCCGTCTGACCCAGACGAAGAGCAGTGTGATGAACGGGCAGCGGCAACGCCGCAAGCAGCGCCAGCTTCACATCGATCGTGAGCATGATCACGAGCCCGGCGATGAAGAGCAGGACGGACCGGCAGAGGTCCATCAGGCCGGGGCCGAGGAACTCGCGCACGGTGGTGACATCGTTCGAGACGCGGGCCAGGAGGTCACCGGTCTGGTTGTCGTGGAAGAATTTCTGGTCAAGGGTCTGCATGTGTGAATACACGTCGTTGCGGAGGTCGTATTCGATTTGCCGGGAGGAGCCGCTGACGAAGATGCGGGTGACGTAACGGAGGCCGCTATCGATGGCCTGGACGCCGATGGTGAGGCCGGCGAAGAACGAGCAACTTCTGTGTCGTGACCCCCTCGGAAAAGCTGTCGACGGCACGGCCAAGGATGTACGGCGCCATGATGGCGGCAGCGCAGGCGCCGGCGAGGGCGATCAGGCCGACGGACATGCGGAAGCGATACCGCAGGACGTACGGCCACAGGCGGGACGCGAAGATCACGGGAAGCCTTTGCCAAGCGACGGCGAACGCTCATTTTAGGTGACACGAGGTGGCCGCGGTAGAGTACAATCACGACAGGACACCCGAAGCGTAAATCGTGAGGAGGGCTTCAGGTATCGCTTGACACAGACTCTGGATTCGAGGATTTTAGTGCCACTCGGTTGGAGTGGACGGCTTCTCGCTGAAGGGAGACTGAGACATGGCCGGTAGTTACTGGGACAAGGTGACGAGAGCAGCGCGTGTCCAGGCGCAGGGTGCTGCAGGGCGCGGGCGTCGCAGGGGTGACAGCCGGCGCGGTCATCGTCGTGGGTTGTGGCGGCGGAAGCAGCGACAACAAGACGCCATCGGCGTCGGGAACACGCCGTCGGGCAGCCGCGGAGGCGGGACACCACGCCGGGCGGACGATACCGGTCGGCAGCACCGCCGACTTCGACACGTTCGACCCGTACATTGGCATCGCGGCCTCTGTCGGCTACTTCCCTCGCCTCTACAACGTGCTCGTGAACTTCTCCGCGCTCGACTCGACGTTCCGGTTCGACGACCTGTCGACGGGCTTCGAGCAGCCGGACGACGACGACGTACGTCTTCAGCATCCGCCCTGGCGTGAAGGTCGGCCCGAACCCAGCTGGGCGTGCCCGAGCGTGACGCTGGACGCATCGGACATCATCGAGAGCTACGAGCGCGTGATCAAGCGCTCCCGCAGTCGAACGCATTCGCCTTCATCGGCAAGTGGATGGAGTCGCAGGAAGCGTCGGCGGACAACAGAGCTACACGTTCAAGACGCCGAAGCCCTACGCGTACTTCCGCAACCGCATCGGCAGCGCGATCAACACCATCGTGCCGAAGGAAGCGCTGACTGACGCGAACATCAGCAAGCTGAAGCAGCAGGCGGCGGGCGCCGGACCGTTCATGCTCAAGTCCTACACCGAGGGTCAGGGCGCGGCGCTCGACAAGAACCCGAACTACTACCGGCAAGGACTGAACAAAACAACGCGCAGCTGCCGTACATCGACGGGATCGACGTCAAGATCATCACGGACCGGCCACGCTCCGCACGGCGTTCCAGTCGGAGCAGATCGACATCTACACGCCGACGGATGGTCGACGAGGCGAACCAGCTACGCAGGGCCAGAACTACACGGTCATCAAGGACCCCGTCGAACACGTTCATCGCATTCACGATGAACCCGACGAAGGACGCCGTGGAAGGACGACCGCATCCGCATGGCGGCCTCGTACGCGCATCAACCGCCAGGAGTACATCGACCGGGTCTACAAGGGCGAGGCGAAGGCGAACGGACTGGTGCACTGGCCGCAGGGCGACCTCGCGCTGTCGGACGACGAGCTGGAGCAGCTCCAGCCGTACGACCCGCAGAAGTCGAAGACCTGATCAAGGCCGCGACTGGCCAGGACACCGATCAACATCAAGGTCATGTACCCGGCCGACTCGGACATCGAGCAGCACAACCTGCACCTGCCGATCTGGCTGGACCAGATGAAGGCAGCGGGATTCAACGTCGAAGCAGGACCCGCAGGCCTTCGCGACCTGGCTCGACAACTACACGAACCTGAACTACGACGCGAGTCTGGCGCTGAACCAGGTGTACGAGTACGCGGAGTTCAACATGGACTTCCAGCACTCGGAGGGCCCGGCGCGGAACAACATCTACGCGATCGGCGTCGGCAAGCTCTACCCGGAGATCGACGCGGAGATCGACCGGGTGAAGACGCATGACGGACCGACGAAGCCTTCAAGACGGCGATGCACGACCTGCAGCGGCTGATCTACAGCAAGGGGCCGACGTTCCTGCCGATCGTCAGCCCGTACTCGTTCACGCTGTACCAGCCGCGCGTGAAGAACATCCCGGAGGGCATCGGCGCGAGCGGTCTCTTCGTCAACACCTGGTACCTGGAGAGCTAGAGGCGGGCGATGCAGACGTTCATTATCCGTCGGTTGCTGATCGGCGGTGCTGATCCTGTTCATCCTTTCCGTGGCGGTGTTTTACCTGCTGCGGGTGGTGCCGGGTGACCCCGCGATCCGCATGTGCGGGCTGAATTGCACGACGGAGCAGATTAATGCCATCCATCACGAGATGGGGCTGGACAAGTCGTACCCGCAGCAGTACTGGGACTGGATTAGCGGCGTCCTGACGGGTGACCTCGGGACTCTCGAGCGTGAACCACAAGCCGGTCGCTCCGCAGGATCTGGCACCGGCTGCCCGTGACGCTGGAGATGATGTTCCTGACGATCGCGATGACGATCCTTGTGGGCATGCCCTTCGGCATCATCTCGGCGGTGTTTCGGAACTCGCCCGGCGACTACTTTGTGCGGACGACAGCCGTGCTCGGGTTTGCCGTCCCGGCGTTCTGGGTGGCGACGCTTGTGCTGATCATTGCCCGCCACATGGTGGGGCTACGCACCGACCATCGGCCGCGCTATCCCCTTCCAGGAGGATCCAGTCGGCAACCTCAAGCAATTCATGCCGGCTGCCGCGGTGCTGGCGCTCGGTTCAGCAGCGGGCATCATGCGGCTGACGCGCTCATCGCTGCTGGAAGTGATGCGGCAGGACTACATGCGCACCGCGCGGGCCAAGGGGCTGAAGGAACGAGCGGTCGTGATCCAGCACGGGTTGAAGAACTCGCTCATTCCCGTCGTGACGGTGCTCGGACTGCAGATTGCCGGACTGCTCGGCGGCGCGATCATCGTCGAGCAGATCTTCACACTCCCTGGTGAAGGTCTGTTCACGTTCCAGGCACTGGCGAACAAGGACTTTGACGTCGTGCAAACGATGACGCTCTACGCCGGCGTGACCGTCGTGGTCATGAACCTGCTCGTGGACGTCTGCTACGCGTGGCTCGACCCGCGGATCCGGTACTCGTGAGGCAATCGCGTGTCTAAAGACGTCGCCGTCCAGCAGCCAACTATCTTCGCAGAGGGAGGCGTCGGCCATGCGGCGGCGGCGTGGGGCACGAGGCTCCGCAAATTGGGTACGCTCGCCCGGCAGAACCCGCTCGGAACGCTGGGCCTGGTCATTATCGTGGTCTTCGTGCTGGCGGCCCTGCTGGCGCCGCTGGATCGCGCCGTACGGACCGAACGACCTGGCCGGCCAGCCGGACGAGCCGATGTCGCGCGCGCACCTCTTTGGGACAGAACGCGTCGGTCGTGACATCTTCAGCCGCGTGCTCTACGGCGGCCGCATTTCGCTCACCGTTGCGTTCATCTCCGTCGTTGGCGGAGCGACCGTCGGAATGTTTATCGGGATCATCTCGGGGTACATGGGCGGGATGACGGACTCGTCGATTCAGCGTACGGTGGACGTGCTGATTGCGTTCCCGGCGCTGTTGCTGCTGTTGATCATCACACAGACGCTCGGCAATACGTTCTGGGTCATCGTGTTCGCGCTATCACTCGCGGTAATCCCGGGGACAGTCCGAGTCGTACGCGGAGCGGTGCTCGCCGAAAAGAATAATCAATATATAGAGGCGGCGAGAGCGAGCGGCGCGTGGGCGCCGCGAGTGCTGCTGCGACATATCCTGCCGAACGTTGTCGCACTGGGGATCATCATCATGACGACGCTGCTGGGCGGGATCATCCTGGCAGAGGCAGCTCTGGCGTTCCTGGGCCTTGGTATCCCGAACGCGGCGTCGTGGGGGCACGACGTGAGCGACGCGCGCACGGCCTTCCCGTACCACGTGCCGTCCGCGCTCTTCCCCGGAATTGCGCTGACGCTGACGGTGCTGGGTTTCAACCTCATGGGCGACTCCATCCGCGACATCGCCGACCCGCGGCTGCGCGGAAGCCGCTAGCCTACTACCGCCCCGCTACCACCCGACTCCGCGCAGCCGACGACGTGTTCGCCCGTGTCCTCATATGAACCGTGATTCGCGATCCAGCGGTCATTCTTGACCGTCCGTCGCGCGTGCCGTAGCGTTTGCCGAACATATCCGCAGAAAGGCCGGCATGACGGACGAGCCTCGATCGCGATACTACTTTTCGCAGCGCCTCAAACTCCACTATGTCGTGTGGGGGCACGAGGCGAACCCACCGCTCCTGCTCATCCATGGCAATCGCGACCACGCCCGGACCTGGGACAAGGTCGCTGTGCAGCTCAAGAACGACTACTGCGTCTACGCCGTCGACCTTCGCGGGCACGGTGACAGCGCGTGGTCGGTAGGCGGGCAGTACAGCCTGCCGGAGTTCGTGCTGGACGTGGCGATGCTGGCGCGTGAGCTGGACCGGGATCCGCTGACGATCATCGGGCATTCGCTCGGTGGGGCTGTCACGCTCGAGTACGCGGGCGTGTTTCCGCAGCAGGTGGCCAAGATCGTCGCGGTCGAAGGGCTGGGCCCGCGGGTAGGCGAGCCGACACCGGGGTCGACCGCGGATGCGCGCCTGGATCGAGCACATGCGCGAGTTCGACAAGCGGATGCCACGCAAGTACGCATCCCTCGAAGATGCTGTGACGCGCATGCTGGATGAGAATCCGCACCTCACCGAGGGGATGGCCAAGCACCTGACAATCCACGGCATGCGCCCGGATGACGATGGAGCGCTGGTGTGGAAGTTCGACAACTATGTGCGGCTGCACTCGCCGTATGAGTTCAACATCGGGGAAGCTCGCGAGATTCTGGAACCAGATCCGCTGCCCGGTGCTACTCGTACGCGGATCAGAGAGCTGGGCAGTCGACCCCGAGGAAGACGGTAAGGCCTCGGCGTTTCACGACTACACGACGGCGCTGGTGAAGGATGCCGGGCATTGGGTCCACCACGATCAGCTCGACGTCTTCATGCGGGTCGTCAGGGACTTTCTGGGCGCGCCGTCAGTAAGCTGAGCGCGGCGGTCGAGGCGTCAGCGTAGACGGACGGGTCGTCCTCGCTGTCGAGCGCGTCGGCGATCAGCGTCGCGTCAGACTCCTCGGACCATGCGACGGCGCGCCTTACCGGATTCTCCGGCCACTCCTCGCGCACGTGGATGTGGCCGCTGTCCTCGTGCAGCTCGACATGGAACATAGCGCCGGCGGTGCGAATGCGGACGTCGCGCACACCGCGCGAGGCGCCCTCGTCGGGAGCGATCCAGAGGCGAACAGCGTGGATGCCGTCGTAGAGCGTGGCCTCCAGCGCGCCGAAGCGGCCAGAGATGTCGGCGACGGAGAGGTCGAGCCGCGAAACGAGCCAGCCGGCGAGCAATAGCGCATCGGCAGAGCCCGCGCCGCCTGCGGAGCCGATCTCAATCGACTTGAGTCGTGACAGCTCGCGCACGGCCTCGTCCTTGTCGAAGAGCTGGGCGATGAGGGCACGCCATGTGGCGAGCCTGCACCACGCGAGGTCACTGACCACGGCGTCGAACTGTTGGCGGGCGCGTGCGGCGGCGGTGAAGGCATCGGCCGGCTCGGAGGCCTCAGCGGAGTCAAGGAATACGCGGTCCGCCGACTCCAGCAACTCGAGCGCCAGCGACGTCTCCAGGAGCGGCGGACCGATGAGCCACGCGGCCACCATCACCTCGGGCACCAGCAGGCCGTGCACCGCGGAGGCGAGCGCGTGTTCCTGGCCCGGGCCGGCACGCAGCAGGACTTCCTCGGAGCAAACGTGACGGCCGCCGCCGGCACCGCGCCAGCAGTGCGCGGCGATCGACGCTTCGACGGTGTCTTCCGAGAGCGACGATACGGCAAGAATGCCGCGGCAGGGATGGCGCTCCGGGAGCGCACCCATCACGGCCTCGAACTGGACCTCGGCCTCTTTGCCGATCCCGATGCCCACGAAGTTGAGGACCCGCAGGCGGATTGAGGACTCGTCAGCGCCGCCAGCGGCCGTCTCCTGCCAGATGCGCGTGAACTCGGCTTCGATCTCACTTGGGTCGATCGAGACGGCGTGCTCGGCCAGCCGCTCGATCGGGGTTACATCCGATGCCATTCGCGACCGTCCCGCTCGATTAGATCCGTTGCGCCGTCGGGGCCCCAGCTGCCCGCCTCATAGAACTCAAGGTGCGGCGCGCCCTCCTGCCACCGTTCCAGCACGGGCGACAGGAGCGTCCACGCCGCTTCGACACCGTCCCAGCGCGTGAAGAGCGTGGAGTCGCCGAGCATGGCATCGACGAGCAGGCGCTCGTACGCCTCGGGCGGTATCGACGCCGAAGGCGGTGCCATAGCGAAAGTCCATGTTCACAGGACGGACGTCGGAGCGGGTTCCGGGCAGCTTCGCGCCGAAACGGAGCGAGATGCCCTCGTCGGGCTGGATGCGCAGGACGAGCAGGTTCGGCGCCGGATCGTCGGCACCGATGTTTCGGAAGAGGGGCAGCGGGGCCTGCTTGAACGTGATGGCGACCTCGGTCGCGCGCTTCGGCAGCCGCTTACCGACACGCAGATAGAACGGCACGTCGGCCCAGCGCCAGTTCTCGATCTCCAGGCGCATCGCCGCGAAGGTCTCGGTCCTGGAGGTAGGGGGGACGTCCTCCTCCTGGCGATATCCGGACACCTGCTGGCCGAGGATGGCGCCAGCGACGTACTGTCCGCGCACGGTTTGCGTCGCGATGTCTTCGATGGGCTCGATGGCCTGGAACACCTTTGCCTTCTCGTCGCGGACGGCATCGCCACGGAAGGACGCGACGGGTTCCATCGCGACGAGCGCGAGCACCTGCAGGAGGTGGTTCTGGACCATGTCGCGGAGAGCGCCGGCATCTTCGTAGTAGCCGCCGCGGCCCTCGACGCCAACCGTCTCGGCGACGCGTCACCTGCACGTTGTCGACGTAGCGGCGGTTCCAGATAGGCTCGAAGATGCCGTTGGCGAAGCGGAAGACCAGGATGTTCTGAACGGTCTCCTTGCCGAGGTAGTGGTCGATGCGGTAGATCTGGCGCTCGCGGAAGACGAGGCCGAGCGCCTGGTCGAGCTCGCGGGCGGACGCGAGGTCACGGCCAAAAGGCTTCTCGACGACGAGGCGCGCCCAGCCGCCGTCGTGGCCTCCGCGGGAGAGGCCGGCCGCGCCGAGATGACGCGCGATGTCTGCGTAGGCCGTAGGCGGAGTCGACAGGTAGAAGAGGCGGTTGCCAGCGGCGCCGTGGGCGCTGTCCTGCTTCTCGAGGCGCTCGGCGAGCGTCTGGTAGCCAGCGCCGTTATCGAAGTCAGAGCTGACGTAGTGCAGGTTGCGCGCGAACGCGTCCCAAATGTCGTCCTGAAGCGGCTCACGCGAGAACTTCGCGACTGCGTCCTTCATGGCGCTGCGGAATTCACCGTCTGACCACGGACGGCGTGCGAAGCCGACGACGGAGAACCCGGACGGAAGCATGCGGCCGCGAGCCAGGTTGTAGAGCGCAGGCATCAGCTTGCGTGCAGTGAGATCGCCGGTGGCGCCGAAGACGACCACAGCGCAGGAGTCGGGTGTGCGGGGAAGGCGCAGACCGGCGCGGAGCGGGTTGACCGACGTGACAGTCACCTAAGCCTCGCCCGTGGCCGGCTGAACCGCGTGGCCACCGAACTCGTTGCGCAAGGCGGCCTGCACCTTCGCGCTGAAGGACTCGGGCTGGCGTGACGCGAAGCGGCGCATGAGCGAGAGCGTGATGATGGGCGCCGGCACGTCCTGATCGAGCGCCTCAAGGATCGTCCAGCGGCCCTCGCCCGAGTCCTCGACGTAGCCGCGGATCGTCTCGAGCCGCGGGTCGCGGGCGAAGGCGCGCTCGGCCAGGTCGAGCAGCCACGAGCGCACGACGGAGCCATTCCGCCAGAGACCGGCGACCTGGTGGAGATCGACGTTGAACTGCGATCCGGCGAGCAGCTCGAAGCCCTCACCGTAAGCGGCCATCATGCCGTACTCGATGCCGTTGTGGACCATCTTCACGAAGTGGCCCGCGCCAGAGGGACCGACGTGAGCGTAGCCGTCGGGCGGGGCGAGCGTCTTCAGCGCAGGCTCGATGTGGGCGAAGGCATCGGCTGAGCCGCCGGCCATCAGGCAGAAGCCCTCCTCGAGGCCCCAGATGCCGCCGCTGGTGCCGGCGTCGACGTAGTCGATGCCGCTCTCTCGGAGCGCTTCGGCGCGCCGTATGGAGTCGTGGTAGTTGGAGTTGCCGCCATCGATGATGATGTCGCCGCGATCAAGCAGCGGCACAAGCGCGTCGATGGTGGACTGGACCGGCGCGCCGGACGGGACCATCATCCAGACGGCGCGTCGCGGTGCGAGCGCGGCGACGAGATCGGCCAGCGCCGCGGCACCGACGGCGCCCGCCTCCTCGGATGCGGCGACGGCGTCCGCGGAGAGATCCGTGACGACAACGCGGTGGCCTCCCCGCAGGAGGCGCAGTGTCATGTTGGCGCCCATCCGTCCGAGGCCGACCATGCCGATGTCCATTTTCTTGCTTACCTCCGAGCGGGACTCGCGGACTCAGCGGCGCGTGCGACCGCGCCGGCGAGCTGCCCCAGACCCGCGTCAGTATCGGCGCCGAGGTGGACGCGAAGGCAGGGGCGCCCATGCGCGATCAGGGACTGGAAATCCCCGATGCTCTGCGAGCGTTTGAGCTGCCCGAACGTGAACGAGCGGCCCGGGATGTTGAAATCCAGCGCATCAGGCGCGGTCACCTGCAGGAATACGCCCTCTAGCGGGCCTCCCTTGTGTACCTGGCCGGTCGAGTGGAGGAACCTCGGACCGTAGCCGAGCGTGGTCGATGCGCCCGTGCCATTCCGGACGCCGGCGCGCATGGCGGCGAAGTGCGTGTCGCTGCCCGGCGATGCGGGCACGTATGCCGTGATAGCGAGGTACGCGCCGTCCCCAGCCGCCCGCACAAGGCCTCCGATTGCATCGTCGGCAGACCCGGTTGCGATTGCTCCGGGGGCCGTCATCACCGTGAGACCGGCGCGCACGTCGAGGCCGGCGGGGTCGAGGTGGCCGCTTGCTTCGAACTCGGCAAGCACGCGGTTGGTGTTGTCTTTCGACTCCTGGACGTTCGGCTCGTCGAACGGGTTGATGTCCAGGACGCGGCCGGCGACGGCGACGGCGAACTCCCACATGAAGAAAGCGCCGCCGAGGTCGTACGCATCCGCGAGTTCGATGACGATCACAGGCTGGCCCGCCGCCTCGAGCGCGGCCACGAAGGCGTCGTTCTCAGCGTTCGCGTCAGCGTCGAGACGAATCTGCACGAAGAGGCGGTCGGCACCGTAGTGCGCCGGGGTGCCGGGCGGCTCGCCGACGACGGGGACGATGCCGCGGCCAAGCTTGCCGGTGCTTTCGGCGATGAGCTGCTCGACCCATAATCCGAACGAGGCTATACGCGGCGAGATGACGAACGTGCACTTGTCGCGCCCTGCTAGCGCCAGTTCACCGAGCGCCGCGCCGAGCCGCATCGCGTCGCCGTCGATGGTGTGCGCGACGGCCGCCGCTTCGATGCCGCGATCGAGCAGGCGCACGACGTCGAAACCCGCCGCGGCCGCCGGGGCCATGCCGAAGTAGGAAAGCGCGGAGTAGCGCCCACCGATGTCGCCGGGGTTCGTAAAGACGTGCCGGAAGCCGTGCTCGCCCGCGAGGGCTTCTAGCGGCGTACCGGCATCGGTCACGGCGACGAAGTTGTCGCCGGACCGGTCGGGCTTCTGCTTCGAGACGAGGTCGTGGAAGTACGCGAACAGGCAGAGCGCCTCGATAGTGGTACCCGACTTCGAGGAGACGAAGAACACTGTGCGGGTGACGTCAATTTCGTCCGTTATCGCCCGAATGGTCGCGGGGTCCGTGGTATCGAGGACGTGCAGCCGGAGACCACCGGCGGCGTGGCCGAACGCCTGGCGCATGACTTCAGGGGCCAGTGAGCTGCCACCCATGCCGAGCACGACGGCGTCACGGAAGCCATCGGCCAGCGCTCGCTCGCGGAATGAGGAGAGTTCCGCCGCGCGCTCGCGTGTCCAGGACGCGACATCGAGCCAGCCGAGGCGGTTTTCGACGGAGGCGCGCCGGCCGTCATCACCACCCCAGAACGCGGCGTCGCGGTTCCAGATACGGGCCGCGGCGCCCTCCGAGCTGAGCGCGCGCAGGCGCGCATCGGCGGCCGACGCGTAGTCGCCGAGGGCTAACCTCACGCCGCGCTCACGGTGCGTTTGATTTGCTCTGCCTTCTTCGCGGTGGTGTCCGCGATCTCGGTGAAGGACTTGGCGAACGCCGCGACGCCGTCGGCCTGGAGCTGGTCCGTGATGGCATCCAGCGAAATGTCAACAGCGGCGAGGTCTGCGAGCACGCGCTTCGCTCCGGCGATGTCTTCATCGATCGTACGGCGCACGACGCCGTGGTCGCGGAAGGCATCGATCGTGGCGGGCGGCATCGTGTTCACCGTATCCGGGCCGATGAGCTCCTGGACGTACAGGATGTCGCTGTAGGCCTTGTTCTTTGTGCCGGTACTCGCCCAGAGTGGACGCTGCACCTTCGCGCCCTTGGCCTGCAGCTTGCGAAATCTGTCGCTCTCGAAGACGCCGAGATAGCGCTGGTAGGCAATCCTGGCGTTGGCAACGGCGACCTTGCCCAGGAGGCCCTGCAGTTTCGTCCGGTCGCCATCGTCTTTCGATGCAGCAATGTTCGCCTCGATCTGCTTGTCTGCGGCCGTATCGACGCGGCTGACGAAAAAGCTTGCGACGGAGTTCGTGTCGCGCACATCGAGGCCCGACTCAATACGCCGCTCCAGCGCGCGCACGTAGGCCTCCATCACCTGCTCGTAGAAGTCGAGCGCGAAGATGAGCGTGATGTTGATGTTGACACCCGCCGCGAGGCATTCCTCGATCGCGGGGACGCCCGCGTCCGTAGCCGGGATCTTTACGAAGAGGTTGGGTCGGTCGATCAGCGACCACCAGCGCTTCGCCTCGTCGATCGTCGCCTGCGTCTCGAACGCCTTCTCCGGCGACACCTCGATGCTGACGAAGCCGTCGTCGCGGTTCTGGTCGAACACGGGACGCAGAATGTCGCAGGCGTGCCGGATGTCCGTGATCGCGAGCTGCTCGAAGAGGTCGGATGATTTCACGCCCTGGCGCACGAGCTCCGCGATTTGGCCATCGTAGTCATCACCGGCGCCAATGGCCTGGGCGAAGATCGTCGGATTAGCGGTGACGCCGCGGATGCCGTCGTCGTCGCGGAAACGGGCGAGGCCGCCGTCATCGAGCGTCTTGCGGCGGATGAAGTCCAGCCACGGTGACTGGCGCTGCTGGGCGTAAAGTTCCTGGACTGCGTTAGCCATCGATCATCTCCTTCTCGCCCGCGTATCGTGCTTCGATCGCCAGCACCTTGTTAAGCCGTCGCAAATGCCGCTCCTCGCCCGAAAAGCGAGCAGCCACGAAGGCCCGCACGAGCTCGAGCGCCAGCTCCGGCCCAATGATGCGTGCGCCGAGCGTGAGCACGTTCATGTCGTCGTGCTCGACGCCCTGGTGGGCCGAGTAGGTGTCGTGGCACACGGAGGCGCGAATGCCCGGCACCTTGCAGGCGGCCACCGCAGCGCCGACGCCGCTCCCACAGAGCAGGATTCCTCGCTCGGTCTCGCGCGAGGTGATGCTTCTCGTCACGAGCTCGGCGATGTCGGGATAATCGACCGGCGACTCGTCGAACGCGCCCTTGTCCACAACCTCGTGTCCCAAACGGCGCAGCTCGCCGGCGATCGCATCCTTGAGGGCGAATCCGGCGTGGTCGGCGCCGAGCACGACACGCATGGCTATGCCCGCACCGCGCTCAGCCGGTCCACGAGCGCCTGCGTCGTCTCGGCGACGTGCTCCGGCGTAAACCCGAGCTTCTCCAGGACCGTGGCCCCGGGAGCCGATGCACCGAACCGCCCATCGATGCCGATGCTTGCGCCGGCGTCGCCGACCCAACGGCTCCAACCCAAGGTGACGCCGGCTTCGACGGAGACGCGTGCCGTTATGTCGTGCGGCAGCACTTCCTCGCGGTAGCCCTTGTCCTGCTCTTCGAAGAGGCTCCAGCACGGCATGCTGACGACGCGCGCGCGGATGCCTCGGTCGAGCAGCAGCTCCTGCGCCTCGACGGCGAGGCCGACCTCGGAGCCGGTGGCGATGATGATCGCGTCCGGACGGCCGGAGCCTACGGCTTCGCTGACGACGTACGCGCCGCGCGTGAGGCCGCGAGCGCGGCCATCGGCGGTGCCTTCGAGATGCGGCACGGCCTGGCGCGTCAGCGCAAGCGCGGTCGGGCCCTGGTAGTCGATGGCGGCCTTCCAAGCCATGGCCGTCTCGTTGGGGTCGGCGGGACGGATGTAACGCAGGTGAGGCATCGCCCGGAGCGCCATATGGTGTTCGATCGGCTGGTGCGTGGGACCGTCTTCACCTAGACCCACGCTGTCATGTGTAAAGACGAAGATCGAGCGAAAGTGGCTGAGTGCGGCGATACGGATCGCGGGTCGGTTGTAATCGGAGAACACGAGGAACGTGCCGCCGAACGGAATGGCGCCTCCGTGCGCGGCGATGCCGTTGAGCGCGGCGCCCATGCCGTGTTCTCGTACCCCGAAGTAGATGTTCCGGCCCGCGGGGGTCTCAGCGGACATGACGCCCTTGCCGTGCAATTCCGTCGCGTTCGACTCGCCCAAGTCGGCCGAGCCGCCGACGAGCAGGGGGAGCACATCCGAGAGGGAGTTAAGGGTCAGGCCGGATGCGACACGGGTGGCAATAGGCTTGTCCGACGGCGAGTACGAGGGCAGCGCGGCCTCCCAGGCTTCGGGAAGTCCGCCTTCGAGCGCCGTCCGTAGCTGACGAGCTTCTTCGGGATACGCGGCGGCGTAGATTTCGAAGCGGGCGTGCCACGTGCGTTCCGCTTCGGCGCCCCGGTCGAGCGCCTCGCGGAAGTGCGCGAGTGCTTCCGCAGGGACGAAGAAGGTCTTGTCCGATGGCCAGCCGAGGGCTTCTTTCGTGATCCGCACCTCGTCCTCGCCGAGGGGGCTCCCGTGCGCCTTGCTCGAGTCCTGTTTGTTCGGGCTGCCGTAGCCGATGTGCGTGCGGGCGACGATGAGCGAGGGACGCTCCGCCTCCTCCTGTGCCGCGCGGAGGGCGGACGCTACCTGGGCGGTGTCCATGCCATCGATGCGCTGGACGTGCCAGGCGTAAGCCTCGAAGCGAGAGGCGACGTCCTCGGTGAAGGCGAGGCCGGTGGGGCCATCGAGCTGCACAAGGTTGTCGTCGTAGAGGCAGATCAGCTTCGACAGACGCTGGTGGCCGGCGAACGAGGCCGCCTCGTGACTGATGCCCTCCTGCATGTCGCCGTCGCTGGCGAGCACGTACGTGTGGTGGTCGACGATATCGTGGCCCTCGCGGTTGAACGTCGCCGCGAGGAACCGCTCGGCGAGCGCCATCCCGACAGCGGTGGCGAAGCCCTGGCCGAGCGGTCCGGTCGTCGTTTCGATGCCGGGCGCGAGGCCGTATTCAGGGTGACCGGCGGTCGGGCTGCCCCACTGGCGGAAGCTCTCGATGTCGTCGAGCGTCATGCCGGGATAGCCGGTCAGGTACTGCAAGCTGTAGAGGAGCATCGACGCGTGGCCGGCCGAGAGCACGAACCGATCGCGATCGGGCCACCTGGGGTTGGAGGGATTGTGCTTGAGGAAGCGCTGCCAGAGTGTGTACGCCATCGCGGCCGCACCCATCGGCGCGCCCGGGTGGCCGGAGTTCGCCTTCTGGACGGCGTCCATCGAGAGAGTGCGAATGGTGTTGATGCTGAGCTGTTCGAGGGCGGGATCGGCCATGCGGTCTCTTTCGCGTCGTGCGGACCGAAGAACTGCGATTCCAGTATAGCGGTGAGGCGCGGGAACGAGGCGGGACTTATGTAGCCTTCAACGCGCGTGTCGCGGGAGGCAGCGAGCGTATGCGGCGATGTTACGCGAAGAGCGCGGGAGCTCCGCCGGTGTGCAGGAACACCACCGCGTCCGTCGCGGCGAAACGGCCGTTGCGCACGAGCGCGATCAGCCCGGCGAGCGCCTTGCCCGTATAGACCGGGTCCGCGAAGACACCCTCGGTCCGGGCGAGGAGCTCGATGGCGGTCCGGGCTTCGGATGTTGGCGCGCCGTAGCCGCCGCCGAGCACCGACGCCTCGACAACGACGTCGGCCGCATCGACGCGCGCGCCGAGTTGCGTGGCGACGGCTTGCGCGAGGCGATGGACGTCGGCGCGCAGCTCATCGGCGTCCTTCGCGACGGCGAACCCCGTGACGGCCGGACGCGGGTCCAGCCGCCCAAGGCCGGCGAGCATCCCCGCCTGCGTGCCGCCGGTGGCTGTCGCGAGCAGGACGGACCATCGAGCTTCGCCGAGGACGCGCATCTGAGACGCGAGTTCCAGCGCCGCAAGCGCGTGACCGAAGGCGCCCCGTGCATCCGAGCCGCCGAGGGGGATGACGAACGGACGCTTCCCGGACGCGCGGAGCCGTGCTGATGTGGCTTCGACCAGGCTCTCGCGGTCAGCGCGAGCGTCGGTATCCGCGAAATACAGCTGCGCGCCGAGCAGGTCGTCGAGGAGGAGATTACCGGTGAGCGCTTTGGGACGCCCGCCGGTGAACACGAGGTGTGAGGCGAGCGCGGCCCTGGCGCACGCCGCGGCGGTGAGGCGGCAGTGGTTCGACTGCTGGCGCCCGGCGGTCACGATGTCGGTCGCGCCTTCATCTAGCGCCTGCCCGATCGCGAACTCCAGGTTGCGAATCTTGTTGCCCCCGAGTCCCAGCGACAGCATGTCATCGCGCTTGAGATATATGCGCGGCGGGTCCACGAGGTCTGTGCGCAACGCCTGCTCGAAGCGCTCGGCTCGCTCGAGCGGAGATGGAAATGTCGCCAAGGGGAAGCGGGGAAACGGCATCGGCGAAGTCTGATAATCTGCGGTCACGCAAGCATCGTACTGGAGGGCACCGGTCGGGAGCATGGTCAGACGCGTCGCCAGATCCGCACTCCGTGCCAACGCCGGCCAAAACGATGCGATGGAGCGCATGGTCGCCGTGTCGCGCGACACGGTCGGAAGCAAGGGACTGTACTCCAGCATTGTGACGACTGCGCCCGGTGGCCGCACGGAGGTCCATCACCACGGCGACTGCGAGACCAGCATCTACATCCTGAGCGGGCGTGCGCGGTTCTACTCAGGCGAGGCCTTGCAGGACAGCGTCGAGGCGAACGAGGGCGACTTCGTGTACGTGCCCGCGGGCGAGGTGCACGTCGAGGAGAACGCGAGCGCCACGGAGGCGCTCGTCGTCCTGCTCTCGCGCAACTGTGACGGCCCGGTCGTCCACTACGTCGAGGGGCACATCCCTGACATCCCTGTTCCCTAACCTCGATGCACTGCTCGATGCACACCGCATCGAGCGCTCGACGGAGACGCCGCTCGTCAACGCTGGATACTCCGGGTCCGCGCTCTCGCGCGTGCGCAGCCGTGATGGCGCGGCGTTCGTGCTCAAGCGCATGTCTATCGAACGCGACTGGATCATGCGGGCGACCGACGACGTCGCCTGCCGTGAGGCGGCATTCGCCATCGCGGTCGGCCCGCTCGGACCACACCTCCGTACACCGGCCATCGGCGCCGCGCGCGACGGCGATGGATACGCGCTCCTCATGGCGGATATCACGCCGTTCTGGCTGCCCGAGTCGATCTCTGAAGACGATCTCGACGTGATCATTGACCGCGTGGCCGCGCTTCACGCGCGTCGTATCCCTCAGGGCGGCTTTCCGTGGTGCGACGCTGGCCTACGGCTGACGCTCCTCTCGCCCGAGCGGGCCCGGATCGCCGTCGCCTACGGTTCGCCGGCAGGGGAGACCTTCCTTCGCGGATGGGAGCGGTTTGAGGCCAGGGCGCCCCGCGACGTGGTCGATGCGATTGCCTCGTTGTGGGCGGATCCATCGCCACTCGTTGCGGCGCTCAATGCACTGCCACAGGCGCTGCTTCACGGTGATCTAAAACTCGACAACATCGGTATCGATCCGGACGGGCAGCTGTGGCTGATCGACTGGGCGATGCCGCTGATCTCGTCGACGGCGTTGGAACTGGGCTGGTTCGTAGCGATCAACTCACGGCGCGTACCGGTGTCGAACGACGCGATCCTCGACCGCTATGCGGCCGCGGCCCAAATACAAGACCGCGAGCGCCATGATGCGCTCGCGGCGCTGTGTGGCCTCGTTCTGCGTGGGTGGCGTAAGTCGCTCGACGCGGATGAGGGTGAGGCGGAGGAGCTGCGCTGGTGGTGCGATCGCGCGCGGGCTGGCCTACGCTTCCTATAGGCTGCCGTCGAGGGCCGAGGCGAGGACCGAGCCGATGACCTGGAGCAGGATGATCGCGACGAGCGGCGAGAGGTCGATCATGCCCAGGCGCGGCATGATGCGGCGAATCGGGTCGAGGATTGGTTCGGTGATCGCGTTCAGCGCCTGGACGAGCGGGCTCGACGGGTCCAGGTTGAACCACGACAGCAGCGCGCGCGCGATGATGGCGACCGAGAGGAGCGTGGCCAGAAGGCAGATCGCGGACGCCGGCGCCGATGCGGCGCTGCACGTTGGACCGAGCAACTAGGCCCCCAGCTCGCGGGACCGGTTGTAAGCGGCCTCGATGGCGTCGATGATCGCGCCGCGCACGCCCGCGCTCTCGAGGACCAGGAGCCCGGCGGCCGTCGTGCCCCCGGGCGACGTAACCTCGTTGCGAAGTTGGGCTGGATGCTTCCCGGTCTGCTCGGCGTACTTCACGGAGCCTATGAAGGTCTGCAGCGTGAGCATCTCGGCGACGTTGCGTTTGAAGCCGACGTGCACGCCAGCATCGATGAAGGCCTCGAGGAGCATGTAGATGAATCCCGGGCCGCTGGCGGAGAGCGCAGTGGCCATGTCGATGTACTTCTCGTCCTCGACGTGGACCTCGCGGCCCATCGCGCGAAGAAGGGCGCTGACCTGTTCCTTTGCGCCGTCATCGACCTCGGGCGTCGCGGTCCAGACGCTCGTGCCTTCGCCGACGGCGGCGGGCGTGTTGGGCATTACGCGGACGATGGCCGCGTGCGACAGCGAACGTGCGATGCGATCGATGGGCACGCCGGCCATGATCGAAACTATGGTCTGATCGCGTCGGAACTGCCCCTTCAGGCGATGCGCGGCGTCGTCGAACTCCTGCGGCTTAACCGCGAAGACAATAATCTCGGCGCCGCCGATCACGGCGGCCTGGTCAGAGCTCGCACTGACTCCGTAGCGGCCCTTGACCAACGAGCAGCGCTCGTCATTGATCTCGGCGACGGCGATATCTGCCGACCCGGCAACCTTGCGCTCGATTGCGGCGGCAAGGATGGCCTCGCCCATAAAGCCGCAACCGATGAGTCCGAGTTTCATCGCGACAGCACGCTCCCCGATGCCTTCAGGCCTCGCGTGGCCCGAAAATGGCGCGGCCGACGCGCACGAGCGTCGACCCTTCCTCCACGGCGACTTCGAAGTCGTTCGTCATTCCCATTGATAACTCGCGCAGGCCCAGCCTGTCGCGTATCAGCCTCAGCTCGCGAAAGACGGGCCGGACCTCCTCCGGATCGCCAACCTGCGGCGCTACCGTCATCAGCCCTCGAAGGTCCAGGTTCGGGAGCCCCTCGATTAGGCCGGCGAGCGTCTCGAGATCCTCCGGGAGTATGCCGTGCTTCGTCGCCTCTCTCGCGACGTTTACCTCGATCAGCACGCCGATCTTCCGATCTGCGGCAGTGTTGACGGCGACCGCGAGACGCTCTGAATCGACGCTGTGGAGTATATCAAAGAGACGGACGGCCTCCCTTGCCTTGTTGCGCTGTAAATGGCCGACGAGATGCCATCGCGGCGTCACGCCAGCGCGTCTCAGTGCTTCGATCTTTGGCGATGCTTCCTGAATGCGGTTCTCGCCGAAGTCGGCGGCGCCCGCGTCCCATGCGGCGTGAACGACGTTAACGGAGTGCGTCTTCGAAACGCACACGAGCGCGACGTCTGCCGCTGAACGTCCCGCGCGGGCTGCAGCAGCATCGATCGCGGAGCGCACCCGCTGGATGTTCGCACCGAGATCAACTGACGAGCCCGGATGCACTAGGGCTCATGCGCGAGCACCGGTGATGTCACCCGGGCAGCGATGCGCCGGATACGGAGCGTGACCGTCATACCGGCGCCCTGCGAGCTCTTGAGACGCAGCGACGCTCCGTGCGCGTCAACGATCTCCTTCGCGATGGAGAGCCCCAGCCCCGTGCCTCCGGCGGAGCGCGAGCGCGCCTTATCGACGCGGTAGAAGCGGTCGAAGAGCCGGCCTAACTCGGCGGGATCGACGCCGATACCGGTTCAGTGATCTCGACGATGGCGTCGTTACCGTCGTCCGACGCGCGCATCGTGACGGTGCCACCGCGGGGCGTGTACTTGAGGGCGTTGTCGAGGACGATGAGAAGGACCTCGCGGATGCGCTCGGGATCGGCCCGCACGCGAAGGTCGACCGACGGATCTGCGTCGATGCTGAGTGAGAGGCCAGCGTCGCGCATCAGCGTCTCGACGCTGCGGGCGGAGCTGCGTACGAGGTCGCCGAGATCGGTCTCGACCAGCTTCAGGTCGAGGTCGCCCGAGTCGCTGCGCGCGAGAACAAGGAGATCATCGAGCAGGCGACTCATGTACGCGGCTTCGGCGGCGATGTCGCTTACGCTTTCCGCGTCGCCCCCGGCGGTCGATGCCGTCTCCGCGTTGACGCGAATGACGGAGAGCGGCGTACGAAGCTCGTGCGAAGCATCTGCGACGAACTCGCGCTGACGCTCGAAGCTGCGGCGGATGGGGCGGATCGCGAGGCCGGCAACGAAGAGGCCGCCCGCCATCGCCAACACGAGACCGGTGAGCCCGCCAACCGCCATGACTATGGCGAGCGTGCGCAGGGATGCGTCGCGCTCTTCAACGGACTTGCCTGCCTGGATGAAGCCGAGCAAGGCGCCGTCTTCACCATAGGCAGGTACTGTACGCAGCTCGATCTCCTGGCCGTTGATCTCGACCGTGCGCCAGTCTTCGCCGGACTGGCGGGCATGCTCTACGGCGGCCGAGTTCGGAAGGGCGGTCAGGTCGACGTTGTCGGGATTGGCGACGAGGCCGCCGTTTGCGCCGACGAGGAGCACCGAGACGTCGGCCGGGCCGCGCAGGTTCGTGCGCTCGATGAGGTTCTTGACCGCGTCGTTGCTGCCGGCGAGGTCGTTTCGGCTCTGAACCTCGGACTGCGCCTCGTTACTGACGCTGCGAATCGCGTCGTGGACGTCGTCACTGAAGCGCTTGTTGGTCCAGAGAAAGACGAGCAGTCCGACGATGATGAAGGCAACGGAGAACACGAGCACGCACCACGCCGTCAGCCGCCATCGGAGTGCCTCAAACATGTCAGGTCTTCAGGGTATACCCAACGCCGCGGATCGTGTGGATGAGTTGGGTCTTGAATCCTTTATCGATCTTGTTACGCAGGTAGTGGATGTAGATGTCCACGACGTTGCTCGCGAAGTCGCGATCGTACTGCCAGACGTGGTCAAGGATCTGGGCACGTGTCAGCACCTGGCCCTGGTGACGCAACAGAAGCTCCAGGAGCTGGAATTCCTTCACGGTGAGCTCAATCTCGCGGTTGCCGCGGACGGCGCTGTGCCGCGAGACATCGAGCAGCAGGTCTCCGGCTCGGAGTTGGTCACGGCCGTTACCGCGAGCCCCGCGGCGTGAGAGGGCGCGCACGCGGGCGAGCAGTTCGACGACGGCGAACGGCTTGATCATGTAGTCGTCGGCGCCAGCATCGAGGCCTTTTACGCGATCCGTGACCTCCGTACGAGCCGTTAGCATCAGGATCGGAAGGCGCGAACCGCCGGTGCGCAGGCGCTGGCAGACCTCGAAGCCGTCGAGCTTGGGCAGCATGACGTCGAGCACCATGACGTCGAATGGTCCGTCGGACGCCTTGTCGAGCGCGGCCTGTCCGTCCCCGACAAGCTCGACGTGGTGCGTCTCTTCCTCGAATACGCGCCGGACGGCGCGGGCGAGTCTCAGGTCATCTTCGGCAAGCAGGATGTTCATTGGTGCACCTCCACCTCCAACGATAGAGGGCTCTCATTGGAGGTGGGTTGGAAATCGGTGAGCATCACCGCGTCCCCGAGACCGCGGCATCGAAGGATATCTCTGGGGCGCGGCGAAGGTCCCAAGCGCCGATGGTCTCTTCACCGCACTCCGCAAGTTCTCCCCGTACGCGCTCGATATCGGGGAGCAGACCCGCAACGTCGATGACCGAGCGCGTCCGGTGCGAACTCCTCGAGCTTCTCATGTGCGGCACCCAGAAGCTTGAACGTACCTGCGTATTCGCCACGAGCAACGTGCACGAAGGCGGCGGCGAGCTGGATGATGCCCTGGAACAGCGTGCGCTCCGGGAGTGGCGTGACCATCCAGAGGTCTTCGAGCGTCTCGTGCGCCTCGAAGAAGTAGCCGTCGTTGAATTCGTGCAGCGCCGCATACAGCTCGTCGATGCGGACGGCCAACTCGGCCGGCGTCAGGAGCGGTTGGTTGCGAGGCGGTGCTGCCATGGAGTCCTGGTCCAGATTGAGCGGTGGTGCGCCTGCGGCTATTGTATCGACCGCGAGCTAGCCGGTTACTGACAGGAGATGCCATGAAGGCAGTGCGCATGCACCAGCCCGGAAGCGCCGAGAACTACATCTACGAGGACGCGCCCGAACCCGTGGCGGGTCCTGGCGGCGTGCTGGTGCGCGTCAAGGCGGTCGCGCTGAACCACCTCGAGGCGTGGGCGGCGAAGGCTCCGACGAGCGTGAAGTATCCGGCGCCGCGCATCCTGGGGTCGGACATCGCGGGGGTGGTGGAGGACGTCGGCCCCGGCGTCAGCTACGTCGAGCGCGGCGCGGAGGTCATGCTCCATCCGGGCGTGAGCTGCGGCGCGTGCGAGGCGTGCCTCGGCGGCGAGGACAATCTCTGTCCGCGGTACCACCTGCTGGGCCAGGGCCGCGACGGCGGCATGGCGGAGCTCGTAGCGGTGCCCGCGGCGAACGTGTTTCCAAAGCCCGCAAGGCTGACGTTCGAGGAAGCGGCGTCGATCCCGCTCGTCTTCACGACGGCGCTGCACATGATCCTGACGCGAGCCCGGCTGAGGTTCGGCGAGACGGTGCTGGTGAATGCGGCCGGCAGCGGGGTTGGTGTAGCGGCGATCCAGATCGCGAAGCTTCACAACGCACGGGTGATCGCGAGCGCGGGATCGGACGCCAAGCTCGAGAAGGCGCGTGAGCTGGGAGCGACGGAGATCATCAACTACACCACGCACGACCTCGCGGAGGAGGCTCGGAAGCTCACCGGCGGCCGCGGCGTGGACATGGTCGTTGAGAACGTGGGTGCGCAGATCATGGAGAAGAGCATCAGGGCGCTCGCGCGAAACGGCCGCGTGGTGACGTGCGGCGCCACGGCGGGCAACGACGCGACGTTCAACGTGTCGCGCTTCTTCCTTTCGCAGCAGACGATCTACGGCTCGTTCATGGGCACGAAGGCGGAGCTGCTCCATTACGCGCCGTGCTTTGAAGATGGACGGTTGCGGCCGGTCGTGGATGCCGTGTTCCCGCTCAAGGACGCGAAGGACGCGGTCGCGCGGCTGCTGCATCGAGAGCAGTTCGGCAAGGTGGTGCTGGTGCCCTGACGGCTCGCCCTAAGGCGCGGACGCCAGTACGATCCCGGCGTCGCGACGACGTGAACGCAGCGAGGTGACGATGGCGGAGTACACGAAGCCGCTTCCCTGGCCCAGCCCGGAGACGCAGCCCTTCTGGGATGGTTGCAAGCGTCACGAGTTGACGCTGCCCTATTGCGGGTCGTGCAAGGAGTTCTTCTTCTACCCGCGCCAGTTCTGTCCGCGCTGCTTCTCATGGGACATCGAGTGGCGCGCCTGCAGCGGACGCGGGAAGCTTTACACGTTTGCGATCCAGTTCCGGATGCAGATGCCCGGTTTCACGCCGCCGTACGTCACGGCCATCGTCCAGCTCGACGAAGGCCCGCGCATGATGACGAACCTGGTCGGCGTGGAGCCGATGCCCGAGAACATCCGCTGCGACATGCCGGTCGAGGTGCAGTGGGAGGACGTGTCTGAAGACATCACGCTGCCCCTGTTCCGGCCGGCGGGGCAGAGTGCGGCATGAGCATCAAGAACAAGGTGGCCATCGTCGGGGCGGACGAGACGGACCAGATCGGGTTCGTGCCAGAACATGACGCCGATCATGATGCACGCGCAGGCGGCGCGGAACGCGCTGCGCGACGCCGGCATCGACAAGTCGGAGGTCGATGCCGTGTTCACGTGCGGTATTGGCGGAATGGCGAGCGTGCAGCTGTGCGAGTACCTCGGCATCGTGCCCAGCTACACCGACAGCACGATGGTCGGCGGGTCTTCGTTCGTGCTGCACCTCGAGCACGCGGCGGCGGCGATCGCGGAAGGGCTCTGCAGCGTGGCGCTGATAACGCACGGCGAGACCGGTGCATCGGCGCGAATGAGGCGCGGACCGCGAGGCGGCGGGTTCATGATGGACACGTCGCTGCCATCGGCGCAGTTCGAGATGCCGTACGGCGTCGGCGGCCCGCCGGGTACGTACTCGATGGCGGCGACGCGGCACATGCACGAGTACGGCACGACGAGCGAGCAGCTGGCGGAGATCGCGGTGGCGACTCGAAAGTGGGCGCAGCTCAACCCCCGCGCGCTGATGCGCGACCCGCTGAGCATCGACGACGTACTGTCCTCACGATGGGTGGCGTATCCGTTCCACATCTACGACTGCTGCCTGGTGACGGACGCCGGCGGCGCGCTCGTCGTCGTCGGCGCAGACCGGGCGCGCGACCTCGCGAAGAAGCCGGTGTGGGTACTGGGAACGGGCGAGGCGACGACGCATCAGTCGCTGCTCGGCATGCCCGACGTGACGCGCACACCGGCACGCTACTCCGGGAAAGCGGCGTTCGAGATGGCCGGTGTCACGCACGACGACATCGACGTCGTTGAGGTGTACGACTCATTCACGTACACGGCGCTCGTCACGCTCGAGGAGCTGGGGTTCTGCAAGAAGGGTGAGGGCGGGCCGTTCGTCTCGAACCAGCGCACGGCGCCCGGCGGTCCACTTCCCGATGAACACGAACGGCGGCGGGCTCTCGTACACGCACCCGGGGATGTACGGGATGTTCATCCTCATCGAGGCGGTGCGCCAGTTGCGGGGAGAGTGCGGTGAGCGGCAAGTGAAGGACGCCAAGCTGGCGCTCGTCAACGGGACGGGCGGCATGCTGAGTGCGACCGGCACGGCGATCCTGGGGCGGGATTGACGCGGAGCGCACTGCCTTGTGCCCGCGCGACTACGTTCTAGCCGCCGAAAGCGCGTTCGATATACTGCCACGTGCCCCCGTCCGAGGTTCTTATTGCTGATTGACCTGCATACCCACACGCGGCCGCTCTCGTGGGATTCATACCTGACACCGGATGACCTCATCGAACGCTCCCGCCAGGCGGGGCTCGACGGCATCTGTCTCAGTGAGCACGATTATCTCTGGGATCCGGCCGATGTGGCGGCGCTGGCGAAGCGCCACAACTACCTCGTGCTGCCGGCGATCGAGATCAATACCGATGACGGTCACATCCTGGTGTACGGCATCGACAAGTACGTGTACGGGATGCACCGCTCGCACGAACTCGCACGGCACGTGCGCGAGGCCGACGGCGCGATGGTTGCGGCGCATCCCTACCGGCGGCAAATGCCGTGGTACATGGACAGCGAGCGCGACTACCAGGAAGCGCTTGTCCGTGCCTCCAGAAACCCGGCATACCAGTACTGCGCGGCGCTCGAGAAGCTGAACGGGCGCGGAACGGTGAAAGAGAACCAGTTTTCGGCCGCGCTGTGCGACTTCATGAAGATGCCGGGAACGGCGGGCACCGACTCACACTCCCGAACGGACATCGGGCGGGTGGCGACAGAGTTCGAGAGGGACATTCACGACACGTCGGAGCTGATCGCGGAGCTGCGCGCCGGCCGCTTCAAGGCGGTAGACCTGACGGGCGCGCCGCATCGGCTCGACCTCACGGCGCTGAGCGACGCGCCGCGCTAGACTTCCCTTCCGCGAGCGCATGAGGAAACGCCCGCGGCCGCGGACGTTTCAGCTTTCGTGGTTTCGGCGTAACGTTCGAGTATGTGGATCGCCATTGCGGCGGCCTCGCCACGCATCATGCCGCCGCCGTTCTGGGTCATGCCGACCTTCGCCTTACCGTCCTTCACCTGGCGGTCGCCGGCGTCGCCGCGGAGCTGCCAGAAGATCTCCGTCAGCTGGGCGCAGCCCGTCGCGCCGATGGGATGGCCCTTGGATAGCAGACCGCCGCTGGGGTTGACAGGGATCTTGCCGGTGATCGCGGTCACGCCGTCCTCGATGAGTTTCCCGCCTTCGCCGACCTTGCAGAGGCCCAGTTCCTCGTATTCCATCAGCTCCGCGGGCGCCGATGCGTCGTGCAGCTCGATGACATCAACGTCCTCGGGTCCGACGCCCGCGATCTCGTACGCCTTCTTCGCCATCCGTGTCGTCACGCCCGGCTCGCCTGGAGCGCGGTCCTTGCCGGAGCCGAGCACGGACGCCGTGACCCACACCGGCTTCGTGGTGAGTTGCTTCGCCTTCTCCTCGCTGCAGAGCACCAGCGCCGCAGCACCGTCGCCGATCGGCGAGCACATCAGGCGCGTGAGCGGCTCGGCGACCATCGGTGAATTGAGGATGTCCTCAACGGTGTACGTCTCGCGGTACTGCGCGTAGGGATTCAGCGATGCGTTCTGGTGGCTCTTTACGGCCACCTTCGCGAACTGCATGCGGTGGTGCCGTAGCGCTTCATGTGCTCGCGCGCGCCGGCAGCGTAGAAGTCCATGAACATGGAGCGCTTCTCGCCGGCGCCTTCGCCGGAGGCCTCGGGCTTCTCGCCCTCGGTGCGGCCGCGAGCGGCGGTGGCCTTCAGCAGGTCCTGTACGGCGGTCATGTCGACGGCGGCGCCGATCGCCTGGAACGACTTGCGCTTGTCCTCGTGGTAGAGCTTCTCGACACCGAGCGCGAGCACGCAGTCGTACATGCCCGAGGCGACGTACATCCAGGCGAGGTGGAAGGCAGTCGACGAGCTGGCACAGGCGTTCTCGGTGTTGATCATCGGGATGTCGCCGAAGCCCATCTCCCGCAGGATCACCTGGGCGCGGATCATTTCCTGGCCGGTGATCAGTCCCGCCGTAGCGTTGCCGACGATGGCGGCCTCGATCTGGGGCTTATCGACGCCCGCTTCCTTCATCGCGCCTTCGACGGCCTCGCGGCCGATGTCCTTCATTGTGCGATCGAGGTACTTCCCGAAGCGCGTCATTCCGGCGCCGACGACGGCTACCCTGCGCATGTCAGACTCCTTCCAGTGCCTCCGCGGGGAGTTGCGGGCATCTTATCGTGGGTACGGACGGATTGTACATCGGGCGTGGAACCCGGCCGGGGCGCCCGGTGTAGTACCGGCAAGTGGAACGCGCGTTGTTGGACGAAGCCCGGGCTATTGAAGAGACGGCTGGAGGAGATCCGTCGGCCTTCGGCGTGCTCGTGGAGCGCTACCAGGAGTCGGCCTTCCGGGCGGCGTACCTCATCCTGCGCGACGCGACGTCGGCGGAAGACGTGACGCAGGAGGCGTTCGTGCGCGCCTACCGGCAGATCGGCGCGTTCCGGCAGGGCGAGCCGTTCCGTCCGTGGTTGCTGCGCATCGTGCAGAACCTCGCGTTGAACGAGGTGCGGTCGCGCGGGCGACACCGAGGCCTCGTTGCGCGGGTGGGTGCGCTCGCCGTCGGGCACGAGGAGCCCGCCGACGCGAGGGTTGGCACGCAAGACGATGCGTCGGCGCTGCTCGACGCGATGGCGCGCCTGCCGGAGCGCGACCGCGTCGTGCTGCACCTGCGCTATTTCCTCGAGCTGCCCGAGCGGGAGATCGCGATTGTCGTCGGCACAGCGCCGGGCACGGTGAAGTCGCGCCTGCACCGCGCGGGAAAGCGGCTCAAGGAACTGATCGAGCGGGAGTATCCGCAACTGATGGAGCGCGGCGATGGATGACCTGACCTTCGAGCGCGATGTGTTGACGCGCGCGGCCGCAACGATGGCGTTTCCGCCGCCGCCGCAGCTCCGCGCGCGGGTCGTCGCGGCGATCGCCGCCGAGCCGACAGCGCGCGAGCGCCGGGCGGTGCCACTGCCGGGCATGGTGCGCTTCGCGGCGCTGGCCACCGCAATCGCCGTGCTGGTCGCCGTCACGCTGTCGCTCGTGCTGCCGGGGCCGCGAGGCGCCGTCGCCGACTTCTTCGGCATCGGCGGCTCGAAGATCGAGGTGCTGCCGACGCCGCATCCACCCACCACGCCGACCCCCTTCCCCACACCAGCCGGACTGGAGTCGTACGCGACACCGTCGTCGCTCGACGCCGCGGCGCTGGCGATCGGCTTCTCGCCGGCGGTCCCGCCCGGCGAGGGCGCACCCGACGAGACGTTCGTTGTCGACTACTTCGACGTGCGCGTCGCCGTGTTGCACTACGCACGCTTCGACCTCTGGGAGTCGCGCGATATCGGCTTCTTCCTCAAGGGTGTGCCGGCCGACCTGACGATCCGCGATTTCGAGATCAACGGCCGCCCTGCGACGCTGATCCACGGTGGCGCGCACATCGCCCGCTTCATCGGGGCCGACGGGACTGAGGTCGCAGGCTCCCTGCGCACCGTCGACCGCACGACGCTGATCTGGGACGGCGCCCGGAACCGCTATCGCCTCGAGTCCGACCTGCCGGAAGCGGACATAGTACGCATCGCCGAATCGCTGCCATAGATCCTGCCGCCTGCTGCCACCGGGCGGCCGATTCGAAGCTGCAGCGGAATTCGTTTTGCAGTTTTCGGTCGTTTGATGGCGCGACTGCGCTCCCCGATGGGCGCTGCCCCACGGTGGCGCCGCGGCGATCGTCGCGAATCTGACGCGCGCCGCCAAGCGCTCGGTGTCACCCCGGATTCAGCGGGAAGGCGTCGGGCGGGCGCACGGCGGGAGTCAGGGAACCGCGACCCGCCGGGTGGTGTACTCGATGCGTTCCAGGAGGCGGAGCCATGCCAGTGCCGAAGTTCTTCATCGTGCCCGCGGCGTTGCTTGGCATCACGGCGGGCTACATCGCTGCAAACCCGGGCGGCCGCCCGGTGCGTGGGGTCGAACGCGCATCACTGTCTCGAACCGTGGAGACTACGCCAGAGGCGACGTCAACACCCCAGCGGGCTCTCCCGCCGGGATTGAGCGGAACGCTGACCTACAGGACGTTCGCTCCCGGAGGTGGGCGGGAGCGCGTTACGATGCGCTTCCCCGCGAACGAGGAGCTGTTGCGCACGACCGATGACTCGGCGACCGAGGACGCCTACTCGGCCGACGGACTCTGGCATACGCACCTCGACTGCCGGAACCCAACGGGCTGCGTGTACTCGCTGATGTCGGCGGACGGGCGCGTCGAACCCTTCGACGGCGAGCTTCGCTGGGCGCCACAGGGCCATCGATATGTGGTGCGCACCTACGCGCAGGGCGGCGCCGGCGCGGATGACCTCGCGATCATCAATCCACAGAGCGGCGCGCGCCAGAGCCTCAATGCTTCGCTGGCCGCTCGCGAAGGAAACGGGGCGCATATCTACGGCTTCGCGTGGGACGCAAGCGGCGAGATTATCGCTGTGACGGCCGATTCGGTGGGATGGAATCTCTCGCGCTTCGGGCTCGACGGCGCGCGGACGGTGCTCACATCGATACGCGCGCTGCCGCAGTACCTGTATCGCTCGCCGGACGGAGCAAGGCTCGCATTCACGGCGAGCGGCGATGCAGGCTGGCACATGATGCTGTTCGATACGACGACGAACGTTGTCACCGACCTCGGCGCGATGGGCTCGGATGGACCGGACGGGTTGCCGGTGACCGTCGGACCGGATCAGAAGGGGCCGATGTACATCGCGTGGTCGCCAGATGGGACTACGATCGCATTCGGGGGCGGGTTCGAGCCGCCGTACGTCATGCACATCGTCGACCTGGCGTCCGGGCGCGTACTCACCACGACGTTCCCGGACGGCTATCCCGGCGAGATCAAGTGGAGTCCGGGCGGCGCGCTCCTAGCGGTGTCAACGTACAACGAGCCTCGGACGCATCACGAGTCGTGGGTCGTGGATCCCAAGACCGGCACGGCGCAAGACGTGCTGTCGGGCTGCGTGATCATCTGGTCGCCGGACGGCAAGTTCCTGGCGATCCACGGCGAGCGGGAGCCGGGCGTCGCAATCGTCGATATTGAGACTCTCCAGCACGTGCAGCTCTCGCACACGGTGGGTGACACGCCGATCTCGTGGACGCCGTAGCCCAGCAAAGGAAAGAGGCCTCCGGGACGGAGGCCTCTTGTTGCGGCGACTGAGGCTGTTACAGCCGCTCGATGATCGTCGCGGTGCCGATGCCGCCGCCGCAGCACATCACCTCGTGACCGTAGCGGCCGCCGGTGCGCTCGAGCTCGTGGAGCAGCGACGTCATCAGGCGCGCGCCGGTGCAGCCGAGCGGGTGGCCGAGGGCGATGGCGCCGCCGTTGACGTTGGTCTTCGACATGTCGGAGCCGGTCTCCTTCTGCCACGCGAGCACGACCGACGCGAACGCCTCGTTGATCTCGACGCGGTCGATGTCCTCCAGCTTGAGGCCGGCCTTCTTCAGGACCGCCGGCGTCGCGTGATCGGGCCGGTGAGCATCAGGTGCGGGTCGGAGCCGACGACGGCCTGCGCGACGATGCGCGCGCGCGGCTTGAGGCCCAGCTCCTTCGCCTTCTCGGCGCGACATCAGCAGCACGGCCGCGGCGCCGTCGGTGATCTGGCTGGAGTTGCCGGCGTGGTGCAGGCCGTTCTCGCCGAACGACGGCGCGAGCTTCGCGAGCTTCTCGAGCGTCGATGTCGCGGATGCCCTCGTCGGTCTCGAAGACGCCCTTGACGCCCTCGTGCTCGACTTCGACCGGCGAGGATCTCCTTCTCGAATTTGCCGGCGTCGCGCGCGGCCGTGCGCGGTCGCTGGCTCTCGACGCGCGAACGCGTCGAGCTGCTCGGCGCGTGATGCCCCACTGGCGCGCGATGTTGTCGGCGGCGACGCCCTGCGACGTGAGGTCGTAGCGATCGCGCATGTACTCCGTGAAGGGGAAGCCCGCGACCTGGAAGTTCGAGCCCATCGGCACGCGCGACATGTCCTCGACGCCGCCGCCGATCGCGATGTCGACGACGCCCGACGGAGATCAGGTTCGCGGCGAAATGGATCGCCTGCTGGCCGGAGCCGCACTGGCGGTCGACCGTGGTGCCGGGCACTTCGATCGGGAAGCCCGCCTCGAGGACGACGTTGCGGCCGATGTTCGCGGCCTGCTCGCCGACCTGCGAGACGTTGCCGAAGACGACGTCTCCGACCTGCGCGGGTCGACGCCCGCGCTGGTCGACGACCTCGCGCAGCACCTTCGCGCCGAGGGTGACGGGGTGGGTGCCGGACAGCATGCCGTTGCGGCGGCCCATGGCGGTCCGTACCGCCTTGATGATGACAACTTCCGTGGCCAAGAGAGCCTCCTGCGTGATTCGTGTACCGAATGTGAAGATTGCACTCCAGTCTACTACGGACTGCGCTTTTCGGCGCATCTGGCAGCCCTGTAGTACCGAAAGCGAAGGCTCGCGGCTGCGCGCTTGTCGCGAACGCCGGCGGCCGCGATTACCTTGCCGCCTGCATGAGAGGACGCCGACCAGAACCCGAAAACCGTCCCGCGCCCATCGACCCGATGGCGTACTACTTCCAGGACGTCCTGCTGCTCGAGCAAGCAGGACGCCGTGCGGCTGTACCTGATCCGGCACGGCCAGTCGGAGAGCAACCAGGCGCCGCGTGGAGGGCCGCCTGGGCGAGTTCGACCCGCCACTCACGGCCGTCGGGCCAGGAGCAGGCCGAGCGCGTCGGCGAGCGGATGGCGGCGTACGGCGTCGATGCCATCTACGCGAGCCCGCTGCAACGCGCGTACAACACGGCCGCGCCGATCGCGAAGCGCACGGGCATCGAGATCCGCGTCATCGACGACCTGCAGGAGATCAACGAGCCGATGCGCAGAGGGCAGCATCGACCCGAACGCGAACCGCGAGACCGCTGACCACGCCGCGATCAAGGCGCGGTTCGAGGCTGACGCCGACGTGGGATAACCTGCCCGGCTGGCGAATCGAGCGCGCACTTCCGCGAGCGCATCGGCAGGGCGATCGCGCAGATCGTCGACGAATGCCCGGGGCAAGCGGGTCGCTATCGCCTGCCACGGCGGCGTGATCCAGACGTACGTGGCGATGGTGCTCGGGCTGGAGAAGACGGACTTCCCGTTCTATGCGTTCAACGCCTCGATCACGTCGATCCGCGCGGCATGGCAGACAAGCGCGCGTTCTGGCGGCTGAACGACCTCGCCCACCTCGAGGGCATGCGGATGACGTAGCGCGTGATCTCACGCAGGAGCGGCACTTGTCCGAGATCCGTCGGCCAAGCTCAGCATCGATCCGGCGACTGCTGCCGCGCGCGCGGGCGCGCGCGTGCTCGACGTCGGCTGCGGTGACGGGCGCCACGTCGCCGAGGCGGCGCGGCGAGGCTGCTTCGCCGTCGGCGTCGACTACGACGTCGGCGAGCTGCGAAGCGCGCGCGCGGCATCGGCGGGCGCGCGCGGTCGACCTCGATCGTCGCGACGCGACGCGCCTGCCGTTTCGCGACTGCGGCGTTCGACGCAGTCATCTGCACGGAAACGCTCGAGCATCTGCCCGACGACGTGGCGCCATGCGCGAGATCGGCGCGCTGTCATGCGCGCCGGCGGCACTGCTGCTGGGCGCGGTGCCCGTCGCACTTCACGGAGTTGCTGTACTGGCGGCTGTCACGCGGCGTACTGGAACGCGCCGGCGGACACGTGCGCATCTATGCGCCGGCGGTGCTCTTCAAGCGGCTGCGGATCGACGGGCTTCAGCTGATCGCGATGCGCGTTATGTCCACTTCGTCGACTCGCTCGTCTGGCTGCGCTTCTGTCTGACCGATGCGCTTCGGCCCAGCGCGGCCGCGGACGGACTTCGAGGCCGCAGTGATGCTGGCCGTCGCGGCCGAACGCACGGTGCCGCCGTGGCGGCTGCGCCTGCGCCGCGCGCTCGCGGGGTCGAGGCTCATCGGCGCGCTCGACGCCGTGCGGAGCGATGGTCTGGCCGAAGAGCCTCGTGTTCGTCGCGCAACGCTCGGGCAGCCGGCCACCACGGCCGTGAACGGGGCACGCGTACCCGCAGGTGCCCTCGCGGAGTGACGGATCGCGTCGTCGTAAGTCCGACGTTTCGTCGGCGCATGGTCAGCGTCTTCGGCGACGACGGCCGACGCTGGCTCGACCGGCTGCCATCGATCGTCGACGAGTACAGCGAGCGATGGTCCCTGAGCATCGGGCCGCCGCTGGCGCTGTCATACAACTACGTCGCTCCCGCGGTGAGGGCGGATGGGACACAGGCGATCTTCAAGTGCGGCGTGGTCGCCGACAACAGCACCATCCGGGCGGAGATCGCGGCACTGCAGCATTGGGACGGCGATGGCGCCATTCGCATCCTCGAAGCTGATCCGGACGCGGGCGTGTCCCTGCTCGAACGGTTGTCGCCCGGACAGCCAATCGTCGAGTTGGACGACGTGGTGTCCACGCGCATCGCCGTCGGTCTCATGCGCAGGCTCTGGAAGCCCCTTCCGGCCAACCATGCATTTCCCACGCTTGCGCAGTGGGGCGCGGCGTTTGGCCAGCTCAGGGAGCGACACGACGGCACGACCGGTCCGTTGTTCGCGGCGCTGATTCGAGCGGGGCGAGGAACTGTACTAGGAGTCTGGTGGCGTCACAGGCCGAGCCCATCGTGCTGCACGGTGACCTCCACCACTTCAACATACTCTCGGCGCAGCGCGAGCCGTGGCTCATCATCGACCCTCACGGCGTCATCGGCGAACCAGCGTTCGAGGTCGGTCCCTGGCTTCGGAACACGATTGGCTCGCCCACCGGGCCGCACGCTCATTTCTACCTGCTCAACCGGCCGGATGCGCGTGCGGTCCTCGGACAGCGTCTGCACCGTTTGTCGGAGCTGCTGGGCATCGAGCGGGAACGTCTCCGCGATTGGGGCATCGCGTTCTGTGCGCTTTCTGCCTGCTGGGCGAATGAGTCCAACCAGCGCGACCGATGGGAAGCAGGCGCTCGCCGTCGAAGAACACCTGTGCAACCTCTGAATCCAACACCAGTCTCGGAATCTTCACGCGAACCCCAATCTTTCGCGCCAAACGGACTTGGTATCCTGAGTCTCGATGAGCACTGACACCGGACGAATCGCCGAAGCTTTCTTCAACGACCGCTATAGTCTCGATACGGGCATCGCCTCGGACCTGCTCGGCGACGGCGATGAGTCGTGGCGGCGAACACGCGGAGCTGTTCTTCGAACATCGCGAAGGCTCGAACATCACGTTCGAGCAGCAGGCGGTGAAGAGCGCCAGCCGCAGCACGTCTCAGGGCGTCGGCATCCGCGTCGTCCAGGGCGACGCGATCGGCTACGCCTACAGCGAAGATCTGACGCGCGATGCGATGCGGCGCGCGGCCGACACGGCAGCACGCATCGCCTCGAGGGGCGACGAGACGGCGCCCGTGGACGTGGTGCACTACGAGTCGGCGAGCTACTACGAGCCGTCAGCGAGCACCGTCGGTGTGCGCCCGCCGAGAAGGTGGAACTGATCCGCCGCGCTGATCGGGCCGCGCGCGCGCACGATCGCCAGCATCGCGCGAGCAGACATCAACTTCATCGACGAACTGAAGCACGTGATGATCGTGACGAGCGACGGCCGCATCGCCGGCGATGTGCAGCCGCTGGTGCGCTTCAACGTCGCCGTGCTGTCCGAGCGCGACGGCGAGCGCCAGACGGCGCGCTGGGGCGGCGGCGGGCGCATGGGCATGGCGTACTTCGAGGCACACACGCCGGAGTCGCTGGCGCGAGGAGGCCGCGCGCCAGGCGGTCGTGCTGCAGTCGGCGATCGAGGCGCCGGCGGGCACGTTCCCGGTCGTGCTCGCCGCGGGCGACAGCGGCATCCTGCTGCACGAGGCGATCGGCCACGGACTCGAGGCCGACTTCAACCGCAAGAAGACCAGCAACTACACCGACCAGATCGGCAATCTCGTCGCGTCGGAGCTCTGCACGGTCGTCGACGACGGGACGATCCAGGACAGCCGCGGCACCATCAACATCGACGACGAGGGCAACCGCCCGGGCTATAACGTGCTCATCGAGAGACGGGGTGCTACGCGGCTACATCCAGGACCGCATGAGCACGAAGCACTTCGGCGCGAAGCCGACGGGCAACGGCCGCCGCCAGTCCTTCCGCCACCACCCGATGCCGCGCATGACGAACACCTACATGCTGGCAGGCGAGTCCAGCCCCGAGGACATCATCCGCTCTGTCGAGCGCGGGATCTACTGCGTATCGTTCAACGGCGGGCAGGTCGACATCAGCAACGGCGACTTCGTGTTCAGCGTGACCGAGGGCTATCTCATCGAAGATGGCAAGGATCACGGCGCCGATCCGCAACGTGAACCTCATCGGCAACGGGCCGGACGTGCTGCGCAAGGTGACAGCGGTCGGCAGCGACTTCGCGCTGAGCGACGGGCGCTGGACGTGCGGCAAGGATGGCCAGTCGGTGCCGGTCGGCGTCGGCATCCCGACGACGCTCATCAGCGGTATGACCGTCGGCGGGACAGCAGCGTAGAATATGCGGGCGCGGGAAATCGCGCGCTAAGCGCGGCAGGGAAAGGAATCGTCATGAAGAAGCTCCTGATTGTCCTGGTAGTACTGGCCATCGTCGGTGCGTTCGCGTACGCGAAGCTGAACAGCGACGACGAGGAGCGCGAGTTCGGGGCCTGAGCCGGCGTCGTCGCCCGCTCGTACGCCTTGCCTGGCGAAGATCCCCGTGCTCGGCCGGGGATCGAGGCCCGAACATGTCGAGCGTCGCCCGCTCCAAGAAGAAGCTCATCTCACGCACACCGGGTGCCAATGGCGTGCTCTTAAGCTGGAGAGCGCGGGGTGAGTGATGACTGTAGAGGAATGTATCCGCATCTACCGCACGCACACATGGATTCGCCGACAGAGCCACCTGGGTTTGTTACTACTGCGGAATGACATCGCAATTGCCGGTCACGCACGCCGGCACGCTACTTGCGCCTCCACAACAGACCACTTGACGTGAACGAAGACCTGCTCTCGATCGCCGGCGACATCGTCGCGAAGGCACGGGCGCTCGGGGCCGACGAGGCTGACGCGTACGTCACGAGCGGCGTCGAGTCAACCGTCACGGTCCGCAAGGGCGAGGTCGAGAAGCTGTTCGAGGCGGGATCGCGCGGCGTGTCGATCCGCGTCATCAAGGACAAGCGCACGGCCGTGTGCAACACGACCGACCTGACGCCGCGCGCGCTGGACGAGATGGTCGGCACGGCGGTCGAACTGGCGAACGATCAGCGAGCCCGACGAGTTCGCCGGTCTTCCCGCAAAGGAAGACCTCGCGACCGAGATGGGTAGCGCCCTCCAGCTCTACGACGAGGACATCGAGTCGCTGAGCGTCGACGAATGAAGGACATCGTGCTGCGGGCGGAGCAGGCGGCGTTCGACTTCGACAACCGGATCAGCAACTCCGAAGGCGCAGAGTTCGGAGCTGAGCGCGGCCAGCTCGCGCTGGCGAACAGCCTCGGCTTCGGCGGGAGCTACCCGTACACGGCGGCGAGCTTCTCGGTGCTCGGTGCTGGCGGACGACGCCGACGGCAAGAAGCAAAACGACTACTGGTTCAGCGCGGAGCGCATGTTCCACCGGCTCGACTCGCCCGAGGAAGTCGGCCGGAGAGCGGCAGCGCGCGTGGTGCGCAAGCTTGGCGGGCGCAAGGTCGAGACGCGCGCAGTGCCGGTGGTGTGGGAGCCGAGCGTCACGGCGCGGACTGGTCAACGTCATCTGCGGGCGCGGCGAGCGGGCGAGGCGCTGTTCAAGCGATCGACCTTTCTCGCCGACCGCGAGGGAGAGGCCGTCGCTTCGTCGCTGGCTGAGCGTGATCGACGACCCGACGCTCGCCGGGCAGCTCGGCTCGAGGCCGTTCGATGGCGAGGGCGTGCGGGCGCGCCGGAACGCCATCGTCGACGGCGGCGTGTTCAGGCAATTTCTCTTCGACAGCTACTACGCGCGCCGGACGGGGCGCCGCACGACGGGAAACGCCTCGCGCATGGGCGACAGCGATCGGCATCGGCGGCGGCAACCGGATCATGGCGGCCGGCACGAGCGACGCTGCGGAGATTTTGCGTTCCGTCGACGACGGGCTGTATCTCACCGGGATGATGGGGTTCGGCATCAACCAGACGACGGGCGACTTTTCGCGCGGCGCGACGGGCATCTGGATCGAGAGCGGCGAACTCGCCTATCCGGTCATCGAGATCAACGTGTCAGGCAATCTGAAGCAGATGCTGCTCGACATCGACGCCGTCGGTGACGACCTGCAGTGGTTCGCGGGCAGCGCCGCGCCGACGATCCGTATGACGAACCTGATGGTGAGCGGGCTCTAGCGCCCCTCGCGGGGTGGGTGCCCACTGCGTCGCGCGCCCCGGCCGGCCGATGCTCCTCGGGGACGCCACGGGGCGTCCGGCGAGACGCATGGTCAGGCGCTTCAACTTCACCGACGCAACATGGTTCTCGACGCCGCTCAAGATCCTGATGGTGGCAACGAGCGTGTTCGCGATGCTCGCGCTGTACCCGGCCTTCGGTCAAGGGACGGCGAGCGACCAGCATCGGGCGATCTTCGGGCTCGCCATCATGCTCGGGTTCGTCGCGATCGGCTGCGTCGTCAGCGTCGCGATGCGAGACGGCTGTGTGACATTGACGGGCGACGCCGTGCTCGTGCGCTTCGAGGCGTTCTTCTCGATGCGGATCCCGCTGAGCAACATCGTGAGTGTGTCGAAGCTCGATGAGCAGCCGCGCTGGCGGTACCGCTTCGGGCTCTCGACGAACTTCCGCGACCGCATCGTCTGCAGCCACGGCGGCCAGCTCGTCGAACTGGAGCTGGCCGACGTCATGCAGGCGAAGGTGGGATTCCGAACGATCGGGCTGCGGAGGCTCTGGCTGGCGGTCGAGGACGACGGGGCGTTTCTCGAGGCGCTCCGGGCGCGTATCGGCGAAGCGCCAACGGCGGCCTAGGGCCCTGTTATCATGACTGACGTTGAACGCGCACACGCAGGCAGCAGGCCGACGGCGCTCGATCTCGTTCGGCATGGCGGCGGGATTCTTCGTCGCGCTTGGCGCGCTGCTCCTCATCGCGATATTCCCGGTCTTCCCGCGACAGTCGAACATCCGCACGGGAGACACCGCGGCGCGCACGGTCAAGGCGCCGCGGGCGGCGTCGTTCGATAGCACTTTCCGAACGGAGCAGAAGCGCGACGAAGCGGCGCGGCAGGTACCCCCTTCGCTCGTGTACGACGCAGACGTGCGGGAGAGCCAGCTTGCGCAGTACGACAGGGCGGCGACGCAGATCGCTCAGACGCGCGCCCAATCCACAGAGCCGGACCGGAAGCGCGCGGCGCTGGCATCGCCTCCGGCGGCCCTGTCGCCACGTACGATCGAGACCGTGCTGGCGCTGCCCGATGATCGGTGGAACGCGATCCAGGCAGAGGGGCGCCGCGTCCTTGAGCAGGAGTTGAGCGTTTCGCTGGACGACCAGGCCGTGGCGAGCGCGAAGGACAGCGTCGACTCACAGATCTCGGTCGACCTCACCGCAAACGAGGCCCTGCTTGTCGCGGAGTTGGTTCGCCCACTTATCGTCACGACGCTCGTCGTCGATGATGCTAAGACGGAGCAGGCACGGGCGGCGGCGCGGCTCAGCGTGGCGCCCGAACACATCAACGTCACGAAGGGTGAGACGATCCTGGCGGCGGGCGAGACCGCGGATCAGCTTACGGTCGAGAAGCTGCGCGCGGTCGGCCTCGTAACACAGCGCGTAGAGTGGAGGAACGTCGTTGCGGCGGCGATCATCTCGGCGATCGCCGCGTTCGTGGTTGCGGGTTACCTCTACGTCATCCAGCCCCGCGGCATCACGTCAGAACGCCATCTCATCGGGCTAGCGCTGGTGACGGCGCTGCCGCTGCTGGTGGCGAAGTTTTACCTGCCGCTCGTACTGCCGGATGAACATCGGTACTTCCTGGCGTTTCTGCTGCCCGTGGCCACGGCGCCAATCCTGATAGCGGCGCTGCTCGAGACGGACGTCGCCGTGATCGTGTCGGCGCTGCTCGGGATGCTGATCGCGTTTCTCAGTGTGTTCCTGCCCAACGTGTCGCTGGTCGCAACGGTGACGCCGCTCGACACGATCCGACTCGCGCTCGTGTACGGACTCGGGGCGGTAGCGGGTGTTTACCTGGTGCACCGGGCAGATCGCCTGAATCGATACCTGACGGCCGGCGTTGCCGTAAGCGCGATCTGCTTCGCCGTGCTCCTGGCCACCTGGTATGTGGACGGGGACCGGCAGACGGGCGATCTGGGCTGGATGGGGTTCGCTTCGGGCGTGAACGGCGTCGCGTCCGGCGTGCTGGCGGCGGGCGTCTTCGTCACGGTGGGCGTGCTCTTCGGCGTGACCACGCGGCTGCAACTGATGGAGCTGTCGCAACTCAACGCGCCGTTGCTGCGCCGGCTCCAGGACGAGGCGCCCGGGACCTTCCACCACAGCATCATCGTCGGGAATCTGGCGGAGCGCGCGGCCGATCTGATCGGCGGGGACGCGTTGCTGACGCGCGTCGGGTGCTACTACCACGACATCGGCAAGGTGCTGCAGCCGGGCATGTACGTCGAGAACATCCAGTCGACGAGCCCGCACGAGCAGATGTCGCCCTTCGAGAGCTCAGAGGTGATCCAGGCGCACGTGGCCGGCGGTCTGGACCTCGCGCGGCGCGCGCGGCTGCCGACGCGCGTGCAGGCATTCATTCCGGAGCACCACGGGACGCGGCTCGTCTCGTACTTCTACCGCAAGGCGGCTGAGGCCGATCCGGCAACCGATCCAGCGGCGTTCCAGTACCCAGGGCCGCGGCCGCAGTCGCGCGAGACGGCGATCGTGATGCTCGCGGATTCGACCGAGGCGGTGGTCCGGGCAAGCGATGACCGGTCGCCGGAGCGGATCAGCCAGCTCGTCGATGAGGTCGTCAGCGAGCGCGTGTCCGAGGGCCAGCTCGACGAAAGCGACCTGACACTGCGCGACCTGCGAACGATCGCGGAGTCGTTCAAGCAGACGATGCGGGCGGTTTACCACCCGCGGGTGCAGTACCCGGAGCCGACGGCGATGGAAACGCGGCGCGGCGTGCTGCGGCTCCCGCTGAGGACTCCGGCGCCGCCAGGCCCGAGGCCGACGACGCGCCGCCGGAAGATTGAGCCGTAAGGCTCAGCCGGGCGTCCAGCCAGCGCGCTTCACGAGGAAGTACTCAAGTGAGTCCGCGAGTGCAAGCCACGACGCTTCGATGATGTCGGTGCTGGCGCCGACCGTGGTCCACATGCGCTCACCATCGCTCGATTCGATGAGCACGCGTACGGCTGCGCTGGTGCCGGCGGCACTGTCGATGATGCGCACCTTGAAGTCGATGAGCTTGACGGCGTAGATGCCCGGGAAGAACTCCACCAGTGCCTTGCGCACGGCGGCGTCCAGGGCGTTGACGGGACCGTTACCCTCAGCGGCGGTCTGGCGCATCTCGCCATCGATACGGACCTTCGCCATCGCTTCGGCCTGCATCTCGCGGCGGTGGTCCGTACCGCCAGCGCGGCGCTCGACGATCCAGAAGTCCTCGAGGTCAAAGGGGGAGGCGTAACCGGGGCGGGAGCGCCGTACGAGCATCTCGAACGAGGCTTCGGCGCCCTCGTACTGGTAGCCCTTCGATTCCTGTTCATTCACCAGCTGCTGGAGATCGCGGGCCTCGTCGCGCGACAGCTCGAACTCGAAACCAACCTCCTTGAGCTTCTGCTGTACTGCGCGGCTGCCTCCCAACTCCGAGACGAGCATGCGGCTGGTATTTCCGACTGTCTCGGGTGGGACGTGCTGATAGCTGGTGTCGGACTTGAGCACGGCGGCGACATGGAGGCCGCCCTTGTGTGTGAACGCGCTCTGACCCACGTAGGGCTGGTACGGGTCGGGCACCATGTTCACAACTTCGCTCACGTAGTGACTGACCTCGGTGAGGAGGGCGAGCTGCTGGTCGGACATGACATCCGCCCCGAGCTTCAGCTTGAGGTTAGCGATGATGCTGATGATGTTCGCGTTGCCGCAGCGCTCGCCGTAGCCATTCACGCAGCCCTGCACTTGCTGCACACCCTCCTCGACGGCGGCAAGCGAGTTGGCGACGGCAAGGTCTGCGTCGTTGTGGGTGTGAATGCCAAGCGGCGTGTGGAACTCCTCCTTCACGGCGCGAATCGCGGCCACGAGCTGCGCGGTCGTCATACCGCCGTTGCTATCGCACAGGACGAGGCAACCAGCGCCGGCAGCGGCGGCGGCACGCAGGCACGAGAGCGCGTAAGAGCGGTCGGAGTAAAAGCCATCAAAGAAGTGCTCGGCATCGAAGAACACGGTGCGGCCATGCTCGCTCATGAAGCGCACGGAGTCGGCGATCATCGCCAGGTTCTCTTCGAGCGATGTCTCGATGACGTCGCGGACGTGCACGTCATTGGCCTTTCCGACGAGCGTGACGACTGGTGTCTTGGCATCAAGCAGGGCGCGCAGGTTCGCATCGGACGCGGCGTCGCCACCGGCGCGGCGGGTGGAACCAAACGCGGCGAGGCGGGCGTGCTGGAAATTCAGCGATTGCGCGCGGACGAAGAACTCGGCGTCTTTCGGGTTGCTGCCGGGCCAGCCACCCTCGATGTAATGGACACCAAGCTCATCGAGCTTGCGGGCGATCTTGAGCTTGTCTTCGACGGACAGCGATAGCCCCTCCATCTGGGCGCCATCGCGCAGCGTGGTGTCGTAGAGTTCGAGCTTCATGGAACGGGTGCTCCTGAGAATCCCGCCAGTATAGTCGGCGGTCGATCGGCCTGCCTATCGGGGAAACGATGAGCAGGCGATGGCGCCCCGCGGCGATGAACCGCGGGTGGTGCGCACCTCAGAAGCTTGGGAGCCGTTCACGTCGCGAATGCTACCACACCGGCGGTTCGCATCGCGCGCCGCTTTCCAAAGGTGAGAACACGCACACATACTGTGATCCATGGATGAACAGGGCCCGGACGGGCCCAAACCGGTCTCGCAAACGACTCCGCCCGCGGGGGGCCCGCCGCGAGACAGCGTGGAGCGCGCCGGCAACGGCGCAATACGACTTCGACGTCAACGGCGTGAGCCATCCGTTGATGCGACGCACGAGCAGCCGGGCGCCTCGCCGGAGTCCCCAGCGCAAGATGCGCTCATGCGGTCGGCAGCGCCGCGACGCGCGCCAGAATACCGGCCCGAAAGCCAGGCGGAGATCTACACCGGCGAGCAAGCCTGGTACCCGCTACGCACGCCTGACGCGCGCGGGTGAGCGACGGTTCGAACGCGGCGAGAGCGAAGGAACGCTGCGGGCGACTCATCGGGCCGAGGCGCCGCGCACGGCGACCGGGCGGGCGTGGCGGCAGTTCAAGCGCGTGATGATCGGCGCGCCGCTGGCTTCGTCGCGGCTGGCGGAAGAGAAGATCAGCAAGGTCAAGGCGCTCGCCATCTTCGCCTCGGACGCTCTGTCGTCGACCGCCTATGCGACGGAGGAGATCCTGCTGGTGCTCGTGCTGGCGGGCACGGCTGCTCTGACGTACTCGATCCCGATCAGCATTGCTATCGCGATCCTGCTGATGATCGTCGCGACGTCATACCGACAGACGATCCGGGCCTACCCGAGCGGCGGCGGCGCGTACAGGGTGGCAATGGACAACCTCGGCGTGATGCCAGGCCTCATCGCAGGCGCGTCGCTGGTAGTGGACTACACGCTCACCGTGGCGGTCAGCACCGCCGCTGGCGTGGCGGCAATTACGTCCGCAATACCCGAGCTGCACGACGAGCGCGTCATCCTCGCTGTGCTGTTCGTTGGCATCCTGACGGTAGGCAACCTCCGAGGCCTGCGCGAGTCCGGGACGATCTTCGCGATCCCGACGTATTTCTTCTTGATTACCTTCACGACGATGATCGTCGTTGGGCTCATCCGCGTGGCCCTCGGCGGCATCGAAGCCGCTCCGCCGCCGGAACCCGTTCCTGCAGGCGCCCAGACCGTGACGCTGTTCCTGATCCTGCGCGCATTTTCTTCCGGCGCCACGGCCCTCACCGGCATCGAGGCGATCTCGAACGGCGTGCCTGCGTTCAAGGAGCCATCGCCGCGCAACGCGGCAACGACGCTCTCGTGGATGGCGGCAATCCTGACAACGATCTTCGTCGCGGTGACGGTGCTGGCGCACCAGCTCCAGGTCGAGCCATCGGAGACGAAGACGGTCGTGGCCCAGATCGCGGACGCCGTCTTCAACGGCGGTCCGATGTTCTACGTCGTGCAGGTGGCGACGGCGCTGATCCTCGTGCTGGCCGCGAACACGAGCTTCGCGGGGCTTCCCTCGCTGGCGTCGGTGATGGCGCGCGACCGGTACCTGCCACGCCTGTTCGCGTTCCGGGGCGACCGCCTGGGCTACTCGAACGGCATCATGGTGCTGGCGCTCGCCTCGATCGCGTTGTTGATCGTCTTCGGCGCGGACACGCACAAGCTGATCCCACTTTACGCGGTCGGCGTATTCGTGGGCTTCACGCTCTCGCAGCTGGGCATGGTCGTGCACTGGCGTGCGAACCGCGAGGAGGGATGGCGGCGCGCGACGGTCATCAATGGGGTCGGCGCGACCGCGACGGGGATCGTAGCGGTTATTATCGCCGCGACGAAGTTCACGCACGGTGCATGGCTCACCATCCTCGCCATCGGCTTCCTGGCATTCCTCTTTCTGCAGATCGGCAAGCACTATCGGCGCGTTTCTGCCGAGCTGGCGGTGCCCGAGGACGCGGGAATGATCGACGTCACGTCCGCGCGGCGCGGCCAGCCTGTCGTAATGCCGGTAGACGAGTTGAACCTGGCGACCGCGCGGGCGGTCACCTATGCGCAGTCGATCTCAAGCAACGTCACGGCGATTCACGTCACGGACGACGTGACCGAGAGCGAAGCGCTGCGCCAGCAGTGGCGAAGACACATTGTCGACACGCCGCTCGTCATCGTTGAGTCGGAGTACCGGTCGCTGCTGGGTCCCGTGCTGGCTTACGTCGATGCGCTCGACCGGGCCGACGCGGAGGAGACGGTGACGGTCATCTTGCCGGAGTACGTGGCGCGCTGGCCGTGGCAGCGGCTCCTGCACAACCAGTCGTCGCAGAAGCTCAAGAAGGCGCTATTGGACCGGCCCCACACGGTCGTCATCGACGTGCCCTTCCATTTGCGTTGAGCCTTTACGACGCGACGGCGCGACGTTAGGATGCCTGTGCCTGAGCGCTCAAACCTGCGCCACGCGTTCAGGAGCGAGGACGCGTGACCGAACCGGCCGATCAGGGACCTCCGGATTCCGAGCCGTCGAGCGTCCGCATCCCCCGCAGGGCCGCCCTGCCTGACGTCGAGAGCACCGAGATCCGCCGTGGCGCCAAGCCAGGCACTCGCTACGCACGCCGTGTACGCAGCGGCGAGCGCCGCTTTGAGCGAGACGAGGCGGAGGGCACGTATCGGGCGACGGAGGTGGCGACCGCACCGCGGACTTCCGCGCAGCGGTGGTGGCGGCAGCTCCGCCGGGTCACCGTCGGCGCTCCGATCTCATCCGAAGACCTGGATGAGCAGAGGCTTCCGAAGAGCAAAGCGCTCGCCGTGTTTTCTTCTGACGCGCTGTCCTCGAGCGCGTACGCGACCGACGAAATCCTGCTTGTCCTTATCACCGCTGGAACGGCGGCGCTCACGAAGTCGGTGCCGATCGCGCTCGCCATCGGGCTGCTGCTGGCCATCGTCACATTCTCGTACCGGCAGACGATCCGCGCCTATCCAAACGGTGGCGGCGCATACATCGTCGCGAGGGAGAACCTCGGCGACAAAGCGGGGTTAACGGCTGCCGCGGCACTGTCTGTGGACTACATCCTCACCGTCGCTGTCTCAATCGCGGCCGGCGTGTTTGCGATCACGTCGGCGATCCCGGAGCTGCGTTCGTTCGGGGTTGAGATCGCGGTCGTGCTGGTCGCCACGATCACGCTACTGAACCTGCGCGGGATCCGCGAGTCAGGGACGATCTTCGCGATTCCGACGTACATGTTCATCGCGGCGTTCGCGGTGCTGCTCATCGGCGGGTTCGTGCGGTTGGCGCTCGACCCGGGGCTGACCGCGCCGATTCCCGACGCCGTGCACCCTGCCGGCGACCATCCACTGACCTGGTTCATCTTGTTACGCGCGTTCGCGTCGGGCTGCGCGGCGCTGACGGGTGTCGAGGCGATATCAAACGGCATACCCGCATTCAAGAAGCCCGAGTCCCGGAACGCATCGATCACGCTGATGTGGATGGCGGCGATCCTGGCGACGTTCTTCATCGGCATGACGATCCTGGCGCATCAGTTTGGCGTACAGCACTCGGACGAAGTGTCCGCGCCCGCGCAGATTGCGCGCACGGTGTTCGGCGACACCCCGATCTTTTACGCGATCCAGACCGCGACGGCGCTGATACTGATCCTCGCGGCGAACACGAGCTTCGCGGACTTCCCGCGGCTGGGCTCGATCCTGGCGAAGGACCGCTTCCTGCCGCACCAGTTTACGTTCCGCGGCGACCGGCTTGCGTTCTCAAACGGGATCGTCGTGCTCGGCGCGTCCGCAGCAGTGCTCCTCGTGATCTTCAATGCGGACGTCGACGAGCTAATCCCGCTGTATGCGTTCGGGGTGTTCGTATCGTTCACGCTGTCCCAGAGCGGCATGGTAGTTCACTGGCTGCGGCTGCGTGGGGCGGGATGGCGAGGGAGCATGATCGTGAACGGCGTGGGCGCCGTCGCCACTGCCGTCGTGGCGTTAATCGTGGGCGGGACGAAGTTCAGCGAAGGCGCGTGGATCAGCATGATCGCGATGGCCGTCCTGGCCGTGACGTTCATGGCGATCCATCGGCATTACATCGGGGTAGAGCGCAAGCTGGCGGTTCCGGATGACACGATCGTCGAAACCAACGTCCGGCACCGGCAGACCATCCTGGTGCCCGTCGACGAGCTGAACCGCGCTGTGCTGCGGACGGTTGACTATGCGCGATCGCTATCGCCGAACGTGACGGCGCTTCACATCACCGACGACGTGGAGGAGGGGCAGCGCCTGCGCGCCGAGTGGGAACGGCGGGTGCTCGACGTACCGCTGTTAATCATTAGCTCGCCGTTCCGCTCGTTCGTGGCGCCGGTGTTGTCGTACATCGAGGCGCTGGACCGCGCCGATCCGGGGCAGTACGTCACGATCGTCCTGCCGGAGTTCCGGACTGCGTGGCCGTGGCAGCGCTGGCTGCACAACCAGTCCGCGCGGAGGCTGCGGAACGCGCTGCTCGACCGGCCGAACACCGTGCTGAGCGAGGTGCCATACCACCTCGCAAACGACGAACACGGCAACTAGCAGGTTGGTGGACTACTCGTCGAAGTCGTTGTCGTCGGCTTCTTCGTCACGCGCGGCGTCGTAGAGATTCACCTCGGTCGTCTCGGTCTCAGTTTCGGTGTCTGAGTCGGTGTCTTCCCAATCGTCAGTCTCGTCTACACCGTCCTCGTCGTCGTCGAGGTCAGCACGAACCATGCTCTCCTTGGTGTAAGGACGGACCACGTCGCCCGCCTTGCCAGCCGGGAAGGAGAGGCGGCCGACCTGCGTCGGGTGCTGGAATGTCTCCTTGATGATCACGCGGACGGAGTCGGCGCCGAGACCGGCGACGGCGGCCGCGTACTTGTTGCCGCCCGTCATGAGCCGGGAAAGGCGGAGCGCCAGCTTGGGCTCGATGTCACTGATGTACTCGCCGGCCATCGTCTCGACAGTGAGGCGCGAGCCGACGCTCTTGAGCGCAACCTCGTCACCGGCGGACAGCGTGGCGAACATCTTGCCGTTCGAAGGACGCAGAGTGGTGACGCCGGTCTTGCCCATCTCCTCGATGAACAGGCTGGCATCGACCTGCTGAGCCTTGTCTGGCTCGGCCTTGGCCCGAGCGCTGGCAAGCCGCTCGAGGTTCTTCCTGGCGATCGAGTTCGACGGGTCGAGCTCGAGCGCCTTCTGGTAGGCCTCGCGCGCTTCCTTGATCTTCCCAGTCTCGCTGAGAGCCTTCCCGAGGCGGTTGTGGGCCTCGGCCTCGTCCGGGAAGGACGCGATGATCGCGCGGTTCGCGGTAATCGCGTCGTCCCATCGGCTCTGCATCGCGAACTGGATCGCCTGTTCCGTGCGTACTCGCTTGGCGCGAGCCTGGTCTTGTGCGGGGTATGCCATGGGTCCTCTGGGTGCTGGCAGGGCTGAAGGTCGCGTGATTGTAGTGCCTCGATCCAAGCAATACAAGAGAGTTAAGTCGCCTGTAACATCGTCTTATCGACGCGCCACTTGAGGGGGCGGTTATGTAACAGTACGGCGCCGCGGGCCCGGGGGATCGCTCGCGTGTGGGGGGTCTTCAACGTATAGTCGGGACATGAGCGAGAGCGAGCGTTCTGTGAACGAAGTCATCGTCCATGGCATCGTGGTCGGGGCGTTTCAGGAGAACTGCTGGGTCATCGGCAACCGGCGGACGCGCGAGGCAATCTGCATCGATCCCGGCGACGAGCCGCAGGAGATCCTGGCGATGGCGCGCGACATGGGCGTGGAGATCAAGTACATCGCCAACAGCCACGCGCACATCGACCACATCCTCGGCGTGGGCGCGATCCGCGATGAGACCGGCGCACGCTTCCTGCTCCACGAAGGCGACCTCGAGCTGGCGCGCGGGACGGCGTCATCGGCGAAGAACTGGATGGGCGTCGAGATCGCGAATCCGCCCGACCCGGACGCCTTTCTCTCTGACGGCGATGAGATCGACGTCGATGGACTGAAGCTCACTGTGCTCCACACGCCGGGCCACACTCGCGGCAGCGTTTGCTTTTACGCAAACGGCGTGCTTTTTGCGGGCGACACGCTGTTCCAGGGCTCGATCGGACGCACGGACCTGCCGGGCGGCGACTACGACGAGGAGATGGCGAGCATCGTGGACCGGCTGCTCGTGCTGCCGGATGACACCATCCTGCTCCCCGGCCACATGGGCCAGAGCACGATCGGCGAAGAGCGCGCGCAAAATCCGTATGTGCGGATGGAGATCGCAAAACGCGCGGGCGGGTGATCCCCGGCGTTCGGGGCGCTATTGCGCCGGAGGGTCATCCTCGTCCGCGGCCTCTTGCACGATCGCAGTTCCTTCGACCTCCTCCTTGAGGTTGGACAGGCCCTGCACCAGCGCGATAGCGAAACCATCGCTCCTCAGGCCGAGTGTGATGATCTGGAACAACACATATTTCCAGCCGTACGGGACAAGCGTGGCGGCGACCTCGGTATGGTCAGGCTTCGGCTTGAGCGTGTACGTCAGATAGCACGGGACACCGGCGATCATGACCCGCAGATCGATTGATCGGCCCGGATCTTTTCGCAGCACCTCGAACGTAGTCTCATCGTGCGCGCGGGCATCACTGATGTCGCGTTCGAGCGCGGCATATATGTCGTAGGGCGATCCGTGGATCGCGAAGGCCTTCTCGATTGGCATTCATGCATGTTACTTCTTGTTTTGCGGAATCGAAGGGACACCGACATAATACGCGCGTCAATTGCGCGGCTCTCCGCGCTTACCGCGGAGCGCATGTCGAAACTTCTTGTCCTCGTTGCGATTGCGGCCATGATGTGCACTGGCGTGCCGCGGCGATCGCCAGTCCGCCTCGTCCGATCCCGCTGCGACCGAGACGGATCTTCGGCCGATCGTGATCGCACCCGGCGGCCCGATAAAGATCGGCGTGTCGGCCGCGCTCAGCGGCGACCAAGTGAATCTGGGTAACGACATTGCCGATGCGGCTGAGCTCGCCCTCTCCGACGTGGGCTCGACGATCAAGGGGCACCCGGTACAGATCGCGCGCGCGGACGACGGGTGCACGGATCCGGAGAAAGCGTCTTCGGTGGCAAGGACTCTGGTAGGCGATGCGGCGATCGCCGGGGTGATCGGTCCGATGTGCACGACTGGAGCCCAGGCAGCGGACGCACTGTACGAAACCGCGGAACTGGTGCACATCACGCCATCGGCGACGCGCGTGGATCTGTCGGACCAGGGCGAGCGCTATTTCTTCCGCACATCGTGGCGAGATGACGTGCAGGCGATGGTGCAGGCGCACTACGCGCGCCGCGCTCTGACGGACGAGACGGCCGTGGTCATCGATGACGGCAACCCCTACGGACGCGCGCTTGCCGATGCATTCATCGCCGCGTTTGAAGGCGACGGTGGACGCGTCCTGGCGCGGGAGCGCATCAAGCCGGACACAACGGACTTCTCGACGGTCGCGGGCGAGGTCAAGAACGCGTCGCCGGATGTCGTTGTCTTCGAGGGGCTCAATCCGGCCGGCGGGCTGCTCATCCGTTCGCTGCGTTTCGCGCAGTACACCGGCCACTACCTGGCGCCTGACGGCCTGTTGAGCACGCGCGACTTCTTCGCCGCCGCGGGCGACGCGGGTGAAGGGGCGATCCTGACGGGTGGTGTGCGGCCGGATGACGCATTCGTCGCGCGATTCCATGACCGCTTCGGTCGCATGCCGAGCACGCCCTTCGTACTGCAGGCCCACGACGCGGTCGGTGCGCTGATCGCGGCGATCACGGCCGTCGCGACAGACGCCGAGGGCGGGGCCCTCTCAATCGACCGTGTCGCGCTAAGCGAGCGGTTACGCGCCGAGCCCTACGAAGGGCTGTCGGGTGGCACTCGTTTCGACGAGCACGGCGATCGACAGGGTGATAGCGCGACCGATCTCGGGCTCGCCGTCTATCGGGTCGACAAGGACCATTTCGAGCCAGTGCACTAGGCCGCGGCCGGCAGATCATCGAGCGTGACAGCGTCGCGGATCCACGCCTGCTGGAGGCGGATGATGATCTCGTCGCGGGGGTCGGTTGCGGCGGTGTCATCGCGATCCCGGGGCGTTTCCGGGGCGCTGTCTTCGTCTCGTCCGATCAATTTCGCTTCATCGCACATGCTCTGATTGTGCCGCGTGCCCATTGCGTGGCGATATCAGCAAACCCCCGACATGCGTGGCGGTGCCGTATCAGGTGGAGTGTGAGCGGTCTGGCCGCGGCGTGCTGAAGCTGCGTTACGGAACGTTTACGGAGACTTTCCCGCGAGGCGACCCGGGCTTAACGATGCGCCGAGGGTGCGGCGCGATAGTAGCACCAGAGCCGTGAGACGCGGCGAGACCTGAATATTGAGAAGGGGTGACCGGGCATGAACAAGAAGATCGGATTCATCGGCGCTGTGCTGGCCAGCGCTATCATCAGCGTTGCAGTGTTCGCGCCCACTGCGTCGGCGGCACCGCCGACGCCCGGTGTCGCACTCGCCGGGCGCGGGTTCCTGGCGGCGCACGGTACCGGCGTGGCGGCCGTCCGCGGCAAGATGGCGTACGAGGCGACCGCGGGTGAGGGCATTCTGCTCGTGCAAGACTACGCGGGCGATGCCAATGTCAACGTGACGGGTCACGGCCAGACCGGCGAATGGCTGGGCTTCAAGGTCTACTTCGGATTCAGCGGGCACGCGACGATCACCGGAAGCGACGTGGGGGTGATCCTCGTCGGGCATGACGTCGACCTTCGCGTGTTCGGGAAGGGCTGGGCGTACCTGAAGGGCCGGGGCCTGTACCGCGTCAACGCGGGATCGCTGCACGGCTGGAATGACGATGGCGTGTTCGCCGGGTTCGAACCCGAGCCCGCGCCATCGGCGCCGTAGTTCTCGCCAAGCTCGCGTTGGCGCGTAGGGAGGGCCGCGGATTGGGGCCCTCCCTTTCGTAGCGTCGCTTTTTCGGTGATTTTCCCGCGGTTTTACACAATTCAAACGCACGGTCAGGGCGAATCAGGCGACGATATCGTTTGAGAGGTAGGGAGCAACAGGCGGCCGATGGGCACAGCAACCCGCATCGTCATCGTCGACGACGACGAGCACATCCGTGAACTAGCGTCGGTGTACCTCCAGAAGGAGGGCTACGACGTCGTCTGCGTCGTCGACGGCACAAGCGCGGTCGCGAGGATCCTGCAGCTGCAGCCGGGCGTGGTCATCCTCGACCTCATGCTGCCGGGGTTGAGCGGATACGACGTCTGCAAACAGGTGCGGCAGGAGAGCGCACGTCCCGATCATCATGCTCACCGCGCGCGATGAAGACGTGGACAAGATCGTCGGGCTGGAGCTGGGAGCCGACGATTACCTGACGAAGCCGTTCAACCCGCGCGAGCTGGTGGCGCGCGTCAAGGCACTCATCAGGCGCGCCGGCCAGGTCACGGCGGGGGGTGCGGGCGCGACGATCCGCATCGGCGACCTCGTGATCGACAAGCAACGCCGCGAGGCGAGCATCGATGGCAGCGAACTGACGCTGCGGACGAAGGAGTTCGACCTGCTCGCGACGCTGGCGGAGAACGCGGGCATCGTGCTCACACGGGAGCAGCTCCTGGATCGCGTTTGGGGTTACAACTTCTACGGCGAGACGCGCACCGTCGATGTGCACGTGCAGCACGTGCGCGCGAAGATCGCCGATTCGATGCTGAGCATCGCGACGGTGCGCGGCGTCGGCTACAAGCTCGTCGAGGATCGGCGGAACGGCGATGGCTGACGCGACCCCCGCCGTCCTCCGCCGGGGTTGAGCGATGTTCAAGAGCGTCAAGTCGCGGCTGATCGCATCGTTCGCGCTGATCGTCGTGATCACGCTGCTCGTCGCCGGGCTGGCGCTGTTCGCGCGCTTCGGTGGCTATCGCGACCAGCTCACCGCAAGCACACTGCGCTCGGTTGCATCGCCCGTGTACTACAACCTGACGTTGTTCCCGGCGGCGAACACGACGAGCGAGCCGAACGGGGGCCGCAAACTGCGAACCGAGCTGACCTCGTACCTGCGGCTTCAGGCCGACGATACCGGCGTCATCGTGCTCCTGCTCGATGCAGACGGCAACGTCATCAGCGACGAGGGGGACATCGATCCGTCGCTGGCGTCGGAGCACTTCGACGTGCCGCCGGAACCGGCGCGCGGCCCGAACTTCGCCGAGCTGCCGGTATCGAAGCACAAACTCGAGAGCGGTTCGAGCGTGCTGTACGTCACCGTGCCGACGCCGCGGGCGGTCCGTCTGCAGCCGGCGGGCATCGCTGGCATCGTCGTGGCGCTTCCGGAGGCGACACCGCGCGATGTGTTCCGGGACCTGGCACCACGCCTTCTCTTCGCGGGAGGGATTGCGTTTGGGGCAGCGGTGATCGTCGCGCTGATCCTGTGGGCGTGGATGTACCACCCGCTCGGTCGGGTGACGCGCGGCATCCGCGCCGTCGCCGCAGGCGACTTTCGCGAGCCGGTCCCCGTCGCCGGACCGACGGAGTTGCGCGGGCTGGCGAGCGACGTCAACACGATGGCGGACTCGGTGCAGACATCGCAGAGGGCGCTCAGAGAGTTCCTGGCGAACGTGTCGCACGAACTGCGCACACCGCTGACCTCCATCCGTGGGTTCTCGCAGGCGCTGCTCGACGGCACGCTCGATACGCCCGGGGAGCGTGAGCGCGCCGCGCGCGTCATCGATGCCGAGTCGCGGCGGCTGCTGCACCTGGTGGGCGAGCTGCTCGACCTGTCGCGCATCGAGTCCGGGCAGCAGGCGATGAACGTCGCGGACGTGAGCGCATCGGAACTTCTGGCGCACATGCAGGACGTCTTCTCGATTCGCGCCGAAGAAGCGGACGTGATGCTAGAGGTCGCGGCTGCGCCGGACGTGAGCGTCCGGGCGGACTTCGACCGCATCGAGCAGGTGCTGGGAAACCTCCTCGACAACGCGTTCCGGCACACTCCGCGCGGTGGCCGCGTGTCAGCGGGCGTGAGACTATCCGGCGGCGAGTTCGCGGAGTTCTTCGTACGCGACAGCGGCAACGGCATCGAGGCGGACGAGCTGCCGCACGTGTTCGACCGCTTTTATCGCAGCAGTGGAGAAACGCAGGGAACGGGAGCGGGGCTGGGGCTCACGCTTTCGCGCGAGATCGTGCGCGCGCATGGCGGCGAGATCCGAGCGACGTCGACGCCAGCCGACGGCACGACGTTTGCGTTCACAATCCCGCTCAGCGCGGCCGCGACAGTGCCCGCTCCGGATCGAGAATCCGCGTCGACGCCGGACTTTCGTGAAGCGGCGACGTAGCCCATTACCGATTCACGTAATAGGCGCGATACACAACCTCGTCGCCTCGCCGCTCTTCGGTGAGCTCACCGCCCGGGTAGCGCTTGATGGCGGCGTTCACGTCCTCGACGTATGGGCCGAGCATCACGAACGCGATGGGGCCGCTCGCTCGAACGCTGAAGTCCAGAGGGGCATCAAAGTCCCGCTCGTAGGGGAACTCGCGCGAACGGTCCTCGCCGGTGGCGTTGGGCGCGAGAAATCGGCGTGTCTCGTAGTCGAAGCTCCAACGGTCGCTGAAGAAATAGACGAATGTGCCGGGCGGTAGCCGGTCGATATATTTCGAAGCGGCATCGACCTGGTACGGATAGACGAAGCGCATCTCGAACGATTCGTCCGTAAGCGTGAAGTAATCGTATACGGAACGGCCGGCGACGACGGCGAGCACGGCGAAAACCAGCGATCCGAGCGCAAGGCGACGCCGGCCCCGCTGCTCGCAGATGCGCTGCCACACCCATGCCAGCGGGATCGCGGCGAGCGCGGCGACGAAGGGTGCGAGGCCGAACGAGCGCCGAAACAGGCCATCGCTGACCGTGAGCAGCGCCCCGAGAGGCAGGATGAGCACGGCGGCGATCATCGTGGCGCTTTCGGGCGTGCGCCATCGGCTGAGGACGACGCCGAGGCCGAGCAGCGCCAGAGCGACGATGAAGGGGTCAAGCACGCGGCCGGTTTGGCGTCGCGAGGCCGTCGCCAAGGTCGGTCCGGTCGCCGATGAGGAGCCCGCGGCCCCACTCGTCCATGCGGTCCCACAGCAACTCCGCCTTGCCACCCGCGGCCGCATCCTTCCACTCGGGGGAGTCAGTGAGGCTGACCACGTGCTGGTGCTCACGGTACGTCGCCTCGTTTGCGGCGATATAGACGAGCATCGGCACCGCGGCAATGATGCCGGCTCCGACGAACAGACCCGCGCCGCGAAGCAAAGGTGAGAACGCGGGCGTGTGCCTCGCGTGAGCGAGCGATCCGACGATGCCGACGAGCGGGATCGGCAAGAACAGGACGTAGGCGTTGTAGCTGTACACGCCGAGTCCCCAGAAGGCGCCTGCAAGCGCGAATCGCCACCAGGCCGGACGCCTGAATCCTGTCCAGAGGACCCAGAGCACGAGCATCTCCATGAGCGGCCATGCGGTGACCATGAAGGCCGTGCGGCTCAGGTGCAGATGCCATGTCATGAACGTCAGCAGCAGTGCGCTGAAGGCGCCGACCGTGCGGTTGAACATCGTGCTGACGGCGAGGTAGGTGGCGGGGATCGTCGCGATGCCGAAGAGTGCCATCGAAGCACGCAGTGTGAACGTCGTCTGCGGGAAGATCTTGAACAGCAGAGCCGTGAGATACAGCGGGCCGGTGGGCTGGCCCAGGGCGCTCTCGACGTACGGGCTGATCCAGCCATGATCGAGGAGCCTCCGTGCGTCGATGCCGGTCCACGCCTCATCGCCATGGAGGCCGTACGGCAGGTTCCCCAGGTCCCAGAGACGCAGCACGGCCGCCGCGAGGGTGATCGAAACGACGATGGCGAAGTCGACGCGCACGCTGCTTGCATTCGTCCACCAGGCGGACGGGCGCGAGACAGCTGCGGCGGCGACGGTATGACCAGACGGGGCCGCTCCCCGGTCGCGTGCCGTCACGTGCTCGCTGGCTGCCGATGATTCGCTATCCACTCGCTGCGTAGCATTCTGACAGACGCTTCGCCAGCGCGACGCCAAGGATCAGGGGATCGCCGCCCGGCGGCCCTTCGGGCGGGCCTTCGGTACGATGCGCCAAACGGGGATGGAGGTGAGATGGCCCCTAGCACGAACGACCGGCTGCGGGTGCCCGTCAAACGGCTTCGCCGCGCCTGCGACCCGCGCGTCTTCAAGTTCAAGACGACGGCGGAGCTGGAGCCATTGGAAGGGACGGTCGGTCAGGACCGCGCCGTCAACGCGATGGACTTCGGCCTGAGCATCGAGGCGGACGGGTTCAACGTGTTCGTGGCGGGCATGCCCGGTACCGGACGCAGCACCGAGCTACGCACCCAGTTGGGGCGCGTCGCAGCCACGCGACCGGCGCCCCGAGACTGGTGTTACGTGTTCAACTTCGCCGAGCCGGCGCGGCCGCGCGCGCTGAGCCTGCCGGCAGACCGCGGACATCAGCTCAGCCACGATATCGACGAATTGATCGACGGCGTGCGGCGCGACGTGCCCGCGGCGTTCGAGAGCGACGAATATGCCCAGCGGCGCGACCAGGTCGTGCGCGAGGTCCAGACGCAGCGGGAGCGTTTCTTCGAGGCGCTGCAGCGGGAGGCCACCGCGCGCGAGCTGACAATTAACGTTACTCCGATGGGCATCAGCTCGATCCCGACGGTCAACGGGGCGCCACTCGACAAGGAGCACTACGACGCGCTGCCTGATGAACGCAAGCGCGCGATCCAGGCCAAGACAGAGGAACTGGACTCGATCATCTCGCAGATGGCGCCACAGCTGCGCCGGCTCGACCGGGGCGCCCAGCAGCTCATGGCGGAGCTGGACCGCCAGCTCATGACCTCGCTTATCACGCCTCGCCTCGACGACCTGAAGAGCGAGTACATCGACCAGCGGCAAGTCGTTGAGTACATCGACGCTGTGGGGGCGGACATCGTCGGGCACCTCAGCGACTTCCGTAGCCAGGAGGATCCGTCGCCAGCGCTTCCGGGGTTGCCGGCGCCGCAGCGGGACGCGCTCTTCGACCGCTACAAGGTCAACGTCATCGTGACGCACGCGAAGGATGCAAAGGCGCCGGTGGTGTTCGCCGAGAGCCCGTCCTATTACCACCTGTTCGGCCGCATCGACTATCGCTCGACGTTCGGGGCGACGGTCACGGACCATACGATGATCAAGCCGGGCGCGCTGCACCGGGCGAACGGCGGGTTCCTGGTAGTCAACGCACTCGACGCTCTCTCGGCGCCGTTGGTGTGGGACAACCTCAAGCGGGCGCTGCGCACGCGCCAGCTGCAGCTCGAAAACATGGGCGAGCAGTTCAGCGTCATACCGACAGCATCGCTCGCGCCCGAGCCGCTGCCGCTCGACGTGAAGGTGGCGATGATCGGCACGAACCGTATCTACCAGCTGCTTCAGAACGTCGATGAAGACTTCCAGAAGCTGTTCAAGGCGAAAGCCGACTTCACGACGGATGTCGAACGCACGGCGGCGCACATCGCGTTGTACGCGAGGTTCATCGCGCGGCAGGCGCGGGACCTGGGCACCCGGCCGTTCGACCGCGAAGCCGTCGCCCGCATCGTGGAGCAGAGCTCGCGGATGGTTGGCGACCAGGAGAAGCTCTCGCTGCGGATGATGGACATCGTCGACCTGGTCGTCGAGGCCGACTACTGGGCATGCGACGAGGGCAGCGCGCGGGTGCGTGGGAAGCACGTTGACGAGGCCGTCGAGCGGAAGGTCTACCGATCAAGCCTGGTGGAAGACCGCATCCAGGAGTTCATGGCGGACAACATCATCAGGATCGATGTGGACGGGGCGGTCGTCGGGCAGATCAACGGACTCTCGGTTTACGACCTGGGTGACTATTCCTTCGGGCGGCCCTCGCGCATCACCGCGCGGGTGAGCATGGGCCGCGGGCAGGTCATCAACCTCGAACGCGAGATCCAGAAGAGCGGGCCGTCGCACAGCAAGGGGTTCCTGATCCTCAACGGGTACCTGAACGGCCAGTTCGCTCACCGGCAGCCACTCTCGTTTTCGGCGAGCATCACGTTCGAGCAGCTCTATGACGAGGTCGACGGGGACAGCGCGTCGTCGGCCGAGCTGTACGCGTTGCTCTCGGCGATCACCGATGTGCCGTTACGCCAGGGGCTGGCGGTGACCGGCGCGGTGGACCAGCTCGGCGACGTGCAGGCGATCGGAGGCGTGAACCAAAAGGTGGAGGGCTTCTACGCCGTCTGCAAGGCGCGGGGACTCACAGGCGAGCAAGGCGTCCTGGTGCCGAAGGACAACGTCCGAAACCTGATGCTCAAACCGGAGGTCGTCGAGGCCGTGCAGAAGGGTCGATTCAACATCTATGCGGTATCGAACATCCGGGAGGGTATCGAGGTGCTCACCGGCGTACCGGCGGGGAAGCTGCGCAAGGACGGCACGTACGCCGAAGGCACGCTGTTCCGTAAGGTCACGGATGCGCTCGAGACGATGACGCGGCGCGCGGTAGAGGTGAACCGGCTGGCATCCCGCGATGGCGCGCGGCCCGAGGAGGCTTCGACCGAGCGCCCAAAGCCGGACCGACCGCGGCGGCGCGTGCGATGAGCCCGAAGACAAGGACCGAGATCTCCGCGGGAGGGGTCGTGTTTCGCTTGCGCGAAGATGGCGCCGCGGACGTCGCGCTGATCCGCACGCATGAGGGACGCTGGCAACTGCCGAAAGGCTGGATCGAGCCCGATGAGACGACGGAGGCGGCGGCGTTACGGGAGGTGCGTGAGGAAGCCGGCGTCGTCTCGGAGATGGTGGCACCCCTCGATACGATCGAGTACTGGTATCGCTCTACATATGACCCCGAGCCGGTGCGGGTGCACAAGTTCGTGCACTTCTTCCTTCTACGCTACCTGTCCGGCTCGACAGACGATCACGACGACGAAGTCGAAGAGGCGCGATGGACGCCGATCGAGACGGCGGACCGCATGCTGGCGTTCAAGGACGAGCAGCGGCTGATCGCGTTGGCGCGTGATGCGCTCGAGCGCGTGTTCAACGAGACGGAGGCATCGTAAAGATGAGGAGGGCACGGATGCCTGATCCGACCAACCCGCCGCCGATGCGTGGCCCTGTGCTGGCCGAGCACGGGATGGTGGCGTCTGAGCACCCGCTCGTGTCGCAGACAGGTGTCGACGTGTTGCGCCGGGGCGGCAACGCCTTCGACGCGGCGTTGGCGATGTCAGCGCTGCTGCCTGTCGTGAAGCCGCACCGGAACCACCTTGGTGGTGACGCCTACGTGCTGGTGTACCCGCAGGCCGAAGGGCGCGTTACGGCGATGTGCTCCGGCGGGAAGGCGCCGCCGGCCGCGACTCGAGAACGCTACGCGGACGGCATCCCGGGCCATGGCGGTGCGGCGGCCGCGGTCCCGGGATTGGTCGACGCGTGGGCGGAGTTCCACTCGCGTTGGTGCTCGATGCCGATGCCCGACCTGCTTGCGCCAGCGGTGGGATATGCGCGCCATGGATTCCCGGTGTCGCGGGAGCTCTCGATGTCGATCCGCTTCGCGGAGTCGCTCTTCGCGAAGTACACCACGATGCAAACCGCGATGCATATCGACGGTCGGGCTCCCTCGATGGGCGAGCGGTTCCGCCAGCCGGGACTCGCCGACATCATCGAAGCGATCGGCACGCAGGGCGGAGGCGCGCTCTACGAGGGATACGTCGCGGCAGAAGATCGCGGGCGGCGTGCAGGCGGCGGGCGGGTTCATGACGACGGACGACCTAGCGTCGCACCGCGCAGAAGTGCTGGAGCCGCTCTCGAGCGGATTATCGCGGCTACACCGTATACGAGACGCCGCCGAACTCGCAGGGGCTGATCCTTTTGGAGGAGCTGAAGATCGTCGAGGGGTACGACCTCGCGGCGTGGGGGCATCTTTCGCCCGACGCTGTCCACCATATGGTCGAGGCAAAGAAGCTGGCATTCGAGGATCGCCAACGCTTCGTAGGTGATCGCGCGTTCGTGGACTTCGAGCCGGCATCGCTGGTAACGGGCGAATGGGCTGCCGCGCGGCGGAAGGAAATTGATCCTGCACGGACGCGTCGCGCTGGGGTGGGGACGAGATCGTCGGATACGACGTCGTTCGTCGTCGTCGACGGCGAAGGCAACTCGTGCTCATTCATCCAGAGCCTGTACGCGAACTGGGGTGCGGCGCTCGCCATCGAAGGCACCGGCATCCTGATGAACAACCGCATGACGGGCTTCTCGCTCGAGCCGGGTCACCCGAACGTCCTCGCGCCGGGCAAGCGCACGATGCACACGTTGAACACGTACCTGGTATTCAAGGACGGTCGTCTGTTCATGGCTGGCAACACGCCCGGGGGCGACTACCAGGTACAGACGAACCTGCAGGTCCTCACCGGTGTTATCGACTTCGGGCTCGATCCACAGGCGGCCATCGACGCGCCGCGGTGGGGCGATACGGGCGAGGTGCTGCTCGTGGAGGACGGGATTCCCGAGACGACGCAGCGCGAACTGACGCTACGCGGCCACGAGGTGGTCACGGGCCCGCGCGCGGCTGCGTCGGGCCGTGCACAGGCGATCATCGTCGATCCGGACGGCGGTGCGCTGATTGGCGGCAGCGATTCTCGTGGCGAAGGGGCGGCGGTGGGCTGGTAGGATCGCGGGCTAGAGGTGGGTCGTGAGGCCGCCGTCGACGAACATCACCTGGCCGGTGATGTAGCCGCATGAGTCCGACGCCAGGTACACGGCAAGCGCGCTCAGGTCATCCGGGGCGCCGGCGCGCTTCATCGGCACGAAGCGCACGGTCTGGTTCGCGGCGGGATCGGGGTTGCCGATCGCGGCGGAGTGCTCCATCCACCCCTGCGCGATGGCGTTGACGGTGATGCCATGCGGTCCCCACTCCGTCGCGAGCGCGCGGGTGAGGTTGAGCACGCCGGCCTGTGCGGCGCAGTAAGCGGCCGCGTTGGCGATGGCGCGCTCGCCGAGCACCGACGTGACGTTGATGATACGGCCGCCGCCTTGCTTCAACATCTCCTTGCCGGCAGCACGGCAGGCGTTGAAGGTGCCGGTCAGGTTCACCTGCATCACACGGTTCCACTCCATGTCGGTCGTCGACTCGGCTGCCTTGCCGAGAAAGACATCGGGCGCGTTCACGAGGATGTCGATACCGCCGAGATCCTTCGCGACCTGACGGACCATGACCTGGACGCCCTGGCCGAGCGTGACGTCCGTCGCGACGGTTGATGACTGCCGCCCGGACTTCGTCAGTTGCTGCTGCACGCGCTTCACGCGCACTATCTCGTCGCCGTCGCTGCTGATAGAGGACACCGTTACGTCTGCGCCCGCCTCGCCGAGCGCGAGCGCGATCGCCGCACCGGCCTGCCCGCCGGCGCCGATCACGAGCGCGCGCTTGCCCGTGAGATCGAAGGCATCGAGGCCCGAGCGGACATCGCCCCATTCGTTCTTCACGTTAGACCTCGACCTCGGGCGCGAAGCCCATCGGCGCGAGGCCGCCCGCAAGGCCACCGCCGTCGATGACGAAGCCCTGGCCGGTCACATAGCTCGAGGCGTCCGACGCCAGGAAGATAGCGAGCGGTCCCAGCTCCCACGCGGCGCCCAGGCGCTGCGCCGGCAAGTAACGGCCGCGCGTCTGCGCGAAGATCTCCTCCTGTTCGTTGCGGGCGGGGCCCTGACGGACGAAACCGGGGATGATGCAGTTCACCCTGATGTTGTGCTTCACCAGCATGGCCGACAGCGACTTCGTAAGGGCGATAACGCCGGCCTTCGCGGCGCCGTAGCCGAAGCTCATCGGGTATGCGCGCGTGGCGGTGCCTGAGGCGACGTTGATGATGGTGCCGCCGTGGCCCTGCTCGACCATCTGCTTCGAAGCCGAGCGGGCGCAGTAGAAGGCGCTCGAGAGGTTCACATCGAGCGTGTCATGCCAGTCGTCGTCGTCCACGTCCCATAGTTCCGCGTTCGCTCCGCGCATGTCGCCGATGCCGGCATTCGAGAGCATGATGTCGAGTCTGCCGAACTCATCGACAGCGCGCCGCACGAGCGCGTCGCACTGCGCGGAATCGCGGACATCGGTGGATTGGCTGACGGCGCGCCGACCGAGCGCGCGCACATCCTCTGCGGTACGGTCGATCTGCTGCGCGGTGCGGGCGGCGCAGACGACATCGGCGCCGGCGTCGGCGAGCGCAAGCGCCATCTGTCGGCCGAGACCGCGGCCCGCGCCCGTGACGATGGCAACGCGGCCATCGAGCCGGAGCTTCTCCAGCGTCATGCGTGCTCCCTTCGTACGGCCTCGATTGTAGGTGAGGGGTAGTGCTCGATCCACCGGCGGTGGACACAGGCGCGAACGGCGGCGATGCTACGGACTGGGCGCGGCAAGAATGGCCGCCGGCGACCACAGGAGGATAGGTGGCGGATTACCAGTACGCGCGGGAGTCGCGGACGCCGCACTCGGAGGTCTACACCATCGAGGACGAGGGCGACATCATCGGGCGGGTGGACCTGCACTTCAGTTCTGGTGCCGCCTACGCGACGCTGTGCGTGCCCACCGAGTACGACGAGGACGACATCCACGACCTGATCGCCGACATCGACCAACGGCTCGTGCTACCGGCCGAGCCTGGCCGCGAGGACTTCGTAGTCACGGTGTGGCGCGGCTCAGCCGCCGGTGTCTATTCCGAGGATGAGGAAGACGACGAGGGTGAGGACGAAGACGAGAGCGGGACGAACGGACGAGCGCCCCTCTCCTAGCGAGAAGCGGCGGCAGCTTGCTCATCGAGCTGGGCGAGCCAGCCGTGATACTGGGTGAGTTTCTGTTCGAGGTGCTCCTTCATCTCCTGGAGCGCCGCGAGCTTCTGGTCGATAACGGCGACCTGGCCTTCGGTGACCTCGATCGCGCGGCTGATCTTCGCCTTGCGCTCGGAGACCTCGGCGTCGCGCCGGTACTCGGCGCGTAGCTGCATCTTGATCTCTTCCGCCTCGACCATTTCCTTGATGTCGGCCAGCGTGAGGCCGAGCAGCGACTGCAGGCGCTTGATCTGCTCGACGCGGCGTACGTCGTCCTCAGAGTAGAGACGGAAGCCACCGTCGAGGCGTGACGGCGGCTTGAGCAGACCCTTCTCTTCGTAGAAGCGCAGCGTGCGCTGGGTGACACCGGTGCGATCGGCAACCTCGCCGATTTGCAGGTAGGCGTCGTTCGACTCGGGTTCGATGGTATGGGGCAGGCCGTTGCGCCGATGGGTCATCCCTCTGATCGTACCGCTACGTTTACGTACACGTCAATGTTCGCCCCGTCACCGCGCCACTGACCGCCTGGGGGGGCGGCCGAGGACGAACAGGTTGACCAAGCACACGCCGGCAACAAAGCCGCCGATATGCGCGAAGTAGGCGACGCCGCCTCCGGCGCCGACGGTGTGGCTCCCGAAGCTCGCGAAGCCGGTGAAGAGCTGGCTGACGAACCAGAGACCGATCAGGAACCAGGCTGGCACGGGGAGCGGGATGAAGAACAGGAAGACCATTGACACCGCGACGGTCGCGCGTGGAAACAGCAGAAGGTACGCACCGAGGACGCCGGCAATGGCGCCGCTCGCCCCGATGGCAGGCGTGAGGCTGTCGGGATCGACAGCCATCTGAGTGAATGCGGCGATGAGACCTACGAGCAGGTAGAAGACGAGGTAGCGTGCGTGGCCCATGGCGTCTTCGACGTTGTCGCCAAAGATGAAGAGAAACAGCATGTTGCCGATGATGTGCAACCAGCCGCCGTGGATGAACATCGCCGTGAGCGGCGTCCACAGCGGGTTCGGCTGCGCGCGGCACGCGCGATCCGCGGCCAGTGTCGTGTGGCGGCCCAGCTCGGCGAGCGTGCAGGCGGGAACGTTGCCCCAGTGCGAAATGAAGACATCGAGCTCGGTCAGGGTGCGGGTAACCGCCTGCTGGTTGAGCGCAAGTTCGTAGAAGAAGACCAGGAAATTGATGGCGATGATCGTGACGTTGACGTACGGGAAGGTCCGCGCCCGCACGCTGTCGAAAATCGGGATCACGGATGGAGTCCCCGGGGGACCCCGTGGTCGGCAGGCGCGATGGCGATCACGCGAGGGCGCAGCGAGGGCAGGGCTTCATCACGGACGCCGGCCTAGAGCTGTTCCTGAGATATCCGAGCGCGCGACCGGGCGCGGGAACGTTCGTCCGCAGCATGCCGCGGTTGCCGCGCGCGGTTCGCGCGCGCGGCTGCCGCTCGGACGTCATCAGAACTCGATTCCGGGCTGCGCCTTCAGCCCGTGCTGGAACGGATGTTTTATCTCGCGCATCTCCGTCACGAGGTCGGCGTAGTCGATGAGCTCCTGCGGTGCGTCGCGACCGGTGATGATGACGTGCGTGCGCTCGGGGCGCGTCTTCAGGAACTCGATCGACTTCCTGTGTTGGCAGCCAGCCGTAGGCGAGCGGGTACGTGAACTCGTCGAGTGCGACGACGTCGTAATCGCCGGAGGATATCTTCGCCTTGCACTGCTCCCAGAGATCGCGGGCGAGCGCCTTGTCCTTCTCGATGTCTTTCGACAGCCAGGTAAAGCCGCCACCGAGAGAGATGATCTCGATGCCGGCCTTCTTCGCGGCCCTGTTCTCGCCGTAGTTGGAGGTCGTGCTCTTGATGAACTGGAGCATGCAGACGTTGATAGCCGCGTCCCCAGGCGCGAAACAGCACGCCCAGCGCAGCCGTGGTCTTGCCCTTGCCGTTGCCTGTGTTGACCACGACGAGCGCCTTCCGTGGCTGCCGCACACCTCCAGCGTCCTCGGATTCGCTCATGCTCGCGGCGTCCTCATGCTCGCGGCGTTGGCCGAGTCTCGGCGACGACGGCGGGCAGCCGTATCCGGATGCAGCGTGTCGCGCCGGGTGTTCCGTACCCTCGATGATATCGGCGTGCATGATTTCGGCCACGCGGCTCTGTTATGCCAGGCGCTCGAAGGGCGCTTCGACCCGGCCCTCCTTGATCGTTGCACTGCGGCGACGTGCGGCCACCGGTTAGTTCGGCACGACCGATTGTGAATTGACCTACAAGTGGGCCGCTGATACGATCCCCTCGAACCTGGGCACGCGCTTCAAACGCGCAATGCCGTCCGGGCGGGAGAGGATCGCTTTGCCGTTCCAGACTCTCCTCGACAACTATCTCGCCGTCTTCCTCGCGGCGATCATCGGGTTCTTCCTCGTAGCAACGGCGCTGATTGCGGCGAGAGTGCTCGCCCCATTCTCGAAGGAGGCAGGCAAGACGACCTCGTACGAGTGTGGGATGCTGCCGATCGGGAGCACCCGAGCGCAATTCCACATCCGGTACTACATCTTCGCCATTCTGTTCGTGATCTTCGATGTCGAGGCCGTCTTCCTGTTCCCCTGGGCGGCCACGTTCGGCGCCGCGGGCAAGACCGCATTCTGGGAGATGGTGGTCTTCATCGCCATCCTCGCCGCCGGACTGGGGTACGCCTGGAAGAAGGGGGTGCTGCAATGGAACAAGCAGTGACCGGCGCGCGCGCCGAGACAACGACCGCACCCGACACAGAGCGCGTCGTCGAAGGGGCGCCCGTCGTCGCGCCCGAGCGCGAGAAGACCGGCGTCGAGCGCGAGGCGGAGCGGCTCACCCCGGCGGTGTACGCGCCGGGCACCGCGCTCTACCGGCAGATCCTGCCGGGAATCCTGCAGGTGCCGGCGGACGCAGTGCTCGCGCTCTCGAGGAAGTCCTCGCTCTGGCCGATGACGTTCGGCCTCGCCTGCTGCGCCATCGAGATGATCGCGACGTTCATGTCGCGGCACGACCTCGACCGCTTCGGCATCGTGCCGTGGCCGTCGCCGCGCCAGTCAGACGTGATGATCGTGTCCGGGACGGTGACGAAGAAGATGGCCCCGGCCGTAAAGCTGCTCTACGAGCAGATGCCGAATCCGAAGTGGGTGATCTCGATGGGCGCCTGCGCCACGAACGGCGGACCGTACTCGCGCTACGACCGCGTGATGCAGGGCGTCGACAAGATCATCCCGGTCGACGTGTATGTCCCGGGATGCCCGCCACGTCCGGAGGCGCTGCTCGACGGCATGATCGCGCTTCAACAGAAGATCATGGAAGAGCGCGGCAAGTAGATGACGCTCTCGGATGGTCAGGACGCCCCGCAGGACGCCGGTTCCTCGCCGGATGATCCCGGCGCCAAGCAGGCACAGCCGACGGGCGACGTGCCGGACGCCGTGACGGTCCCTTCGCAGGAGCCGACAGCGGCGAGCGCGCCGGAAGCCCCCAAGCCGACGGAGGAAAAAGTCGCGAGCGACGCCACGGCGTCGCAGACGGGGACGCCGCCCGCGGAGGAATCGAAGCCGGCCGCCGCTGCGCCGGCCGCGAAGCCCGCCGCCGAGCGCCCGGCGCGGCCCGCCCGCGAGGCGGAACCGAAGGAGGCGCCGCGGGTCGCGCCGCCGGCCGGCAGCATCAACGAACTGCTCGCGGCCGCGGCGCCGGGCATCGAGATGAAGGCATACGTCATTCCGGACGGGACGGGCGAGTCCGTCGCCGTCGAGGTAAGCCGCGACGACATCCCGGCCGTGATGACGGCCGCCCGCGACGATGAACGGCTCGATCTCAAATTCCTGAGGACGCTCACAGGCGTGGACTGGCAGGACGAAGGGCTGGAGGTCGTGTACCACCTCGCTTCGTTGAACAAGGGCCACCACCTCACGGTGAAGACGCGCGTCGCCTATGACGATGCGACGGTGCCGAGCGTGGCGGCCATCTACCCGGCGGCGGACTGGCACGAACGCGAGACGCGCGACATGTTCGGCATCAACTTCGAGGGCCACCCGAACCTGGTGCCGCTGCTGCTGCCGGAGGACATGACCGACCACTTCCCGCTCCGCAAGGACAACCCGCTGCAGGAGATCGAGGAGTGGCAGGGCTCCAACCTCCGCGAAGGCGCGGGCGACGGAGACGAAGAGTAACGCGATGACCACTGATTACGTCGACCCCGCCCTCGAAGTCATCGACATGCCCATCAACATGGGGCCGCAGCACCCCAGTACGCACGGGGTCTTTCGCATGGTGCTGGTCATCGATGGCGAGAAGATCGTCGACGTGTCCCGCACATCGGCTACATGCACCGGGGCGGCGAGAAGCTGATGGAGGCGATGGACTTCCGCCAGGGCATCGGCTATGCGGACCGCACGGAGTACCTTGCGCAGTTCAGCGCGGAGCTGTGCTACTGCATGGCGGTCGAACGGTTGATGGACATTGAGGTGCCGGATCGCGCGCAGTACATCCGCGTCGATCCTGACGGAGCTGAATCGCCTGAGCAGCCACTTCATGTTCATGGGCGCGTTTGGCATCGATGCAGGGTTGTTCGGGACGAGCTTCACCTACGCGTTCCCGCAGCGAGAGTTCCTGCAAGAGCTGTTCGAAGAGGTGTCGGGCGACCGGCTGATGTACGCCTACTTCCGCGTCGGCGGCCTAGCGTGGGAAGTCACGGACAACTTCGTCGAGCGCTGTCACGAGGTGCTGAAGCACACGCAGCAGGGCATCCGAGATCTCGACGAGCTGATGACGAAGAACGAGATCTTCATGGCGCGGTGCCAGAACATCGGTAACTTCAGCGCTGAGCAGGCGGTCGCATACGGGCTCAGCGGGCCGATGTTGCGCGCCTCAGGCGTGCCGTGGGATCTGCGCAAGGACGAGCCGTACTCCGTGTACGACCGCCTCAGCTTCGAAATCCCGGTCGGCAACTACGGCGACGTGTACGACCGCTACCTTGTGCGGCTCGAGGAGATGCGCCAGTCGGTGAAGATCGTCGAGCAGGCGATCGAGCAACTCCCGGCAGAAGGGCCGATCGTGCCGGAGAAGATGCCACGACGCCTGCGCACGCCGCCTGGCGAGGTCTACGCGCGTGTCGAGGCGCCTCGGGGCGAGTGGGGCGTGTACCTGGTGTCGAAGGGCGGCGACAAGCCGTACCGGCTGCACATGCGCTCGCCCTCGTTCTGCAACCTCTCGTCGCTACGGGAGATGACGATCGGGCAGTTCCTCGCGGATGCCGTCGTGATCCTCGGATCGATGGACATCGTGCTTTGCGACGTGGACAGGTAGGAGCATGATGCTGCTTTCCGCGCCATCTATCGAGATCGACCAGCCGTTCGTGAGCGCACTCGTCGCGCTGATCGCGATCACGCTCCTGATGACCGTCGCCGTCGCCTACGCGACGTGGTACGAGCGCAAGATCGTCGCGCGCATGCAGTACCGGCTCGGGCCTACGCGCACGGGGCCGTTCGGGCTGCTGCAGCCAATCGCGGACATGCTCAAACTGCTGGTAAAGGAAGATCTCCGGCCGGCGACTGCGGACTTCGTGACATTCGAGCTGGCCGTGTTCGCGATCTTCATCCCCGCATTCCTGGCGTTCGTCGCGGTGCCGTTCACGTCGGACTGGCTCATCAGCTCGCTGCCATTGAGCCTGATCTATCTGCTGGCGGTTTCGGGCCTGTCGTTCATCGGGTTCCTGATGGCAGGCTGGGGCAGCGACAGCAAGTACGCCCTACTCGGCGGCATGCGCGCGGCCGCGCAGCTCATCTCGTACGAGATTCCGCTCATCCTCGCGCTCGTGGGGGTCGTGATGATTACGGCGTCGGCCGACGTGTACAACATCATCCTCTTCCAGGACGACGTACCACTGATTGTCTGGCAGCCGCTCGGGTTTCTGATCTTCCTCACGGCAGCGATCGCCGAAGTCGAGCGGCCCCCGTTCGACATCCCGACGGGCGAGTCAGAGGTCGCGGGCGGTGTGTTCATCGAGTACAGCGGTATCCGCTGGTCGATGTTCCAGCTGACGTCTTACGTCAACATGTACGTCTTCGCTCTGCTCGGGGCATTCGTCTTCCTCGGTGGGCTGGCAGTGGCCATTCGGTACCGACGTGGGCTGGGGTTATGAGCTGCTGCTGACACTCGTGAAGATGAGCTTCTTCATCGTGCTGTTCCTGTGGGTGCGGGCCTCGTTCCCGCGCATGCGGCCCGACCAGCTGATGTCGTACGCGTGGAAAGTGCTGATCCCGTTTGCATTGCTGCAGATCTTCCTCAACGGTCTGGTCATTGTCTATGATCTGCCCGACGTGGCCCTGCTCATCACCTCGGGAGCTGGCGCGATCGCGCTCGCGTGGCTCGCCTACGCGACCGTGAGGCGCGGCGCGCCGCGCGAACCGCTGCGGATGGTGCCGTCGCGACCGGCCGCGGCTACAGCCAGGAGTGCCGTCTGATGCTCGGGAATCCTGAAGAGCATGGCCCAGACCGCGCGCGTCATCTTTCGCAAGCCCGTGACGATCCAGTACCCGGAAGTGCACCGCGAGATACCGAACCGCGACCGCGCCTTCCCGATCCTGATCTGGGACGAGGAGCACGACGAGCCGTTCTGCACAGGCTGCCATGCCTGCGAGCGCGCCTGCCCTGTCGAGTGCATGACCGTCGTCATGAAGGACAACCCGAAGCACGCGGCCGGCGAGAGCAAGCGCCGCAAGATCATCGATGAGTTCTGGATCGACTACGGTCGGTGCATGCGCTGCAATATCTGCGTCGAAGTATGCAACTTCGAGGCGATCGGCATGAACAATACGTGGGCCGGGCACGAGCTGTCGCGATACGACCGTTCGAAGCTCGTGATCGACCTGGACCAGCTCCTTGCGCAGTCCAAAGCCGGGCAAGTCGAACCCGGCCTGCGCGCATGACGCAAGTCTTCTTCGACATCATGGCGGCGACGGTGATCGCGGGCGCGCTGGGCGTCGTGCTGGTGCGCAACGTCGTGTATGCGGCGCTGTTCCTCATCGTGTCGCTGATCGGCGTGGCGGGTGTCTACATCCTGCTTTCCGCCGAGTTCCTGGCGCTCGTGCAGGTGCTCATCTACGGCGGCGCTGTCGCGGTGCTGATCCTGTTCGCGCTGATGCTGACGCGGGTCCCGGACCTGAAGGACCGGCTCGACGGCGACCAGCGTCCGTTTGCGGCGCTGGCTGCGCTGACGCTGCTGGGCGCGTTCACGACGGCGATGTACAAGACGACCTGGCCGCGCGACCCGGGCGAGCTAACGGTGATCCCGTTCGAAACTATCGGTACCGCGTTGTTCAACCGATGGGCGGTGCCGTTCGAGATCGCGTCGGGCGTGCTCCTTGTGGCGCTCGTGGGCGCGGTGGTACTGGCGATGCAGGAAGAGGGCGGCGAAGGCTGATGGAGACAGTCACGCAGGACGTCCCGCTCGAGCACTTCATCATGCTGAGCATGGTGCTGTTCTCGATCGGAGTCTACGGCGTGCTGGCGCGGCGGAACGCGGTGCTCATCCTGATGTCGGTCGAGCTGATGCTGAACGCGGTGAGCATCAACTTCGTAGCGTTCGCGGTATACACCGCGCCGTCGCTCTTTGTCGGCATCATCTTCGCGATCTTCGTGATCACTATCGCAGCGGCGGAAGTTGGGCTGGCGCTGGCGATCGTGCTGCGCGTCTTCCGCAACCGGGGCACGTCAAACGTCGATGAGCTAGCCGCGCTCAAGTGGTGAGCGCAGCGACGCTGGCAGAGGGGGAGTAGCCATCTTCGGGTTCAATCTGGATGACGTGTGGATCATCCCGGTACTGCCGGTGGCCGCCTTCGTCATCCTCCTCTGTGTGAGCCAGTATCTGCCCCGCAAGGGCGACTACATCGCCATCGGCGTGATGGCGTGTACGTTCGCGCTGGCGTTAGCGACGGCGAAAGAACGTCGCCGACGCCGTGGCAGACGGCAACTTCCAGGGCGTGCAGCGCAGCTGGGAGTGGTTTTCCATCCCCGGTTACATCACGGTCGACATCGGGACGTACGTGGACCAGATGACGGTCGTGATGCTGTTCGTGGTCACGTTCATCGCTCTCCTGGTGATGATCTATTCCACCGGCTACATGCACGGCGACCGGCGCTACGGCTGGTTCTACGCCATTGTCTCGTTCTTCGTCGCATCGATGCTGGCGCTCGTGCTGGCGGACAACCTGCTGATGCTCTACGTCGGCCTGGGAGCTGGTCGGGCTCTGCTCGATGCTTCTGATCGGGTATTACAACGACCGCCAATCGGCGGCGGAGGCGGCGAAGAAGGCATTCATCACAACGCGCGTGGGCGATGTCGGACTGTTGATCGGGATCATCATCCTCTTCTGGCAGACGGGCACGTTCGACATCCAGGACAATCCTGCACATGGCCGAGAACGGCGAGATCCAGCGCGAGTGGCTGACGGCGGCAGCGGTGCTTATCTTCGCCGGAGCCTGCGGAAAGTCGGCGCAGTTCCCGCTGCACGTCTGGCTGCCCGACGCGATGGAGGGTCCGACGCCGGTCTCGGCGCTGATCCACGCGGCGACGATGGTCGTTGCCGGCGTGTACCTCGTCGCGCGCATGCTGCCGCTGATGGAGGCGGTCGCACGGCGTGCCGGAGTTGATCACGGCCATCGGACTGACGACGACGGTGCTGGCGGCGCTCATCGGGCTGACACAGCGCGACATCAAGCGCGTGGTGGCGTACTCGCACGCTCAACAGCCTGGGACTGATGATGGTGGCTCTGGGCGCCGGCGCGGTCGGCGCGGCGATGCTGTACCTGTTCACGCACGCGTTCTTCAAGGCGCTGCTGTTCCTCAGCGCCGGTTCGGTGATCCACGCGACGGAAGAGCAGGAGGTGGACAAGCTCGGCGGGCTGTGGGAGCAAGCTGCCTATCACGGCACCGGCGTTCATCATCGGCGCGCTTGCGATGGCGGGTTTGTTCCCATTCAGCGGCTACTGGGCGAAGGACGAGATTCTGGTCGGCCTCAAGAATGCGGCCGATCACGCCCATCGCGCTCTGGGTGACCTTCGCGACGCTCCCGATCACCGGCGCTCTACATGACGCGCGTCGTGATGCTGACGTTCTTCGGGAAGCCGAAGGACGAGCACGTCTACGAACACGCGCACGAGTCGTCGCCTGGTCATGACCGGTGCCGCTGATGATCCTCGCCGTGCTCGCGGTGATCAGCGGCTTCGTCGTGTTCGAGGGCGTCGGCGACGCACTGGGCTTCAGCAGCGGCTGGCTCGGCTTTGTCTACAACCCCGGCGAGGGGCCGGAGGAATTCTCGGTCGATTGGGTCGTCGCAATCCTCTCGGTGGCGTTTGTGACGATCGGAGGGCTCGTCGCAGGATGGTGGATCTGGCGTGACGATGCAGCGCCGGCCAGGCGCGCCGCCGCGTTCTCGCCGTTCACGTACAAGCTCTCGTACAACCGCTTCTACATCGACGAGGTCTACCAGGTCGTCATCGACCGCGTCGTGCTGGCGGCGGGACAGGCGGTCGCCGTGTTCGACCGCGAGGTCGTGAACGATAGCGGCGTCCAGGGCACCGGGGAGGCGACGGGGTTCTTCGGCTGGGCGGGCAAATTCCTGCAGACCGGCAAGCTGCCGAACTATGCGCTGGCCATCGCAGTCGGCATCGCCGTGATCGCGATCGTAGCGTTCGGGTACAGGGGTTAGGGCGCGATGCATTCGGGATACTGGCTGATCTCGACGCTGGCGATACCACTGTTCAGCGCGGTGTTGATCCTCAGCCTGCCCGACCGACAGAAGAACGCGGTGCGCTGGATCAGCGCGCTGTCGGGCGCCGCGCTGCTCGCGATCTCCGTCTACATCTTCTTCGCGTATGAGACGAACAAGGGAGGCGGCTACCAGTTCTTCATCCGCTGGGACTGGCTTCAGAACGTCGCGTTCCTGGGTCCTCACGGGATCGCACTCGCGTTCGGCATCGATGGCATCGCGGCACCGATGATCCTGCTCACGGGCATGGTGGCTTTCGGCGGGGCGCTGATCTCGTGGAAGATCGAGCACCACAACAAGGACTTCTTCGTGCTGTTCTGGGTGCTCGTCGGCCGGCGTGTACGGCACCTTCGAGTCGCTCGACCTCTTCTTCTTCTTCTTCTTCTACGAAGTCGCGGTGCTGCCGATGTACCTGCTCATCGCCGTGTGGGGATCGAGCAGCGTATTTGAGACGTTCGCGCGCACCAAGGAATACAGCGCGATGAAGCTGACGATCATGCTGGTCGCGGCCTCGATCCTGATCTTCATGGGCATCTTCGCGGTGTTCCACGAGTCGGGAGCCGGCACGTTCGACCTGCAGACGCTGTACAACGCGCAGTTCGACGAGAACTTCCAGAAGCTCGTGTTCCCTCTGTTCGTCATCGGCTGCGGGGTGCTGGCGGGCCTGTGGCCGTTCCACACGTGGTCCCCGGACGGCCACGTCTCGGCGCCAACGGCCGTCTCGATGCTGCACGCCGGCGTGCTGATGAAGCTCGGGGCGTTCGGCATCATCCGGCTGGGTATCCAGCTTCTTCCCGAGGGCGCCACGTTCTGGATGCCGGGCCTGATGATCCTCGCGACCTGCAACGTGGTGTACGGCGCCTTCGCGGCAACGGCGCAGCGCGACTTCAAGTACATGATTGGGTACTCGTCGGTGAGCCATATGGGCCTCGTTCTCATGGGGCTCGCGACGATGAGCGTGATCGGCATCAACGGCGCCGTGTTGCAGATGTTCGCGCACGGCGTCATGACGGCGACCTTCTTCGCAATGGTGGGGGCGGTCTACGACCAGACGCACAGCCGTGACATGCGTCTGTACAGCGGGCTCGTGAACCGCATGCCGCTATTCGTCTTCTTCATGGGCATCGCCGGGCTGGCGTCGCTCGGGCTGCCGGGACTTTCCGGCTTCGTCGCGGAGTTCAACATCTTCGTCGGGACGTTCCAGACTTACCCCTGGGCGGCCGCGCTCGGCGTGTTCGCGGCGGCGATGACAGCGGTGTACATCCTGCGGATGATGTCCATGGCCTTTTTCGGGCCCGTCGATGATCGATTCGCGGACGTGAAGGAGATGACGTACCTCGAGCGCGGCACGGCAGTACTGCTGCTCGCCGGCATGTTGTGGATGGGGCTGTTTCCGGCGCCGTTCGTCGACCGGATTCAGGAGAGTGTTCGACTGCTGCCGGGGGTGTCGTGACGACGGGCCTCAACCTCGATTACACGCTGTTTATCCCCGAGTACATGCTCGTGGGCCTCGTGCTGATCGTCATGGGACTCGATTTGTACGTCCCGCAGATGAAGAAGACGTGGCTCGCGTACATCGCCGCCACCGGGTTGTTCGCCGCGGCCGGCGTCTCGCTGGCGTGGACGAACAAGGAGACGAACTTCGCGAGCATCATCGCTATCGACAACTACACGACGTACTTCCGCGTGTTCTTCATGTCGATGGGCGCGGTCGTCTGCCTTTCGTCGGGCGAGTTCGTCCAGGACAAGTTCCGGCATCCCGGCGAATACTACGCGTCTGATCATCCTCTCGACGATAGGCGCGGTGGGCATGGCGGCGTCGCGAGAGCTGATGACGGCGTATCTATCGCTCGAGTTGCTGAGCTTCAGCCTCTATGTACTTGTCTCGTTCGGGAAGTACGACCCGCGCTCAAACGAGGCTGGACTGAAGTACCTGCTGCTGGGCGCGTTCTCATCAGCGATGCTGCTATATGGCATCAGCCTGATCTACGGGCTCACGGGCAGCACCTACTACGTCGAGATTGCCGCCAACCTCTCGAACGGGACGAGCGAGTTCTCGTACGCGCTGCTCATGGCGCTGGTGCTGATCATCGCCGGGCTGGGGTTCAAGGTTGCCGCGGTGCCGTTCCACATGTGGACGCCGGACGCCTACGAAGGCGCGCCTGTTGCGATCACGGCGTACCTGTCCACGACATCGAAAGCGGCGGGCTTCGCGATGCTGCTGCGGCTCTTTGGCGGGGCGTTCCAGGTCGTCCACGATGACTGGAGCTGGATGGTCGCGGGCATCGCGGCGGCGACGATGATCTACGGCAACCTGGTCGCGCTGCAGCAGCACAACATCAAGCGGCTGATGGCGTATTCATCGATCGGGCAGGTCGGTTACATGCTGATGGGACTCGCGGGGCTATCGCACGACACCGCATCGGCGCTGGTGCTGCATCTGACGGGCTACATGGTCACGAATCTGGCGATCTTCGTCGTCATCATCGCCTGGTACAACATGACGGGCCACGAGGAGATCACCGACTTCCGCGGCATGCGCGAACGGGCGCCGCTGCTCGCGGGCGTAATGGCCGGGGCGTTGTTCTCGCTCGCCGGACTGCCGCTGTTCGCCGGGCTTCGTCACCAAGTTCATCCTCTTCCAGTCCGTCACCGACGCCGGCTACTACTGGCTCGCCGGCATCGCCGTGGTCACCAGCGTGGTATCGCTCTTCTACTACCTGCAGGTGATGCGGCAGGCATTCGTCGAGTCGCCGGCCGAGGGCGAGGAAGAGCCGCTGCGTGTGCCGATGCTGATGAACGGCCTCGCGGCCGCGCTCATGCTCGGCGTGCTGTACATCGGGCTCTATCCGCAGCAACTGTTCGACGTCGTCGACAACGCGACCAGCGCGCTGTTCGTGTAGGGCTCAGCGGACTTCCCACGCAAACACGCCACCACTCCTGTGAAACGGATGCACCAGTCCCGCAAAGCTCGAGTAGCACCGTTGGCCGAAGATCGACGAAGCGGTTCGCCAAGCCTTCGAACGCCAAGATCGCCGGCTCCAGGGCCACCCCTCAGCCTGAATCCATAAATCATGATGGCCTTGCGTCCCGCGAACGCCGAGTCCCGCAGCTTCATGCAATCGGTCAGCGCGCTTCGGTGCGCTGGGTACGGTGAGAAGATGTGCATCAGCATGTTGTCATTGAGCTGGCCGTTATCGCCGAGGAATCGAAGCAGCTTGGCCTCAATGACCCATTCCCAGAAGGGATCAGAACCGAGGCAGACATCGCACTTCTGTCGAGTCGAGCCCGGATAGGGAACGCCTGTGCGATAGGCTGCGTAGTTGGTGCATGTGGTGAGGTGAGCCATCACGAGCCGAATCGCCGCTGCTTCAGTGTGCGGTTCGATGCCCGCAGAGAATGGCTCCTTCGAGCGCGATTTAGTGCGATTGGGCGCTGCGCGTCCACGGCGACAATCGCCGCGGCGAAATCACGGACGAACTCGGAGAGTTCCACTGCAGCCTACGGCACCAGCACGACGCGGCCGAAGGCGGCGCGGCTCTCGATGTAGGCGTGAGCAGCGGCGGCTTCGGACAGCGGGAACGTACGGTCCACCACGACCTTCAGCTCGCCCTTCGCGATGTCCTCGAGCAGCGCGTCCATGAGCGCGACGACACGTGCCGCGCTGCGGAACGTCTCCAGGCCGAAGAACACGCCCGTGAGCGAGGCATTTCCGCCGCTCAGCGCCGACGACGTCGATCGCGCGGCCCTCGCGGCTGACGTTGCCGACAGTGATGACGCGGCCGCGGTAGGCAACGCTCTGCATGCTGCCCTCGAGCGTCTTGCCGCCGACCGAGTCGACGACGAGGTTCGCGCCCTGCCCGTTCGTCGCCTTGCGGACAGCCTCGACGAAGTTGCCGTCACGATAGTTCATGCCGATGTCCATGCCGTACTGCTTCAGGCGCTCGAGCTTCTCGTCGCTCGACGACGTGGCGATGACGGTCGCGCCGCCGCGCTTCGCGAGCTGGACGCAGGCGATGCCGACTCCGCTCGTGCCCGCCTGCACGAGGACGGTCTCGCCGGGCTGCAGGCGCCCGAACTCGAAGATGCAGTCATGCGCGGTGCCCCACGACACCGGCACGCACGCCGCCTGCTCGATCGAGCAGCCATCGGGCACGGGAAAGGTGGACGTCGCGGGAACGGCGACCATCGACGCGTGCGAGCCGCTCGCCATGAGCGCGGTCACGCGGTCGCCGGGCTTGCGGTCCGTGACGGCGCCGCCGACCTCGCGCACGACGCCGGCGCAGTTGTATCCAACGATGTGCGGTGTCGATGTCAGGGCGCCGCCGGCGCGGTTCAGCACATCGCCGCCCTCGATGGCGATCGCCTGGACGTCGATGAGAACGCCGTTCGGCTGGACCGCCGGATCAGGGACGTCCTCGTAGCGGAAGACATCGGGCGCGCCGGTCTCGTAATACACCGCTGCTTTCATGCTGCCTCCATCAGTCGCCGAGTGCGGGGTTGTGGCTCGACAGGAACACGTCGGGGTTCAGGATCTCCATGAGGTTCTCGGGATGGGCCGCGCGACGAAAGCCCACCTTCTCGTACAGGCCATGGGCATCGCGCGTCGCCAGGCGCCATATCCGGAAGCCCTGCAGGCGCGGATGCGCCATGATCGTTTCCATCAACCAGATGCTGAGGCCCTTGCCCCGATGCTCCTCCAGTACGAAGACGTCCGCGACGTAGCCGATCGTCGCGTAGTCGGTGATGACCCGCGCGCCGCCGACCTGCCGCCCATCGCGATAGATCCCGAACGTCAGCGCCCCCTCGATCGACCGGGCCACGATGTCGCGCGAGATGCCCTTGGCCCAGTACGACGCCGCGAGAAACCCGTGGACCACGTCGACGTCGATGCGCTCGCGGTCGGTGCTGATGACGTACTCGCCGCGGCGCCACTCCTCGGCCAACGTTAAGCGAGGTTCTTCTTGAAGAACTCGAGCGTGCGCTGCCACGACGTCTTTGCCGCGTTCTCGTCGTAACCTCCTCCCGCCTTCGGTACCTCCGGCGAGGGGTTCATGAAGGCGTGCTTGGCACCGGCGTACTGGTGAAACTCGACCTGCTTGCCAGCGTTCTTGATCTGCTGCTCGAGCGCGTTTGCGGCGTCCGGGGTCGCCCAGCCGTCGTTCTCGGCGTAGTGGCCAAGGACGGGTCCCTTGAGGTTCGCGAGGTCCGGCTGCGCGCCCGGGAGCACGCCGTAGTAGACAACGCAGGCATCGATCGGCTGGAGGGTCGCGAGGTAGAGCGAGAGGCCGCCGCCGAGGCAGAAGCCGACGCAGCCGACCTTACCGGTGCTGGCCTCATGCGACTTCAGGTAACCGTAGGCGCCGGACATATCTCTCGCGGCCTCGTCCATCTTCATCGCCATCATCATCTTGCCGGCTTCGTCGGGCTCGGCCGTGGTCTTGCCGTGGTAGAGGTCGGGGACGAGCGCGACGTAGCCCTCTCCGGCGAGACGGTCGGCGACACTCTTGATCCATGGCACGAGGCCCCACCACTCCTGCAGGACAACGATGCCCGCGCCCTTACCCGCCGCGGGCTTCGAGAGATAGCCCTCGCCCTGCTTGCCGTTGCTCGGAAACGCAGACCATCTCGCCCATCGATCACTCCTCGATCTGAAGCCGGTAGCCGGATTCAACCATGCAGCGGGCGGAGGGGCAATTCGGCGATGCAAGTCCGCCGTATCAACCATCGCGCAGCGGGCTGGCGAGGTCACAGTCCCTGCGGTCGTAAATCAGCATCTGGGTGCAGCGGAAGAGCGCGATGATCGTGCCAGACGCGGCGTCGCGGACCTCCGCGTCCCAGACCTGGGTGCGGCGCCCGCCGTGCGTGAGACGCGCAGTGCAGGCGAGCACGCCCTCCCGCGCGGTGCCGAGATGATTTGATTTCAGCTCGATCGTTGTAAACCCGACCGCACCCTCCGGTAAGGACGCCAGGGTGCCATATCCGCAGGAGGTATCGGCGAGTGCGACGACCGTCGCAGCGTGCAGGTACCCGTTCGGCGCGAGGAACTCCTGGCGGATGGCCATCGTGCTCTCGATGAGACCGGACGATGCGGCAACGACTTCGATGCCGAAGAGGCCGGGTAGTTTGCCCTGCGAGGCCTGGTTCAGCCGCGCGGCGTCGAAACGTTCAAGCGCGGCGGGCGCAGGGTCCGACCTGTCGCTCACGCGGCGCCTGCCCGCGCCGCGTCGACGCCGGGGCGCGTGGTAGGAGCGAGGTGGAGGAACCAGCGCCAGCGCGCCTTCGCGTCGATTGGAGACCGTGGCGCATGCCAGACATGACCGCGGGTTGGCGTGGCTGACTCGCGGCGGGCACGCGAAGCCAGAACGGCGCCCGCGGCATCGGCCTCGCGCTGCTGGTGGACTGCGACGACAACCAATTCGATGTCCATGCGCGGCTCCTTATCGATTCCTCGTCCGTAGTCACTAGCTTATCTATAGTGACAAGCCTAAGTCAAGGAGCGCCCAGCCTTGAATGTTGCGCCAGATCGATTCGGGGTCTATGCGAGTCCGACGGCGCGAGCAGCTTCCTTCCGGCGGTACTTCATCGCCGTGTCTCGGGGAGCGACCGGCTCTCCGCAGTGCTCGCAGGTGGTCATCAGCTTCACGTCGTGGCCGCACGCGGCGTGAACGACGCCCACGCCGTCGTAGAGGTACTTGTTTCCCCACTGCGAAAAGGCCAGGAGGACGGTGCGAAGGTCAGCGCCCTTCCGGGTGAGCTTGTAGCGGGCCCGGGGCGGGTGGTCCTCGTAGAACTCACGCTCGATTACGCGGTGCGCCTCGAGCAGCTTGAGGCGGTCCGAGAGCACGTTCGGTGCGATGCCGCGTAGCGACTCCGACAGCTCGACGTACTTGCGCGGCCCGAGCGTGAGCAGGTCACGCACGATGAGCAGCGTCCAGCGGTCACCGACGATATCAAGGGACTTCGCGACGGGGCACGGCAGGCCGTATTCCTTGGGCATCGGCACCCTCCTGCGTGCATGGTATCAGGTGAGTACAGATTTGCAAGTGACTGCGCCGCGACTCAGCGGTACCCGCGTCAAATACCCTGACCAAGCCCCGGATGAAGGGAGACCTCGTTACTTCTTCTCGAGATCCTCGAGGCGAGCGTAGATGTCGTACTCCACGATGATGTGGTTCATGATGAACGCACCAACGATGCCGATGGCGACCATCACGCCGGCGATGATCGCGAGCCAGCCCCAGTCACCGGCCACCGACACGCCGAGCAAGATCGCGCCGATTGCGCCGATGGCCATCCCGGGCAACGGCCCGCCATGGCCTTCTTCGTTGTTGACGATGTGACGTATCGCGTTCATCCCGGCGTTCTCCCCTCCTGCTGTTTCCCCCGATGCTACCACGATGCGACGGTGTCCGAGCCCACGATTGTCAACTGCTCGGCGGCGCTACCGCACGACGCCCGCTATCGCTATCCTCCCGACGATGTACCTGGCCCGCGTCTACGTGACACTCAAGCCCACAGTCAACGATCCGCCCGGCCTCACGATCCGGGGCGGCCTGCACTCGCTGGGATTCGCCTCCGTGGCGTCGGTGCGCTCCGGGAAGTACATGGAGATCACGCTCGAGGCTGCGTCGAGCGCCAATGCGGAGGCGCAGGTCGCCGAAATGTGCCGCAAGCTGCTCGCTAACCCGGTCATCGAGGACTTCCGCTTCGAGGTCACAGAGGCGCCGGTGACGGCCTAGCAGGCGTTCACAACGCCGCGGGCGTAGCGAAGCGCGGGTAGCGGCGTACCGTACTCCACGATCCGCCGTGCGTCGTCTGCGCTCCAGCCTGCGGCCTCGTAGAAACGCCTGGCGCGAATGTTCGCTTCCAGCACCCACAGGACGGCGCGCGCGTATCCCAACTCGCGGAGCGCAGTCTCGGACGCCGTCATGAGCGCGCGGCCCGAGCCGCGGCCCCACTGCCCGGGCGCGACGTACATCAGGAAGAGCAGGCCGGAGCTGGCGACCTCGGTGTCGGGCCCGACGGTCGCGAATCCTACGACGGAGCCGTCAGTCTCGGCGACGAACGTCCTCTTGCCCCGCTCGTGGGCGCGCCCGAGGCTGCGCTGCCAGTCCGAGGTCTTGCGCACGACAGACAGGGCATCGAGATAGGCGTCAGGCATGATGCCGCGATAGGCCGCACGCCAGCTCGCGACATCGACGGCGGCGATGGCGCCGGCGTCGGCGACGGTAGCGGTGCGAACGACGGGTGTGGCCTGACTCATCTCGCGAGAAAGTGCACGATAGCTGAGCGGAACTCCGGCCTGCCCACGGCCGTCAGGTGCCCCCCAGGCACCCTCGCGCTGCGCGCGCCGGGGATCGCCGTTACGAGCCGGGTGGCTTGACCGGCGGCGAGGTCTCGACTGCCGTTGAGGATAAGCACGGGCGATGTCACCTGCCCAAGGGTCGCCCGGTCAACGCGGTCACGCGGTGCCCGCTGCATCGCGTCCAGCGCCTCCTGGTCGTTGCCGGTGCGCCGCGCGATGCGGCCGGCGAGACGGCGACCAAACGGCCGACCCCGCGAAGCGGCGGCCTGGCCTTGGCGCGGCGTGCGGAGAACCCAGTCGCCGACACCGGCCAGCACGACGCGTTCGAGCCGTTCGGGATGGCGGACGAGCAGCGATGCCGCGATGGCGCCGCCCATCGAGTAGCCGACGAGATCGGACTTCTCGATCGCGAGGTGATCCATGAGCGCGATGACGTCGAGCGCCATCTTCCCGTCGCCGTAGGACGCCGCATCGTGCGGCTTATCGCTCTGGCCATGACCGCGGCAGTCGAGCGCGACGACGCGATGCCCAGCCGCGACGAGCGCGCTGATCACGCCGGGGCGGCGCCAGTTCTGTTCAATGCTGCTGGAGAGCCCGTGAACCAGCGTCGCTGGCGGACCAACGCCCTCGCTGATGTAGTGGATCGAGACGCCGCTCGAGTCGAAGAACGGCACGCGACCTCCGGGTAGGCGGCACAGGGCGATGCCGCGCCCGCGATTTGGCGTCATTCACGCCTCACATATCCGCCAGGCGCAAGTCTATCGTTTTGGGCGCCGGAGGCCGTACCATCGCGGCTGCGACAGCGCCGCACCAGGCGGTGCTCACGGGAGGGCGTATGTACGACGCAATTGTCATTGGCGCGCGGTGCGCGGGGGCACCAACCGCGATGCTCCTGGCGCGGGCGGGGCATCGGGTGCTGCTCCTCGACCGCGATACGTTCCCAAGCGACAAGCTCTCGACGCATTACATCCAGCCGCAGGGAGTCGCTTGCCTCGAACGGTGGGGGCTCCGGGATGTCGTGGCGGCGACGGGCGCGCCCCCCATCACAAGCTTCCGCGTGTACTCAGGCGACGCGCTGCTAATGGAGCCTCCGATGGACAGCGTCGCATACTGCCCGCGCCGCTTTCTGCTCGACGCGATCCTCATCGATGCGGCGAAGGCGGCGGGTGTCGATGTACGCACGGGCGTACGCGCGACGGAGGTGCTTTTCGAAGGCGATAGCGTCGTGGGAGTTGCCGGGCGGTCCCGTGATGGCGCCGAGGTACGCCAGAGGGCGCACTGGGTCATCGGCGCCGAGGGGCACCACTCGCTCGTCGCAGACGCCGTCGGCGCGCCGAAGTACCGTGAGCGGGAGGCGCTGACCGGAGGCTACTACTCGTACTTCTCGGGCATCGAGATGGCCGGCGCGGAGGTTTACGTCTCGGACCACGGCGGCGTACTGGCGTTTCCGACGAACGATGGGCTGACATGCGTCGCCGCGGGTCGGGCGCGCGAGCATTTCCACGAGTATCGTGCTGAGATCGAAGCGACGTTCATGTGGATTCTCGATGCCGCACCTGCGTTCTCGGCAAAGGTGCGCGCGGGCCGGCGTGAGGAGCGGTGGATGGGGACAGCCGACGTGCCGAACTTCTTCCGCAAGCCGTGGGGACCGGGATGGGCGCTCGTCGGAGACGCGGGCTACATGAAAGACCCGACGACGGGCCTCGGCATCGCCGATGCATTTCGCGACGCGGAGCTGCTTGCCGGCGCTCTCGATGACGTGCTGCGACGACGCGCGCCCGCAGAGGAGGCGTTGGCTGACTACCAGCGGTGCCGCGACGAGGCGGCGATCCCGGCGTACGAGCTGACGCTGCAGATGGCGGCGGGCGAGTTCGTGCCGCAGCCCTCCTGAGCTCGTCGAGACATGCAGAAGGCCCCGGGTTGAAACCCGGGGCCTTCTGCTTTGTCGTTGCGTTAGAGTCCGTCAGTTCTTCGGCGGCTCGAGAATCGCCTGGATCTGCGCCGGCAGGCGGTAGCGGCGCTCGCCCATACCGGCGACCTCGAGGCGGTGCATGTACTCGTTAAGCTGGCGCCGGAACGCGGCGAGAGCCAGGCGGCCCCCCTCTTCCTGCGAGCCGAGCGAGTGCCCGAAGAGGATGCCGAGCGACGTCCCGAAGACAGGCGAGCCGCCGGCGACCGGCGCAGTGCCCGCGCCAGCGCCGATGATCGGCTCGGCCTTCTCGAGGTAGCTGTGAATCTCCTCGCGGCGCTCGGGCTCCGTCTCCAGGATGTACTTGAGGTGCATGACGCCGAACGCGACGTGGCGCGACTCGTCCTGCGCCGAGAGGCGGAAGATTCGCTTCTCCGCCTCATTCGTCGCAATGTACTCGCCCATGCGGAAGATCGACTGCACGAGGCCTTCGCCCTGCACGTGCATGATCGCGGACATCTCGGTGAAGTCCTTCGACTCGATGATCACGCGCAGACCGGCGTTGCCGCTCGATGACATCAGGCCCCCGCCGTTGGCGAGCGCACGCTTGCGGAATACATCGAGATGGCGCGCCTCGTCCATGATCTGCGAGGCGAGGAACATCTTCACCTCGTAGTGCTCGTTGCTGATCTGGGGCAACCACTGCGCAGGCGTGTCACCGGCGATGAACTCCACCTCCGTGAGGAACGTGCAGAACTGGCTGTAAGCGCGCTCGACGTCGTCCGGCAACGGCTTCAGCTCGTCCCACGGAATGTCGGTGGCGGACGACCACTGACGCTGTACTGCCTCTTCGTATAGCATCGCGGCGTTGTTGGACCAGGTGTCCGACTTCTTGGCGATGTGGTAGCCGATACGAGGGACGCCGACACGCCGCGCGGAACCGCGCTGGGCCATCGTCATGTCGTCCGAGGTGTCGGGAGCCACGCCGTAGGCGCCCTGGTTGATCTCTTCGAGCGTCAGACCGCGGCGGCCGGGCTTCGCCCAGAAGCCGCGTTCTCCGGTGTTCTCCATCCAGCTCAGATCGACATCCATGCTGTCAGAGGGTGTCTTCAGCATCTCCATCGTGTCGACAGCCATCAACTCGTCCTTTCGACCCGGGTTAACTTAGCGTTTGCTAGGTCTAGTATCGGTTCGAGAACGCCGCCTGTCAACCGCCAGTCCCTGCGGTTTCCGCAGCGGCACATCGCCCGATTGAAGACGTGCGCATCGAGCCTGCGGCGCCTCATCCGTCGCCCGCACCAGCGGCGCGCATGCGTGGACCGGCCGATGGGACTCGTCCGAGTTCAGCCAGCACCGCGTCGAGCGCGCGCGAAGGGCCGCCGACCGTCGCTTGCCGCCGCCGGGCACGCCGTGCATCTGCGCGACGTAGGTCACTCAGCCGATGGTGCCCTTGGTGCTCGGGGACTCGCCGCCCCGCCGTGGCTCTATGCGCGTGGCTGCGGACAAGGCGCGGCCAAGTGCCTTGCACAGCGCTTCCGCCTTGTGGTGGTCGTTGTCGCCGCGCTCAGCACGCGCGCGTGGAGCGTGAACTTGCCTTCGGACGCGATCGAGCAGAGGAGGTGCTCGACCAGCGAGGCGGGCAGCTCGCCGATGCGGTCGAGGGTCCAGGAAGCATCGAGCGTGCAGAAGGGACGCCCGCTGATGTCGAGCGCCACCGACGCGAGCGCCTCGTCGAGTGGCACCGTCGCATCGGCCATGCGGACGATGCCTGCACGGTCGCCGAGCGCGCGGTCGAGCGCCTGCCCGATGGCGATGCCGACGTCCTCGACTGTGTGGTGCTCATCGACGTGGAGGTCGCCGCTCGCCGTCGACGCTGAGGTCGAAGCAGTCCGTGCTTGCCGATCTGCTCGACGAGATGATCGAGCATGCCGATGCCCGTCTTCGCCGACGACTGCCCGCTGCCATCGACGTCGAGAGTAACGTCGACGCGCGTCTCCTTCGTCTCGCGTACCACCTGCGCCGAGCGGTTCATCGGGCAGCCACTGCGCCGCGAACCGGCACAGGGGCTTCGCTCCAGGCATGTACCATGATCTCGTCCACGGTCTCGTCCGGGGCCTGACGCGACGTGTCCAGCCACAGGCCGGGCCGCGGTTGACTAGCGGCAATGGCCTCGGTCAGCCACTCCCACTCGCGGTGCAGCTCGCTGCCCCGGCCGCGCTCTCGCTCGCGTACCGTCTCGAGGTCCGGCGTGAGCATGACGAAGTAGAACGGCACATCGCGGAGATCGTTGGACAGCTGACCGATGCGGTCACCGAAGATGATGTCATCTAACACGGCTGTGAACCCGGCATCGAAGAACGAACGCCCGAGCAGACACATGTTGTGGAGCCGGAGCCGGAGCTGCCGGCCGGCCTCGCCGGTGACTTCTGCCGATTCGCGCGTGACGGTATCGGATTCGGGCCACTCGCGGCCGGAGACGATCATCTTCTGCAACGTGTCGGCGCTGACGTGCACGCCGCGAGCGAAGCGGCGCGCCAGCAGGCCAGCAACCGTCGTCTTGCCGGCACCCTGCGTGCCCGAAATCACGAAGATCGCCGTGCGCGGATCCAGCGCTTCAGCGCCCAAGCTCTCCTCCGATCTCCGTCAGCGCGTGCAGCAGGCGCGCGTTGTGCTCCTCGAGCCCGACGCTGATGCGCAAATGGTTGCGCAGCATCGGCGTGTCGAAATATCGCACGAAGATGCCGCGCCTGGCGAGGCGTTCCTTCACCTCGACGGCATCGACGCCGTCGAGCCGGCACAAGATGAAGTTAGCCTGCGACGGGTATGGCGTGATCCAGGGAACCGCCGAGAGCAATTCGGACAGCTTCTCGCGCGTGCCACGGATTTCACAGGCGCGCTCGTCGAGCAGCTCGCGGTCCTCGAGCGCGCCCAGCATCGCCACCCCTGCAGCGACGTTGAGGTTATACGGCTGCTTGATCGTCATCAGCACCGACGCGAGCGCCGGGGCCATGATGCCGTAACCCGCGCGTAGTCCGGCTAGCCCGGCCCACTTGCTGAACGTCCGCAGCACGACGAGGTTTTCGTGTCGCTCCGTGAGTTCGGCGACGGAGAGCCGCGATCCCGCAAACTCGACGTAGGCTTCATCTACCGCGACGATCAAGCCGGTCGCCAGCAGACGATCAAGTTCCTCTGCCGGCATCAGGTTGCCCGTCGGATTATTGGGCGACGCGATAAAGATGAGCTTCGCCCGCGTCGCTGCCCGCTCGATCGCCTCGATGTCGAGCGCGAAGCTCTCCAGGCGCGGGACGTCGATCACGCGGCCGCCGCAGACTTCCGCGGAGAACGGATACATACCGAACGTCGGCGGGCAGTTGATGACGCCGTCGCCCGGCGCAAGCGTCGCGCGCATTACGAGGTCGATCAGATCGTCGCTGCCGAGGCCGCAGACGATGCGCTCCGCATCGACGCCGACGTAGCCGGCAAGCGCCTCGCGCACGCGCCGCTGATCAGGATCGGGGTAGATGTGGTAGTTCCGTTCACTCCGCACCGCCTCGAGCGCCTTCGGCGACGGACCGAACGGGTTCTCGTTTCCGTCGAGCTTGAGGACGTCGTCGGGCGCGATGCCCAGGCGCTCGGCGAGCACATCGGTGGGCTCGATCGGGACGTAGCCGGGTAGTTCGAGCAGGTCCGGGCGAATCAAGGCGCGCATGTCGAAGCCGCTCATGCCGGCTGCCTGCCGCGAATGAAGCGACATCGACCGTTGTCGCAGTAGAATCGCAGGTCCTCGCCCTCGCCGACGCGCCACGCCCAGGCGCCGCGCAGCAGTGTCACGGTACACGATGCGCACTTCCTCGCGCGCAGTGTGAGCCGCTGGCGGCGCATCATTTCTGCCCTCCGTCACGCTCCCCGCCGTTCAACCGCAACTCGATGCTGCGCGCGTGCGCAGTGAAGCCCTCCGCGCGAGCGATGCGCGCTGCCGCCGGTCCCGCCTTGCGTAGCCTCGCGCCGTCGACCTGAACGATGCTCGTCACCTTCAAAAAGTCGTACACGCCGAGCGGCGACGCGTAGCGCGCGGCGCCTGCCGTCGGCATGACGTGGCTCGGGCCGGCAGTGTAGTCGCCCAGCGACTCCGGCGCGTCGTCGCCGACGAAGATGCCGCCCGCGTTGCGCACTGTCGTCGCGACCGACGCGGCGTCGCGGACAAGCAGGCACATGTGCTCGGGCGCGTACTCGCTGCCCAATTCGACCGCCTCTTCGACGCTGTCGACGACGACGGCACCACCGCGCGCATCGAACGACGTGCGGGCGATCTCGCAGCGATCGAGGAGCGCCAACTGGCGCTCAACCTCGGCCCCGACGCGCTCCGCCATCGATGCCGATGTCGTGATGAGGATCGGTGTCGCCAGCTCGTCGTGCTCCGCCTGCGCGAGCAGGTCCGCTGCCGCGAGCATCGGATCCGCCGTCTCGTCGGCGATCACGATGGTCTCGCTCGGGCCGTACAGCGCGTCGATCCCGACGCTGCCGAACACCTCGCGCTTCGCGACGGTGACGAAAATGTTTCCCGGGCCGACGATCTTGTCGACGGCGGGCACGGTCTCCGTGCCGTAAGCCAGCGCGCCGATGCCCTCGGCGCCCCCAGCCGCGAACACGCGGTCGACGCCCGCGATGTCAGCCGCGACGAGCTTCAACGGCGCGACCACGCCATCGCGCCCGGGCGGTGTCATCATGATCAGCTCGCGTACGCCCGCCACCTTGGCGGGGAGCCCCGTCATCAGCACGGACGACGGATAGACGGCACCCGGGCTGGTCGGGACGTACATGCCGACGCGCTCGATCGCGCGCACCTGCATGCCCACGCCCTCGTGCATGAACGACCGAGACGAGTGTTCCCGCTGGCGTTCGTGGTAGGCACGAATGTGGCCGGCTGCCTCCCTCAAATCGGCCACGAGTGCAGCATCGATGCACGCGTAGGACTCCTCGATCTCGGCACGTGGCACTTCGAGCTGTTCGGGGGTGCCACCGGTGAATGCCGCACCGTAGCGCCGCACGGCGGCATCGCCCTCGCGGCGAACGTCGCCGAGGATGCGGCGCACCTGCGCGTCGAGAGGCAGGTCGGCGCCGAAGATCGCGGCGTTTTTCTCCCGAATCGCGGCCGGAAGCTCCGTCTCGCCGAGCGCCTGCCGCCGAAGCAACGTCCGACGTCCCTCCTCCGCGCCCAGTACGATCTTCACGCGAAATAGTCCATCATCGCCCGTCTCGCACGATCCTTCGAGTCCAGCAGGTACTGCCGTATCCGTTCGGGGCCGATCCGTGCGATCGTGCTCCGCAACAGCTCCTCCGCGTGCTCCTCAAGGAAGGCCGCAATGGCTTCTTCGCCCTCGATGCCGACCGCGTTGAGCTGGCGCCAGAGCATCTTCGCGAACGTCGGCGGGCGCGTGACCATCCGCCGCTGCAGCTCGCGCCACTCTCGGATCGCGTCGCGGCCAATGAAATCGACCGCTACCTCGGCCGAGCTCTCGGTCAGCGCGCGGCCGATCTCCTCCAGCGCAGAGGCGTCCTCCCGGTGCTCCTTGTCGAGGTGGTATAGCAGCAGGCGGTCCATCACGTTCGCCATCAGGTCGTCAGCCACATCGGAGCGTTCGCCGAAGAACGGGCGATAAATCTCGCCGATGTACGCCTCGTCCATCTCGAGATGCGAGACGTATCCCGCCATGAAGGCAGCCGTCGTTGCGTCGAGCGTGGTGGGATCCTTCAGTTCGGGCTGCTCCTGGAACAGGCGGTGCACGCCGCTCTGGGGGCCGAAGTCATTGAGTGTAAAGAAGTGCGTGCGCTCGCGGTCGAGGCGCGTCATCGCGCGAATGTCGGGCGTGGTGGCGCCCAGGTAGAAGGCGCCACGGTCGCCATTGATGACGCGGTGCCTCAGCTCATCGGCAAGCTCGCGCGCGACGGTGATGTGCAGTCCGATCAACGGCATGTGGCTATGCGCCTCCTGCCGCGACCGGTTGCAGAGCACCGGACGTCAACTGCGCGACGACAGCATCGAAGAGGCGACCCAGTTCGCCTTGCGGCCGCTGCTTGTTGGCGATGACGATGTTGGTCGACTCGAAGAAGCGCTCGAGGATCGTGAGCTTGTTGGCACGAACGCTCGAGCCCGTGTCGATGCCCTCGATCAGAATCTCGGCGTCTTCGGGCACGAAGCCTTCCGAGGCGCCGGCGATCGGGATCACGCTATAGCGTCCGAGGTGCCGCTCGCGCGCGAAGTGGTCGGCGATGTTCGGGAACTCGCTCGCGAGCCGGATCACGGCTCTGCCACCGGCACGCCACTCGCTCACGGCGCCCGCGACGGTATCGGCGTCGACATCCTTCACTATCGCAGCGAGACCGTATCGGGAACGGCCGAGGTCGACGACCTCCTCGACCGGACTCGATGGGAACTGCAGCGTGTGCTCGACGAGCACGTCTCGTCCCGTCACGGCGAGGTCGAACTGCCCGAGCGCGACCTGCTGCGGCATGTCCTGCGGGCGGATCACCTTCACGTCGATGCCATCAGCACGAGCATCGGGCCGACGAGCGACGCCATCGTAGCCATCGAGGCCAAAGCCTGCGGCATCGAGTGCTTCGAGCGTTGGACGCTGCGCGTGGCCATCGGGAAGCGCGATGCGCAGTCGCTGTCTCGACGCCGGTGTCACCTCGCGCATAGACGGTGCTGACGGGATTGTTAGTTCGGGCGCGCGTGACCTGGCGCCACCGACTCGCAACAGCTTGTTTAGCAGCGGAGAAACGTCCTTCGTCGCCAGGCTGCGCCCGTTGGCGATCAGCCATGCGCGGCTCTCAAACACTCGTCCGATCGGGTCGAGTCCGGACGCGGCGATCTCATCCGCGCTACGCGCTGCGATGAGGACGACGTCGGCGTCCTCGGGCGGATAGGCTTCCGCCGCGCCCTTCACCTCGAAGACGCGGTAGCGGCCGAGGCGCCAGCGCCTCGCGACCGCTTCGGCGATGTTGCCGTACTCGCTCGCGATGCGGACAGGCGACCCGCAGGTATCGCCGGCCGCGGCGAGCCACAGCTCCTGCCGGCCGAAGCCCAGGGGACACACACGCACCACGTCGTGGCGCGGGAAGCGGCGCGTCAGCTCCTCGACCCAGGCGAGTCCGCAGATGCCCGCATCGTAGTTGCCGAGCGCGACCTGCACGGGGATGTCCTTCTCGCGGAAGACGCGCGCGACGCCGGCGCCATCAAGCACATCGAAGCGCAGGGCACGCGACCCGGCGGCGTAGTCGACGATGCCGGCTCCCGCCGCATCAAGGAGCGCGGCGGTGTCGCTCCGCAGCTCGCCGGTGGGCAGCGCGAGCCGGATCACTTCGGCCCCACCAGCGCGCGTACAAGGTCATCGAGGCGCTCGAATGTCGTCCCGGCGCCGGATGAGATCAGGTCGAAACTGCGCTCGCTGCAAACGACCGTGTCGTGGTCGTGCGTGCCGCCGGTCGCCAGCGTTTCGACCGGGACCCCCGCGGCGCGCAACTGCTCGGCCGTTTCGTACGCGCGTGCGAGCAGAAGCGGGTCGTCACCCGCTGGCTCGACGCAGATGTTTGATAGGCGAGCGGTATCCGATTCGGCCAGAGGCGTGGCGACAAGCGGTGCCATGTACAGCGCGAAGCCGGAGGCCGGGACTGCGCGGTCTCCGACGAGGCCGATCAACTCGTCGTAGCGGCCACCGCCGACAACGCGTTCTCCGCCGGAATCGATGCGCAGCACGAGACCGGAGTAGTATTCGAATCGCCGGGCCAGCACGGCCTGGATGCGCGGCGAGACGCCGCGGGCCTCGAGCGCGGTTGCGACGAACGCGAGGTCATTGAGCGGCTGCGCGAGTGATGGGATGGCATCGACCAGCGCGCCGCGCAGGTTCGCGACGTAGTTACTGCCTGCGCCCTCAACGTCGAATAGCATCCGCAGCGGTGCGTTGAGCTGCGGCAGGCGCGCCTCGACCACGTCGACCACGGTCATATCGCCGTCGAGCAGACGGTCGTACGCGGCACCCTGCTCCTCAGGGCTGAGGCCGGCCTGTGCGAGCACGCTGCGGACGAGGCCAGCGTGTGACACGCGAACCGTTATGTCATGAACGTTGAGCGGCTTGAGCACCTCGAGCGCCAGCAGCACCAGCTCGACGTCTCCGGAGACGCCCGTGTCGCCGATCAGTTCGACGCCGCACTGCCACTCCTCGCGGGACGAGCCGTCGTCCGTGAAGCGGAAGACGTCTTGCGAGTAGCAGAGCTTGGCGACGCCGTCCTCCCGCAGGTGGTCGGCGTAGAGTCGCGCGGCCGGGATCGTCGAGTCGGGGCGGAGGACGACGCGCTCGCCGCTCCACCCGTCCCAGTCCAGAAATGAGTACACGCGGTCAAGTGTCTGCGGCGAGAGCGTTCCCGCAGATGTGAAGAGATGCAGCGGCTCGATCACGGGCGTCCGGATTCTCGCGGTACCCCCAGGCACGGCAGGTCGCTCGGAAGGCGTCCTCGACGCCCCGCAGGCGTTCCATCTCGTCCGGAAGCAGGTCCCGCATGCCGCGGGCTAGCTGTGCAGATGCCGCTTCTTGCACGAAATCCCCCATGAAGGAACGTCCCCGCCCAATCCGGGCAGGGACGCGCTGCATTCTATCGAACGCCCGTTTGAGCCGACAAACCGGCCGACGCGCGCGAGCAGGCGCCGCCGGGCGTACGCGACCGCGACGGTTCAGTTCGCGTCCTTGCCGCGTCGGACGGCGCGCTATGATGCTCCGGGAAGTGTCGCATGCAGCTGATCGCAGCTCTTCGTACCTGTCTCCCGCCGCGGCGTGTCCGGATTGCGCTCGCTGCCGTCGGGCTCGCCGCGGGTATGGCTGTCGCCTGCGCCCCGCGCGTCAGTCAGCAGAATGCGGTGCATGTCCTCACCGCTGACTTCGACGTCAATCCGGTGATGGAGCGCTACATCGACCGCGGGATTGACGAGGCCGAGCGCACGGACGCAAAGGCCGTGGTCATCCAGCTCGACACGCCGGGCGGGCTCTCGACGTCGATGGAGCACATCGTGCAGCGCATCGAGGCCGCGAACGTGCCGGTGATCGTGTACGTCGCGCCGAGCGGCGCGAAGGCGGCATCCGCGGGCACCTTCATCACCCTCTCGGCGGACATCGACGCAATGGCGCCGGGCACGAGCATCGGGGCGGCGCACCCCGTCGATGCCAGCGGCGGCGACATCGAGGGCACACTCGGCACGAAGGTCGAGAACAACGCGGCGGCATACGCGCGCAGCATCGCGGAGGCACACGGCCGCAACGCCGACTGGGCCGAGAGTGCGGTGCGCAACAGCGTGTCGGCATCGGCGAACGAAGCCGTCGACAAAGGCATCGTGGATTACGTCGCTATCAGCATGGATGATCTGCTGCGCCAGGCCGACGGTCGCACGGTGACGGTCGAGAATCAGCCCGTCACGCTTGGCGGCCTCGAGGCGGCGCCGCGCGTCTATAACGACGCGACGTTCCTGGAGCGGCTACTGCTGGTGCTCAGCGATCCGAACATCGCATACCTGCTGCTGACGCTCGGCGGGCTGGGACTGCTCCTCGAATTTCTGCATCCGGGCCTCATCGCGCCGGGCGTATTCGGGGCGATCTCGCTGGTCCTGGCGTTCTTCGTGCTGGGGACGCTCCCGGTGAACTGGGCCGGCGTGGCGCTCATCCTGCTGGCGTTCGTGCTGTTCGCCGCGGAGTTGTATGTGAGCGGGTTCGGCGCGCTCGGCATCGGAGGAGCAGTGGCGCTCGTTGCCGGCGGGCTGATCCTGTTCTCCGGTAATGACGCCGGCATCCGTCCGTCGCCATTCCTCGTATTCGGCGCCGGGTTCGTCTGCCTGTTCTTCATGCTCACCGTCGTGGCGACGTTCGTCCGCATGCGGCGCATGCCGGCGCGTGCCGTTGGTGCGCAGGCCTTCGTCGGGCGTTTGGCCACCGCCCGCTCAGCGCTTGCGCCGAGCGGTTTCGTGTTCCTGAAGGGCGAGCGTTGGAAGGCCGTCGCCGAGGACGGTCCGATCGAGCGCGGCGAGCCGGTCGAGGTTACGAGCGCGAAGGGACTGACGCTCTTCGTGCGCCGCCACCACGCCTGATCGCCGGCGCGCCACCTAAGGCCCGCACACGGTCGTACATCTCGCGCATGCGCCTGGGCACGGGCTTGCGGTGATGGCGCAGGTCGGTGCGCACGGCGCCCGAGTCGAGCTCGCGACCCACGAAGCGGCTGAGCGCGGCGACGGTCGGCCCTGTGCGGCCGTGGAGCGCGCTGTACTCCACTGACGTCGCTTCCAGGCCGTACGCGTCGATGACCTCGAGCAACCGCTCGTACTGGGACAGCCACGCGTGCTCGACGGAGCGGCGCGCCTCGGCGTCTACCAGGCCGTAGTAGTGCATCACAGATGCGACGACCTCGGCGGGAGAGCGCAGGCAGACGATGATCCGGGGCGGCTCGGCGAGCAACGGCAGCCACGCCTCGAGCGTCCAGCAGAAGCGCGGATCCTTCCATGCCGGAGTCGCTCGCTCCGCTAGCGAGCACATTGGCTCGGACCACTCGGCGGCACCGGCCAGCACGTCGGCGCGTGATGCGGTTGCGAAGCGCTCGTCGAGGCGACAGGCGTTGAGGATGTGCTGGTTCAGCTCAATCAGCGCGCGCTCTTCGTAGTAGCCCTCGGCGTTGCCCTCGTCTGCCGCGATGAGGTCGTGGCCGACGCTGAGGCCGGCGTCGTGCAGCAGCTTCGCGACGGCACTGGTACCGGAGCGGCCGCTGCCGGTGACGATGAACATCGCGGCTAGGACCAGCGGTTGCGGCGCACGTAGTCGTCGAACGGCAGGCGCGCCGCCTCGGGGACGTGCTTGGGCTCGCGGGCCGGATAGCCGAAGCCGATGACGGCGCTGACGTGGAATCTCCGGCCCGAGTCCGAGCGTCTCGCGGGCACAGTCCTGGCGGTGCATCGACATCGGGCAGGACGACACGCCCTCGGACCAGGCGGCGACCATCATGTTCTGCGCGGCGCGCCCGGCGTCGAACTCGACGCGGGGGCTGCGTTCCGACGCCGCAACGGCGATGAGCAGCGGCGCCTTCGGGGCCCACGCCGCGAAGTCACCGCAGGTGGTGATCGCTTCCTTCTGCGACTGGATCGTCGATGACGACGAAGCGGCACGGCTGCGTGTTCTTCGAGCTGCCCGCCATGCGCCCGGCCTGGACGATGCGCCGGACGAGGTCCTCCGGTACCCGCTGCTCCGTGAACACGCGTGTGTCCCGCTTCGAGATGATGGTCTTGTACGGCTCCATGGCGTCCTCCGTCGCAGGGAGTATGCCCGCTGGTTCGCCGGACCGCTAACGAACGCCGCGATCTCGCGCGTTGCTGCCGGCTTCCCTATCATCCGCGCATGGCGTACGGATTCACGTTTCCATTCGATGGGCTGGCGCTGCACGAGCATCGCGACGCGCTGCAGGAGGCGGAGCGGCTCGGCTACACCGACGCGTGGTCGTACGAGATCGACGGCGTTGACTGCTTCACGCCGCTCGCTCTGGCGGCCGCGTGGACGGAGAAGCTGCGGCTCGGGACGGCGATCGCCAACGTCTACACCCGCGCACCGCTGACACTCGCGATCTCGGCGAACGCGATCGCGGAGGCGGCGCCGGGGCGGTTCGCGCTGGGATCGGCGCGGGATCGTCGGTCATCGTCGAACGCTGGGGAGGGGTGCCGTTCGACCTGCCGTACCGGAAGGTGCGCGACGTCAATCGCCTGGTGCAGGAGATGCTCTCGCGGCGACAAGGTGAGCACGCAGCTCGAGACGGCGCGCTCGGACGGCTTCCGGCTGTCGCGACGGCTGGCGCCGCCGCCGCCCGTGTACATCGCCGCGCTGCGGGAGCGCATGCTGCGGCTGGCGGGCGCGGAGTCGGACGGCGCGATCATCAACTGGCTCGGGGCGGACGACGTGCCGAAGTGCGTCGAGGCGGCGCGCGAGGGAGCGCGTGGGGCCGGTCGAGATCCGCGACAACTCGACGGTCGTCTGCCGCATCTTCGTCTGCATGATCGAGGACGAGAACATCGTCGACTTCCTCGGGCGACGGATGATCGCGGCCTACCTCAACGTGCCCGTCTACGCGGCCTTCCACGACTGGCTCGGCAACGCATCGGCCCTGGCGCCGATGTGGGAGGCGTGGTCGCGGGCGACCGCAAGGCCGCGACGGCGGCGATCCCGCGCGAGATGATCGAGCGGCTGCTGGTCTACGGCGAACGCGGAGACGTGCCGGAAGAAGATCCAGGCGTACGTGGACAACGGCGTGACGGTGCCGGCGCTGAACTTCATCGCCTCGGCGCCGGACCCCGCAGGGCGAGCCGCGCAGTCGGTGGAGATGATGCGCGCACTGGCGCCGCACTAGCCAGTACCCGACCACGCCCGAACGTGGCGCGGTCCAGCCTCGAAGCTACTGACACGAGCGATTCGGCGTGCTAGCCGTCGGATGACCGCACGCGCAGCCGTTCCGGCCCACGGGCCAGGACGTCCTCGGTCCTTGTCCTCGATCTGGAGGCCGGTGATGCGCGGCAGCAGACTTCTGCATCGCGATTGCCCCTCGAGGCGGGCAAGCGGGGCGCCCAGGCAGTAATGGATGCCCATGCCGAAGCCGACATGCCGGTTCGGCTCGCGGTCGGCGATGAAGTCTGTCGGGATCGCGTGAACTGCGTCTCGTCACGGTTGGCGGACGCGAGCATCGGCAGCACGCGGGCTCCCTTCGGGATCATCGCGCCCGCCACCTCGACGTCGCGCGTCGTGCGGCGGAATGTCGCGGGGAACGGGGCGTAGTATCGCAGCGACTCCTCAATCGCGGACGGGATCAGCTCCGGGTGAGTCTTCACGCGCAGCATCTCGTCCGGGAACTCTGAGAACGCTCGGATTGAGTTCACGATCAGCCCCGTCGTCGTCTCATTGCCGGCGACGAGCAGCACGCGACAGACGAGCAGGAGGTCGGCCTGGCTGAGGCGGCTGCCATCTTCGCCGACGGCGTGCACCAGCTCGCTCAGCAGGTTGTCCTCCGGCTCCTGACGAAGCTTGTTCAGGCGCGCGCCGAAGTACTCGTCGAACTCGCGGTTCACGTCCTCGATGGCGCTCTGGTCGCCGGTGAAGATGGCGTTGCCGACGTTCTGGATGATCGCATCGGACCAGCGCTTGAAGGTCGCCATGTCGCCGTCCTGCACGCCGAGCATGCCGGCGATCACCATCACCGGCAGCGGGTATGCGAGGGAGGCGATGAGGTCGGGCTCGTCCTGCGCGAGCATGTCGTCGATCATGCGGCCGGCGTTCTCTTCGATGGCATCGCGCTGCTCCTCGACGACGCGCGGCGTGAAGGCCTTAGTGAGCAGGCCGCGCATGCGGGTGTGGATCGGCGGGTCGTCGAAGAGGATCGACGGCGACCGCTCCTCACCTTCCGGGCGTGTCGCCGACGACGGAGGAGAAGGTCTCCCAGTCGCGGAGGATGCGCAGGACGTCGTCGTAGCGCGTGACGATCCAGAGGCCCGGCTCGGGGGCGTGCATGACCGGTGTGTTCGCCCTCAGCCCGGCGAAGAGTGGGTACGGGTTGCTCGAAAATGCCGAATCGAAGAATCCGGCCGGGCCGCCCTCCGGTGCGGGTGCGTCCGCCTGTGCGGTCGTGCTGGCTGAAGTCTCGCTCATCGCGGCTCTCCGTTTCGCTGCGACGCAATATTTCGTCGATGCCAAAATATCTATTTGGGGCGGGCGTGTCAATCGAGACGGCTTCAGTATCGCAGAATCCGGATGATTGCGACGTGCGACGCGATCGGCGGTCGCGCGGAGCCATTGGTTCGGGCTTGTGGGCGTTGCGGCCGGATCATCGCGCCCGAGGCGGTCGAGGCGGCCGAGGAAGATTCCTCGCTACGCTCGGAATGACGGGATGAGTGTGCGGACTGCAGGCATCAGCGTTGGAGTGGAGCGCCAGCGCCGGGAATGCAGGATGGCGCGAGCCGTGTCCGGACTCGCCAGGTGGCGCCTCGATACAATCGGACACACCGCGCAGGAGTATCTGATGCCTGAAGAAGACGCCCGCGCCGCACTCGACATGATGAACTACGGCATGTACGTCATCGGCTCGCGAGGGCCGATGGGGCTGAACGTGATGGCGGCGCACTGGCTGATGCAGGTGTCGTTCAAGCCGCGCATGGTGGCGCTCTCGCTGGAGAACGACGCGCGCACGCTGGCGAACGTGCGCGAGACGCGGGTGTTCAGCGTCAACGTCATGGGCGACGACAGCCACGAGTTGATCGCGTCGTTCCTGCAGCCGGCGAACCCGAGCAAGGTGCGGGGCGCCATGCGATCGGTCCGGGCGACGATCGACAAGCTCGCGGGCGTGCCGCACAAGGTGATGGCGACGGGCTGCCCGGTCCTCAAGGACGCGCTTGCCTGGTACGAGTGCGAGGTTGAAGGCGGCCTACCCGACGGGCGACCACACGCTCGTCGTTGCCCGGATCACGGACGGCGGGCAGATCAACCATGGGCGGCCGCTGCGCGATGATGACCTGGGCTGGACGTATTCGGGATGACGCACGGCGACGCGCGCATGGTGGTATCAAGGTGCAGCATCGAGGCGCACGAGAGTTCCTCGCTCGCTCGGACATGACAGGCCACGACTCCGTCGGGACGTGTCGTCGCGGTGACGACGTAGCGAGGCTCGTCCGGTCCAGTGGGCCTCGGCGAGCGGCCCTCGATGGCGTCGACGCGTGACGAGCATGGAGATGCGTACATCGCTGGAGCCGGCGTCCGTCGACGTGGATGGCGGCCATCGCGCGATCAGCGGGCAGAGGCGTAGGTCAGCACATCGCCGTCTTTCACTACCATGCGCGGGTTGGCGACGTGGCGGTCGAGGAACAACGTCATGACATCGGCGCACTGGCGACCAAACTCGCGCATGGCATCGAAGCCGTGCGGCGCGCCCTCGTAGACGTGCAGCTCCGCCTTCGCTCCGGCGTCCGTGATCGCCCGGTACATTTTGAAGCTCGACTCGACGGGCACCAGCTCGTCCTGGTTGCCGGTGATCAGCAGCGTCGGCGGAAACGACGCCTTCACGTGATCGATCGGGCTCGCACCGCGCGCGACGTCCTCGCCGTAGCCGTCGCCGAACAGAAAGGACATCTCGCGCCCGAGCCGGTCGCTGCCGTAGAGCTGCGCCGGCGCGTAGAAGGCGATGCGGCGCGGCGACCTCCGTCCCAACGCCGGCGTTGCCGCCGTCGCCCTCGAACTCGGGCATGTTCTGCGTGCCCGCCAGCATGAGCGAGAGATGCCCGCCGGCGGAGTTGCCTGAGACCGCGATCTTCTGCGGGTCGATACCGAGGTGCGATGCGTTGGCGCGCATCCAGCGGAGACACGCCTTCACGTCGTGGATCTGCGCGGGCCACTTCGATGCGGGCGCCAGGCGGTACTCGGTCGCGACGCAGACGTAGCCGAGGCGCCCGAGCAGAATGCCGTATCCGTGGAGCTGGCTTCGGTCGCCGCCGGTCCAGCCGCCGCCGTGGACGAGCAACAGCGCGGGGCGTCGGTCGCCTTGCTGCGGCGGCCAGTACACGTTGCACTTCAGCTCACGGTCGCCGCCTTTGCCGAAGACGACATCGTTCTCCACCGTGACGCGGCCCGTGCTCGCTCCGTTGACCATTGATGCCTCCGATTGCAGCGATAAATCTTGCATCGACACTACGCCCGCCGAGTTCGACGCGCAAGCACGAGGGGCGTTAAGAGGGACATATGGCATCTAGCCGCTACTCGAAGCCGCGCCTAGAATGGTGCGCCCATCGAGAAAGCGAGGCACCCAACATGGCGCGGAAAAATGGCGCGCGCGCGGCCGATCTGCCGGCGGCGACCTACACGTTCAGCTTCCAGGCCCAGTACCCGAACAAACCGGGGATGCTGGGCCAAATTGCGGCTGCCGTGGGCGACTGCGGCGGCAACATCGGCGACATCGACGTCGTACGCTCCACGCCGAGCACGATCGTCCGGGACGTCACCGTTTCGGCGCGCGACAGCGACCACGCGCGGGAGATCGTCGAGCGGGTGAAGGCGATCCGCGGCGTCAGCGTCAAGGGCGTCGCTGACCGCGTCTTCCTGAGCCACCGCGGCGGCAAGATCGAAATCCGCAACAAGGTGCCGGTGACGAGCCGGCGCGACCTGTCCGTCGTGTACACGCCCGGGGTCGCGCGCGTGTGCCTCGCGATCGACAAGGACCCCGAAGCGGCGTACTCGATGACGATCAAGTGCAACACCGTCGCCGTCGTCAGCGACGGGACGGCGATCCTCGGGCTGGGCGACCTGGGTCCGAAGGCGGCGATGCCGGTCATGGAGGGCAAGGCGATGCTCTTCAAGACGTTCGGCGGCGTCGACGCGTGGCCGATCTGCCTCGACACGAAGGATCCGGATGAGATCGTCGAGATCACGAAGGCGATTGCGCCGGGCTTCGGCGGCATCAACCTGGAGGACATCTCGGCGCCGCGGTGCTTCTACATCGAGGACCGGCTGAAGAAAGAGATGGACATCCCCGTCTTCCACGACGACCAGCACGGAACGGCCGTGGTCGTGCTGGCGGCGCTGCTCAATTCGCTGCGCATCGTGAAGAAGGAGCCTCAGGACCTGAAGGTCGTTGTGCTGGGCGTTGGCGCGGCGGGCGTGGCGTGCTCGAAGATCCTCATGTCAGCCGGCGTGAAGAACATCATCGGCGTCGACCGCACTGGAATCATCCACAAGGGCCGCACCGAGGGCATGAACTTCATGAAGGAGTGGTTCGCTGACAACACGAACCTCGAGGGCGTCAGCGGCAGTGTCAGTGACGCGATGGAGGACGCGGACCTGTTCCTGGGCCTCGCAGGGCCGAACATGATCACCGTCGACGACATCAAGAAGATGAAGCGCGATCCCGATCGTGATGGCGATGGCAAACCCTGACCCGGAGATCCGGCCCGAAGTGGCCGGGTCGCACGTCGCTGTGATGGCGACCGGCCGCTCGCGACTTCCCGAACCAGATCAACAACGTGCTTTGCTTCCCGGGCCTGTTCCGCGGCGTGCTGGATGTGCGGGCGAGGGAGATCAACGAGGAGATGAAGCTGGCAGCGCGCGGAGGCGATCGCCGGCGCGGTGAGCAAGAGCGAACTGAGCGCGGAGTACGTGATCCCGAGCGTGTTCCACTCGTCGGTCTTCAAGAACGTCGCGAAGGAAGTGGCCGCGGCCGCGGTGCGCACGGGCGTTGCCGAGGGCGAGCGGAAGCAGGTCTACGCCTTCCTGTAGCGGTCGAGTGACGCTGGTTACCGCACTCGGCAGTCGAGGCCGCCCGCGCTCGACTCAACACGCTTCAGGTCGAGCGCCGGAACTCAACCGGGTTGCGCCTACCGGGGATCGGCGTACTATCGCATCCTTCCAGTGCGAAAGGAGAGATGCCATGCCGGCCCCGCAAGGAGACGTCGCTCTTCTCAAGGATCCCGTCGCCCAGAAACTCCTGCAGTCGAAGATCCCGGCGCGCCTCGCCTATAACTGGCTCGATGGCACGCCGCGCGTCGTCCCGATCTGGTTCCACTGGAACGGCAGGGAGGTCGTCGTCGTCTCACCGCCGAAGGCGCCGAAGCTTAAGGCCATCCACGACGGCTCGCCGGTGGCTCTCACCATCGACAGCGATGACTTCCTCACAATGTGCTCCTGGTCCGCGGCACGGCATCGGTGTCGACGGTCGAGGGCATTGCGGAGGAGTACCGGCGCGCGGCAGCGCGCTACTTCGGCGAAGAGCAGGGCGAAGCGTGGTGCAAGAACGTCGCGGCGATGACATCGACGACCGGACGGATCGCGATCACGCCGACCTACGTCTGCATCCTCGATTTCCAGACGCGGTTCCCGAGCGCGATCTCGGCCTGAGCGCAGATGTAGCCGTCAGCTGTCAGCCGCCGGCCCTCAGCTCGTGCAATCGGCGACGGCCACTATCGTTCGCGCTCGAGGTAGGCTGCAAACGCTTCGTTCGTCAGCGCTTCGGGCACCTTCTTCCGCACGAACTCTAGTGCCTCGCGGCCGGACATCCTGCGCAGTCGCGTGAGTATCAGCGCCGACAGCAGGCCTGAGCGGTTCCGGCCCATGCTGCACATCGTCACCACGCAACCGCCGGCGTCGATGAACCGCGCGGCTGCGATCTCAAGCGCGAGCAGCATGCCGCGATCGGGCACATCGCCGTCTTCGATGGGCCACCGAATGTAGGCAGCGTGCCCGCCGTCCGCGCTCGCCAGGTCGTCAACGCCGCATAGGTCGATGACCATTGCACGCGAGAGGCGGCGCGCATGGAGCTTGTCGAAGATGTCCCGATCGGCATCTGCCTGCAGCAGCGATCCTTGAATGATTTCGATGATGGGCATTGTGCTGGGATGGCCTAGGCCGGCGCGGGCTACGGCGCCTCAAGCAACGCGCCGTTGTCGTAGAGCTTGACGACGCGGACGGCACCCTTCGCGCCGACCTCGAGACAGAGGCCGCAAAGGATACACTCATCGAGGTTGGCATCGACGATGGCGACGCGACCGCTCGCGCTCGGCGAAGATATCAACCGGGCACACGCCAGCCAGCTTCGTTGCGATGTCGCGATCCGATGCGATGGACTCGTCGACTTCGACGCGGATGAACATGCCCGAACCGGTCACCGCGGTCATGCTCCCGCCTCGGCCAGGCGCGCGCTTGACGATGCCCGGGATCTCCTGCGATCTCTTCGGCGACGGAGATTCCGGCGTCCTTCATGCGCGCGATCTTCTCCGGCCGTCGTGTCGGCGCGGCCCTCGACGATGGTGCCGGCGTGGCCGAAGCGCATGCCGGGCATCTCGTCCATGAAGCGGCCCGCCATGAAGGCGACGATGGGCAGCCGCGACTTCGATTCCTTCACGTACCGCGCGAGCTGGGCCTCCATCGGGCCGCCTGGCTCGCTGTAGATGACGATGGCCTTCGTATCGGGATCGGCCTCGAACAGCGGCATCAGCTCTGCATACGTCGAGCCGACGATGGCGTCGCCGCCGATGCTCACGGCGGTGCTCTGGCCGAGGCCCGAGGCGGTGAGCGCGTTCGAGATCTCCGTCGTCATGCCGCCCGAGCGCGACATCATGCCGATCGGCCCGGGCTGGTACGCCCGCCGCGCCGCGACAGCCGCGCCGCCCATGCCGCCCACGCGTGACTCTCGCCCGGCGACATCACACCGAGACAGTTCGGGCCGATGAGCCTCGCGCCGTACGCCATTCGCCATACTCGATGATCTGCGCCACCTCCAGCCGCGGGATGCGCTCGGTGACGATGACGAGCAGTTTGATGCCGTTCTCGATCGCCTCGAACGCGGCGTCGCGCACGGCGGGCGGCGGCACGGATCAGCACTGACGCATCGACGCGCTGCTTCGATGTGATCTCGCTCACGGTGTCGTACACGGGCACGCCGTGTACGTCGCGCCCACCGCGGCCCGGCGTGACACCGCCGACGAGCCTCGAGCCGTAGTCGAGACATTCGCGGGTCATGACACCGCCTCGCGGCCGGTGATGCCCTGGATGATGAAGGTGGTGTTCTCGTCGATCAGGATCGACATCGGCTAGACAGTCGCTTTCGTCTTCTCGACGGCGCGGCGCGCCGCCTCTGACATCGGGACGGTGCGGTCGGCATATTCGACGCCGTACTTCTCGAGGATCTTGTAGCCGTCGTCCTCCCACGAGCCGGGTATGCGGAAGATGGCGATCTTCTCGGCGGGGTCGTAGCCGCTCTCGACGACGCCCTTGATCACGCCGCGGGCGACGATGTCGACGCGGGTGTTGCTGACGACGTTCATGATCACGCAGATCTTCTCGACGCCGGGCTTGCTGAGGATCAGCTTCGTCAGCTCGCACGCCTTGCGTACGCTCGGGTTGCCACCGATCTCGCAGTAGTTGGCGGGCTTGCCGCCGTGCTTGCGCAGCGCGTCGAAGATGGTGAGGCTGCCGCCGCCGGCGCCGATCACGCAGCCGAGGTTGCCGTCGAACTCGACGACTCGGCCGGCGACGCCGCGGTGGTCCGACGCATCGACTTCCGCGCCGCGCACCTCGAACGGCGTGGGCGGGCGTGCCTGGCGCGTCTCCTCGCGGCCGATGCCGAGCTCGGCGAGCACGCGCCTTCTGCTGGTCGCGCGCCTCCTCCTCCATGTCGCAGTGCGAGTCGAGCGCGATGAAGCTGCCATCCTCGAGGCTGCGCGAGCGGGTTGATCTCGGCCAGCGTCAGGCCGTATCGGCAGGAACGCCTGCGCGAGCCGAGCGACGATGCGCGAGAGCTGGTTCAGCTCGTTGCCACGTGATGCCGAGCGACGCCACCAGCTCCTTGAACTTGAACTCCTGCAGCGGCTGAAACGTCGAGAAATGCGCGCGCGCGACGTGCTCCGGGTGCTTCTCGGCCACCTCCTCGATGTCGATGCCGCCCATGTCGCTGAAGATGGCGACCGGCAGCTTCGCGACGGCGTCGTAGATGACGCCGGCGTAGTACTCCTGCTTCACGGGCTGCTTCGACTCGACGAGCACGCAGCGCGGCATCTGGCCGCCGATCTCGAGCTTGAGGATGTGCTCGGCCGCCGGCGCGCGCGTCGTCCGGGCGACGACGCGAACTTCACGCCACCGGCCTTCATGCGGCCGCCGCGACAGCACCTGCGACTTGAGCACGAGCTCGCCGCCGACCTCCACCGCGATCCGCGCCGCTTCGTCGGCCGTCGTCGCCGTGCCGCCCTTCGAGGTCGGGACGCCGGTCTTCGCGCATCAGCGCCTTCGCCTCGAACTCGTAGAACCTCATGCGACGGCGTCGGCCTCCATCTCGATCATCAGATCGGGCGCGAACAGCCTCGCGACGCCGAGCAGCGTGACGGCAGGCTGCATGCCGGCCTTCGCCAGGCGCTCCACCGCGCCGCCGAAGTTCTGCAGCGCGGCGTCCATGTCCGTCACGTACATGTTGAGTCGCACGACGTTGGCCAGTGTCATGTCCGCGGCCTTCAGCACAGTCTCGAGATTGTCGAGCGCCTGGCGCGATCTGCGCCCCCATGTCGCCAGCGTGCATCGGCGCGCCGTTCGCGTCGACGGACGTCTGGCCGGCGCAGCGGAGCACGCGCTGGTGCCCGCTCGTCTCGATCGCCTGCGAGAAACCGAATGCGTCCTGCCACGTCCACGGGTTGATCTTTCGGTTCTGCACCATTGACTCGCTCCCTCTGTTCTCTGATGAGACTTTCGCTTACGCGACCCGGCCCATCACCTCGAGGATGTCGTAGCCGGACACTTCCTTCGACTTCGCCGCCATGTCGGCCAGCCACTCGGCATCGAGCTTGCCCGCCTGCACGGCCTTCGCCAGGTCCATCAGCATCGCCTTCGTCGTCGCCTCGTCGTAGAACTCGCCGGTCTCCGGGTCGGCGATCGAGCCGCCGCCGAGCCGGTGGTACACCTCGAGCGAGCGCTTCGTCTTCTCGATCTGCTCGTCATCCGGCGATGAACACGGCGTTGCGATCTCCGCCTGCTGCGGGTGGATCACCCACGTGCCGTCCATGCCGAGGTCGCGCGAGCCCTCGCTCTTCTCCTTGAGCTGGGCCCTGATGACGTCGGCCTCATCGGCGGGCGTGTCCGGCCGGATCAGACGCAAGGAACGCGTTGTCGATGGCGTGCAGGCCGGCCGCCTTCGCAGCGACGACGGTCGCCTGCTTGGCGTAGTGGAAGTTGCGGTTCTGGTTGTCGATCATCTCGCGCACGCCCATCGACGCGCTGAAGTCGGCGATGCCGAAGATCAGGCCCGCCATGCGCGGCGACGCCTTCGCGATCTGGTAGGCGTTGACGACGGCCAGCGGCGTCTCGATCAGCGCCTCGATCTGGACGTGTCGTCGTCCAGCCGCCCTGTTCCTCGAGCGCGTCGAGCAGGCGCGACAGGTGCACGATGTCCTCTGGCGTCTCCGTCTTCGGCAGGATGATGCCGTGGAAGCGGTCCGGCGCGCCGAGCATGATCGCCTGCACGTCGCCGAGGAAGTACTTCGAGCGGATGTTGTTCGGCCGGATGGCGATGACCTTGCCGCCGAAGTCGATCGTGTTCAGCGCCTCGACAAGCGTCTTGCGGCTGGGGTCGCCCTTGAACTCGTACGGGCAGGCGTCCTCGAAGTCGGGCATGACGTGGTCGGTCGGAGCCTGCGCGGCCTTCTCGTTCATCTTGATCGTGTGCGCCGGGTACGTCAGCTCCGTGCGCGGGATGACGAATCGGCCTTGCTTCTGGAGGATGTACATGCTCGTGCTTCCTAGAACTTCGAACCGAGACCTAGAACCTAAGCTCCCACAGGCGCGCTCACGAGCGTGCGAGCGATCACCTTCAACTCCAGCGTCACCTTCACACCCTCGAAGATCGGCAGTACCTGCGCATCCGCAACGTAGCGGCTGATGCGGTCCTCCTCGGCGTAGCCCCATCCGCCGTGCAGCAGTTGCGCCTCCTGCGAGGCCCATACCGCCACGTCAGACGCGAATAGCTTTGCCATCGCCGGCAGCAGCGGCGCCTTCCCTGTCGGCTCCATGGTGCGGGCGACGTCGTATGTGAACTGCCGCGCCGCGGCGATGCGCGTGGCGATCTGTCCGATGCGGTACTGCGTGAGCTGAAACTCGCTCACCGGCCGTCCGAACTGCACGCGCTGCGTCGTGTACTGGCAGGCCTTCTCGAGCGATGCCTGCGCCACGCCGAGCGCGCGGCCGCCGGTCTGCAGCCGTCCCGCCTGGATCCCGCCGAGCGTCAGACTGGTTCCCGCGTCCGAGGCCCTCCTCCTCGCCAACGACGTTCTCCGCCGGGACGAAGTAGTCCTCGAAGTTGAGTATGTAGCTGTGCATGCCGCGGTAGCCAGGCGTCGGGATCGCCTCGCCGGTCAAGAGCCCGCCATGCGGTCCCTTCACCTCGAACTTGTGGTCGAACGACCGCTCCTTCGGCACGATGAGCAACGACAGGCCCTTGTTCCCCGGCGTCGGGTCGGTGCGGGCGAGCAGCGCCAGCACGTCCGCACGGCCGGCGAACGTCGCCCATGCCTTCGCCCCGTTGATCTTGTACCCCGGACCGTCGGCTCCCTCCGCCGGCGTCGCCCGGCACTGCACGGAGGCCGTCTCCGAACCGATGTCCGGCTCGGTGATTGCGATGCCAACGAGCGCCTCGCCCGATGCCATCCTGGGGAGCCACTCCTGCTTCTGCTCGTTCCGTGCCGCCGACGAGGAGCGCGCGTGCAAGGATCTCGCACCGCGTCAGCAGGCTCCCGCAGATGAGTGAAGCTGCCGAGAGCTCCTCCGTCAGCACGACCATCGTGAGATAGCCCATATCCGTGCCGCCGTAGCCCGACGGGATCGAGCTGCCGAAAAACCCCAGCTCCGCGTATTGCTTGATCAGCGATTCGGGGATGAGGAGGTCCTCGCGATGGATGCGCTCGGCGAGCGGCATGCCGGCGTCATCTTTGCAGGATCTCCTGCTTCGCGAACTGACGCGCGAATGTACGGGTGGACGTCGCGTCATCGTTGTCGAGATCGGCGCCGTTGACGCCGCGCGCCTCGATCACGCGCGCGCCGATGGCCTGGAGCCGCGCGTCGTCGAGGCCGGCGCGGACCATTTCGCCCGTCTGCTGCGACAACGCCTCGATGTCGGCGAAGTCGCCTGGATGCGCCTGGCGCGCGCCGGCGATGCGATGCAGCACGTCGGCCGCGTAGGCGAGCGCCATCTCGTCGCTCACGGGGATCGGGTTTGCCGGCCACGGCGAGGCGCTCTGCGTACTCGACGAGCGATCGCGGCGGCGCGGGCCTCCGTCGCCATGATTGCGAGCCGCTCGCAGAGCACCTGGTGGTCGTCGATGCGCGTCGCCGGCGTCGGTCAGCTCGGCCGCGCGGGCGACGGCGGCCCGGCCAGCGCCTCTGCCTCGTGGGCGAGCGCGCGGGCGGCGATGAGCGCTGTCGCCGTCGTCGTGTCAGCAGTCACGGGCGCATTCTAAGCAGGTTCGGGCTTATGTTCACGCCGCTGCGAGGCCACGAAGGAGTTCCCGGCCCACAACGGCAGCAGTCACCGCTTCCATGCGGGTAGAACCGACGCGTCACAGACCGGGCATTGAGCCGGATCACCGTTCGGTCTGTACGGTTCCCACCCCATCCTAAGGTTAAAGATGGACATCGCTTCCTCGTGCGTCGCGGCGTCGAACGAGAAGAGTAGCCGCGAGCGCGAACCCAAAGGCCTCGAGCTTGCTCTTCGAGAACGCTCCCGCAGGCCCGCAAAGAAACCCTCGCAGTCGGGGTCATTCCAAGCTTCGTACGTCTTCATGAGATTCGTGCTCGGGCAGGACTGCGCGCCCTGTCGAGCCAGCGTGCATCCGTGGATTACCCGACGGCCACGGCACGCCGTGGGATGAGCGCTACGTAGTCGAGATCGAGCACTACGGCGGGCCGTAGCGCTCGCGGCCGTCGTCGCTGGCGACGCGCAGCGGCACGTCCTCGGCCGAGGGGTCGACGTTCTTGACGGCGACGAGGCGCAGGCGCAGGGCGCCGATGTCGGGGCGGACGAGGTCGATGCGCTCGAGCACGTCGGTCCAGGCGAAGAGCGTGTCGCCGGCGAACGTCGGGGCGGTGTGGGAGCCGCCGTTCCAGGCCGCCATCGCGACCACGTTCTCCAGACCATCGAACGACAGCGCGTGCGCGACGCGAGATGATGTGCCCGCCGTAGATGATGCGCCGGCCGTGCCGCGACGACTGCCTGCTGGTATCTGATTGAAATGCACGCGCGCGCGTGTTCTGGTAGAGGCGCGTCGCCATCTGGTGCTCCGCCTCCTCGACGGTCATCCCTTGCGGATGCACGATGCGCTGGCCCGCCGCGTAGTCCTCCCAGAACGTCGCACCGCCGGTCGCCGCGCGCATCGAACGTCTCGATGCTGCGGAAACGCGATGTGCTCGAGCGATGCTTCGGACGGCATCTCGGGCGCGTCGTTGGCGCCGGTCGGCGTGGCGGGGTCGCGCTTGTTCACCATCGCCCAGCGGCAGAACCGCAGCACCTCCTCGTCGCGCTGGTTGAAGCCCGTCGTGCGCACCCAGACGACGCCCGTGTCGCCCTTCGACGTCTCGCGCCAACCGAGCGTCTCGGTCTCGGCGCGCAGAGTGTCGCCGGTGAACACGGGCCGCAGGAAGCGCAGGTCGGCGTAGCCGAGGTTGCCCGGCGAGTTGAGCGAGATCTCGCCGACGGTGCGGCCGAAGACGATGTGGAACACGAGCAGGTCGTGCACCGGCGCCCGCTCGAAGCCGAGGCTGCGCGCGAACTCATCGGAGCAGTGCAGCGGCTCGCGGTCGCCGGTCAGCGCGATGTACAGCGCGACGTCGCCGTCCGTGATGGTGCGGGGCACCGGATTGATCAGCCGCTGTCCGGGGCCCAGGTCTTCGAAGAAGTTTCCGCCAATCTTCATCGAGCGATGTTATACCGGCCGTGCACCGCAGGCGCACTTGGCGTTGTATTCCTACTCGCCGCATTCTCTCGCAGACGTCTCGGCGCACGGGCGAATCATCCACCGGGCGCGCGACCTTCGCGTATAGCAGCAGCTCGACGCCGACGACTGAGCCTACGACCGCGATCTCTGTCCTGAGTCTCATCCGTCCGCCCCCCGTGCGCTCGAGCACTGACCCTGCAGCGCGGCACCGAGAGACGCTCGGCCCCTACCGCCGCGTCGGCATCGGTGCAAGAAGATTGTTACGCAACACCGGCATAAGAGCCCTTCTCAAACCGGCCTGTCGCGCCGATTCCAACATGGGGAGATCGAGACACGGACTCCCTCTATGAAATATCGCCTCCCGTACGACCAGCGACTCTACGCACGCGCCCGAGGCCGCAACGGATGGTTTGTCCCGCGAGCCATGGAGTTCGAATTCTCGTTGGACCGCGACGGCACGCCGCTGGTGACGCTCCGCGTGTTCTCGCGACGCGAGGCCGGCGCAGCGCCCGTTGAGCTGACGCTGGCCGTGAGCGAGTGGGAGAGCCAGGCCCTGGCGATCCAGCTCCGCGCGAACGAGGAGCGCCGGCGTCGCGCGCACGTGCATCCGAGCGCGCGGCCGCACGCATCGTGACGCGCGCGTAATGTTCGCTGTGTGCGATCGAAGCCGTGATCCACAAACGTCGCGATGGCACCATGCGCGCCACCACGCGCCAGTCGTCGCGACGTTCTCCTGTGAGCGCAGGCGCACCGTCCGAATTCGCTTACCACTCGTCGCGCACAGACAGTTCGAAAGACAGATCGCGAAACACACTCGATGACGCCTTGACAAACGGCGCACTCGATCGCAGTTAGCAGAGCACTTTCGATGTTATCACGGGATAACACCGTTGCGATCCTTCAACGGCGTTACCTAACATAGCGTCATTCCGTTGTAGGGGGAGCGAAACCGTGCAACAAGAACGCACGCAAGCGCATCCAGGCCGACATCAGATCGTCGGCATCCAGAACCGCGGTGGCGCATGTCCGACCGTCACCTTTCGAGTGCACGCCGCACCGACGAGGGGCCAGTTGCTGATAACGCTGACCTTGTGCGAGTGGCGCGACATCGCGCACAAGATCGCGGAAGCTGCGACAATTCTCAGTGCTTAGGCCGCTGTGGCTTCGGTTGTACGTGCAACGTTCAGTCGACGGGATCTCACGCTGAACACCTCGGCGCGACGATTCCCCCTCGCGAGCGGTTGCCATCATGCGGCGATCGAGGCGGCCAACGTAGCTTCTTCGCTACGCTCGGAATGACAGGCCTGACGCTCCGGCATGAGCGACGGAGGCTCGGAACGGACGTATGGCACTGCACCCCCGCCTGGCACTCGAGATGACAGCCCGACATCCGGGATGACAGCCCGACCCCGAAAACGGCATCGCGCGAGCGACGGGCGGGTCGCCTGGCTGTTGCCACTCGCCGGCCTGCAGCCATATCTGGGACGGGCTAAGCACAGCGCGTAATCAGCTACAGCGCCATACCCTCGCGCTGCTCGCCCCAGACGGTGCGCAGGGTGCGGCAGATCTCGCCAAGAGTGGCGTACGACTCCACAGCCTCGATGATCAGCGGGATCATGTTCTCGTCGCCGCGCGCGGCGTTGTCGAGTCGACGGAGCGCGGCGCTCGCACGGCCGGCGTCCTCGCGCTCGGCGCGGAGGCGCGCAAGTCTGCTTCTTGCGGCGCTCGCCAACCGATTGGTCGTGCTCGTGCAGGCCGTGCGGCGGGCGGCTCTTCATCCACGAACTCGTTGACGCCGACGACGATCTTGCGGTGCGCCTCGATGTCGCGCTGGATGCGGAATGCGTTCTCGTGGATCTCCTGCGCCTGGAATCCGCGCTCGACCGCCGCGAGCGCGCCGCCCATGTCGTCGATGCGTCGCACGTAGTCCGGCGGCATCGCGTTCCACCTCATCGGTGAGATGCTCGATGTACCACGAGCCGGCGACCGGATCGATCGTGTCGCCGACGCCGGTCTCGTAGGCGATGATCTGCTGCGTGCGCAGCGCCAGCTCGCGCCGCGTGCTGCGATGGCAGCGAGAGCGCCTCGTCGTAGCTATTGGTGTGCAGCGACTGCGTCCCGCCGAGTACGGCGGACATCGCCCTGCAACGCCGTGCGCACGAGGTTGTTGATCGGCTGCTGCGCCGTCAGCGTGGCACCTCCCGTCTGGGTGTGGAAGCGCAGCATCATCGAGCGCGGATCCTTCGCGCCGAAGCGCTCCTTCACGATGCGGGCCCACAGCCGCCGCGCCGCGCGGAACTTCGCGATCTCCTCCAGGAAGTTGCCGTGGCAGGCGAAGAAGAACGCCAGCCGCGGCGCAAAGTCATCGATCTTCAGTCCGCGGTCGAGCGCCGCCTGCGTGTAGGCGATGGCGTCGGCGATCGTAAAGCCGACCTCCTGCGCGGCGGTGCAGCCGGCCTCGCGCATGTGGTAGCCGCTGATGCTGATGGTGTTCCACTGCGGCAGGTACTCGTTGCACCAGGCGAAGACATCGGTGATCAGGCGGAGCGACGGCCGCGGCGGAAAGATGTACGTGCCGCGTGCGATGTACTCCTTGAGGATGTCGTTCTGCGTCGTGCCGCCAACCTTCGACAGGTCGGCGCCCTGCTTCTTGGCGACGGCGACGTAGAGAGCCAGCAGCACCGCCGCCGTCGCGTTGATCGTCATCGACGTCGTGACGGTCTCGAGCGGGATGTCGCGGAAGAGCGTCTCCATGTCTTCGATGGAAGCAGATCGAGACGCCGACCTTGCCCACCTCGCCCTCTGCCATCTCGTCGTCAGGGTCATAGCCGATCTGCGTCGGCAGGTCGAAGGCGACGGAGATACCGGTCTGCCCCTGCTGAGAGCAGGTACTTGTAGCGCGGTTCGACTCGGCGGCGTCGGAGAAGCCGGCGTACTGGCGCATGGTCCAGAAGCGGCCGCGATACATCGTGGGCTGGACGCCGCGGGTGAAGGGATACTCGCCAGGGAAACCGAGATCGCCGACGTACTCGAAGCCGTTGCGGTCTTCGGGCGTGTAAAGCGCCTTCACCGGCTTGCCGGACGATGTCTCGAACGGGACGTCGCGCTCGACGGGGGGGTTCTTGGCGTTCTGATCGGGCATGCGTGAAGTCTACGTAGGCCGCAGCAAGGCGGCAACGTGGCCCCGCTCGCGCCCGACCGGCGGCTATTCAGCGCGACTTCGGAAAGCGCTAGAATCGCCGCACAAATCCGGAGGGACATCCCATGCAAGTGCCGCTCCTGCTCAACGACTTCCTTCGCCGCGCGGCGAAGCTCTATCCCGACAAGACCGCCATCGTCGACGAAGAGCGACGCTTCACGTATCGCGAGTTCCAGGAGCGGGTGAACCAGCTCGGGCACGCACTGCTTTCCCTCGGTATCGGGAAGGGCGACCGGGTGTGCATCCTGAGCCCGAACTCGCACTTCTTCCTCGAGAGCTATTACGGCGTCACGCAAATCGGCGCGATCCTGGTGCCGCTGAACTACCGGCTCGTGGCGGCTGACCACGAGTACATCATCAATCACGCCGGCGTGAAGGCGGTGCTCGTGGACCACGAATACACCGGTGTCGTCGATGGCATCCGGCCCCGGCTCACGACGGTCGAGCACTGGATCGCCGCCCAGCGACGGGCGAGACGTACCGGAGGGCTGGACGGACTGGGAGCAGCTCATCGCGGGAAAGCCGAAGTCGGCGACGCCGCACGTCGAGCAGGACGAGAACGACGTCACGTCGATTAACTACACCTCGGGCACGACGGCGCGGCCCAAGGGCGTGATGCTCACGCACCGCAACTGCTACATCAACGCCTACAACTTCATCGCCCACCTGCGCATCCAGCACGAGGACGTCGAGCTGTGGACGTTGCCCATGTTCCATGCGAACGGCTGGGGCGGCCCGTTCGCCATTACGGCGATGGGCGCGACGCACGTGGTCCTTCGCGCGGTGAGCGGGCCGCGAGATCTTCCACCTCATCGAGCGCGAGGGCGTGACATTCGCCTGCATGGCGCCGGCCGTACTCAGCACGATCCTGAACTACCCGGACGCCGCGAAGCACAAGATCACGACGCGCCCGCGGTTTGTCGTCGCGGGCGCGCCCCCTCCAGCAGCATTCATCGAGCGGATGGAGCGGGAGCTGGGGTGGGAGTTCATGCAGATCTACGGGCTCACCGAGACGGCGCCGATCCTCACCGTCTCGACCGCCCGACTTCAACACGACGACCGACGACTATGCCCGCCGCGCACGTGCCGGCGTCGAGGCGATCGGCGTCGACATCCAGGTGCTCGATGACGACGGCAACCCCGTCCCGCAGGATGGCATCAGCGATCGGCGAGGTGTGCGCGCGGTCCAACGTCGTCCTCGAGGGCTACTGGCTCCAGCCCGAGGAGACGGCCAAGGCGATCCACGACGGCTACTTCCACTCCGGCGACCTGGCGGTGTGGGACGAGTTCGGCAACATCAACATCGTCGACCGCAAGAAGGACGTGATCATCTCCGGCGGCGAGAACATCAGCTCGCCCGAGATCGAGGACGCGCTCTACAAGCACCCGGCGGTGCTCGAGTGCGCCGTCATCGGCGTGCCGAGCGAGAAGTGGGGCGAGACGCCGAAGGCGCTCGTCGTTCTGCGCGACGGCGAGAAGCCGAGCGAGGAGGAGATCATCGCGTTCACGCGCGACCACCTGGCGCACTTCAAGTGCCCGACGTCCGTCGACTTCGTCGAGTCGCTGCCGCGGACCGCGACCGGCAAGCTACAGAAGTTCGTGATCCGCGAGCAGTACTGGAAGGGCGTCGAGCGGAGGGTGAACTGATGATGGAGCGGGAGCACGCGAGCGCCATGCATGAGCTTGCGGATCGGTTCTTCGCCTCCATCGAGGCCGGCGATATCGACGCAATCCGCGGCATCTACGCGACGGACGCCGTCATCTGGCATAACTTCGACCGCAAGGAGCAGACGGTCGACGAGAACCTCACCACGCTCAGCTGGATCGCGCGCACGTTCAGCGGCTTCGGGTACGAAGAGCGGGTGTGCGAAGCGACCGAGACAGGCTTCGTCGAGCGGCACTTGACGCGCGGCCGTACAGCCAAGGGCGAAGAGTTCAGCTTCCCGGCCTGCATCGTATGCACGGTCGTCGGCGGCAAGATCACGCGGCTCGACGAGTATCTCGATTCGGTGCAGATCTCTGCGCTGCTCGCGTAACGATGCTCGATCTGGCGAAGCAGCACATCGACGTCGGCCTGTTCACCAATCGCACGGACGAGATGCTGGCGTTCTGGCAGAACGATGTCGGGCTTGCCGTTCGAGGAGCTGCTGCCGCTCGGGCCTGGCCAGCGCCAGCACCGGCACGCGATGAACGGCTCCGTTCTCAAGCTGAACTCCGTGCGCGATCCGATGCGCGAGTCGGCGCCGTCCGGGTATCGGGTGCTGAGGATCGCGCGTGAAGGCTTGGCGGCGCCTTGTGAGTTGACCGACCCTGACGGCAACCGCATCGTGCTGGTGCCCGCGGGGTTCGAGGGTGTCACCGGCATCGAAGTGCGGCTTGCCGTCAGGGACGCGGGCGCCCACGCGCGATTCTACGGCGAGGCGCTCGGCCTCGAACAGATCGGGGGAGCGGTCGTATCGGTGCGGCGACTCGCTCCTCACGTTCGAGGAGGACGCCTCGGCGGGAGAAGCCGGCCACATGACGGCACAGGGCTTCCGCTACATCACGATCCAGGTGCGAGACGTGGACGCCACGCACGCGGAGATCATCGCTCGCGGTGGGGCCGAGGGGCGCCCGCCGATCACGCTGGGGACGACGGCGCGTATCTCGTTTGTGCGAGACCCGGACGGGAACTGGATCGAGATCTCGCAGCGGGCGTCACTCACGGGGCCGCTGCCGGGCTAGGCCACGGCAACGTTACACGTGCGACTCTAGGTCGGCCGTATACCAGCCCCATTCAGCCCGGCTGGACGCGCAACCTCGATGAAGCGTTTGTACGCGGCGTCAACGAGACGCAGGAACTTCTCTCATCGATTGCCGTGTCGTCCGCCTCGTCATTATTGGATCTGCAGTGATCGCATTCCCAACGCGAATTCGGACGGTTTCCCTCGCATCACCTCGCAGCCTGTGTGGTGATCGCACACGAACTGCAACGTAACTCATCGCCTAACCTCGGCCCCGGAACCTCTTTCAGAGCGGGATTCGCGCGACAATTTGCGATCAACGTATTCAGGTAATAGTCCAAGTCGGACGCCTCGAATATGCCCACGTTCTCCCACCACTGCGGTCTCGCCGTCGCTGCTGCTGACAGCATTTCGCCCGCGTTATAGGTTCCCGCGCCGGCTGCGCTGTCGCTTGCTCGAGTCCGCATGGCTCCGTGAACGCCCGTCGCTCATCTTCCGTCGTTGTCTTTTCGAAGTTCGACGACTCGCTTACGATGTCACTGGGTTCTAGCAACGAATCCTTAGCCGCTCGGTCGTATTCGCGGGCGTACCTGTCGGAGATGGGTCGCTCGCGTCCTTCAACACGGACGTACCGTCGAGGATTGCGAACTGCCGATCAGCAGCTTCCGCAACCGTCGCAAAGTCCTCGATCTGCGACTCATCACGCGCGGATGTCTGGTAACTCAGATGAAGCAGCGCATCGCCGCGACGTAGGAGCAAGAGTCGCGTCGCCACGTTCGCGTCGGTCGCGGCCAGCAGAGCGCTGTGATCCCCGTGCTGTGGAAAGTACTTATCTTCGTAGCCGTAGCCGATGGCAGCGCAACGGTGCGGATGTCGGCGATGAACTGTTCGGCATCCCCCGGATCAAGAAGCTCGACCGTTTCGACGATCGACGGGCCGGATAGTCCCTCGCCGAACAGCTGTGCCCCGACACCCGCACGAGTCGTGGGGCTCGCCGCCGCGCACGATGCGCGCTTATTGGTTGCATCGACCTCTCGTCCGAGCTTCCATCCACTGGGCAAGTCTTCAGGCGCCAGGAGCGTGCGCCTCAGGGCGTCATTAGGTGCCTCGGTCGCGGTAGGAAGTGCACCGGAACCCCCGGCGCAGCCCATGCAGAGGAGGAGCGCCAGCGCAACCCACAACGGCGAAAAGCTCCACCTCCGTCGCGGCCGCCGCGTCTGGCTCAAGCTAAGTCTCGCCGCCGCTCTTCAAGTTCGACAGATGGTAGCGCCAGCGGGATTCGAACCCGCGATCTCCGCCTTGAAAGGGCGGCGTCCTGGGCCTCTAGACGATGGCGCCACTCGCGCCGAAGTATATCAACGCGCCTCGCGAGACCGATGCGGGCGCGGATTGCGCCGGATACCAGAAAGCCGACGCGCGCTTTGCGGGGAATGGCGCATCGGCTCCGGTTGGAATCGCTCGAAACGGGGGAGCATGTCCCGGGCAATTCCTTCGATTTGATCCTAGCTTGCCATTGGTTAAGAAAGCGCTAAACGGCTGCAAATGAATCTCGCGGATGGCTGATACAATGGCCCGCTGTCACCACATCGCCCGGGTATGACCATGCTCGACCTCGACGGACTGATCCCCGCGACCGTGCTCCCGCTCACGCTCGAGCACGAGATCGACGAGGCGGCGCTCCGTTCGTACATCCGTTGGCTGCTCTCGTTCCACGGCCTGAAGGCACTCGCGGTCAACATGGACACCGGCGAGGGCCCGCACCTCTCGCGCGACGAGAAGCGCCGCGTGCTGGCGGTCTACGCCGACGAGGTACGAGGCGCGATGCCGATCATCGCGGGCATCAGCGCGCGCTATACGGCCGAGGCGATCGAACTGGCGCAGGACGCGCGCGCCGGCGGCGCCGATGCCATCATCGTTTTTCCGATACCCGCCTTTGCGGGTGAGCCGCTCGCGCCCGATGTCCCGTACGCGTACCATCGCGCGATCGCGGACGCAGTGGACTTGCCGATGGTGCTCTTCCAGCTCCAGCCGTCGCTGGCGGGCGTGCTGTTCTCCCGCGAGACGCTGCTCCGCGCTTGATCGAGATCCCGAACGTCGTCGCCATCAAGGAGGCTTCGTTCGACGCCGTGCGCTTCGTGCAGACGCGGCGCGTGCTCGACGAGGCGCCGCGACGCATCACGCTCCTCACGGGCAACGACAACTTCATCCTGGAGTCGTTCCTGCTCGGTGCCACGGGCGCCCTCATCGGCTTTGGCACGATCGCCATCGCCGAGCAAATTGAGATGCTCCGTTATGTCGCCAATGGAGATCTGGAGGCGGCCACCGAAGTCAACGAACGTGCCGTCCGCCCGCTGGCCGATGGACTGTTCGCGCCGCCGGTCCGCAACTATCGCGCGCGCATGAAGGAGGCGCTCCGCCTCCTCGGTGTCATCCCGAACGCGACGATGCGGCCTCCCCTGCTCGACCTCGATTATGCCGAGCGCGAGGCCGTGAAGCGCGCTGTCGAGACCATTCCGCTCGCGATGCCGGCGAGGGCGTCGTCGTGAGCGAGCCGCTCGGCATCGGCGTTATCGGCGCCGGCGGGATCTCACACTCGCACCTGCTGGCCTACCGTAGCCGCGCGAACCGTGACCTCGGCGCGTGTCGTCGCGATCGCCGACATCGATGAGACGCGGGCGAAGGAGCAGGCGGCGCAGTACGGCATACAGCGCGTGTACACGGACTATGGCGAGATGCTGGCCGACAGCACCGTGCAGGCCGTGAGCATCTGCACTCCGCCCTTCCTGCACGTCGAGCAGAGCGTCGGCGCGCTCAAGGCCGGGAAGCACGTGCTCTGCGAAAAGCCCGTCTCGCCGACGCTTGCCGGACTGGACGCGATCGCTGCGGCCGAGCGCGAAGGTGGAGCCATCTTCTCCGGTGTGTTTCAGCATCGCGTTGGACAGGGCGCTCAGCAGGTGAAATGGCTGCTGGACGAGGGACGATTCGGGCCGCTCGCCTTCGGGCTGTCGGAGACGCTGTGGCAGCGCCCCCAGGAGTACTACGACGTCTGGTGGCGCGGCACGTTCGAGCAGGAGTGCGGCGGTGTGACGATGGGCCACGGCATCCACAGCATCGACATGCTGCTCTGGCTCATGGGCGAACCGGCGTCGGTCTACGCCGATGCGGCCACCGTGAAACTCGACATCGCCGTCGAGGACACGGCGCTCGCGACGGTGCGCTTCCGCAGCGGCGCGGTGGGTCAGATCATCGTGACCGTGAACGCGCAGGACAACCGCAGCAGGCTCGAGGTCTTCGGGCGGGACCTGCAGGCCGTGTCGTCGGAGTCGCCATACGACCCCACGGCCGCGCCGTTCCGGCTGACGTCGCTCGATGCCGCGCATGCCGAGCGCGCGATCTCCGATGCGGGCGAACGGTTCCCGGAGGAGGCGAAGCACCTGCACGTGCCGATGGTGCACGACTTCCTCCGCTCAATTCTGGACGCTCGAGGTCCGCTCGTGGGCACGGCCGAATGCCGAAGGTCGATGGAGCTCATCACTGGCATGTACAAGTCGGCGATGACGGGCGAGCGCGTGTTCTTCCCGATCAGCGCTGAGGACCCCTTCTACACGCAGATACCGCCGGACGGCTTCGCGCTGCCCGCGGCGCCGAAGGGAGTGTAGAGGTGGCAGTCACGATCCAGCTCGGGCCGACGACCACGCCGCGGGAAAACTTCGTCGGCTCGGCTTCGCTTCCGGGCGGAGTCGATGCCAGCGTGCCGGCCTGGACTGTGGCCGACGTAGAGTCCGGCGACGAGACGCCGGCGCAGGTGGACTCTCTCGAGAACGGCCCACGCGTGTGCTGGCACGTGAAGGAGCTGGCGCCCGGCGAGAAGCGGATATACGAACTGCGCCCGCAGGCATCGGCGCCCGAGAAGCCGGCGCCAGGTATCGACTTGCACCTGCAAGACGAGAACGGCCGCATCGTTGTGTACTACGGCGGGTTGCTGCAGACCATTTACCACTACGGCGCGCCGAACTACCGCCCCTACTTCGCGCCGAACGTGGCGCCCGAGCGGTCGGCCCGAACTCCGGCGTCGGCAGCACCGACGGCTCGCAGCCGAAATCGATCACGGACGACGGGCCTCCCGACCACACCTGGCATCGTTCGCTGTGGTACGCCTGCGGTGACCTCAACGGCGTGGACTTCTACCTCGAGCCGGCGGCGATGCAGTCGCGGGTATGGGCCGCACGTCGGCACCGGATACGGGCCGCATCGTGCACCGATCGTTCGACTGGATCGTCGTCGGGCCCGGTCTGGGGCGGGTTCCAGCAGCGCGCGGAGTGGGTGGCGCCTGACGGCAACGTCCTGCTCGATGACGTCCGCCGCTTCCGCATGTACCGGCTGCGGGGACGCGTACGCTTGTGGGACATCGAAGCGGAATTCACGCCCCATCCGGGCGCTGGGCCGGCCACGTTCGGGCAGACCAACGAAAACGCGCTGCCACTCATCCGTGTCGCGGACATCATCGACGAGTGGGACGGAGGCACCGTGTCGCTCTCGACCGGCGCGACCGGGTCGCCGGACTGCCACGCGCAGCGGGCGGAGTGGGCTGACTGCAGCGGGCCGTTCACGCGCGCGGTCGGGCACGAGCCGGAGATCTTCGGCATCGCGATGCTCGACCATCCGTCGAACCGGAACCACCCGAACGCCTGGTTCGTGCGCGGCTACGGGCCGCTCGGCACGAACCTGCCGTTCTTCGACGGAGCTCTCACGCTGCAGGAGGGCGAGACCTGGACGCTGCGGCAACGGCTGTATGTCCACCAGGGCTACGCCGAGGAGGCTAACGTCGCCGGCCGTTTCGACGAGTACGCGAATCCGGTCGCCGCGACCGTACTCTGAATCGATAGCGTCGGAAGCGGCCGCGGCTTACAGTGCGGACGCAATGCCATCGCGAATGTCCCGTGACCGGCGTACGAAGTTCCTTGGCGGACGGCACGTTGCCGTCCTGGTGACGAACGGCGAGGACGGCGTGCCGGTGCCCGGCCCCATCTGGTATGTCTTTCGGGACGGCGCCTTCTACTTCCGGACGGCCGCCGAGGCCGTGCGGACGAAGAACGTCGAACGCGACCCACGAGTCAGCGTGTGCGTGCAGGACGAGCGGGCCCCTTACCGGGCCGTAATCGCATACGGGCGGGCGAGGGTGGAGGCGCCGTCGGCGTGGCTGGCTGAGGAGATGCCGAAGCGGTATCTGGGCTTCGTCGGGGCGATGGGATACCGCGCGGCAGAGGAGAACATCCAGTCCGGCCCAGAAGTCACACTCGTCGTGACGCCGGGGCGGTATGCCAGCTTCGACTTTTCGGCGGAGACGCCGTGGTTCGGACGGATCTGGCTGGTGGCGAAGCGAGTTCTGCCGCCCTGGCTCTGATCGAAACGAAGGAGATGTCCCGATGACCACCGAGACGAATGAGAAGTACCTGATCCGCCGGCTGTCCGAGATCCCCACGGAGCGCGGCGTCTGTGGCTGGCGCAAGACGATGGTCACCCACGAAGACACGCCCGTCGCGAACGTTTCGCACCTGACCATCGACAACAGCCGCTACCACTACCACCGCGAGATGACGGAGTACTACTACGTGCTCACCGGCGGCGGCACGATCACGCTCGACAGCGAGAAGCGCGACATCACGGCAGGGCGACCTCGTCGTCATTAAGCCCAACGTCTGGCACACCTCCGACGGCGAGATGCAGGTGCTGATTCTGGGGGTACCGGCGGGCGAGCAAACGGACGTCTGGTTCGAGTGATCGTTCGCTAGTGGACCGTTACCCGGGTGCCGATCGTCGCGAAGTCCCAGAAGAACTTCGCGTCCGCCAGCCGCATCCCGACGCAGCCGTGGCTCGAGCGGGTGTTCCCGAAGTAAGAGTCATCGCGCCAGTAGTTCAAGTGCAGCGCGTGGCCGGCGGTCGTGAAGTACTGCGTGTAAAGCACGTGGTCCAGGACGTAGTACTCCTCAGCCCCGATCGCCGCTGACGTCATCGTCTCGTCCGCCACGCGGGAGACGACGTGCCAGTTGCCCTTCGGCGTCTCCCATCCGTCCTTCCCAGTGGTGACGAGAGCGGTATAGATGGCCGTGTTCCCGATCATCGCCGAGGCCGTCTGGTTATTGAGTCGACATCGACCCAGCGCTCTCCGGCGACCTGTGGCCCGGGGATAGCGGGCGGGTTTGGCGGCGCCACGGTCGGGAGGGGTGTCGCTGTGGGTTCAGGCGTCGGCGTGGCCGTCGGAGTCGAAGTAGCGGTCGCAGTTGCGGTCGCGGTTGGGTCGCCGTCGCCGTCGCGGTCGGAGTCGCCGTGGGGTTCGCGGCGAAGACGTTCCACTCGGACTCGGGCCCGAAGCTACGGAGCGAGAAGGCGAGCACGACGAGAGCCGTCGTGACCGCCACGACGGCTCCCGCGCCGACGAGTATCCTGCCTCGCTTCAACCCTCACTCCCGCGCCCTTGCCCTCAATTGAGTAAACGTCCAAGGGTCCGACAAGGTTAACGCCGATCGCTTGACGTGCGAAGAGGGCGGCGCGTTTCGCCGCCCTCTTGCCTGGATCGGGTTCCGGGGCTACTTCGCTTTGCCGATCTTGAACATGGTCGTGCCGCAGACCGGGCACTTGCCCTTTGTCGCCGGCTTGCCGTTCTTCATCGTCGTCGCTTCGGCGTTCGACATCTCGCGCTGAGTGCGGCACTTGAGGCAATACGCGTCCATTCCCGTTCTCCTTCGCTTCGCTCCCAAGTGGTGCGTGCGGCCTGAGTCGTACCGCTTACACCGATGAGCAGTTTTGGCTGCTCGCTTCAGATCGTTCGAATAATAGTCCGCTCCGGAGACTTGTCAAGCGAATCTAGCCCCAATACCGGCCGAATCTGGCCAGATTCGAGAAAATACCCCGATTTCAGGCCAGATCGGGCGCGGGACCATCTTCGCGGGGTGCCAGATGCGCGATGAGCGCCGCTCAAGAACGCCGAGAAAGGCGCCCTGATCGTCGTACGCGCGGCAATGAATTGCCTGCGTCGCCGCCTCGATCGCGATATCCCTTCCGGTGCGAACGCCGGCCGCGTGTTCCCCGGCCAGGATCGCGGCGGGGCGGCGTTCGAGCGCCCGGTCAGGGGCGAGCACAGCCTCCTGGAGGCGGCCGCCGGCCGCGAATTCTTCGAGCGTCTCGGGCAGGTACGCCTCATCCAGCTGGAAGCCGCCGCTCGACGTCCGCACAAGTCCAGCGAGATACGCACCACAGCCGAGGCGCTGCCCGACGTCGTGCGCGAGCGAGCGGATGTAGGTCCCCCTGCCGCATACGACTTCGATCTCCGCCTCATCACCCTGCAGCCAGCGGAGTTCGATGGCGTCGATGCGCACTTGCCTCGACCTGACCTCGACGTCGGTCCCTTCACGCGCATAGCTGTAGAGGGGTCTGCCGGCGACTTTCAGCGCGCTGTACAGCGGGGGTCGCTGCTCTATGTAGCCCAGGAACTCACGCAGACACGCTTTGAGCGCGTCGGCCTCAATGCATTGGCGCGCGTGCGATGGCGTCAGCTCGCCCTCGGCGTCATAGGTGGTCGATGTGGCTCCGAATCGGATGCGGGCAACGTACGTCTTGCTCTCATCGTCGAGGTACTCGATGAAGCGCGTGGCGTGGCCCACCGCGACGGGGAGCACGCCCGACGCGAGCGGGTCGAGGGTGCCCGCGTGGCCGACGCGCCGCACACCCGTGAGCCGCCGGACCAGGCGCACCATGGCAAACGACGGCACGCCCGACGGCTTGTTAACGATGATGAAGCCGTGGATGATCGGCATGCGGCCATTGTACGGCGGCAGGTTCAATCCGCCTGCGCATCGCGCGAGGCGCGGCGCCCTACTGTAGCAATGCGTCGGCTGCCGTCGCGGCGCATGGCGCCTCGTTAATGACGCTTTATGAGAATCTACAAACCATCGATTGAGGCCCTCAGATTGGTACCGTTTGTACCACTTTTTCGATTGACATCGGGTTCAGCGAAACAGTAGATTGGCGCGCATGATGGCGATGGGGGTGGTACTCAGCCACCATCCCCGTCGCCCATCAGACACGCGCCACATCCCCGCGTGTTGGCGATCCTGGCGAGCGGAGCCCGAGACGGCTCCGCGCACACCACCGAGGAAACCCGGTCCTCCGCCGGGTTTCTTCACGCCCGGCCGTCGCCTACTTCGCTGGGGCCACGTCGTTCCATGTCTTGAAGCCGTACGGCAGGTAGGAACCGAGCAGCAAGAACTCCAGGATGCCGTGGCCCGTGCCCAGCCCGTCGATGCCCTCGACGTGGTAGTCGCACACCGTCTCGGTCTGCCCGCCAATCCGCCCAAGCAGCGAAGCATCGGTCAAGTCCCAAGTCTCGCCCTCGAGAGCGAGAGGCGCGTGGTACTGACCGTGGCGCCAGCCGCCGTAATAGGCATACCCCGCACCTGCCATGTAGATCGTCGACTTCGGCTCCATCGTTATCGTCGCCGGAGTGCCATTGCGCTGCGCGACGGTGAGCGTGCCGCGCTCGAACGTGCGGCTGCCGGGCACCATCTTGATGTCGTGCCCGATCACCGCCAGCTGCTCGGCCGGTTTGTTCGCCGCGTATGAGGGGATCAGCTCCGACGCGGCATGCCAGCGCGTGCCGTCGGGGTCTTCACTAACCGTGTACATCATCGCCGCGTTGTCGAACTGTGCGGGCGTCCAGATCCAGAAGAAACCGCCCGCGGCGCCGGCCGGCGGTGGCGCGGACGGCGGTTCGCCTCCTCCCACCGGCCGGATGCCCCACGAGTGGTCACGAGCGCCCCACCATCGGCTCGGATCGACGGTGTGCGACTCGCCGGCCACGGTGAGCGTGCCCGACCAGCGACCCGTCTGCGTCAGCCGCGTGTAGTCCATGAATACCCTGTTGCCGATGCGCCGGAAGAAGTGCGGCTCCTCGTACGGGGGCGCCGACCCCTCGAACGTAAGATCGAAGCTCAGCGAGTGCTCGGTCGAGTCGGTCCAGACCCGGAACTTCCGGAGCCCCTCGATGACTTCGACGCCGATCGGGCCAACGGTCGTGTCCATGCGGTCCGAGCCGAGCTCACGCGACGCCCGCACGATGTGCTGGGTCTTACCGCGGACCACGCATGTCGCAAACGCGTCGATCACGCCGATGTTTGGATACAAGCCCATCGCTAACACGAGGAAGACCTCGCCGTCCAGGGTGTGCGCGTTGAAGTAGTACCGGTCGTAAAAGTTCCGGTCGCTGGTAGCGACGCGATCCACGGTTTCCGGCGTCTGGTGCACCAGGTAGTCATCGAGCGGCGTCAGCATCGCGGGCTCCATTCATGGGCGCTGGGCAAGTGACGCAATTGTAGGTGTGCCACGCCACTGGGTGAAGCGCGTTGACGAAGTGCAGTCTGTCGGCGATGCTCACCCCGAAGGGGTGCCGCAATGCAGACCATCACCGGCTATACGGACCGTTACATTGAGACTCGCGGACTGCGCTTCCATTACCTCGAGTGGGGCGACCCGGCCGCACCGCCGCTCTTGCTCCTTCACGGCCTCACCGGCCACGCCCACACCTGGGACCACATCGCGCCGGCGCTGGCGGAGTGCTACCACGTGCTGGCGCTGGACCAGCGCGGCCACGGCGACACGGAGCACGCCAGCTCGTACGCAACCGGCGATTTCGTCGATGACATCGAAGCGCTGGCGTCTGAGTGGAGCCTGGACCGCTTCGTGCTCGCGGGGCTCTCGATGGGCGCGCACAACTCGCTTGCGTACGCCTCGATACATTCGGAGCGCGTGTCACGCCTGGTCGTGATCGATATCCCGCCGGCGATGCGACGTGAGCGCGCGCCCAACTGGCAGGTGATCTCGAAGCTCGCCGATACGGGCCACACTCCGTTCGCGACCTTCGACGAGGCGGTAGATGCGGCCCGCGCCGGTAATCCGACAGCGCCGGAGGAGAACCTGCGCTATCGGACGCGCTGGAACCTCATCGAGCTGCCAAAGGGCTCGCTGCGCCTGAAATACGACCCGAAGGCCCCAGCCACGTGGGAGCCGGCTGATCTGTGGGATAGGTTGCCGCGCATCACCGCACCGACGCTGCTGGTGCGCGGAGGCAAGACGTTGGTGCTGCCGCGAGAGGTCGCCGAGCGCATGGTGTCAGCGATTCCGCACGCTGATCTCGCCGAGGTGGCCGACTCGGGTCACTCCGTGCCGACCGATCGGCCGGAGGAGCTGCAGCGCATCATGCTCGATTGGCTCGCTCGGCCGGCCTAACGCTCGTTCCGGGGAGCCCAGCTCACGATCGCGGAGCGTGCGGATCCCACCCTCGGACCGAGCCGCCCTTCGGGCCATGTGACCAGCCGCTCCTGAAGTAGCCGCCGAAGCTTTCCCTGCGCCGCGGCATCGTCCTCGCGGAGGCAGAGGCTGTTGCCCACCTGCGCCTGCGCGTCGTCGAGGCTCGTGAATGTCCATGTGAACCGATGCTCGACCACCTCGACGTCGGCGAAAATGCCGGCCTGCGCGAGGACCGGCAACAGGTCCATGTGCACCGGCTGATTCTGTAACGGGATCCCGTAGAACTCCGACCAGAGGCCCATGTCCGTGGGTAGTGGGTCGGTGCGCAGATAGATGAACACACGCTCGCGCGCCGTGGTGTCGAGCTTTCGCACGAATGGCACGACGTCGGCGATGGGGTAAAGCACGTGCGAACAGATGACGACGTCGTGCGGTGCGACATCGGTCGCCATCCATTCCGCTTCGACCACGCGGACGTTGTCGATGACCTCCGCCGCCAGGTCCTCGCGAAGAAGACCCAGCATCGCGGACGACGGGTCGACGGCGGTCACCTCGCGCACATGCGGCGCCAGGGCGAGCGTGTGCCTGCCCGTGCCAGCGCCGACGTCAAGCACGGTGCTCGTCGCCGCGACCGACGCCAAGACGCGCGCGACGAACGGATCTGCATTGCTGTGCTGGTGCAGCGCCGCGCGGTACGCCTTGGCGCGTCGCCCCCAGTAGTCGCCGCTCGAGATGCCGGCCGCGGCGTAGGCAGCGTCCATCTGCGCGCGCCGCCGTTCGACGATCCGCGCCCAGCGGTCGGCGTAGTCGATTGAGGGGACCTCGGGCGGGAGGCTATCCGGCGACATCCGCGGCCTCGGGCGCAGCCTCGGCGACGGCGTCGGTGATGTCGAACTGCATCTTGCCCATGCCCGTGACGACGAACCCGATGCCGATCTTGTGCTTCCCAGCCTGAATCGGCGCTCCTTCCACGCGGATCGTCACCACGCGATTCAGCGCAAGGGTGATCGGCTTCTCGCTCGAGACGGCGTCAAACCGCGTGACTTCGTTCTCGACTACGAAGCTTGCGTCCTCAAGGGGGACTTCCACGGCGTCCACTGTGAGCGGCAGAACCTGCTCCGCGTAGCCGGAGCCGAGCGAGTTCTTGAGGTCGAGTTCATAGCCGCCCTCCACGTTCCGCAGGCTGCCCTTCACGTACAGCCGCCGCAGCAAGAATCCCGGTACCTGCATCTAATCCTCCCTGAACCCCTTCATCATCCGGTACATCGCCTGCTCTTGTTTGACGACGTGCGCCGGTAACCCGCGAGGTCCGCCGAGCGCCTGGCTCAACGTGGCGACCCGGGCGACGTGCTCGAGGAGCTCGACGACAGCGATGGCCTCCTCCAGGTCCGTACCGACTCCGACCGCGCCGTGATTGCGCAGCAGCACCGCCGCACGATGCGCCAGCGCCTCGACGGCCCGGTCCGCCAGTTCCTGGCTGGCTGCCGCGCCGTACTCCGCGGCGTTGACGGCGCCGCCTAACGACACGACCTGCTCATCCAGGATCGGCGGGATCTCGCGTCCCGCGGCAGCAAATGCGCTCGCGTACGGCGAATGCGTGTGAATCACGGCACCGACATCCGGCCGTGCATGATACACAGCCATGTGTACGAGGGACTCGCTCGACGGCACACCATCGCCCCACAAAGGATCGACTTCGGCATCGACGATGAGTACGTCATCGGCGCTCAAGCGGTGGTATGGCACGCGGCTGGCGGTCACAGCGAACAGATCGCCCTCGTCGCGGCGGATGCGGCAGCTGACGTTGCCGCTGGCGCCGGACACGAGCCCCATTGCCACGATGCGCTGCACGGCGTCGAGCACGGCTTGCCGCTCGGTGTCAAATGTCTCGCTGCTCATGCGTCGGATATGTCCGCCATCCCTTCGCTCAACGCGCTCCATCGCTCGTAGCAATCCTCGTACGCCGCCGAAGCCCAGACGTCCGGGTGAAGCTCGCACCCCGCGACGGTCATCACATCGGCAGCCTCCGAGATGGAGCCGTATCGACCGAGCGCAACGGACGCGAGTATCGCAGCACCGACTGCACTCGTCTCCGCCGAGCGCGCGACCACGACGGGCCGGTCGAGCACGTCGCACAGGATGCGGCAAAACAGGCGGCTGCGTGACATGCCGCCGCCGAGACGCAGACGCTCGACCTCCATGCCTGAAACGGACTCGAGTTGCTCGACGTTGGCGCGGATCGCGAATGCCGTCGCCTCGAGCACGGCGCGGGCAATGTCACCTCGTTGCGGCGCGGACATCACGAGCGGCATCGGCAGTGTGATCGCGCCGACGCTCGCGTTCAGAGCCGATGCTTGCATCACGCGCGGCCCAAGTACGGCGACGACGTCTCGCGCGCCGAGCCGGCGAGCCGGCCGCAAGCGCATCTGCCTCGGCCGAAGAGCAGGCCATCAGGTCCGCTGCCCACTCCCACACACGGCCCGTCTCGCCAGCGTTCGACTCGAGCACCCAGAGATCCGGCACGACGTGGAGACCCGTCCACGTGCGCTGCCGGTCATCGACGAGCGGAACCGCGAGCACAAGTTGTACGGGCGCGCTCCATCCAGCGGCGACCCCGGCGTCACCCGGCGCGACCACACCCATGCCTACAAGCGCGCACTGCGTGTCGGCCCCCCCGAGGATCACCGGCAGACCGGCGATCCAGCTCTCGGCGGCGTTGCCGACGATCGTGCCTTCGGGCAGGACCTGCGGCACGAGGCCGCCATCCGCGCCTCCGCGTCTGAGTAGATCGGCTGCACCCGCACCGGACGTGACGTCGAGTAGGCCGTTCTCGTTGGCGAGCGTGCGGCTCGTCGCCGGGATGCCCGTAAGCGCGGCGACGAGCCAGTCCCCGAGCGGAAGCACGGCGTGCACGGCGGCGGCGACATCCGGCCGGTGTGAGCGTAGCCATGCGAGCTTCGCCGGAATCTGCATCAGGGAAGGCAGATGCCCTGTGACACGGTAAACCTCGTCTCCACGGTCCGCATCGATCGTCATGCCCTCGGCGGCGGCGCGCGCATCGATGTTCGGCGATGCGAAGACCACATCGCCGCTGCCATCGATGCAGACGATGCCCTCCCGCTGGCCGGTCACGGCGATGGCGCCAAACTCGCCCTGGGCATTCGCCCGCTCGACGATGCGTGCGAGCGCGTTCGCCAGCTCCCGGGCATGAAACTCGCGACCAAAGGGAGCCGCGTCTTCAGGCACAAACGCGGGCCACGGCTCGCTCGCGAGCGTGGTCGCGATGCCTTCCACATCGACGCTGACAGCTCGCAGCACGCTGGTGCCGGCATCGAGGACGAGGACCGGATCAGTCTGCACGACTGGCTCCTCGGACATCATTAACTGCGTACAGCAAGGACTCGCCGCGCAGGAATCGCTCGATCTCCTCCGTCATCATCCGCGAATGACGTTCGATCGTCTCCTCCGTCGCGCCGCCGATGTGCGGCGTCAGGATAAGGTTCGGGGCCGACATCAGGCGGCTGGTCGCGGGAAGCGGCTGGCCCTCGAACACGTCAAGCGCGGCGCCCGCGATGTCGCCAAGTTCTAGTGCTTCGGCAAGGGCTTCGGGATCGACAACACTCCCCCCGCCGGTATTAAGCAGGTATGCGCGCTGGCGCATTGCTTTGAGGAACCGCATGTCGACCATGTGGCGCGTGGTGTCGACCTCCGGCGCGTGCAGCGAAACGAAGTCGGACGCCCCGGCCACTTCGAGCAGCGGCGCCGGCTCGCATCCAAGCGCTTGCACATCCCGCTCGGGTACGAGCGGGTCGTATACGAGAGCGCGTGCACCAAGTGCCAGGCATTTCCGCGCCAGCTCGCGTCCGATCTGCCCGAAGCCCACGATCCCGACCGTCGCGCCTGCAATCTCGCGGCCGCGGAACTCGCGATACCCGAACGCTGGATCACGCCAGCCCGCACCGGCCACGAGTCGCCCAGCCTGCGGGATGTGCCTCGCGAGCGCGAACATTAGCCCCAGGGCCATCTCTGCGACTGCATTCGTATTGCGGCCGGGAGCATGTATGACCGAAACGCCGTGCTCGGTGGCGCTCTCGAGGTCCACCTGGTTCAGCGCGTTGCGGCACACGCCCACCAGCCGAAGCGTGGGCGCTGCATCGAATACCTCCTCGAAGACGAAATCCGCCTCAACGATCAACGCCTCGGTGCCCAATAAGCTAAGGCGCGCCGCGAGTTCCTCGGGAGTCGTGCAGGCGCTGCGTATCGAGCCAGCTCTCGTAGTCCACGTCGATAGATTCGCGTAGGCGGGCCAGGTAGGTGCCGGTAAAGGGCGCAAGGATCAGAGCGCGCACGGTTGCCCCGTGATCAGTGCCTGCATCGGGTGCAAGGTACGAGAGTCGGGATACAGCGATCTAGCGTGCCGCCGCCCGCCGCTCCGATGTCGAGGCTGCGGTCTCGAAGGGACGAAGCAGCGACTCGGCCAGTTCAGCGGGGGATAGCAACCGGCCGCCTGGCGAACCGATAGCCACCTGGACGGCGAATCCATCGTGCGCACCGAGGACAACCGACGCAGCATCATCAGGTGAGTCGAGTTGGAGTTCACCTGCCTCGGCCGCGAAGGCGAACGCCTCGCCGAGCTGTCTGCGCCATCCGGAGTACGCTTCGGTCAGCCGCTTGCCGACCTCCTGGTTCCGGAGCGCCTGCGCCCAGAACTCGAGCAGGACGCCCGGCCAGCGCGGCTCGTCGCGATACGAGAGCAAGGACTCCAGCGCGGCGCGAATCTGGGCAGTCGTGGCCTTGCCGTCGCCCAGTTCGGCCTGCAGCACCTGTGTACGCCCTTCGGTCCATACCCGAAGCAGCTCGAGAAGGATGTCGTCCTTCGTTGAGAAGTGGAAGTAGTACGCGCCCTTCGAGTAGCCGGCGGCCTGCGAGATGTCATCCACGGTCGCGTGCTCATACCCGCTCGTCGAGAACATGCGGAGTGCAGCATCGACCAGCTTTGCGCGGGTAGCTTTGCGCTGCTCGAAGCGATCGACGAGTGCTCGTGCCATGACCAGAACCCCTCTACGGGAAGTATCGGACGCAGTGGCGCTTTCCAACTCAAGAGTATGCCCCAAGCCGGGGCCGCTGGCTACCCGTTTTGACAAGCTATGTGCGGATCATACGCGTAAATATTTTCCCAGCCGATCTGTAACGAACAGGCATTAGGTGCGTTAGGACAGACGAGCGCCGAGGAAGGATCCCGGACGGGCGTCGCCAGGAGGGCTCTGAAGACGTCCGGAGGTCACGAAGAGGCAAACTCGCCGAAAGGCGAGGACGCAAAGCCACGGGTCCGCCAAGCAAGCGGATAGCCGGGCCGCCGAACACCTCGGGATTCCGCAGAATTCCGGTGTCAGCGCAAGCGAGCCGCCTTTCGTCCTCTGGACAGGCGGCTTTTCTGGTTCTTAGGCAGGGGGAGCTCACATGGCGTTGACCCGCTCGCAGGCCCGGCAGGACATGATCATGAAGCACATGCCGCTCGTCTCCTTCGTGGTGAGCCGCATGTCGACGGACAACCAGAAGACACTCGGATTGGATCGCGAGGACGCGCTCGCCTACGGCATCGAGGGTTTGATCCAAGCCGTCGACGCTTTCGACGAGTCGCGCGGTACGAGCTTTGCGAGCTTCGCAGTGCGGCGCATCCGCGGATCAATCCTGGACGCAATCCGCAAGATGGACCCGCTGCCTCGCTCGCTCCGCAAGAGCACGCGGGAAGTCGAGCACGCTTCGCAGGAGCTGGCCGCGAACCTCGGGCGCTGGCCAACGCCGAAGGAAGTGGCGTTCCGATTGGGCATGCCGGTCGAGCAGCTCAATGGCATCACGCGCCACGCCGGCTCGAAGTTCGTCTCGCTCGAGCACGCGCTCCAGGACCGCACTGGCGAGAATGCGCCATCCCTCGACCCCGTCGACGAGGACGAGTCCAGCGACCCGGCCAAGGCCGCCGATCATAATGCATCGCTTGCGATGCTCAGTGTCGCTCTCAAGTACCTCTCGGCCCGAGATCGCGCGATCCTGGACCTGCGCTACGCCCAGGCGAAGCCGTTCCACGAGATTGGAGAGATGATGGGCCTCTCGGAGTCCCGCGTGTGCCAGCTTCACAAACGCATCCTCTCCCACCTCAGACGCGAGATGGCCGCTCAGCTCGACGAGGCCGCCTGACCTACGGGTGCCCCCTGTCCACGCCGATATTTGTATAGGCCTCCACGGGTGGGGATCCGATTGCAACTGGCGGGATCAGATGCTGAGCGAGCCGAGCCAGCAGGGGGCGGCGAACGCCGTGGCGGAGGCCGCATCGAACGTCGTCCGACTGCCTCAGCGTGATGAGGCAGAAGAAGCTACCGAACGACTTCCCCGCCTTGCTCTCGCTTATGTCATGCTGACCTTCGGGGCGGGCCTGCTCGCCATCGCATTCTTCGCCCCGATGCTGCAAACCGAGGACGCCGCGGGATTCCTAGTGTTCCTGCTGCTCGCCCTTGCGTTCGGCCGGACGCGGATCCCTATCTACGGTGACACCGCCATCTCGATCGGCATGGTCGGCGACTTCGCGGTGGCGTTCCTCTACGGCCCTGCCGGCGCCGCCATCGTCAGCCCATTCGCTGCTCTCGCGACTGACTGGATGGGCGGCGGTGCATGGTACAAGCGCGTCTTCAACGTCGGCTCCGTGATCGTGGTCAACGTCACGGTAGCCTGGATGATCCAGAGGTTGCTGGGCGTCACTGGGCCTGGACTGCCGCTGACGGGCTGGCTGATCCCGATTTGCTTCATCGGCATCGTTGCCTATTACCTGTTGAACATCAGCCTCGTTACGATCGCCGTCAGCCTCGCGACAAAGACGTCGATCCTCCAGGTCTGGCGTGAGAAGTTCGAGTGGCTGCTGCCGCACTACGTGGCGTTCGGCATGCTCGGGCTGGCGCTCGCGGTGGCCTACAGCGGGCTTGGCTACTGGGGACTGCTCGCCTTCGTCGCGCCACCGCTGATGATGCGGCTGGCGATCAAGCAGTACATCGACAAAACGGCGCAGAACGTCGAAGAGCTGAATCGCAGCAATCGCGAGCTCCAGAAGGCAAACCGCGAGATTCTTGGCATGGCCGAGCAGCTCCGCGAAACCTACGACGGCACGCTCGAAGCCCTCGTTTCCGCGCTCGACGCGCGCGACCGCGAGACCAAGGGCCACTCGCTGCGCGTCGCGAAGTACATGATGGAGATCGCTTACCACATGGGCGTGAGCCCGGGAACCGAGGACTGGGTCGACATGCAGCGCGGCGGGCTGCTCCACGACATCGGCAAGATCGGCGTCTCAGACACTATCCTGCACAAACCGGGGCCGCTTACGGAGGACGAGTGGGTGGACATGAGACGTCACCCGCGTATCGGCTATGACATGCTCAGGGACATCGGGTTCCTGTCCGGCGCTTCGCGCATCGTCATGGCGCACCACGAGCGCTTCGACGGCAAGGGTTACCCGCGCGGGCTAGCCGCAGACGAGATCCCCCTTGGAGCGCGCATCTTTGTGCTGGCTGACACCTTCGACGCGATGACCTCGGATCGGCCCTATCGTAAGGCGCTTTCGGTCGAGGCGTCCCGCGAGGAAATCATCCGATGCAGCGGCACGCAATTTGACCCGCGTTGCGTACAGGCGTTCCTGCTGGCATGGGACAAGATCGTCGAGATCCGCTTCACGGAGCACGACGAGGAGACCGAGCACCACGCGGCGGCCGCGCCGCGGGTCGCTGCCGCCTGAGCTCGTTGAGGGTGAGATGAAGGGACCTCCCGGGTGTTGGGAGGCCCCTTCATGTGTTCACCACCGGGGGGTTACCACGTCACGCGAAACGTCATGACCCTGCTCCTCTCCGGCTGCCACCGTCGGCCCTATACCGACTCGTCGGTATTTTTATACGCCTCAGTATGTCACTGTGTCAACCCCGTTCCGGAGGCAATCGTCAAGTCAATTTGTGAGGGACCTAACACGCGCTCCGAGATTCACCAAGAGGCTCTCCCAGCCGATATTGCCCATAGGAGCCTCCCATCTCGATGCCACCCGCAACCGGTCGACAAGCAGCCCGCACCCAAGCCGCCCGCGACGCCATCGTCCACGCGGCGTTCACGGTCTTCGCGCTCAAAGGCTACTCGGCGGCGTCGATGGATGACGTCTGTCTCGCCGCCGGCTGCTCCAAGGGCGGACTCTACCACCACTTCCGCACGAAATCAGCGGTACTATCGGGTGTGGTTGACATGCTGGCCGCCTCGGGAGCTCTCTTGCCGTTCGGCGTGGCCGACTCCAGACACGATGATGCGACGGGCCGCATCCTCATCGAGATCTGGGCCGAGGCGGCGCGGAACGAGAGTCTACGGACGCAGCTCCACGCCGGCTACGACGAGCAGCTAAACCGCGCACTGGAAGGCGGATTCGAAACGCCGTCGAGCCTCGCGCTCATCCTCCGCATCGGCTCGGTGATCCAGCTACTGACGCGGTCAGAAGGGTTGGACCCACGCGAAGCCGCTCGGCGCCTGGGCATCGACCGCGCCGCCTGACTGCCGAGCCTCGAGCGCTCATCGGAGAAGAACGGGCTCGCTGCAATTTCGCTTTAGGCGGAGAGCCACATCCGGCGACGGCGCTCTCGCTCCTGCTTGGCGTGATTGAGGTCGCCCATCGCGGCCTCGAGGACACCTTCCGCGGTGGTGATTGCCGGGTTCGAGAGCGCGCTGCCCGTGCAGATGCCGGCCCAGAGTGAGACCGACCGCCCGTTGACATCAGCCACAGCGGACTCCCGCGAGAGCCGGTCTTCGAGCCGGTCGATGAAGGCGCGGACGCCGTCCTCGCCCGTGTCCATGAGGATCACGCCGAACTCGTCGTCACCGAGGCGGGCGACCAAGTCGTTGTAGCGCCGGGTTCCGTCGATGGCCTTGGCGACGTGGCGGAGCACCTCGTCGCCCGCGCGCACGCCGTACTCCTTGTTCACCGCCGAGAGGTTGTTGACATCGACGAGCACGACGGCACAGGAGCGGCCCGACTTCCTCGTCCGAGAGAACTCATCGCCCAGACGCCGTGAGAATTGTTTAAACGTGGGTAGCTCTGTGAGGAGGTCCCGTTCGCTATCGTCCTCCAAGGCGCCCGCCGCCCGATTAGATTCGAGTTCCGGGTCTTCGCGCGTGAGGAGAAATCCGGCGGCCACAAGCAGGCCCGTCATCCCCATGGCCATGAGGAAGGGCAGGTGTCCCACGAGGCCGAACTCGTCGAACAACGCAACGGCGATGGCCGCCGCCCACGCGAGCGTGAGCAAGCGCAGCATGAGCGCGGTCCAGCGAATGGGCGCCCGCTCCTCTTCGGGGCGTCCCTGCGACGTGAACATCTCACCGTCCGCGGGCTGAACCAGGCGGACCGGCCGAATCCGGCGCATATTCATCCGGTGTGACCCCTTCCGATACCCGTCCTTAGTATCGACCAACCGCGTCGATCCCCACAGCCTGGTGGCCGAGGGGACCCAGCTCGTTGAATGGCCATACCCCCGGAGTTAAGATGGGTTCGCGATTCCGGGCGCGCTAGGAGGCAGGTGATGCAGATCGACTGGGACAAGGCGATCGATGACATCTTCGCCGACAAGCTGTCGTGCCTTCGCTGCGGCTCACTGAGCCCTACGCTCGTGGCGGGCTACAGCCGGGCGCCCTCCGCGGCCGAATACTCCCCCCGCGGCCACAACTGCAAGAACAAGGAAGAGTGCGACGCCCGCAAGCTCGTCATTGTCTGCGAGCCGTGCGCCCGCGAACTGCGACTGCGCGCCAACCCCATCGACCAGGAAGGCATGATGACGCTGCTCATCAACGACTGCCGGAAGGACCTGGAGGACTGCCTCGACTACCTGGCTGACTACTGGCAGGAAGACCTCGACCTCGACCCCAGCGAGATGGGCGCGCGCCTCGAGGACGTCGAGCCCGGCATCTTCGCAGAAGAGGACGCCTGGCGGCGCAAGCTCGAGGACGAGTACCTGAGCTACCACCGCTGGTTCCGCGAGCACGGCATCCATATCCCGAACCCGGGGTGGCGCGGCGAGTACGTCGAGGAGATCATGAGCCTGGGCTACAAGTCGGAGCTTGGGGACTAGCGCGGACCTTAGTGCGCCGCCACGGGCGCTCGCTCCAGCACCTCTACCAGCCGCTGCTTCAGCAGATCGATGCCCCATCGCTTCTCGGCCGAAAGCAGGACCGCGCCCGGGATGTTCTGCGTGAGCGCGCCCTGGAATGACACGAGTTCCTCCAGAGACTCCACGCGCTTGCCGTCGGCGTCAGGAAGCTGATCGACCTTGTTCAGTACCGTGACCCGGGGCTTGTCGTCGAGCCTGAGGATGCGCAACGTCTCCTCGACGGTCTGGCTCTGGTGCGCTGCGTCCGGGTGCGTGATGTCGACGACGTGCACGAGCACTGATGCGTCGGTCAGCTCCTCGAGCGTGGCGCGGAACGCGGCGACGAGCTGGGTGGGGAGCTTCTGGATGAAGCCGACGGTGTCGGTCAGCAGGGCGGGGTGCGTCTGGTCGAGGTAGACGCGGCGCGTGAGCGGGTCGAGCGTGGCGAAGAGCTTGTCCTGCACGTACACGTCGCTGTCGCGCGTAAGCGCGCGCATGAGCGTGCTCTTGCCGGCGTTCGTGTAGCCGACGAGGGCAACCACGGGAACGCCCTCGCGCTCGCGGCGGCGGCGGTACAGCGACCGCTGCTGGCGCACGTCCTCGATGTCGGCTTTCAGCTTCTGGATCTTCTTTCGCACGAGGCGGCGGTCCGTCTCGATCTGCGTCTCACCGGGGCCCCGCACGCCGATCGCGCCGGGCGCGCCGCTGCGGCCGCCGAGGCGCTCGAGGTGGCTCCACTGCCCCTTCAGACGCGGTAACAGATACTCCGACTGCGCGAGCTCCGACCTGCAGGCGGCCCTCCTTTGTCCGGGCGCGCATGGCGAAGATGTCGAGGATCAGCGCCGTGCGGTCGAGGACCTTCACCTTCAGCGCATCCTCGAGATTGGCCTGCTGCGACGGCGTCAGTTCATCGTCGAAGATGACCATGCTGTAGCCATCATCGCCGCCTGCGCCCGAGCGGATCTGCTCGAGCTTCCCCTTACCGACATACGTCGCCGGGTGCGGCGAATCGAGTTTCTGAAGCGTTGCAGCCGGCGACCTCTGCCCCGGCCGTGCGCGCGAGCAGCGCCAGCTCCTCGATCGATGCCTCGCCACGCCAGCCGTCGCGGTCGCCGGAGCGCTGCACGCCGACGAGGTAGGCGCGTTCGGGTTCTTCTGCCGTGGAATGCATGCGTGCGATGGTGCCTGCCTCGATTCTCGGTGTTCGCGTGGCGGTTATCGGTTGTCGGAAAGGTTAGCAAGCCGTGTGCGGAGCTAGAGCCCGGTCCGATGCGCCAATGATCGGTGTTCTTTGCTACACGAGCGCTGGCACCGATGCGATGCGCCGCAGCCCTTCATCGACGCGGTCGTCGGGGAGGGTGAGGGAGAGGCGGACGTAGCCTTCGCCGTGGGGGCCGTAGCCGTTGCCGGGTGTGACGATGACGGCGGCCTCGTCGAGCAGGCGTTCAGCGAATTGCGCGGAAGTCATGCCAGCGGGCACCTTCGCCCATACGTAGAGGCTGGCCTTGGGCGGCGTGACGTGCAGGCCAAGCTTCCGGAGGGCGTCGACAACCTTGTCGCGGCGGCGCTGGTAGATCGCGTTGTGCTCTTCGATACAGTCCTGGGGGCCCTCGAGCGCGGCGATCGCCATGCGCTGGATCGCCTGCGATGCACCGGAGTCCAGGTTCGACTTCACGCGCATCAGGGCATCGATGATCTGACGGGTTGCCGACGGCCATGCCGATGCGCCAGCCGGTCATGTTGTAGCTCTTCGAGAGCGAGTGGAACTCGATGCCGACGTCCATCGCGCCCTTTCGCCTGAAGGAAGCTGACGGGCATGTACCCGTCGTACGCGACCTCGCTGTAGGGACCGTCGTGGCAGATGGCGATGTCGTGGCGCTTCGCGAAGCGGACCGCCCCCTCGAAGAAATCGATGTCGGCGACGGCGCCGGTCGGGTTGTTGGGGTAGTTGAGCCAGAGGATCTTCGCGCGGCCGGCGATGTCCGCGGGAACCGCATCGAAGTCGGGCAGGAAGCCGTTCTCCTCGAGCAGGGGCATGTGTAGGGCTCGCCGCCGGCGAACATGGTGCCGATCTCGTACACGGGGTACGCGGGATCGGGCACGAGCGCGACGTCGCCGGGGTCGATGAAGCAGAGGGCGATGTGGCCGATGCCCTCCTTGGAGCCGATAAGGGACATCACTTCCTTCGCAGGGTCGAGCGTCACGCCGAAACGGCGCTCGTACCACGCCGCAACGGCCTGGCGGAACTCGGGCAGTCCCTCCGTCTCGGGGTAACGGTGGTTGGCGGGCTCGCGCGCGGCCTGCTCGAGCGCGGCAAGGATGTGCGGCGGCGTCGGCAGGTCGGGATCGCCGATGCCGAACGAGATGACGTCGATGCCCTCGGCCTTCTTCGCCGCGACCTTCTTGCTGATCTGGGCGAAGAGGTATGGCGGGAGCTTCTCGATGCGGTCGGCGAACTTCATGGCGGTCAGTGTAGGCAACGGGCTTCCTTTCAGGTAGCCGCGACGTCCGGGTAAACCGCAGAGGCGCGGAGGTCGGATGGGTTCTTGATTGCGTTTCGTGCACTTTTTTCGGGCGGACGGGGCGACGGTTGCGGGTCGTGTGAATCTGCGGATGGCCGACGAGAGCGAAGTGTTCGATTGCATTTGATTGCGTTTGATTGCACCGGGTCCGACGCAATCAAAGCCGGGATGGGCGCGTCTGCGCCGTCCCGACTGCGCGCCGGCAGCGGTCGTTGGACGCACCGCTCGCCTGGTGCTGTGTGCACGTCTCGCATATGGCGAGGCTACACCGGACGAGCGATGAACACGAAGCGTCAGGCGGCAGTACCGACGAGAAGCGACGCTACAGACGCCATGTGCGCAGGCCGTCGCAAGCGGGTGTGACGTACATCACAGCCGGGAGGCCGGTGCGCTCGCGGTAGGGGGCGATGACGTCGCGGGCGAAGGCGTCGATAGCGTCGGCGCGGACGAGGTTCACGGTGCAGCCGCCGAAACCGGCGCCGGTGAGGCGCGCGCCGAGCACGTAGTCCTGCGCGGTGGCGAGTCCCACGAGGAGGTCGATCTGCTGGGAGCTGACGTCGTAGTCGTCGCGGAGGCTGAGGTGCGATTCGACCATGAGCTGCCCGAGCGCTTCGAAGCCGTCGTGCTCCAGCGCCTCGGTCGCCGCCGCGACGCGGGCTATCTCGCGCACGACGTGGCGGGCGCGGCGAAGGGGCACGGCGTCGACCTCGATGGTTTCGATCTCGGCCTCGCTGACATCGCGCAGCGACGCGAAATCGGGGCGGCCGAGACGGTCGCGGAGGAGCGCAACGGCTTCCTCGCACTCGCGACGGCGGTCGTTGTAGGCGCTCGATGCGAGCTCGCGTGTGACGGCGCTGTTGGCGATGACGATGGCGAGGCCGGCGGCCTCGAGCCGAAGAGGGATGTGGCGGTAGGCGAGGGTGCGGCAGTCGATGAGCAGGGCGTGGTCGCGCCTGGATAGCGCGGACGCGAACTGGTCCATGATCCCGCACTGGACGCCGACGTACTCGTTCTCGGCGCGCTGGCAGAGCTTTGCGAGGGTAACGTTGTCGATATCGAACGAGAAGGCGTCGCGAAACGCTCCAGCGATCGAGACTTCGAGCGCAGCGGAGGACGAGAGTCCCGCGCCCTGGCGGGACGTTGCCGGTGACGGCCACCAGGAGATCGGCGCGCGCCGCGCTCGAGCGCAGCTGCCGTACCGAACAAGTAAGCCGCCCACTGACGGCTCGTTCGTCTGTCGCTGGCCGCGCGCTGCTCTGGTCCCGTCGACCGAATAGGCGCTGAGCCCTGGCCGTCGTCGCCCACGCGCACAGGACGCTGCGGTCGATGGCGAACGGCAATACGAGGCCGTCGTTGTAGTCGACGTGCTCGCCGATGAGGTTTACTCGGCCGGGCGCCTCGGTGATGCCTTCGGGCTGGCAGCGGTACTCGCGCTCGAAGGCGGCGAAGAGTTTCGCAACGCGCGCGGCGTGCGGTTCAGGGGTATCAATGAGCGGGCGGTCGGGCGGCATTCAGGCCTCGTACAATGCCTCAACACGGAACGCGATCATGGGGTAACGGACATGCCGAGCACAGAAGCCAGGGCGGTCGACCAGTACATCGCGCGGTTAGCTCCCGATGTGCGCGCGCATCCTCGAGAAGATACGCGAAACCGTGCGCAAGGCGGTGCCGGAAGCCGAGGAAGCGATCAGCTACCAGATGCCGGCGTTCAAGTACCACGGCATGCTGCTGTACTATGCGGCGTTTCGCGACCACTACTCGATCTTCGCTGCGGCGGCGCGCGACGCAGACGAGTTCACGGAACGGCTGGCGCCGTATCGGGTATCCAAGGGCACGCTGCGGTTCGCCTTCGACAAGCGCGTGCCGGTGGGGCTGATCCGGGACATCGCGAAGTATGGAGCGAGACACAATCTCGAGCGCGAGGCGGCTCGGAAGGCCGCGAAGAGGAAGCGTCCGGCATAGCGCACTCGAGCTGGTCGCCAGTTCGAGATGCTTCGCTACGCTCGGCATGAGAACCTCGGTCTCGGCGGCAGGGCAGGCATTTCGGTCGTCCGGAACGTGACGAGCGCGTCGTCGCCGGGCGGTGCGGTCGTGGCCGCAGGGGAAAGATGCCTCGCTATGCTCGGCATGACAGGCTTGCTCAGCATGACAGGCCGCTTCCGCGGACGGCCGAGGTTGCGGCGGCTTGTAACGTCCGACCGAGTTGCATGACCGAGCCGTCGGGGCCGCGGGGGAAGATGCTTCGCTGGCGCTCAGCGTGACGGACTTGTCTCCGCATAACGGACTTGCTCGGCATGACGGGCCTGGCACTTAGCTTTGTTCATCGGGGGGCTCGACTTCGCGCAGCTCGGCCGCCTTCTCCTCCGGGGCGGTGTCATTGATGTACGTCCCCGCGCCCGTCTCGACGCCGGCGAGGAACTTGAGCCGGTCGCGGCTCCGATAGGGGGGCATGAACTCGATGTGCAGGTGATCGCCCGGCCGGTCGATGCCATCGGTCGCGCGCTGGTGCATCGACATGGTGTAGGGCATCGGGAAGCCCCAGAGACCGTCGTACTTCGCCTGCACGGTGCGGAGCAGGCGAGCGAGGCCATCGCGCTCGGAGTCGGTCAGGTCGAGCAGAGACGGCCGGTGCACCGTCGCGGCGACGTGCACCTCGTACGGAACGCGCGCGGCGAATGGCACGTACGCCACGAAGCCTTCTTCCTCGGCGACGATGCGAGCGGTGGAGTGCCGTTCGTCGGCAACGATGTCGCACATCAGGCAGCGGCCGGTGCGGGCGTGATGCGCGGCGGCGGCATCGTACTCCTGCTGGACGCGCGGCGGCAGGAACGGGAAGGCGTAGACCTGGCCATGGGGGTGGGTGAGCGTGACGCCGATCTCCTTGCCGCGGTTCTCGAAGATGAACACGTACGCGACCTCGGGACGGGCGCTGAGCTCCTGGTAGCGATCCGTCCACACATCGACCAGGTGGCGGACATCGCTGGCCCACAGCGACGCGAGCGTCGCGTCGTGTTGCGGCGCGTAGACGATGACCTCGCACACTCCGGCCGCGCGGGCACGATGTTCGAGGGGTGACGCATTGTCAACGGTGGGCGCGTCGGGACGGAAGCTGGGGAAGCGATTCTCGAACACGGCGATCTCGAAGTCAGCGGAAGGGATCTCCGTCGAGAAGGCGGCGGCGGGGCGCGTGGGACAGAGCGGGCAGTGGTCGTCGGGCGGCAGGAAGGTGCGGTCCTGGCGGCCCGTGGAGACGATGACCAGCTCGTCGAGCAGGGGGCTCCGCCGCAGTTCGAGGCGCTCGTCGCCGCGGGACGGCTCTTCGCCCGCGATCAGCTCGGGCAGCGGGGCATCGAAGCCATACCAGAGCACATAGCGGCCGTCGGCGCGTTCGAGGCGGCGCTTCTCCATGCGAGGAGTGTAGTGGCGGCACGGGGTTCGGTCAGCGCGGGTCGCCGGGGGGCGGCAACCCGGGCGCGTACTCCGTAAGAAGCGCGGCGCCGGAGAAGTCGAGCCGCTCGAGGGCCTGGCACAGCTCGTGCAGCGAGGTGAGCGCTACGGCGGCATCGGTGAGCGATATGTCGCCGCGCAGCATGCCTTCGGCGAGCTCGTGCGCATCGTCGACCTCGTACCGGACGCCGTCCAGCACCTCGACGTCCAGGTAGCCGTCGGCGATGCGCCACAGCGGGCCGTCGACGGTGATGATCTCGGTCTCGATGTACCAGTCCACGGGGCGCGGGAAGTCGGGGAAGAATGCGAAGCGGTTGAGCACCCAGCCCTGTGCGGGGAGGATCCAGCGCTGCTGGTGGTAGAACAGCTGGCCCGGCGTCCGCTCCGACGGCTCACGACCGCCGATGGGGCGTTCGTAGTACACGCCGCTGTCCGCGATGCGCAGGCCATCGACGGGATACGTGTGGCCGTCGCGGTCACGCACTGTGTGCGCTTCGACATCGATCTCGCTGCCGCGGTGCCGCATCCCCTGCTCCCTCACCGGCACCGTGCGCCGATGCAGGCGGCACCATAACGGGCCATAGGTGGTTTGCGATAACCGCGCCATCGTTATGCAGAAAGTTCAATAAACTTGACACCATAACGGGATTGACGGGCCGCCGGACTGCTGATATCGTAAGGAAGCTCCGAGTAGCTGAGCGCGTCCCGGTGGACGAACCCGGTGGTACAAGTAGGCCGTTGTCGCAAGTCAGGGGCCGAACGGAAGACCGGGGGAGGATGAAACCGGGCAGCACGCAAGGTTACTCGGGGCATCTTTGTTCACCAACAAAGTTCAGACTGAACTCGGAACGACCCGCCGGAACGGTAGCAGCCGGCATCCAGAAACGCGACCGCCCGGGCGAACGGAAGAACGGATCTGGGCGACGCTGCGTCGGTAGCGCCCGCTAGTGCCACTGGCCGGAAGAGCGTGAAACGCGTTCTATGCGTTCGGATCGCGGCGGGTGAAGGTGAGCCGGCTGTTGGAGCTGAGAATCGAGTCCGGCGGGTTCGCATAACCGTCAACGCGTACTTGCCGGACGGGACGTTCGGTCAATACGTCTTGACGCGACTGCCTGACGGGCGCGCCTCCGGACTTCTCGGTTGAGAAAGCGAACGCGCTCTAGCACGAAATGAACATTGTGCGACGTGACGGCGACACTACGCCCGATCCGTTCTGCGTGATCCTCTGGCGGACGCGTGCTCCTGAGGGGGAAGGCGGGTCTCCATACACGTCGCGTATTCGGTCGCAGTGCCGGATCCCGAAGCAAAGCGCTCCGCCGTCCGAACTCTCACCCGATGGTCGCAGGTTCGGAGGCTGACCGCGGTGAGAGAAGCGCATGGGACAACATGCCGCCGGAGATGTCCCGCGCCTTGAAGCCGTGCTGCATCAAGATCCGCGTCGCTGTATATGCGCGCTGGCCGGACCGACAGATCAAGCGAATCTCACGGTCGCGTGGCAACTCACCGAGGCGGCCCCGTAACTCGCCGAGCGGGATGTTGAGCGCACCTGGTAGGCGCTCGACCGCCAGCTCAACCTTTTCCCGAACGTCCAGAAGGAAACTGTCTCCCGGGGAATCCCAGTGACTCAGCGGCATGTCACCGCGCAAGACGCCGGATGCAACCATGCCCGCGAAGTTGACGGCATCCTTCGCGCTGCCGAACGGCGGTGCATAACAAAGCTCGCTCTCTTCGAGGTCATACACCGTCGCTCCGAGCTGGATCGCCATCGCGAGGGCGCTGATGCGCTTGTCGACACCGTCCTCGCCGACGGCCTGCGCGCCGAGCAGACGGCCGTTGGATTTCCGGAAGATCACCTTGAGCGCAATCGGTTTGGCCCCGGGATAGTAGCCCGCGTGTGAGTTCGGATAGATGTAGATCTTTTCGTAGTCGATGTCGCCTGCGGCCTTGAGTGTGCGTTCGTTGGCACCGGTCCAGGCGACCGCCGCGCCAAAGAGCTCGACGATCGCCGTGCCCTGCGTGCCGCGGAATCGAGAATCGCGCCCGGAGATCACATCGGCGGCGATGCGAGCCTGCCTGTTTGCCGGGCCTGCCAGCGCGATGAGACTCCACGTGCCTGTGACGAAGTCGCGCACCTCGACCGCGTCACCGACGGCGAAGATGTCCGGATTGCTTGTGCGCATGTGCTCGTCGACACGGATCCCGCCGAGTTCGCCGATCTCGAGCCCGGCAAGCTTCGCCAGCGTCGTATCAGGTCGCACGCCGAGCGCGAGGATCACGATGTCCGCTGGGAAGGAGTTTCCCGACTGGGTCAACACCTGCAGTGTTTCTTCCTCGGACTGCTTGAATGCAGCCACACCATCATCGAGGACGACATGAACGCCGTGCAGCTCCAGAAAGTCTTCGACGATGCGCCCGTACTCCCGGTCGAGCGGGGCGAGGACCTGGTCCGACATCTCGATCACGGTCACATCGAAGCCACGCGCAACAAGGTTCTCCGCCATCTCGAGGCCAATGAAGCCGCCGCCGACGACGACGGCATGCCTTTTGGGTCGCACGGTCTGGAACCCGGAATACCGCTCCATGCCGGAGAGGAAGCTCGTACCTTCCTCGATCCATTCACGGATCTCCCTGGCGTCCGGGACCGTCCTCACAGGAAAGATTCCGTGAAGGTCGATGCCGGGTAGCGGCGGGCGAATCGAAGGCGCGCCGGGAGACAACACGAGCTTGTCGTAGGACTCGGTGGTCACCTCGCCAGTCGCGAGGTCCTTGAGCTGCACCGTCTTGTCGGCCGGTGAAACTCCGATCGCCTCGCAGCGCGTCCGGCAATCGACCGCGAACTGCTCGCGGAACACCCGTTCATTCGCCACAAGCAGGCTCGACTCGTGCTCGATGACATTCCCAACGTGATACGGCAACCCGCAGTTCGCGAACGAGACGTAGGGCCCCCGCTCGACCATGAGGATCTCGGCCTGTTCGTCCAGCCGGCGCAAGCGCGCGGCACACGATGCTCCTCCTGCGACGCCACCGACGATGATTACCTTCATGTTGTCACGTCTTCATTCTTCTCTCTTGATGTCAGCTGGCCGACACCAGTGGGGCTTCGTTGTTGGAGCGTGCATCTCATCCGACGTTCAACACAGTGCCGAACGGCACACGCGGATCCGCAAGACGGCACGCACCGGCTTGTCCAAGAAATCCCGAAAGTGGTGCGCTGAGCAGGGCTCGCTGGAATGCGAAGCGACAGCGCGACGCCTGGTGCCTTAAACGACGAGGGCGTCGCCCGTCCTGCCATGGCCCATCCCAACTCCGGATAAGGGGAGGGTTGGGTGCAGCGCTCCGGAAAGGAAGTTAAGGAGGATAGGAGAGAAGAGGTAGAGGGAGAAAAGAACTCATGGGATCCGAGTTCCAGACTTCCGATCTCCTTGAAGGAGGAAGGAACAGGTCTCACAGCCTGGCTGCGAGACCTGTTCCGTCACTACGCGGTCACTGGCTCGGCGATGGTCACACCGAGAGCGATGAGGTCCTCTGCGCTGACCGAGCGGTGCGCCAGGACGAGCCCTCCCGCATCGCGCACGGCGTCACGAAGGGGGATCGCCCACAGGTGCTCAACGATGAGCAGGAGCGCCGAACTGCCTTCCGGAAGGTCGGCGAGGATCTCCGAGGCCAACTCCTTGCCACGCGCAGACTTGCCCGCGGCAGCAGCGCGCTCCGCGCCCAGCGTGGCGCCCGCCGCGGCGCCTTCTCGGCCGGCCGCGCCCAACCCGATGAGCGCGCCCACGACGGCGCCCAGCTCCTGGCGCCGCTCGTCGCTCAGGTCCGACGTGCGGACCATGACCGAGTCATCACCCTCGTTCGCGACGAAGAGTGAGTCGACGACGCGAATGGCTCCCGCGTCGCGCAGCTTGTCGAGTTCCGCGACGATGCGGCCCTCGAAACGGCTGTTGTCCGGAAAACCGATAGCGAAAATCTGAATAGGTCCGATGCTCATTGTCTGCCCCTCCTGGGGCTAGTTTGTTCTTGGTGCACATGAGCGTCCGCTCGTGTTCGGCACTAACTCCACTTTCTACCGTCGAGCTACTAAGACAAAGAGCCATTCGGCTCCATAGCAGGCGCCCGAACACCGGCAATTTGATTCGCGAGGGTGACGACGTGTACAGCGGACTTCTCGGCCCATCGTCGGGTTCGATGTCGTATGATCGCGTCGTGATGCCGGTCGGCGCGGCGACTGCAGCCCTCGTGCGCGTTGCTGAGCAGACTTGCCCGTACATTCCTTTCGCGAGGATGCCACCGCGCCGAAAGCGCTCCGGAGTAGGAAAATGTTGGCTGAGCGCGTGACGCGGACATCATCGATGCGCGGCCTGGATTCGCGATGAGCCGCTGGAGCAGAGGGCGGACAGAAGCGTTCAGCGACGGCGTGTTCGCCATCGCGATCACGCTGCTCGTGCTCGACCTCGCCGTGCCCGAGTCGCGTTCGATGATCTCTGGACCGGCATCGCTCATCAGTGGCCCGGCTACCTCGCGTACGCGACAAGCTTCCTCACGATCGGCGGGATCTGGCTTGCACATCACGCACTCTTTTCACGCCTGCAGTACATCAACACCAGGCTGATGCAACTCAACCTGCTGGTGTTGATGGCAGTCGCCTTCCTGCCCTTCCCCACGAGGCTCGTGGCGGACGCGATACGCAGCAGCGACGCCGAGCGCGCCGCGGTCATCTTTTATGGCGCCACGCTGCTCGTCATCTCAGTCCTTCTGGGCGCGCTCTGGGCCACAGCCGCGCGCGACCGCCGTCTCCTCAGACCAGAAGTGAGCGAGGAGGACGTCAACGCAATCCTGCTCGCGACGACGCCGAACATTGGGTTCTACATCGGCGCGACTGCGCTCGCGATCGTGGCCCCCAGAGCTGCGGCGTTCGGCTATCTGCTCATCGCCATTTTCGCCGTGCTGCGGACTCGGGAGAGTGATGAGGCGCCACCTGCACCAGGCGCGTCCGAGTAGACACTTCCTGGCATCGTCGGCAAGGTCCGAGAGCGCACGAAACGAGCGAGCGAATGGTGAGCACGAACACCCCGGCTGTCCCCGAAGGACCTACAGCGGAAGAGCATCCGGACCCGCTGGCCCTCCTGCGTACACGGAGCTACGTCCAGTTGCTCCTACTGGCCGCCGTCATCGGCGCTCCGATCTCTGCGGCCGCGTATTTCTTCGACTACGCCATCCGCTGGACGCAGGACAAGGTGTTCGAGCTCCCCGAGCATCTCGGCTTTGATAGCACACCCGTCTGGTGGCCGCTTCCGGTGCTCCTCGTCGCCGGGATCCTCGTTGGACTCGTGGTCCGTTATCTCCCGGGAAAGGGCGGCCACTCGCCCGCCGATGGCTTCCAGGTCGGAGGTAGTCCATCGCCAGTCCAGCTTCCCGGTGTGCTTCTCGCGGCGCTTGCCGGATTGGGTCTCGGCGTTGTCCTCGGTCCCGAGGCGCCGCTGATCGCGCTCGGCGGCGGGCTCGGCGTGATGGCGGTGAAGCTTGCAAAGCGCGACGCGTCGCCGATGGCCGAGAAGGTGATCGGATCGGCCGGCAGTTTCGCCGCGATCAGCGCGCTCTTCGGGTCTCCGCTCCTGAGCGCCTTCCTCCTGATGGAGGCTTCGGGGCTCGGCGGACCTACTCTGGGCGTCGTGCTCGTCCCGGGCATGCTCGCGGCCGGGATTGGCAGTTTGATCTTCATCGGGCTGGACTCCCTGACGGGCCTCGGCACCTTCACGTTGGCGATCCCGCGTCTCCCGGCAGTTCGACCGTCCTTCCGTCGCGATGTTCGGCTGGGCCTTGGGATTTGGCGTCGCCGGCGCGCTCGCCGGAGCGGGTTTCCGCCAGCTCGCCCTCGGCGTGCGACCCCACGTCGAGCGCCGGGTCATGCTCCTGACGCCGATCGCGGGCTTGCTGGTCGGCGGCCTTGCCGTGCTGTTCGCGGAGGTGACGGGCGAAAGCTCATCCAACGTACTGTTCTCCGGCCAGTTTCAGCTCCCCGAACTGGTTAGTCAGTCCAGCTCGTGGTCAACCGGCGCGTTACTCCTGCTCATGATGTGCAAGGGGCTCGCTTACAGCATCTCGCTCGGAAGCTTCCGTGGTGGCCCCGTGTTCGGAGCGATGTTCATTGGCGCCGCGGCCGGGATCCTCGGCTCGCACTTCCCCGGGCTTCCGCTCACGCCGGCGGTGGCGATGGGGATCGGAGCGACGTGCTGCTCGATGCTTCGCCTGCCGCTGACGGCAACATTGCTCGCAACGCTGCTGTTGGGAACAAACGGGGTCAACGTCATGCCACTCGTGATCGTCGCGGTCCTCGTTGCGTATGTTCTGACGGCGCGACTCACTCCCGTTGCGAAGCCGGTATAGCGCCTGGGCGCGCCGTCGTTGAGCTGGCCCAGGGGGCTTCCACGCTCACGACCAATGAGACCGCCTTCGCCATCGCTGGGGATATCAGTGGCGCGCACGGTCTCCTGGGAGGTAAGTGCCTTCCGGGCTGCACCACTCGCCGACACACTCCACGCTTCCCTCGGCATCAGACGGTCGGCTGTGGACGACCGTTGTTTTAGCGGTTCACCACACGGGACAGGGCACCAACGTCGCACAATCTACCTTCTTCGATCCGGTTGCCGAAGGCGCCAGCCTAGCTCAGCGAGCAGAGGAGCTGTTTCGTAAGCCGCGCCATCGCGCTAGACCTCCTGGCTCCGCCGAAATTCATGAGCAAGGGCCGAACACGATTCCGCCTGCTCAGTAGGCTTCGACGAAGGAGCGTAGGGCTCTGGGACGTGCGGTGGCGAGAAATGGACTCGCTGTAGCAAAGAAACCTCGACCCACTTTGCAGCCCGCATCTAGCTTCTAAGCAGCTCGCATAGGCGCTCTTACTCGGGGCATATTGTTGTCCTGCGAATATGGTGCAGCACGACCGGCCGACGCCACGAATCGAAGTCGATGCGGGCCGAAAAGTCCGCGCTACATGTGTTGACTGACCGCGCGGGCTGAAGGGCCTGGCTACGGGCGGCCTGAGTATGTGGGGCCTGGCCGCAGCTGCCGCGCGTCGAGCGTCGCAGTTGTGTCCGGTCGGCACTTGCGACGAAATTGGCACGCGGCCTGGGGGCTGAACGCCCACGTTACGGGCTGGTAAAGAACTTCCGGCTAGCCGGAGCTGCCGGGCAGCTCCGCGATGAGGCGGGGCAGGTTCTCGATCGCCAGCGGGGTGTACTTGCCAATCCTCCCAATGACGGTTACCTGCGCCTCGCTCGGCGCGCCATCGAACTGCACGGTGGTGTAGGCATCGAGGCGTGACGCCCGCATCCACGCGCCAAGCGCCCGATCGCTGTTCCAGCGGGCCGAGTTAGTCGCGTCCGCGAGCGTGACCGGCAGCCAGTCCAGGTCGGTGTCCGGGTAGGGGATGGGCGTGCAGATCTCGTTCTTCTCCGCCGCGTCCGAGTAGGCGGCTTCGACATGGCCAATGAGCGCTGTGCTGAACGTCGGCTGGCAATTGCGGATGTTCTGCAGCGTGATCTGATCGTCCTTGAACACGGGCACGGCCGGCCTCCGCTCCAGGCCGTCGGCCGTGCAGTCGATGTGCATAGTCTTCCGGTGTCGTGGCAATGGCACCGTTGTCCAGCACGATTTCGGTTGAGGTGATCGCCCGAACCCGGCCCATGCGTACGACGTTCCTGATCGTGCGGAGCTGTTCGAGTTCGGCGCGCGACACGGTCGCGCAGCGGTACATCGTCGGGCGGACGCTCACGTCGATGCGCAGGAGCAGGCCGGACGCCTCGAGGCGCTCGAACAGGTCAGCGACCGATGTCGCCAAGGCGGCGGATTCCATCTGGAGCGCGAAGCCGCCGACAGTGCTCTCGAAAAACTCGAGCCCCGGCTGGATTCTCGCGCGGTCGAGGAGCCACGAATCGCGGGGCATGATCCATGTGATGCAGTCCGCGTCGACGCCGGCATCGAGCAGCCAGAGGATGGCGTCCATGCCCGTCTTGCCAGCGCCCACGACGACATACGCCGGCGGCGGCTGTTCGAGCGATGTCAGCGCGTTCGGCGGCACGCAATGCACACCCTCGGCGACGTCGTACGGTGGGGGCCGCATCGACGGCACGACGACATGTGAGTACGTGGCGTCGACGACCTTCTTCGCGTGGACCTGCTGCTTTTCGCCCGATACGAGCGAGGCGATGCCGCCCTCCGCGTATTCGCTCATCGGGAAGAAGGCGACGCGGCCGCTCGGGAGGAATTGTTGATGCATCACCTGGTCGAAGTACGCGACGACTTCGGCGCCGGAGGCCAGCTCGAACAGCCCGGCATTGCCCCCGTGCCGGTCCACTGCGCCGCTGCCCAGGGGCCGGGAGTTTACGCCATAGAACGCAGAGGGCTGATGCAGCCGGACGTGCGGGTAGGTGCGAGTCCAGTGCCCTCCCGGCTTACCGTAGCGGTCGACGATGGCGAGCGTCGCGCTTGACTCCGAAAGGATCACGTCGGCGAACGACATCCCCATCGCGCCTGCGCCGACAATGAGGTAATCCACGTCGATCATGGCACCCTCTTATCCATGCTTCCGTCGCCGGAAGGCCCCAGCATACTCCAAGTACGTGTTGGGCTGAATACGGACAGCCGTTCAAGGAACGGAGACCGCGCCGGGGCTGGGACTAACCGGGCTGGCGTGCGTCGGAGACGGCGGGGGGGGGTTGGGCGGGTCGCCGTTGATCCGGTCGATGATCGTCATGCGGCCGAGGCCGACACGCAGGTCGGCCCCTACAGCCTGCGGCGCGCGAAATTGCGGCGCCGGCGCTGCCTAGTTCCCGAAGTCCCAGCTCTCGCCGCTGTGGTAGCGGCGCAGCACGTTCTTCGCGATGAGGATCTTGTGCACCTCGTCCGGGCCGTCGGCGATGCGCAGCGTGCGCGCGCCGAGGTACATGCCGGCGAGCGGCAGGTCGCCGGACACGCCGGCCGCGCCCCACACCTGGATCGCGCGGTCGACGACGCGGTGGTACGTCTCCGGGCACGAAGATCTTGATCGCCGAGATGTCGGTGCGCGGGTCGGCGCCGCTCTCCATCTTCTCCGCGCAGTGGATCGTCATCAGCCGCGCGGCCTGGATGTCGATGTACGAGTCGGCGATGAAGCCCTGGATGAACTGCTTGTCTTCGAGCTTTTCGCCGCCGTGCACCTCGCGCGTCATCGCGCGCTCGACCATCAGGTCGAACGCGCGCCACATCTGAGCCGATCGAGTTCATGCAGTGGATAGACGCGGCCGGCGCCGAGGCGGTCCTGCGCGGCCTGGTGGCCGGTGCCGGTGCGGCCGAGCTGGTTCTCTTTCGGCACGCGCACGTTGTCGTAGATGATCTCGCAGTGGCTCGACGTCGCGGCCCCACACCGGCACGCCGCGGACGATGTTCACGCCCTTCGTGTTCCGTCGGCACGATGATCTGCGTCATCTTGTCGTTGCGGCTCGGTCGTGTCGTTCGGGTCGGACGTGCGGCACATGACGATGAAGAAGTCGGCGCGCGTAGCCGTTCGACGTGAACCACTTGTGGCCGTTGATCACCCACTCGTCGCCGTCGAGCACGGCGCTTGGTCGTCAGCGAGCGCGGGTCGGAACCGGGGTTGTGCGGCTCGGTCATCGAGAAGCCGGACTCCATCGCGCCCTTCGGTCAGCGGCATCAGCCACTTCTCGCTTCTGCTCCTGCGTGCCGTACTTGACGAGGATGCGTCTGGTTGCCGGAGTTCGGCGCGACGACGCCGAACAGCGACGCGGCGCCCGGGCTGTAGGACAGCACCTCGTTCATGTAGGCGTGCTGCAGGAACGTCGAGCCCCATGCCGCCGAATTCGCGCGGCAGGTGCGGCGCCCACAGCTTCGCCTTCTTCACCTTCCGCTTGATGTCCTCGCGGAGGCGGCGGCCGTGCTCGATCTCGGCGTCGCTGGAGCGCCCGTCGCGCCAGGCCCAGATCTCGTTTTCATGCGGGAGGATCTCCTTGTTGACGATCTCCGCCGTCAGGTGGCGGATCTCGTTGATGCGCTCGTCCAGCGTGGGGATTGGCCGCACGTTCATCTTCGTTGCGTTGACAGTCATGGTTCCTCCAGCGCCACTCCGGCGCGAATCGATTCTATGCCGGACTACGGGCTAACGGAATTGACCTTCGGCCCTATTGGGGCGAGCACGGCGACTCAGGACATCGTTATACAGCCGAGTGGTCGCTACGGCGCACGCGGTCCACGTGAAGCGCTCGATGGCGCGCTCGCGGCCGGCGTGGCCCATCTCACCGCATCGGGCAGGATCGGCGAGGAGCGCCGCGATGGCCTCCGCGAGCGGCTCCGGCGCTGCGGGCGGCACGAGCGTGCCGGTGACACCGTCGACGACCAGTTCGGGGAGCGCACCGGCCGTCGTGGCGATCACCGGAGCGGCGCTCGCCATCGCCTCGACGGCGGGCAGGCCGAAGCCTTCGTAGAGCGACGGCGACACTACGACCTGCGCGCGACGGTACCAGGCCGTGAGCTCGTCGGCGCTGACGCGTCCGACGTACGAGACGCGGTCGCTCATCTCGAGACGCTCGACCTCGCGCCGCACGACGGGCGAGTCGCCTCTCGGCCCGCCCACGACGTACAGCCGGACCTTGAGGTCGCGGGGCAGGAGGGCCATCGCGCGGAGCAGGTAGACGATGCCCTTGTTGTAGTCCTCGGAGTTGCCGACGAAGAGCACGCTGCCGGGCTCGCGCTCGTCCGGCGGGCCCGGGCTGAATCGATCCGTGTCTACGCCGTCGTGGATCGCGTGCATGAGACCTGGCGGGAGCCGCCACAGTTTCGACACGAGGTCGGCGGACGCGACGGAGCCGGAGACGAGGGCATCGAGGCGGCGGGCGACGAAGCGCTGCATGTGCCAGGGGTACCAGGCGATGCGTTCGATCTTGCGCGCGAGGCTGTGCACGTGGCGCAGGCCGTTGCGCAGATCGACATCGAGCGGATGGTGCACGTTCGCGACGACCGCGCGGCCGCCGAGCGCCCGCATGAGATAGACGCCGTACGAGAGCGTCTGGTTGTCGTGGACGATGTCGAATCGGCCGGTGCGCGCCTCGATCTCGCGTAGTTTCGCGAGCGGCGCGCATGGAGAAGACGGCGAGGAGCGACGAGAAGGTGAAGCGCGTGGAGGCGAACTCGTAGTAGTTGAGGGGGTGGAGGTGCGTGAGCGGCGGACGCGCGCCGAAATAGGCATGCCGGTCGAGCAGCATCGACTGGAAGCTGTGGGTCTCGATCCGGTGATGCACGACGGCCGGATCGAGGTCCGGGTACGGCGGGCCGGAGATGACGTGCACCTCCTGGCCGAGGCGCACCATCTCGCGCGTGATGTTCGCGAGGTACACGCCCTGCCCGCCCGACTCCATCGAGCCGTGATACATGAGGAAGCAGATACGGATGCGCTGACCCCCTCGCGGGCTAGCGGAGGACGAAGGCGGCGATGACGGCGAAGTGCACGCCGCTGCCGGTGACGACGAGCGAGTGGAACACCTCGTGATAGCCGAAGATGCGCGGGAGAGGATCCGGCCAGCGCGCAGCGTAGATCGCCGCGCCCAGGGTGTAAGCGAGCCCGCCCGCGAGTACGAGCGCCAGCGCGGTGGCGGGGAGCGCGCCGATGAGCGGGGCAACGGCGACCACGCCCACCCATCCGAGCCCGACATATAGCGACACGCTGAGCCACCGCGGCGTATCGGGCCAGGCGATTTTGGTGAGGGCGCCGACTGCCGCGAGCGACCAGACGACGGCGAGCATGGGAATACCCCAGGCGGGGTCGAGGACGACGAGGCAGAACGGTGTGTAGGTGCCCGCGATGAGAACGAAGATCATCGAGTGGTCCACGCGCTTCATGATCCGGCGCGGGCCCGCAGGCCACGGCGCAAGGTGGTAGCTCGCGCTACTGGCGTAGAGCAGCATCAGCGTCGTCGCGAAGATCGCCGCGCCGACGTAGGCGGAAGGCGATCCGGCGATGAGCAGCAGTACCGCGAGTCCGACCGGCGCGAGCATCGCAGCCACGAGGTGCAATACGCCCCGGAACGCAGGTCGTGGCGGTGCGGAGAGCGTCATTCCTTCGCGGGACCCTTCGATGGCGGCGCGTCATCGGGACGAAGCGGTGGCCGCATGAAGGCCTGCATGAACGTGTCAGGACGGAGTAGCGCCTCGGACCACTCCGTATAGCGGCGAAATGTGCCGCTTCCGGCGCGCATCAACTCGACCTGCTGGCGCATGGACTCCGAGCGCTGGTGCAGAAACTCCGCCAGCGCGAGCATCGCCTTGCTCTCGGCGTCCCAGACCTGCTGGTAGCGTTCGACAAACGAGATCATCTCTTCGTTGGCCTCGAAGAGGTCACTGATGCGCGGCCAACGCCCGGGGGCGGAGCGAGGAGGGACGTTCTCGGGCTTCAGGCATCGTTCAGTCTCAAGCCGGCGACGCGCCGGGGGCGAACACAGACATCGTACGCTATGGCGGCGGCTCACCGCGCGCCTGCTCCTGGAGCGCCTCGCTCCTCAGCGTGGCGATGAAGGGCAGGTTCCGGAAGCGCTGCCGGTAGTCAAGGCCGTAGCCGACGACGAATTCGTCGGGGATCTCGAAGCCGACGTAATCCAACGGGACGTCGGCGAGGCGGCGGACTCGTTTGTCGAGCAGCGTGACGACGCGCAGGCTGATCGGCTCGCGTGCCTCGAGCTGCTTCATCAGGTGGTTCAGGGTCATGCCGGTGTCGACGATGTCTTCGACGATGAGCACGTCGCGGCCCGCGATGTTCTCGGTGAGGTCCTGGGTGATTCGCACCGCGCCGCTGCGGTCGTCCTCGTAGGACGAGATCGTCATGAAGTCGATACTCAGGGGCAGGGAGATGTGGCGCATGAGGTCGGCCATGAAGCAGGTCACTCCCTTGAGCACGCCGACGAGCAGCACTTCTTTGCCGGCATAGTCGCGGCTGATCTCGACGCCAAGCTCGTTGAGCCGCCGTTCAATCTGCGACGCGGAGATGAGCACCTCGCGCACCCCCATCTGCTCGTGTTCGTTGACGGCGCCGATGCCGTACTTCGACAGCAGGCTGAGGTAGTCCTTCTTGTACAGCAGTTTTATCTGAATCTCGGGATACAGCTCGCGGAGGCGGCGGAGCTTGCGGTGCTTGTCCGTGACGAGGCCCTGCTTGAGCGTCGTCAGCTCGACGTAGAGATCGAGGTCGGCCAGGTAGAAGTCGGGAGAGAACGCCTCGACGATACGGCCGTCGTCGCCGTAACGCAGCGGGAACGTGCGCGGCTCGTACTGCCAGCGCACACGGTAGAAGTCGAGCAGGCGGGCGAACTCCTCCTCGCTCTCGTGGGCGAAGCGCGCGTCCTCGATGGTGGAGGGGGCCGGCAACTTCGCTTCGAGCGGGTGGATGTTCATGTTGGCTGCCGTCAGGTGATCCCCTGGACGATGTTCTCCATCGCCACCTGGACCTGGTTGCAGAGCGCGGGCGGCGCGGCGTCATCGGCGCTCTGAGCCGTCGCCGGGGACATAGGTGGTCCGCGAATGCGCCGATCACGGTCACGACGAGCTGCTTCGCCAACTCATCGACGCGCGCGGTCCGGAGCATGCCGCGGTCGGCATAGACGCGCAGGATGCGTGCCTCCGCCTTTTCCCAGCGCTCGACGAGCATCCCGTATTCTTCGGCCGCCACGGGATCTTCAGCCATCGCCTCGACCATGAGCACCTTCATGAGGTCGCGGTTGGCGTACATTAGCTGGAGCGCGTTCACGGCGATGCCGGGAATCGCCTCCTCCGGCCCGACGTTTACCTCGGCGCGCTCGAGCTCTTCGAGAGCGGCGGTGAAGCCGCGCTCCTCAATCAGCGCTTCGAACAGTTCGCGCTTCGATGCGAAGTGATAGTAGATGGCGGCGTCCGTGATTCCGGCCGCCTGGGCAATGTCGCGGACGCTCGTGCGGGCGAAGCCCTTCTCGGAGAACAAACGCAGCGCAGCGTCGAGAATCTGCTTGCGAGTGAGCGGGCCACGGCGCAGCTTTCGGGTTCGCCCCGCCGGCTCGATGGTTGCGGTCTCTTGAGCCGTCGCCAATAGGAACCTTTCGCTGCCCTAAGCCTATGGTCGGGGCATGCCACTGTCAATCGATATCGTTTAGGCGCTTGCGCTGTTTTGCAACGTACGGCTCTCGCTACGTGGCGTGAATTGCCTCGCGCGATAGGATCGATCGATGCCACGAGCGAGCCGCGCCTTCGCACTCATAGCCCTGTTGGTACTCGCTCTTTCGATGGCCTTCGGCTGCGGCTCCGGCGATGCTACGCCGAGTCCGCGCGCGGCGGCGACGTTCTCGTGGGACAGCGCGGTCGCTCCCGGCCCGCACGGGGTCGGGGTCACAACCGTCGAGGTGGTCGATACATCCCGCCCGACGGCTCCGAACCGCACCTTCCCGGGCAGTCCGGACCGGCGGATGGCCGTCGAGATCTGGTATCCGTCCGCGGCTTCAGGCGTTGACGCAGGGCGCGATGCACCCGTGGATACCGATGGCGGCCCGTATCCACTCATCGTATTTGCACACGGCGTCAGCTCAAACCGCCTGCTCACGGCGTCGTTCACACGCCATCTCGCCAGCCACGGCTACGTCGTTGCGGCGCCGGATTTCCCGCTCAGCAACTCCTCGGCGCCAGGCGGCGCGACGCTCGCGGACCTCCCGAATCAACCAGCAGACGTGTCGTTCGTCATCGATCAGATGCTCGCATTCAACGCCGAAGAGGGAAACCTGATGCACAGCGCCATCAACCCGGACGCGATCGGGTTGGCGGGCCACTCATACGGCGCCTTCACGGCGCTCCTGACGGTGTACGGGCCAGATCGTGACGAGCGCATCCGGGCGGTGCTGCCGATCGCGGGGAGCGGTTGTGTGATCGATGCGACGGCGGTCGCCGATACGAGCGTGCCGATCATGCTGATGGCCGGATCCGTGGACCTCGTCGTGCCCGCGAGCGAAAGCCGCGTTGCCTACGATCTCGCGCACGCGCCGCGGTACTGGGTGGAGCTGACGGGAGCAGGGCATGTACGCTACGCCGACGCGGACATCGACGATGAGGCAGTCGTGGCGGGCGTCAGGAGCCTGGCGGCGCGCGCCGTACCAAGCGGAGCAGGGGCACCGCGCATCGGGGGATGCGCGGCGCGCAGCGACCCGAGCGGCGAGAAGCTCTCGCTGGACCGCCAGCACGAACTGATGCGGGCCTTTGCGACGCCGTTCTTCGATGCTTACCTCAAGGACTCGGTTCCGGCCAAACGCTTTCTCCAGGACGATCTCCCCGGCCTCGCGCAGGGCGTAGCGCAGTATGAAATCGACGCGGACGGCGTCAAGAAAGGCGGATAAACATGAGCGAGCTTCCGGTCAAGGCCGGTGACAAGGTATCGATGAGCCACACGATTACCGAAGAGGACGTGCTCCGGTTCGCCGATCTCACGGGCGACAACCAGGCTTTGCACCTGGACAAGGACTTCGGGGCGAAGACGCGGTTCGGGAAGCGCATCGCGCACGGCATGCTCTCGGCGGGCTATATCTCGGCTGTCCTGGGGACGAGGCTCGCGCCCGGGTGGCTCGTGGTGTACCTGACTCAGCAGATGCGGTTCCGTATCCCGGTCGCCATCGGCGACACGATCACCGTCGACGCCGAGGTCACGGCCGTGGACCCGGAGAAGCGCATCGTCACCGTACGCACCGACTGCCTGAACCAGAACGGCGACGCCGTCGTGAAGGGCGAGGCCACGGTGCTGCTCGACCCGCTGGACTGACCGTCGCAGTGATCGCCGCCTGCATGGCTCCCGCGACGCCGAAGCCGGGGCGTTTTGGGTACCATTTCGATGCCGGGCGACCCGCCAGCGGCGTCCAGGAGGTGCCTGTCGATGAGCACAGACCAGCAGGACGACCTGCGCGCGATCGAAGCCGAACGAGCACGGTGGGACTCCACCACCATGAAGAAGGCGCTCGACCGTGGCGGCGAGCGCCGCGCAGAGTTCCACACGACCTCTACTGAGACGCGCCGGCTCTATACGCCGCTCGACGTAGCAGACGTCGACTATGAGCGTGACCTCGGCTACCCGGGCGAGTTTCCGTATACGCGCGGCGTGCAGCCGAACATGTACCGCGGACGACTCTGGTCGATCCGACAGTACGCGGGCTTCGGCACCGCGAAGGAGTCGAACGAGCGCTTCAAGTTCCTCCTGGAGCAGGGACAGACGGGGCTCTCCGTGGCGTTCGACTTGCCGACCCAGATCGGGATGGACTCCGATGACCCGAACGCGGAGGCCGAGATCGGCCAGGTCGGGGTCGCCATCGACTCCCTCGCCGACATGGAAGAGATGTTTGACGGCATCCCGCTCGACCGTGTAAGCACGTCGATGACGATCAACGCGCCGGCGGCGGTGCTCGTCGCGATGTACATCGCCGTCGCCGAGAAGCAGGGTGTGCCTGCGGGCGACGTCATGGGGACCGCGCAGAACGACGTGCTCAAGGAGTACGTGGCGCGCGGAACGTATATTTACCCGCCACGGGCGTCACTGCGGCTTGCGGCCGATCTGATCACGTACTGCGCGCGCTACGCCCCGAAGTTCAACTCGATCAGCGTCAGCGGCTATCACATCCGTGACGCCGGGGCGACGGCCGCGCAGGAAATCGGCTTCGCCTTCTCGAATGCGATCGCGTACCTGGAGGCGTGCCAGCGGTCCGGCGTGGACATCGATGACGTTGCGCCGCGCATCTCGTGGATCTTCAACACGCACAATAATTTCTTCGAGGAGATCGCGAAGTACCGCGCGCTCCGCCGTATGTGGGCGAACCTCCTGCGCGACCGCTTCGGGGCGAAGGAGCCGAACTCGTGGAAGCTGCGCACACACGTCCAGACCGGGGGCGCGACGCTCACGGCGCAGCAGCCGGAGAACAACATCGTTCGCGCCTCGATCCAGGCGCTGGCGTCCGTACTCGGCGGCGTGCAGTCGATGGCGCTCTCTTGCTACGACGAGGCGCTGGCGATCCCGACCGAGGAGGCGCAGCGCATCGCGCTGCGGACGCAGCAGATCATCGCTCACGAGAGCGGCGTCACGGACACTGTGGACCCGCTCGGAGGTTCGTACTACGTCGAAGCGCTCACGAACGAGATCGAGAAGGCGGCGCAGGAGTACATCGATCGCGTCGAGGACATGGGCGGCTCGGTGGCGGCGATCGAGTCCGGCTACATGCAGGGCGAGATCCAGGAAGCCGCCGTCACGCAGCAGCAGGAGATCGAGTCGGGCGAGCGCGTGGTCGTCGGCGTCAACCGCTTCCGCAGCGATGAAGAGCCGGCCCGAGTGATCTTCCGCGTGAACACCCAGTTGGCGCGGGCGCAGGTCGAGCGCCTGAACGCCGTCCGTGCCCGGCGCGACGGCTCAGCGGTGACGGCGGCGCTCGCGCATCTGAACGAGACGGCGCGTGGCGAGGAGAACCTCATGCCGGCGATCCTCGATGCGGTGCGCGCGTACGCGACGCTCGGCGAGATCTGCGGCGGGCTGCGCGGCGTCTGGGGCGAGTACCGGCCACCGACTGTCGTCTGATACGCGCCGTGCCCGACGCCGCGCTCGCGAAGAAGCTTCAGATCAGGCCGGGCATGCACATCCTCGTGTTCGATGCGCCGGAGGGCTACATCGCGGGCCTCGGGGTGCCGGACGGCGTGACCGTTGCGCACCGCGCGGGCGGGAAGTTCGACCTGGTGCAGCTCTTCGTGAAGACGCAGGCGGGCGTGGCGAAGCGGGTGCCGGCCGCCGAGAAGGTGTGCAAGCCCGGGCGGAATCATCTGGATTTGCTGGCCGAAGGGCCTCGAGGCTCTCCGCCGACCTCAATCGCGACGTGCTCTTCGCGGCGGCGCAAGAGTTCGGTCTGCAGAGCGTATCCAACGTCTCCATCGACGAAACGTGGTCGGCGCTTCGCTTCAAGCGCAGCGAGAAGCATCGATAGCTCCTGACAGACATCCGTCAGGAGGGGGATTGCCTCGCTAAGGGCTCGGCGCGAGAATCGAGATGAGAGCACCGCCTGTGCCCATCTAGCAATTCGCACGAAGGAGAACGATCATGGCCAACGTAAAGCACGTCCCGGACGAGTACGGCAGCGTGACGCCGTATCTCTACATTTACGGCGCATCTGAGGCGATCGCGTTTTACAAGAAGGCGTTCGGCATGAGCGAGCGCGGCGTGATGTCACGTCCCGACGGCAAGGTCGGGCACGCGGAGTTGGAGTTCAACGGGCGGATCATCATGCTGGCGGACGCGCCCGAGAAGGCCGCTGACGCGAGGCACGGTGTGACTTCATCGCTCTTGCTGTACGTCGAAGATGCAGACGCGACCTTCAAGCGCGCGCTCGATGCCGGTGCGTCCGAGGTGCAGCCGCTCGAGGACAAGTTCTACGGCGACCGCATGGGCATGGTGCGCGACCCGTTCGGGCACGAGTGGTCGATCGGCACACACATCGAGGATGTGAGCGAGGAAGAGATGCAGCGCCGGATGGCGGCGATGCCGGCGGGAGCGCCATCCTAGGGCGCTCATATCACGCGACGGCCCGGAACTGCATGACGTAGGGGTTCGGCTCTGCCTGCACGTCCTTGAAGCCCGCGCGTTCGAGGCGCGCCGGCGATCGTCGCGGGGTCCACGGGCACGCAGATGTCGTCGATGTGCATCTCGCGCCATTGCGGCGTGTCGAGGCTATCGACGCCGACGAAGATGCCGCCGGGCTGGAGGACGCGCGCGACTTCGGCGAGCAGGCGATCCTGCGCCTCGGGCGACGGGACGTGGTGCAGCATCGTAAACGAGACCGCGGCTGTGAAGCGCCCGTCAGGGAACGGCAGCTTCGTGCCATCACCGCGCACGACGCGCACGCAAGGCGAGCCGAGGCGGACCGCGAGCTTACGGGCGAACTCGTCGTCGATCTCGACCGCGGTGAGCCGCTTCGTCATGTTCTGAAGGACCTCGGTCGTGCGGCCGGGGCCCGGCCCGACTTCGAGCACGTCGTCGCGCAGGTCGACGCCTTCGAGCGCGCCCGGGATGATCCACTTCTTCACACTCTCGGCCCATTCGTCGCTCGAGCAGTACTCCAGGTGCGCCTTGTTCATCTTGCCTCCCCGCAGGTGATGGACGTCTGCAGATCGTACTCCGCGGCGGACGTTTCGTGCATCGCCCGCGCTTGACGACGCGGGGCGCCGGCGCGCCTACCCTGACCATCGGGCATCCGGTACATTCTCGCGCGGCAATGCCGACGCTCAGGCGTCAGAGGCAGGTACGGAGGAGACATGTCCGAGAAGAGGCTCGAGGGCCAGGTCGCCGTCGTCACGGGCGCGTCGCGGGGCATCGGTCGCGCATGCGCGAAGGAACTGGCGCGCGAGGGCGCGGCCATCGTCGCGAACTACTTCACGAATGAGGAGCAGGCCGAAGAGCTTGTCGGGGAGATCGTGTCGGGAGGCGGGCGTGCGATCGCGGTGCGCGCGGGCGTCGGACACCCGGACGACTGCAAGGCGCTGATCGAGAAGACGATCGAGACATACGGACAGATCGACATCCTGGTCAACAACGCGGGGGTGAACCGCGACCGGACTCTCAAGCGCCTGTCGGTCGACGAGTGGAACGAGGTCATCAACACCGACCTCAACAGCGCCTTTTACTGCACGTCGGCGGCGATCCCGCACATGGTGGAGCGGAACTACGGCCGCATCATCGTCATGTCGAGCATCATCGGGCAGATGGGCAACAGCGGGCAGTCGAACTACGCGGCGGCGAAGGCGGGGCTCATTGCGTTCGCGAAGTCGGCGGCAAAAGAGCTGGCGCGGAACAACATCACCGTCAACGCCATGTGCCCGGGTTTCGTCGAGACGGACATGGTGATCGCCCTGAGCGACGACGTGAAGGCGAACCTCATCAAACAGATCCCGCTCGGGCGGTTCGGCAAGCCCGAGGAGGTCGCGACGTTCGTGCGCTACCTGTGCACGGAGGGCGACTGGATCACGGGGCAGCAGTTCAACCCCAACGGCGGGCAGTACATGTAGCCCGGTCCGGCCTGGCTTCGGCTTCCTAGGTCCTCGCGAAGTACGAGAGCGCCTCGCGCACCCGCTCCTCGAGCGGGGTGTCACCGTCTACGGGAAGGGCCTCCGCCGCGGCAGCAGCTTCGGCCTGGGAGTAACCGAGTCCCATGAGCGCGGCGATGATCTCGGCGTCGGTCTCCGTCTCGGCGCGCTTCGGCGGCTCGACGGCGGTGTCAGGCGGCGTCACCTTATCCCGCAGATCCAGCACGATGCGCTCGGCCGTCTTCTGTCCGACGCCGGGCACGCGACGCAGCGCCTCGGCGTGGCCCGTCGCGATGGCAGTCGTGAGCTGAGCGTAGTCAAGGGACGAGAGCATGCCGAGCGCGACGCGGGGGCCGACGCCGCTGACGCTGATCAGCAGCTCGAACAGCTCCAGGTCGTCGCGCGTGGCGAAGCCGAAGAGTGTGAGCGCGTCCTCGCGCACGTGCAGATGGGTGTAGAGGGCGGCCGGCACGCCCTCGGTCAGGGCCTCGGCTGTGGTCCCGGGCACCGACGCCAGCACACCGATTCCGCCGACGCCGATGATTGCCCAGTCGTCGCCCTTTTCCTCGACGACGCCGCGCAGGCGGGCTACGGGCATGGCGGATCAGTCCACGACGTGTGCTTCATGCTGGCCGAGTATATCGGCCTGCATTCGACGCACGGTCGGGTTAGCTTGCGAGGGGCTCGGCCGCTTCGGGGAGGTCGGGCTCATGCACGGCGACCTGGTCGAAGCCGGACGCCCTGGCCGATATGAGGGCGGCCTCGGCGGCGCGCAGGAGGTCCTGGTGCGACGCGATGTCGGCAGCCGGGATCGAGGCGATGCCCTGGGATACCGTCACGTGCACGCCCTCGGCGAATCCCAGGAACTCGTGCTCGGCCACCTTCGACCGGACCTTCTCGGCCACGACGCGTGCCTGTACCGTCGTCGCCTCAGGCAATAGCACTGCCATCGTCTCTGCGCCGAAGCGGCAGCCGAGGATCATTCACACGCAGCGATGTGCGCAGGATCGCACCGATCTCCGAGAGCAGGTAGCCCTTGCTGAGCTTGCCGACGTTCTCGCCCAGAGCGACGAGATCATCGACCTCGAGAAGCAGCAACGAGAGCGCGCGCGAGTAACGTTCCGAGCGCTTGTACTCGAGGCGGGCGTTCTCGTCGAAGTGGTGTCGTGTGTAGAGACCCGTCAGCTCGTCGACGGTGGACATCCGGTCGAGCTCGATCTCCTTGCGCACGAGCTGGGCACTCAGGTCGCTCACGGCCATGCGGCTATCTCGTGATTGGTACGTGTCCCAGGCGATGTAGGCCGTGAGCAGCAGTCCCCCGACGAGCGCCGGGAACGCCAAGGTGGCGAAGGTGCCCCCTTCCATCTGGGGGTCGGCGCCGAATGCCACGAGGATCGCGACGTAGGCGGCCACCACGGCAATCCAGCCGGCAAGAACGAACGCTGCGCGCTTCACGGGTATATAGTCGGCCGCAACGCTGTCCGCTCGCAGTTCACATTTATGTCAAATCATCCAAGCTGCCAGCGTCCGCCGTGGGACGCGAACCACGCGAACATCCCCTGACGGGATGTCGGGCCCTTCGGGGCGTAACTCAGCTCGTGCGTGTCCCCCTCCATGCCCGTCCAGGCGGTCTTCAGGCGATCGACCTCGTCGCCTTCGATCTTGCAGCGCTGTTCGTCCGGGTCGACGCCGTAAAGGCGCGCGGCGTTCAAGCCAAAGACCTTGCGCTTGAGGTCGTCGGTCAGCTCCGGATAACCGTATTGCTGTGCGAATTGCGGCTCGAGCTTGAACGTCCGGAAGGCGACAATCTGCGGTTGCGGAGACCCCGTCCAGATGCAGTCCGTGCCCCAGAGCACATTCTCGGTTCCGACGTACTTCAGCAGCTTCCCGACGACGTGCGCCGCCTGTGTCGGGTCGCTCATGATATTTCGCCACGTCGAGCCCATCTCGGCGTAAACGTTGGTGTTGGGCTTCACGCCGTTGTCGAGGAGGCTCTTCACGAGGGAATTCACACCCCGCTCGGCGTTGTTCTCGTCGTACGGACCCTCCCGCGTCCCTGGATACCAGCCCGAGTGATACACCACGAAGTTCACGTCGGGATACGCCGCTGCCACGACGCCGATGTCTCGCGGTGATGCATGCGCGACGTCGAAGCCGAAGAGCGGCAGCCCCTTGTGCGCGCAGATCGTCTTCACGCCGAGCGACCGCGCCTGCTCGATGACGGGGATGCCGAGGTTGGGGTCATCGAGGAACCAGCCGGTATTGCCGGGGCCGTACGGCGTGTAGATCTTCCACGCGGCGACATCCATCGCTTCCGCACGCGCCTGCATGCGGTCGAGCTGCGCCTGCACGCGGACCGACGTTAGGCACGACGACGCTGTGCAGCCGCAGCCGGCCGGCGTCCTTCGGCGACAGGTCGTTCAGGATGTCGCGCGTTCGCTTCATCTCGTCGAAGTTCAGCGGGTCGCTGGAGTCGGTCGACGACGGCGTGTCCGAGAGCACGGCGATGCTGGTGTCGCTCTCGATGAAGATGTCGTGCGCGTAGTAGTAGCGGCTGAGGCAGTCGAGCTTATCCGCCTCGGTGCAGTCGGGCCGAAAGGCGCGAAAGAAGTTCGCCGTGGCGGGGCTCTCGTTGACCCACGGCCCTTCCGGGTCGACGTGATGCGTCTGGACGTCGAAGATGAACTCGTCGCCCTCCATCTTCTCGCAGACCGCGTCCGGATCGGCATCGGCCGGCACGTCGTACGTGGCGCCGGAGGTTACGCCCTTCGGCAACGTCTTCTTGTCCTTGCTGTCGCAGCCGACGGTGTTGATCGCCGCGAGCGTCACGGCGATGCCGCCCATGCTCATGAGGAAACGCCGCCGGTCGATGCCTCGGCGCCAGGCGATGTGCTCACCCATCTCCAGCGCCCGCGCCTCGGCCTCGAGGTGCAGTCGCGTGCGCTCGCGCGGCACGAACTCGCCGTTCGAGGCCTGTCCCGGGGTGAAGGGCAACAGGATGGGAAGCTCAGGGTCGGTTTTCCTCTCGCGCATATGCCACCTCCACCTCCCCGCTCGCTGCTCTCAGGTCGTCGCCCTGTGCTCTCGCCAGCGCAGATACGCATCGACCGCGTCGCGGATGTTGCGAAGCATCTGGGCGCCGCTCGAGCCGGCGCCGGCGTAGCCATCGATCAACTCGTCGTTGAAGTAGCGTTCCCGGTAGGCGACGGGATCGATCCAGCGAGCTGCGGAGTGCTCGTCGCTGAGCACGACGTCACCTTCAGCGCACTCGCAGGCGTACAGTACCTGCAGCGACTCGTAGCCGTAGACGCGCATATGCGCGACCGCGACGCAGACGAGTTCGCTGGTCGGCGTGAGGCCCGTCTCCTCCATCAACTCGCGCGTCGCGCAGGTCGCGATGTCCTCGCCGGGATCGAGGGCGCCACCCGGGACGTACCAGCCGCCCGTGACGGCGCCGCCTGCGCGCTTGAGCACGAGGATCTTGCCATCGCGCTCGGCGAACACCGCGGATGACAGGGCGAAGAGCGGTACCTCGGCCATGGGATGAATTATCTTGGACGGCGACCGCGCCGCGCAAAACGCGGGGGCAAAGCGCCAGACCGCCGTCCGTCCGCGGCTCACTGCGCGGCGATCGGGTTGCCAGGACCGGCGCCGGCGGCATCAGCCGCGATCGCCGCGTTCACCGTCATTTCCGGCGGCCGCAGGAGCGGCTCGGACTCCGCCAGCTGAAGCAACTCCGTGACGGAGGCATCGTCTCCGATGCGGGTGAGCGCCGCGGCGCGGTCAATCAGGGCGAGCATCTCGTCCGTATCGACGATTGTCGAGTCAGGCGACTTCGCGATGCCGAAGGGCTCCCACGGCAGCAGCTCGACCTTCTGCAACGACGCTACGTCGAGCGACAGATTGCCGCGCACGTACCAGTCGCCCCACATGTCGGCGATACCGCATCGGGACGGATCGATGGTGCCGGCGCGAATCTGCTGCCACACGTCACCGGCAACGAGGAAGCGGTCGCGCGGCACATCGAGCGGGTCAAAGTCCGCCTGCACGATGCGGTGTTGGAGAGAATCGAGTTGAGCATCGACCTGGATCCAGCGGCCGACGCCGCCGTTCCAGTACTCGCACACCCAGTGATCCACGTACTTGCCCGGCTCGAAGTACGTCGCGAATCCGCAGCGGGCGCGCGCCGGCACGCCCTTTCGGCGCAGGAATGCGCACAGCATCGTGCTGAAGTGGCGGCAGATGCCGACGACGCGGACGGCAGGAAGCCGAACGTCGCCGATCGGTGCAGGCGACAACCGCATCGCCTGTGCCAGCATCGCTTCCGCGCTGTGAAGGCCCTGCTCCCTGTCGCGCTCCGGCGTGACCTGGACGTTGTACGCCTGCGCCCAGAATCGATGCACCAGCAGCATCTGTACGGCGTGCGCGAGGGCGCCGACGTCGTCGGGGAGTGCATCGACGTGCGGCGCGAAGTCGCCGAGCGTCGTGAATAGTCCAGGCTCGCGGTAGTAAGACAGCGAGTCGCCCACATGTCGATTGTCCTGTGGTCTGCGTGGCGCGTCAACCGGCGGACGGATGCGTGTCGCCGCCGACGCGGTTAGGATGCGCTGATCCCAGGGAAGCAGCGTGAGACAGGGAGGATGCAGCGATGGGCAGGCTCGAGGGCAAGGTCGCCGTGATCACGGGTGGCGCCAGCGGCATCGGCGAAGCGACCACGCAACTCTTTGTCGCGGAGGGCGCGCACGTCGTCATCGCCGATGTACAGGACGATCTCGGTGAGGCGCTCGCCAGGTCGCTCGGCGATGCGGCCGTGTACCAGCGTACGGACGTCGCCGTCGAGGACGATGTGCGTACCGCGGTGCAGCGCGCCGTCTCGGAGTTCGGGCGGCTCGACTGCATGTTCAACAATGCAGGGATCCTGGGCGCAACCGGGCCGATCGAAGAGCTGCCGGTCGAGGAGTATCAGCGCACTATGGATGTGCTGCTCCGCGGCCCGCTGCTCGGGATGAAGTACGCGGCGCCGGTGATGAAGGCGCAAGGATCGGGCAGCATCATCAGTACGTCGAGCATCGCGGGTATCGTGGCCGGAGACGCGCCGCATACGTACACGACGGCGAAAGCGGCGCTGATCCACCTCACGCGCTCGGTGGCGCTCGAGCTGGCACCGGCCAGCGTACGCGTGAACTGCATCTGTCCGGGAGGGATCCTGACGCCGCTGGTGCTGGGCGGCGTGACCACGAATCCCCAGCTCGCCGAGCAGGCGCGGGCCGGGCTCGCTCGCTTCCAGCCGATTCCGCGTGCGGGCGAGGCATCGGACATCGCGCAGGCGGCGCTGTTTCTGGCGAGCGATGAGTCAACGTTCGTCAGCGGGCAGGCGATCGTTGTCGACGGCGCGCTGACGGCGGGCACGCCGTGGCAGCGTCAGCCCGAGCCGTTTCGCACCCACCGGCCGATGGCTAGCCGCCCGTAGGCGTCGGAACCTCCGTCGGAACGGGTACCGGCGTCGGCGCGGGTCCCGCAGGCGGCAGTGGCACGCTCGCGCCACGCCAGACCAAGGTGAGGCCGGACGCGTCAGATGGCGCGTCGAACACGATGGCGCTATCTCCGATCGCGCCTGCCGGTACCGCGATATCGGGGCGCGTAAGCCCAGCCGCAAGCGCGACATTCGCCGAGGGCGTGCAGGTCGAGCCCGCCGTTGCGTCGATGGCTTTCCAGGTCCGTCCGGCGTTGTCCTGTAGCGTCGCGTCGGCGTTGAAGTAGGTGGCCGGGTCCAAGTCGAGATCCAAGTCGTTCTTCACTGCGTACGTGACCGCCACGAACCGGCCTCCCGCGTTGTACGTGCCTTGCCCGCAGACCTGATCCTTGATCTGCGCGGACTCACTGACGCTGGTGAGCGCTATGTGTAGCTGACCGTTGTAGTGCCTTCCGGCGCGGATAGCGAGGTTCGAACCATCGATCGTGAAGCCGGGGAGGGTGGCGTTGGTTTCGGCGATCGCACCGGCCGGCGGCGTGGGCGTCCTGGACTTATCGCCGCCCCCATCGCCTCCGCACGCGACGGACAACGCGACAACGCCCACCGCCACACCCCAAACCCCATGCCGAATCAGTGTTCGCATGCCCGCCACCAGACTAACAAAAGCGTGTGGAGCGCCCGCCCACGGGCCGCCGGGATCGTACAAGCGACTCGGGGCGAGTCGCATTTGAGCCTCAACATAGGCTGCGATAGGCTGAACCCGCCTGTGGAGGGGCGATGATCGTCTCGTTCATGAACCGCCGCTCTCCTTACGCTCTGAATCTCCAATTCCGATCTATTCCGCCCCTCTCCCTCAATGTCGCGGTGGACCACGAGCGGACGACTCCGTTTGAAGGATCGAACTGACCGATGGCTGTCTACGAGCACGACGTCCTCGTGATTGGAGCCGGCCTGGCCGGGCATGCGGGCAGCGATCGCTGGCACAGGCAGATGGGCGCCGACGTCGCGATGATCTCGAAGGTGCACCCGGTCCGCTCGCACTCGAACGCGGCGCAGGGCGGCATCAACGGCCCGGGCGTCGGCGAAGACGGCGGGCCGTGGGAAGAGCACGCGTTCGAGACGACGAAGGCCTCCGACTACCTGGGCGACCAGGACGCCATCGAGATTCTCGCCAAGGAAGGCGGCGCGCGAAGTGCTCCAGGCCGAGCACTGGGGCGTCGTCTTCAGCCGCAAGCCGAGACGGCACGCATGGCCGTCCGCCGCTTCGGCGGCATGGGCAAAGCGCGCACGTTCTTCGTCGGCGCGATCACCGGCCAGGCGATCCTGCACGTGCTCTACGAGCAGCTGATGAAGCCCAGCGTCTACCAGGCGATGCGCATGTACGAGGAGTGGTTCGTCACGAGCCTCATCGTCGACGACGGCCAGTGCCGCGGCGCGGTCGCGATGAACATCCGCACCGGCGAGCTGCACGCGATCACGGCCAAGGCGACGATCATCTGCACGGGCGGCCTCGGCCGAGTGTACGAGCCCTCGACCAACGCGCTGATCTGCACCGGCGACGGCATCGCGCAGGCGTACCGCGCGGGCGCGCCGATCATGGACATGGAGATGGTGCAGATCCACCCGACGACCCTCAAGGGCATCGGGCGTGCTGATCACCGAGGGTGCGCGCGGCGAGGGCGCCTACCTGCTGAACAAGGACGGCGAGCGCTTCATGGACGAAGTACGCGCCGAACCTCATGGAGCTCGCCTCTCGCGACGTCGTTTCCCGCGCCGAGCAGACCGAAATCGACGAAGGGCGCGGCGTCGACGGCTGCGTGCTATCTCGACATGCGCCACCTGGGCGAGAAGCTGATCAAGGAGCGTCTCGAGGAGATCTACGAGATCGCGCGCGACCTCGTGAACATCGACATCGCGCAAGGAACTGCTGCCGATCCTCCCGGGCGTGCACTACATCATGGGCGGCGTCAAGACCGACGTCGATGGCCTGACGCCGATGCCGGGGCTGTACTCCGCCGGAGAGGCCGCCTGCGTCAGCGTGCACGGCGCGAACCGCGTCGGCGCGAACTCGCTGCTCGATACGCTGGTCTTCGGCCGACGCGCAGCGGAGCACGCGGTGCCGTGGATCAATCGCAGAACTTCAAGCCGGTGCCCGAAAGCGTCATCGAGACGGACCGCAAGATGATCCGCGAGCATCGTCGACCGGCCGCTGAACGGCGACCGCGTTGCGAAGATCCGCCGCGACATGGGCAGAGTCGATGAGCGCGAATGTCGGGTCTGTTCCGCTCGCCGGACAAGCTCGAGAAGCAACTCGACGCCTGAAGGAGCTCCGCGCGCGCTACGAGAAGGTCGGCGTCGAGGATAAGGGCAAGGTCTTCAACACGGACCTGCTGTTCCACATCGAGCTGGGCTACATGATCGACTGCGCCGAGATGATCACGAAGAGCGCGATCGAGCGCAAAGAGAGCCGCGGCGCGCACACGCGGCTCGACTACCCGAACCGCGACGACGAGAACTGGCTCAAGCACATCGTGCTCACGAAGCAGCCGACGGCAGCGAGAAGATGAGCTACCTGCCCGGTGACGATCACCCAGTTCGAGCCGCAGGAACGGAAGTACTAGGGGCAACGATGAAGGTCAAGCTCAAGGTCAAGCGCACGAACACCGACGACGGACCGGCGGGCGACTACAGCACGTACGAGATCGACGCGGCGGACAACGTGACGCTGCTCGATGCGCTGATCCAGGTGCGCGAGTACGAGGACGGAACGCTGGCCCTTCGATGCTCGTGCCGGAGCGCCATCTGCGGCTCCTGCGCGATGCGCGTCGATGGCCGCGCGCGGCTCGCCTGCCGGGCGAAGGTCATCGCCCTCACGCGCGGCGACGAGAACCACGAGATCACGGTCGAGCCGATGGGCAACATGCCGGTGATCAAGGACCTCGTCACTGACATGGAGATCTTCTGGTCGAAGATTCGCCAGGTCGACCCGTTCATCGAGCCGGCGCAGGATCCGCCGAGCCGGAGGCCGAGTACCGCGTGCCGAACGCAGTCGATGATCGACCTCACGCACACGATGAACTGCATCATGTGCGGCGCCTGCGTCAGCGACTGCACGGTGCTCGAAGTCGACAAGAACTTCATCGCGCCTGCCGCGCTGGCGAAGGCCTATCGCGTCGCGGCCGACCCGCGTGACGGCCACGCAGCACGAGCGCCTGAGAAGCTACAGCGAGTACGGCGGCATCTGGGACTGCACGCGCTGCAACATGTGCGTCGAGGTCTGCCCGAAGGGCGTCGCGCCGATGAACCGCATCCTCCAGTTGCGGGAGATGGCGATCGAGGAGGGCATCAAGAGCAACTCCGGCGCGCGCCACACGAACATCTTCACGAAGTCGATCGAAGACGGCGGCCGGCTGAACGAGGTCTGGATGGTCCCCGGCTCCGTCGGCATGTTCAACGTCCCGCGCCTGACTGCAGGACATGCCCGGCGCGCTGAAAATGGCTGCGCGCCGGCAAGCTGCCGATCGGGCAGGCGATCCCGCCGGGGTTCCCCGGCTCGCACAAGATGCACGGCATGGACCGGGTGCGGAACGTCATCCGCAAGTCCGCATCGTTGAAGCCGACGAAGGCGGAGGTAACGACTGATGGCACTCAAGTACGCGTTCTGGCCCGGCTGCGTCTCGAAGGGCGCGGCGCCCGAGCTGTACGTCGTCGACGAACCGCGTCGCGCAGGAGCTGGGCATCGAACTGGTCGAGCTGGACCAGGCGACGTGCACGGGCGCGGGCGTCATCCAGGAACAGAACCCGGAGATGGCGGACGCGCTCAACGCGCGCACGTTCGCGATGGCCCAGCAGCTCGGGCTGCCGCTGATGAACATCTGCTCGACCTGCCAGGGCATCGAGAGCATGGTGCAGGACAAGCTGGCGAAGGACCCCGAGTACCTCGACAAGGTCAACGCGATCCTCGCCGACGAGGGCCTGACGTACACGCCGGGGCTCGAGATCAAGAACTTCCTCTGGGTGCTGGTCGAGGACTTCGGCCTCGACAAGCTGAAGTCGATGGTGAAGCGGCCGCTGACGGGCATTGCGCATCGGCCCGTTCTACGGCTGCTACATCCTGCGCCCGAGCGCGATCCTCGGCAAGGAGGAGCACCCGGACCGCGACAACTACCTCGAGAGGGTGATCGAGGCGGTCGGCGCGCACCGTCGTCGACTACGAGGGCAAGAAGAAGTGCTGCGGCTTCCCGATCCTGACGGTTAACCGCGAGAACTCGCTGCAAGCAGGCGGGCAACCACATCCACGAGGCGCAGGACCTCGGCGCCGACGCGCTGGTGTCGCCGTGCCCGCTGTGCCACCTGAACCTCGATGCGCAGCAGCCGGCGGCGAAGGCCAGGTCACGAAGCACGAGATCGACCTGCCGATCCTGCACCTGCCGCAGATGATCGGCCTGGCGCTCGGCGTCGACGCCGAAGGAGATGCGGCTCGACCACCACGTGGTGTCGACGAAGAAGCTGCTGGACAAGCTGCCGGCGCCGGCCGCGGTATAGCGCAGGATCCGCGCCGCAGCTCTGTTGTCACGCCGTCCACGGCCGGACAATGTCTCAGGTGTCGAACTCCCGGCAGCGTCTTGATCTCGTGCTCGTGAGTCGCGGCCTTGCGCCATCGCGGGAGAAGGCGCGCGCGCTACATCCTGGCCGGAGATGTTGCGGTCGACGGGCAGACGGAGTCGCGGGCGGGGGCGCTCGTCGGCGCGGAGAGCCGCATCGAGCTGGCGCAGCCGGCGCGGTTCGTCAGCCGCGGCGGCGACAAGCTGGAGCACGCGCTCGGCGCACTTCGGCATCGATGTCGCGCGGCCTGATCGCCATGGACGTCGGCGCTTCGACGGGCGGCTTTACGGACTGCCTGCTGCAACGAGGCGCGGCGCGGGTCTATGCGATCGACGTTGGGCACGGCCAGCTCGACATGCGTCTTCGTGACGACGAGCGGGTCGTCGTCATGGAGCGGACGAACATCCGCGATGTTGCGGTCGCTGCCCGAACGGCCGCAGATCGCCACGGTCGATGCGTCCTTCATCTCGCTGACGAAGGTGCTGCCCGCGGTCACGGCGCTCGTGCCGCCTGGCGGCGATATCGTCGCGCTGGTGAAGCCGCAGTTCGAGGCGCAGCGTCACGAGGTCTCACGCAAGGGCGTCGTGAAGGACCCGCTCGTGCACGCGTCTGTGATCGGGCGCGTGGCATGGTGGGGCGTGAACAACGGCCTGCGGGTGCGCGGCGTCGCCGTGTCGCCGCTGCTGGGGCCGGCGGGCAACCGGGAGTTCTTCCTCCATCTCCGCAACGAGGGCCGCAATGAAGACGTATGACCTGTACGTCGAGTCAGGGCCGATGAAGCGCACGACGATGGTGCACGTGCCGGCACTCGCGGGCTGCATCGCGCGGGGCGAGACGACGGACGCCGCGCTCGAGGCGACGCCGGAGGCGATCCGGGCGTACGTGCGCTTTCTCGCGCACCACGGCGAGCGCCTCGCGGCGAAGGCCGCATTCACGACGCGCGTCGTCGAGCACCAGACGGAGGGACAGTGGCTGGGGAACGGATCGATCTTCATCGAGACGGACCTCGAGCCGCTCTCCGCGCGAGAAGCGGAAGCGATGCTGGCCCGCCTTGGCCGCATCCACGCGGGACTGCGCGACCTGACCTCGGGCATGACGGCGAAGCAGCTCGACGAATCGCCGAAGGCCGGGCGCCCGATTCGGCGCATCCTCGAACACGTCGTCGGGGCGGAGGGCGGATACCTGCGCGAGGTGACGGGCGCCTCGCGCCTCGCACGCGAGGTCAGGGAGCGACTCGTCGATCCCGCACGACGCACTCGACCGCCTGCTGGAGATGGAGACGGCGCGCGTGAAGGCGATGAGCGCGAGCGAGCGCTCCAAGATGGTGATGCGCGGCCAGGCGCGCTGGACGGCGCGCTCCGCCCTGCGCCGCATGCTCGAACACGGCTGGGAGCACTACGTCGAGATCGCCGAGCGCACCGGAGCCGGCCTGTGAGGGCGCTCGACGACAGCAGCGACGGCCGTGCTATCGTTCTCGCACGATGAAACGGATCGGCGTCACCTATCATCCCAAGTCCGAAGTGGCGCAGCGCATCGCCGAGGAGGCGCGGCAGAAGCTGGCGGAGATCGTGCCCGACGTGTGGATCGCGTCCGCGTGGGACGATGGCGCGCCCGCGGAGATTCCCGGCACCGACCTGCTCATTTGCTGCGGCGGCGATGGCACCGTCCTGCGGGCCGCTCGGGCCGTGATCCCGCACGCGGTGACGCTGCTCGGCGTGAACGTCGGGCGCCTGGGCTTTCTGACCGAGGTGAGCCCTGCGCAGCTGTTCGAGCGCATTACGGACATCGTGGCGGGGCGCGGGCCGCATCGAGACGCGGGCGATGATCGAGACGGAGACCACTCGTGCGGGCGTCGCCGCACAGGAGCACTTCCACGCTCTTAACGACGTCGTCGTGGGGCGAGCGGCCATCGGGCGCACGGTGCAGTTCACGGTCCAGACCGATGACACGCTGATCGGCAGCTATCGCGCGGACGGCGTCATCATCGCGACCGCGACGGGCAGCACCGCGTACTCGCTCAGCGTGGGCGGGCCGATCATGCACCCGGAGTCGCGCGAGATCATCGTGACGCCGGTTGCGCCGCACCTGGCGCCAGCGAACAGCATCGTGCTGGCGGAGGGCGCCAGCGTCGAAGTCCAGATCGCGCCGCGGCAGCGGGCGATCCTGAGCATCGACGGGGAGCCGGACATGGACCTGACCGGCGGCGACGCGGTGCGCGTGCGGGCCAGCGGGCACGTCGCGCGGTTTCTGCGCCTGGGGCCGCCCGGGGACTTCTTCGTGCGCGTCGGGCGGCGCCTCAACTGGCTGCAGGAATAGCGCCGGGCGGCGCTGGCGGGCATGCTACAGTGGTGTTCGAGCGGGCGAGTGGCCCGCTTCTTCGATCGAGCGGAAGATGACGACTGCTCCCGCCGTCCGCGTCGTACGGGCCTCGGTCAGCGATGCAAAAGCGATCCACGACCTGGTGAATACGTTCGCGCGCAAAGGCGAGATGCTGCCGCGGACGATGGCCGAGGTGTACGAGAACCTGCGCGACTTCTACGTCGTCCGCGACGAGGGGGGCGAGGTCATCGCCTGTGGGGGGCTGCACATCCTGTGGGAGGACCTGGGCGAGATCAAGTCACTCGCAGTACGCGAGGACCTGCAGGGCCAGCGACTCGGCGCGCGCATCGTGGACGCGTGCATCGATGAAGCGCGGGCGATCGGGCTCGCGACGGCCTTCGCGCTCACATACCGCCCGGGCTTCTTCGAGAAGATGGGCTTCGTGCAGGCGGACGTGATGACGCTGCCGCGCAAGGTCTGGGGCGAGTGCTATCGCTGCCCGAAGTTCCCCGGGTGCAACGAGATCGCGATGGTGCGCACTCTGTGACGGCGCCGGAAGCAGGCGAGCGAGGCGCTGCCGATCCCCGAGCCGTCATTGCGACCGAGCGGATCTTCGCCAGGCAAGATGATCGGCCTCGCGCGTCGATACGCTCCGCTCGCCTGAAGGCGCGTCCTACCGGCGCGAGGTCGTCGAATACGCAGGGGCGGTCGTCCTCGTCCCGGTTGCGCCGGACGGCCGCCTGCTCCTGGTACGGCAGTACCGGCATCCGGCGCGCGCCTGGCTGCTCGAGCTGCCGGCGGGCGGCATCGATGATCACGATGCGTCGCCCGAGGCGGCGGCACAGCGCGAGCTGCGCGAAGAGACGGGCCATCGGGGCCGGCTCGAGCGCATCGGCGGCATGTTCCTGGCGCCCGGGTACTCAGAGGAGTACCAGCACGTTTACGTGGCGACCGATCTGGTCGAGGACGCGCTCGATGCGGACGAGGACGAGGACCTCCGCCTTGAGCACCACGAGCTCGACGAGGCGCTGGCGCTCATCGACGGAGGCGAGATTCGGGACGCGAAGAGCATCGCCGGGCTGATGATGTACCTGCGGTACCTCGGCGCGGTCAGGGGCTGAGGTCGGATCGACTTACGGCAGCACGTCTTCGATGACGAGTGTGCCCCCCTGGGCGTCGTGGAGGCGCAGGGACAACGGCTGACCGGGGTGGATGCTGGAGGCAAGCGGGAGCGTCACCGTGAGACGGGCGTGCTCCCCGGGGTCGAGCGAGCGATCGCCGTTGCCATCGACCCAGGCGAGCGTGTAGGTGGCCGGCACCGAAGCCGCGGCAGTGTCGCTGAGCGCGGTCTCGGCGCGCATCCCGCCGTCGTCGTCCGCGAGGATGAGGCTGTCGCCGCCGCGGACGGCCAGCGGGATGATGAGCTTCGTGATCACGTTGCCGGTCTGCTCGACGTTGACGGTGCCGTCAACTCTGAGCGACGGGGGCAGCGAAGCACCCGCCTGGGAGCCGCCGCCGGACGAACCGCGAGCCCCCGCCCTGTCCCCACGGCACGAACAGCCACATCGCGAGGCCGCCGAGCGCGGCGAGCAGCACGAGCGAGACGTAACGTGTGGAGTAGGCGCTGCGGTTGACGGCCATCGTACCTCGTGTCCGGGAGCTTGCCGGTCACAAGGTAGAACGCCCGAAACGGCGGCCACGTTACCCGCGAATCAAGCCAAATGCTGGTCTGCGGCGCTCAGCGGGTGCGACTGGGCCCGATCAGGGCATCGGCAGTCATCTTGACGGCGTGGCAGAGGGCCACGGCCAGGGCGTCGCTCGCGTTGAGGTCGGCGGGCACCTCGGCCATCCCGAGCTGGAGCCGCAGCATCTCGGCGACCTGAGATTTGTCGCCGCGGCCGTAGCCGGCGACGACGTGCTTGACGCGCGCGGGGGGATAGTGGTGGACCGAGATTCCGGCCAGCGTCGCCGCCAACATCGCCACCGTGCGCGCCTCGCCGACGGCCATCGCCGAGCGGGCATTCGTGCCGACGAACGGCTCCTCTACGGCGACGGCGCCGGGCTGGAAGCGCGCGATGACGTCGCCCAGCTCCGAGAAGATGTGCTGCAGCCGCTGCTCGATGGGCCAGGCGGCCTTCGCGACGATGACTCCGCAGTCGAGGGCGCGGGGCTCGCCCGCACCGGCCGTGATGGCGCCCCAGCCCGTCACGCGCGTACCGGGATCGATGCCGAGGATGACGACGCCGTCCGACAACGCCACTAGCTCGTGTACGACGCCAGCACGTCGTCGCTGAACTCGGCGTTGAAGTAGACCTTCTGGACGTCGTCGAGCGACTCCAGCTTCTCGACGAGCCGGAGCGTCTGGATGGCGTTCTTCTCATCGAGCTGGACGGTGGTCTTCGGCACGCGCGCCGTCTCGGCGGACTCGACGCGGACGTCGTTGTCCTCGAGCGCCTTCTTCACGATCTCGAGGTCGCCTGGCGCGGTGTAGACCTCGATCGTGTCGCCGCCTGACCTGCACGTCCTCCGCGCCGGCATCGATGGCGTGGAGCGCGACGTCGTCCGGATCCTTGCCGTTCGCCACGACGCTAATCACACCACGGGAGTCGAAGTTCCACGACACCGAGCCGTTCTCGCCCATGTTGCCGCCAGCGCGGGTGAAGACGTTACGCACTTCGGCAACGGTCCGGTTCTTGTTGTCGGTTGCGGCCTCGACGATGACTGCGGTACCGGCCGGCCCGTATCCCTCGTACATGACCTCGAACAGCTCCGCGCCCTCACCACCGCCCGCGCGCACGCTTGATCGCCCGATCGATGTTGTCGGCGGGCATGTTGTTGTCCTTGGCCTTCTGCACCGCGAGCCGCAGGCGAAAATTAGCACCGGGATCGGGTCCGCCCTGCTTGGCCGCGAGGATGATCTCCTTCGACAGCCGCGTGAAGAGCTGGCCGCGCTGCGCATCGGCGACGCCCTTCTGGCGCTTGATGGATGACCATTTGGAATGGCCGGACATGCCGCTGAACTCCCGTGAAGTGTGTCTCGCCTGCCGCCACGCGCATTGTAACAACCGTCCGGCTGCGAGACGCGTGCCCTGCCGGGACGCCTACTATTCGCCGATCGTCCGTGTTGTCGATGAGACGCGTGGAGCCGAAGCGGACGGCGAGCGAGACGAGCGCCGGCCGCTCGATCCGGTCGAGCTCTTCGAGCGTCTCGCATCGGCGACGCTCATGTAGTCGATCTGCGCCGAGCGGCCCGGCGGCCGATCTCCCGGCGCACGCGGGCACGGAAGGCGTCGGCGTTGCGCTCGCCGTCCGCGATACAGGGCCTCGGCGAGGCGCAGGGAGCGGGAGCAGCGACAGCGCCGCCTGCCGCTGCTCCGGCGTGAGGTAGACATTGCGGCTGCTCATCGCGAGGCCGTCCGCCTCGCGGACGATGGGCATGCCGACGATCTCGACCTGCAAAATCGAGGTCGCGCACCATGCGGCGCACCACGGCTAGCTGCTGCGCGTCCTTCGGCCGAAGTACGCGCGGTCCGGTCGCACGATGTTCAGCAGCTTGAGCACGACGGTCGTGACGCCGCGGAAGTGCGTCGGGCCGGCTCGCGCCCTCGAGCCGCTGCGTCAGCCGCTCGACGCTCGACGTAGGTGTCGATAGCCGGGCGGATACATCTCCTCCGCGCCGGCGCGAACACGGGTCGACGCCCTCGGCTCTGAGCAGCGCGAGGTCGCGCGCCTCGTCGCGCGGGTAGCGGGCGAGGTCTTCGTTCGGGCCGAACTGCGTCGGGTTGACGAAGATCGATGCGGCGACATGCGCGTTCTGCGTCGCGCGCGGCGCGGACGAGCGACAGGTGACCTTCGTGCAGGTAGCCCATCGTCGGCACGAGGCCGACGGTCGCCTGAGGCGGCCGAGCGCCAAGCGCGGACTTCGGCGACGGTGCGGACTACGAGCATAGAGCCGGCTCAGGAGTCCATGCCCAGAGCGTGGCGCCGGCGCATCGCCTCGGTGCCCTCGCGGACGCAGCTCGGCGAGCGCGGCGGGGTCCATCTTGAAGCTCTCGCGGCGCGGTCGGGAAGGCGCCCGACGCGCACATCCGCGGCGTACCTCGACGACTGCGTCGCGGATCATCGTCGCCGAGCCTCGGCGTAGCGCCGCGCGTGCTTCGGGATGAAGGCGTCGTAGATGCCGAGCAGGTCGTGGAACACCTGCACCTGCCCGTCGCAGTGAACACCGGCGCCGATGCCGATCGTCGGGATGCTGAGCCGCTGCGGTCAGCAGTTCGGCGAGCTGGCGCGGGTATCGTCTCGAGCACGATCGCGAACGCGCCGGCCTGCTCCAACGCCTGCGCATCGTGCATCAGCTGCACGGCTGCGGCGGGTGTCTTGCCCTGCACCTTGAAGCCGCCGAACTGGTTCACTGACTGCGGCGTCAGGCCGATGTGGCCCATCACGGGGATGCCGGCCTCGACGAGTTTGCGCACGGTCTCGGCCGACCGACGGCCGCCCTCGAGCTTCACCGCGCCGCAGCCTGCCTCCTTCATGAAGCGCGCGGCGTTCACCATCGCGTCCTGCCAGCCGGTCTGGTAGCTCATGAACGGCATGTCGCCGACGACGAGCGCGCGCTGCGAACCGCGCACGACGGCCTTCGTGTGATGGATCATGTCCTCCATCGTCACCGGCAGCGTGGAGTCGTAGCCGAGCACGACCATGCCCAGCGTGTCGCCGACGAGGATCAGGTCGGCGCCGCCCTCTTCGACCAGCCGCGCAGACGGGTAGTCGTAGGCCGTCATCATGACGATCTTCTCGCCGCGGTCCTTCATGTCGCGGACGTCGGTCGTCGTAACGCGCGTCATGCCCGCACCTCCGACGGCTGCCGCGACGGCGACGCAGGTTCAATGTGGTGCCCACGCCCGGTGATGCGGTTCTGCTCATCGACGTAGATAAGCGTCGGGCGATGGCGCCGCGCCTCTTCGTCGCTTGCCGTCTGGTATGTGAGGACGATCACGGTGTCGCCGGGGCTCACGAGGCGCGCGGCGGCGCCGTTGATGCACACCTGGCCGCTGCCGCGCTCGCCCTCGATGGCGTAGGTCGTGAGCCGCGCGCCGTTGTCCACATCGAGCACGTGTACCTGCTCGAACGGCAACACATCTGCCGCGTCCATCAGGTCCGGATCGAGGGTGATGCTTCCCTCATAGTGCAGGTCCGCCTGGGTCACGCGGGCGCGATGGATCTTGCTCTTAAGTACGGTGCGCACGGCCATCTCTCCGGGGTCAAAAAACGCCTCTCCGGGCAAGACCGAAGAGGCACGAGAGAGACGCTGCGTCTCGCCGTATGTGCCGTCTCGGTCCTGTTTCCGGGATCCAAGCAGCTGGTGGCTTCCTCTACCTGTTTCTGCACGCTCGCCGTCCCGATCGGGATCGACGGCCGCGCCTACAGGCTATAGCCCGCCATCGATCCTGTCAATGGCCGCGTCAACCGCGATCGGGAAGGTCGATCGAAAGATTGATCACATGTGTGATCGAAGGGGTAGTCAGACCCCGATCGCGCGGCTATACTCGGCGTCGAATGCGAGAAGAACACCGTGCTACCCGTGGCGGGGTGGGTGCGGCGATGATCGGGCTCGCGCTGGCGGCACTCGCGCTCGCCGCCGGCTGGATCTCCGGCTCCGTCTACGATGGGCGCATTGCGCCTCACGGCTGCGGCGACGCCTGCTCGTCGTCGGTCTCGGCCGCGTCTGCGGCGGAGGCCGACGCCACCGTACCCGACCTCATTCCGATCCCGACGCCGACCGAGCCGGCCGGCTTCCCGTACATCAGCGCGCGGTCGATCGCGGTCATCGAGGGCGCGTGCGGCGCCGAGGTCTACAGCCGCGATGAGCACATGAGGCTGCCACCGGCCAGCCTGACGAAGCTGATGACGGCGGCTGTCGCGACTGACCAGGCCGACACCGACCGCATGATCACGTCGCATGTTGACGGCGCGAAGCTGTACGACGACACCGGCTCGACGATCATGGGCCTGAAGGACGGCATGGAGCTGTCGTTGCTCGACCTCCTCTACGGCCTCCTTCTTCCGTCCGGCAATGACGCCGCCATCGCCATCGCCGAGGGCATCGGCGGATCGCAGGACGCCTTCGTCAAGCTGATGAATGAGAAGGCGCAGTCGCTCGCGCTAGACGACAGCCACTTCACGAACCCGCATGGCCTCTACGACAACGACCTGTACTCCAGCGCGCACGACATGGCGATGCTGGCACGCTACGTCATGCAGAACCCGACGCTGCGCCGCATCGTCTCCACGGTCTCGTGGCAGCCGGCGTGGGATGGCCCGCCGGTCTGGAATGGCAACCGGCTCCTGCAGGACTATGAGGGCGCGGACGGGGTGAAGATCGGCTACACGGAGGAGTCTCAGCAGACGATAGTCGCGTCGGCCGTGCGCGGCGGACGGCGCATCGTCGCGGCGCTCATGCGCAGCCAGGACCGCTATACGGACGCATCGCGCGTGCTGGACTGGGCGTTCGCCCAACCGTCGGCCTGCCCGTAAATGCCGTCGCCGGCGCGCACGAAGAAGGGCCCTCCCGGGCCCTCCCACATACGTATGAACCCTCGCGTCACGACCCTCGCATCAAGCCGCCTCCCGTTACGAGCGCAGCTACGAGGGCGACCACCAGCGCGATGAAGAACACCTTCGCGACGAAGAGTCCCAACCCTCCAAAGAGCAGGATCAACAGCACCAACAGCAACAAGAGCGCGAGCATGTGTCTTCCTTCCTATTGCGACGGCTGCGAGCCGCCACCATTCTGCGAACCATCGTCCTGGGAACCGCCACCGGACGACCCACCGCCGTCCTGGGATCCGCCGTTCGTCCCGCCGCCAGAGCCGCCGCCGCCGTTGTCACTGATCCCCGGGTTATTCGGTGTGCTGTTCGATGAACTACCGCCCATGGGCGCGTCCAAAGCACCGCGAACGCTATCAAGACCAGGATCAACAGGGTCGCGACTACGACGAGGAGTCCCGTTGCCGGTCCGGGCCCACCGCTCGTGTCGATGACGTCGACGTCGTGATGCGTGTGTACGTCGTCGTGCGTGTGTGCCATCAAGATCATTCCTCTGCTCCTTCGCGTCATCACTCGCCACCATAGGATGCGCTCGCGCAACGACCGCTAACGGCGCCCGCCGGCGGAGTGTCGATCGCATGACAAGCCCGGTGGAGCGAGCGGTATCACAAAACGTCTGCAAACGCGCCACGCGCTGTTGCGAAACCGCAACGGCGCGCGCGCCATAGTGCGTCTCGAGGAGGATCCATGGAGGAGCTGTTTCGGAAGTTCTCGCACCTGTGTTCGCGCTACCTGGGCACGTCCTGGGCATTCATCGCGGCGCTTGGTGTGATCGTCGTATGGGGTCTCAGCGGGCCGCTGTTCGGCTTCTCGGACACGTGGCAGCTGGTGATCAACACCGGCACCACGATCGTGACGTTCCTGATGGTGTTCCTGATCCAGAACACCCAAAATCGCGACGCCAAGGCGCTCCAGCTCAAGCTCGACGAGCTGATCCGGGGCGTGCACGGCGCGCGCACGGGGTTTGTCGGACTTGAGGAGCTCACAGATGCGCAGCTCGAGGAGTTGGAGGAGGAGTTCCAGCGCATCCGGAAGCGGGAGGACGGCGACGCTGGCCCGTCCATCGCGGCGGTAGACGAGAAACATGACGCGCGTGCGCGGACAACAGGCGCGGCGTCGGGCAGTGGAAGCAACGGGAGCAGCAGGTCACGCCGAAGGAACTAGCTTGTTGATCGCCGCGTCGATGCAACTCGATCGCAATCGATCATCGACGAGACTTGGCCGCCGTTTTATCTCGGAGCGCGTAGCGTTCGGAGCATAAGGACCGGAGGCGAGCAGTGCTCGCCGGGCGACTCTTCGGGGTCGTGGCGCAGCGTTTGCGGCATCCGCCGGCCGCGCGAGAGCGCTGCACCATCCGGTCCGTGGCACTCGTCCCGTTACAAGGGTCGAAGCCATACGGCACCGGGTTGCGGGAACTGTGGCGGGGCCTGCACCCGGGCCGTCTTCTATCTCAAGCGTCGCGGCGCCCGACGCGTCGGTGCAGGCGCAATGTCGCGCGCGGCCGGATAGCCGCCGAGCGTCTCCGCTGACATCACCCCCCGCACGATCGCCCGCTCGACGGCCCGCGTCGCCAGCGCTTCGATCGCGCGATAGTCGCCGTCTGCGAGCTGCTGTTCGCGCGGTCGAGAGCGCAAAGACGGTGTCGCCGTCACCCGGGGTGTGCGCCGGACGAACGGTGCGCGCGATCCCGTCGTGGCAGACGGTCGCGAGGCGGTTCGCCTGCTCCTTGGTCAGCGCACCATTCGTCGCGACGACGACGAGCACCGTGTTCTCGCTTGCCGCTTCGGGGCGCCAGAGCTTCCCGGCGCGGAGCACCTCGACGGCGTCGGCGAAGCTTCCGTCGTCGGCGCGCGCGCCGGCGATGATGCGCCCGTCTGATGGGTCGATCACGTCACCGGCCGCGTTCACGGCCGCCAGCGCCCCGCAGACGATGCCGTTATGCGCCTGCTCGCTCGCGGTGCCGAGCCCGCCCTTCATCGCGCGCTCCGGTCCCAGGGCCTTGCCGACCGTCGCGCCGATGCCGGCGCCGACGTTGCCCTGTTCCGTTCGCGTCCGGGCGCTGGCGGCTGCGCGATATCCGGCATCGGCGCCGGGCCACCGGTCGGGGCGACCGATGCCCAGGTCGAAGAGAATCGCGGCCGGTACGATCGGCACGACGACGCGCCCGAATCCATATCCGCGTTTGTGCTCGAGCAGGTAGCGCATCACGCCCGTCGCGGCCTCGAGCCCGAACGCGCTGCCGCCGGCGAGCACGATCGCGTGCACGCGCTCGACGATGTTGCCCGGGCGCATCAGGTCCGTCTCGCGCGTGCCGGGCGCGCCTCCGCGCACATCGACGCCGGCGACGACGGGCATGTCGGGCAGGACAACTGTGCAGCCGGTGATCGCACGGCGGTCCGTCGAGTGCCCGACCCGAATGCCGCGCACGTCCGTAATTCCGTCCAGGGTCCTGGGTTGTCTATCGGGGGTTGGAGGAGCCATCAGCGGCGTGCTCGCCGCTCCTCCTCCTGGTACATCGTGAGGACGGCGTACAGCAGACTGCTGGCGGCGTTGGTCATGGCACCGATGACGCTGACGACGCCCTGCATCCGCTTCTCATCGACCGAGATCGCGGAGATGCTGATGGTGCGACGGCGCTCGTCGATGGCGATGGACGCTACCTGATCCGGCCGCAGGCCGACGCTGTCGAGCCAGTCCGACTGCTTGACCAGCGCTGCGCCACCGCGGCTCTCCCCGGTTGCCTGCGCGAGCGCCAGTGCGGCGCCTTCGCCCATGTCGCCGGTGCGCTTCAGGTCACCGAGCATCTGGATCATCGCTTTCTTGAGGTCGCGGACATCGCTCTTCGACAGCGAGGGACAGCGGCGCTCGATCTCGTCCGGCAACGGCAGTCCGAGCCGTGCAGCAGTTCCTGTTCGGACAGGGTCGCCATTTCTCTGAAGAACGCGAGCGCGGCATCGCGATCCGTCTTGAAGTCGAGGAACGCCTGCATGATCGGGGCGTTTCCGCGCTGCTTCAGCGCGTAGTAGAGGCCCATAAGGTCGCCCGCCACGGCGACGTACTGCTCCATGATGTGCATCGCCAGAACTTTGCGGACGGGCGGCGACTCCAGCGCCAGCGCACGGAGGGATGTCTCGGCGACGACGCGGCGGCTCGTGACTCCCAGCTCGGCGTAGCTGCTCAGGAAGGCGACATCGCGCGCGCGCAGGAAGCCATCGAAGCAGACCTCGCATCGCGCAGGTGCGGTCTCACCGGCGTGGAAGGAGATCGGCTGGCCGCAGTCGCGGCACACGGCTTCCAGGGAGGATTCGGTCATGGTCACCAACTCACGGGACTTAGGTCAGCGTCGCGCCTCGGTGTGAGGAAGTCAAGGTTGGAGTGGGTCAGTGGTTCAGTGGTTCAGTTGTTCAGTTGTTCCGTACGTGGCCTCGCGACAGCAGCGCCGGCTTCGCATGCAGGCGGAGCTTTGCGCGCTTTGATGGCGACGTGCGTTGCGGCGGAGGTGTTCGGTTCGATGCGGTACGCCGCATGCGCGGCGCTGGCTGGCACTTCGGGCAGAAGACACTGCTGCGGCCGCCGACCCTGATGCGGCGCATCAGCGTGCCGCAGACGAAGCAGGGCTCGCCCTCGCGGCCGTAGGCCTGCACAGACTCCTGGTTCTGGCCGGGGGCACCATCGACGTTGATGTGGTCGCGCAGGGTGCTGCCGAGGCTGCTTCCGCGGGCATCGATGCCCATCCGCAGGGCGCGCACGATGCCGGCGTGGAGGCGCTGCCCAGTCGTCGCGCTTGAGGCGCTTCGCGGGCCGCAGCGGATCGATCTTCGCATAGTGGAGCGCCTCGTCGGTGTAGAGGTTGCCCATGCCCGCGAGGACGGTCTGGTCGAGGATGACGGCCTTGATGGGCGCCGAGCGCTTGCCGGCGCGCTCGCGAAGCACCTCGGCCGTGAATTCGGCGTCGAGCGGTTCGGGGCCGAGGTCCTCCATCACCATCGTCGCGTCCTCGACGAGCCAGAACGTGCCGAACTTGCGCAGGTCCGTCCAGCGCAGCTCGTGGCCGTCATCGAGACCGAAGGTCGCGCGCACGTAGTCGTCCGGCGGGTCCGCGGGCACGCGATAGAGCACGTTGCCGGACATGCGGCGGTGCATCACCCACGCGCGCGCGTCATCGAGGTCGACGATGAGGTATTTGCCGCGCCGCCGCACTCCGGCGATGGTGCGGCCAGTCAGCTCGCGGCAGAACTCATCGGCATGCGACGAGCTGCACGAGCCGCGGGGCGTCGGGCGGAATCCAGCACGAGGTAATCGTGCGGCCGATGACGCGCGCTTCGAGGTCGCGGCGGACGGTCTCGACTTCGGGGAGTTCGGGCATCGTCTAGGGCGTGCCGACCTGCGGGGTCTCGATGCCGAGCAGGGCGAGGTAGTGGAAGATGTCGGCGCGGTGGTGAATGTCGTGCTCGAGGATGTGGTAGGCGACCCAGTGCCCGGAGCGATACACAGGCTCCTCACCGGGTTCGCGCGTGTTGTACATGGCTGCGAGCTTGTTCTCGTCGGACAGGAACCGTGTGACGCGCTCCCACGTGCGTTGGAACGCCGCCTGGATCTCTGGCTTGGTACGCACTGTGCGCCAGACGTCGGGCGACGCCTCGCCATCCTTCACGTCGATGCCCATCCAGTTGTCGCGCGTGCTGGCGATGTGCAGCAGGATGCCACGAAAGTTCCACAGCGCGGGCTTCGGGCTCCAGTTGATCCTGTCTTCCGGTACGTAGTCAACGAGGCGGATCATCGAGTCGTTGAGATCGCGCCATACCGGCGTGATGTCCAGCCGCGGGTAGTCAGTCATCGTCATGCGCTCTCCGCGAACTCCAGCTCCGCCTCCGCATCGGAGACGAGGGGGCCTTTCGCGACTTCAAGCTCGCCCCAGTTCTTGCCGGTCTTGATGTCGATCTTCAGCGGCACGACCATATCGATCGATGCCGGCATGACGCGCAGGCACATCTCGCGCAGCGTGTCCAGCTCGGCGCGCGGGCCCTCGAAGATCAGCTCGTCGTGCACCTGAAGGATCATCTTCGAGGCGAGGCCGCGCTCCGTGAGCTCTTCGTCGATGCGGTTCATCGCGACCTTGATGATGTCGCTGGCGCGTGCCCTGCACCGGCATGTTGATCGCCATGCGCTCGCCCGAGCCTCGCACCTGGAAGTTCGGCGACTTGATCTCCGGGATGTAGCGGCGGCGGCCCATCAGCGTCTCGGCGTAGCCGAGCTGGCGGCACGACGCGATCGGCGCCATCGCGCCAGGCCTTCGACCTTCGGCGTACTTCTCGAAGTAGCGCTTGATGAAGAGCGCCGGCTTCCTCGCGCGGGATGCCGCTCCTTGGTCGAGAGGCCGTACTCGCTGAGCCCGTACAGCACGCCGAAGTTGAACACCTTGGCGCGGCGCCGCTGCTCCGCCGTCACCTCGTCGAGCGGCACGGCGAAGACGCTCGAGGCGGTCGCGGCGTGGATGTCCTCGTCCGACGTGAAGGCCTCGATCAGCGCTGGGTCCTGGCTGAGCTGGGCCATGATCCGCAGCTCGATCTGAGAGTAGTCCGCGGCGCAGCAGCATCGGTTCCTTGCCGATGTCCCGTGCGACGAACGCGCTGCCGGATCCTGTTGCCGTAGCCGGTGCGCACGGGGATGTTCTGCAGGTTGGGGTCGTTCGATGACAGGCGGCCGGTCGCGGCGGTGGCCTGGTTGAAGGTGGTGTGGATGCGCTTCGTCTTCGGGTTGATCAGGGCGGGCAGCGCATCGACGTAGGTGCCCTTGAGCTTGGAGATGGCGCGATAGCGCATGATGCGGTCGATGACGGGATGCGACGCCGCGGAGCTGGTCCATGGAGATGGCGTCCGTGGTGTAGCCGAGCTTCGTCTTGCGCGTCTTCGGCAGGCCCAGCTCTTCGAACAGCACCGTGCGAGAGCTGCTGCGGCGAGCCGATGTTCAACTCGTGCCCGACGTCGGCGTAGATCTCGCGCTCGATGTCCTGCGAGCTCTGTCCTGCATCTCGCGCGACATCTGCGACGAGCGGCTTCGCATCGACGGCGACGCCGGTCAGCTCCATGCGCGAGAGCACGGCCATCAGCGGCATCTCGACGTCGTCGAACAGCGGCCAGAGGTTGCGAGCCTTGAGCTCGCCGGAGAGGATGTCCGCCGCCTGGAGCTGGGCATCGACCTGGCGGCAGCAGTACTCGCAGGCGGTGTCGGTCGCGACCGCCGAGACATCGTGAGCTGGTTCTTGCCGGCCTTGCCGATGATGTCGATGAGCAGGGGGATCCGCATCTGCATGCGGTCGAAGGCCAGGTCCTGGATCGAGATGTTCGGTCTCGCCGAGCAGGTAGGCGGCGATCATCGTGTCGAAGCGCATGCCGCGCATCGTCACGCCGTGGTTCGCCAGCACGAGGAAGTCGAAGTGCCCGTTGTGCGTGACCTTCACGATAGCTTCGGATCCTCGAGTAGCGGCCGCATCGTCTCGATCACGGTCTCGACCGGGAGCTGCTTCGCGCCGCCGAGCTCGGGGTTGTGGCCGATCGGGCACGTAGGCGGCGGTTCCGGACTTTGTCGCGATGGCGATGCCGATGAGCATGCCGCGCATGCCGTTGCTGTCGCTGTTCTCGGCGTGGATGGCGAAACGCTTCGCGGCGCGCGATCTCCTTCGCGAGGGCGGTCAGGTCCTTCTGCGACGTGACCGTCCGATAGTCGCGCGGGCCCTGCTCGACCGGCGCGACGCGCTTCGTCTCGACGACCTCTGACGCCCATCGAGTCCGGGAGGCGCCCGACGAGCGACGCGGAACTCCAGCTCGTGGAACAACTCCTCGACGCGCCCGCGGTCGAAGCCGCGCAGCCGCGCCTTCTCGATGTCCAGCTCCGTCGGCGCCTCGCGCTCGATCGTGGCCATCTGCTTGCTCAGGCGCGCGGCGGCTTCGTTGGCGCGCAGGTTCTCGCGCAGCTTCTCCGGCGTGACTTCCTCGATGCGCTCGAAAATGCCTCGACGGTGCCGAATTGCTGAAGGAGCTTCGTCGCCGTCTTCTCGCCGATGCCCGGGAACCCCCGGGATGTTGTCGGACGTGTCGCCCTTGAGGCCCTTGTAGTCGGCGATCTGCGCCGGGGTCGAGGCCGTAGCGCTCGACCACGGCCGTCTCGTCGTAGATCGACGGCCGGGGCGCCCTTCATGTACGGCCGGTAGAGGTACACATCGACGCCGGGTTCGACGAGCTGGAGCAGGTCCGTGTCGAGCGAGACAATGCAGACGGGGTGCCCTGCTCCTTCGCCTGCCGGGCGAGCGTGCCGACGACGTCGTCGGCCTCGAATCCGGGCGCTTCGAACACAGGCATGTTGAAGGCGTCGATCACCTGGCGGATACGCGCGATCTGCTGCCGCAGCTCGTCGGGCATCGCTGCGCGCGTCGCCTTGTACGTCTCGTCGCTCTCGTGACGGAACGTCTTGCCGGGCGCGTCGAGCGCCATGACGAGGTGGGTCGGCTTGAGCTGGTCGAGGATGCTGAGAAGCGTCGACGTGAAGCCGTACACGGCCGTGGTGATCTCGCCGGTGCGGCTTCACGGAGAACTCGATCGCGCGGCTCGAACCGCTGCCCTGGAACACTATGAACGAGCGGTAGATCAGGCTATGGCCATCGATGAGGACGAGGCGTGGCTTGTCGTCGGGCACGATCGGATTATACGGGCCACCCGCGTTTCCCGGGTTCGTGTTAGTCCGCTCGGGCGTTCAAGGGAGCGCTCGATTCGCGCCTCATAGCGTGAACTGCTCAACCAGCATGTCGAGGGCGAGTGGCAACGGCGGACGCAAGGCCGTACCGGCGAACGAATCGGCGAGCGCGCGCGAGACTCGACCGGAACGCAGATAGTGGCGGCCGCCGGCGAGCGCGAACATCTCCGCGCAGAGCCGGGTGGCCTCCTGTGTGACGTAGGTCTTCGTCCGCAGCACGCGCAACTGGTACGGGGCCGGCGCGCCGGGACGCCAGTTCGATGCCGTCTCGAGCAGATACGCGCGCATCGCCTCGATGCGCATCAGGGCGTCGGTGAAGCGTATTCGCAGCGCGGGCGACTCAGGCGCAGGCGTCGCCAGCGCAGCAAGCATGCCCGCGGCGCACCCGAGCGGGATCGCCGCGAACAGACAGAACCAGTACTGTAGCGGCTTCACGACCTCGATGAAGTTCGGAAATCCCATGACCGCGTCCGCCACCACCCCCTTGAGCCGCACGGTGTGGCTCTCGGTAGAGCGCATACCAAAACCGTCCCAGTCGGACAGAATCTCCATCCCTTCGGCGCCGACCTTGAGGATGAAGAACTCGACGATACCGCAACCGGGGAGCTGCCCCGGCGGAACCTTCGCCGTGGAGAAGAAGTAGTCTGCGAAGCGACCGGATGAAGCTAGTATCTTCTCGCCAGTGAGGGAGAAGTTCCCGTCACTCTGGCGCTCGGCGAAGGTTTTCGTGCTGGCCAACGACCCGCCCGCGCCTTTCTCAGAGTTGCACGCTGCGTACCACTTGCCCGCGCGATACGCGGCCGCGACCTCATCGATTTGCGCAGACCATGCGTCGCGGTGCGCGTCGGGTGCAATCTGCGGGCCGCTCGCGTAGATCCCCGCGAGGCCGAGCGGGCATCGTCGTCAGCAGGGCAGTCGATGCAGACGCGCTCGCGATGATCTTCGGTCGCGCGAACCATCTCGACCAGATCGCTGCCGCGCCCCCCGAGCGATGCCGGCAGTGGCGCGAGCAGGAGGCCGCTCCGCTTCAGGTCCTCGAGGTTCTCGACGGGGAAAGCGTCCGGGTCGCGATCATCTCGCTCCGCGAATGCACTCCCGAGGCCCGCTATGCCGTCGAGGAATCCGACCGTCATTGGGGGATCGATACAGTGGCCCATCATCGTCAGCGAGCGGATAGACCTTGTTAACGCATCCAGCTAGTCTGTCTGAATCCAAGTTCCCTGATATCGCGACCGATCGACGGAGTGAAGAAGCATGCCGACTTACGAGCACATCCTGTACGAGCCGCGAGGCGCGGTCGTCCTGATCACACTGAACCGCCCGGAGCGCCTGAACGCGTGGACGGGGACGATGGAGAACGAGTTCATCGACGCCATCAAGGTGGCGGCGGCGGACCCGGCGATCGGGTGTGTCGTCGTCACGGGCGCGGGGCGCGGGTTCTGCGCCGGCGCCGACATCGGCGGCTGGGACCGCGGACTGCGGGGCGAGGCGCCGAAGCGGCCTTCGAAGATGCTCCAGGAGGGCGGCAGCCCGGAGGTGCCGATCACGCTCGCGCAGGGAAGCCGATCATCGCGGCCATCAACGGCGTCAGCGTGGGCGTCGGCCTGACGATGACCATGGCGTGCGACATCCGTATCGCGTCCACGGCGGCGCGCTTCTCGGCGCGCTTCGTGCGCGTCGGGCTCACACCCGAGTGCGGTAGCAGCCGATACCTGCCGCTGGTCGCGGGGCTGCCGAACGCGCTGTTCCTGGCGCTCACGGGGCGCATCATCGATGCGCAGGAGGCGCTACAGAGGAGGCTCGTCGACCGTCTCGTCGAGCCGGACCAGCTGATGCCAGAGGCGATGAAGCTCGCAGAGGAGATCGCGGCGAACCCGCACGAAGCGGTGTGGTCCGCCAAGCGCCTTTGCACGCAAACGCCACGGAGAGCGACCTGCGGCGCGTCGTGACGCTCGAGAGTTACTGGATCCGCGAGCGCCAGACCGAGCCCGACCACCGCGAGGCGGTGACGGCGTTCGTCGAGAAGCGCGAGCCGCAGTTCAACCGCGGATAGTGATGGAAGCAACAACAGGGCCGTCTGGAGTTTGTCCGCATGCTCGAGGTCGAGGATGCGGGCGGCGACGTGTTCGTCGCGCACCCGAGGAAGACGCGACCACGGGCACGAGCATCCGCGCGTGTTCGGCGGGCTGGTGTTGGGGCAGGCGGCGCTTGCGGCCGGACGGACGGCCCCCGACCCGACGCTGCACTCGTTGCATGCGTATTTCCTGCGGGGCGGGCGCAACGGCGTGTCGATCGAGTACGCGGTCGAGCGCGTGCGGGACGGGCGGACCTTCACGGCGCGGCGCGTGCTCGCCCGACAGGAGGGCAAGCCGATCTGCGACATCACGATGAGCTTCGTGCATCCGGAGGAGGGCATTTCGCACCAGGAGCCGATGCCCGACGCGCCGGACCCCGGAAACGCTGCGCGATTCATGGGAAGTGTGGCGGGACGAGCAGGGCGAGCCGCTCTGGCCGAAGGGTCCCATCGAGTGGCGCTACGGCGATCCGCCGGATTACGTCGCGAAACCCGGCGAGTCGACGAAGCAGATGATGTGGATGCGGACGAGGGCGCCGCTGCCGGATGACCGCATCCTGCACGCGGCCGCGATCGCGTTCCTGAGCGACGATGGATCGCTGGCAGGCGTGGAGCGGCGCTACGGATGGGACGGCTTCAGCCACTACGCGTCGGCCAGCCTCGACCACGCGCTCTGGCTGCACCAGACGCCGCGCTGGGACGACTGGCTGCTCATGGTCACGGACACGCCGGTGGCCCACGCGGCCCGGGCACACACGTTGAGGCAGTTCTATACGCGCGACGGCGTACACGTCGCCACGATGGCGCAAGAGGCGGTGGTGCGCCGCCAGCGGGACTGACGGCGCCGTCCCCGCAGCGGCGGCGGCCGCTGCTATCCTGAACTCACATGGACTCCTACGACTTCCTGGCGGACCCGCGCATCGTCGCGGTCGCCGACGACGCAGCCGCGCGTATCGTACGCCGCGTGGCGTCGGGGCTCGATGGCGAAGACCTGCTCGCCGCCTGCATCGATGACCTGCGGGCGTCCCGGTACCTGACGCTGGCCATCCCGGAGCGGCTTGGCGGACTCGGGGGGTCTGTCCTCGATGCCGTCATCGCACAGGAGAAGGTGTCGCGCGCGCTCGGATCGGCCGGGCTGGCGGCCAACATGCATGTGCAGTACATCGGCGCGTCGCTGGTATCGGGCCTGTGGCGGCAGGACATGCTGGAGTCATTCCTGCGGCAGGCGGCAGACGACGGGTATCTCATCAACAACTGCCAGGCTGAAGCGGAGATGGGCAGCCCTGCCCGTGGTGGCCTGCCCGCGACGACGGCGACACGCGTCGACGGAGGTTGGCGCATCGATGGTCGGAAGCAGTGGTCTACGGCGAGCCGTTTTCTCACGCATTACGCCGTGAGCGCGACGGTGCGGGCGCCGACGATGCCCGAGCACCTCGGACAGTTCCTCGTGACGGCGACAGCGCCCGGCGTCAGGATCGACCCGACATGGCAGGCGCTGTCGATGCGCGAGTCGGCCAGCCATGACATCGTGTTCGAGGATGTGTTCGTGCCCGATGCCGAGGTCATTCGCGTGAGCGCGGGCGGCTCGCCCTTCGTGCCATCGCCCGAGGTCGCTCCGTGGCACGGGCTGACATTTTCCGCGACCTACCTTGGCATCGCCGTCGCGGCCCGCGACTGGGCCGCGCGCTTCGCGGCAACACGTGTGCCAACGAACCTGGGCAAGCCGATCGGCGACCTACCTGCGGTCCGCGCGAAGCTCGGTGAGATCGAGGCACTGCTCTTCTCCGCGCGACGGCTCGTATTCGGCGTCGCACGCGACTGGGTCGAGGGCCGCGCGGACCGCGCCTCCGTCGCCGCCCAGGTACCGCTGGCGAAATACCATGCGACGAACGCCGCCGTGCGCGTTACGGACCTCGCACTCCGCATCGGGGGCGGGGTCGGTCTGCTCGAGTCCAACCCGCTCGAGCGCTGCTTCCGCGACGTACGCGCGGGCCTCATCCACCCACCGCTCGATGACGTCGCCCTCGAAGGCGCGGCGCGGCGCGCGCTGGCGGAATACACCGAGAAGAGCGGCTAGCCAGTCCTCGTCGAATCTGCCGGGCGACCTGCCGGTAGAGCGCTTCATGCGCGTCCGCCACGCGCTCCCACGAGAAGTGCTCGTCGGCATATGCGAGCGACATCTTGCGCTGGCACGCCACAAGGTCGGGGGAAGCGAGGAGCTCACACAGTCGCGCGCGCAGAGCCGGCACCGGGTGGGCGATGTCGAAGCTCAGCCCCGCATCACCTACTGTCTCGAGGTTCTCTGCGATGTCACTGACCAGCACGCAGTTCCCGTAGCCCATCGCCTCGACGAGCGACAGCGCGGTGCCCTCGATCTCGGACGGCTGGACGTAGAGGTAGGCGTGCGCAAACAGCTCTCGCACGGGCTCGCCATACACCGGACCGAGGAGGCGCACGTTCGGATGGCCATCCGCACGCATGTGCAACGATTTCCAGTATTCGGGATCGCCTGACCCGTCGCCGACAATGACGAGCTGCTTGTCCGTTTCGAGATCGCGGAACGCCTCGATGAGATGATGGACGCCCTTCTCGGGGGTGATGCGGCCGACGAAGAGCACGTAACCGCGATCGGCGAGGCCGTAATCGCGCAGCGCATCGGTTTCCGGCACCGGCCGCGTGTCTACGCCATGCGCGATGTAGTAGGGCTCCTGTCCATAGCGAGACCGGTACCAGCGTCCGACCTCCCGCGAGTCGGTGATACAGGCCCCGGAGGCCCGGATGGCGAGCAGCGAGGAGCGTTCGAGGAGGTTGCGGGCGGCCCAGCCCCACTTCCTGCGGCGCCAGTCCATGCCATCGACTGAGATGACGTCCCGCGCCCCGCCAGCCGCAGCAGCGGGAGCCAAGGCGCGTTCCCGACGCCGAAGACGTGGACGACGTCCGAGCGATGGACCAGGGCATGCATCGAGGATGCGGCGGTGTGCGTAGGGGTGTCCATGTGCTTCGGTGAAGCGACGGCACTTCGATCCGCCGCATGCCGCGATATTCGATGCCGTGCGTCTGCGAGTTGTGCGAGCGGCAGTACACGACGACGTGGTGGCCGCGGTCGGCCATGCGCGCCCCAACTTCCTCCGCCACCGTCTCGAGGCCACCGTAGTTCGCCGGCACGCCGCGCATCCCGAGCATGGCGATGCGAAGGCCGCCCGCGCGAGAAGGCCGCGACCGCGACTCCGCCATCTCCCTAGAACACCCGGGAGTAGGGCTTGAGGGTCTCGTGCACTTCGGTCAGGAGCTGCATCCAGCGCAGGTTGTAGTAGCGCGGGTTCAGCAGATCCTGGCTATCGATCTCACCGATGTTGTCGAGGATGCTCTCGAGGGAGTCGCGCACGGTGCGCGATGGCGTCCATCCCGTCGCTGCGGCGAGCCGCTCGTTCGAGCAGCGGTAGTCGCGCTTTCGTCCGGTCGCGGGCACTGAGGTCAGCTCGATATGCCCGACCAGTGGCTCAACCGCTTCGGCGACGCTCTCGGCGAGTTCCTTGACCTGGTAGTTGGATTGGCACACGTTGAAGATGCGACCGGAGACGGCGTCCGCGGGGGCCGCGGAGCAGATCACGTGCGCCGTCGCCACGTCCTGTACATCGACGAGCGGCCGCCACATCTCACCACCGTCGTGGAGAAAGAGATGCTTCTTGATCAGCGCATCCTTCAGGAACGTGTTGACCACGAGGTCGTAGCGCATGCGCGTGCTGTAGCCGCCGACGGTTCCCTGCCGGAGCAGGACGACCTCGAGGCCGCGCTCGGATGCCTTCAGGAGGCTGCGTTCCGCCTCGAACTTCGACGTTGAGTAGGGGCCAATGGGCTGCACTGGCGCGTCCTCATCGAGCACGGCGTCTGAACCAAGGCCGTCGTATATGGAGCCGCTCGACCCGAAGGTGATGCGGCGCACGCCAACGCGCAGGCATGCCTCCGCCAGCTCGCTCGTCGCGACGGCGTTCATTTGCCAGTTAGCGTGGGGGTCCAGGTCAGCGGTCGGGTCGTTCGAAAGCCCCGCCAGGTGGCAGACGGTGTCGACGCCCTCCAGGTCCGCGTCATCGAGCTCCCGCACGTCGCGCGAGATCAGCTCGACGCCGGGGAGCTCACCGAGCCCGCCGCTGCCCCAGAAGAAGCGATCGAGCACGCGCACGCGGTCGCCGCGCGCTACCAACTGCTTCACCAGCTCGACGCCGATGTACCCGGCGCCACCCGTTACGCAGATCAGCCTGGTCATGTCGTTCCTGTCCCCATCGCTTGCTCGTATACGGCCATGAGTGCCCGGTAGTGAGCCTCCGGGCTGAACTCCTTCTCGACTAACGTCCGCCCGTTCTCACCCATTACAGCGGCGCGCGACGGGTTCGCGACCATCTCTTCAATCGCCGCCCGAAGCGCGGCGGCATCGCCTGCCCGAAAGATCAACCCGGTCTCGGCCGTGCCGGACCAGCTCCGGCAATCCGCCGAGGTCAGATGCAACGACGGCCTTGCCCTGTGCCGCCGCCTCGAGCACGCTCAACGGCGCGTTCTCGTGCCACTCTGACGGCACGACCACGAACATCGCACCGGCGAGCACGGGCGCCAGCTCCTGCGCCGTCAGCTGACCGAGAAATCGGACACTGTCCAGGCGCTCTCGCCTGACCTGTGCCTCAAGCCTCGGCCGCTCTTCGCCGTCGCCGGCGATCAGCAACTGCACGCCGCCCGCGACGGGCCCGGGGCTCATCGCCCGGAGCAACGTCGTGACGCCCTTTACTTTCTCCAGCCGGCCGGCAAAGAGGAAATACCTCTCCCCGGGCGCGGACGGCGCGCCGGGCGCCGCATCGATGAAGTTCGGAACGTAGGTTACGTGGCGGGGATCTGTGCCAAACTCTATCACTTTCCTCGCCATAAAGCGGCTCGGCGCGACGTAAAACTTGACATTTCGGCGATAAATCCCTGTGCCGGCGTGGAGGTAGCTCTCGACCGCGCACAGCGCGCTCTTGCCGCGCGATCCTTTCACGCAGGAGTAGCGGACGGCGTTGTAGAAACGACCGCCACGACAGCGCTCACAGACCTGCCCCTGCGTATAGAGCGTGTAGGCCGGGCAGATGAGCTGGTAGTCGTGGAGCGTCAGTACGACCGGCACGCCGCGCCGGTTCAGGGCACGGAGGATCGACGGCGACAGCTGGTGGTAGACGTTGTGGAGGTGGGCGATGTCCGGCCGCTCTGCCTCGAGGAGCGCATCGATCTTCTGCTCGGCCTCGCGCGAGTAGAGGATCCGCGCGGCGGCGGCGAGCTTGCCTGACACACCACCCTCTTCTTCGCGCAGCTCGATGTTGCTGACAAAGTAGTTCTCGTAGAGTGATGGCTCGTTTCGCGGATCCTGCATCGAGAAGTGCACGACTTCGTGCCCGCGCGCCTGGAGCAAGCTTGAGGTCGCGAAGTAGACCGTCTCCGCCCCGCCGCGCCGGTAATGGAACTTGTTAACCTGAAGTACCTTCATGCCGCCGCGGCGTGCTCGGCCGCCGGCTCTGTAGTGGCGGGCTCCTGCATCCAGTCGTGGTTGTAGGCGCCACTCATGACAACGATCACGGCGGCAAAGCTCCAGAAATACCATTCGAGCACGGGAAACGCGATGACGTTGTCCGAGATGGCGATGATCACCCGCGACGCAAACGCCATCAGGAACGCGAGCATGAGATCGCGTTCGTATGGCGACTTCGCGCGTCGATACCCGCGGATGCCTATGCCGGCAAGCTGCCAATAGAGGACGATCGTGATCGCCAGGCCGATGAGCCCGGTCTCCGTGAGCAACCGAACGTATTCGTTGTGCGTCAGGTTCTTTAGCGTGACATCGACCGCGCCCAATCCCGCACCCACCGTAAGGAGCTGCGGCTTCGAAGGTATCTCCAGCGCCCTCGACCACTGCTCCTCGCGCCACGCGACCGAGCTGTAGTTGCTGCCGATCTCGTTGAACCGTGCGCGGATGCTCGGCATGCCGAAGAACATCGCGGCGGCGAGCACGGGCACAAGCAGCAGCGTCCAGCGGGCGCGCGTGGCCATGAACACCATGATGACCACGAAGAGTCCGATCCACACGACGCGCGTCTGCGTCGCGTAAATGCTGAACACCATGAGGGGATCAGGACCATCATCGCGACGCGTCCGAGCCGTGAGCGCGTGTGTAGGAGGTACACGATTGCGAGCGGTATGAGCGAGACCAGGTACGTCGCATACGGCGAGGGATGCACGAATGTCCCCTCGATTCGGTTGAGTCCCTCCGTCTCGTGGTTCCCGGTATCGGTCAGGAACTGGTAGACGCCGTAACCCAGCGGGATCACCGACGACAGCAGCAGCACGCGAAGCGTCCACCGGATGTCATCGGCGGTGCGCATGAGGTCCACGACGAGGATGTACAGCGACAACACCCCGACGATGCGGAGCCAGTCATCGAGGGCGCGGTTCTTATCGGGGGCGAGCGCCACGCCGAGCAGTGCCACGCCGACGAAGAGCGCGTACGGCTTGACCAGGGGGATGCGCCAGACGTTGATGCGATTGAGCGCCACGTGCGCGAACGTGAGGCCGATGACGAGGAAGCTCATCATCCCCGCCGCATTCACATCGGTGCTCCCGGCGGCGGAGACGAGTGGCACGGTCGCCGTGACATCGATCGTCGCCCGCACGAGGAGCAGCGCGAAGACGGCGACCCGCGTGTCGACGAGGGCAAGAATGACAAAGGCGCCGATGACGGCCGAAGCAAGCGCGGCCTCCATCGGCAACGCCAGCATGAGGAGCCCGACGACGCCGCCGGCGACCAGCGCGAGCCAGACGTCGTTGTGCCGCCGGAGCGCGGACATCCGGACGGGCTCGGAGCGGACGGGCGGCGACGCGTGCTGCCATGACGGCGTGGCCTCGCTAGGCGAGGCCGTTCATCCTTTCGTCGCGGAACTCAGCATGGCAGTCTCCGGAATCAGCCGCCGTCGGCCGAAGCGCTCACGCCAGCAGCGCGGCGCTCGCTCGCCGGGCGGCAAGGTTCTTGAGCAGCCACTTGATCCCGTACTGCCCTCGGAGGTATGCCTTCACTTGCGAGAGTTTCGTCGGCCGCACGCGGAGCACAAACCATTTCGGCTGGTGCCATAGCGCGAGCATCGCGGCCGATATGAAGGCCTTCGGCCGGCCGACGTGTTTGGCGACGAGCAGTAGTCGTTCCGGGTCTGGTGGTAGAGATAGAACGCGGTCCAAGCGCCGCCGGTGCGGCCCTTGTGCCAGAGCTTGGCGGCCGGCGCGTACATGATCCTAAAGCCAGCCTGCCGCATACGCAGACACCAGTTGACGTTCTCATGGCCGTAGTAGGCGAAGTCCTCGTCGTAGCCGCCGAGGCGGTCGAACACCGTCCTTCGCACGAGCAGGAACACTCGTCGGTGAGCTCGCGTTCCGCGACTTCGTCGTACTGTCCGTGGTCGATTTCGCCGGAGCCCATCTGCGGGCCGGTCACCAGCCACGGATGAGGGAGCGTGCCGATGGTCTGGATCTCCTCCGGACGCCAGTAGTGGAATACCTTGCCGGACACGAACCCGGCGGATCGTCGCTCTCGCCGACGTCGACGAGCGCGCGTACGCCTTCGGGATCGATGATGGTGTCGTTGTTCATGATCAGCACCCAGTCAGCGCCGTCGCCGAACGCGTGCGTCATACCGACGTTGAACCCGCGGGCGTAGCCCAGGTTCTCGCCGTTCTCGACGATTTTCACGTCGGGGAACTTCGCGCGGATCGATTTGACCGAGCCGTCCGTTGAGCCGTTGTCCACGACGAGGACGTCGAAGTTCGGATAGTCAAGCCGGGAGAGCGACTCGAGCCACTCCAGCGTGTGGACCTTCGGTTCCAGCTCAGCGTCGTGATCGTGACCTTCGGGTCGGCATCGACTCAGCTTTGATCTCCCTCCTACTTGACCGGCACGGACCAGTCGACGCCAGCTTCCTCGATTGTCATTCGCTCTTCGTCCGGGTTCGCCGGGTTTTACTTGGAGGTGATGTAGTACATCTTCACCATCTCCGTCTCGCCCAGCACCATGTAGCCGTGCCACACTCCGGGAGGAATGCTCAGCAGCTTGCGGTCGTTCTCTCCAGAGATATACCCAGCGCACGTTGCGGTCGTCGTCCATGAGTCCGACCTTGATGTAACCCTTGATGACGAACCAGTGATCCGTCTGGTGCGTGTGCCGGTGCCAGGCCACGGTCCGTCCCGGGTATCCCCAGACGACATTGACGTCGCCTGCCATCTGCACGCTGCCACCGGGCGCGAAGCCAAAGACGTCGCAGGCACGCCGAGCACGGTCGTCGTCATAAAGACGCGGGACGGAGAGGGCGCAATCGTCAACCGTCGCTCGGCGGGTCTCGGTGGTCATCTCTACTCGTCTCCTCGTTGGGGCTTGCGGCTCAGGACGCCTTCGC
>CAVTNG010000009.1:0-359065 GCA_963736015.1 uncultured Chloroflexia bacterium | reverse complement strand
AAGGCCGAGATCGAATACGACCGCAAGAACGCCAAGCTCACGCTCTCGGCGCAGGATGAGTTCTACCTCAACGCCATGTGGCAGGTCCTGCGTGAGCGCATGATCACCCGCAAGGTGCCCGTGAAGAATCTGCATCGAGGCAAGCTCGAGCCCGCGAGCGGCGGCACCGTCCGCCAGGAGGTCGAGCTCAAGCAGGGCATCTCGCCCGACACCTGCCGCGCCATCGTCAAGCTCATCAAGGACCAGAAGCTCAAGAAGGTCCAGTCCCAATCCAGGGCGATGCCGTGCGCGTGTCATCCCCCTCGCGCGATGAGCTTCAGGGTGTGATGAACCTCCTGCGCCAGCAGGACTACGAGGTCGATCTGCAGTTCGGCAACTACCGCTAACTCGCGGCCGCGCGCTCGTCGCCCTCGCTGTCCTTCGGGAACGTCCGGAACGCGTGCATGTCGAAGTCCATCCCGTAGATGCGCTTCAGGTCCGCGATCGCCGCCAGCGCCCGCTTGCCGTGCGGGCTCGCGCAGCTCTCCCCCTCATCCCCCGGCACCGGCTCGAACGAATAAAGCACGATCTTCTCGAGCAGCTGCCCCAGCGTGATCCCCTCGAACTCGGCGAGGCCCTTCAGCACCTTCACCATGCTCTTCTCCATCCGCACCCCCAGCTGCACCCGCTCGATCGGCGTGACATCGGTGCTCGTCATCGGAATCCTCCCTCGGTAGCGCGCCGCTAGTTGGCGCAACATCCGGTTCCGCCCAGGCGGCCTCTTGTTGTCCCTATGTACCACGGTACATCGGTACCAGTCAAGCGCCCGCCGCCTCTCGCACGCATAGAAAAACGCCTCCGGGTGGCTCGGAGGCGTTTTCAGTGGCGTGCCCGGCAGCCGTCAGGCAGCGATGCGCCGAGGCGCCCTGGCAGCCTTCCCCGCGTCGTCACCCAGCACCCGCACGCGCATCCGCGCGATCGCCTCATCGCTCGGGCTCGCGGCGATCGCCCGGCGCGCCGGGGCCAGCGTCTTCGCCAGCCAGCGCTCCGTCTGGGCAGTCTCGATATCGGTGATCTTGGCTTCGTGTTCGATTGCGTTCGCAGTGGCCGTTGTCATGCGTGTCTCTCCAGTCTCAGCATCGGCGGGAACCCTGAGATCTTTGACCATGCCTGCACCCGCCTTTGAAGCTGCCCCCATCGCTCGGCAGCTCGGGCGCAGTTCGCCAATCATGAAACGCGCGGAGGCCCCCCGCGTTACACCCATCCGCGTGAAGTTGTGAAACATTGACCGCACATTGGATTGAGGGCGCCGGCGGGTTCGTTCGCGTGCGAGCCGCTTCGGCGCCCAAAATAGATTCGAAACGACTGTTACCGAAATGCTTTGAGAGCGGCCGTTGACGGTCCTTTAACACTCCTCTAGCAACTTCTTCACGCGCGCGCCGTAGCTTGAACCGTCGGGCGGACCGCTTGCACGTCTATTCTTAGGCGTAGGGTGTGACATCTTGAGGCAGGGAGTGAGCAAGCGGTCCGCCCCGTTTTGCTCACTTCTTTATAATGAGCCCCGGCGAACATATGAAGGCTGATACGCCATGCCGGGAACCGTCCTCGTCGTCGATGACGAAAAGAACATCGTCCAGCTCGCCCGCCTCTACCTGAACAACGAGGGCTTCCGCGTCGAGGCCGCCCACGACGGCAAGCAGGCGCTCGAGAAGGCCAAATCCGTTCAGCCCCGACCTCATCGTCCTCGACATCATGATGCCCGAGATGGACGGCCTCACCGTCTGCAAGGAGCTCCGCAAGACCAGCAACGTCCCCGTCATCATCCTCACCGCCCGCGGCGATGACATCGACCGCATCATCGGCCTCGAGATCGGCGCCGATGACTACATGTCCAAGCCCTTCAACCCCCGCGAGCTGGTCGCCCGCGTCAAGGCCGTCCTCCGCCGCGCCCAGGCCGAGCGCGAGGTCCCCGAGGTCATCGAGGTCGATGGCCTCCGCATCGATTCGGCCAGCCGCGAGGTCACCCTCGACGGCCAGTCGCTCACCCTCCGCGCCAAGGAGTTCGAGCTGCTCTCCGCCTTCGCCGCGCACAAGGGCACCGTCCTCGACCGCGAGCGCCTGCTCCGCATGGTCTGGGGTACCGACTATTACGGCGACTCGCGCACCATCGATGTCCACGTCGCCTGGCTCCGCGAGAAGCTCGGTGGCTCCGCGGTGAAGATCCAGACCGTGTGGGGCGTCGGCTACAAACTGGTCGTCGAAAACGATGCTCGGGAGCCTTAGAGCACGACTCATCGTCTCGTTCGCACTGGTCGTCGGCCTGGCAGTGTTCCTCGCCGGCGCCGGGGCCCTCTTCCTGCTGCGCGATGAACAGCAGCAGACCGCCCGCGAGCGCTACGGCCGCTACGCCGAGCCGATGGCGCTTCGCGTCCAGGCCATCGAGCAGAACAAGGGCACCCTCGCCGACATCCGCGCCCTCCTCGCCCAGCAGGCCACGGACACCGGCCTGCGTATGCTCCTCCTCGACCAGGACCTGCAGGTCGTCTACGACAGCGAGAACAACCAGCTCACCGGCAAGTACATCCTCTCGTTCGAGAACCTCTCCTCCAAGCAGGTCGTAGACGCGCCCGACACCCACTACCGCTGGGCCAACTACGATAAGAACGGCGCCCACATCACGCTGTTCCGCGCCCCCGACCAGCAGGAGCAGCAGCCGCCGCCAACCGATACCACCCCCGGCTTCGTCGGCCTCCAGTACACGCCGATCGTCGCCATATCGCAGAGCAAGCTCTCGTCCGCCTGGCTCGACCTCGTCCCCCGTCTCGCGCTCGCCGGCGCCATCGCGCTCAGCGTCTCGTTCCTCGTCTCCTACTTCATCTCCCGCTCGATTTCCGGTCCGCTCGCGCGCATCACGCAGGCCTCACGCCAGATCGCGCGCGGTAACTACGACGTCCACATCCCCATCAGCGGTGAGGACGAGGTCGGCCGCCTGTCCGAGGCCTTCAACCACATGGCGCAGGAGATCAAGACCTCGCAGCGCACGATGAAGGACCTGCTCGCCAACGTCTCGCACGAGCTCAAGACGCCGCTCACCTCCATCCAGGGCTACTCGCAGGCGATGGTCGATGGCGCCGTCCGCAGCGAAGATGACTTCCGCGACTCCGGCCGCATCATCTACGAGGAGGCGAGCCGCATGCGCGCCCTCGTCGATGACCTTCTCCTGCTCTCGCAGATCGAGTCCGGCCAGGTCGAGATGCAGCACGCCCACGTCGATCTCGGCGCCCTCCTCGAGCGCATGCTCGAGCGCTTCCAGTGGCAGCTCCGCGAGAACGGCATCCAGTACGGCCTGCACGTCGGCAACGTCCCCCTCGTCCACGGCGATGAGCGCCGCCTCGAGCAGGTCTTCTCCAACCTCCTCGAGAACGCCGTTCGCCACACGCCGCAGGGCGGCTCCATCAACATCACCGCCCACCGCATGACGGATGGCCGCATCGAGGTCTCGGTGCACAACACGGGCTCCGTCATCCCCGCCGAGGATCTCCCCCGCGTCTTCGAGCGCTTCTTCCAGGTCGACCGCGCCCGCGCCCGCAAGGGCGGCAGCAGCGGTCTCGGCCTCGCCATCGTCCGCGAGATCGTCGAAGCCCACGGCGGTTTCGTCCGCGCCGAAAGCGACGACGACATCGGCACCTCGTTCATCGTCACCCTCCCCGATCCCGGCCCTCTCGAGCGCCGCAACGGCCGCGCCTCCACCCCGCAGCCCCGCTCGGGCCGCCGCGCCCGCCCCGCGGCGGAGAAGCCCCTACCCACCGACGCCCGCACGTAGCTGCGAAACTCCCGCGCTGCTCCTTCGCTGCGTCCGAGTAGCGCAGCGACCCCTCGAACGTTCCTTGACGTTGCGCCTGCCGCACTCTCCCACGCCGTTGCGAAGCTGCGACGAAGTGTTGACACTACCGGTGACTGAACGCGGGTGAACTGGCTGCCTCTCGACAGCGATGGGGCATCCGCGTTCAGTCAACCTGGATCTCGATCTGCCATGCCCGGTCGATGCCTTGCCCATTGTCCAGCTGGATCCGGCACTGGAAAGGCGTAAGCGACAGCGGATAGTGCGAGTCGTTCCAGACCCACTCGGCGGTTTCTGCGCCGTGGTAAACCCACTCGATCCGCAGCTCGGTGCCATCATCGCAGGGGATGACCGTGCCCGCGCTCGTCATGGCGGTCCTCCTGCGGTTGCTGTCTTACCGGCCGACTACGCTACCGTCCCAACGCGGTGAGCTGGACGGCGTGATCCCAGTCGTGCTCAACGATGTGCTCGACGGCCCAGCGCACAGACACTGTGCCCCAGGGCACCGTCATACGCTTCTGAAGATTCTCGAAGGTCAAGGACTCAACGGCGTCCAGGAAACGGCGACGCGAGTCCTCGAGTCCGCTGACTGCCTCTCCCTTCGTCGCGTACGGCGGCGGTTTGGGCAGGACTTCCTCGGGGGTACCGGCAAGGCGCGAGGCGTCAACCGCGATCTGATGGCTAACCTCGCGGTCAAGATCGAAGGCGTCGTCAGTCGCCCTGCATGCTCGCGCCGCGGCGAACGTCCAGTAGTATTCGACCCAGGCCACGTGACGAAGATTTCGTGAGGCGCTCCAGTCGTCCTCGGCAGGGTCGAAGCTGAAGATGCTATCGGGGACGTTCGCGGTCGCCTGAAGCAGTGCGGTTCGTCCGCGCTCCGAGCGCGCCTTGATGTCATCTCTATCAAGATCTGCCACGAAGGAGTTGTGCCACAGGAACCCGCAACCGAGCAAGCTCTCGCCTACCGACGTTTCGCCGTGTTCTCCGGGCGCCTTGTGATCCCGGCTCACTCCACCGTGAAGGAGTGGTGCATACCGAGCTGGAAGTGGAGCTTGCCGATCTCGCCATCGTGTTGGTCGAAGACAGTGCAGATCAGCGTGTAGACGCCCGGCTCCAGGTCGAGCGTCGCCCACCCAAACGCGCCAGGTGTCATCTCTCCCATCCCGCCGGCCGCGGTGTACGACGGCGCCAGCGGCAGCGGCGTTCCGCCGAGGTGTTGGCTCACCTGCTCGGCCGTGATGCCCTCCTCGTTGACTCGTCGTACGTCCATGAGGTGGTATTGCTCGCCTTCGTTCACAACCGCAACAGTGGTGATACCGGCCGGAAGCGTGTCCGGGAAGCCTTCGTAGGCGAACTCGCGCATGCTGACGGTGAAGTCGGATTCTGGCGGCGCGGGCTGCGCGTCCGGGGCCGCCGTCACTTCGAGTAGTCGCGTGATCGGGAAGGGGAATCTGACAATCACGTAGCGGCCCGGCTCGAGATCGAGCACGACTTCCGATGTGCCGCCGGGTGAGATGGTCCCGGTGCCGCCTCCACCACCATCGGTGAGCCTGTCGAGTTCCGCGGCGGATGCGGCAAAGTCGGTGAGCCTGAGCGCGTCATTGAACTGCTCGAGGGTAGCCTCACCCCTGAGCCGATTGAGATGCACCGCATGTCCCCCTGCGCCAGCGTTGTGGACGCGAATCCGCGTGATGCCTGCCGGAATGCTGTCGGGTGCTTCAAAGCCATCTTCCGTCTTGGTAATGTCGACGATCGGGATCTCGGCCGACGGAATGGTCGTGGCCGTCGGCGCCGGGGCGTCGTGAGCGTCGCTGCCGCCGCAGGCGGCGAGGAACAGGGCGAGGAACAGGGGCGCCGTGAACGCAATCCTCATTGCAGATCCTTCCTTTTCGGGTTCACTCGTCGAGATCACTCACTGCGTTCTGACGGGATTGCCGGGCGGGGGCGTATCGAACACGAATGAACTAACGACGGCCATCGAGGCCCACAGATGGTCGTCCCACACGGCGGGTTCGCCCGCGTAGACGACGATCATGACCGTGGCAGCCATCCCGCTCGCGGGGCCGGCGACCTCGAGAACGATGATCCGGAACCGTTCACCAGGCTTGGCGCCCTCCCGTATGTAGTTAGGCGCGTACAGGAGCGGAACGGAGGGAGTACCGCCGTCACAACTCCTCGTCCAGTCAGGTGCGACAGAGAGATCGATTTGCTGACCGGACAGCCCGCCGATCGTGACCGCAACTGGTCCGCTGGTGATCAGGCCCGGCCGGGTCGCCAGGGCGCCAACGATTTCGGTCGCCGTCCGCCCGACTCCGGGTGCGGCCGTATGGCTGCAGTCCTCGGCCGCGACAGCAATGTTGGGTAAGACGAAAAGGAATGTGAGCGGGTAGGCGCCCACCAGCCACGCGCGGTTCTCGGCGGTGTCGGGCGAAAGTCCAAGCCCCCCCTGCTCGTACCGCTCGGTGAGCCAACCGACGTGCTGGAACAGTTCGGCGATCATCACGTCCGGGATGCTGTAGGTGAGCGGAGGCCCGAAGCTCGGGGCAGCGTGCCTACCGGGTGCGAGGCGTGCGAGGGGTTCGAGCGAGGCGTCCACCGGGACGGGCGCAACCACCGTTGTGGCCACTCTGCTGCCCGTCAACAGGGTCCTCATTGGTGTCCGCGCGGGCGATGCCGATCGCCAGCACGACCACGCCGGCCAATGCCACCGCGACGACTGACCCACCAACTACTTCCGCCGCGCGCAGCGGCGAGGCCCAGAGCCAATCCCGCAGGACTAGCCAGAGCGGTGCCGTGGCGAAGCGTTCTCGATGCCATCGGGCGGCTTCCTTCCGGCTCGAGAGGTGGAGTTTGCCCAGGATCTCGGTCATGTGGAACTTAACGCCCCCGGCGGTGACGCCGAGGCGAGAGGCGATCTCGTCGTTCGTATAGCCGCGCTCGACGAGCCCGAGGACCTCCCACTCGCGGGGCGTGAGGATATCGGGATGCGCCGGCCGCCCTCTACGGCTCATGCCCGTAGCCTACGTCGATCTTCGCGGAATTACACTAGACCCAACTCAGATTCATTGACCCCAGGCATCCCTTCCTCTCGCAAGCCGCTCGAAGGCCGCCGCCATGCGTCCAGCGCGTCCGTGGCCCGATGCCCCCCCACCCTGTACGCTCCCCCGATGTTCGCTGTCATCCTCGCCGGCGGCGCCGGCACCCGCCTCCGCCCCCTCACCTACGCCCGCCGCAAGGAGCTGGTGCCGCTGCTGAACCGGCCCCTCCTCGAGTACCGGCTGCTCAATCTCCGCAGCCACGGCATCGAGGACGTCGTCATCGCCTGCGCCGCCGGCATCCGCGAGATCGAGACCCACTTCGGCGACGGCTCCGCGCTCGGCGTGCGCCTGCGCTACCACTACGAGGACAAGCGCCTCGGCTCCGGCCGTGCCGTGAAAGAGGCCGCGCGATTCGTCGAGGCCACCGGCGCGCTCGTCGTCTGCAATGGCGACATCCTCACCAACGTGGATCTCACGGCGATGCTCGAACAGCACGCGGCGACCGGCGCCGCCCTCAGCATGTCCCTCGCCTCCGTCGATGACCCCTGGCACTACGGCGTCGCCCAGGTCGATGACGACCTCCGCATCCGCACCTTCATCGAGAAGCCGCCCGAGGGCGACGAGCCCAGCAACCTGATCAACGCCGGCACCTGGATCTGGGAGCCATCACTGCTCGAGCGCATCCCCGACGACGACAGCGCCGCCATCGACCAGTACTCCGAGCGCGTCCTGTTCCCCGGCGTCATCGCCGATGGCGAGCGCGTCCAGGGATTCGAGGAGGACCTCTGGGTCGATGTCGGTTCCCCCGACCGCTACCTCCGCGCCAACCGCCTCCTCCTCGAGCGCACCGCCGCCCAACTTGGCGAGACCGTCATGCTCCTCGAGGACGCCGCCGTAGAAGACAGCGCCGAGATCAGCGGCCTCGTCCTGCTCGCGCCCGGCGCGCGCGTAGGCGCCGGCGCCTACGTCGATGGCCCTACCGTCATCGGCGATGCGTCCGTGATCGAAGACGTCGCGCGCGTGACCGCGTCCGTGCTCTGGGAGCGCGTGCGGATCGGCCCCCACGCTGACGTGAGGGACAGCATCATCGGCGCCGGCGCCAGCATCGGCGCCCGTGCCCGCGTCTCCGGCGCCATCATCGCCGACGGCGGCATCGTCCCCGATGGCGCCGTCCTCGAGCCCGGCGCAAAGGTCATGCCCGGCGAGCGCGCCTGATCCGTCTACACTCCCGCATGAGCGACGAATCCGGCCGCCCCGCCTTCCGCCTCCAGACCATCAACATGGACTGCCACAGCGCGCTCGCCATGGCCGACTTCTATGGCCGCCTGCTCGGCTGGCCGGTCACCTACGGCGACGACGAGTACATCCTCATGGAGAACCCGGCCGGCGGCACCGGGCTCTCCTTCCAGCGCGAAGACTGGTACCAGCCGCCGGTCTGGCCCGAAGAGCCGGGCGCACTCACGAAGATGATCCATCTCGATATCGGCGTCGATGACCTGGACGCCGCAGTCGCGGCCGTGCTCGCCGCCGGCGGCCGCCTCGCCCCTCACCAGCCTCGCGACGACCTCCGCATCATGCTCGACCCGGCCGGCCATCCCTTCTGCATGGGCGTCGAGTAGCCGCGAGGAGCGCCAGCACCCTTAAGGCATCCCCCCAACAGGACGAAGATCACAGCGTCGGGACGATGGAGGCGCCGTGGCCCGCATCCTGGTGGTCGATGATTCGGTGTTCCTGCGCCACCGCTACGTCACGCTCCTCCACGAGATGGGCCACGAGGTGATCGAGGCCACCTCCGGGAAGCAGGCCGTCCAGGCCTACCGCCTGCAGGAGCCCGACGCCGTGCTCATCGATGCCATCCTCCCCGGGCATGGACGGCATTGAGACGCTGGAGGCGATCATGACGCTGGACATGGGCGCGCGCGTCGCCATGGTGACCTCGGCCGCCCAGCAGGACGTCGTCGTCGAGGCGGTCCACGCCGGCGCCCGCGACTACGTCGTGAAGCCCTTCGATCCCGCGCGCCTCAAGGCCGCCGTCCACAAGCTGGTGACCGCGTGAACGAAGAAGCCCTCTCCCAGGACGCCATCGACGCCATGCTCGCCTCCGCGGAGGCCGACGGCCCCGAAGCGCTCGGCCCCCGACCTGCTCGCGGCGGTGCCGGCGGCGCCGCCACGATCGAGCCCAACCTCGAAGACCTGTTCACCGCGCCAACCATCGAAGATCCAGCCGAGCTTGGGCCGCACGCCGCGGCAGGACTGAGTGAGCCGCCGCCGACAATCGACGACCCACCGCGCCCCGCGAACGTCATCGCCTTCCGCCCCGGGCCCGCCAATCTCGTCGACCGCGTCGCCCTCGATGCCGTTGAGCGCCGCCTCGACTCGCTCGATGACATCCTCGCCCGCCTGCGCGGCGACAGCGCCGAGGCCCGCCGCGCCGAAGCGCAGGTCCGCGCGCTCCAGGCGCAGGTCACCACGCTCGACACCGAGGTGCGCGGCCTGCGCAAGCGCGTCGATGGCATCGACCGCCGTCTCGCCAGCATCCAGCAGCGCCCCGCCCGCCGCCGGCGACGCTCGCTCTGGTCCGCCTCGCTCTACGTCGACGCCACCGGCGAAGGCCGCTGGACCAGCAACGCCAGCTAGCACTCCACTTCCCGCCCCTCGCCTCCCGTTCTCCCGCTTCCAGCCTCCCACCTCACACCCGTGCGACACTTCGACATGCCCGCGCTGATCCTCACCGCCATGCCCCGCGAAGCCCGCGCCCTCCGCCCCCTCGATGCCATCGCCTGCGGCACCCGCCCGCACGCGCGCGCAAACGCCGAACGCGCGATCGCCGCATGCAGCGCCCGCGGCCATCATCATCGCCGGCGTCTGCGGCGGCCTCGACCCCTCCCTCCGCCCCGGCGACGTCATCCTCGCGACGATCGTCCACTCGCCCGGCCGCGATGCCCTGACCCCACCACCCCACCTGCTCGATGCCGCCCGCCGCGCGCTCGACGCAGACGCCATCGCCCACGCCGCCGTCCCGCTCCTCACCGTGGACGCCCCACTCACCCCGCGCGCGTCCCGCGACGCCGCCCGCGCGACGTACGACGCCGCGGCCGTCGATATGGAGACGCACGATCTCGCCTCCGCAGCCATCGCCGCCGCCCTGCCCTGGCTCGCCGTCCGCATCGTCCTCGACCCCACGACCGATGAGCTTCCGCCCTCCCTGCGCGCCTGGTCCGGCGAGCGCGACCGCACCGTCGCCCTGCGCGCCCTCCTGCATCCCGCGCGAGTGGCCCGCCTACGCGCGCCTCGCGCGCCAGTGGCGCGTCGCCGCCGCATCGATGCAGCGCGCCCTCCCGCCGATCGTCGCCGCCATCGACGCGCTTTCCTCCCACGACCACTGAGCCCGCCGCAACGAAACTGCGCGCACGTCTCTCCTATACTGCCGCTCCATGAAGCAGGCGGAAGTCCTGGACGCCATTACCCGAGAGCGCACGCGCCTCGCCGCCGCGATCGATGCCCTCGGCGACGGCGCGACAACGCTGCCCGTCACGGATGAAGGCTGGACCGCGAAGGACGTGCTCGCCCACCTCATTCACTGGGAGACGCAGGTCGCATTCGGCCTCGGCGCGCAGGTCGGCCCGCCCGCGTACATGATGCAGGAGCGCGAGCGCCGCAAGCGCGAAGGCCTGCCCGACACCATGCCCACCGGCGATGAGTCGAACGCGCTCGCCGTCGCCTACTACCGCGACCGCCCGCTCCCCGACGTCCGCGCCACCTTCGACGATCTCGCCACAAAGATCACCGACCGCATCCAGCTCCGCTCCGATGCCGGGATGCTCAAGACCGATGCCGTCCCCTGGGCCCCCGGCCGCCCCCTCTGGCAGTTCATTGCAGGCGACACCTTCGAGCACTGGCCCATCCATGCCGAAGCCATCGAGCGCGCCCGCCTGCGTTAGCCCGCGCGTGGATCACCCGCCACCCCCGCGATACCATGCTCCCCACGCCTGCGCGCGGTGTCCCGCTCGTCGATCCGTCGCGCCCACCACGCACGAACAACACGGAGGACCCCGTGCCAGACACCGACCTCGAACTCGAACGAGAGCTGACGGGCGTCAGCACATGCTCGCGCGCCGCCACCGGCCTCGCCTCGTCCCGCACGTTCGCCCTCACCGGCGACCAGGCCCACTACGCCCGCGACCTCGTCGTCGATGTCCGCCACATCAAGCTCGAGATCGCCATCGATCCCGCGAAGCGCCACGTCGGCGGCACCGCCACCCACACCGTGCGCGCCATCAACGACGGCGTCCGCAGCATCGACTTCGACGCCGCCGAGATGGAGATCGCCGGCGTCACCGTCGCGGGCAAGCCGGCGAAGTTCGACTACGCCGATCCCGTCCTCCGCGTCGACCTCGGCCGCGGCCTCCGCGCCGGCGCCGAGACCGAGATCGCCATCGAGTACTCCGCCTTCCCGCGCCGCGGCCTCTACTTCACCGCGCCCGACAGGGACTACCCCGAGAAGCCGCTGCAGGCGTGGACGCAGGGCCAGGACGAGGACTCTCGCCACTGGTATCCCTGCATCGACTTCCCCAACCACCAGCAGACGACCGAGGTCATCGTCACGGTCCCCGCGGCGATGATCAGCATCGGCAACGGCGAATTGCGCGGCATCACCGAGAACAAGCGCGCCCGCACGAAGACCTACCACTGGTACCAGGCGATCCCCCACGTCACGTACCTGTTGAGCCAGCTCGTCGGCGACTTCGCCGAGATCCGGCACCGCTGGCAGCGCGTCGGCGTCGAGTACTACGGCCCCCGCGGCCGCGAGGCCGACCTCCAGGCGACGCTCGACCGCACGCCGAAGATGCTCGCCTTCTTCTCGGACATCACCGGCGTGAAGTACCCGTACCCGCGCTACGCCCAGATCTTCGTCGCCGACTTCATCTTCGGCGGCATGGAGAACACCAGCGCCACGACGCTGACCGACACCTCCCTGCTCGACGAGCGCGCCCGCATCGACTGCGACGCCGATGGCCTGCTCGCGCACGAGCTCGCGCACCAGTGGTTCGGCGACCTCCTCACCTGCCGCGACTGGTCGCACGGCTGGCTCAACGAGGGCTTCGCCACCTACTTCGAGGCGCTCTTCACCGAGCACAACAAGGGCATCGACGAGTTCCGCTACGAGCTCTACCAGAACGCGACAGATCTACCTCGGCGAGGACAGCGGCCGCTACCGCCGCCCCATCGTCACCAACGTCTACGACGAGCCGATCGACCTCTTCGACCGCCACCTCTACGAGAAGGGCGGCCTCGTGCTGCACATGCTGCGCACCGTGCTCGGCGACGATCTCTGGACGGAAGGCGATCCGCCACTACGTCGCAGAAGCACCGCAGCACCAACGTCACCACGCCCGACCTGCAGCGCGCGATCGAGGAGGCGACCGGCCGCAACATCGACTGGCTCTTCGACCAGTACGTCTACCGCGGCGGCCACCCCGCCTTCAAACTCGGCTTCGAGTGGGACGAGAAGGCGAAGCAGGCGAAGCTCAGCGTCGCGCAGACCCAGGATGACAAGGACTCTTCCGTCTTCCGCCTTCCCGTCGACCGTCGACTTCAGTGTCGATGGCAAGACCCACGCGTTCCATGTCCAGGTGTCGGAGAAGGCGCACAACTTCTACTTCGCACTGCCCGGCAAGCCGCAGATGGTGCGCTTCGACCCCGGCCACAACTTCCTCAAGACGCGTCGAGTTCAAGCGCGGCAAGGAGATGCTCCTCCACCAGCTCAAGCACGACGACGACGTCGTCGGCCGCGTCGATGCCGCGCGCGAGCTGGCGAAGAGCGGCGCCCGCGAGGCCATCGCCGCCCTCAAGGACGCCGTCCTCAACGACGCCTTCTGGGGCGTGCAGGCCGAAGCCGCCCGCGCGCTCGGCACCATGCGCACCGCCGCCGCGCGCGACGCCCTGCTCGCCTGCGTGAAGGTGCGCCACCCGAAGGCGCGCCGCGGCGTCGTCGGGGCGCTCGGCCACTTCCGCCACGACGAAGAAGCCGCCGCCGCGCTCGAGAAGCTCCTGCGCGCCGGCGACGCCAGCTACTACGTCGAGGCCGCCGCCGCCAACGCGCTCGGCCAGACGCGCGCGCCCGGCGCGTTCAAGGTCCTCACCGACGTCGCGATGAAGAAGGACTCGCTCAACGACGCCATCCGCACCGGCGCCCTCACCGGCCTCGGCGAGCTGCGCGACGAGCGCGCCCTGCCGATCGCGCTCGAGTGGACGCGCCGCGGCAAGTCCAACCCCGTGCGCGGCGTCGCGACGCTGATGCTCGGCCGCATCGGCCGCCTCAGCGACCGCGCGAAGGACGACGCCTACGACCGCCTCGTCGAGCTGCTGCAGGACGAGTGGCTCCGCGTGCGCCTCAACGCCATCGCCGCGCCTCGTCGAGCTGAAGGAGCCGCGCGCGATCGCCGAGCTCGAGCGCACGCGCGACCGCGAGCTTGATGGCCGCGTCATCCGCAGCGCCCGCGAGGCCGTCGATCCGCCTCCGCGAAGGCGCCGACAAGGGCGACGAGATCAAGAAGCTCCGCGACGAGATGGACAAGCTCTCCGAAGACAACCGCGCCCTGAAGGACCGCCTCGACAAGCTCGAAGCCACCAACGGCGCAAAGCCCTCACCGCGCTCGACGCCGCGCACCCGCGCCTCAACCAACGGCGGCCGCCCCGCAACGAAGCGGACGGCCGTGACATCACGTCGACGGTGACGCTTCGAGCGTAGGATCCACAGCGTGCCGCCCTCTCCGTTCGGCGCTGGACGCCCGGATCTGTACGCCGCTGGGGCGTGCTCGCTCGATCCGGTGCCTCCGCATCGCCGCCCGCCACGTATCTGGCCGCCGCACCCACCTCCCAGATTCAGAATTCCCCCGCCTCTCCCCCGGATGCTAAGCTCATCGGGTGTGTCCGACGGGTCCGCTCCGGACACACCCCTCGCGCTGAGCCTGGATTGCCGCGCGGTAACACGCATGAATTGAGCGTGGGCGCTTGCACGCGTCCGCCTCGCTGGGGGACAGGCAGGAAACAACTGTGAACATCGATCCCCGGCGCATCGCCGCCGCCTCGATCGCACTGCTGGCCGCCGTCGGCATCGTCATCTTCGCCGCGCGTGCCGTCACCGGCGGCGGCGACTCCGCCGGCGCCGAGGCGAAGCTTGCCGAAGCGCCCTCCGCCACGAACACCTCCGTCCCGCCGTCGATGACGCCGACACCCGTTCCGCCGACCGAAACGCCCGTCCCGCCACCACCGCCGACGGACACGCCCGAACCGCCTCCACCTCTCCCGCGACGGAGCCTCCTCCCGCCGCCTCCGCGCCGCCCGCGCCGCCCCCACCCGCGGCACCGCCCGGCTCATCAGCAGGCGTCCGCGTCTGGGCCGATGGCGACTCGACGTCCTACTTCGTCTCCTACTGGTTCCTCCAGTTCATGGCCGCGCGTGGCGCCGCGCCGGTCCAGCCGCAGCCCGAGTACAAGCAGTCGTCCGGCCTGCTCAACCCGTCGTACTTCGACTGGCCCGCCTACGTGCAGGACCAGCTCGCCGCCTACAACCCGAATGTGCTGATGTTCATGGTCGGCGCAAACGACGCCAGCGCCGGCATGCCGATCGAGACCTACCACGCGCGCGTCGGCGAGATGATGGACCTCATGGGCGCCGGCGGACGTCGCGTGATCTGGGTCGGCCAGCCCAACATGGCGCGCCCCGATCTCGCCGCCTCCGTCCCGGCCGAGAACGAGGTCTTTCGCCAGGAGGCCGCGAGCCGTCCGTGGGTCACCTTCGTCGATGCCTGGTCGCTCACCTCCGATGCCAACGGCAACTACGCCCAGTACCTGCCCGACGAGAACGGCACGCTCGTCTCCGCGCGCGCCGATGACGGCGTACATCTCAGCTCGTCCGGCGGCCGCATCATCGCGCTCGCGGTGCTCAACGCCTACCTGCGCAATAGCTGACGTTTAGGGCCCGAACACCGGATACGAGCTGGCTGCGATCTCCGCCTGGATCAGGTTCATGATCTGCGCCGAAAGGCGGTCTCCCCCCGCCCGTGTCACGTGGATCCCGTCCGGCTCTCGCACCAGCTCCTCGGTGCCATCCTCGTCCGGCAGATACGCCGTGTATCGCCCCGAAGCATCGCTGAGGATCTTGTGCGCATCGATGTAGATCACGTCATCGCGCGATGACGCAACATCGCGCCCGATCTGCTCGATCTGCGAAATGTTCGCCTCGAACCCCGCGTCGCGCATCGCCGGCATCCCCACCCAGAACACCATCCGACCCGGCGCCGACGCCGCATCCATCGCCAGCGTCACCCGGCGCCGGTACTCGATACGCCAGCCGTCACTGCCCGGCTGGTACACCTCGCCCGCCGGCGTCAGCACGCCCTGCGCGTCGTTCCCGCCGAACATCATGATCATCACATCCGGCCCGCTCTTCGCCGAGATCTGCGCCAGCCGCGCCGGCCAGTCGAAGACGTCCGGCCGCGCCAGCCCCGTCGAGATACGCGCATCGACGTCCGTCTCCATCACGCCCGTGTTCGATGCCGCCCGCGCGACCGAATCACCGAGCCGCTCCGCCAGCGAGTCGCCACCGACGTAGATCTGGAGCGGCGCCTGCGCCGAGGGAACCCGCATGTGCGGCCGAGGCGTCGGCGTCGGTACCACGCTGGGCGTCGCGGCCAGCGTCATCGCGGGAGCCGCCGTCGGCGAAGGCGCGATCGCCAGCGCCACGCTGCTGTCGTTACCGGAGCCGTGACCCGTGATCGAATCCATTACCCGCCGCGGGCGGTCGAGGAGCAGTGCGCTGCTCACGTTGTCCGCCGGACGCCAGATGCGCAGCCAGAAGTCGCGGTTGCCGCCGAACGGTTTCGATTCGCTGTCGTGCAGCAGCGCCGGCGCGTTGAACAGCGCCGCCAGCCCCAGCGTCAGCACCACCAGCCCGAACGCCTGCCATGCGGGCATCGTTCGCCCTCGTGTCCGCCGCACCCCGCGCCCGCCGACGATCCGCACGCGACTCGCCCTCCTAGAACCGGAAGTAGATGAACGGCGCGACGCCCTTCGGCCCCAGCGCGTCCACCACCATCAACCCGAACGCAAACAACGCCGCCTGCGCGACCGGCGACAGCCGCGCGAAGCGCCCCTGCCACAGGTCATGCCAGCGCCCTGGTACGAACTGGAGCGCCAGCATCCCGCCCACCACGAGCAGCGCCAGAGGCGTCACCAGCGGCGAAGGCCCCCACGCCGTGAAGATGCGCCGGATCATCTCCAGCGCCTCCGATACCGACTCGGCCCGGAAGAAGATCCACGCCAGGCACACCACGTTGAACGTCACGAACCAGCGCCCGAACACCCACGCCCGCCCCGGCGCCTCGCCCAGCCGTCCGTTCACGAGCCGCTCGATGATCAGCCCCGCGCCGTGGATAGCGCCCCACACGGCGAACGTCCACGCCGCCCCGTGCCACAGCCCCGCCAGCACCATCGTGATCATCAGGTTGCGCGCCGTGAACAGGTTGCTGCCCCACGATCCGCCCAGCGGGATGAAGAGGTAATCGCGGATCCAGCGCGACAGCGACATGTGCCAGCGCCGCCAGAAGTCCTGGAGCGAATCGGCCGTGTACGGCGCGTTGAAGTTCTGCGGCAGCCGGAACCCCAGCAGCAGCGCGCAGCCGATAGCGATGTCCGTGTACCCGCTGAAGTCCGCGAAGATCTGGATCGCGTACGCGTACGTCGCGAAGAGGATCTCAGGCCCGCTGTGCTGCCCCGGCACCGCGAACACCGGGTCCACCACCTCCGTCGCCAGGAAGCTCGATATCACCACCTTCTTGAACAGCCCGGAGATGATCAGCATGAACGCCGCCGTCGCCGGGATCGCCGAGCTGTCCGCCGGGTGCTCGAGCTGCGGCCCGAACTCCGATGCCCGCACGATCGGCCCCGCCACCAGGTGCGGGAAGAACGCCAGGTACGTCGTGAAGTCGATCGCCCGCAGCGGCCGGATCGTCCCCCGGCTGATGTCGATCACGTAGCTCATCGCCTGGAACGTGATGAACGAGATCCCGATCGGCAGCGTCACCTGCAGCAGCGGCAGCGGCACGTCGATGCCGAAGCGCGCCACCGCGTTCACCAGCGACGTCGAGAAGAACTCGTAGTACTTGAACCACCCCAGGATCACGAGATTGAAGACGACCGCGCCGGCAAGGATCCAACGCGTGTACGGCCCCGCCGTCCGCCCGTCCGCATCCGGCGTCACCGGCGGCGCGACGACGACGCTCGGCACCGCCACCGGCGCGGCCACCGCCACGGGCGCGGCCACCGCCGCCTGCGACGTCAGTGGCGCCGGCGGCGCTCCCGCCACGGCGAACGCCGCCTGCCCGCCCGCGAACGGATGCGCAGCCCAGCGCATCGCTCGCGACCCGAAGCCCATCGGCGGCCCCGTCCCGCTGCCGCCCGCGATCGGCGGCAGCGCCACCGCTCGCAGCCGCCGCGGCCAGCTTCCGCCGCCGCTGCCGCCGTCATCCTCCGGTGGTTCTCCGTCAACCGTCCGTCGCGAAGCCGCGATCGCCTGCCCGAAGAGGAAGTTGCCCGCAGTCAGCGCCGCCAGCAGCAGCAGGAACCGCGAGTCCCAGTACGCGTAGAAGAAGTAGCTCGCCCCGATAAGGAAGAGCTTCCAGGCCCACCCGCGCCCCCACGCGCGCAGCAGCCAGAAGATGCCCATAACCGCCGTAAAGAAGAGGGCAAACCCGACGGTGGGAAACAACATGTGGGCAGGGGCTCCGTCCCGCTAACACACCCGTCTTCGCGCGCCCGCCGCCTTGCCCCGACGGCCTCCTTCCGGCGCGCGTCAGGACACGCTCACGCTCCCATCAGCCCTTCTCACCATCGTTGCCCGGCTCCGGTGAGAGGCGTCGCGGCGGCGCATGCGCGTGTCTTTCATGCCCTGCGATGAGGATACGCACAGCCTATGCGCGACACCGATCCGCTGCAACCCCCGCGCGTCCAAAACACCAACTTTTTTCTCGCATGCAACAACCACATGCGCGTCCACCAAAATCACGGTCCCCAACACGAAGCGTTGTCATCCTGAGCTCAGGCGAAGGATTCTTCTCCGATCCTCCACCACCGCCGCAACACCACCGCCAGATCGCGGCCAACATGCCTCGACCCTCTCTGCGCCCTCTGCGTCTCTGCGGTGAACCACGTACCCACTTCCCACCCCGCCCCCGCCCCACTACCATGCCCGAACCATGTATCGCCTCGACGGAAAGTCCGCCATCGTCACCGGCGCCGGCTCCGGCATCGGCCGCGCGATCGCCCACACCTTCGCCGCCCAGGGCGCGCGCGTCTTCGCTCTCGATCTCGATGAAGCCGCCGCGGCGGACACCGCCAAGTCCATAACGTCCGCCGGCCACGCCGGTGCGCGGGCCGCCGAAGCCCTCCGCTGCGACGTCGCCGATGCCGCATCGGTCGAGGCCGCCGTCCAGCGCGTCGCCGATGCCGCCGGCCGCATCGATATCCTGGTCAACAACGCCGGCATCGCCCACATCGGCACCGTCGAGACCACCACCGAGGCCGATCTCGACCGCATCTACCAGGTCAACGTAAAGGGCGTCTTCCTCTGCTCGAAGGCCGTCGTCCCGCGCATGGTCGCAGGCCGGCGGCGGCGTCATCCTCAACCTCGCCTCCATCGCCTCGCTCATCGGCCTCACCGACCGCTTCGCCTACTCGATGAGCAAGGGCGCCGTCCTCACCATGACCCGCTCGATCGCCGTCGACTACGTGAAGCAGGGCATCCGCTGCAACTGCATGTGCCCCGCCCGCGTCCACACCCCGTTCGTCGATGGCTACCTGCGCGACACCTATCCCGGCCGCGAACAGGAGATGTTCAAGCAGCTTTCCGAGTACCAGCCGATCGGACGCATGGCCGAGCCCGAAGAAGTCGCCGCCCTCGCCCTCTACCTCTGCTCCGACGAAGCCTCCTTCATCACCGGCCAGGCCTACCCCATCGACGGCGGCGTCCTCGTCTTCTGACTCATCGCCTCAAGCGCACACTCTGTCATCCGCACACTCTGTCATCCTGAGCGCAGCGAAGGATCTACGCCGCGCAGCCTCGATCGCGCCGCCCGACGACCACCATCGCCAACCGGCGCGTCCACTTCCCACCTCCCGCCCGCCCCGCTACAATCCCGCAGCACACATGAAGACCTACGCCCAGACCATCGACCTCAAGCCCGACCCCAACATCATCGCCGCCTACGACGCCCACCACGCCGACGTCTGGCCCGAAGTCGCCCGCGGCCTCCGCGCCATCGGCATCGAGCGCATGCGCATCTGGCGCCTCGGCACCCGCCTCTTCATGCTCATGGAGACGACCGACGCCTTCGACCCCGCCGCCGACTGGCCCCGCTACATGAACAGCGACCCCCGCATCGCCGAGTGGCAATCCCTCATGGAATCGATGCAGCAGCCCGCCCCCGCCGCCCGCGAAGGAGACTGGTGGGCGGAGATGGACCAGGTGTTCGACCTCAGCTAAGTCGCGGCGCCCTCACCGCCACGCAGCCCCGCCCGGAAACTCATACTCCGCCAGCGACGCCGCGTGCATCTCGATGCTGAACCCCGGCGCCCGCGGCGGCATGTACCGCCCGCCCTTCACGACGACCGGCTCCAGGAAGTGCTCGTGCAGGTGGTCCGCGAACTCCAGCGCGCGCCCCTCCTGCGATCCGCTCACGACGATGTAGTCGATCAGCGACACGTGCTGCCCGTACTCGCACAGCCCGATGCCGCCGGCGTGCGGGCACACCGGCACGCCGAACTTCGCCGCCAGCAACAGCACCGCCAGCGCCTCGTTCAGCCCGCCCAGCCGGCAGTTGTCGAACTGGCAGAAGTCGATCGCGCCCGCCTGCAGCAGTTGCTTGAACATCACCCGGTTCGACGCGTGTTCCCCGGTCGCCACGCCGATGCCCGGCCCGCGCAGCGCCGCGCCGGATCGCCGCATGCCCCAGCACGTCGTCCGGGCTCGTCGGCTCCTCGATCCACAGCGGCCGCCACGGCTCCAGCGCGCGCACGTGCTCGATCGCCTCGCCGACGTCCCACGCCTGGTTCGCGTCCACCATCAGCCACGCGTCCTCGCCGATGACCTCGCGCACCAGCGCGCAGCGCCGCGCGTTCTCCGCCGCGTCGCGCCCCACCTTGATCTTGAACCGCGTCCAACCCGCGTCGAGCGACTCCCGGCACAGCGCGCGCACCTTGCTCGTCCGGATATCCCATCCAGCCCGCCGACGTGATGTACGCCGGGTAGCCGTCACGCAGCATCGTCGCCTCGCGCTCCGCCCGTCGCCGCCTCCGCCGCGCGCAGGATCGCGAGCGCGTCGTCCGGCGTCAGCGCGTCGGTGATGTACCGGAAGTCGATGCACGCGACGATCTGCTCCGGCGTCATGTCCGCGACGAGCTTCCAGACCGGCTTGCCCTCGCTCTTCGCCCACAGGTCCCAGGCCGCGTTGACGATCGCCGCCGTCGCCAGGTGGATCGCCCCCTTCTCGGGCCCGATCCAGCGCAGCTGGCTCTCGCCCGTCAGCGATCGCCAGAACCCCGCCATGTCCGATGTCAGCGACTCCAGCGTCGCGCCCGTCGACGATCGGCGCCAGCGCCCGCGCCGCCGCGGCCACCACCTCGTTCCCCCGCCCGATCGTGAACGTCAGCCCGTGCCCCGCGATGCCGTCCGCGCGGTCCGTCTCCAGCACCACGTACGTCGCCGAGTAGTCCGGGTCCGTGTGCATCGCATCCGACCCCGCCATCGTCCGCGACGTCGGCATCCGCACATCCCGCACCACCACGCCCGTGATCGTCGTCCCCATGCACCCCTCCGTCTCGCTGCGCGATTCTACGCCGGAGCACCTGCCAGCGACACGCGATCTTACAGGTCGTGGACGTTCATCCGTAGCCGTCCGTACAGGTGTCTTCCGGCGCACGATCGCTACCTAACGCCGAGAGAGTCTCCGCATCAGTGCGCATCTCCAGTTATGGTGTCGTTGAGTCTCAGCTAACTTCGCTCAATCTATATAGTCCAAGCTGATGTATACAGCGTCTACTGATCGCATTCGATCCAATCGATCCAAGCGGCTAATGTCTCACTGGACGACCAGCCGCGCGGTGCGCTCCACATCCCCAGCCATCGCACGAGCTGAGCCTCTCACGATCTAGATCGTCTGACTATCACACTCGTGCGCGCAGGCACCCGTCGCCGTCGCACGACCCGCAGTTCATCGTGAGCGCATCAAGTTAAAGACCAAATGACCGACTCAATCGTCAAAGAGCTAGGTCCATGGAATCAAGTCATAACGGTGCAAAGCACCCAGCATACGTAGCTAATACGTCACATGCGCTCCTCAAGATGCATCATCTATGCATAGCCACATCGCGCCCTCGGATGTCCATCGTGCAGCCTCACCACTCAGACTCTCGTCTCGACGTCGGCATCCGCACATCCCGCACCACCACTCCGCGTGATCGTCGTCCCCATCGCACCCTCCGTCTTCGATGCGCGATTCTACGCCGTAATCCCTACCAACGACACACAATTTACAAATCGTAACCATTCATACAAAACCATCCACAAACAACCACACACAATCAATCACCCAACTTACATCCACTTAAATGCGCACTCATCCACACAAATAGCGCTCAACCAACTCTAATTGAAAAACACCCCAACCCCCTCCCATTACCACATACGCAACAAAGAGCACCTACAACACGTAGTTATACTGCGAATATATGTCAGTAGCGACATTCACAAAAGTGATCAACACACCACTCAAATCATCAACCACGAAAACGTAATTACCACCACCATAACCAAAAACAAAATATCACACAATCAAGTTATACCCACTATCCAACAATATACCAATATCATTACCCACAAACACATTACCCTCAATCTAATAACCAATGCTAATGAAATAAATACCTACGCCATCAATTATACTCGCAATTACATCAACGTTATACCTAAACATGTTATCAATAATGCGGTTGCCAGTCCCGCCCTCGATGCCGTCATTGTCGTTCGTACCGACGGTGTTGCCTTCAATCAGCGCACCGCTGACAGCAAAGATCCCATCGACGCCGTTCTCTTCGGCAATGGAATGTCTGACAGTGCTACGCGCCGCTATCTAGATTCCGTTGCCACCGTTCTACCTCGCCGTGCTGTCTTCTACCGTCTAATAGTTGCCTACGGCGATGCCAGAGCCATCGTTCTAAGTTGCAACGCTGTCCGTTACCGTTGAGTCTTCTCCGAGCTCTATACCTATTCCTGTGCCGTTCCCGGACGTCGCGGCGTCGCTATCTCGAACGATGACGCCGATTTTCCCTCCGGCAATTCCCTCGCCCTGCGAGTTGAATGCACTACACCGTTCTACGAGCGACCCGTCGCCGACGCTGATGCCAGCCCCATCCACATCTCCTGCGTTGAGCCCAAGCACGCTGCAGTCTCTCAGCGTGCTCTGCGCGCCCTACCTGATACCCTATCCGTCATCTCCGTGACTATGCAGCCTTCTACTATGCTGTTCCGTCCGTGATGATGCCCTCCTCGCCTCTCTTCTGCACATCGCAGTTAGAACAACATCATTCTCTTCTAGCCATATCCCATCGTCCGCCGTATTGCTGATATTCACGTTGTCCACTTCCACCCTAGTCGTAGCAGCGTCTCCCGACTGGGCGCAGCCAGCACCCATCCGTCCTTCCAGCCATCGTAGATACAGATGTTTGTGAACTAGTTATCCAAGAGGAACGCTATGCCGCTCGTAGTGCCGTGCATTGTGAAACCACCCATGTCTACGTCCACGTCTCTCTCCAATATGAGCACTCCGTTCTCCTTCCCAACCGTGAAGTCTCCCTTCAAGTAATAGTGTCCCCTCGTGCTGATCGTCTCAGGCAGCGAAGAGATCCGAGTGCCCATCTGCCTCACACCGTTCGTCTAAGCCATCCGTCCTCTCATATTCAGCATACCTCCCTCTATCACGCCATCAGCGATATCAGTCACCGTGATGCCCGAGCAGCGTCACAAGTGTCCAATCAACGACTTCTTGCAATCGCATCATCTTCTTTCCATCACATCGTGTAGTTGTAGTGCGCTAGCGAAGACGTCTTCATAGTTCGCCATCGTGATCAAATACCCCAAAGAAGTCTCTCTCCTGTACCACGAAGTGACCGCCCTTGTAGTTGCTCGCAGTGTTGCGCACTATCACGTTCTCGCCATCTCCTGACTATATGCCGATGTCTTTCTATGTAAAGTCGTTGCCTTCCACATAGTTTCCCTATCCCGTCTTGTATATTACCCTCGCCATCTGCAGCCCCTGCCGTTACATCTCCGTTAAAGCTACAGCACGTTGCTGAATATGCTCGTCTCTCCATCTTCCTCTATGCCATCTTCTCTGTTGTCTGCAGCTGTGTTCTCTTACACAAATCTACCCGTTCCGCAACTACTATCTCTTCAGTTCCAAGTTGTTCCCGGCGCTGTACGCATAGATCATATAGTCCAATCCTGCCGCGATGCCATCGACTCCTTTCGAGCTCCGACACTCAATTCTCTATCCTCTCGTTGTCTCCCGCTGTAATGCCCTTGCCGCCGTTGTTGCGTGAGATGCAGTTCGTCTCCGTCTAAGCCTCTCTCAGACTGATGCCGACACCATCGTTCTATTCTACTACCACGTTGCAGATGTGTTAGCCTCCTATCCCGTTCTCCTCGTTGTCTTGCACTAGACACCCTTCCGACAACATAGCCGTTTCTTTCGAAATATGCCCGAAGTCTCCTCCTGCCGTCTCCTTGACTCCTCTCACCTCTCAGTCTCTCACTATATTGTTATCTGCTACACTGATACCTAATCCCACTTCTCCCCTATAGACACTTCAGCTCTCTATGAGCGCCCCTCTTGACTACACTTATATCTCTCTCCCCCCCGCCGACTTTACATTACAGTCTCATATCTTCTCCCCTCCTATGACGTTTATCTCTATCTACGCCTTATTATTCACTTCTATTCCTTCTATGAATATCGTCTTCCGAGTAGAGTCATCTCTGTAGACCTGCTCTATCTCCTTCTGCCAACTGCTGATCTATCCTTTTCTTATACTCTTGCCTCTCTCTCTTTCCTCTATCTAGATATCCTTGCCTCTCTTGCCATCGCCCTCCATCCTGAATATCTCCTATATCCACTTTCACGTAGTCTGCCTTGATCTTGATGCCTCTCGACGCCCTACGCACAAGTATTACATTGAAGTAATACTATCCCCTCTCTTTGAGCGTGATACGCATCGCTGAAATAATTGTCCCCAGACTCAACACGCCTTCCGTCTAAGCTATCTCTCCTCTCATATCCATCTTATCGCCTTCTATATCTCCCTCCATTGCATCTACCACAATCAACCCTATCTCTCTCTCCATTGCCCACTCTAGTTTATATCTCACTTGTCTCATGTCTCCTCCACTACTTTCTTACCCTCCTATTGAGACTTATCCTAAGCCACAATTCACTATAATCGAAGCAGCTCTCTTCAAGTACCTCAGTTAGCCCTCTGTCTATCCACCCTCACCGCTTTTCGTACCCAGTATCTACATCCGTGCCCCGCACCAGATCCATCGATGTCCATAACCCTCGTCCTCCCTCCCCATCTCCGCGCCTCTCGTTAACCCGCTACTACCCTTCTCGCCCTCGCGCCTTTGCAGGACCCAACTCGCCCTGTTATCCCGAGCGCCAACCCTGTCATCCTGAGCGAAGCGAGGGATCTACTCCGTCCACCTCCGCTCGCTCCATCATCCAATCACCCACCCCCGAGCGCCGTTCCCACCTCTCACCTCCCACCTCCCACCTCTCACTCTCTCATAAAATGCCCCCATGCCCGCCCTCACCCTCCCACCTGACCTCCAGCAGCAGTGGCCCCGCCCCGGCGCCCCCACCCGATCGTCGTCATCGGCGCCGGCAGCATCGTCCGCGACGCCCACCTCCCGACCTACCGCGCACTCGACTTCCCCGTCGCCGGCATCTTCGATGTCAACGCTGACGCCGCGAAGCAGCGCGCCGCCCACTTCGCCATCGACCGCGTCTTTACCTCGCTCGATGAAGCGCTGGCCACGCCCGGCGCCGTCTTCGACGTCGCCGTCCCTCCCGGAGAGATCGCCGCCATCATCGAGCGCATGCCCGAAGGCTCGCCCGTCCTCATCCAGAAGCCCATGGGACGCGACCTCGATGACGCCCGCCGCATCCTGCGCATCTGCCGCGAGCGAAACCTCACCGCCGCCATCAACTTCCAGCTCCGCTTCGCGCCCAACATGCTCGCCCTGCGCGATGCCCTCTGCCGCGGCATCCTCGGCGACGTCACCGACATCGAGGTGCGCCTCAACGTCAACACGCCGTGGGGCTACTGGCCGTTCCTGAAGGGCCTCCCCCGGCTCGAGGTGCTCAACCACTCCGTCCACTACGTAGATCTCGTGCGCTCGCTCTTCGGCGAGCCACGCGGCGTCTACGCCCGCGGTGTCCGCCACCCCGAGCTCGAGGGCTACCCTGACGTCCGCACGACGATGATCCTCGACTACGGCGACGACGTCCGCTGCAGCCTGGCGATGAACCACACGCACGACTTCGGCGCCCGCTTCGCCGTCTCCGAGCTGAAGGTCGAGGGCACGCGCGCCGCCGCGCTCGCCACCATGGGCGTGAACCTCAACTATCCCGCATGGCGAGCCCGACCAGCTCCTCTTCGTGCCGCGCGGCGGCGACTGGCAGTCCGTCCCTCTCCGCGGCTCCTGGTTCCCGCATGCGTTCGAAGGCCCGATGTCGAACCTCCAGCGCTTCATCGCCGGCGAAGACGCCGCGCTCGTCTCGCCCGTCGATGACGCCTTCCGCACCATGGCCGTGGTCGAGGCCTGCTACGAATCCAGCGCCCGCGGCGCCACCCCGATCCCCGAAGCATGACCGCGCAACGCGACCTCCTTCGCATCCCGATCACCATGTGCCACGGCACGAACCGCGGCCCGTTCTTCTCGCCTGCCCCCCGCTGGCGCGAGCGCCCGGTGCTCGACGCGCGCCACTTCGATGCCTTGATGCGTACCGCCGCCGATCTCGACTTTCACTCCGTCTCCTACGACGACCTCGAGGCGTGGCGCGAGCACGGCGCAAACCTGCCCGACCGCCCGATCCTCCTCGACTTCGACCATCCCAATGTCTCGATCTATCACGAGATCTGGCCCGCCCTGCGACGCTACGACTTTCGCGGCAACCTCTTCCTCAACACCGCGGCGATGGAGAAGCCCGGCGATCGCCGCTACATGACCTGGGATCAGGTGCGCGAGCTCCGCGACGCCGGCTGGGGCATCGGCGCCCACATGCACCACCACGTCAGCCTGGCGTACCTCGCGCGCCGTGATCCGACCGGCGCCCTCATCCGCGACGAGATGGACACCTCCGACGCGATCATCGAGCGCGAGCTCGGCACGCCTCCCCGAGACTTCGCCTACACCACCACCACGTGGAGCGCGGTCGCCGAGGCCGAGGTCAAGCGCCGTTACCGCTTCGCGCGCCTCTGGATCGTCGGCGCCATGATCGAGACCGAAACCGGCCCGCGGCGCTTCGCCGATCTCGCCGGCATCGCAGGCGAAGACGACCCCGATGGCGGTCCGCCGCTCGCCGCGCGCTACGTCACCGCGAGCACCGATCCCCACCGCCTGCCATCGATGGACTTCGAGTACCTCGTGCACGATCTCGATGCGTTTCGCCGCTACCTCGAAGGTGCGCTCGATCCGGCGGCCACCCCGATCGCCGGCGCATGAACATCGACGCCCACCAGCACTTCTGGCGCTACGCCCCCGACCACCCACGCCTGGATCGACGACTCGCATGTCCGCCCTCAAACGCGACTTCCTGCCCGATGACCTCGCCCCGCTCCTCCGCGCGTCCGCATTCGATGGCTCGATCGCAGTCCAGGCGCAGCAGGACGTCGCCGAGACGGAGTGGCTGCTCGAGCTCGCGGCGCAGCACGACTTCATCCGCGGCGTGGTCGGCTGGGTCGACCTCCGCGCGATCGACGTCAGCGACCAGCTCGCTCGCCTCGCCGTGAACAAGAAACTCCGCGGCATCCGCCACGTCGTGCAGGACGAGCCCGACGACAACTTCATGCTCCGCCCCGACTTCCAGCGCGGCATCGCCGCCCTCGCCGCGTTCGATCTCGCCTACGACATCCTCATCTACCCGCGCCAGCTCCCCGCCGCGCTCGAGCTCGCGCGCGCTTTCCCGCACCAGCGCTTCGTCCTCGATCACATCGCCAAGCCCGACATCCGCAACAACGCTATCGATGCCTGGGCGCCCGGCCTGCGCGCCCTCGCCGCGCTCCCCAACGTCGCCTGCAAGCTCTCCGGCATGGTCACCGAGGCCGACTGGCGCAGCTGGCGCCCCGGACTTCACCCCGTACCTCGACACCGTGCTCGAAGCCTTCGGCCCCGCGCGCCTGATGATCGGTTCCGACTGGCCCGTCTGCACCCTCGCCGGCAACTACGCCGCCGTCATCGGCGTCGTCCGCCACCACATCGCCGCGCTCTCCGCCTCCGAACAGACCGCCATCCTCGGCGGAACCGCCGCGCGCATCTACAACCTCTGACGTCGCGTCGGCCCCGCCTCATGCCACACTGGCGAAGTGAGGCGCGGTCTCCGTGTCAGTCCTCGCAAAGCGCAGCCTCACGTCACTCCGAGCGAAGCGAAGCAGGCGTTTTGTCATTCCGAGCGGAGCGAAGCGCAGCCGAGGAATCTACTCCGTGCGCCTCTAGAGCAACATTCACCATCGCCAACCAACGCCCGGGCGTATCCACGTCAGGCCGCCGTTGCCACATCCGAACGCCGAACACCGAAGCGCAGCGCCTCAACCCTGCGCCTCAACCGCACGGACCAAGCGTTGGACACCTCCAATCGACACCGATGCCTCACTCCACTATGCTCCGTCCACTAACCACAACCTGACGAGAACCTGACGAGGAAACCGCAATGCCAACCTTCGACCACAACGGAATGCACATCAACTACGAAGAGTCAGGCCAGGGCGAGTCACTCCTCGCCATGCCCGGCTGGGGCGGCACCATCGATGAGCTCATGCCCGTGCGCCAGGCGCTCGCGAAGAACTACCGCGTCATCGCCGCCGACCTGCCCGGCTCAGGCAAGTCCGGCCCGCAGCCTCGCACCTACGCGCCTGGCTACTTCCAGGAAGACGCGCGCGCCATGCTCGCGCTGCTCAATGTCGCTCGATGCCTCACCCGCCCATCTCGTCGGCTTCAGCGACGGCGGCGAGTACGCGCTCGTCATGGGCGCGATCGATCCGCCGGCGGTGAAGTCCATCGTCACCTGGGGCTCCGCAGGCCAGCTCCCCCAGGCGCCACGAGCTGGCCGACGCGATGACCCACATGATCGATGCGCCGATCCCGCCGATGCAGGACTTCTCCGAGTACTTGAAGGCAACCTACGGCGAGGCCAACGCGCTCGTCATGACGAAGAGCTTTGGCCAGGCGCTCGCGACATCATGAAGGCCGGCGGCGACATCAGCTTTTCTCAGGCCGCGAAGATCACCTTCCCGCACTGCTCATCGCCGGGAGAACGACTTCCTCGCCCCGCCCCGCTCGTGAAGCAGATGGCCGGCGCCATGCCCCACGCCGAAATCGTCGAGGCGAAAGGCGCCGGCCACGCGGATCCACCACGACCACCCCGACTGGCTCATCGCAACCGTGAAAGCGTGGCTGGCTAAGCAGTAGCACCGGCGGCCGGATGGTGACCCCGGAATTGGTGCGATCGAGTCGCGCGAATCGCGTGGCTTCGAGTCTGCTTCCCGCCTCTCCCGCTTCCCGCCTCTCGCTGCTCACGTCCCACTTCTCACCTCCCCTACGTCCTCCCCCCACTACAACCCCTCCGCCCGCACGCTATACTCCCCGCACCAAACAACGCCTCGATCCGGAGCAGTAGGCGCATACACGACAGAGAGCCGGCGGCGGTGCGAGCCGGCAACGCAGATGCGCTGAACTCGCCGGTGAGCGGCGGCGGCGAAGCCTCCTTGGAGGCCGTAGCCGCCGACGGGTGCGCCCGTTACAGCAGCAACTGAGTCGCCCCGCCCCAGCGCGGGGAACCAGGGTGGTACCGCGGAGTCATGCCCTCCGTCCCTGTCGGACGGTGGGCATGTTGTATTTGAGACGGAGTGGCAATGCTGGACGCCCAGCTCCAGTGGGAGATCGTCGGAAGGCTCGCGCTCGCCGCGGTCCTCGGCGGCATCATCGGCCTCGAGCGCGAGTACCGCGGTTACCCCGCCGGCGTGCGCACGATGGCCCTCGTCTGCATGGGCTCAGCGCTCTTCGCCGATCTCTCGCGCCTCTACGGCGGCGACGACCGCATCGCCGCGCAGATCGTCGCCGGCATCGGCTTCATCGGCGCCGGGCTCATCTTCCGCGAGGGATACAGCATCCGCGGCGTCACGACCGCCGCGACGATCTGGTGCACCGCCGCCGTCGGCGTTGCCATCGGCATCGAGGGATACATCATCGCCGTCGCCGGCGCGATCTTCTCCGTGATCCTTCTCGAGCTGAGGCTCGTGACCAAGAACATCCGCCCCAACGTCGATACGGCAACCGGCGAAGCGCCGGCGTACGCCAACGACACGGAAGACAGCGGCCGCGAGCCGCCCGACTAGGTGCGCACGTCAGCGCATCTCGAACGGAGGTAGACGACATGAGTGAGCAGGCACCGACGAAGCAGCGCCCGCAGCAGGCTGAGCGCTACGATCCGCGCGCCATCGAGCGGAAATGGCAGGCGCGCTGGGAAGCCGATGGCCTCTATCACACCGAGGACGACGACCCTCGTCCGAAGTGGTACGCCCTCACCATGCTCCCCTACACCTCCGGCGACCTCCACATCGGCCACTGGTACGCCATGGCGCCCTCCGACACCGCCGCACGCTACAAGCGCATGCGCGGCTACAACGTCCTCTTCCCCATGGGCTTCGATGCCTTCGGCCTGCCCGCCGAGAACGCCGCCATCAAGAACGCAGCACCCACCCCGCCGAGTGGACCTTCGCGAACATCGACCGCATGCGCGGCCAGCTCAAGATGATGGGCGCCATGTTCGACTGGCGACCGCGAGGTGATCACCGCCTCGCCGGACTACTACAGGTGGACGCAGTGGTGGTTCCTCAAGCTGCTCGAGCACGACCTCGCCTACCGCAAGAACGCATCCGTCTGGTGGTGCCCGAACGACCAGACCGTGCTCGCCAACGAGCAGGTGGTCGATGGCCGATGCGAGCGCTGCGACGCCGTCGTCGCGAAGCGCGACCTCGAGCAGTGGTTCTTCCGCATCACCAGCTACGCCGATGAATTGCTCGACTTCTCGAAGATGCAGTGGCCCGAGCAGATCCAGTCCATGCAGCGAAACTGGATCGGCCGCAGCGAGGGCGCCGAGCTGCGCTTCGGCCTCGACGTGCCCGGCGTCGACGAGCAGGAAATCCGCGTCTTCACCACCCGCCCCGACACCGTCTACGGCGTCACCTTCTTCGTGCTCGCGCCCGAGCACCCGCTCGTCGAGCGCATCACAACGCCGGACCAACGCGCCGCCGTCGAGGCCTACGTCGATGCCGCGCGCCGCGAGTCCGAGATCGAACGCCTGTCTACCGAGCGCGAGAAGACCGGCGTCTTCACCGGCGCCTACGTCACCAACCTCTTCAACGGCGAGCGCGTCCCCATCTGGATCGCCGACTACGTGCTCGCCACCTACGGCACCGGCGCCGTCATGGGCGTGCCCGGCCACGACCAGCGCGACTTCGAGTTCGCGAGGAAGTACGGCCTCCAGATCATCCCCGTCTACAACCACCCGGACTGGGACGGCGGCCCGCTCGAGGCCGCGCTGCCCCACGGCGGCACGATGATCAACTCCGGCCCCTTCGACGGCACGCCCGACGGCGAGGCCATCCCGGCCGTCGTCCGCTACGCCGAGGAGCACGGCCTCGGCCGGGGCACTGTCACGTACCGCCTGCGCGACTGGCGCATCTCCCGCCAGCGCATGTGGGGCGCCCCCATCCCGATCATCTATTGCGCCACGCACGGCGCCGTCCCCGTGCCCGAGAAGGACCTGCCCGTCGTCCTGCCCGACGATGCGGAGTTTCGCCCCACCGGCGAATCGCCGCTGACCTACCACGAGGGTTTCCTCAACACGACCTGCCCGATCTGCGGCGAGCCCGCGCGACGCGAGACCGACACGCTCGACACCTTCATGTGCTCGTCCTGGTACCAGATGCGCTACATCGATCCCGCATAACGATGAGCGCCCCTTCAGCCGCGAGCTCGCGCGCAAGTGGCTGCCCGTCGACCAGTACACCGGCGGCGCCGAGCACGCCGTCATGCATCTGCTCTACACGCGCTTCTTCACCAAGGCCGCGCGCGACATGGGCATCGTCGAGAACGACGAGCCGATGCAGCGGCTGTTCAACCAGGGCCAGATCCTCGGCACCGATGGCCAGCGCATGAGCAAGTCGCGCGGCAATGTCATCGCGCCCGATGATCAGGTCGAGCGCTGGGGCGCCGACACGTTCCGCGCCTATCTCATGTTCGTCGGCCCGTGGGACGAAGGCGGCCCCTATGACCCGAGCGGCATCAACGGCACGCACCGCTGGCTCAACCGCGTCTGGAACGTCGCCACCGGCGACATCACGACAGCGTCGATGTCCGACTCGCCCGCGACGCGCGAACTCCGCCACTGGACGCACAGGACCATCGCGAAGGTGACAGCCGACATCGAAACCTTCCGCTTCAACACGATGATCGCCGCGCTCATGGAGTTCACGAACTACCTCACGCGCCTGCGCGAGACCGGCGCCACCGTCGATGCCGCTGCCTGGGACGAAGCCATCGAGTCGCTGATGCTGCTGCTCGCCCCGACCGTCCCGCATATCGCCGAGGAGCTGTGGGCGCGCGCCGGCAAGCCGTACAGCATCCACACGCAGTCGTGGCCGTCATTCGACGCCGCGCTTGCGACAGAGGATCAGGTCGAAGTCCCGGTGCAGGTCAACGGCAAGGTCCGCGACCGCCTCACGCTCCCGCGCGACACCGCCGAAGACGTCGCCCGCGACCGCGCGATGGCCAGCCCGAGCGTGCAGGCGCACACCGAGGGTAAGGAGTTGGTGCGCGTGATCTACGTGCCCAACCGCCTGATCAACATCGTCGTGAAGGGATAGCGCACGCGAGCGGGGAGCCGACGGCAGCGAGAGCGGACATCACCGGCGCGCTGTCGCTACTGCCTGTCGTCGTCTTGCGCGCTCGTCGTGACGTTCGTCCAGCACGGGCCGACGACACATCAGCCGCGACATGGATTTCAGCAGACGATCGCGGTCCAGCGTCTGCGCCGGTCAGGTCGCGCAGGATCAGCTGCTGCGCCATCTCCGGACGACTCAGCGTCTACCTCCGCGGCCGCTCGCTGCAGGAGCATCGCCGCGTCGAATATGCGTCTCCACGACGGATCGTCGTGCGAGGTTGCTTGACGACCGCGGACGTGTAGGTCGGCGACCTGACTCCGCGGATCAGTGTACGGCCTCTACTTACCGGACGGCCCTTCAGCCGTACGGAAGTCGAGCTGCGCATTCATCGTCATCGTGGATGACCGCTCTCGCTGCTCGCCGGCTGCTTCTGCGCCGCAGGAACGCCGCAGCTTCGAAGCTTCGCAACGTCCGATGGCCATCATCTCAGCTGAGATACCGTCCTGCATCTGCTCAGACCCGTGACGCAGCGTCGTGCCGCCTCGCGTGTCGGCCGTCGCATCCGTCAGGGCCGCTACACGGTTATCGCACGTCCGCCCACGCCGATGGCAAGGCCCTGGTGCGCGTGATCTACGTCCCCAACCGCCTCATCAACATCGTCGTGAAGGGATAGCTGCGGCGCGCCACATCTCAGCGCGACTTCTCACCGTAGGGCCCGGCCTGCGTGTCGGCCCTCGGCGATCGCCGGCGATAAGTCGCGGTCGGCTAGGAGACCCGCGCCGTCCGGTCCCGCACCCGCGGTCGCGGCGTCGGCCGCACCTTGCGCGCCGGCTGCGCGACACCCGCGCAGTCATCGACGTCCTGGAATTCGGCGTTCCGCTGTTGCCGCTGGCACACCCTGCACGTGCGCCCCAGGCGCAGCTTCATCCACACGTGAGGTGATCCGGCGACAGCGGGCTCGGGAGACGAAGGGGAAGTCTTCATCTCGCCACGATACCTGATCCGCCGTTATGGCGTGGATTAGCGCCTTGTCATGGCAGGAAGGGTCCCTGCTACACGTGCCCCCGCACCGCATAACAGCCGCACCGCCTCCTCCACCCCCGTCAGCTCGAACTCCCCCGATCCTCGAACACCGCTGTCCCGCCCCAGGTCTGGTGCGCGCAATCTGCGTCCCGAACCCTCTGATCAACATCGTCGTGAGGGCTATCTGCGCGCATCAAGACGGCGCACCCGGTACGCGCCGGCCTGCGCGTCGGCTCCTCGCCGATCGTGAGGCACCTGCATGGTCGAAGTCAGGGCCTCGCTCACCGCCTCCTCGAACCTTGCCATGAATTGCAGCCAGGCAAGCAGCGGCAGCGAGCAGAGGTGTCCACCCGGTTCCGTCCGAAACGTCACCATGAGCTCGCCATCACCGTACGAGCGGATCGACGCATCGATCACAGACGCGGGTGACTCGCGCGATCGCACCGCCGAATTTGGGATGTCAAGCCGCGCCCGCGCTAGCTGTCGCGCCGGATGCTTCGTCCACATGCTCCCCCGATGTCCTCCACGTAGAAGAACCGCGGGGCGCCGCGCAACGTTACGAGACCAACGCGTGTTATCCCGGCATTTTGACCGCCGTCGCCGCCGCTCCGCACCCCCCGACGCGATCTCCGACGCTGCGTCTCGCGTGGGCACTTGCGGGCGTCGACGCGCGTAACACGCGAGTGCCTACTGCCCCCGCACCGCGAACACGCACACCGCCCCCGCCGACGTCCGGCCCAGCTCGCGCACCGTCGCCGACACCAGCACTTCGCCCGCCGCCGATGTCGGCGCCGGGATCTCTGGTCCGCTAGCGGAAGAGCATGCCGCCGATTCGCTCCATTTCCGCGCGGACCACCAGCATCGTCGCGACGTCCCGCCTGAGGCGGCCCTCAATGTCCTCGCCGCGCCACTCACGCAAGTACCCGTAGTGCCGGGCGTGCGGCGGATAGCCTATTGCGGCCATCGCGGGCAGCGCGGCGCGCTCCTCCGCGTTCAACCGCCGCAGCGACTCGTAGCCCTCGAGGAAGCAGCGCGCAAACTCGGGGCGAAGCGCGAGCGAACCGCGGCGCTCGCGGGCAAACTTCACGACTCCTGCCGCGACGTCGTACACGTAGGGGCCTCTGTCAACGTCATCGAAGTCGAACACGCCGACGATGCGATCGCCATCGAACACCAGGTTCCGCCCGTGGAAGTCGCCGTGCAGCCATCCCGAAGGCAGTGCTTCGAGGCGCTCCGTCGGCAACACATCGAGGGCAGACGCCCACGACTCTGACAGGAGCGCGAGCTCCTCAGACACGCGGGCTGGAAAAAGCTCGCCGAGTTCCCTGACGTCCTGAGTGGCATTCGCCCAGCACGACCGGATCGACGCCTTGTGCGAAGGGGGCGGGCCGACCGCCGAAAACGACTCCATGACCAGATGGAACCGCGCGAGCGTTCGCCCGGCTTCAACCGCCTGAGCCGCACGTCCAAAGTTGTACTCTTGCCCCTCAACGTAGGCGAACAGCATCCACGTCGTCCCGTTGCGATCGGTCATGAAGGCGCGCTGTGACGTTGTCCGGGTGATCGCCGGCGAAGCAAACCCGTGACCGTTGAGGTGCCGCTGCAATGCAAGCTGAAACTCGAGACGGTCCAGGCTCGCATTCGCGCATCGGCGGAGGACGTATCGGTCGCCCGAGGATGGTTCGACGATCAGCCAGTTCTCGTTCCCGTAGGACTCGAACTGGGTGACGGCGCGGAGGCATCCGAGCCCGTACGCGTCCGCGACGGCACCGACGATCGCGGCATCGACTCCGACGGTCACGCGCCCTCCCGCCGCACCGCGTACACGCGCTCTGCCTCCCCCACCCCCTTCAGCTCGAACTCCCCCCGTTCCTCGAACACCACCCCCGCCGATGTCCGCCCCAGATCGCGCACCGTCGCCGACACCAGCACCTCCCCCGCCGCCGACAGCGCGCTGATCCGCGCCGCGATGTTCTACCGCCCCGCCCTCGACAATATTGCTCCTCCAATCCCCCTTCCAGCGCGAACTCACCCCGGTCCTCGAACACCACCCCGCAGATGTACGCGCCATCCCGCGTACCACATCAGACACGAGGATTTCCCCGGCGCCGATAGCGCGCAGACCCGCGCGGCGATATTGACCGCACCGCCATAGACGTTATTGTCCTCGTGGATTACGTCACCCGCATGCAGCCCAATATGAAGCCCGAGCTCGACCCCGTGCTCAACGCCAGCGCGCGCCGCCTCGATCGCCTGCGACTGCCGAGCTGAACGTCGCCAGGACGCCGTCGCCCAGCAGTTTTCGCCTCGATCGCGCGCCCCGCCCGCATCGCGGATCGGCGACGCCCGCAGGGCCTCCATCCAGCGCTCGTGACGGCATCGCGAAAGCGCGCGTCGCCGATGCCGCTCTGTCGAGCGCGGTCGAGTCGGCAATGTCCGTGCACAGGATCACAGCGGCGCCCCGCAGGCAACGTCGGGACTGGTGCTCTCGCGCGCCGGCGGTGCATCAACCTCGCCGCACGGAACTGCTCGATGCATGTTCGCTGCGCGTCCAGCGCCGCGTCCGCAACGCGGCACCGTACAGGACAACCTGCTGGCATCCGGGATCGCGGCGCGCGAGCGCCGCAGCATCTCGTCGCCGGGGACCGGCAAGTTCATCGTCGGCCGAGGACGAGCGTCGGGCTGCGTATGCTGTCCTCACGAGCAGGCCGTCGCGTTATCGGTCGGCGTCGCCGCGAGCGATGACGCGTAGCGTCTGGAGCGTCAATGCTTCGCAAGCGCAATCCACTCCGCGCTGGCTCTGCGTCGCTGCCACCCGGCCGGCTGTGGAGCGCCATGAGTGTCCAGATATGATTCCCAATCCGTCGCGCAGGACGGCGCCGAGGGCACGCATGCGCGGGAATGCGCTCCATCCGACCCGCGCGCATACGTCGTCGCGCAGCACGAGCGCAGCCACGCGGTCGGGATGCTCTGCGGCGTACTTCATGACAATCGGGCCCGTCATGCCCATGCCGTGGAGCGGCGAACGCGTCAGCCACCCGAGACGCTCTACGACGGCCTCGAGATCCAGCGACGAGTACGTCCAGCGAGAGGTTCTCAACGTTCGTGTCGGAGAGGCCACAGCCGCGGAAGTCGAACGGATCGCGAATGAGCGCGACGGCGAAAACACATGGGCCGGGAGTACCCCTGGTGCGCCCTCTTGTGCGTCGCGGACGTGCGAACACGGCGCGGGCTCGTCCGACACTGAACAGACGGCGGGGCCGTCGCCGACGTCCGCGTATGCAATGTTCACGCCATCCCTCGTCGTGCAGTAGCGAACCGGCGCATTCCATCATCCCGCCTCCCGCGACCGCACCGCGTACACCCGCACCGCCTCCCCCACCCCCTTCAGCTCGAACTCACCCCGGTCCTCGAACACCACCCCCGCCGACGTCCGCCCCAGGTCGCGCACCGTCGCCGACACCAGCACCTCCCCCGCCGCCGACAGCGCGCTGATCCGCGCCGCGATGTTCACCGCCCCGCCGAAGACGTTGTCCTCCTCACGGATCACGTCCCCCGCGTGTAGCCCGATATGCAGCCGTAGCGCCGGACCTCCATCGGCGCTCCCGCCTGACGCTTCCCCCGCCGCCGCGCACGCCAGCGCCGCCGTGATCGCCTGCGACGCCGATGCGAACGTCGCCAGGATCCCGTCACCCAGCGTCTTCGCGTCGATCACGACGCCCCCCTGCTCCCGCACTGCCGCCCGCATCCGCCCATCGAGCGCGCGCGCCTGTGCGCGAAACGCCGTATCACCCATGCGCTCGGTCTGGGCGGTCGAGTCGGCGATGTCCGCGAACAGGATCACCGCCGTGCCCCCTCCTCCGCTCCGCCGCTGCGGTGCCCCCGTCGCGCTTCCGGCGAAGAAGTCCAGCGTCACCGCCGCGAACTCCTCTGCGTCCGCATCGTCATACGGCGCGCCGCCGTCGATCACCGCGAAGCTCGCGTGCGGAATCGTTGCCGCCAGCCGGCGCGCGACGTCGACCGGAAACTCATGCTGCAGCGTGCGAGTGTGCAGCGTGCGACTGTGCACGACGAGCGTCGGACAGGCGACGTCCTGCGCGACCGGCCACGCGCTCTCCTTGCCGGCCGCCTGCTGTGCGGCCGCGAGCGTCTCGCGCGATGTTCCTCCCCGCGCTCCCTCCGCCAGGCTCCGCCCCGTTTCCCATCCGGCCTGTGACAGCGACATCGCATCGAGGAAGAAGTCGAAGTCCGTCTCGAACAACTCTTGCAGCGCGCGCTCTCGCTGTTGCAGGGGGTGGTCTCCCTGCCCGAGGATCGGGTCGCGCAGCACCATCCGCGACACCCGCTCCGGATGGGTCGCGGCGAACTGCACCGCGGTCTTGGCCGGGCCGCGAAACCCGAGCAACGCGAACTGCTCCAGCTCCCACAGGTCTGCGACCGCGCGCAGGTCATCGGAAGAGGCGCCCAGCGAGTAATTTGCGACGTCGCGTTGAGACAACCCCATTCCCCGGGCGTCGTATGCGATCACCATGTGCCGACGCGACAGCAGGTCGTAGAACAGGCGCGCCCCCGCGTTGCTCACGATCGTAGAAGGCGGCCAGAGGCCACCCGCTAGCGTCGCCACGACGAGCGGCGGACCCGTCCCCTGGCGCCAGCTCGCGATCGCCGTGCCGTCATCGCTCCGCGCGAACCGCACCGGATACTCCATCAGCCGCCCTTCTCGCGCACCGCATACACCCGAACCGCCTCCCCCACCCCCTTCAGCTCGAACTCACCCCGATCCTCGAACACCACCCCCGCCGATGTCCGCCCCAGCCCGCGCACCGTCGCCGACACCAGCACCTCGCCCGCCGCCGACAGCCCGCTGATCCGCGCCGCGATGTTCACCGCGCCGCCGAACACGTTTTCCTCCTCCCGGATCACTCTCCCGCGTGCAACCCATGTGCACCGGCATTGCCGATCTCGTCACCAGACGCCGCGCATGCCAGCGCCGCCCCCGACCGCCTGCGACGCCGATGCGAACGTCGCCAGGATCCCTCGCCCAGCGTCTTCGCGTCGATGACGCTCCACCGCGCTCCCGCACCGCCGTCCGCATCGCCCCGTCCAGCGCCCGCGACTTCTCCCGGAACGCCGCATCCCCCAGCCGCTCTGTCAGCGCCGTCGAATCCACGATGTCCGCGTACAGGATCACCGCGGTGACAGCCGCCGCCGCGATCGGCGCCGAAACGTCCGCGGGGCAGTCGCAGCCTCACGACGGTGAGAAACAGCTGGCATCGCACGCGTAATCTCGGAGTGCGAACGGCGTCGGTCCGCCCGGAGGGTTGCACGCCGCGTTCGGTATCCGACGCCGCGAGAGCGCGTGCCTCGCGCCACCGAGCGTCGCGCTGCCGCGACGGACACCGGGAGCGACCAGCTCCGCGCCATCGACCGCCTCGGCGTCAACCTCGTTCCGGGCCCGCCGTACGCATGCGTTCAAGCGCCGTAGTCCGTCGATGCTCGTGGACTGACGTAGCTCTTCCGCCAGTCGCCTCAGCCCCGCGCCGCATCGTTGCGACCAGCGACCACGTCGCCCAATGCGCGTGCGCTAATGAATCGCACAGTCGAGCTGCGCCGCGAATAATCTGTCAGCGCGTCCTGAATTGCGGCGCCTGGCCCGCCAACGAGCGCCAGCGATCGCAGCACACGCTCTGGATGCTCGCGCCGCATACGCAAACGCGATCGGTTACGCCCCGCCATGGCTCGCGAACATGATGAACCGGCGTAGCTCCAGCCTGTCAGCGACGCCTCAGATCGCGGACATAGTCGTCCGTCTCGAGCCGCCCGACCCACCTGTCCGAGAATCCGATGCCTCGTGGTCGTACCGGACCAGCATGCGCCTGCGCCGCGACGGCCGCTCGCCCCGCGCGATGGACGGCGTCTCCAGCTCGTATTGCACGTTCGATATCGGCCAGTTCGATCCGCCGGCGGCAGACGAGCGACGCCCGTCACCCATCGTGCAGTACGCGATGTTCACACCGTCAACCGCCCGCGCATAGCGGATCTGCGGCTCGCCATCAATCGCTCCCCTCGCACCGCATACACCCGCACCGCCTCCCCCACCCCCTTCAGCTCGAACCTCACCCCGGTCCTCGAACACCACCCCCGCCGAAGTCCGCCCCAGGTCGCGCACCGTCGCCGACACCAGCACCTCCCCCGCCGCCGACAGCGCGCTGATCCGCGCCGCGATGTTCACCGCCCCGCCGAACACGTTGTCCTCCTCCCGGATCACATCTCCCGCGTGCAGCCCCACGTGCACCGGCATCCCCTGCCCCTCCCCTGCCCCGCACACGCCAGCGCCGCCCCGATCGCCTGCGATGCCCCGGCGAACGTCGCGAGGATCCCGTCCCCCAGCGTCTTCGCGTCGATCACGCTTCCCTCCGTGCTCCGCACCGCCGCTCGCATGTCCGCGTCCAGCTCCCGCGCTTTCTCCCGGAACGCCGCATCACCCATGCGCTCTGTTTGCGCCGTGGAGTCTGCGATGTCAGCGAACAGGATCACCGCCGTTCCGCGCAGAGAAGCCGCGCCGGCAGCAGATCTTCGGCGAGGAACGCCACGAAGAACGCTCGTTATCGCGGTCGTCGATTCGTCGTCGAGTATCTCCGACGGCGCTTGCCGTCCACGATCACGCAGCCGCGCATGGACATACTGCGCCGACTCGCCATGTCGTCGCTGCCGAGAAGCGCTCATCGGTGCGAGATCCGACCTGCGCCCAAGTGGCCTACCAGCATCAGCGGCAGTTGACCTGCTCGAGCCGGTCCTCACGTCGCATCGATTCCGCCAGCCGGACGCCCGAAACCCGTCCTACCGAGACTGACCGCGCATCGATCGCCTCGCGACGATGCGCGCCGTCGTCCCACCCTGAACGCGCGCAAGGCCATGACCTCCTCACGGAGAGCTCGAAGTCCGCGTTCCCAATCCGTTGGATCGCCTCGCCGCCGGGTGGAACGATCCCCGCGCGAGCGCGCGCGACAACGCCGAAGAGCGCAAGTGCGCGAGACGCTCCGGGTGTCGCGCGCGGCGTAGGCGATCGCGTGCATGCCCCTCAGGGCGCCTCAGCGAACCGCCGCCGAGGTCAACTCGCCCTCCGACCGCCTCAATCACGGCCACCGTGTCAGAGACGTGGCCGTCGAACGACCCGTCTTCGGATTCGCGGTCAGACAGCCCGAACCCGCGCGGTCGATGCGAATCAGTCTGCGCGATCCTTGAAATCTCCGCGATCGCCTGCCGCGTTCGCCGAATCTTCCAGTCGATCTCGACGCTCACGCGCCCGTCGGGATTCTCGCGCGCAGACGATGGGCACGCCGTCGCCGGTCGACGTCTTACGCATATCGCGCGTGCCGTCGGCCGCCTTCGCACGAATCTACTCAGGAATCAGTCTTTGCCTCGCCGGTTCGCAGGCGGTGCGGCATCGACCTAAACGCCCCGCTCGCCAGTCCCGCGTGGCTGCGGCCTACGGCGCGAGGCCGCCGGGGTCGTCGGCCGCCATCGGCGATCGTGAACGCGCGCCCCGCGTCGTGAGGTCGCCCGAAAGGTCCTCGCCCGCGGGCTTCGCGCCCCGCTCGACCCACGCCACTACGTCCTCGAAGCCGCGCTCGCGCTCCTCTTGGGTGAAGTTGCAGTGACCCGGCCGGCGTACAGCGCGCTGTACCAGCAGGTCGCCGCTTGCCCGCCGCATCGACCGCCGCCCGATACTGCTGCTCCATGCTGATCGGCACGAACAGGTCGCCCGTCCCGTGCAGCGTCAGCAGCGGACGCTGGATCGCGCCGTTGATCGGCCCGTACTCAGGGTATGGCCCGATCTGCCCCGGCGGGTTCTCGACGAGATACGCCTGGTTCGATGACACCCGCGCGACATCGCGATTCAGCTCCTCCGCCGTCACTCCGTACTGATCGTCGATGCCGTACACCGTGTCCGCGTTCTGTGCGACGATGTTCGCCGGCCCCGGCGCCGTGACCGCGTTCGCCAGGATCAGGTAGTTGAACAGGTAGTTCGCCGCGAACCCTTCATCGAAGTACGGCCGCGGCCCGCCCGTCAGGTGCTGGATCGCGCTCTCGAACGCGAGCCCCTTCTTCGTAAGCGACTCCGGCTTCGTCCCGAGCGCCGGCACCACCTTCGACCGCAACAGGTTGATGAACTCACCTGCGTCCGGCGTCGCCTTCGTCAGCTCCGTCCCGCTGAAGTAGCCCGCCAGCGCCCCCCAGCTCAGGAAGTAATCCACGATGCCCTGCCCCGACAGCGCGCCGCACTCCGCAAGCGCCCCGTCGTACAGCGTCGGGTACTCCGCGAGCGACACCGTCACCACGTTGCCGCCCATCGACTGCCCGTAGATGTACGCGTGCTTCGGCTCCGCCACCCCCGCCAGCCGCGCGAAGTTCTCCCGCAGGTTCTTCGTGTCGCGCGCGCCGATGCCCGGGTCGTAGCCGTTCTCGCTGTAGCTCGTTGCCGCCCACGCGTACCCGTGCGCGATCAGGTACTCCCGGATCGGCGGCATCGACACCGTCAGCTCCGGCACGCTCCCCCGGAACCCGTGCGCGAAGAACACCACATCGCCGTTCCAGTTGTCCGGAACTTCGATCTGGTACGCCTCTTGCCCGCCCGCCGCGTGGTCCTCGACGCCGTACACCGCGCGCGCCCCGGACAGCGCATCGAACTTCGGGTCGACCGTGTGGTACGCCCCCGCCACCGGCGTCACCGCCAGCATCTGCGGCGTCGCCCATCCGCCCCGCGCGTCCGCCGTCGTCGAGCCCGTCGCCCGCGCCGTCGTATCGGCGCCCCGAGCCGTCGTGCCATCGCCGCCCCCACACGCGGACAACAGAAACGCCGCGCACGCAACCGATGCGAACGCGGCGCCCCAAAGCTTCTTCCTCATGCCAACCCCTGCCTCCGCCCCTGACCCCAGAGATGAATACGCCCGCGTCGCGGCCGCGGGTTTCAGTTCAGTCTAGCGATCCACCGCCCTATCGCTGATCACTGCTCGCCTGAATGACCGAACAACTGACCAACTGACTGGCTCTACACGTCCAGGTTCTTCACCTGCGTCGCGTGGCCCTGGATCCACTTCTTGCGCGGCGCCACTTCGTCGCCCATCAGCGTCGAGAAGATCTCTTCCGCCTTCATCGCGTCGTCGATCGTCACCCGCAGCATCGTGCGCTTCTCCGGGTCCATCGTCGTCTCCCAGAGCTGCTCCGGGTTCATCTCGCCCAGGCCCTTGTAGCGCTGGACGTTCGCGTCGCTGCCCGTCCTTCACCTTCGCCAGGTGCTGGTCGCGCTCGTCGTCGCTGTAGATCCACGTGTGCTGCCGGCCCACCTGGATCCGGTACAGCGGCGGCTAGCGCGATGTACAGGTGCCCCGCATCGATCAGCTCGCGCATGTAGCGGAAGAAGAACGTCAGCAGCAGCGTGCGGATGTGCGATCCGTCGACGTCCGCGTCGGCCATGATGATGATCGCGGTGGTAGCGCAGCTTGGCCAGGTCCATCGTCTCGCCGAAGCCCGTGCCCAGCGCCGTGATCAGCGCGCGGATCTCCTCGTGCGCAAGCATCTTCTCCATGCGCGCCTTCTCGACGTTCAGGATCTTGCCGCGCAGCGGCAGGATCGCCTGGAAGCGCCGGTCGCGGCCGCTCTTCGCCGTGCCGCCGGCGCTGTTTCCCTCGACGAGGTACAGCTCGCACTTGTCCGGCTCGCGCTCGGAGCAGTCGGCCAGCTTGCCGGGCAGCATCGTGCCCGTCGAGCAGCGCCCTTGCGCACGACCAGGTCGCGCGCCTTGCGCGCCGCCTCCCGCGCCCGCGACGCCATGATCCCCTTCTCGATGATCCGGCGCCCGTCGGTCGGGTGCTCCTCCAGGTACTGCATCAGCGCCTCGGACGACCGCGCGCCCGCACGTGCTGTCTCGACCTCGGCGTTGCCCAGCCGCGTCTTCGTCTGCCCCTCGAACTGCGGCTCCGGCAGCTTGACGCTGATCGACCGCGACCAGCCCCTCGCGCACGTCGTCGCCGGTGAGGTTCGCGTCGTCGTCCTTGAGGAACTTCTGCTTGCGCGCGTAGCTCGTTCAGCACGCGCGTCAGCGCCGCGCGAAAGCCGGTCAGGTGCGCGCCGCCGTCGATCGTGTTGATCGTGTTCGCGAAACTGAATTCGACCTGCGGAGAAGCCGTCGTTGTACTGGAGCGCCGCCTCGACCTGCGTCGTCTCAACCGTCTTCTCGATGTAGATCGGCCGCGGGCTCAGCGTGTTCCGGCCCTTGTTCAGGTGGCGCACGAAGCTCGCGACGCCGCCCTCGAAGCAGAAGTTCATCTCCCGCTCGCGACCCGGACGCTGCATCCTCGAAGCGGATCCAGATCCCCTTTGTCAGGTACGCCATCTCGCGGAAGCGCTGCAGCAGCTGCTCGTAGTCGTAGTCGATCGCGTCGAAGATCTCGTCATCGGCCAGCCACGCCGTCGTCGTGCCCGTCTGTGCCTGCTTTGGCTCCGGCGACGTCTTGAGCGAGCCCTTCGGTGTTGCCGCGCTCGTACTCCTGCCGGTAGACCTTGCCGTCGCGCCGCACCTCGACCCACATCTTGCGCGACAGCGCGTTCACGACCGACGCCCCGACGCCGTGCAGGCCGCCGGACACCTTGTACGCGCCGCCGCCGAACTTCCCGCCGGCGTGCAGCACCGTCATGATCGTCTCGAGCGCCGACTTGCCGGTCGTCTTGTGCTTGTCGACCGGGATGCCGCGCCCGTTGTCGCGAACCGTCACCCAGCTGTCGGCCTGGATGGTGATCGTCGATGCGGTCTGCAGAAGCCGGCCATCGCCTCGTCGACCGAGTTGTCGACGATCTCGTAGCACCAGGTGGTGCAGGCCGCCGCTGGTCGGTCGTGCCGATGTACATGCCGGGCCGGCGGCGCACGGCCTCCAGCCCCTCGAGCACCTGGATATCGCTCGCGGTGTAGGTGTCGGTCTGCTTCTTCTTGCCGCGCGCAACCGGCGTCTCGTCTTCGACGCGCTGTCTCACCATCTTTATGTGTGTCCCGTGGTCAAGATTGAGTCTGGGTCGGATCGGAAAGGCCCGCGCCATCCTCTTCGGAGCCGGGCCTCAAACTGCGTCCGGAAGAGCCCCCTCATTAGTTGATATTGTACCACAATCACCCCCGAATTCGGCGCGATCCGGAGCCCCGATCACCGCCCCTCTGCCGCCCCGAATCCGCCCCCAAATCCCACTCGAATTCGACGTCCAAACCGCGTTCATGGCACGCCGATCCTATCGCCACAAAACCGAGGGCGGACGCTCCCGCCTGTCCCGTCCCTCACACCCCACTGAGCCTTGTATCCGCCCGATGCACCGCATCGGCGGTACCCTTGCGAAATGCGACCCCTCCGCTACTCCATCAACGTCACACTGGATGGGTGCTGCGATCATCGTGCAGGAATCCCCCCGGACGAAGAGTTGCATCGTCACGCCACCGAGAATCTCGAGCAGGCCGATGCCCTCCTCTTTGGCCGGGTGACGTACGAAATGATGGAATCAGCGTTTCGGCCGGCGGCGCCGCCGGGAGCGAGACCTGACTGGATGGAACCCTTCGCCCGCACGATCAACGCGGCAAGGAAATACGTTGTGTCGAGCACGCTGGAGCAGGTCGATTGGAACGCGGAACTCCTGCGCGGCGATCTGGGCGACGCCGTTCAGCAACTCAAACAAGAGTCGGGCAACGGACTGTTCGTGGGAGGTGTGAAGCTCCCACTGGCATTGACGGAGCTGGGATTGATTGATGAGTACGAGTTCGTCGTCCATCCCAGGCTCGCCGGCCACGGCCCGACGCTGTTCGCCGGGCTGTCGAAGCATGTCGACTTGAAGCTCGTCAGCCGCCTCGAGTTCGGCTCGGGCGCAGTCGCGATGCGGTACGAGCCGAGAACGTAGCCCTCGGGCTTCCTGGCCCGGACCGCATCAAAGTGCTGATCGTGCGTCACGTCCCTGATCACGCATGCCATACGGCGGCAACAAGCGGGTTCGACAGGGAGCGCGTCCGGACGCACAGACCGATACGGAACTTCGGTAGCGCTGGCCGGACCGCTATCTCCGCAATGCGATCCTGCAGCGCGCTCTTCTCAAGCACGAGCTTTGGCACGACGCCAACGCCACATCCCAATGCCACCAGCGCAAGAATCGCTTCGTGACCCTGGATCTCGGCGTAAATCGCCGGACGGACGCCTCGCTGCCGCAGCCACTCATCGGCAAACTCGCGCGCTAGGCCGTGTGCCGGAAGCACGAGCGGCGCCGCCGCCCAATCGATCGGCCGGCGGTTCATCGCATCGCGTACCGGTCCCTCGACATTCGGCCCGACGAACACGACAGGCGTCGTAGTGAGCACCCTGCTCTCCACGCCGACGGGTAGCCGGTCGGGAAGCGCCGCTACGCTCACGTCGATGTCACCGCCTCGCAGCCGCTCGATCGCGTCGGCCGCGTATCCCGTCGCCAGTTCGATGCGGATGCCCGGATGCCCGCGCCTCACGCGCCCCATCAGGTCCGGGACGATGCTCTGCGCCGCCGTGACGGTGCAATAGACGTGGACGGTGCCTGCAAGCGCACCTCGGCTGCCCGCTCGTTCAGAGTCGAAGCGTTGCCACTCTTCGAGGACGCTAACCGCGTGCCGGCGAAACCGGTCGCCGGCATCGGTCAGCGTGACGTTGTGATGCGCCCGCTCGAACAACCGCTCGCCGAGTTGCTCCTCCAGCCGTTGGATTGACCGGCTGAGCGCCGACGGGCTCACGTGGCACGCTCGTGCAGCGCGCCCGAAGTGCAACGTGCGGGCAAGCTCGACGAATTCGCCGAAGCGGCTCGTATTCGTTCACATTGCCGCAGCCGCAACGTCGTGTTGCAGATGTTTCGCTGTACGCACCATGGCCTCGGAGTGTACAACGCCAACGCTCACCGTTGGACACGATGATCGGAGGTACGCACCGATGACGCTCGATTTCGCGACAAAGACGTTCAGGAAAGAGCCGCTTCGACTCCTGGATAAGCCCGAGGGCATCGTCCGCGGCGGGCGGCACCTGTTCGAGAAGCTCCCCGAGGCGTTCGAGGGCATCAACCAGATCGGCGTGATCGGCTGGGGCTCGCAGGGCCCGGCCCAGGCGCAGAACCTGCGCGACTCGCTGGTCGGCACCGACATCAAGGTGAAGGTCGGCCTGCGACCCGGCTCCCGTCCTCGGCCGAGGCCGCGCGAGGCCGGGTTCACCGAGGACGAACGGCACGCTCGGCGAGATGTTCGACGTCGTCCGCGAGTCCGACCTCGTGCTGCTGCTCATCTCCGACGCCGCCCAGGCCCAGCTCTACCCGCAGGTGTTCGAGGCCATGCGGCCCGGGCGCCACGCTCGGCCTGTCCCACGGCTTCCTGCTCGCCCACCTGGAGAACGTCGGCGCGACCTTCCCGGACAACATCAACGTCATCGCCGTCTGCCCGAAGGGCATGGGCCCGTCGGTGCGGGCGCTCTACCTGCAGGGCGCCGAGGTCAACGGCGCCGGCATCAACGCCAGCTTCGCCGTGCACCAGGACGTCGACGGCCGGGCGACCGACTATCGCGCTCGGCTGGTCGGTCGCGCTCGGCTCGCCCTACACCTTCCAGACCACGCTCGAGTCCGAGTACAAGTCCGACATCTTCGGCGAGCGCGGCATCCTGCTCGGCGCCGTGCACGGCATCGTCGAGAGCCTGTTCCGCCGGTTGGTCGAGCACGGCACGAGCCGGGAGGATCGCCTTCTCGACGCCGGTCGAGAACATCACCGGGCCGATCTGCCGGACACGATCTCCCACGAGGGCATCCAGTCGCCGTCTACGAGGAGCTCGACGGCGACGGCAAGAAGACCTTCGCCCGCGCCTACAACGCCACCTACAACGCCGCCTTCGACGTCCTGACACGAGATCTACGACGAGGTGTCGACCGGCAACGAGGTCCGCAGCGTCGTCATGGCCGGCGCCGGCTCGACCGCTTCCCGATGGGCATGATCGACGGCACGCCCGATGTGGCAGGTCGGCGAGACGGTGCGCGCGACGAGCGCGACGAGTTCAGCCCGCCGATTCGACCCGTACACGGCCGGCGTCTACTGTCGCCACGATGATGGCCCAGATCGACGTGCTGCTGGAGCACGGCCACCCGCTACTCGGAGATCGCCAACGAGTCGGTGATCGAGGCGGTCGACTCGCTCAACCCGTACATGCACGCCCGCGGCGTCGCCTACATGGTCGACAACTGCTCGACCACGGCGCGGCTGGGCGCCCGCAAGTGGGCGCCGCGCTTCGACTACACGCTCACGCAAGCAGGCGTTCCCGGCGATCGACGCCGGCGCGCCGGAGGATCAGCCCTTGTTCGACGCCTTCCTGAACAACGAGATGCATGCGGTGCTCGCGACGCTGCTCCGAATTTCGGCCGCCCGTCGACATCTCTATCCTCGGCTAGCCCGCCGACGGACAGCTCTAGCCGGGCAGGAGGTGGTGCGCTCTCGGCTCCACGCTGACCGCGTCATCCAGCCTGATCCTCCCACCGGTACAAGGAGGGACCCCTTGACTGACGAACGCGACGGACGTCTGCGCTCCCACACCCTGACCCACGGCGTCGCCCGCTCACCGAATCGAGCCATGCTCCGTGCTGTCGGCTTCGGCGACAGCGACTTCGAGAAGCCGATCGTTGGCGTGGCGAACGGTCATTCGACAATGAACCCTTGCAACGCCGGATCCAACCGCTCGTCGACCGCGCGATCGCCGCGTTGCGCGACGCACGTGTCATGCCGCAGGTATTTGGCGTGCCGACGGTCACCGACGGCATCAGCATGGGCACGGAAGGGATGAAGTACTCCCTCATCTCACGAGAGGTCATCGCCGATGCGATCGAGACCTGCGTCCAGAGCCAGCTCATGGACGGCGTCCTCGCCGTCGGCGGCTGCGACAAGAACATGCCCGGCGCGATGATCGCGATGGCGCGGATGAATGTGCCCGCGATCTTCGTCTATACCGGGACCATCAAGCCCGGATACTGGAAGGGCGAAGCGTTGACGTACGTCTCTCCGCATGAGGCGGTGGGCGCATTCACCGCCGGCATGATGTCGCGGGAGGATCTCGACGGCATCGAGCGGAATGCCTGCCCGACGTATGGCGGCTGCGGCGGCATGTATACGGCGAACACCATGTCGTCTTCGTTCGAGGCGTTGGGGATGGGCCTGCTCGGTTCGTCTCAGATGGCCTGTGTCGATCCCGAGAAGGCGGACTCGGCAGCCGAGTCGGCGCACCGCTGGCACGCGCGATAACGATGAATCTCCGGCCACGGGACATCATCACGCGCGAGTCGATTGAGAACGCGATCGCGCTGGTGATGGCTACAGGCGGATCGACGAACGCCGTGCTCCACTACCTAGCCATCGCCTCCGCTGCGGAGGTCCAGTGGACAATCGATGACTTCGAGCGCGTCCGCCGTCGCGTGCCCGTGCTCTGCGACCTCAAGCCATCCGGCCGCTACGTTGCCTGGACTTCCACCGCGCGGGCGGCGTGCCGTTGGTGCTGAGGATCCTGCTGGACAACGGCCTGCTCAACGGCGACTGCCTCACGATCACCGGCAAGACGCTTGGGGAAGAGCTGAAGATGTGTCCGGCGAGCCCCGCGACGATCAGGATGTGATCCGTCCGTGGGCCGATCCGCTCTATCCGCAAGGACATCTCGCCATCCTCCGCGGCAACCTGTCGCCGGAGGGCTGCGTCGCGAAGATCACGGGCCTGAAGAATCCGTCGATCACCGGTCCGGCGCGCGTCTTCGACTCCGAGCACGCCTGCATGGACGCGATCATGGCGCGGAAGATCAGCGCTGGCGATGTGATCGTCATCCGGTACGAGGGGCCGAAGGGCGGTCCCGGCATGCAGGAGATGCTCGGACCCACCGCATCCATTGTTGGTCAGGGCCTGGGCGCATCGGTGGGCTTCGTGACCGATGGCCGATTCTCCGGCGGCACGTGGGGGATGTGCGTGGGTCATGTCGCGCCCGAAGCGTTCGTAGGCGGTCCGATCGCCCTGGTGCAGGAAGGAGACCTGATCACGATCGATGCGCACGAGCGCTTGATCCGCCTCGACGTCTCCGATAAGAGCTCGCGCGTCGCCGTGCGAAATGGCAACAGCCCGAGCCCCGCTACACACGCGGCCCCATGGCCAAGTACGCAAAGCTCGTCTCCACCGCAAGCAAAGGCGCGATCACCGATGGCTGATCCCGACGTTCGTACGTTGCCAAGCGCCAGTAGTTTGCACCGAAACGCGGTTTCGGCGAGATGATGCTCTACCCGAGGCGACATACGCCGCTAGCACCGGCAGGCCTGATGCGTCGGCTGATCGTGCTCCGCTACCGCGAGCACGGCTTGTGCGCTTCCTCAGCAGCGCACCGGCGAGCGCACACTTCGTCGCTCAGAATCGCCCGCGGGGCGCACAGCTCCCAATTCAGCAGGCGTTATTCCCCACGACATAACGCACTGACGAAGAGAGATCCAGTTCTGGATACATGTGTTTTCGATGATGCGGGGAGCTCCGACTCCGGTCGCCTTGATGCGTAGGAGTTTCCGCCGAGAACGCTGTATCTCATAGTGTTAGCGTGCCAGTATCGACGACGCCGCCCCAATTGGGATTCCCGCCTTGGTTGTTGGCCACGATAAACGAGGACTCAACCAGATTCCCGGCACCCTCCAGCGAGATCCCGGCACCGACGCTGTTCGTCACATCACAGTCGCGTATCGTCGAATTGAATCCGGGGATGTAGATCCCCGTCTCCATCTGATAACGGGCGGAGCAATTGGATGCCATCGAACTGGAGCCGAGAGTAATGCCCCGGTGGTTTATGAGACAAGGACCCCGTCGATCACGACCTCCTGCGCGGCGCCGCATCCAGGCCGAAGTTGAACTCGCGGATCTGACCGTTGCGAATTTCGACGCGGGCGACCGCCCCGACGAGGATGCCATACGTGCTCGCGGTCCTGTCCCCGGAGATCGTGAAACCGCCGAGGTCGAGCGAAACGTCATCCGCCGAGATGACGATGCCGGACACGAGGCCTGACACGGCGATGTTCCTGGTGAGGTAGTAGTGCCCCGGCACGGTGATATTTGCCGGGCCGCTGATTGGTGTGCCTGGAACCGCACGCCGTCCGTTGAACCCGGAGGTGCCGGCGGGTCGAGGGTCCACCACGCGCCCCTGACGCCAGCATCGCGACGATGCCGGTACCGACGGCGATCATGATGACCAGCAGGATGTTGGTGGCGCGGCTTGAGACGAGCATGGTGGTCCCTCCAAAGCTGACGATTGGAGGAATCCTAGGGTGCTGGCTCGGTCCAACACAGCGGGCGCGTCAAGTCAGCGGACTTCCGCGACTGCCTCAAGGTCCGCGCGCGGTTCAGTGTCGAGATGGGCGCACTGCCCTCGTACCACAACCCGACCTGGAGTCGGGCTGAAACCTGACACAACTAGCGGTCGCCGATTGATTACCCGATCATCGCCGGCCCTGGCCCGGCCGGCAAGATCCTCGTCTCGAAGACCGTGGGCACTTACGCGCTCAGCCGCGAGCGATATCGCCACCTCGTGCGCACGTCGCGGTGCACGCGACGAGATGAGCGACGTGTCGGGCGTCCGGAAAGAGACCGCTAACAGTTGTCTACGCGATCCACGTTACCCGTGATGACGGTGTTCAACCCGGCGGGGTTTAGCTTGCAGTACACATTCGCCATGATCACGTTACCCTGGCCCGCGTTCCCGACGAGAATGTCTTGGCTGACGTTGCCGGAGAGTTCGTTGTTACGCAGGGTGTTGTAGCTTCCCGTCACATTGATCCCCAATTGCGGATTGCCCGTCACTCGGTTCTCCTCGATCGGAGATGCTCCCGACCAGGATCGCGGAGGCCAAAGTTCTCGGACAGCGTGCAGTTGCGGATCGTCACGACATTGGCGTTGATACCGTAGCCACCGTTGAGACTGACGACGCAGTCACTCACCTCTGAGCCCGCTCCAATCCTGATTCCGTCATCCGTGTTACTTAGCGCGTGTATTCGCTCGACGCGGCTGTACGTCCCGCCGAGGTTAATGCCATTCGTCCAGCTCCGAACAGCGCCGTTCTGTATCACGATGTTGCGCGCGCCCGCGTTGGAGATGCCGTCTCCTGGATTCATCCCCGGGCCCGCACCCGTGATCGTGAAGCCGCCAAGATCAATGGTGGTGTTGCTGCAGCAGATCGTAATGCCGGATTGCCCTGCCCCTGCGGACAGCGCGCGAGTGACGTAGTAGTAACCGCCCGCGGTGTCGAGAAGGGCAGCGACGAGATCGGCGTGCCAGGCCCGCGCACGCCGTCGGTAGAGGCCGGCCCGGCGGATCGAGCGGTCCGCCCCGCACGCCGTTGCGAGCACCGCGACGACGGCGATGCCCACGGCGAGCACGACCAGTAGGACGTTGGTAGTTCGGTTCGAGATCAGCACAGTCACCTCCGGAAGATTGGATGATACTAACCTCTCCGGAGGGAGCGTGGGTGTCGTGACCCGTCAAGTTCAGCTTGAACGTCGGGCGCAATCTCGACGGCGATGCCGCCTGGAGCAGGCGGACAAGCAGAGAGCACCATGTCGCTACACGGTAAGGGGCAGCGCATGCATGCGCCGCCCCTTGAACATCTAACATCCGCTGGCGAGGCCTTACACCTCCCGGTACTCGCCCTCGACGGTCCCCTCCTCCGCGGCACCTTCGCCCTGCTCGGACTGGCCGTTCACGCCCGGCTCGCCCTCCGGCGCGCCCTGCGCTCCGTACACCGCCTGCCCGATGCGCTGCATCGCCTCCGACAGCGCGCTCCGTCGCCGACCGGATGCCGTCGGCATCGCCGGACTGCAGCTGCGCTGCGCACCGCCGCGACCTTGCCCTCGACCTCGGTCTTCAGCTCCGCCGGGATCTTGTCCGCGTTCTCGCGCAGCGTCTTCTCGGCCTGGTAGGCCAGGCTGTCGGCCGTGTTGCGCACCTCGATCTCGTCGCGGCGCTGCCGGTCCTCGCTCGGCGTGCACCTCCGCCTCGCGGCTGCAGCTTCTCGACCTCGTCCTTCGACAGGCCGCCGACCGCCGTGATCGTGATCTTCTGCTCCTTGCCCGTCGCCTTGTCCTTCGCCGACACGTTCAGGATGCCGTTCGCGTCGATGTCGAACGTCACCTCGACCTGCGGCACGCCGCGCGGCGCCGGCAGGATGCCGTCCAGGATGAAGCGGCCCAGCGACTTGTTGTCGCCCGCCATCGGCCGCTCGCCCTGCAGCACGTGGATCTCCACGCTCGGCTGGTTGTCCGCCGCCGTCGAGAACACCTGGCTCTTGCTCGTCGGGATCGTCGTGTTGCGCGGGATCAGCGGCGTCGCCACGCCGCCCAGCGTCTCGATGCCGAGCGTCAGCGGCGTCACGTCGAGCAGCAGCACGTCCTTGACCTCGCCCTTCAGCACGCCCGCCTGGATCGCCGCGCCGATCGCCACGACCTCGTCCGGGTTCACGCCCTTGTGCGGCTCCTTGCCGAAGAACTGCTCGCACCTTCTCCTGCACCAGCGGCATGCGCGTCTGCCCGCCGACCAGCACCACCTCGTCGATCTGCGCCGGCGTGCATGCCCGCGTCCTGCAGCGCCTGGCTGCACCGGCCCCAGCGTCCGCTCGACCAGGTCGCCCACCAGCTGCTCCAGCTTGGCGCGGGTGAGCGTCATCGTTCATGTGCTTCGGCCCGGATGGCGTCCGCCGTGATGAACGGCAGGTTGACCTCCGTCTGCTGCGCGCTCGAGAGCTCGATCTTCGCCTTCTCCGCCGCCTCCTTCAGCCGCTGCAGCGCCATCCGGTCCTGCTGCAGGTCGATGCCCTGCTCGCGCTTGAACTCGTCGACCAGCCAGTCGATGACCCGCTGGTCGAAGTCGTCGCCGCCGAGGTGCGTGTCGCCGTTCGTCGACTTCACCTCGAACATGCCCTCGCCGAGCTCGCAGGATCGAGATGTCGAACGTGCCGCCGCCCAGGTCGTAGACGGCGATCGTCTCGTCGTCCTTCTTGTCCAGGCCGTACGCCAGCGACGCCGCCGTCGGCTCGTTGATGATGCGCAGCACCTCGAGGCCGGCGATCTTGCCGGCGTCCTTCGTCGCCTGGCGCTGCGAGTCGTTGAAGTACGCCGGGACGGTGATGACCGCCTCCGTCACGCGTCTCGCCCAGGTAGGCCTCGGCGTCCGCCTTCAGCTTCTGCAGGATCATCGCCGAGATCTCCGGCGGCGAGTAGCCGCGTGCCGCCCATCGACACCTGCGGCGTCGCCGTTGGCCGCGCGCTCGATCTTGTAGGGCATCAGCTTGATGTCGCGCTGCACCTCCGGGTCCTCGAACTTGCGGCCCATGAAGCCGCTTGACCGAGTAGACCGTGTTGTCCGGGTTGGTGACCGCCTGCCGCTTCGCCACCGTGCCCACCAGCCGCTCGCCCGTCTTGCTCACCGCGACGACCGACGGCGTGATGCGCCCGCCCTCGCGTTCGGGATGACCGTCGGCTCGCCCGCCTCCATCACGGCGACGACGGAGTTCGTTGTCCCCAGGTCGATGCCGATTACTCTCGCCATCTCTTACTCCTTCTCGTTCTCGTTCTCGTGCTTATCTGCGCCCGCTGCCTCGGCCAGCGCCGCCTGCGCCATCTCCAGCGCCCGTTCCGTCTCGATCATCAGCGCCTCGTCCGAGGCAGCCCCGCCGCCCGCGATCTCGCGCTCGTTCAGCTTTGCCAGCGTCCGCGCGTTCCGCAGTCGCAGCAGCGCCAGCTCCGATCGACGTGCGACCGTCTTCGCCGCATCCTGCCGATAGTCGTGTGTCGTATTCATCTCTCGCGTCATTGCGTTTCTCCCGCCCCGGCGCCCTCGCCCGACCCGACGATCACCATCGCCGGCCGCACCACGCGGTCGCCCAGCCGATACCCCTTCTGCACCACCGCGACGACCTTCCCCTCCTCGCCCGGCCCCTGGCTTACCGCCTCGTGGTACGCCGGGTCGAACGTCTGGCCGTCCGCATCGATCTCCTGCACGCCCGTCATCTCGAGCATCGCCTGGAACTTCCGGTAGATCAGCCGGATGCCCGTCCACCCACGTCAGCCCCGCGAGATGCGCGTCGACGTTCTGAAGCGCGCGCTCGAGGTCATCGATGAGCGGCAGCAGGTTGATGATCAGCGCCGCGTTCGCGAGCCGCGCCGTCTCCGACCGCTCGTCCTCGACCCGCCGCTTGTAGTTCTGAAAGTCCGCCGCCGACCGCTGCCACGATGCGTAGAACGACTGCGCCTTCGCGCGCTCGTCGTCGAGCAGCGCCTTCAGCCCCTCCACGCTCGCCTCTGCGTCCGCAGCACCTGCGTCCGCGTCGCCCGCCGCCGGTGCCTCTGCATTGTCACCACGCTCTGTCATCTTCGACTCTCACCTCCCCATCTTTGCTCTTTGCTATGTCTCTTCTCTTCTCTGTCTTCCGCTCTCTGCCCACGTCCGCGCGGCCTAGCCGCCGCCTTCCTCCTCCGCGTAGTACGTCGCCAGCATCTCGCTCATCACTTCCGCCACGTACCGCACCGTCGCGATCGTCGTCCCGTACTCCATCCGCGTCGGCCCCACCACCGCCATCGCCCCCGAGATCCCGTCCGGCGTCCCGTATGGGCTCACCACGATGCTGTAGTCGTGCATCGCGTCCTCGCCGTTCTCCGCCCCGATCATCACCGTCACGCCCTCGCGCGATAGCTCCCGGAACGGGATCAGCCGCGTCAGGTTCCGCTGCTCCAGCACCTCGAGCAGGTTCAGCATCTTCTCGCTGCTCCCGAACTCCGGCTTCTGCAGCACGTTCCGCACGCCTTCCAGGTACGCCTCGTCGTAGCCGCCCCGATCCGACGCCGCCATGATGTCGCGCACCGCGTTCGCGACGTGCCACTCCATCTGCGTCAGCTGCACCGCCGACCGGCCGATCTCACCCGCCGTGTGCATCCGGAACGCATCATTGAGGTGGTTCGAGATCGCCGTCAGCCGGTCCTGGCTCCACCGGCTCCGGGAACAGCAGCACCTGCTGCTTCACCCGCGCCTGCTGCAGCACCAGCACCAGCAGCGCCGCGTTGTCCTGGATCCCCACCAGCTCGACGCGCTTCAGCCGCGACTCCGCCGTCCGCGGCAGCGTCACCACCGCCGCGTTCTCGACGGCCCGCGCCAGCACCGCCGCCGCCAGCTGGATCCACTCGTCCTCTTCCCGCCCCGCCTGGTGGAACTGGTGCCGGATCGTCTGCTTCACCTCCCACGGGAGGTCCCGCTCCTGCATCAGCGCCTCGACGTAGTACCGGTACCCCTTGTCCGATGGCACCCGCCCCGCCGACGTGTGCGGATGGCTCACGTAGCCATCCTCCTCCAGCCGCGCCATCTCGTTCCGGATCGTCGCCGACGAGAACGGCAGCTCGTACCGCCGCATGATCGTCTCCGACCCCACCGGCACGGCCGAGTCCACGTATTCCCCGATGATCAGGCTGAGTAGCTGCGAACGGCGCTCCGTCAGCGTCAAGGAGCCCCCAAACAGATTCGATTTCCGCCGAATTAGCACTCGTCACCAGAGAGTGCTAACGCCCGAATTGTATCACCGCCACCCTCCCCCGATCAAGCCGGAGCTACCCCGATTCCAGCCCCGCCATCGGACGCAGGACGCAGCAATGTGGCGCCGGCGCCCCCGCCTGCGCAGCCCCGAACCCGCCCACCACCCGCGCCCGCGGCCCGACGCCCGTCACGGCGACAGGAGCCCGTCATCCCGAGCGCCCCCGCATGTCATCCCGAGCGCAGCCGAGGGACCTACCCCGCCCACCTCCACCGCACCAAATCCCGAGACCCCATCCCCGGCGCCCTCCCGCCCTCCCGCCTCCCCGCCTCCTACCCCTCCTCCAGCTCCCCCAGCAGCCCCCGCACCGACCCCACCCCCGCCCCCAGCGCCACCACCCGCGCCCGCAGCTCCCGGTCCGATGTCACCACCTCCAGCGACCCCGCCTCCCCATGCCCCCGCACGAACTCCACGATGCGGTCGTCCGCCGCATTCCGCCCCCCGCGCGCCGCATACAACACCTCCACCCCGCCATGCACCCCCTCCTCCAGCCCGGCGATCTCCCGCCCATCCACCACCACCGTCACCTCCCGCCCCTCCGCAGCCGATGCGCTCGAGCGCAGCGACCAGCCGCCGCACCGCCCCGTCCCGGTCCCGCCACCACCCATCCGGCCGCGCCCCGATCACGTTCATCGCATCAACCACCAGGTGCGTCGCCATTCACCCTCACCACGCATGGGGCACAGGCGCCCCCGCCTGTGCATGAGCCCACGATCCACGACCGAAGCCGCGCACATCACCGTAGGGGCGCGCACAGCTGTGCGCCCTTCGTCATAAAGAAGTACGAGGCTCTGAGCGCTGACCCGGCGTAGCCCAGTTGCGCGAGGGGCGACGCCGAGCAGTGCCGAGATTGCGTCACGCAGCCGAGCATCCCATTTCCCTGCGTCCTGCGTCAGTGTGAAGTCCTTCGCCAGCGCGATGAGCGTCACGAGGTGGCCGTCGATGGGATCTGTGCGTTTTCAGCGGTCAACCCACGAACGTAACTCGCCTCTCCGATCAGCAACTCGATGTTGCTGGCCGCAGCCCTCGCACACTCTTCCGTCGTCGCTTCGTCGTACTTCGTCGCCGCTAGGGGCGCCTTGTATTTAATTCCCATCGTGCTCAGGAGAGCTTGCCGAGGCTCTGGATCGGCGTCGTGCGGCCCGAGGATCTCTGAGGTCGCCACATGCCAGTTCGCGCGTACTCGTCGACGACATCGAACTTGGCTCGTGCCATCCTCTTACACCGCCTCCCGCTGCAAATTCAACGCCAGCAACCGCGCGATGATCTCCGCATCCGACAGCTCCCCCGGCGCCTCCCGCCACCCGTACGCCGCGAACACCGCCTCGTCCAGCGCGCGATGCGCGTTCTCCAGCCACGCCGGTCGTGCGTTGTACAGGTTCGTCAGCGTCCGCTTCGCCAGCTCCTTCGCGCCGACGAGGCCCTCCGGGTTCAGCCAGCCGTTGCGCAGGTCGTCCAGGTCCTTCGCCGCGATCGAGATCGCCCACTGCTGCTCCTGCGTCGCGTGCGGAAACGGGAAGGTCTCGAAGCACGTCGTCGGTGTGTACCGCGGCCGGCTCTCGAGCTCACGGGTGCCCTGTTCGAGCGCCCACACCCAGTGCGCACGCGACTGCAACACGCCGAAGAAGTAATCGTCGCTCCGCGCAAAAGCCACTACGGCATCTGACACTATGGTCTCCGCTGGAAGCCAAACGAATAGGCGGTACTTCGCAACTCTCGGAGTCACTATCTGGCGGTTTTTTCCGGCGAGAGCGGCGTGAGGAGCTCCGTACCTGCTCGCTTGCCGTGTCTCCACCAAAAGCGCTGTCGCTGGGAGTCACGATTGCGGTCGCGATCGGGCTTTACGTGTTTGCGTACGAACTCGAAAGGAGCCTCGTACAGCGCTGCGTCGTCGGCGGAGCATTATCCAAAGTCGATGATCCACTGGCCCCTCGGCCGTCTCGTCAGGTCCGAGCGTTGACGAACGGCTTGACAACGTCGGAGTTCGGTCGGCCGTGAGGGTTCGGATTCGCCAGAAAACGCTGAGCCACCCGCTCGGGTAGGTCGAACGAACCCACCACTACTGGTCCCTAGGAAGCAGATCCCAGTGTTCTCTTTCAGCCGTCGCGCCTGTGTCACGTCCGTCTGGTATGTCAGGTTCGTGTTGATCCCCTCGACCGGCCGGGCCCGCATGATCGCGACGCGTGCGTCATCGTCCTTGCTCTCGTTCAGCAGCCGGTGCGTCTCGCTCCCGTTGTCGAACCCCACCATCGACACGCGGACCGCCACGCCCTCCTGCAGCCACTCCACGGTCCGCCTGCGCGTAGAAGATGTCGCCGCGTCTCCTTGATCCGCTCCAGCACTCGCCGGTTCGCGCCACCTGCGAATGCCTTGCGTCGCCAGCAGCCCCGCGCGTTGCGCGCGCCCCGCTTCAATCTCTTCGCGCGCCTTCTCGAAAGAAGTAGCAGCACAGGTCGGATTGTCGGTCGACCTTGCGCTCGTACACCGCCGCCAGCTTCTCCACGTACTCATCGCCTAGCGGCCCGCGCATGATCCGCACACCCAGGAACGGCGGGTTGCCAACAATCACATCGGCCGCTGGCCACGTCGCCTCCTTCGGGCGCTTCGGGTCGAGAGGTCGAGGAGCGCATCACGCCCCTCCACCTGGTCCAGAGCTGACAGGATCGGCACATCCGGCGCCGCCGCGGGCATGTTGTTCCTCTTCCACTGCAGGTAGCCGATCCAGATCACGATAGACGCCAGTTCGTGCGCGATCTCATTAATCTCGATGCCGTGCAGCTGCGACGGATGCACGCGCGGCCTGACCGTTATCTCGTACGCGGACGCCAGCGCGATCACTTCCTTCTCCAGCGCCTTCAGCAGCGCCAGCGACACATACAGGAAGTTGCCCGAGCCGCACGCCGGGTCCAGCACCGGGTCGTGTACAGCCGCTTGTGAAACGGCGCGATCAGTGCCTTCACATGCTCGCGGAGCGCCTCCGGCTTCGCCCGCTGGCCCGGCCCCTCCTCCGCGTACTCCGCCACCTGCCGCTGCACCTCGCGCCACGCGCGCCGCAGCGGATCCATCAGCACCGGCTCTACGATCAGCTCGATATCCGCGCGCGACGTGTAGTGCGCCCCGAGCATCTTCCGCTTTTTCGAGTCCAAGAACTCGTTCGAATAACGTGCCGAACACCGACGGCTCGACGTCTGCCCATTCGAGATCGTCGAGCCTCGCGAGCATGTGAATATGTTCGCCGGTCAATTCCTCCGGTACGTCGGCGTCGTTGAACATCCGTCCATTGAACTGCGGAATGTCCCGCATCATGAAGTCGCCGCCGCCGTTCATTACTCTAAACAGGTCAGACAGGTGATCCCTGAATCCTTTCACGTTCCCATTGTCCCCGGTGCACCTTGATGACGTCGGAGAACGTCTCTTTCGGCAGCAGGCCGATGTCCGTCGCAAACATGCAGAAACATCACCTTCGTGATGAACCGCGCGATCCGCGTCTCTTCAACGCCGATCCTGGGGTCGCGGAGATAGTCGCTGATCTCGCCGAACAGCTTCGCTGCGTCCTGCGTGATTTGCTCTCGCGTCTTCTGCGGTTTCAGCTTGTCGGGCGGCTTGTCGAAGAGCGCACTCAACACCTGCATCGCCGTCAGCTCCGGCGCATCCTTCGCGCGGGTGCTGGAAATCGTGGCGTAGATCCACCGGCTGATCGCTCACCAGATGGTTTAGGCCGATAGTAGTAGATCCAGGTCTCGGTGTTCCAGTTCGTATGCACTTCGAACCGGTCGAGGTCGCACACCACCAGCAGGGGCGGGTTATCGAGCGCTTCGGCGTAGCGGCGCAGCTGCGTGTAGGCCGCAGTCAGATCCTTGAGCTTGCCCTTGTACTCCCACGCGAAGTTGCCCTTGAGCCACACATCCGCCCACCCATTACCATCCGCCGTCTTCGCGCCCTTCTCGAAGGCGTAGTAATCGCCGCTCGGGTCCGTGTTCGGCGTTTGCTCCCCGAGCAACATGCACAGGTCGATGAAGTGCTCCTGTGACGCCTGGCGCTCGTTCCGCTTCGACGCCTTCCACTTCCGCACAAACTCAGCAGCCTGCATGCGCGCAATTATAGGTGCTCATCCGCGCAATCGAGTGCGCCTCTTCCCCCGGCGCCCGTGAGCGCCCGTCACCACCAAAACACCAACACACCAACACACTCCCTCCAGTGCCACCCACCCCTCCGACTTCCCCACCCCACCCCCGTACCATCGCCCCAGGCGCACGCGCGCCACTCAACAACTGAACCGCTGAACAACTGAAGGACTTCCCCCATGCCCAGCGGCGGCCGCCGCCCCGGCGCCGGCGCCCCCAGGGGCAACATGAACGGCCTCAAGACCGGCGCCCACTCACCACGCGTCCGCGCCGTCGTCGAGGCCCTCATGCAGGACCAGGAGGCCCGCGCCGTCCTTCTCAAGCTCGGCGCCTCCGCCCAGGCCCGCAACCACGCCGCCCGCGAGCTCGGCATCGCCATCGCCCGCTTCATGCACGACCACCCCATCGCCGATGAAGCCCGCAACCAGATCGAGCAAGCCGCCGATGCCGCCCAGCTCGCTCACGACACCCGCCAGGTCCTCACAGAGATCGCCGGGTTCGAGCAACGCACCGGCCTCGATGCATTCACGCGCCAGGCCCTCAACGGCCGCCCCGCCCGCCGCTCCCCCGCCCAGCTCGAGCGCACCGCCCGCATCATCGCCCGCGTCCGCCGCATGAACCGCCTCCTCCAAACCCGCGACGCCGTCGAAAAGAAGGATCCCGGCCGCTTCATCCCCGTCATGGAAGCCTGGTTCGCCGGCGATGGCGAAGACAACACCGCCCGCCCGAAGACACCGCCCCCCTCCCGCCCTGCGCCACTTCACGCAGCCCATCGAATGAAGGAGCCCCTGTCATTCCGAGCGAAGCAAAGCGCAGCCCCACTGTCATTCCGAGCGAAGCAAAGCGCAGCCCCACTGTCATTCCGAGCGAAGCGAAGCGCAGCCCCACTGTCATTCCGAGCGAAGCGAAGCGCAGCCGAGGAATCTACTCCGTGCACCTCGATCGCCCCGCCCTCCGCAGACCCACGTCGCCGAAGACCCCGCGACGCCGAGCGGACACGCCGTCATTGCCGGGCACGCCCGCCACGGCGAACGCGGCCTGTCATCCTGAGCAACGCGAAGGATCTACTCCGTGCGCCTCGACCCTCCCGCCCGCCACCGACCAGCGCCGTCCGAGACCCGCGCGATCCCGAGCGCGCCGTTCTGCGCCATCGAACATCCAACATCGCCCCCGAACGAGGCGGCAACCCCGGCCGGCTCCAGCCGCAACTCAATCACCCGGCGTCGATTGTCTTGCATTCGCATCCAATCAAAAAACGTCGCTTTCGCCGAAATTCAGCACATCATTCAAAACGCCAGCCGGCGCAACGGACTCTCCCCTCGCCACGGCGTGGAGAGGGCCCGGGGGTGAGGTGCCAATTGACCCCTCCCAACACCCCTCCATATACTCATTGCACGCCATACAGCCCCGCGCGCATCCGGCCCAACGGCCCGAAGAGGAGCCCAGAGCAATGGAAGATGTCGTCATCGTCAGCGGCGCTCGCACGCCCATCGGCCGGTTCCAGGGCGCCTACGCCAACCTCTCCGCCTCCGACCTCGGCGCCATCGCCATCAAGGCCGCCGTCGAGCGCGCCGGCCTCACCCCCGACCAGGTCGACCACGTCGTCCTCGGCTGCGTCGGCCAGGTCATGGAGGACGGCTACATCTCCCGCCACGCCGCCGTCAAAGCCGGCATGCCCATCGAAACACCCGCCGTCACCGTCAACCGCATCTGCGGCTCCGGGCTCGAGGCCATCAACACCGCCGCCCGCTACATCCAGACCGGCGATGCCTCCGTCGTCGTCGCCGGCGGCGCAGAGAACATGACCATGATGCCCTACTACGTCCGCAACGGACGCGCCGGCTACCGCATGGGCAACGGCACCCTCGAAGACGGCATCCTCCACATGCTCGGCGACCCCTTCTCGAAGCAGCACATGGGCGTCACCGCCGAAAACCTCGCCCAGAAGTACGAGGTCTCCCGCGAGGCCCAGGACGAAGTCGCCATGCGCTCCCAGGAGCGCGCCGCCGCCGCCATCGCCGCCGGCAAGTTCAAGGACGAGATCGTCCCCGTCGAAGTCAAGCAGGGCAAAGAGACCGTCACCATCGACACCGATGAGCACCCCCGCCAGACCACCATGGAGGCGCTCGGCAAGCTCCGCGCCGCCTTCAAGGACGGCGGCATGGTCACCGCCGGCAACGCCAGCGGCATCAACGATGGCGCAGCCGCCGTCGTCGTCGCCAGCGCATCAAAGGCCAAGGACCTCGGCCTCAAGCCCCGCCTCCGCCTCGTCGCCCGCGCCGAGGCCGGCGTCGAGCCCTCGATCATGGGCGAAGGCCCCATCCCCGCCGTCCAGAAGGCGCTCCAGAAGGCCAACCTCACCATCGACCAGATCGACCTCGTCGAGCTGAACGAAGCGTTCGCCTCCGTCGCCGCCGCCTGCAGCACCGCCCTCCACCTCGACCCGGAGAAGACCAACGTGAACGGAGGCGCCATCGCCCTCGGCCACCCCGTCGGCGCCACCGGCGCCATCCTCACCGTCAAGCTCATGCACGAAATGGAGCGCCGGAACGCACGCTACGGCCTCGTCAGCCTCTGCATCGGCGGCGGCCAGGGCATCGCCACCATCTTCGAGCGCGCCTAAGGCGCTTCAGCGCCCATACGGCGCAGAGCAACAGTTCGTCGCGGAAGGGCGCTGCAAACGTTACGTTTGGCACCCGTGAACGAATTTGCCCCTATCGCCGATATCCCGGGCTGACTCGAATCTGACAACGCCTCCCAATCGCCGTACCCGTCAGAATGTCGCTGGCTTCGAGTCTGCGCATCTCTCGTCGGATCGGCCTTGATCCCGCGTTTTCCGTGGCTATACTGGCCGCGTTTTGTGCTTCCTGTCCTGGTGGCACGACTCCGCCCACGGCGGGGATGACAACTGACAACGGCACCGTTACCAGGCAAAACTGGAGCCCCTTCTGAGGTATCGAGGACTGATTGCTGGCGCGCGCGCGCTGTCCGCCATCGCCGCTACGGCGCTGATGGGCATCGCGACAGCGGAAGAGCGGACGTTTGCTTCGGCCGCGGCCGCGCCATCCATCCAGAACTTCACCCCCGGAAGGCGGTCCGCGGTCGCCTCATCCGCCTCTGTCTCTGCCGCCACCCCCATCGCAAGCCTTCGCTCTGCCTTCGTCAACGCCACCTCGAACGCCCGCGCCGCCACCCAGACGATGCGCCGCCAGGCGCCACGGCGCGTCGCCCTGCCATTGGCCATCGTGTTTGGAGCCATCGCCCTCGTCGCCACGGTCCCCGCGATCGGTGCGGTCGCCAGTAACATCGGCTCCGCGTCATCGGGCAGCGCCGCCGTCTACGGCCCTCCCGCCGAGATGCGCGCTGGCGCCGCCTTAGGCTCGAGCTGGGAAGACTCCAGTCCGCATGTCTCAGCCCTCGGCCGGCGACCTGGGTGCCGCCTTCATCGCCGCTCGCGCCGAGCAGCAATACCAGGAGCTCGTGAGCGCCCTCCAGACCCTGAACCAGCAGCGCATCGACGGCGAAAAGACCGCCGCCGCGGCAAACATGGTCGCCGTGGCGCCGGGCATCCCGCACTCGCTCGGCGCCGCGTCGGGCTACCCTCCTGGGAGCGTCATCCCGGCTGCCCGCATCACCATCTACGGATGCGCGGGGCCCGGCGGCGGCTTCTGCGGTGGAATGGCGGGCGGCGGCACCGTGTTCGAGGGCGCGGCGGCGTGTAGCTACGACCTCTCGTTCGGCACGCGCTTCACCATCGCCGGCGACCCGACGGGCCGCGTGTACGAGTGCATGGACCGTGGCGCCCTGCCCAACACCTGGATCGATGTCTTCTTCTACAACACAGAGGACGGCTTCGCCTGGGCGTCCCAACTCGGCTCGACGCGCGCCGCAATCACCATCATTAACTAGACCCGGAACAACTAGACCCGGAACCCCTACGCAATTGCGTCACTCTTCGAGCGGTTGCACCCACCGCACAGCACCTGCACGTTCTCGATGCTGCTCGCACCGCCCTTGGCGACAGGGATGATGTGGTCGAACTGCAGGTCCTCCTGCGCGCCGCAGCGGACGCATCGTCCGCCGTCCCGCTCCCACACGAAAACGCGCACGTCGTCCGGGATCCGCTCCCGCCTACTCGCCTCGATGTCCTCTGCTCGCAGCACGCAACTTACGCAGCCGCTCGAGCTTCGCCTCGCCGCGGCGTTCACGGTCCCACACCAGGAGCTCGATGTCCTCAGCCGCCAGACCATCCGTGTCCCAGTAGAACCACTCGCCCACCATCCACAGCGCGCGCCCGCCCCCGTCGACGATGCAGGCCGCTTCGCCGTCGCGTGCCGCCCGCTCGAACGCGCGTCGCGGCACCGTATACGTCTCGCCCCGTCCCGCATGGACCCGATACGAGGCGAACATCCAGAACCCCACCTTCTCCGCCCGCACACTTGTCGCCCTGGTCACTGGCATCGCCCAGATGTTCGCCCGCCCGCGCCTCGCACCGCAAATGGCGATGTCAAACCGTATCCTGCGCCATGCCCGCGAAGCGCTCGCCCCGCCGCCCCCTCGCTGCCGCACCCATCCCCGAGATCATCGCGCGGCTCGACGCCGCGTACGGCATTCCCGAGTGGCGCCCGCACCACGACCCGACGTCAGAGCTCGTCCTGACGATCCTCTCGCAGAACACCAGCGACGCCAATTCCGGCCGCGCCTTCGTCCGACTGCTCGAAGCCTTCCCCGACTGGGATGCCGTCATCGATGCGCCGCTATCGACGCTGATCGCTGCCATCCAGCCGGGCGGGCTCGCGCCGACGAAGGCGCCCCGCATCCAGGCCGCCCTGCGCGACATCCGCGACCGCACCGGCGGCTTCGATCTCGACTTCCTGGCGTCGATGCCGCTCGAAAAAGCGCGCGAGTGGCTGCGTTCGATCCACGGTGTCGGCCCCAAGACGGTCGCCTGCGTGCTGATGTTCGCCCTCGGCCTGCCCGCGATGCCCGTGGACACGCACGTCTTCCGCGTGTCGATGCGCCTCGGCCTCATCCCCGCACGCGCTGGCAAGGCCGCGATGACGCCGGAAAAAGCCCATGCCCTGCTGGAGGCGATGGTCCCGCCCGACGACTTCTACGCCTTCCACATTGGCCTCATCAAGCACGGCCGCCGCACCTGCGATGCGCTGCGCCCCGCCTGCCCCGACTGCGTAGTCCAGGACCTCTGCCCCAGCGCGACTAAGTTCCACCCGGAGCTAAAGCGCCGCTCGAAGCGGCCAGGCCCGACGAAGGGGCGCACCGCTGTGCGCCCTCTCGGGCCAGCGCACGTGCCGATATATGCTCAGGACACCGCTCGACGACAGAAAGGCCCACGGACATGAAGTGCCGCCTCCTCACCGCCATCGCCGGCCTCTTCACCCTGACGATGGTCACCGCCGGCGCCATGCCCGCGCTCACGACGCACAGCTCGTGCTCCGGCGCAGGCTCCGCATCCTCCTGCGCGATGGCCTCGGCCGACACGCCCGTTGCAGACCGCCTCGCGAGCCTCGCCTAGAGCCGCAAACGAGCGGCGTCGAGTACTCGAGCCGAAGTTGTGCGAAGAAAGCTCTCGGTCTGGCTGTTTCTCCCGATGCTGCTGCTCTCGGTAGGGGTCTTAGCATGGGGGACTAACGGACCGGGATGCGCACGTCGTCATCACGGGCCTGATCGCCGTTGGTTGGCTCGCCAGCCAATTCCTCGAAACACGGCGCAGTGACTTCGCGGAGGACAACCATCTCGTCACGGCATCCCTTCGGTTCGCATTGCCAGCCGTACTCATCCTCGTGATTGGGCTCTCAACCCGCTCTTGGTTCCTTACTGGCGTCGCCTTCGTAGTCCTCGTCGCGGCACAGGGAATCTGGCTGATATCCAGACGATCCGCGGTCCCGCGTCCCGAAAGCGGCATGTCCACCTTGGAAGACCTCTAGCCGGACCGTCGGCCGACCAGCGTATAGACCCGCGCGTCCGGCCCCGCCGACTCCTCCGTGAATCCGTCTAGCACCCGCACATCAGCGAAGCCTGCGGCCGCGAACAGCGCGTGGGCCTGATCCTGCGTATACCAGCGTGTGGCGGGCGAGCGGCGGTGCTCCTCGGTCTCCACGATCTCGCCGCGGACGATGACCTCGTAGCGGTCCTCTGTGTGCTCGAGCTGAGTGGCCATGTCGAACCTCGCGCGCTGCACGCGGCGCACGAGCGCGCCGTCCTCGGGTCGCTCGCGCTGCCGCGGCCGATACCAGCGCGTCCAGACGCCGTCCTCGGGCGGGTCGCCCGGCCAGAGCACCATGAACGGCGCCACGAGGACCCCGCCCGCCTCGAGATGCGCGTGGAAGCGACGCATCGCCTCGGCGGCGTCACGCTCGTCCGTCAGCAGCTGGATCGAGCTGGACGGCACGAAGATCACGCGATAGCGACGCGGCAGGTCGAGCGTCTCCATGCGACTGTTCGTACACGCGCGGCGCGAGGCCCATCGCCGATGCCTTTTCTCGGCACAGGGCGAGCATCTCCGGCGAGACATCGACACCGTCGACGTCAAGGCCGCCCGCGACGTAGTCGAGCAGCAGTCGCCCGGTGCCGCAGCCGACGTCGAGCGCCGGGCCGCCCTCCCGCTCGATGATCGCGCGGTAGAACGCGCGATCAGGCCACTCCGACGTGTCGCCTCGCAGGAGGTCCCACGCCTTCGCGATCATCCCGCGGTATTCGTACGGCTGCGCTTCGTCGGTCACGCGGCGAGGATACCGCCGCTTTGATTGATGTGCTGAATTTCGCGAAATCGCATTTTTTCTGATTGATATCCGATGCATCCAATCATCGCCGGGTGATTGTTTTCGCCGACGCACGGCGCCTCCCGCTGGAAGGCGGCGACGGGTTTCCCTGCTGCGCTGGTAGATCCGGTGGTCATGTCGGCCTCCAGACCTGTGAGGTCTTGTCCGGATCCTACGTCCGGCAGATGCGAGCGCCGAGCCGGCGATAGCACTCATGTCGCGCGCCACAATGCGCGCAGCGGCGTAGACCTCGTGGACATGACGGGCCCGTGACGAGGCTGGACCGCCTGAATTTCGCGTTCCACCACGTAGCCGAAATGAACCTAGCAACCGAGCGGAGCGCATCACGCCCGGGCAGCAGCCTCCGCACTGAGCGGTGGCGGCGGCTCGGGAGCGTAGTCCGGCCGCGGGCCGTCCTGGCGCGCGATCTCGTAGAGCTGCGCCGCCGCGAACTCCGAGCCGCTTGACGGCGGACTTCGCGTCCTCGCCGCGGCCGGCGTCGATCGCACTCGTGGCGTTGCGCGCCAGCTCCCGCGCCGACGCGATGAGCTGCAGGCTCACGCGGGCGCGGTACGCCGAGAGCAGCGTCGTGTCGGCTTCGCCTCCGCGCGCCTCCAAAGTGCGCAACAGTTCGTCGAGCGTTCCGCCGAGATAGGCCGCGAGCTGGTCGATGAACCCGTGCCATCCCTCGCCGAGACCCCAGAGGTGAGCACCGCTGAGCCCGCGATGCACGAACGTAATGCGGCAGCCATCGCCGGCCGGCTCCAGGTCCCAACGCACCGTCCATTCCCGCTCGACGCGGCCGGCGTATTCGGGCTTCTCCGCATCGAAGAAGCTGAAGGCCAGCGTCTTCGGCGGCTCGGCGATGAACACGCGCCCCTCGATAGATCCGGGTCCCTCACCGAAGAACCGAACAGTGGCGCCGACGCGCGCCTCGAAGCGCAGCGGATACCGCATCCACGCGCGCAGCTCCGCCTCGTCGCTGATCGCGCGCCAGACGCGCTCGACGCTGTGCGGCACCACGCGCACGAAGCGCAGCGTATCGCCCTCGACCACGTTTCCCATCAGCTTCTCGTCCATACGTCGCCGCCTTTCTTTACTCGGGATGCTCATCCAGGTGTGCTTCGAGCGCGTCGAGCTCTGCGCCCCAGAACTTGCGATATCGCGACAGCCAATTGTCCAGCTCGCGCAGCGGCGCCGGCTCGATGCGATACACGCGGCGCTGCGCCTCGGCCCGCGAGCTGACGAGTCCGGCGGTCTTCAGCACGCGCAGGTGCTGCGAGATCGCGGGCTGCGTCAGTGCGAAGGCATCGACCAGCTCGCCGACGGAGCGCTCCCGATCGCGCAACAGCTCCAGAATGCCCACGCGCGTTTCGTCGCCGAGCGCCGCAAAGATCGTCATGAGGACTGTATATCATTAGAACCTTATATAAGTCAACTGCGAATTACCCGGCATCGCTGCTGCCTCACAAACGACGTGGCACCCTTGACTCGGGCCCTGACCCCGATCGATAATGTTGACTAAATCGATTGACTTTAGCTCCACACGCGAAGCACACCCTGGAGGTGCGTCATGGTGACGCAGACGACTCGCTCCGAATTCGCCCAGGACAAGTCCGCGGATCCCATCGTCCGCGCCGAGATCGATAACTTCGAGCGCGAGGCGCTGGAGTGGAGGGCGGGAGGTGGCCTCGGCGACGACTTCCGTCCCTTCCGCCTCCAGCACGGGACCTACGGCCAGCGCCAGGCCGATAACCAGATGATGCGCATCAAGGTGCCCCACGGCACCATGACGCCAGACCAGCTGCATGCCATCGCCGAGTGCGCTGAAACCTACACCGTGCGGAAGCTCGGTCACGTCACCACCCGCCAGGCGATCCAACTCCACTTCGTGAAGCTCGAGGACGCGCCGAAGGTCATGCGTCGTCTCGCCGAAGTCGGCGTCACCACGCGCGAGGCCTGCGGAAACACCGTCCGTAACATCACCGCCGACCCGCTCACGGGGATCGCCGCTGACTGCGTCTTCGATGTCACGCCGTACGCCGAGGCGGCGATGCGCTACTTCCTCCGTAACAGCGTCAACCAGAAGCTCCCTCGTAAGTTCAAGATCAGCTACTCCGCCAGCGAAGAAGACCGAGGCATGATTCCGATCCATGACATCGGCCTCATGGCCGTCGAGCGCAAGGGCGAGCAGGGCTTCCGGGTGAGCGTGGGTGGCGGGCTCGGCGCCGCCCCGCGCGTCGCCGACGTGCTCGTGGACTTCCTGCCCGTGCGCGAGCAGCTCCGCACGATCGAGGCCGTCATCCGCGTCTGGGACCGCCTGGGCGAGCGCCGCAACAAGAACAAGGCGCGGATCAAGTTCCTCATCGCGAAGATCGGCATCGACGAGTTCCGCCGCCTGTATGAGGCGGAGCTGGCGACTCTGCCGCCGGCCGAGGCCGAGCAGTACCGCGAGCCGGACTTCACCCTCCTCGAGGATCCGCCGGCCTACGGCTCCTACGCCTCACGCAACGGCGGCGTGAAGGCGCCGCGCGAGGGCTTTGAGGCATGGCGCCGCACCAACGCGATCAAGCAAAAGATCGCGCCGTACCACACGGTCTACGTGCTGCTGCCCATCGGCGATGCCACTGCGGCGCAGATGCACGCACTCGCCGAGATCGCCCGTAACTACGCCGGGGGCCACATCCGGACCGCCGCGACACAGAACTTCGTGCTCCGCTGGGTCCACGAGGACGACCTGCCCGCGCTGCATGGTGAGCTGGCCGATATCGGTCTCGCCGAAGCCGACGCCGGAACCATCTCCGACGTCATGACCTGCCCCGGCGCCGACACCTGCAGTATCGGCGTCACGTCGTCGAAGGGCCTCGGCACCGAGCTGCGCTCGCGGATCATGACGGACAACGGCCGTTACCGTGACCCACTGGTTAACGAGCTGAAAATCAAGATCAGCGGCTGCCCCAACTCATGCGGGCAGCACCACGTCGCCGACATCGGCTTCTACGGCATGGCCATCCGCCAGGGCGAGCGTCAGGTGCCCGCATTCCAGCTCATGCTCGGCGGCAACGCCCAGGGGGAGGGCCGCCTCGCCAAGATCACCATGAAGATGCCCGCTCGCCACATCCCCGACGCGGTCGAAAAACTCGTCGATGCCTACGTCTCCGAGCGTGGCGACGGCGAGAAGTTCGCGTCGTGGTCCGCGCGCGTCGGGCACGCCCCACGTGCAGGAACTGCTCGCCGAGTACAAGATCGTCCCGCAGTTCAACGAGAACCCGATGGCCTACATAGACTGGGGCCAGACGAAGTTCTTCACACTCGATGACATGGGCGAAGGCGAGTGCGCCGTATGACCGAGGCGCGCGACGCTGTCGCCACGCCCGATCTCGCCGCCGCGTCCGCTGCGCTCGAGGGAAAATCGCCGCAAGAGATCCTGCGCTGGGCGAGCGAGGAGTATCAGCCGGGCCTCACCCTCGCCTGCAGCTTCGGCGGGCCCTCGGGCATGGTCCTGCTCGACATGATGATGCAGATCGATCGCGACGTTGAGGTGTTCTACCTCGACACGGACTTCCTGTTTCCAGAGACATACAAGCTTCGCGACATCGCCGCCGCGAAGTACGACTTCCAACCTACCGGTTACATGTCGCTGCTGACGCCGCCGCAACAGGCGCAGAAGCACGGCGACGCGCTCTGGGCTCGCGACCCCGACGCCTGCTGCGCCATCCGCAAGGTAGAGCCGAACGAGCGCGCGCTCGCCGGCAAGACGCGCCTGGATCAGCGGCATCCGGCGCGACCAGTCGACGACGCGCGCGGACATCGGCATCGTCGAGTGGGACGACAAGTTCGGCCTGGTGAAAATCAACCCGCTGGCATCATGGACGCGAGTCGCACGTCTGGAAGTACATCCTGGACAACGGCGTGCCATACAACGAGCTGCACGACCACAGCTACCCTAGCATCGGCTGCACGCACTGCACGAAGCCGGTAGCCACCGGCGAAGACCCGCGCAGCGGCCGCTGGCAGGGCTTCGACAAGACCGAGTGCGGACTGCACGCACCCGAGGGCCAGACGGGCCTCCTCAACATCGTCGAGGAGGTCGCCGCCGAGTAACTGAGCCACACAACGCGAGCAAGTGCGTAGGGGCGGACCTATGTGTCCGCCCTCACCGCGACCACCCAGCGCCGTCTATAGACGAGCAACGACTCAAGAAGGAGCAGATCTTGGAGCAACAGGGATTCACCGTCTGGTTCACCGGCCTCTCCGGCGCCGGCAAGACCACGATCGCCGACGCGATTGAGCCGCTGCTGCGCGATCGCGGCATCACGAAGATCGAGAAGCTCGACGGCGATGTCGTCCGCACGCACCTGAGCAAGGGCCTCGGCTTCAGCAAGGAAGACCGCGACACCAACATCCGCCGCATCGGCTGGGTTGCGGAGGTGCTGACGCGCAACGGCGTGTGCGTCCTCGCGTCCGCGATCTCGCCCTACCGCGAGATCCGCGACGAGAACCGCCGGAACATCGGCGAGCTTCGTCGAGGTGTACGTGCGCTGCTCCATCCCGGAGCTGACGCGGCGCGACGTCAAGGGCCTGTACGAGAAGGCGCTCAAGGGCGAGATCCAGAACTTCACCGGCGTCAGCGATCCCTACGAGGAGCCGCTGAACCCAGAAGTCATCGTCGACACCGAGCACAGAGGAGCTGTCCGAGAGCGTCGCGAAGGTCATTGCGAAGCTCGAAGAACTGGGCCACGTGCCCGCCGCCGTCAACGCGTAAGACCAGGTCGCTGCGACAGGTCGTCCAACCTGTCGGCGCCGATACCACCTTTAAGCAAAGAAGGCGCGCGGCGCCGAAAGGGACACATCACTACATGGCAGACACCACCCCCGAAGGATTGATCGCGCCGCACGGAGGCAAGCCTCAACCCGCGCGAGGTCACGGGCGACGACGCGCGCGCACTCGAAGAGAAGTCGCAGGGCCTCCCCTCGCGCCGTCTCAACTCACGCGAGCTCTCCGACCTCGAGCTGCTCGCCAACGGCGGCTTCTCGCCGCTCGATGGCTTCATGGGCGCCGCGCAGTACAAGAGCGTCGTCGACACCATGCACCTCCCCGGCGGACTGCCGTGGTCGATCCCCGTCACGCTCGGCGTTTCGAAGGAGCAGGCCAACCGGTTCCAGGGCGAGATCGCCCTCACCGACCCCGACGGCACGCCGCTTGCGATCATGACCGTCGAAGAAGACTTCGACTACGACAAGGCAGTACGAAGCCGACAAGGTCTATCGCACCACCGAGGACAAGCACCCCGGCGTCGCCGCCGTCTACGCGCAGGACGACATCCTCATCGGCGGCCCTGTACAGGTGTTTCGCGCGGCCGGAGAACCTCACGTTTCCGGAGTACCGCCTCGACCCGGCGCAGACGCGCGCGAAGTTCGCCGAGCGCGGCTGGAAGCGCGTCGTCGGCTTCCAGACCCGCAACCCCGTCCACCGCGCACACGAGTACATCCAGAAGGCGGCGCTCGAGATCACCGATGGGCTTCTCCTGCACCCGCTTGTCGGCGACACCAAGTCAGACGACATCCCCGCCGAAGTGCGCATGGACTGCTACCGCGTCCTGCTCGAGAACTACTACCCGAAGGACCGCGTGCTTGCTCTCGGTGCTCCCCGCCGCCATGCGCTACGCAGGCCCGCGCGAGGCCATCTTCCACGCCATCATGCGCAAGAATTACGGCTGCTCGCACTTCATCGTCGGCCGCGATCACGCCGGCGTCGGCAACTACTACGGCACGTACGACGCCCAGCTCATCTTCGATGAATTCGACCCGCAGGCGCTGGGCATCACGCCGCTGTTCTTCGAGCACACCTTCTTCTGCAAGCGTTGCGAGGGCATGGCCTCCAGCAAGACGTGCCCGCACGGCAGCGAAGAGCGCGTGTCGCTCTCGGGCACGCAGGTCCGCGAGTTCCTGTCACAGGGCATCGAGCCGCCGCACGAGTTCTCGCGCCCCGAAGTCGCGCGCGTGCTGATCGCGGCGGAGCGGGCGAAGGTGTCGTAATGTCAGCCGGCGGGGGCGCGAACGAGGCGGCCGCGCCGCAGCTCCGCGCGAACGAGGCCGAGGCCAGCGTTCACGTCCCGCCCTCCGCTGTGGTCGCGTGGGCAGCGCCGTCGGCCTTCGCATCGTCTACATCCTCCTCGCGCTCGCCGTCTTCGTCTTCGCGCTCCAGCGCTGAAGTCGGGCGCCAGCGGCCTGAAGCCGATCCTGAACGACTTCGGCGCCCACGGCACGCTCAACATCGTCGGGTTCGGCTGGCTCGGCTCGTATATCGTACTCAGCGGCTCGCCCGTCGCCGCCATCGCGCTGACGCTGTTCTCGAAGGGCGTCCTCACAGACACAGAGACGTTCGCGATGATCAACGGCTCTCGTATGGGCGCGTCCTTCATCGTCCTGCTCGTCGGCTTCATCTACTGGGTCACCGGTAAGCGCAACCCGGACGGGCTCTACGTCGGTGTCGTCGCCTGCTCACTGCGTTCACGCTGTGGGCGCCCGTCATCCCTCTCGGTCAGCTCATCTTGCGCGAAGGCTGGTTCGACGGCGTGCGCATTCGGCAGCCCCGGCGCCGTGCGATCGGTCGTCAACGTCGTCTACGACCCGATGATCAAGCGCATGTCCGCCCACTTGCCGGAGCTGGTGATGTTCGCCATCGGCATCGGCGCGCTGCTGCTCAGTTTCAGCCTGTTCGACCGCGTCCTGCCCAACCTCGAACAGCCCGGCCCGCGCTTCGAGCGGCTGTCGCGCATCCTGCACATGCGCTACTCGATGTTCGGTTTCGGCCTGCTCGTCACCGGCATGACGCTGTCGGTCGCGCTCTCCGTCACGATCCTCGTGCCCCTGACGCTGAAGGGCTATGTGAAGCGCGACAACATCATTCCCTACGTCATGGGCGCCAACATCGCCACGTGGATCGATACGCTGTTCGCGGCGCTGCTGCTGGACACGCCGCGGGCGTTCACCATCGTATTCGTCGAGATGGTGACCGGTGCCTCGATCTCACTCATCGTGCTCGTGTTCCTCTACAGGCCGTACCGCTCGTTCATCCTCCGTATGGCCCACTTCGCAACGCGTGACAAGCGGGGCTTCGCGATCTTCCTCGGCGCCATCTTCGTCGTCCCGATCTTCCTGCTCCTGATCTGACGGGGTGTACCCCACCTCCAACGACGTATACGGATCTGCAAGCGTCTGGAACCTGTTCGGTCTTGACGGCTTTGCTACGATCGATCCGCCGGAGCGCAGCCGCTGAAGCAGTGCCGCCTTCGGAACAGGCGGCTCGCCAGGGAGCGACGACATCGTCCGCCACGCTCAGTCCGCATCAGACCAGGCCGCGTCCGCACCTCGCGAGGTCGAGGACCTGCAGGACTTCTTCGAGAACGCCCCGCTCGGGATGCAATGGGTGGGACCGGACGGCACCATCCTCCGCGCCAACCAGGCCGAACTGGAGTTCCTCGGCTACGCCGCCGCTGACTACATCGGACACAACATCGCCCAATTCCACGCCGACAAGGGTGCCCTGCTGGACATCGTCGGCCGTCTGCGCCGCAAGGAATCCGTGCGCGACCACGAAGCCCGCATGATCCGCGGGGACGGCGGAATCGTCGACGTGCTCGTCGATGCCACCGTGCTCTGGCGCGATGGGGAGTTCGTGCACACGCGCTGCATCACGCGCGACAACACCGCCCAGAAGGCGGCCGAGTCCCGCGTACGCGCCAGCGAGGAGCGCTATCGCCAGATCATCGAGACCGCGAACGAAGGGGTCGTCATCATCGATGCGGAGGCCCGCATCACGTACGCGAACGACCGCTTCGCTGCGATGCTCGGCTACGATCGCGACAAGTTGCCTGGCGCGCGGGTCCACGACCTGACCGACGACGAAGGTCGTGCGCAGATGGAGGCGAACCTGGCGCGGCGCAGACAGGGCATCGCGGAGAACTTCGACTTTCGCTTCCTGCATGCGAATGGCCGCCCGGTCTGGGCCATCGTCAGCGCCACGCCGCTGACCGACGCACAGGGCGGCTTCGCCGGCTCGCTCGCAATGATCACCGACATCACGCAGCGCCGCGTCGCCGAAGACGCCGTCATTGAGAGCGAATCCCGCTGGCGGCTCCTCGCCGACTCCCTCCCGGCCATGGTCAGCGTGAGCGACGCTCGCGGGCGCCTCGAGTACTGCAATCAGCAACTCCTCCGCTACACCGGCTTCACGCGCGAAGACCTGTTCGACGGCAGCTGGCTCCGCATGCTTCACCCGGATGACATGGCCGCCCGTCGCGCCGAGTGGGACGCGACGGTCGGCGCAGGAAAGGCCTACTCCGCCGAGTACCGCGCGCGCCGCGCCGACGGCGAGTATCGCTGGCACCTCGGCGTTGTCGAGCCGATACGCGACGCCTCGGGCCGCATCGCGCTCTGGATCACCGCCCACATCGACATCCACGACCGAAAGCTGGCCGAGGCCGCCCTGCAGGAGAAGGCGAACCTTCTCGAACAGACCCACGATGCCGTCTTCGTCTGGGCGCCTTCGGGCGGCGGCCTCCGATACATGAACCGCGCGGCGGAGGAGCTGTACGGCTATCGCCGCGCCGATGCCCTGGGCAAGGTCAGCCGCGAGCTGTTCCGTACCGAGTTCCCTGGCGACATGCCCGACATCGAAACCGTGCTTCTGCGCGATGGCCAGTGGACCGGCGAGCTGCGTCACCACACGGGCGATGGCCGCGCGCTCGTCGTCGAGAGCCAACAGGTGATGATTACGACGACAGATGGCGAGCGGCTGGTTCTCGAGACAACGCGCGATATTACCGCCAACCGCGCTGCGGAACAGGCGCTGCGCGACAGCGAGGCCCGCTTTCGCCAGCTCGCCGATGCGATGCCCCAGATCGTATGGGCCGCCCGGCCCGATGGTCAGCCCGACTATTTCAACCGCCGCTGGTACGACTACACCGGCTTCTCAGAGGAGGAACCGTTCGATTCCATCCTCCACCCGGACGATGCCGCGTTCACCCGCCACATCTGGCTGGAGTCCGTGCGGACCGGAGAGCCTTACCAGATCGAGTATCGCTTCTATGATCGTGTGTCTGGCGCCTACCGCTGGCACCTCGGCCGTGCGATGCCAGTCCGCAACGAAGCCGGCGACATTGTTCGTTGGTTTGGCACCTCCACAGACATCGACAGCCAGAAACGTACGGAAGAGGCGCTACGCCGCGCCAACGAGGCCAAGGATGAGTTCCTGGGCCTGGTGTCGCACGAGCTGAAAACGCCGATCACTACCATCTTTGGCAACGCAGAAGTCTTGCGCCTGCGCGCCGAACAGCTCGATGCGGAGAGCCGCCGCGCTGCGCTCGAGGACATCGGCAGCGAGGCGGATCGCCTCCATCGCATCGTCGAGAACCTGCTCGTGCTTGCCCGCCTCGATCAGGGCGAGACCGTCCACGTCGAGCCCATCCTCATTCGCCGGCTCGTATCAAAGCTCATCGCCGACCACGAGCACCGCTTCCCCCACCGCAAGGTGACCTTCGATGCGGACACGGACATCATGCCGATCCTGGGTGAGCCAACCTACGCCGAGCAGGTGCTTCGTAACCTCCTCAGCAACGCCGAAAAGTACAGCCCTCCCGACCGCCCTGTCGAGATCACCCTTCGGCACAGCGGTAAGGACCTGGAGGTCTCCGTGCTCGACGACGGGATCGGCATCGACCCGGCCGAGGCGGAGAGGCTCTTCACGCCGTTCTACCGCTCGGCGCGCGCCGCGCGGCAGACCTCGGGCGTCGGCATCGGGCTCGCCGTGTGCAAACGGCTCATCGAAGTTCAGGGCGGACGGATGTGGGCCCGCCCGCGACCCGGCGGGGGCGCCGACATCGGCTTTGCTCTGCCCATCGAGGCGAGTGACGGCCTTCACGAATGACGGCAGCGTGCCCGGCGAGCGGCGTGGCGGCGCGCCTCGTGGACTGATTCGATCGAACCCAGGAAGTTGAGATATCTCCACACGAAATCGCGTGGGAGCCTGTCAGCGCCCCGCTCGGCCAGCCTCACTTGCGCGCCCCACGGGTGGCTCGATAAGATTGTTGATGTAATCACTAAACATTACCGATTACCCGCCGGATAGATTCAGAATGCGCATCTCCACAAAGGGCGACTACGGCGTCCGCGCGCTGATTGAGCTTTCCCACCACTACGGCGAAGGCCCGCTGCAAAGCGCCGAGATCGCCGCGCGCCAGCGCATCCCGGAGCCCTATCTGGACCAGCTCCTGACGACCCTTCGCAAGGCCGGCTTCATCCGCAGCGTGCGTGGGCCCCGGGCGGCCACGCGCTGATCCGCGACCCGCACGACCTGCGTCTCGCCGAGGCCATCGGCGCCCTCGAGGGCTCTCTTGTCGCCCTATCGCCTACCTCCATGACCCAAGGGCTGTACGCAATGACCGCGGCCGCGCACTGCGCCCGTCTGGCACGCAGATCGAGGAAGCCACGATGCGCATCCTCGACAGCTCACGATTGCCGACCTTGCGGCCGCGAGCGCGAACACGCACGGTCAGGCGCCCGCTATGCCATCTAGCGCCGACCAACGCGACACGCCGTCAGCACCTGCACCCCGGCCATCGCCGACAGCGTCCTCGAGCTCATCGGCAACACGCCGATGGTGCGCTCTGCGCGCGCACTCGTGCCACCGGGCGCGGCCGAGATCGCTCGGCAAGCTGGAATCGCACAACCCCGCCGGCAGCGTCAAGGACCGCATCGCGCTCGCGATGATCGAAGACGCCGAGCAGCGCGGCACTGCTCAAGCCCGGCGCCACCATCGTCGAGCCGACCTCGGGCAACACCGGCATCGGCCTGGCCATGGTCTGCGGCGGTCAAGGGCTACAAGCTGTCCTGACCATGCCGGACGACATGAGCGGTCGAGCGCCGCAAGCTGCTGCAGCGCTACGGCGCGCAGCTGGTGCTCACGCCGGCGATCGAGGGCATGACCGGCGCCGTGTTCGCCGCCGCAGGAGCTGCATCCAGAAGAACCCGGCGTACTTCATGCCGCAGCAGTTCAACAACCCCGCCAACCCGGACGTGCACCGCCGCACCACCGCGCTGCGAGATCCTGCGCGACACCGAAGGCCGCCTCGACGCGTTCGTCGCCGGCGTCGGCACGGGCGGCACGATCACGGGCGTCGGCGAGGTGCTCAAGGCGAAGCTGCCGGGCGTGCACATCGTCGCCGTCGAGCCGGCACGCTCGCCGGTGCTCGGCGGCGGCAAGGCCGGCATCCACGGCATCCAGGGCATCGGCGCCAGCTTCGTGCCGGGCGTGCTCAACCGCGACGTCTACGACGAGCTCATCGCCGTGAAGGACGAAGACGCGTTCGCGATGACCGCGCCGCCTGACGCGCGAAGAAGGCCTGCTCGTCGGCATCTCGCCGGCGCGAACGTCTGGGCGTCGCTACAGGTCGCGACGCAAGCTCGGCGCCGGCAAGCGCGTCGTGACGATGCTGCCGGATACCGGCGAGCGCTACCTGAGCGTAAACTTCTAGGCTCGTGGATCGCCTAAAGGCAAAATGACAATTCTCATCGATCACGGAACTCCACGATCGATCAGGGCGATTCGGCGGCTTCGATCCCATCTCAATACGTGCCGCGCTAATCTTTACAGCGCCCCGCGCACAGAGGGACGCAGGAGTGCCATGGTTAACGTCTATATCCCAACGCCGTTCCGCGGCTACGTGGGTAACCGAACCAGCGTCGAGGTCGAGGGCCAGCGATGTCGCCGAGCGTCCTCGACACGCTCGACAGCCAGTTCCCTGGCTTCCGAACCTCTGTCTTCGGCGAGAACGGCGCCATCCCGCGCCACATCAACATCTACGTCAACAACACAGGAGATCAGCGCCCTGGACGGCGCCCAGACCAAGGTGAACGACGGCGACCAGGTCGCCGTCATCCCCGCCCTGGCCGGTGGCGCTCCGGATGACGAGCCGGCGCCGTCGCAGTAGCGCCTTGACGCCGGAGCGTGTGACGCGCTACTCGCGCCACATCATCATGGCGCCAGGTCGGCAGCGTCGGGTCAGCGCAAGATCTTCGACGCCAAGGTGCTCATCGTCGGCGCCGGCGGCCTCGGCTCGCCGATTGCCGCTGTACCTGGCGCTCGCCGGCATCGGCACGATCGGCATCGTCGACTTCGACGTGGTCGACCTGTCGAACCTGCAGCGCCAGATCCTGCACCAGAACGACGACATCGGTAAGCCCAAGGCGCAGTCGGCGAAGGAGACGCTCAACGCCTACAACCCGGACGTCGAAGGTGATCACGCACGAGGAGCCGCTCACGTCCGAGAACGCGATGGAGCATCATCGAGCCAGTACGACATCATCATCAACGGCGCGGACAACTTCGCCGTGCGCTACCTGGTCAACGACGCCTGCTATCTTCCTCAAGAAGCCCCTGGTCGACGGCTCGATCCTGCTGTTCGACGGCCAGGCGACCGTCTACCTGCCCGGCCAGGGCTGCTACCGCTGCCTCTACCCGTCGCCGCCTCCGCCCGGCATGGTGCCATCCTGCGCCGAAGCCGGCGTGCTCGGCGCCCTCTGCGGCACCGTCGGCTCGATCCAGGCGACCGAAGTGCTTAAGCTCATCCTCGGCATCGGCGAATCGCTGCATCGGCCGGCTGCTGCTGTACGACGCGCTTGTCGATGGAGTTCCGCCAGGTGCGCATCCGCAGGGACCCGAACTGCGTGCTCTGCGGCGACAACCCGTCGATCACCGCGCTTATCGACTACGACGAGTTCTGCGGCGGCGCGGCCACACCAACGAAGAAGCAGGAGTAAGGCAGCCGAAGCGGCGAGGGCCGCACGCGAGAAGGCACGAGTGCTGATCAGCGGGTTAGGGGCGCACAGTGGCGCGCCCGCGAAGGACACGAATACACATGGCGGTAGAAGTCAAAGTCACATCGGTCGCTGCAGAAGGTCACCGGCGCCAAGGTCGTCGAAGGGAAGGCGGCACCGTCGCCGAGGTGCTCAGACCTCGACGGCAGTACCCCGGCTTCAAGCAACAGATCATGCAAGACGGCCCGCTGCACCGCTTCGTCAACATCTACATGAACGACGAAGACATCCGCTACCTCAGCAGCTCGACACCCCGGTGAAGGACGGCGACGTCGTCTCGATCCTGCCGGCGCTGGCGGGCGGGCTAGGCATGACTCCGCACCGCGACGTACAGCATCACACACGCGGTCATGCTCTATCGCAGCATGCTCGACGCCATCGGCAACACGCCGCTCGTCGAGATGCCACGGACCTCAGCCCGAACACCGGGTGTGCGCCTGTTCGCCAAGCTCGAGGGCCAGAACCCGACCGGCAGCGTCAAGGACCGCATCGCGAAGTACATGATTGAGGATGCGCGAGCGCAGCGGCGTGCTCACGAACCGGCCGCATCGTCCTCGAGCCGACGTCCGGCAACACCGGCATCTCGCTCGCCATGATCGTGCCAGCTCAAGGGCTATCGCTCAAGGTCGTCATGCCCGAGAGCGTCAGCGCCGAGCGCACCGAACTCCTGACGCGCCTTCGGCGCCGAGATCGTGTACTCCGACGGCGTGCGCGGCACGAACGGCTCGATTGAAGTCGCGAACAGAGTCGCGGCCGAGGACCCGGCCTACTGCATGCCGTACCAGTACGGCAACGAGATGAACCCGCGCGCCCACTACGAGACGCACCGGCCCGGAGATCCTGCGCGACCTGCCGGAGGTCGACGTGTTCGTCGCCGGGCTGGGCACCGGCGGCACGCTCACCGGCGTCGGACGCTACCTGAAGGAGCAGAAGCCCGGCGTGAAGGTCGTCGCTGCGGTCCCGCACCCCGGCGACCTCGTGCAGGGCCTGCGCAGCCTCGAGGAGGGCTTCATCCCGCCCGTGCTCGATGAGACGCTCCTTGATGGCAAGATCGTCGTCGACTCGCAGCACGTCGTTCGCGGCGTCAAAGGAGCTGACGCAGCAGGAGGGCATCTTTGCAGGCATCTCCGCCGGCGCCGTCCTCAAGACCGCCCAGCGCGTCGCCGAACGCCTCGATGCCGGCAACGTCGTCTGCCTCTTCGCCGACGGCGGCTGGAAGTACCTCAGCACCCAGCTCTGGACGACGAACTACGAAGACCTCCCCGAGGACATCGAAGACAAGATCTGGTGGTAAAGCGAAGGAGCGCGCCATGACACCCGGCAACAACGAGTACGAACCCAGCACGTGGAAGTGGGTCGCAGACCAGGTCGAGACCTACGAGCGCACCGGCGGCCGCGAAGCGAACACGCTGCGCGACACCGGCCTGCCCGTGATCATCGTCACGACGCGCGGCAACAAGACGGGCAAGGTCCGCAAGATGGCGCTGATGCGCGTCGAGCACGACGGGGAGTACGCGCTCGTCGCATCGATGGGCGGGGCGCCGAAGCACCCCGTCTGGTACTGGAACCTCAAGGCCCACCCGGACGATGTCATGATCCAGGACGGCCCCGAGCCGTTTAAGGCCGACGTCCGCGAGCTCTCCGGGGACGAGCGCGCCGCCTGGTGGGACCGGGCCGTCGCCGCGTTTCCGCCCTACGCCGAGTATCAGACGAAGACGACGCGCACGATCCCTGTCCTCATCGCGAAGCGGCGTTCGTCCTGAACCGGCGTCGCCTCGGCGCGATTGGCGCCTAGCGCTCGCGGCTGATCTGCCCCATCACGTCCGCCGCGCCGCTGCCCTGCGGCGCCGCGATCTCGACGATGCGCTCCGGCACGTCGTCGTACTCGAGTCGGAGCGCGCGGCAGATCGTCGCGTGCAGGCCGTACGTCGCGATCGCGTACGTGAGCTCCAGCACCGCCTCTTCCGACAGATGGGCGCGCAGTGCATCGAAGGTCCCGTCCTGAACGCGGCCGCGGCCCAGCACCACCTCGTCCGTGTACGCGAGGATCGCGCGGTCGGCGGCGTCGAACGCACCGGAGACGGCCCACGCCGGGACGTCGCGCAGCTTCTCGTCGGGCACGCCGGCGTGACGCGCCGCCTTGCAGTGCTGCGAGAACACGAACTGGCTCTCGCCACAGTATCCGGCGCGCACGAGCGCCAGCTCGCGCTGGTACGGGGTCAGCGCTCGGCTCGATGAGTTGAGCAGCGCGAAGCCCGCCTGCGCGTGTGCCAGCACGTCCGGCGACAGCGCAAACACCGTCCACCAGTTGCCGGGGGTGCCCGTCGCAGTCCCCGGCTCGGCAACGGGATCGCGCCCAGGGAACAGCCGGTCGTAGGCCGCGATGACGGCGGGCGGCGCCTCCGCTCGTGAAACCTGACGCAATCTCGGCATGACGTCCTCCTTCGTTCGCGACGATGTCCGCGAGTGTACTCCGCGGCCGTTCATCGGGGTCAAGAATTGACGCAGGCAGGCGCCGCATCCTCGCGCGAAGGTGCTACGATAATCTCCACCGGCGGCTGGCGCGACGGTATCGCCAGCCGATGCTTCAGATGGCGGACGCGCCCGCGAGACGCGCCGCGTGGAGGCCCACATGGCGAAGCCCGAGCTGACAACAAGACCAATAGCGAGTTCCCGATCCGCGGCGTCAATCACCTCGCGCTCGTGTGCAAGGACATGGCGCGGACCGTGGACTTTTACACGAACGTGCTCGGCATGCCGCTGGTCAAGACGCTCGATCTGCCGAACGGCCTGGGCCAGCACTTCTTCTTCGACATGGGGAACGGCGACTCGCTCGCCTTCTTCTGGTTCCCGAATGCCCCCGAAGCCGCGCCCGGCGTCGCATCGCCCGCGGGCATGCCGGGCTTGGGCGAGCTGACGACGGCGCACGGCTCGATGAACCACATCGCTTTCGACATCCCGGCCGACCGCTTCGACGAGGCGGTCGAGAAGCTGCACGCGAAGGGCATCAAGACAACGCGTGTCCTCAACCACGACGACAGCCCGCAGCAGGTGGCGCGCGAGATGCACCCCGGCGTCTTCGTCCGCTCGATCTATTTCCAGGACCCCGATGGCATCCTGCTGGAGTTCGCGGCGTGGACGAAGGTGTTCACGGAGGCCGACGTCAACGTCGCACCGGCGCGCCCGGCGGAGCTCGCGGCGACGTAGGAGCTGCCACTCCGGTTCTTGTACCTGAATCAGTTAGACGGGCGTGCAAAGAGTTGTTGACCGGAGCGCAACGTATCTTCGATGAGGCGGTACGCGTCCATCGGCACCGCTATCGTGATATCCCCTCGGGGTTGTCCGCTGAACTCAACGCGTCCACGATCGCGCAGGACTTCCACGGCGTATAGCACGCGAACGGGTTCGGTGTGGCCGGCGTCGGACGTGGTCAAGACGTCAACGCAATCTCCCCCGCGCAAGTCGAATTCGAGCGGAGCTGGAACGTCTACCGCCATGAGACCCACCAACTCTCTTACTGGACTCCCCGCGCAGCCCCATGGGGTAGGCGTGGGCGTCGCGGCGGCTCTCACAAGGGTCGGGGTGTCGCGGTCTCCGCCAGTAGTTCGCGTCAAGTAGATGCCCCACGCGAGCACGGCGACCACGATAAAGACCATCACGGTCGCTGCCGCACCTGCGACCAACGCGACGCGCCGCATTGACGCTCGCCAGAGACCGAACGCACCCACCAAGCCCGCCCGTTGGCCGCCGCTGCGGCGCAACACCGCCGCCTCATGCCGGCTCGCGACGCCGAGCTTCGACAGGATGCTCGACACGTGAAACTTCACGCCCGCAAGGCTGATGCCCATCGCTGTCGCGATCTCGTCGTTCGAGCGGCCGGCCGCGATGTGGTCCAGCACCTCCCACTCGCGAGGCGTCAACACATCTGGATGCCGGGGGCGTCCGCGCTGTCCCATAGCCGCAAAGCATAGTGGCGAATGCTGCGATTTACACTAGTCTCGCGCGGGAAAACATGGTTTCGCGCAGGATCCTGCTAAAATACCGAGCCGAGATGCCCGCGATGCGAGTTCCAAGAGGCTGAGTGCATGACCACCGAGACGCTCCCCTTCGACCCGGATGCACTGCGCGAGAAGTACCGCGCCGAGCGCGATAAGCGGCTCCGCGCCGATGGCAACCAGCAGTACATCGAGGTCAAGGGCGACTTCGCGCACTTCGTCGATGACCCCTACGTCGAGCCGGGCTTCAAGCGCGAACCTCTCACCGACGAGGTCGACGTTGTCGTCATCGGCGGCGGCTTCGGCGGGCTGCTCGCCGGCGCGCGGTTGCGGGAGGCCGGCGTCGGCGACATCCGCATGATCGAGAAGGGCGGCGACTTCGGCGGCACCTGGTACTGGAACCGCTACCCCGGCGCCGCCTGCGACGTCGAGTCCTACGTCTACCTGCCGCTGCTCGAGGAGATCGGGTACGTCCCGAAGGAGAAGTACAGCCACGCGCCGGAGATCCTGGAGCACAGCCGGGCGATCGGCCGCCACTTCGACCTTTACCGCAACGCCTGCTTCCAGACCGAGGTGACCGAACTGCGCTGGGACGACGCCGCCCAGCGCTGGACCGTCTCCACCAACCGCGGCGACCGCATGCGCGCCCGTTTCGTCGTCATGGCCAACGGCCCGCTCCACCGCGCGAAGCTGCCCGGCATCCCCGGCATCGAGTCCTATCAAGGGCCATTCGTTCCACACGAGCCGCTGGGACTACGCCTACACCGGTGGCGACGCAGATGGCGGCCTCACGAAGCTCGCCGACAAGCGCGTCGGGATCATCGGCACCGGCGCCACCGCCGTGCAATGCGTGCCGCACGTCGGCGAGGCGGCGAAGGAGCTGTACGTCTTCCAGCGCACGCCATCATCGATCGATGTGCGCGCCAACCGCCCGACCGACCCCGAGTGGGCTGCGAGCCTCGAGCCGGGATGGCAGCAGGCGCGCATGGACAACTTCAACATCCTCGTCTCCGGCGGCTTCCAGGCAGAGGACCTCGTCAACGACGGCTGGACCGACATCATCCGCAAGCTGCTCGTCCTCGTGCAGCAGACCGAGAATCCCGACTTCTCGCCCGAAGGCGATGGCCGGGACGATGGAGCTGGCCGACTTCCAGAAGATGGAGGAGATCCGCGCCCGCGTCGACACCATCATCAACGATCCCGCCACCGCCGACGCGCTCAAGCCCTACTACCGCCAGTTCTGCAAGCGCCCCTGCTTCCACGACGAATACCTGCAGACGTTCAACCGCCCGAACGTCACGCTCGTCGACACGAACGGCAAGGGCGTCGAGCGCATCACCGAGAAGGGCGTCGTCGCCAACGGCCAGGAGTACGAGCTCGACTGCATCATCTTCGCCACAGGGTTCGAGGTCGGTACCGACTACACGCGCCGCTCGGGCTACGAGCTGTACGGCCGCGACGGCGTGACGTTGACGGATAAGTGGTCGCAAGGGATCGCGACGCTGCACGGCATGCACACGCGCGGCTTCCCGAACGTCTTCATCATCCAGAACGCGCAGTCCGGCTTCACCGTGAACTTCCCGCACATGCTCAACGAGCAGGCGAAGCACGCCTCGTACGTCGTCAAGCACGCGCTCGACCACGAGGTGCGCGCGCTTGAAGTCTCGGAGGAAGCGGAAGCTGCATGGGTGGAGACGATCATCGGCCTCGCGCGGATGAACGCCGAGTTCCTCGAGTCCTGCACGCCCGGCTATTACAACAACGAGGGCCAGCCATTCGCGGAAGATGGCAAGGGCGGCTCGTTCATCGGCCGCGGCCAGAACGGCCCCTACGGCGGCGGCAGCATCGCCTTCGTGAAGCTGCTCGAAGACTGGCGCGCGAAGGCGAACCTGCAGGGGCTGGAGCTGAGCTAGCGCCGCACGGCGACTGCCGGGGAGGGCGCAGCCTGCCGCGCCCTCGCATGCACGTGCGCACGACACGCCGACCTCGGCTGCGCCAAGCCACGTACACTGACCCCGCCATGCCCACCCCGACCGCTGCTCCTCGACGGCCTAGCCTTCCCCGAGTCGCCGCGCTGGCACGACGGCCGCGCTCTGGTTCTCGAACTGGGGCGCGCAGGAGATCATCGCCGTCGACGAGCGCGGCGCCGCGAGGTCATGGCGCGCGTGCCCACGACGTTCCCGTTCTCCATCGACTGGCTGCCCGACGGCCGCCTGCTGATCGTCTCGGGCCGCGACAGGCCTGCTGCTGCGACAGGAAGCCGACGGCTCGCTCGACCACGCACGCGGATCTCGCCGCGCATCTCCGACCGCGCCTGGAACGAGATCGTCGTCGATGCCGGCGGCAACGCGTACGTGAACGGCAGCGGGTTCGACTTCGCTGGCCGGCGAGCCGCCCGCGCCCGGGCATCATCGCCATCGTCACGCCCGACGGCGTTGCGCGGCAGGTCGGCGACGACGGCTCGCTTCCCGAACGGCATGGCGATCACGCCCGACGACTCGACGCTGATCGTCGCCGAGTCCTACGCGCAGCCGGCTCACCGCGTTCGACATCGCCGCCGACGGCGGGCTCTCGAACCGGCGCGTCTGGGCCGATCTCGGCAACGGCGCGCCGGACGGCATCTGCCTCGATGCCGAAGGCGCGGTCTGGTACGCCGACGTCCCGAACCGGCGCTGCGTGCGCGTGCGCGAAGGCGGCGAGGTGCTGCAGACCGTCGACGTCGACCGCGGCTGCTTCGCCTGCATGCTCGGCGGCGAGGATGGCAGCACGCTGTTCATCGCGGCCGCGGAGTGGAACGGTCCCGCGAGCATGGCCGTCGGGAGTGCGGACCGGCCAGGTCCTCGCCATCGAGGCTCCGGCGCCGCACGCGGGCCGGCCATAGGCGTGCGCCGAGCGTCCGGGCGTGCGCACCACAAGGAGATTCAGCGCGCGTCCCGAAGACTACGTCTATGCGCCGACTTCCAGAAGCCGTTGCACCTTCTCACCCAGCTCGTCGGGATGGAACGGCTTCGGCATGAATCCCTGCGCCTGCAGTTCGAGCGATGCGCTCCGCGCGCCGTACGCTGACACCACCAGCACCGGGGTGGCATTGCCGCGCGCTCGAAGCTCACGATAGAACGTGCGGCCGTCCATCACCGGCATCGCCAGGTCCAGCACGATTGCGTCGGGCTTCTCCCGCGCGATCTGCTCCAGGGCCTCGACCCCGTTCGCCGCCGTCTTCACGGCGAAGCCCTGCATTCGAAGTGACATCGCCATCATGCGCGCCATCGAAGCGTCGTCATCGATCACCAGGACGTGCGCCGTGGCGGAAAGCGTGCCCTCCATCGACCCAAATTAACAGCCGCCGATCAGCGATGTAACCCCCCGACGTCACGCGCGATCGTTCGCGATGCTTCTGCAACGTCAAGATCGACGATGCGATCGTTTCGGCATGCGCGCGCAATGTTGGTTACCGCGCGGACGCGCTCGCCTGCGTCCGCGCGTAGGGCGCCAGACCCGCCATCGCTCGGCTGATCGCGTAGCCGTGGTTCGCGCGGAACAGCGGCCGCAGGACGGGTGTGAGCACCCGCAGCAGCGTGCGGTCGGCGTTCACCCGCCAGTCGAACTTCACGTGGGTTCCACCTGTATCTTGTTCCGATAGAGTCCAGACACCACGGCCCGAGAGATCGCCTTTGACCTCAACCGCGAACTCGCTCGGCCGATCGCAGCGTACGATCGTCGAAGTGGTACGCAAGCGGTACGGCAGCCGTCCCTTGAACAGCTGCTGCGAGACCCGCCCAACCTCCGGTGGCCCGTCGGACGTCACCTCCAGGTACACCGGGGTCCACCACGCGGGATATGTCCGCGCGTCGGCGAGCGCCTCGAACACAGCCTCCCGCGGCGCATCACACTCCCACTCATCGATGAACACGTATTCGGACGACATGTGGCTTTCCCCGGCAGGAAGATGCCAGTGATACGCGCCGTGAGGACGGTTGGATCAGCCGCGCAGCGCGCTCGAACGGCTACCCGTTCGCGGCGGTGCCGTAGAGCTTGCGGAGCTCCGTCTTCAGCACCTTGCCCATCGGGTTGCGCGGCAGCTCATCCACGAACGCGAAGTACGAGGGCGTCTTGTAGCTGGCGAGCCGCTCCTTCGTATAGGTCGATCAGCTCCTGCGGGTCCGGTTGCTGGCCCTGTCACCGGCACCACGATCGCCTTGATCACCTCGCCCCATTCCGGCGTCCGGCACGCCGATGATCGCCGACTCCTCGACCAGCGGATGCCCGTCGAGCGTCGCCTCGATCTCGCCGGGCGAGATGTTCTCGCCGCCGCGGATGATCAGGTCCTTCTTGCGCCCGGTGATGAACAGGTAGCCCTCGTCGTCCAGGTACCCGACATCGCCCGTGTGCAGCCATCCGTCGTGGATCGCCGCCGCCGTCGCTTCGGCCTGCTTGTGGTACTCCGACATCACGCGCGGACCCATTACGCAGATCTCGCCCTCATGGCCGGCGTCCAGGATGCTGTTGCCCTCGTCCATGATCGCGATCACCACGTCGTCCATCCCGCGGCCCACGGACCGCAGGCGGTGCAACCGCTTCTCGCGTTCGGGCCCGGGCTCCTTCGGGACCTGGTGGTCCTCCGGCCCGAGGTACGTCAGCGTCGACGTGCTCTCTGTCTGCCCGTACGCGTTCATCAGCCCGCACGAGAATACGTCGACGGCCTTGCTCACGACCTCGTACGGCATCGGCGCCGCGCCGTAGGTGATCAGCTTCAGCGAGCTCAGGTCGTAGTTGTGGAAGTCCGGATGATCCATGATCCGCTTCAGCATCGTCGGCACGACGAAGCTATGCGTCACGCGCTCCTTCTGCACAGCTTCGAGCCACAGCTTCGGGTCGAACTGCGGCAGGATCACCAGCGTGCGGCCGCCCCAGACAGACGACATGATCGGCGTGACGCCGGCGACGTGGAACATCGGCACGGACAGCAGCGTCACGTCCGGATCCCGCTCGGGTCGGCCGGCTCCATCGTGTTCGTCACGTACACGGAGAGATTCAGGTACGTGAGGGCGACGCCCTTCGGCTGCGACGTCGTGCCGCGAGGTGTAGATGCAGCACCGTCGGCTTGTCTCATCATCGACCTCGACGAAGGGCTCGTCGGCGCTCGCCGCCTGCAGGATCTCCGGCAGGTACGCCATGCCTTCCGTCTTGCGGTCGTAGCACACGAAGTGCTGCACGCCGGTCAACTCCGGCCGCAACGTAGCGACGAGGTCCAGGTAGCGCTCCCCGGTGAACAGCACGAAGATGTCCGACGTGTTGATCATGTAGGTCAGCTCGTCGTGCTTCGCGCGGTAGTTGAGCGGCACGAACGTCGCGCCGATCTTCGCCGCCGCGTAGTACGTCTCCACGTACTCATTGCTGTTCAGCGACATCGCTCCGACCGGACGCTCGGGCCCCGCGCCCAGGCCCTGCAGCCAGTTCGCGAGCCGGTTCACCCGGTCGGCCATGTCCATGTACGACAAGCGTCCGTCGCCACACACGAGCGCCGTACGTTCCGGCACCACCATGGATGTGATCTGAAGGAATTCAGCGGTGTTCATAGGCCGCTAATCTAGCCGATCGCCCACGTTCGGCCAACGTACCGGCGTGTTTGGCCGACCTCCCGTAGCTGCGGCTCGCCCTCCCGCGGCGCCGCCCAAACGGCTACCCTGACCGCTATGGAGATCGTCTGGCTGGGACACTGCTGTTTCCGCATCCGTGCCAAGGAAGCAACCGTCGTTACCGACCCGTGCGACAAGAGCACCGGCTACTCGCTCGGCCGCCCCACCGCGGATCTCGTCACCGTCAGCACCCACGATCGCGCGCACGACTACGCCGATGGCATCGCCGGCAGCCCCCGTGTCATTGACGGTCCCGGTGAGTTCGAGGTGGCGGGCGTCTCCGTCATGGGCGTCCCCACGACGGCCAGCACGAACGGAAACGGGAACCGCAACATCGCCTACGTCATCGAGCTCGAGGACCTCCGCATCGGCCACCTCGGCGGCATCAATACCGTCCCGACGTCAGACCAGATCGAGCAGATCGGCGGCCTCGATATCCTGTTCGTGCCCGTTGGCGGCGGCGGTGCGCTCGAGGCCCCGCCCGCGGCAGAAGCCGTCAGCCTCCTCGAACCAAAGCTCGTTATCCCGATGCACTTCAAGACCGCCGCCGAGCGCGCCTCGCTCACCCCCGTCGACCGCTTCCTCAAAGAGATGGGCGCGAAGGTCAGCGACACCCACGCGAAGGTGTCGATCGCCCGCAGCAGCCTCCCGGAAGAAACCCAGGTGATGGTGCTCGACTACAAGAAGTAGTAGCCCACGGCCGAATTCTTCAGGGCAGTCTAGTCCCGAGCCTCGGTAAACGACGCCCCGAGCGTCGACAGATCGGGACTGTTTAGATCCTCGCCGGCAGGCTTGGATCCAGTCGCGACCCAGGAAACGAGCGCTTCGAAGCTTTTAGTCGCCTCCGACAGGGTGAACCCGCAGTGGTAAGGCGATTGAACCGCCCGCTGGACTAAGAGCTGGGAGCGTCCCGCAGAAGCAACTTTGTTGGCAATAAGTTGCCCGGTGCTCAGCGGCACGAGACCATCGCCCGTCGTGCTCAGCGTAAGAACCGGTATCCCGATCGCCTCCTGTGATTTCCTCGCTAATCGGCGCCCCGCGATCTCCTGGCGTAATGCGAATGACGTTCTGGTTGAAGTCAGCGTCGGATATCCCCGCCGCACCCTTGAGTTCGTACACAGTGGAGCGGTTATCAAGAAGACCTTCGTCGATGGAGATCTCACTCAGGTTCTCAAGGGCATTGATTTTGAGATACAGGCCTTCGGCTGCGAAGGGACGCTCGCCGCCGGTAAGCGCCGTCCAGATGGAACGAAAGCGCGCCGCGACAGAGGCGTCCGCTAGCGCCGGTCGAATGCGACGCTTATCCAGCTCGTAGATGTCGGACTCGTCATATTCACGTTGCGTCACGCCCGCGGCGTACGCGGCGGCTATGAAGTATCGCGACTCCATTTCGCGCGTCGTCGCGACTCCAGCGATCGGACAGAGCGCCAGTGCGCCGGCATAAGAATCGGGGTAGCGCTCAGCTGAAATGATTGCGCCACCGCCCCCCATCGAAGCGCCGAGCACATACGTTCGACGCGGTTCGCCAATCGAACTGCTGACGAATGCTAATAGATCAGCCGTCTCGTCTGCCGCGATGCCGGTTATAAGTTCGTTTCGGTCAAAGCTGGAGGCCGCCCAGGCGTAGCCGCGTGTAATCAAGTACTCCCGGATGGGCGGCTGCTCGACGCGGACCGTGGTCGTAAACTCCTGACCGCCGTGTAGGTACATGACAAGGTCACCGTTCCAGCGGTTCGGTACTTCGATCTCATATGCCGTGTCTCCGCGTTGTCCGAAGTGAGCTGTCGCACCCGGCAGCGCATCGAAGCGCGGGTCGGCCACGCTCGACCCTGCCGAGGGATTCGGGTTCTGTGCACCCGACCGGCCGTTCGAACACGCCGCTCCAAGAGCGGCTACCGCTATCAATCCACGGAAGAGGACAGTTCGCTTCATCAATGCGCTTATCGAGCGGCGCGCCGGTGGCGTCGTGGCCTTAACGATAACTCGATGCCGTTAGGCGCATGAGTTACTGGTCACCGGCGCGCGTGCAGGCAGGCGGTTTTCTCGCACCGACGCGCTACGGCAAGTACGACAACGGATCCTCGCGGACACCGTTGTCGATCACCTCAAAGTGCAGGTGTCGCCCCGTCGAATAGCCCGTCGAGCCAATAATGCCGATCGACTCACCCTGCGACACCGTCTCGCCCTGCGACACGCTGATCGAACTCAGGTGCGCGTATAGCGTCTCAATGCCGTTCGGGCTCATGATGACGACGTACAGCCCGTACGAGCAGCAGGCATTTCCGCCCGCGAACACCACCGTTCCGCTCGTCGCCGCACCGATCGAAGCACCGGCCAGATTGAAGCCATCGATATCAATGCCCAACGGGTGCGAGGGCCCGTAGTAGCTCGAGATCGGCCCGTACACTGGCCAGATCAATCCGCTCGACGACGCGAGTACCCCACCGCTGGATGAGCCGTCGCCGCTCGAGGACCCGCCGCCGTCCGAGCCGTCACCGGAAGTGTCCTCGGTGGGCACCGGCGTCGCTTCGTCGGACGAGGGCGTACCGGCGTCTTCGGTGGCCGTAGGCTCGGGTTCCGCAGGAGCTGCCGCCGGGATGGGCTTCCCGCCCGGCACATACACTACCTGCGTCTCCTTGACCTCGTTCGCCGACGCGATGTGGTTCGGCGCGAATGACGTGATCGCGTCCAATGGAACGTCGTAACGCGTAGCGATGTCGCTCAGTGTCTCCCCGAAGCGGATCTCGTGCAGGATCCCGTTGCCCGGGGGCAAGATGATCGATTGTCCGAGCACGAGCAGACCGTCCGTCAACTCGGCGTTGTTCGCCATGATGTACTCAGGTTCCAGACCGTGTGCCTGCGCGATCGCCGCTCACGGTGTCGTTCTCGACGACTGTATAGACCTGGTACAACGGCAGGTCCGGCGCCGCAGGTGTTGCGGCGGCGCGCACAACGGCGTCCTCCTGCGCCTGCGGCGGCGGTGGCGGTGCCTCGGTCGGCGAGGGTGCCGCGGACGCAGCGCTCGCGGCGACGAGCAGGTTTGCTTCGTCCTGCTGGCTCTGCGGTACAGGCTGATCCGCCCGCACCGTACGGTTGATGGGGTCGTGCCGGAGCGTCGTCTCGCTCGACGCCGGGATGCTCGCCCCCACGCCGGGCAGCGAGAGTCCGGTGACCGGAGCGGCGAATGCGGAGTTGTGCGAATGAAGTGCTTTTCCGCCGAGCGTGGCGGCTACCGCAAGAGAGATGCTTACGAGCACAAGGCCGTGGATGATTGGCCTATGCCTTCTCCGCGCTCTTGCGTGCGCGGTGGGAACTGTCGTGCTCCCCGGTTGGAATCGCGCTCGTTTGTCCTTGAATGAGCGCGGGCTGAGCGTGCCCCTGATGCTCCCTGCCCCCTACTCCTGGCGAATCGTCTCGCCGCCCAACACAAAGCCCACTCGAGGTGGGCCTCCTTACTGCGCCCTTGCAGTTCGCACGAGCGCTATTCTACCCCACCCCGTCAACCCCAGGTCATCATCGGCTTTACATAGCGCGACCGAATACCCTGTCTCATTGGGTTTCCCCAGCTTCAAAACCCAGAATTCCCACGTTTTCGGAGCCCTATAATGATCACGATCTTCTCATGACCATAGCATCACCTTGATTGATCAAGCAGACATCCGGGTCAACGCCGGCGATGGTGGACACGGCTTAATCAGCTTCCACCGCGAGAAGTTCGTGCCCCGCGGCGGGCCGGACGGGGGCGATGGCGGCCGCGGCGGTGACGTCATTCTCGTCGCCGACGAGGCGGTGAACGGCCTGGGCGAGCTGCGGTTCAAGCGCCAGTTTCGCGCGGAGCGAGGGGGCAACGGTGCCAAGAACAAGAAGCACGGGCGGAACGGTGCCGGCGTGGAGTTGCGCGTGCCGCCGGGAACCATCGCCCGCGACGCCATGTCCGGCGAAGTGATCGCGGAGCTGACTGCCGTGGGTGAGCGCACTACGATCGCGCGCGGCGGCCGCGGCGGTCGCGGCAACCAGCACTTCGCATCCCCAAGCAACCAGGCGCCGTACATCTCCGAGACCGGGCAGCGCGGCGAGGAGCGGCGCCTCCAACTCGAGCTCAAGCTCATCTCCGACGTCGGTCTTGTCGGCCTGCCGAACGCCGGCAAGTCCACCCTCCTCGCGGCGGTCTCGCGCGCGACGCCGAAGATCGCGGACTACCCGTTCACCACGCTTGAGCCTGTGCTCGGCGTCGTGGAGGTCGGCTTCGAGTCGTTTGTCATGGCCGACATCCCCGGCCTCATCGAGGGCGCGCACGAGGGCGTCGGCCTCGGCCTGGATTTCCTCCGCCACATCGAGCGTACGAGGCTGCTCGTCCACATCGTCGATGCATCGACCGACGACCCGGCGCACGACGTGGCCGTCATCGACAACGAGCTCGCGTCGTATGTCGAGGACCTTTCGTCGCGCCCGCAGATCCTCGCCTTCAACAAGATGGATATTCCCGAGGCGGCTGCTAGACGCGCCGAGCTGCAGGCGATCGCCGACGGCCTCGGCCGCGATGCCTTTTTCATCGCAGCCGCGGCACGCGAGGGTACCGGAACGCTCGCGAAGGCTGCGTTCGAGCGCCTCCAGCGCCTGCGTGAAGACGAGGCGTCAGCGGTGCCGCCCGAGGACCTCCCGGTGCTTCGTCCCCCGCCGCGTGGTCCGAGTTTCACCATCGAGCGCGAGAACGGCGCCTTTCGGGTCATCGGCGACCGCCCGGTCGTCCTCGTCGAGATGCTCGCCCTGCAGTCCGACGAATCCCGCCGCGAGGCCATCCGCCGGCTCGGTCGCATGGGCGTCGTCGGCGCTCTCCGCCGCGCCGGCGTCCGCGAAGGCGACGCCGTCCGCTTCGGCGATATTGAGCTGCGGTGGGAGGACTAGTGGGCTCCGCGTCGCCGTCGTCTACACTCGCGACGATGACAGCCCCCCGCAGCCAACCACCATGCGCCGCACCGCTGTGCGCCGAACCGCAGTGCTCCGTACCGCTGTGCGCGTAGGTATCCTCGGCGGCACCTTCGACCCCGTGCACGTCGCGCACCTCGTGCTCGCGGAGTGCGCGCGTGAACAGCTCTCGCTGGATGAGGTGCTGTTCGTCCCGGCCGCCGAGCCGTGGCGCAAGGGCGATCGCGAGATCACGCCGGCGGCGCATCGCCTCGAGATGTTGAAGCTTGCCATCGCCGACAACACCGGCTTCGGCATCAGCGACATCGAGCTGCGCCGCAGCGGACCGACGTACACCGCCGACACGCTCGAAGCCCTCGCTGGCGAGCGCCTCGACGACGAGTTCTGGTTCATCGTTGGCGCCGACGCGCTCGCCGACCTCCCGAACTGGCACGAGCCAGAGGGCATCGTCGCCCACGCCCGCCTCGCCGTCGCGCCGCGGGAAGGCGTGGATGTTGATACTGCAAGCCTCGGCGTTCCCGGGCTGAGTGATCGCATCGATGCGTTCTCGCTGCCCTTGCTCGAGATCTCCTCATCGGACATCCGCGCTCGCGTGGCCGCCGGCCATAGCATCCGCTACCTCGTGCCGGACGGCGTCGAGGGCTACATCCGCGACCACGGTCTCTACGCCGCCACACACTGACCCGCACGCATGTTCGGGCGCCGTCCGGACGCGATATGATGCGCCCGATGCCCACGACGAAGCCCGAATCCGAGCGCATCATCGCCGGCGATCCGCAGGACGGCGATGTCCAGGCCGACACGTCGCTCCGGCCGCGGCGGCTCGATGAGTACATCAACCAGGACAAGGTCAAGGACAACATCAGCATCGGCATCGAGGCGGCGCGCGGCCGCGGCGAGCCGCTCGACCACGTCCTGCTCTATGGCCCGCCAGGCCTCGGAAAGACCACCCTCGCCTATATCATCGCCGCCGAGATGGGCGTCAGCGTTCGTGTCACCTCCGGCCCCGCGATCGAGCGCATCGGTGATCTCGCGGCGATCCTGACAAGCCTCCAACCCCGCGACGTCCTCTTCATCGACGAGATCCACCGCCTGTCGCGCGTCGTGGAAGAGTTCCTCTACCCCGCGCTCGAGGAGTCGGCCATCGACTGGGTGACCGGGAAGGGCCCGGGCGCCCGTTCCATCCGCCTCGCCATCAAGCCGTTTACGCTGATCGGCGCGACGACTCGCTACGCCATGATGTCGCCGCCCCTGCGCGACCGCTTCGGCGCCGTCTACCGCCTCGACTTCCACGATGTCGAAGCACTCTCGACGATCATCCGCCGCTCGGCGGCGATCCTCGGCGTCGAGATCGATGACGCCGGCACGATCACGATCGCTCGCCGCGCCCGCGGCACGCCCCGCGTCGCCAACCGCCTGCTGCGCCGCGTCCGCGACTTCGCCCAGGTGAAAGCCGACGGCGCGATCACGGGCGACGTCGCGGAGCGAAGCCCTCGGCCGCCTCGAGATCGACGCTATCGGCCTCGACGGCGTGGACTACCGCGTGCTGCGCGCCATCATCGAGAAGTTCGATGGCGGCCCGGTCGGCCTCGAGACCATCGCCGCTTCCATATCAGAAGACGCCGACACCATCATGGACGTCTACGAGCCGTACCTTATGCAGCTCGGCTTCCTCCAGCGCACCCCCCGCGGCCGCCAGGCCACCCGCCTCGCCTACGAGCACCTCGGCCTCGAGCCGAAGGCCGCGACGCCGGCGCCGCAGAAGACCCTGTTCGACTGAGGCGGCCTTCATTGCTGAACCGAAAGCCTGTCATGCTGAGCGTCGCGAAGCATCTCCCATCAACTGCCACCGTCGATGATCGAGAAGACCCGCAGACGCGTGACGACAACCGACGACATCGCCGCACTGAAAGCCGCCATCGAGCGCCACTGCCTCTCCGTGCACGCCACACCCGTGCGCCTCAACTCCGGCGGCTACAGCAACTACTACCTGGACCTCAAGGGCGTCACGCTGCATCCCCGCTACGCGAAGATCATCGGCGAGCTGATGCTGCCCGCCGTGATGGAGTCCGGCGCCGAGGCCGTTGGCGGGCTCGCTGCCGGATGCATCCCCATCGCCGATGCCATCGGCCGCGCCGCGCTCGATGCCGGCATCACCATGCCGACGTTCTTCGGCCGCGCCGAGGCCAAGGACCACGGCCCTCGGACAAGGCGACGATGCGCGCCGCCGCGACGGAGGACGGCTCACCGCTCATCCGCCCCGGCCGCAAGGTCGCCATCGTCGAGGATGCCGTCACGCAGGGCGGCGCCGCGATGCAGGCCACACAGGCCGCGCAGGCCGCCGGCTGCGACGTCGTGCTCGTGATGACGGTGGTCGAGCGCCACGAAGGCGGCGGCGCCCGCTTCCGCGACCTCGGCATCCCGTTCCGGCGCCTCTTCTACACCCTCGAGGACGGCAGTCTGCACGTGGACGACGCCGTGGCGGCACGCGTCGGCTGACGCATCGGCGTCTACGTCATGTCATGCCGAGCGTAGCGAGGCGTCTAGTCCGTCGGCTCGATGGCTGGATGGCTGCATCGACCGATGGTTGCAGAAACGGCACCCGTGCGCCGCTTACACCCCTGCGTAGCTGTGGAGGCCGCTCACCCAGAGGTTCACGGCGAAGTACGTGAACATCACGCCGGCGTAGCCCACGACAGGATCCCCATCGAGCGCTTGCCGTGCCACGCCTTCAGGCCGCGGGCGTGCAGGTAGCCGGCGTAGATCAGCCACGTCACCAGGGCGGACGTCTCCTTCGGGTCCCATCCCCAGTAGCGCCCCCACGCCGAGTTCGCCCACCACGCGCCGAGCGCGATGCCCAGCGCGAGCATCGGGAAGCCCACGAGCACCGACTTGTGCGCGATCTCCTCGAGCACCTTCCCGGACGGGATGCGCTGGAACCGGCGCTTGCCGTCCTGCACGAAGTACAGCACCGCCGCCCCGAACGACACCGAGAGGGCGCTGTACGACAGCATCATCATGCCGACGTGGATCGCCAGGATGCGGTTCGCCTGCAGCGCCGGGATCAGCGGTGAGATCTCTTCGGGGAAGAAGAGCAGCGAGATGGTGAAGAGCGCCGTGATGCCGGGAAACAGCACCGCACCGAGCGACCGCTGTCCGTACACGCGCTCGAAGATCACGTAGAACAGCGTGCTGCCCCAGCCGAGGGCGATCGTGTACTCGTACATGTTGGCGTACGGGGGGTGGCCCGTCGCGGACCAGCGGAACGCCAGCGACAGCGTCAGCGCCGCGAACATCGAGCCAGCTCGCGCCTGTCGCGAACGGCCCGAGCCACGCCGGCGGCTCGCTGCTCGAGGCGATGGTCACGTTCGTGCCGGCCGTCGTCTCGGCCGTGCGGTACGTCACGCGCGGCCAGAGCGGCAGCGCCAGGTACGCCGCCGATGTCACGATGGCGAGCGCGTACGCCGCGATGAAGAAGTCGTAGGCCAGTGCTTCCATGTGTCAGCTGCGCTCGCCGCTCTCGCGGCTCGAACGGCCTTCACCAGTGTAGCGATGATCACGCCCGCGGCGGCGGCGTGCCGGGTGCGCCCGGCGGCCGCCTGAATTCAATACGCCGGAACGACTCCGCGTGGTCGTATCCCGTGCGCTTGCGCGTCTCGCGGATGCGCTTCGCGGCGGCCTTTCCCAACCAATTTTTCATCGATCTCATCGCGCGTGCGTCCATCGATCTGGCTGGTGTGGGCGAGGATCGCGTCCGCCTTCTTGTCAAGGTACGGGGTGATGTTCACGTGGTGGTCCGGATCAGGCGTTCCCGCCATGAGCAGCTCCGCCGTCCGCCACGGGCCGATGCCGTCACGCGCGAACTCGGCGTAGTAGTGCGGGTCGTGCGCCGCCGGGAACAGGGCGTCGCGCACGACCTTGCCGATGACGCGGTGGTCGGTGTGGTTGAACCCCGGCCGGAAGCCGTCCCAGGTGATCATCAGGTCGGGCTGCAGCTCGCGGATCAGGCGCACGACCATGCCACGCAGCTCGTGCGTGTCCTCCAGGAACCCGTCCGGCATGCCCCAGAAGATCACGCGATGCAGCCCCAGCACCTCCGCAGCGTGCCGCTGCTCGGCCTCGCGCATCGCAGCCAGCTCCTGGCGGCGCAGGTTGACGTCGCGCGTGCCCTTGTCGCCGCTCGTTGCCACGCACAGCGTCGTCTCGAGGCCCATGTCGCAGATCTTCGCGATGGTCCCGCCGCACAGGAACTCGGCGTCGTCCGGGTGCGCGGTCACGATGAGCGCGCGCTCGTACGCCGCCCACTTCTCCTCGACGGTCAGCTCTTTGGGTTTCTTCTCGCGCTTCGGTCGGGACGGTGTACGGATCGCCATGTGTGAACTCCTCGGTTGATCTCACCGCAAAGGCGCAAAGAGCGCAAAGATTTCGGCGGCGATGCAGTGTGCGTGCGCGATCCCGCGATCACGCGGCGAAGTATTCACGACTCGAAGTCCTCATCGTCATCGAAGAACTCCACCCGGATCGCCAACGAACCCTCCAGGAGGTTGTTCATCTGCCATTGAAAATGGATGTGACCCGACGGGTCGCTCTTTACCGATAATCCGATGGCACCAATCTGCGAGATACTCAAGGCCAGCCTTGTCGCCTCGAATCCACACCTCATCCTCGGAACTCATCGTCACCTCTAGTCGGCGAGGCGCAGGGCGTGTCGGCGGGTTGTCAGGATGCTCGCCTGGACTCATCGCGAAATCCTCCGGTCTTGGCGCACTAACCTCGACTACAGCTTCTTCATCAGGTTCCCGAACAGCCCGCGCGAGATCGAACGGCCGAGCTGGCTGCCGATGGCACGCACCGCTGACTTCTCCATCGCCTCTACCATGCCCTCGCGCTCGCGGCCCGCACTCTTGCGCTTCGGCGCAGGCGCGGGCGCATCGGCCGGTGCGGGCGCTGTCGCGACGGGTGGTGGCGCCACGGCCGCTGCGGTCGACTGCTCGGCCCTCGCCTTCAGCTTCTCGTACGCCGACTCCCGGTCGAGGACCTGGTCGTAGTGGCCCTGCAGCACCGACGCATCGATGATCTTCCGGCGCTCCTCCATCGTGATCGGCCCGATGCGGCTGTGCGGCGGCACCACGAACGCGCGCTCCACGACTGACGGGGTTCCCTTCTCCTCGAGCATCGATGCCAGCGCCTCGCCCACCCCCAGCTCGGTGATCGCCGTCTCGATGTCGATATTCGGGTTCTGCGCGGAACGTCGTCCCCGCCGCCTTCACCGCCTTCTGGTCGCGCGGCGTGAATGCGCGCAGCGCATGCTGCACGCGGTTGCCGAGCTGCCCCAGCACGTCGTCCGGCACGTCGAGCGGGTTCTGCGTCACGAAGTACACGCCGACGCCCTTCGAGCGCACCAGCCGCACGACCTGCTCGATCTTGTCCAGCAGCACCTTCGGCGCGTCGTCGAAGAGCAGGTGCGCCTCGTCGAAGAAGAACACGAGCTTCGGCTTCTCCGGATCGCCTACTTCGGGCAGCCGCTCGAACAGCTCCGAGAGCAGCCACAGCAGCAGCGTCGAGTAGACGCTCGGCGAGTTAATGAGCTGATCGGCGACGAGGATGTTCACCATCCCGCGCCCGTCGCCGTCGGTCTGGATCAGGTCGTCGAGGTCGAGCGCCGGCTCGCCGAAGAGATGGTCCGCGCCCTGATCCTCGAGCGCGATCAACCCGCGCTGGATCGCGCCGACGCTCGCGGCCGAGACATTCCCGTACTGCGTCTTGATCGACTTCGCGTTGTCGCCCGCGTATTGCAGCATCGCCCGCAGGTCCTTGAGGTCGAGCAGCAGGAAGCCGTTGTCATCGGCTACGCGAAACACGACGGACAGCACGCCGGCCTGCGTGTCGTTGAGATTCAGCAGCCGCGAGAGCAACAGCGGCCCCATGTCGGAGATCGTCGCGCGCACCGGGTGCCCGTTCTGGTCGAAGACGTCCCAGAACGTGACCGGGCAGCCGCTGAACGCGAAGCCGTCGATGCCGAGCTGCTTCAGCCGCGCATCGACCTTCTCGTTGCCGCCGCCGGGCTGGCTGATCCCCGCAAGGTCGCCCTTCACATCGGCCAGCACGACGGGCACACCGATGGCGCTGAAGTGCTCCGCGAGCGACTGCAGCGTGACAGTCTTGCCGGTCCCGGTCGCGCCCGCGATGAGGCCGTGGCGGTTCGCCATGCCCGGCAGCATGAAGACGTCTTGCGCGCCCTTCGCGACGAGCATCGGGTCAGGCATATTGACGTCGATTCCGGCTCAGGGCGCCGCCGCAACCAGCTCCATCATCTCGCGCATGTGCGTGACGATGAGCAGGTGGCCCTCCCCGGGGAAGAAGCGCGCATCACAGTTCGGGATGGCCTGCGCCTGGTAGCGGCCCATCGAAGGCGGCACGTTGACGTCGTCCTCGCCCTGCCAGAGCGTCACCGGCATGGCGATGTCCTCGAGCCGGAAGCCCCACGGCCGCGCGTACAGGCCCGTTTCGTGTGCGGCGCCGCGCGCGCCCTGCCGGAACGCCTCCTTGAAGTCGTCCATGAGCAACTGCCGAATGTTCTCGTCCGACAACACTGCGCGGTCCGCCTCCGGCACGCTCTTCAGCATCTGGTTGATTGCCCGTTCCGGATGCGACCGCCCGACGAACGACATGGACTCGAGAATCGCGCGCGAGACGGGCGGCACACGCCGCGCCGCACCGAAGAGGATGCGGTTCATGCGGCTCATGCCCTCGGTCGCGCCGGCGGCTTCGAACGGGCCGACGCCGCTGATGATCGCCGCGAACGTCAGGCGATCGGAGATCCGAAGCGCGGCCGCGGCCGCGTACGGCCCCCCGCCGGAGATGCCGGCGACGGCGAACCGCCCGAGGCCGAGCGCGTCGGCCAGCTCCACGACGTCGTCCGTCCAGTCCGCGATCGTGCGCTTCTTCTTGAAGTCGGAAAGCCCATACCCCGGACGGTCCGGAGCGATGACGCGCACGCCGCGCTCCGTCGCCGCCTCGTGCGGCAGCGCGCCGGTGAACCGCGAGCCCGGCAGGCCGTGGAACAGCACGAGCGGGGTGCCCGTGCGATCGCCGTACTCGGCGTATCCGAGGAGCCGGCCGTCGCGCAACCGCAGTACGTTGTCCGGCCGCCCGGCCAGGGTCCGCGCCGTCGGCATCGTCGTGGTTGTCATCGTGTCACCTCCGCTATGCCGTAACGTTCCTCGAGCGCGCGGAGCTCCGGGACGCCGACGATGCGCTCGAACTCCTCGAAGCCCGTCAGCATGTCGCGCACGCCCGCCGTCGTCTTCTTCGCGTACAGCTCCGCGTAGACGCGTTCGATCGCCTTCGTCGCCGCCATCAGCGCCGAGAGCGGGAACACCACCATCTTGTATCCCAGCGACTGCAGCTCTTCGAACGAAAGGAGCGGCGTCTTGCCGCCCTCGACCATGTTGGCGAACAGCGGCGCGTCCGGGATCGCCTGCTTCACCGCGCGCAGCTCGTCGAGGCTCTGCGGCGCCTCGACGAAGACCACGTCCGCGCCGGCGTCGCGATACAGTGCGCCCGCGCCGGATCGCTTCATCGAGCCCCAGCGGCGCCCGCGCGTCCGTCCGCGCGATGATGATCAGGTCGTCGTCGCCACGCGCATCGATGGCGGCGCGCAGCTTCGCGGCGTGCTCGTCGGCCGGGATCACCTTCTTGCCCTCGAAGTGCCCGCACTTCTTCGGCCACTGCTGATCCTCGAGGATGATCCCCGCGGCGCCAGCCTGCACGCACTCGCGGACGGTGCGAGCCGTGTTCAGCGGGTTGCCGTAGCCCGTGTCCATGTCCGCCACGACAGGCACCGACACGGCATCGACGATATGGCGCACGCGGTCCATCGTCTCGGACATGGTGAGCAGCCCGAAGTCCGGCTGGCCCAGCGCCGATGCGCTGAACCCGAAGCCCGTCGTGAACATCGCGCTGAACCCGGCGCGTTCGGCCAGCCGCGCCGAGAGCGCGTCGTAGGCGCCCGGCAGCACGACGATCTCCGGCGCCTGCAGCATCCGCCGCAGGACGGTGCTGCGTCTCACCCGCGTCCCGTCGAGGCTCATCGAGGCTTCGCTCCTGGTGAACAATCTTGGAGCAGGATCGTATCACGGTGCGGGATGGATGGCACCGGGCTGCGTAGCGTCTAGGAGCCGAGTTCGGGGTAGTCGAAGTCGTCGACCTTGATCGCCTCGACGACCTTCACCTGGGGAAAGCGGTCCTGCACGATGCGCTCGATGCCGAGCTTCATCGTCACCATGCTCATCGGGCAGCCGTGGCAGGAGCCGGCGAGCTGCAGCCGCAGGCGGCCCTCGTCCGGGAGCCAGTCGACGAGGTTCAACTCACCGCCGTGCGAGTGGACGTACGGCCGCATCTCGTCGAGACAGGCGTCGATCTCGGTGAGGAACGCGTCCTCGTGGTCCGCAGTGATGCCGGTTGTAGTCATGGCTCCGAGTACAGGGTATCGCGCGTGCGATCGAAGCGCCTTTCGCGCCTCACGCCAGCTCCGCGAGGCTCGCGCGCAGTCCATCCAGCCGCGTGCGGACGGCCGCCAGCCGCTCCTCCTCGGTCGCGACGATGTTCGCGGGTGCCTTCGAGCGGAACTGCTCGTTCGCCAGCTTCGCCTCGATGCGCCCTGCCTCGGCCTCGGCGTCAGCGATGAGCTTCTGCAGGCGCGCGCGCTCGGCGTCGGTGTCGAACAGCCCGGCCAGCGGTACGACGGCCGTGACGCCTTCCAGCACCGCCGTGGCCACCTGATCGCGCGGCGCCTCAGACATTTCGGCGACGACGTGCAGGGGACGCGCCCGCGCGAGCATCTCGATGAACGGCGTGCCAGCCTCGAGCGTTTCGCGCGCGCCATCTGCAACGACGTACGCCTCGATGAACTTCGCGGGCTCCACCTTCTTCTCGGCGCGGATGTTGCGGATCGCGCGCACGACGTCGATCAGCCGTTCCATCTCGTGCTCCGCGGCAGCGTCCGTATAGCCGCTCTCGCCGCGCGGGAACGGCGCGACGATCAGCGCGCCCTCGTCCACGCCGTCGAGACGGCTGACCAGCGCCTGCCAGATCTCCTCCGTCACGAACGGCATCGCCGGGTGCAGCAGCCGCAGGCATCGCTCCAGGACGTACGCCAGCACGGGCAGCGGCGATGGCCCCGCCTGCACATCTCCGCGCACGCGCACCTTCGCGATCTCGATGTACCAGTCGGCGAACTCGCTCCACACGAACTCGTAGACCTGCCGCGTGGCTTCTCCCAGCTCGAACTTCCGCATCTGCTCATCGACGCTGCGTGCCAGCCCCTCGACGCGCGAAAGGATCCAGCGGTCCTCCACGCGGCCGCTCCGCCGCGCCCGCCTCTTCCGGCATGGCCGCGATGTCCACGCGCTCGTCGCCGATCATCGAGATCACGAAGCGGGCCGCGTTCCACAGCTTGTTCGCGAAGTTCCGCCCGGCCTCCATGCGCTGGTCCGAGAGCCGCATGTCGTTGCCGGGCCCGCTCGACGTGATCAGCGTGTAGCGCAGAGCATCGGCGCCGTACTGCTCGACGGCCTCGAGGGGGTCGACGCCGGTGCCCAGCGACTTGCTCATACGCTGGCCGTGCTCGTTGCGCACCGTGCCGTGCAGGTAGACGACGCTGAAGGGGATCTCGCCCACGTCGTAGAGTCCCATCATGATCATGCGGCTCACCCACAGGAAGATGATGTCGTAGCCCGTCTCCATCACCGACGTCGGATACCAGTACGCCAGCTCGTCGGTCTCGCGCGGCCATCCGAGCGTGGAGAACGGCCACAGGCCGGAGGAGAACCACGTGTCCAGCACGTCGTTCTCCTGCAGCAGATGGCCGCCGCCGCTCGGCGAGCGCTCCGGTGTCTCGATCGACACGATGGGCGTCGCCTCGACACCGGACCAGGTGCCGTGCGTGGCGATCGTCTCGTGGCTGATGCCGCGCGCGCGGAGCTCGTTGTACGTGCCGACGATGGGCTCCGCGTTCGCCGGCGCAGAAGGCTCGCGCAGCGTGACGATGATCCGGTCGCCGTCCTCATCCGCGCTGTACCAGACGGGGATGCGGTGCCCCCACCACAGCTGCCGCGAGATGCACCAGTCGCGGATGTTCTCCATCCAGTTCAAGTACACGCGCTCGAACCGCTCCGGCACGAAGCGCACGCGACCGTCGCGCACCGCCTCGATGCCCGGCTGCGCGAGGGGCTTCATGTTCACGAACCACTGCCACGACATCAGCGGCTCGACGACGGTGTGGCAGCGCTGGCACACGCCGATCGTCATCGCGTGCGGCTCCGTCTTCTCCAGGTACCCCAGCTCCTCCAGGTCGCGCAGGATCACCTGCCGCGCCTCGTAGCGATCCATGCCGGCGTACGGCCCCGCCTGCTCGTTCAGGGTGGCGTCGAGGTTCATCGCGCTGATGATCGGCAAGCCGGCGCGCTGGGCGATCTCGAAGTCCACCGGGTCGTGGCCAGGCGTCACCTTCAGGGTGCCCGTGCCGAACTCCATCTCGATGGCGTCATCCGCGATCACCGGCACCACGCGCTGGATCACGGGCAGCATCACCTGGCGACCGACCCTCGTCGGTGTAGCGCGGGTCCTTCGGGTTCACGGCGACCGCTACGTCGCCGACGAACGTCTCCGGGACGCGTCGTTGCCACGACCATGTACTCATCGCCGATGTGCGGGCGCCCTTCGTGGTCGGTGCCGTCGACGAGCGGGTAGCGGATGTGCCAGAGGCTGCTCTGCTGGTCCTCGTGCTCGACCTCCAGGTCGCTCAGCGCGGTGCGGCAGCGCGGGCACCAGTTGATCAGCCGCTCGCCGCGGTAGATCAGCCCATCGTCGAAGAGCTTCTTGAACGTCGTCCGCACCGCCAGTTGCGGCGTCTCGTCGAGCGTGAAGACCTCGCGTGACCAGTCGGCCGATGCTCCGAGCCTGCGATGCTGGTTGCTGATGATCGGCCGGTACTTGCCGACCCACTGCCAGACGCGCTTCTCGAACTCGTCGCGGCCCAGGTCGTGGCGGGACATGCCCTCCTTCGCGAGCTGCTTCTCGACGACGTTCTGCGTGGCGATGCCCGCGTGGTCGATGCCCGGCACCCACAGCGTCGGGTCGCCGAGCATGCGGTGCCAGCGGATGAGGATGTCCTCGACGGTGTCGGTCGAGCGCGTGGCCGATGTGCAGCTCACCGGTGACGTTCGGCGGCGGCATGATGATGCAGAACGGCTGCTTCGCCGCGTCGCGCGCGCCGTCGCGCCTCGGCTTGAAGTAGCCGCGCGACTCCCAGAACTCGTACACGCGCGCCTCGGTCTCGCGCGGGTCATACGCCTTCGCCATCGCGCCACCGCCCGCGGTCCGCGGTTCAGCCTGCTTCGCCATCGTCCTGTCTCCTCGCCCGATGCTCACCCATCATCGTAGCGTCGACCTGCGGGCGCGAAAAAGCCCCGATTGCTCGGGGCCGTTACCAGTCGCGCGCGCACGCACCGGTCAACGGCCATCCCGTACCGGTACTACCACGCCGCGCTGAATGTGTCGCTCTGCCATAGGCCTCCATACTAGCCGATGCGCCGTCGTCCGACATCAGTGCCCGCCCGGATTGCGACTACCGCGCCGGCCCGCCCGTCATCCCGCTCTCGCGCCTCCCACTTCCATATCGTCGCATGCTTGGCACCGCTTGCCATGTCTGCTACGATTGAATATAGACCCCCACCGGAGGGGTATGGGTATACAGCAATGCTCCCAGACACCAAGGCCGACGTCCTCAAGCGTCTCAACTTCATCGACGGCCATCTCGATGGCATCCGACGCATGGTCGAGGCGGACAAGTACTGCGTTGACGTCCTCAAGCAGACGTATGCCGTCCGCCGCGCCATCGAGAAGATGGAGGCGATCGATGCTCGTCGGGCCACCTCCACTCCTGCGTCGTCGACGGCATCCGCGAGGGCCGCGACGAGCAGGTGCTCTCGGAGCTGTCCGCCCTGTACGAGATGGCCGGCAAGTAGCCGGAGGAGAACAGACATGGCACAGAAGCTCATCTTCAACGTCACCGGCATGACCTGCGACAACTGCGTCCACCACGTCACCGAGGCCGTGAAGTCCGTCCCCGGCGTCACGGCGGCGCGCGTATCGCTCGCCGACAAGACCGCCGAAGTCGAAGGTGACTTCGACGCGAAGAAGATCATCGAAGCGATTGAAGAAGAAGGGTACGAGGCCGCGGCGGCGCCCGCCTGAGGTCTTCGCCACGAGACAACGACATGGCCGAGAACACCACCACCCTCGATATCACGGGCATGACCTGCGCCTCCTGCGTGCGACGCGTCGAGCGCGCGCTTGGCAAGGTCGAAGGCGTCGAGTCCGCGAACGTGAACTTCGCCTCCGAGACCGCCCTCGTTACCAGCATGAACGGCGTCCAGCCCGACACCCTCATCGCCGCGGTCGAGAAGGCGGGATATGAGGCGCGCGTCGCGGCACCCACACGCGACCGCGGCCGCGAACGCGATGACCGCGCCGCGCAGACGCTGCGTCTCGTCGTCTTCGGCGCGATCCTCGGCGTCCCCACGGTCGTGCTCTCGATGGGCATGGACATCGCCGGCGTCTACGTCGGCAGCATGCGCGCGACGCAGTGGCTCGTGCTCGTCCTCGCGACGCTGATCCAGGGAGTCCTCGGCTGGCGCTATTACCGCGGCGCTTTCGCGTCGATGCGCCACCTCAATCCGAACATGGACGTGCTGATCGCGCTGGGCACGAGCGCCGCCTACGTCTTCAGCGCCTGGGTCGTGGTCACGGACCAGCCCTACCACATGTTCTTCGATGTGTCCGCGGCCGTGCTCGTCTTCATCACGATGGGCAAGTACTTCGAGGAGCGATCGAAGAGCGCGGCAGGCTCCGCGATCCGCGCCCTGCTCGGCATGGCCGCGAAGTCCGCGCGCGTGATCCGCGATGGCGCCGAGGTGGAGCTGCCGATCGAGCGCCTGGCTCCCGGCGATGTCTTCGTCGTACGCCCCGGCGAGCGTGTCGCCCTCGATGGCGTCGTGCGCGAGGGGCACAGCACCGTCGATGAGTCGATGATCACCGGCGAGTCGATCCCGGTCGAGCGCGCCGTCGGCGATGCCGTGATCGGCGGCACGATGAACCAGAGCGGCGTCATGCGCGTTGAGGCCACGGCCGTCGGGCAGGCGACGGTGCTCGCGCGCATGGCGAAGATGGTGGAGGAGGCACAGGGCTCGAAGGCGCCCGTGCAGACGCCTGGTGGACCAGGTCGCCGCGGTCTTCGTGCCCGTCGTCATCGTCATCGCGCTCGTCACGCTGCTCGGGTGGGGCGTCGCGGCGGGTGACTGGGTCTACGGCATGCGCGCGGCCGTCGCCGTGCTCGTGATCGCCTGCCCGTGCGCGCTCGGCCTGGCGACGCCGACGGCGATCATGGTGGGCACGGGCATCGGCGCCGAGCGCGGCATCCTCATCAAGAACGCAGAGGTCCTCGAAGCCACGCGCTCGCTCGACGCCGTTGTCCTCGACAAGACCGGCACGCTTACGCAGGGCCGCCCGCAGGTCACCGCCGCGATCCCGGCACCCGCGGTCCCGGTGATATCCGAGCAGCGCCTGCTCACGATCGCCGCCGCCGCAGAGCAGAACAGCGACCACCCGCTCAGCCGCGCCATCGTCGACGCGGCCGTCGAGTCCGGCTACGACCTGCCGCCGGCCACCGACTTCACCTCGATCACGGCGCGCGGCGTTACGGCGCGCGTCGACGGCGCAGACGTCGTCGCCGGCAGCCGCGCCCTGATCGACGAGCGCGCGATCCCGGTCGATGCAGACGTCGAGGCCGAGGCCGCGCGCCTCGAGGCCTCCGGCGCGACGGTGATGTTCGTCGCCGCCGATGGCCGTGTCGAAGGAGTGATCGGAATCTCGGACGAGATCAAACCCAACGCGGCCCGCTCCGTCGATGCGCTGCGCGCGCTCGGACTGCGCGTGATCATGCTCACGGGGGACAATGCCGCGGCGGCCGGCCGCGCTGCCTCAGCCGCAGGCATCGACGAATATCGCGCCGGCGTCCGGCCGGAGGACAAGCTCGAGCTCGTCGAGTCGCTCCAGGCGCAGGGACTCTCCGTGGCCATGGCCGGTGACGGCGTGAACGACGCCCCCGCGCTGGCCCGCGCCGATGTCGGCATCGCCATGAGCACCGGCACGGACGTCGCGATCGAGGCGGGCGACATCACGCTGCTCCACGGCGACATCTCCAAGCTCGCAGAGGCGATCGCCCTGAGCCGCGAGACGCTGACGACGATCCGCCAGAACCTGGCGTGGGCCTTCGGCTACAACGTCATCGCCATCCCCATCGCCGCGCTCGGCCTGCTGAACCCGATCATCGCCGGCGCCGCGATGGCCTTCAGCAGCGTCTCCGTCATGACCAACAGCCTCCGCCTCCGCTCGAAGGCGCGCCGTATCGCCGCGTCCGTCGGCAACACCTACACGCCTCCGTCCGCCGCCCGCGTGTGGGATGCGAACGCCGGGCCCGCGATCGCGCTCGCATCGGCCGCCGCGATTCTCCTGGTGCCGCTCGTGGTGTTCACAGGCGTCGACCGCGGCTGGTGGGCTTAACATCGCGGTCGCGCCAGCCGCAGTCGCATAGCACAATCACCCTATGGCCTCCGCCGCCCGCGCCCCACTCCGCATCGACCTCGCCGGTGGCTGGACCGATGTGCCCGCCTTCGCCGACGCGGAGGGCGGCGCCGTCGTCAACGTCGCCATCGACCGTTACGTGCGCGGAGAGATCGCCGGCGACGATGTGCGCATCTCGCGCGACGTCGATGCCTCCGGCCTCGGATCATCCGCCGCCGAGCACGTGCTCGCGTATGCGCTGCGCCACCCCGATGCCGACCTGGACGAGATCGCCGAGGCGGCGTTCGCGCGCGAGACCACGGGCGGCGTCGCCGGCGGCCGCCAGGACCAGTACGCCGCCTGCTACGGCGGCCTGAGCTTCATGTCCTTCGGTCGGGATGCGGGAGGGGCTCCAGTGCACATCGAGCGCCTGGAGATGCCGGAGGCGCACCTCGCCGCGCTGCAGAAGCGGCTGGTGCTCGTGGACAGCGGCGTGGCGCGCCTCTCGGGCGAGATCCACGACGCGGTGTGGGCGGCCTACGCTCGCCATGACGACGAAGTCACCGGCGCGCTGCTGGCGCTGAAGCAGTACGGCCGCGCGATGCGCGACGCCATCGCCGGCAGCGACTTTGGCGGCATCCGCCACGTGCTCGCCGAGAACTGGACCCAGCAGAAGCGCCTGCATCCGTCCGTCACGAACGACGCCGTCGACGCCATCTTCGATGTCGCGATGTCGAACGGCGCGTCCGCCGGCAAAGCATGCGGCGCGGGAGGCGGTGGCGCGCTCGTGTTCTACGCCTCGAGCGAGGGTGATGCCGTGTCGCTCCGGCGCGCGCTCGCCGCGAAGGCCCTCGCGATCATCGAGTTCGCGTTCCAGTTCGAGGGCCTGATCGAAGACGAAGGATAGACCCGTCATTCCGAGCGGAGCGAAGCGCAGCCGAGGAATCTACCCCGTGCGCCTCGATCGCTCCATCATTCAGCGACGAGCCACGTCCGGCCAAACGCTCGCACACGGAGGCCAGACCCATGATCACGCCCACCAACATCAACGCCGCCGCCGACGCGATCACCGACCCCGTGGCAGCCGCGAGACCTCGCCGTCGCCAACGACTCCGTCGTCCGCATCGCCCGCCTCGAGGGCGAGTTCCCCTGGCATGCGCATGATGAAGACGAGATGTTCGTCTGCTGGCGCGGCGCGTTCCGCATCGAGCTGGATGGCGCGGATGCGGTCACCCTGACTGAGGGCGACCTCTACGTCGTTCCGCGCGGCATGCGGCATCGTCCCGTGGCCGACGCCGTGGCGTACGCGCTCGTGTTCGAGCGGATGGAGACGAAGCAGTACGGGAACTGACATTGACCAGCTCATAGTCGCAGTCTGGTCAGCACGACGCGAGCACCATCCGTTCGGATATTGGACCTGCCTCACTGAGTTTACTTCGTCGCATCGGGCCTAGTCACGCGCAGGACGGTCACCGGACGTTCGGTGTGGAGGCGCTGCTGATCGATAACGCAGATCGCGTTCCAGGCCCGACGACAACGAGTCGACATCGGAGGCTAGCGTCATCGGCTGATAGCCGTCGTAGCCCGATCCCCGTGGCGTTAGCCGGGATCGCCTGCAGCTCACAAATGGTTCGCCGGTCCCCGAGCCCAGACGCAAGACGAGACGCTGCGACAGACCTTGAGAAACCTTCTCGACCGCGAAGTCGGCTCCGGTCGCCTCCGCCGCCTGCCAACGTCGAGTCGTCGTATTCCTCCGCCTGCGCCAGAAATAGTCGCCTTCCTTCTGTGCCGTTCGAGAGCCAGGTGACGCCCGTACTGCCGAACACCACAGCGACACCGTCATCGGCAGCGGGAGGGGAGTCGGACCTACACACGCCAGGAAACGACAGGAAGGACCAGCGCGCACCATCGTCATGCTCGTCCGCTCGAATTACATCGATCGCACCAGATCACACCCAACCCCTACACTAGCGTCTCGTCGTACTCGATCTCGCCCTTCGCGATCAGATCGCGCATCCAGTAGCCGCTGTCCTTGATGGTGCGCTGCTGCGTCTCGAAGTCGCAGTATGTGAGGCCGAAGCGCTGGCTGAAGCCCATCGACCACTCGAAGTTGTCGAGCAGCGTCCACGCGTAGTAGCCGCGCACGTCGCAGCCCTCGTCCATCGCCCGCGCCACCTGGCCGATGTAGCCACGATAGAAGTCGATGCGCTCGTCATCGTGCACGCGGCCGTCCGCGCCCGGCGCCGTCGGGTACGAGCAGCCGTTCTCGGTGACGTAGAGCACCGGGTGCCCGCCATCGGCCGTAATCGGCGTCGATGCGCTTGATCATGCGGTAGATCGCCGCCGGCCACACCTCCCAGTTGAACGCCGTGCGCGGCCCCGGCCCCGGCACCGGCCGCGCGCCGAGGTTCCGGTCCTGCTCCGACGCCGCGACGATGCTCCGCTGGTAGAGGTTGATGCCGATGAAGTCGAGCTTCGCACGCACCGCCTCCATGTCCCCCGGCCGGATGTCCATCCGCGCGAGCGCTTTCTCCTGATCGACGTACGCCTGCGGGTACGCGCCTTTCAGCAGCGGGTCCAGGAACCAGGTGTTGCTGAACGCGTGCGAGCGCTCGGCCGCCGCTACGGTCCTCCGCGCTGTCCGATGCCGGGTACTTCGCGTCCATGCTGAACGCCGTGCCGATCGGCTCCGGCTTGCCGGTCGCCCGCATCGCCTTGATCGCGGCCGCGTGCGCGAGGTTTGTGACGTGCGTCGAGCGCATCGCCATCCGCGGAATCGCGGATGCCGGGCGCGTGCGATCCGAACAGGTATCCGAGGAACGTGAAGCACCACGGCTCGTTGAAGACCATCCAGTTCTTCACGCGGTCGCCGAGCACGTTGACGCACGTCTCGGCGTAGCGCGCGAAGTGGCCGACGATCTCGCGGTTCGTCCACCCGCCGTCGTCCTGCAGCGCCTGCGGCAGGTCCCAGTGATACAGCGTCGGGAAGGGAGTGATGTCGTTCGCCAGCAGCTCATCGACGAGCCGGCTGTAGTAGTCGAGCCCCTTCTGGTTGATCGCGCCCTTGCCGTCCGGGATCACGCGCGGCCAGGCGATGCTGAAGCGGTAGCCCCGCATCCCGAGCTCTTTCATCAGCGCGACGTCTTCCCTGTAGCGGTGGTACTGATCGCAGGCGACGTCGCCGGTATCGCCGTTGATGATCTTTCCCTCGGTGTGGCTGTAGCGATCCCAGATCGACTCGCCCTTCCCGTCCTCCTGCCACGCGCCCTCGACCTGGTACGAGGCCGTCGCGGTGCCCCACGAGAAGTTCTCCGGGAATCGATAGGTCTTCATCAGGTGCCTCCTGCCGCTTCAGTGCAACGAGTGTAGGCGCGCCCGCTGCTGCGGGCTACCGCTGGCGGCGTGACTACAATGTCCGCATGGCACCGCGAACGCTGCATCTCCGCAGAGCGAGCGGCGCCGCCCGTGCCGTCGCGGTCCTCGCGCTTGTCGTGATGGTGGCCGCCTGCAGCGACTCGAAGTCACACGACGCGAGCCCGACACCCACGGCCGCCACGGTCGCCTCGCCAACAGTCACGCCTCCACCAGCGCCGACGGTCGAGCCGGTCACGCACCTGCTCTTCACGGGCGACATCATCCCCGCCCGCTGCACCTACGCGAAGATCATGTCGCTTGGCGGCGACTTCACGCGGTCCTACGAGCCGCTGCACGACATGCTTAACGCCGCCGACATCACGATCGGCACGCTCGATGCCACGGCCTCGGATGCCGTCACGCCGTTCGGCTGCATCGAGACCTTCAGCCTTGGGGCGCCGGCCGCCGCGGTCGAAGGCATGCGCTACGCGGGGTACGACGTGATCTCGCACGCCGCGAACCACATCAAGGACTGTGGCATGACGCCATGCGGCGACCGCGCGGAGCTGGAGACGGACGACAACCTGCGCGCCGCCGGCATCGCCGCCGTGGGCAGCGGTCCCGACCTGGCGCACGCGCGCGCGCCCGTCGTCGTCGCCCGCAACGGGGTGCACTTCGCCTTCCTGGCCTACGACGACATCGCCGACTACTACCACGCCACGGCCGACAGCCCGGGTAGCGCGCCGCTCGATACCACCACCATCGCCGAGGACGTCGCGAACGCGCGCAAGGTCGCCGACGTCGTCATCGTCATCCCGCACTGGGGGATCGAGTACACCACGCCGCCGTCGGACCGGCAGCGCGAGTTCGCGCGCGCGGCCGCGGCGGCGGGTGCAGATATGGTCGTCGGCAACCACCCACACTGGCCGCAGGCGCACGAGGTCATCGGCAACACGTACGTCGCCTACGCGCTCGGCAACTTCGTCTTCGACCAGAGCTGGTCGCTCGAGACACAGCAGGGGGTGCTGCTCGATGTCACGTTCACCGGGAAGAAGGCGACGGCGACGCGCTACACCGCGATCCACATCTGGGACCAGTACCAGCCGCGGCTCGCCGATGCCGCGGAGTCCGCCCAGATCCTCGGCCGCATCGAGGCGGCGAGCGCGGCGCTGGCAACGCCGTAGCGCGGGTTCTGAGAAGGGCACGCTTCGATTGCCCTACCAATTGAGCAGGGCTATGATCCGTACGCGCTGGCGGTTGCGCGCTGGAGGCCTGTGCTCCCTTCCCACGAGTTTCCCGGGAACTACGTCTTCTACATCGCCTTCCTCGAGCGGCGTCGCCTTCTTTATCTACTCCTGCACCATCAAGGTGCTCGTCTTCGCCCGCGGCAAGGGCGACAACCGCTTCGATCACCTCTGGGAGCGCCTGACGTCCCTCATCCCCTACCTGCTGGGCAACGCGCGCGTCGCCCGCCGCCGCTACTGGTACAGCGGCCTACTCCACTCGTTGATCTACTTCGGGTTCATCGTGCTCCAGATCCGCACGCTGAATTTCCTGCTCAAGGGCGTCAGCGAGGACTACTCGCTCGAGCACCTCGGCGGCGTCGTTCTACGACGTCACGGTCCGCGCGCCGATGGACATCTTCAACATCCTCGTGCTCGTCGGCTGCGCCATGGCCGCCTGGCAGCGCCGCTTCTGGAAGCCGGCGCGCATGACCTTCAACATGGACGCCTGGCTGATCCTCTTCTTCATCGCCTTCCTGATGGTCACGGACATCTTCGCCAACAGCTTCGAGGTCTACACCGACCCGCAGGGCGGCGAGGCGTGGGGCTTCCTCTCGTACGGCCTGGCGCAGTTCTACGACGCCATCGGCATGTCGCAGGAGGTGGCGCAGGGCTTCCTGGTCTTCTGGTGGTACGCCCACCTCTTCGACTTCCTCGCCTTCCTCAATTACCTGCCGTACAGCAAGCATTCGCACGTGCTCACCGTGCCCTTCAATATCGGCTTCCGCCGCGTCGCGCCGACCGGTCAGCTCCAGCCGATCAAGGACTTCGAGAACGCGGAGCGGTTCGGCGCCGGCGTCATCCAGGACCTCACCTGGAAGCAGATGCTCGATCCCTACACCTGCACCGAGTGCGGACGATGCGAGATCAACTGCCCGGCGTACCTCACCGGCAAGGAACTATCGCCGAAGAAGATCATGCACGACATGCGCACCGCCATCGAGCACGACGTGCGCAAGATCCAGTCGCCGCTCTTCGTCTGGGATGCCCTGCGCCCGGGGAAGAACGGCGCCAGCGACAACGGCAACGGCCACGCGAACGGCAACGGCCATGCGGGCGGTAACGGCCACACCGCGGTTGCTGCCGATGGCGACCTCACGCTGATCGATGCCGTCGGCTTCAACCCGGTCTGGGACTGCGTGACATGCGGCGCCTGCCAGTACCAGTGCCCCGTGTTCATCGAGCACGTCCCGGCGCTGCAGGACATGCGCCGCTTCCTCACGCATGAACGAAGCCAACATGCCCGAGACCGCCGCCGCGACGCTGATGCAGCTCGAGCAGCGCGGCCACCCCTGGCGCGGCACACCGCACACCCGCACGTCGTGGATGGAGGGGCTCGACATCCCGACGTTCGACGGCTCGCAGAAGTACCTCTACTGGGTCGGCTGCTCCGGCGCCCTCGTCGACCGCAACATCCCGATGACGCGCGCCGTCGCCCGCCTGCTGACGGAGGCCGGCGTCAGCTTCGGCTGCCTGGGCGAAGAGGAGCAGTGCACGCGGCGACCCGGCGCGCCGCCTCGGCAACGAGTACCTCTACCAGGAACAGGCGAAGTCGCTGATCGAAGTGCTGCACGCGAAGGGCGTGCGCAAGATCATCACCAACTGCCCGCACTGCTTCAACACGATGGCGCAACGAGTACCCGCAGTTCGAGGGCGAGTTCGAGGTCATCCACCACTCGTCGTTCCTCGCGAAGCTCCTCCAGGACGGCGCCCTGATCCCGAAGCAGGACCTGCCGCTCACCGTCACCTACCACGACTCGTGCTACCTGGGCCGCCACAACGGCAACTACGACGGCCCGCGCGACATCGTCGATGCCATGCCCGGCGGCGCGCGCGTCGAGATGCCGCGCAACCGCGAGAACAGCTTCTGCTGCGGCGCCGGCGGCGCTCACATGTGGGTGGAGGAGTCGAAGGGCAAGCGCATCAACGTCGCGCGCACGGAAGAGGCCTACGAGACCGGCGCGCAGGTGATCGCGACGGCGTGCCCGTTCTGCATCCAGATGTTCGAGGACGGCATCCCGACGGTGCAGCCGGACGAAGACAAGCGCATGAAGACGTTCGACGTCGCCGAGCTGCTCGAACTCACCGTGATCGGCCGCCCCAGCGGCGGCTCACCCGCCGCCGACGCGCTCGAGGCCGCCTCCGCGCCGGAAGCGCTCGCGGAGTCCACGGCGGGCGAGTAGTCGCCGCTCAATACGCCTGCAACCCCCGCAACACCGCCCCCATCCCCTCTGCCGACGCGTACGCGCTCCCCGGCGAGCCTCCACCACCACGATACTGTCCCCCACCCGCGCCCGGCCCGCGTACCGCCCCGATGCCGCGCCGCCGCACCCGTCGCCGGCGTACACCGCTCCGTCCGCCACCCCATCGACCGGCGTCTCCGTCGCGCACGCTGCGGCCCACCACTCACCGCGTGCCCGCGCGGCTCGATGCTCCAGTCCGTCGCGCGCCACTCACGTAGCGTTACCTCCGGCGCGACGAACGCATCGTCCGCGTGACCGTACGAGAGCATCGCGCCGTACCCCGCGAGCTCTCGTCAGCCCCGCGGGCAACACCGACGCCTGGCGCAATTCGAGCCCGGGCAACCCCGCGCCCGGAGCGAACGTTTGCCCCAGCCACAGTGCCCCGGCCGCGCGCAGCGGCGCGTCGAGCCCCGCCAGCACGTCCGGCTCGACGTACCCGATCGACGCCGGATCGAACGCCGCCGCATCGACCGACGCGCGGTCCTCGAACGAGTTCTCGTACCGGATCGACGTCTTCAGCGGGATCGTGCCGCCGTGCTGGATCGTGCCGCTGCCCTCGAGAGCGATCGGCAGGTACGACGCCGGGTCGAGATACAGCGTCTTCGTGAACGACGTCGTCTCGCCCGCGCCGACGTCGGTGCCCGTGGTGACGAGCGCCACAGCCGGCCGTCCCTCGAACGTCGCGTTCGCATCTACGCTCGTGCTCGATGCCTCGTACGCGCTCGCGCAGCCCAGCACCACGGCCAGCGCCGCGATGGTGCGCCGTGGCATCGGCGCGCCTGCCGCTTCCGTGGCGCCGCATCCTCCTGCGTCTGGTACCAGGCATCGCCCGTCACCAGCCACGTGCCGCGATGCATCTCGCCGTTGTTGAAGGCGGTGTCGACCTCGCTCCGCGCAGCGTCGTGCGCGAGATCAATCGTCGCGTCGGTGCGCGTCCGGTACGACGCCTCGCCCTGTGTCGTGTCCTCGGTCATCACCGTGCGGAAGACGCTGCCCTCACGCGACATCGCCTGCGCCATGCGCGCGTACACATCCGATACCGGATCGCCCGCCGAGGGCTTCGCGTCCGACCCGCGCGAGCACCCGAAGGCGATTACCCCGCCCGTAACGGCAACCAATACGACGCGCATCAAGTTCACAGCGAGCAGCAGTATATGAGCGCATGGTCTGTCATCCTGAGGCGTAGCCGAAGGATCTACGCCGATCCGCCACGATGGCTCCGTCCCGGACACCGTCCCCGGCTCACCGATTCCCCGTCTGTGTAATCTGTGTGTACATCTGTAGATAAGGAGCCTGATGCCGGAGATACCCGACCTCGAGGCGCATCCGCGCCTTTCTGAACGAGCGCATCGTCGGCGTCGAGATCACGCGCGCCGAGGCGCTGATCCCGTACATCCTCCGCACGCCGGCGAAGGACTTCGAGGCCACGCTCACCGGCAACCGCTTCGGCCCCGTCCTGCGGCGCGGCAAGTTCCTGCTGTTCGGCCTCGCCGACGAGTCGGTGCTCGTGATCAACGCGATGCTCGCCGGCCGCTTCCAGTACGTGAAGCCGTCCGCGAAGAAGGCCGCGAAGACGTGCGTCGCCATCACCTTCGAGAACGGGCTGGCAGCTCCGCTACGCCGACCAGCTGCTGATGGGCAAGATCTACGTCGTCAACCAGGACGACATCATGAGCGTGCCGATGTTCGCCGAGATGGGCCCCGACGCGCTCGAAGTGACCGAGGAGGAGTTCCGCCAGCGCATCCGCAAGCACAACGGCGCGATCAAGAACATCCTCACCAACCACAAGTTCATCGCCGGCATCGGCAATGCCTACGCCGACGAGATCCTCTTCGAAGCGCGCCTGCAGCCGTTCCGCAAACGCACGTCGCTGTCCGACGACGAGGTCGGCATGCTGTACTGGGGCCTGCACAAGACGATGGACCGCTGATCCCCATCCTGCGTGAGCACTTCCGCGACGAGCTGGACTACCAGGAGTGGCGCGACCACCTGAAGGTGCACCGCAAGGGCAGCAAGGACCGCGCGAACAAGGACGAGGGCCGCTGCCCCCGCTGCGGCTCGCTACCTCACCGAGATCTCACCGAACCAGCGCGTGACGACGTACTGCCGCACATGCCAGAAGTGATCACGCTGGTCGCGCGCGCATGACCATCGACAGGATCACGAACGTCCGCCGGCCCGACGACGCTGCGCACATACACGATCGACGTGATCGATGGCGTCGTCGCAGCACACCCGTTGAGGCGCCCGCCTCCCGCGGATGACACCACGTACGACGGCCGCGGCCTCGTGATCTCGCCGGGCCTCGTCGACACGCACGTGCACGGCGGCGGCGGCTTCGACCTCATGACCGATGACATCGAGCAGGTGCGCGGGTTCGCGCGATGGGCCGTCACGCCACGGCGTGACGTCGTTCCTGGTCAGCACATCCGGCCGCGACCACGCGACGATCCTGCGCCGTCTGCGCGCCCTCGCGCCGCTCGCCGGCAAGGTCGAGTCCGGGGCGCGCGCGCATGGAGGGGTTCCATCTCGAAGGCCCGTACATCAACCCCGCGCGCAAGGGCGCCTTCGACCCGCGCTGGCTCCGCGCGCCAAGCGTGCGCGAATACGAGGAGCTGTTCGAGGCCTCGGGCGGCGCGATCCGCCAGATGACGCTCGCGCCGGAGCTGCCCGGCGCCGATGACCTGATCCGCGCCGTCGTCGCGTCCGGCGCCGTCGCCGCCATGGGCCACACCGACGCTACCTACGAGCAGGCGATCCACGCCGTCGAGCTCGGCGTCTCGCACATCACGCACTGCTTCAACGCCATGCGCCCGTTCTCGCACCGCGACCCGGGCGTGCTCGGCGCCGCCATGACGTCCGATGCGCTCACGGCCGAACTGATCGGCGATGGCGCGCACGTCGACTATGCCGCGGCGCAGGTCCTGCTGCGTGCGAAGGGGGAAGACCACGTCGTCCTCGTCACCGACGGCATGCCGCTCGCCGGCACGCCCGACGGCGAGGGCGAGTGGGAGGGCGTGCCGATCCGCGTCGAGGGCGGCAAGGCGGTGCGCGTCGCCGACGGCACCATCATCGGCGGCGTCACGCCGCTCGACCAGATGGTGCGCAACGCCGCGAAGTACATGTCCGTGAGCCGCGCTCGTGCCCTCGACATGGCGTCAATGGCCCCATGCCACGCGCTCCATCTCGATGTCGATCCCTGGCACGACTTCGTCCTTCTCGACGATGCAGGCACCGTTGTGGAGACATGGGTCGCCCGCGAGCGGGTCTACGCCGCCGGCGCGTGAGCCGCAGGCCGCCCGCTTTGGTACGCACCGCCGCTAACTGATAAGGTCAGAGCGCCCCAGGGTAGCCAAGTGGCCTAAGGCAACGGTCTGTAAAACCGTGTATCGCTGGTTCGAATCCAGCCCCTGGGACCACGCCCTCTCCCCGCCCCAACCCCGACCTGCCGTCGCTGCCCCACGCGTCCACCGGCGTCGTCACCAAGTACTACGCCATGAACGGCCGTGTCGTCGCGATGCGGAAGGGCACGAACGGCCAGGTGTACTACCTGCTCGCCGACCAGCTCGGCAGCACCAGCGCCGTCGTCGATCCCGCGACGCGATGCCGTGCTCGCGAGCCGCAAGTACTGGCCCTACGGCGGCGAGCGCGCTATTAGCGGCGACGCGCGCCTGACGAGCCACTGGTTCACGGGCCAGCGCGACGAGGACTTCGACGGCCTCGGGCTCTACAACTACAATGCCCGCTTCTACAGCACGCTGGCGGGAAGGTTCGTCAGCGTCGATCCCGTGACGGGCGGCGGCGACCCGCAGTCATGGAATCCGTACTCCTCCGTGCGCGGCATACCCACAGATTAGTCCAACTCGATCCGAATATCCCGAACCGGCCGAGGCCCTCCGCTGAGCGTCAGTCTGGTCGGGCCGTGCAAAGAATGGATGCATCCCCGCGACCAACCTCGAACGGCACTCGAACGGCTGCCCAGTTCGGCAAGCACGATTGACTTCTTAAGCTATCACCGAGTATGGTGGTGGCCGCCAGTTGCTTCAAAGAGATACTGGCATCGATTACATAGGTAGAAATGGCCGATTTGAGCGGCTTGCAGCCAAGGTTGACCGAAATCCGAGCTGCGCTCCTGTCAGCACCGTCGTCGCAGGGATTACCCCTCTCGATTCTGCTGCGCTGTGGCGGATTCACCGACAGCACGCAACGAGCACCGTAGAAGGCCACACGGACGGCCCGATCGGTTCCTATCGGCTCGGGAGATCGACGCCATTGGTAACTCAGGGTGATCTCCCGGGGTTCCACACCTTCGAGCGGAGAGAGGAGATGTGGAAGCCGTATTTGCCGACATGGGTGAAGGTGCGAAGCCGAGTCTATGAGCTCATACCCGGGTTCTTGGCATCGAGCTTCTCACTGATGGTACTCTCAGGGCATTCGCGATAACGAGCAGTAGCGGGCGGTCTCACGGCGGAACTATTGAGTACCCAACGAAGCCAGATCAAACCGGATTCATCTCAGTGGGCCACGAGTCACTTCGAATGGCCTGACGATACGTATTGGTCCCTCGTCGCTACGCCGTGACGCAAGGACTCGATAACGCGGTGGGTCGCTGGCGTGCTTGCTTGACGCGCCCACCGATCGAACTTGCGGGCTGGAGCGCGAAAGTTCTGCGGCTTCGAGGTCACTAGCACCGACGCGAGATTTGGCTCGTCCCCACTAATGAGTTTGGGAACGCTCGCACTGACGTATGATGGCTTCCCCGCGCGTCGGCCATCTCCCTCGAATAATGATCGCGGAAGTCTGTACGAACTCTGGGCGACCGCGCCCGCAACTACAAATGGCGACGTTTCCATCGCTCACATATCACATCCGCTGGCGCGAGCGATTTAGGGCAGAGTTTGATAAGTGACGTGTCCGACCAGTGCGCGGGACTGAATTAGCGCGTCGCCGGCATCTGACCGCTACCGTGACGGCAACCCGCACGGACTCGCGCGGACGAGTGCGCACCGATGCGGAACGCACTCGCCGAAATCCGATCGTGTGCGGCCGCACGCGGACGGCGGTGGATGAACGTCCACGACCTGTAAAACCGTGTATCGCTGGTTCGAATCCAGCCCCTGGGACCACGTTGTCGAAGCTAAATCGGCGCTTTCTGGGCGCCGATTCGTGCGTTCTGCGGGCCGGCTGACGTGCTACGGTGACGGCAACCGCGGCGGACGGATATGGACGAGTCCATGTTGGTTGTGTTTCTATGGCTGCGGGAGTGTGAACATGCCCGACGAACTCAACCCATGGCTGGCGAAGAACCGGATGTCGGGCGACGAGTACGACGCTCAATATGAGGGCGACAACGCCGTGGGCAGGAACGTGCACGGCGAGGCGGATTTCGTGGAAACCTACGGCGTTGGATCGGTGCTCGACGCCGGGTGCGGCACAGGACGCGTCGGGCGCGAGCTCGCGCGCCGCGGCCTCGATGTCGTGGGCGTCGATCTCGACGAGGCACTGCTCCAGACCGCGCGCCGCAAGGCGCCGGATGTCCCCTGGCACCTGGCAGACCTCGCGACCATCGACCTCGGGCGGACGTTCGAGTGCGTCGTCGCTCCCGGCAACGTGATGATCTTCCTGACGCCGGGCTCCGAACCGGCGGTCATCTCGAACATTGCACGTCACCTGGCGCCGGGCGGCCTGCTCATTGCCGGATTTGGTCCCTCGTCCACCGCGTTTCAGCTCAAGACACCGCACATGACGCTCGAGCGCTACGACGAACTCTGCGCCAACGCAGGACTCGAGCTGAGCGAACGCTTCGCGACCTGGGACAAAGGTCCGTGGCGCGACGGCGGCGACTACGCCGTGTCCGTGCACCGCCGCCCGGCGTAGGCCGTATACCCACCGGCGCCTTCCCGCGATGCGGACGACGCGGCTGATGTTGAAGGCGACTCCAACGCGACGATGTCGTGAATTAAGCGGCCGGCCTGAGCAGTAAGTTGATCACCCGCAGGCATGGGAAACGTACGGGCGAAGAGCGCCCAGAACTCCTCGTCGGTCATCGGCGCGCCGAACTCGATCCACTGCTCATCGGTAAGCCGCGCGCGCCCTTCGAGGAACACCTTCGCGTCCACGCCGACGGAGTAGCGGAGCCGCGGATTCTCCGTCGACACGGCGTGCTCAATCGCTTCGGCAACGACGCGCGGGTGCGCATCGGCAGCGGCCCCGGCTGCGTAGATGCCGCTGACGCGGCGCTCGATCGCGGCGTAGGCGGAAGCGGCGTCCTCGCCGAGCTGCGCGATCGCCTTGTGGACGATCGGCGTGTTGTAAATCCCCGGCTCGATGATCGCGACGCGGATCCCGTGCTCCCGGACTTCGATGGCCAGGCCTTCGCTGATCGCCTCGAGGGCGTGCTTGGTCCCGCAGTAGAGCGTCTGCGCGAACGCGCCGATGCGCCCCGCCACCGAGCTGACGTTGACGATGGTGCCGGCCCGGCGCTCGCGCATGCCCGGCAACACGGCGCGGATCAGCCGCAGTGGGCCGAAGACGTTCGTCTCGAAGATCTCGTGTGTGAACTTGTCCGTCGTCTTCTCGACGACGCGCAGCTCGCCGATGCCGGCGTTGTTCACGAGCACATCGATGCGTCCCTCCGCATCGAGCACGCGGCGCACGCAACGATCGACTGACTGCTGGTCTGTCACGTCGAGCTGCGAGACCTGCAGCTCCGCGCCGGCCGCCTTCGCAGCGTCGAGCAAGGCCTGCGATCCCGCGTCCGGGTTGCGCATGGTGGCGTAGACGCGATACCCGCGCTGTGCCATCAGCAACGCTGTCTCGAACCCGATGCCGGTGCTGCAGCCTGTGATCAGCGTGACGCCTGGCATATGCGTGCCTCCTCGTTCCGTCTGGCCGCGATCCTACAGCCGTCCGGGGAAAGGCGCGACCCATCCGGCGCGCGCATCTGACTGCGGCGCGGGAATTCCTACGGGACGGCGCTGCCTCTCGCGCGCTGGCGTTGACTGACCACTCCGGCGCGGAGTTACTCGGCTCGGATCACGACGAGCTTGTCCGCTGCGGACTCGGCGCCCCACACTTCGCCCTTGCGGCCGAGGAGCTGCCGCACCAGCCCTCCCACAACACCCGGCGCAGGGGTCGCCGCGCGCCGTCCACGCCGTGCTCCCACCTCAAACCCTGCTCTGCAGCGTCGCCGCTTCATGATAGTATTCCAATCACATAGCCAGCCACGTATGCCCGGAGAGGAACCGCGAGTGCCAGCACCCCGCAGGACGTTCACCACGCCGGATCAGGTTTTGGACATGGAGCACGGGAAAATCGAGCTCCTGAAGATTGACGAAGGGATGGTCGCGCGGATTGTCCTGCAGCCCGGCTGGAAGTGGTCCGAGCACGAGAAACCCGTCGTCAATGGCGGCGACTACTGCGACGTTCCGCACCTCGTGCACGTGATTGACGGTCAACTGCACATCGTCATGTCCGACGGCGATGAGTTCGATGTTCGTGCCGGCGACGTTGCCCCGCTCCCCGCCGGTCACGATGGCTGGGTCGTCGGAGACGATGCAGTAGTGTTGTTTGACTTCATCGGCGCCACGAACAAGTAGCTGAACGACCACTCGTGCGTGAGCCACGCGGGAACAGAAATTGCTCGTCGGATCCCGGCGCCGATCCCGGTCCCGAGCGCGATGATCCCCGCCGGCGGCGCTCACCGGCTGGGCACGAGTGACGTTTCCCGTCGTCGCCATGCGCATTGAATGCCGCGGCGATGGCACGAAGCGCGTCCAACCGTCGCCGCCTCTCGCTCGCGTCCGCCTCCTGCTATCCGGCGCGGATCACGATGAGCTTGTCGGCTGCGGACTCGGCGCCCCACACTTCCCCCTTGCGGCCCAGAAGCTGACGCACGTTGGCCGGATCGCTCGGCAACGGGAAGGATTGGAACTGCTCCGTGTCCGGGTCGAAGCGCAGCAGCGCGTTGGCGCCGAAGTCGCTCAGCCACACATCATCGGCTTCATCCACATACACGGCGTAGGCCTGCGGGTGGTCACCGGGTAATCGCCACTCGCGCCACGAGCCGTTCCCCGGATCGAACACGCCGACCTGGCCGGCGTTCCACTCGCTCACCCAGATCCGCCCGAGCGAGTCAGCCCAGACGCGGCGCGCGCCCTGTCCCTCGGTGGGCGGCCGGATCACCGCCGACGTCGCGACCTCCGGATCGATCCGTCCGATGTGGCTGCCGGCCAGCGAGGCGTAGTAGACGGCACCGTCGGGCGTCGTCGTGATGCCGTAGGGTCCGGCGCCGAGCGGCGCGTCGAAGACCTCCACGCGCTGCGTCGTCGGGTTGATCCGCCCGTACACGCCCGCCTGCCCGGTGAACCACAACGTCCCCGCGGCGTCGAAGGCGGCCGTGTTCAGGTTCGCGTTGGCTCTGTCCGACGGCAGAGGATACAGGCGCACCTCGTGCGTGACGGGATCGACGCGGACGATGGCATCCAGGCCTCCGTCGGTCACCCACGGCGCGCCATCGGGCCCGACGATCACGCCGTGCGGCGCGGAACCATCACCGAGCGCGATGTGCTCGGTCGCGCCGGTCGCCGGATCGAGCAACCCGAGTTCACCCGATGCCTGCGCGGTATACCAGACACGGCCATCGGGTGCCGGCGCGACGTCGTGAGGATGCGACCCGGCCGGGACGGGGTACTCCCGCAGCGTGTACGTGCGCTCCGTGGACGGTGTCGAGGGGGAGCCGGATGCGGGCGATGCCGTCGAAGGCGTAGCAGGCAATGGCGTCGTTGGCGTGCCCGCGTCCTTGCTGCTGCTGCATGCTGCAGCGAACAGACCCGAGAGCGCCACCACGGCAAGACCGACTCCGAGCCGCTGTGTGGCGCGCATCTGCGAAGTCTAACGCGACGAGCGAGTCGCGCGACGTCCTGATCCCCGGACGCTGTGAGCTAGCTGGCGATCCGTCGCTGGATGCGAGCGGCCTCGGTTGCGCGCAGGTGCGTGGCTTCTGTGGGGCTGAACTCCGCGCCACATGCCTCGCAGCGATACTTCGACGCGCGATCGGGGTGGCCGATGTCCTCGGCGCTATCCCAGCTGGGGACGAGCGTGATGTGTTCGCACACCGGCGCTTCGGCTTCCTGCTTGCTCTGCGGCGGTTCTTCGTCGCGTTTCCTGCGAAGCAACTTCATGGTGTACCTCCGATCCATTCCAGGTCGAACCCACCGAACGCCGCGACCAGTCGATGGTAACGAAGTCGGCGTCGTGCGCGCGTGCGCGAACGGGTATCAAAAGCCTTGCAGAGCGCTCGAGCGTGGTTCGCCGGCTATGCGACATGGCGGAGGGACGATGGCGCATGCCTGGCAGCGCGCGCCGGCTACGCATCCACGCCGCGTGGAGCGGGGGGAGGCCGAGCCGCCTGGACTACCCCTTCTTCTCGGCCGGCGCTTCGTCCGCGCTCGCCCCGTCGCCCGCAGCGGCGTTTGCCGCGCCGCCCGGCTGCCAGCCGGTGTCGGCGCCCTGGCCCTGGCGCTCCTGCATGCGCTTCATGGTCGTCGCCATCGCGGCCGCCGCCTTGGGTCGCCCTGCGATCTTCGCCATGATCGCCGCGCCCGCGCCCGCCATCAGCTCCTTCTGGTGCTCGACGAGGAAGTCCGCTGACTTCTCCTGGTTGCGGAAGTAGCCGTTGATCTCCGGGATCGACGTATCGCGCCACCAGCTCCCACGAACGCAGCGTCGCCTCGCGGCTCGCCCAGTCGTGCGCGAATCCCAGGATGCAGCCGAAGCCGCCCGTCACCTCCTGCAGGTTGCGGATCGCCGTCACCAGCTCGTCCGGCGTGCCGATGACGCCGATGCCCGCGCCCGGCGCGCCGCTGCCCACGAACTGTTCGATCAGCTCGTCCGGATCGTCGAAGTGCTTCGCGTCCGGCCGCCCGAGGACCTTCACGTTGTAGTCGTTGTGCCAGCGCTGGAGGCCGAGCTTCGACTTCTTCGATCGCCTGCTTCTTCGACTCCGCCAGGTGCCAGAACATCAGCACGCGCCAGTTCTTGCGGTCCACCGTCTTGCCGGCCTTCTGCGCCGCGTCTTCGGCGAACGACCACTGCGTCGGCAGCGCCTGCAGCCCGTCCTGCGAGGTCGATGCGATCGACAGCACGCCGATGCCGTGTTTGCCCGCGATCGTCATGCCCGAAGGCGCAGATCGTCGACGCGGTCGCCATCTGCAGGTCTTCCTGCAGCGGCAGGATCTGGAGCTGGGCGTCGCGCAGCGTGAACCACTCGCTCTCGTGGCTAAACCGCTCCTCGCCGCGCAGCAGCCGGATGATCACGCCGAGCGCCTCGTCCTGCCGGTCGCGCTGCACCATCGGGTTGATGCCGAGCGTGTGCGCGTCCGACGGCAGCGCGCCCGGCCCCGATCCGAACATCGCCCGTCCCTTCGTCATGTGGTCGAGCTGCGCGATGCGCTGCGCGACGTTGAAGGGGTGGTGGTACGGCAGCGACACCACGCCGGTCCCGAGCATGATCCGGTCCGTGCGCTGACCCGCCGCGGCCAGGAACATCTCCGGCGAGCCGATCATCTCCCAGCCCGACGAGTGATGCTCGCCGCACCAGAACTCGTCGTAGCCCAGGCGGTCGAGGTGCGCGGCCAGATCCAGGTCGCGCTGGAACTGCAGCATCGGGTGCTCACCCAGCGGGTGGTGCGGAGCGAGAAATGTGCCGAACCTCATCCTGCTCATGTCGTTACCTTCCTGTCGCTGCTGTCCATGACCGCGCGGGGTGTGTCGCGATGTGGTGTGACCGTTCCGTTTGAAGGCGCGAACGCCGTCCGTCCTTCATCCGAGAGCACGCCGACGAGCGTGATCTTCAAGTACTCGTCGAGGAATGCTTCCGGGTCGTCGCTCGTCAGCGCCGCCGCGGTTGCCGCGCCGAGCGCCGCCAGGAAGGCGACGCGCGGGTTGAACGGACGAAACGCGGGGTGCTCCGTGGCGGGTGCCAGTATAGCCGTCGACTCCGCCACCTGCTCCTCGAACAGCGCCGCGAGCCGCGCCGCCGCGTCCGGAAACTCGCGCAGGTCGGCGATGAACGCAAAGAGCGCGCCCGCGCGCTCGCGGATCAGCGCCGCCCACGTCGAGAGGAAGGCGTGCACGCGCACGAACGCTTCTTCCGGCGAATCGTCCGGCCCCGATGCGAGGCGCGCGCGCGCTTCCTCGTTGTGGCGCGCGAGCAGTTCGAGCAGCGGGTCGAGCACCGCGGCGCGGAACAGCCCTTCCTTGTTGCCGAAGTGCTTGAGCACGAGCTTTTCGGACACACCCGCCTCGCGACCGATCTCCAGCGTGGTCGTGCCGCGATAGCCGGCGCGCGCGAACGCGCCCTGCGCCACCTCGATGAGCTGCTCGCGGCGTTGGTCCGCCGGCATGCGTCCCGCGACGAGACGGGAGCTGGATTTCGATGCGCGTTGATCGTGGCGGCATTGGTCAGTTATAACTGACTTCGGCGCCGTAGGTCTATACGCCGACGCAGCGCAGCGGCTCTCAACTCGAAGGGTGGTGGAAGTGCGGATCGTCGTTACCGGCGCCGGCGTGGGAGGCCTGACCGCAGCCCTGCTCCTCGCGCGTGATGGCCACGACGTCGTCATCCTCGAGCGAGACTCGACGCCCCTCCCCGCGAGTGCAGACGAGGCCTTCACCTGGAACCGGCGCGGGGCGCCGCAGGTGCGGCATCCGCACGCTTTCCTGGGCCGCCTCCGCAACCTCCTCCGCGATGACCTGCCCGACGTCCTGGCCGATCTCAAGTCGGCGGGCGCCACCGAGGTCAGCTGGACTGACATCGCGCCCGAAACGCTGGATGACCGCACGCCGCAGCCCGGCGACGAGGACATGGCTCTCCTCGCGTGCCGCCGCACGACGTTCGAGTGGGTACTCCGCCGGTCGGTGCTCGCAACAAAGCGCGTCGAGCTGCGCGACGGCGTGCGCGTCACCGGCCTGCGCACCGCGCCCGGCTCGTCGCCGCCGCGCGTCATCGGCGTCGACACGGACGCCGGCCCCGTCGACGCCGACCTCGTTGTCGATGCCGGCGGACGTCACTCCGCGCTTGTTCGCCTGCTCGAAGGCATCGGCGTCACGCTGACCGAAGAGAAGCACGACGCCGGCATGGTCTATCTCTCGCGTTTCTATCGCCTGCGCGAGGGCGCCACCGAGCCGGATGTCAACGCGTTCAACGGCGGCACACTTGGTTATCTCGGCTACGGCGTCTTTCGTGGCGACAACCGCACGTTCTCCGTCACGCTCGCCATCGGCACCGAGGACAAGGAGCTTCGCGCGTTGACGGCCGGCGCTGGCTTCGATGCGGCGGCCGCGATGCTTCCGGCTGCAACCGCCTGGGTCGATCCCGCGGTCTCCGAGCCGATCGCCGAGCAGCACGCGATGGCCGGCCTGCTCAACCGCGTCCGCCACCTGGTGGTCGATGGCAAGCCGCTTGTGCTCGGCCTCGCCGCCGTCGGCGATGCCCTGATCTGCACGAACCCGCTCTACGGCCGCGGCTGCTCGCTCGCCGCCGTCCACGCGCAGTTGCTGACGAAGGCGCTGCGCGACCACCCCGACGATCTCGAGGCCCTCGCGCTCCAGGTCGATGCCGCCGCCCGCGAAGAGATCCTCCCGTGGTACGACGCCAGCGTCGCCCAGGACGAGGCCAGCCGCATCGCCCGGGCGAATGACTCCGGCGATGCGATCACGTCGATCATCACCGAGGGCCTCCTGCCGCTCACCCGCACCGATGCCGTCGTCAGCCGCGCGTTCTTCCGCACGCTCAACCTGCTGACGTCCCCCAACGCCGTCCTGAACGACCCCGAGCTGCAGCAGCGTGTGCTCGCGCACTGGGCCACGCGCGCGCAGCGCCCGCCGGAGCCCGTCGTCGGCCCTACCCGCGCCGAAATGATCGCCGCGCTCTCGGCCGCTGCTGCTGCTGCGCCCGCCTGAGCCGCTTGACATCGCTCGTTGACGCGCTGTCACGCGCGACCATACGATCACCATTCAACGGCGGGAGCGCCGGTTCGCGCCCGTGGGATCAGTTCCTCGCGGGGCGTCTGTCGCTCTCGCGACCGCGACTGAGTCAGGGAGGACTCCGTGACCACCTCGGCCGGGACGGCCTGCCCCGAATGCCTTGCCCGGATGCTTCCCGCCGAGCGCTTCTGCCGTCGCTGCGGCGCGGAGTCGCTCGACATCCGTCTGGCGGCCCTGCGCCGGCAACGGACAAGCGACGAGTGGACCGCTGAACGATGCCCCGGGTGCCCGCCGGCGTCGCCGCGATCTGGTTGCCGCGCCATCGCCTTCGGAGTGCTGACCATCATCGCCGCCGCGGCGATCGGCTTCGCCATCGTGAACTTCGAGCGCGCGCGCAGCTGGCAGGACCGCGCGGATGAGTGGCAGGCTCGCGCAAACACGACGGACGTGCGCGCAGACAAGCTCGAAGCGGCCCTCGCCGATGCGACGACGAAACTCGCGGTCACGCGCATCGCGCTCGACAACGCGAACAAAGATCAGACCGCACTCGCCGCGCAGGGCCGGCAGTGCCTGGCGGACCTCTCCTCCGCGCTTGGCGCCATCGTCGACTATGGCGACTCACCGGATGCCGACGCCGCACTGGCTCGGGCCCGGACGTCGTGCACGCAGTTCGACGCGAGCTACACCACGTTCGTCACTGCCGCGGGAAGATAGGCGGCCCTCGGTCGCAAAATGCTGCTTGCGGTATTGTTCGTGACAATACTGCGCGTACCCGGGTCGTAGCGACGGAGGTCGCCCATGCTCATACGCCTGCTACTGCAATTCGCAGTGATGGTCGTGGCCGTGATCGTCATGGTGCAGATCGTGGACGGCATCGAGGTGGATTCGTTCTCGGGTTACCTGCAGGTCTCCATCCTGATGGCTATCGTCAACACGTTCGTCAAGCCCATCGTGAAGCTCATCACCAGCCCCATCATCCTGCTCACGCTTGGCCTCGCGCTGCTCGTCATCAACGCCATTCTCCTGCGTATCGTCATCGGTATCGCGCCTGATGCGTCGATTGACGGCTTCGGATCGGCGATCGTGGGGTCGATCGACCCTGACGCTTGTGAGCATGGGCGCGAGCTTCGTCCTCGGCGTCGGCGAAGACAAGGGGCGCCGCGGCGGCGTCCGCTAGAGCCGCGGAGTACGCACACAGGACGTAACGAAGACGATGGCGATACAACTATCGGAAGAGATGAAGGAGGCGCTCGACAAGGCGCTGATCGAGCGCAGCCCCTGCCTCGTCGCCACATCCGCGGCCGATGGCACGCCTGACATCTCGTATCGCGGCAGCGTGCTCATGCTGGATGAGGAGCACCTGGCGTTCTGGGAGCGCGTCAAGGGTGAGACGCTCGCCAACCTCTACGAGAACCCGAAGATCTGCATCTTCTACCGCAACGCCGAGAAGCGCATCGGCTGGCGCTTCTACGGCGAGGCGCGAGGTCCTCACCGATGGCCCCGTCCGCGACCAGGTGATGGAGCGCGTGAACCCCTTCGAGCTGGGGCAGGACCCCGAGCGCAAGGGCTTCGCCATCGTCATCCGCGTCGACCGCGTCCGCTCCCGGGACGACACCATCATGCAGCGCGATCGCAGCTGAGCCCCGCGCATCAGCGCAGCAACAGGTGCAGATCGCCGAACTCGTGCCAGAGGTACCGCGCGCGCAGCGCTTCGCCGTACGCGGCCTGCAGGTGCGTGCGTCCCGCGACCGCCTCCAGCATCGCGAGATGGCTCGCGCGCGGCTCGTGCAGCCCGGTGAGCAGCCCATCGACCGCGCGCGCTCCGCGCTCCGGCGTGACGACCACGTCTGTCCAGCCCGCGCCCGCGCGTGTCGTTCCGCAGCGGTCCGTTACCGTCTCCAGCGCGCGCACCACCGTCGTGCCGACGGCGAGCACCCGCCGCCCCGCCGCCCGCGCCGCGTTCACCGCTCGCGCTGTCTCGTCCGGCACGCGATACCACTCCGCGTACGGCGCCTCGTGCACCTCCAGGCTGGAGACGCCGCAGTGCAGCGTGATCGTCGCCAGTGCTACGCCGCGCGCCGCGACGCTCGCGAGCACCGCGGGCGTGAACGCCCGCCCGGCCGAGGGCATCTCCGCGCTTGCTGCGTCATCGCGACCGCCCGGGCGGGCAAAGATCGTCTGGTATGCCGCCGCCGGCCATGCCCGCTCGACATACCCGTAGCGGATCGGGAAGCCGTAGCGGTCCAGGTACTCCCGCAGCGGGAGCGGCAGCCGCAGCGTCGCCAGCCACAGCCGCGATCCGTCCTGTTCGTCCTGTGCCTGCGGATACGGAGCATGCACCGTCGCGATGCCCTCGCCCGGGAGGCGCAGCGTTTCGCGCGCACGCAGTGCAAAGAAGGGCTTCGTTCCCGACGCCGTCGGCATCCGCGTCTCGACCGTCCACAGGTCGCCGCCGAGATGCGTCGAAAGGTGCAGCTCCAGCTGGGTCTCGTCCTCACGCCGCACCGCGAGCGCAGCCGGCATCGTCGCGCTGTCGTTGACGACGAGCAGGTCGCCCGGCTCGAGGAAGCGCGCGATCTCCCGGAACGCCGCGTGCTCGATGCGCCCGCTCGACGCGTCCGACACCATCAAGCGCACGCCGTCGCGGCCCAGCCCGCGCTCCTCGGCCGGCGCGCGCGCCTCGAGCTCGGGGGGCAGCTCGAAGTCGAGCGCATCCTCGATGCTCGTCGAGTGTTCCATTCCTGCGCATGGCTTCTCGATCATCGCCGTCGCCATGGTGTCCTTCCCTCGCGCGCCGGTCGCCTACGCCGTCGCCGCGACCCGTTGCGCCTGGTACCGCCCGCTCGGCGGCGCGTCCTCGATCAGCGCGACGATTCCCGGCACGCTCTCTTCCGGTTCCGGCCGGTCGCTGATGTCCTCGTTCGGAAACGCCTCCTGCTGCATGGCGGTGCGCATGTCGCCCGGGTCGACCCGAGTACACGCGGATGTGCGGGTTCTCGGCCGCCAGCACCGCCGACGCTTGCTCCAGCGCGGCCTTGCTCGCGCCGTAGCCGCCCCAGCCCTCGTACGCCTCGACGGCGGCGTCGCTCGTGATGTTGATGATCGCTCCGCCGTCGTTCATCGCGTCGCGCGCGTGCACCGCCGCGATCAGCGCCATCGGCGCCACGACGTTCGTGCGGAACACGCGCTCGAGCACGTCCGACGGGTATTCCAGCAGGGGGGGCTGAGGGCTCGGCCCGAGGATGCTGGCGTTGTTCACCAGCACGTCGATGCGTCCCGCCTCCCACGCCGCGGCGGCCAGCGCCAGTCGATGCTCCGCATCGGCCACGTCGCCTGCGACTGCGACGACGTCGGTCATCGTCGCAAGCTCACGCCTCGCCTCCTCGAGGGCTTCGGCGCCGCGCGCGTCGATGATCAGCCGCCAGCGCCGTCGCGCCAGCTCGCGCGAGAGCGCCAACCCCAGCCCACGCGATGCGCCCGTAACAAGTGCTAACCCAGGCGATGCCATCTCGATATTCCCTCCAGTCGTATTCATTCCTGTATTGAAGATAGGACGGCGCATGCGGCATTCCATCGGGCGCGGGCCGCACTGGCGATGCGGAATCAGACCTACGACTTCAGACCGAGGCGTACGTGATGCGGGCGGTACAGCGGTATGATCACCTGTCTCGAAAGGAGCGCATTGAAGAAGCGACAGGGCGAACCCTGGATCCCGGCGGCCGCGTACGGCCACCTCCTGCCTGCCTTCACCGTCAACCTCCTCGTGCGCGATATCGATGCGGCGTTGCCGTTCTACCGGGACGTGCTTGCCGCGACCGTCCACTACGCTGACCCGGACTTTGCGGCCGTGCGCGTCGGCGGCGCCGAGATCATGCTCCACGCCGACCACTCCTACGACGCGCATCCCTGGTACGACGCCCTGAAGTCCGGGACGCAGCGCGGCCTCGGCGCCGAGCTGCGACTGCTCGGCCTCGATCCGGATCACGTGGCCCGCCGGGCGGCGGCAGGAAGGTTCCGCATCGTCCGTCCCGTCACGGTGCGTGGCCACGGCTGGCGCGAGGTGATGGTCGAAGACGCCAGCGGCTACGTCTGGGCCGTCGGCGTCCTCGCGGGTGACAGCGCATGACGGGCTGGCAGGCCGATATTCGCGCGGCGCGCCGCGAGCGACGCGTCAGCCTCAAGAACCTCGCCGCCGATGCCGGCATCTCGCCTGAAACGCTTCGCGCCTACGAGCACGACCGCCGCCGCCCGACGCGAAGTAACCTCCTCGCCGTGCTGGGCGCCCTCGCCCTCCCCGCCGCAGACGCGAACGACATCCTCCAGCGGGCGGGCTTCGCCCCCGAGCCCGCTCTCTACGCCCCCGATGAGTTTCCCGATTACGACTTCCGCGTCGGAGAGGTGCAGCGCTTTCTCGATGGCCGCCCCTGGCCCGCCATGGCCACCGACGCCCGCATGCGCGTCCTCGCCGCGAACATCTCCATGCAGGCGCTCTGGGGCATGGATTTCAAGCGCGAGAAACGCCGCCGGGCGCCGAGGAGATGACGCTCTTCGCGATTGCGGGCGACTACAACTTTGTCGAACACATCACGAACTGGGTCGAAGTCCTCCGGGCATATGCGGCGATCAACAAGGGTCGGCCCCAGAGCCGCGCGCGCATCCCGGCAGAGACGATCGTCACATCCGCGCGGGCGATGGCCGCTGGCGATCCCGAGGTCCGTGAGCGCATCAACAAGACCTGGGACCGCGCGAAGCCCGCGCCTGCGCGCATCCAGGTGGATGTCCCCCTGCACTGGCGCGATCCTTCGCCTCGGCGATCTGCGCTTCCGTTCCGTCTCCACCGTCGCCAGCGAGCAGGACGAGATCCGCTTCCGCGATTGGCACCCCGTCGATGCCGAGTCGTGGCAGCGGCTCGCGAAGGTGATCGCCCGCTGGCGCCGACGCGCCTCGAAGCCCCGCTAGCTTAGTCCGCGTCCCGCAGCGCCGCCTCGAACGCGTCCGCGATCGCCCGGTGCCCCGCGTCGTTCGGATGCGGGTCGAACTGTCGCGTCCAGCACGTGCGTGAGCGATCCGCCCTCGCCCTCGAACGCGGGCGCTGCGGCCGCCAACGCGGTGTGCTCATAGCGACGCGCGACCCGGCCGATGACCTCGTCCAGCCGCGGCAGCACCCGCCCTGCCGGCGCCTCGAACGGGTGACCGGTGCCCGAGAAGAAGTTCGGATACAGCAGCAGTACGATCGGCACGTTGCCGTCGGCGTCCCGTAGCGCGTCGAGGATCTTGTCCAGGCGCGCCTCGACGCCCGCCAGCGCCTCGTCGAGCGGGCACGACGCCGGCAGCGGATCCTCCTGGCACGAGGCGTTCGGTATCAGCGCCGCCAGGTCGTATCCGCCGGCGGCGATCGTGATCAGCCCGACGTCCCCCGCCTTGATCGCCGCGACCGCGTCCGGAAGCTGCGTGTCGATGACGTCTTGCGTCGTCGATCCGGCGACCGCGAGATTGCGCACGTCGTCCAGGTGCTCATCCCGCGCCAGGTCGGCCACGAAGCTCGTCGAAGCCTTGTCGCTCGCTCCGTTGCCAGCAGCGATCGAGTCCCCGAGGGCGATATAGGTCCCGCCGTACGTCTTCCCGCTCGATCCGCTGCATGCCGCCGCCGCAGACGCCGCCAGCACCAGCGCACACAGCGACGCTACGACGCGCATGGCCGCCAGATCGCGCCCTCGAGCCGCTCGATGTCGTCGCGCGCCGCCGGCAACGACGCCAGCTCGTCGCGATGCTCCCACATCACCAGCGCCGACACCGCCGCATCGAACGCATCGTCGCTCGACGCTGCGCGAATTTCGTGCGACGCTGCATCGAGCTGCCCGTACTCGCGCTCGCATGTACTCTCGCCGATGCTCGCGCGTTGCTCTTGTTCACGGCGCCCGTCAGCACCCGCGGGTAGATCTCGATCACGACCGGCAGCGCCGGCTCGCAGAACGGCCACACCGAGAACCCCGCCTCGTGCAGCCGATGCAGCACCGGCATCCCGCGCAGCGATTCCGGTCCCCACTGCCCCCGCGCCGCCGATCTGGAATACGGACTTCGGCGAGATCCCGGCGACGCTATTCGCGTCGCTGATCCGTCTGCCCGAAACTGCTGCTCGCAGCGGCGGCGCCTTGGTTCCCTTGCGCCCGAAGAACGGCGTCGGGCAAGCTCGTCAGCCACTCGTCGCCTCGGCCGTGCGCCACCGCTTCCCACAACGACGGCCCCGTCTCGAAACCGCACTCGCGCATGTACCAGGCCGGCAGAGAGAACGCGAAGTCCAGCCCCACGACGATGTCGCGACCTCTGTGCGCCTCATCGAGCAGGAAGTCGCAGACCTCGTCGCGAGAGCGGCCGTTCCACAGGTCGACGAGCCGTCCCTCCGCCGCCTCCGCGAGCCAGATCTTCTCGCCCGCATTCGTCGCTGCGCCGGACCAGTCGACCGCGATCACCCTCACGACGCCGCGCCCTCCCGAAGCGCGAACCGCGCCAGCGCGTCGTACTTCGCGCCGCCCGGTCCCAGCGTCGAGCGCATCAGGCTCACCTCTGCCGCTCGAAACGACGGCATCGCCACGGCCGAAAACGCCGCCAGAGCGTCGAAGATGCGCTCGCGCTCGACCGGCGATGCATCGTCGCGCACGCGCGCCAGCGTCAGGTGCGCATTGAATGCGCGCCGTTCCCGCGCGAACCCGAGCGGCTCCATCGCATCTTCGATTCGACCCGCCAGCGCGGCGAGCGCCTCCGTATCTCCCTCCACGCCGACCCAGACCACCCGCACGTTCCGCCTTCCTCCGAACGACCCGACGCCGCCCGGCCGCAGCGAGAACGACGCGACGCCGATGACGGCATCGCCAAGCGCCGCACGGATCGCATCAACGCGAGCCGCAGGCGTCGCGCCAAGAAACCTCAGCGTCACGTGGATACCCTCCGGCCGCACCCAGCGCAGCGGTCCGTCCGGGAGCGCGGGCCGCAGCGCTGCCATCGTCTCCTCCAGCGCGCGCCGCACCTCGTCAGGCAGTTCGATCGCGACAAACAGCCGCAGCGACGCGTCGCCGCCGCTCACAGCCCCAGCACCCTCGCCGCGTTTCCTCCGCACACCGCATCCAGCTCCGTGGCGCTGAGCTCGGCCGCGCGCGTGCGCTCCAGCGCCTTCGCCTGCGATGTCAGCGGAAAGTCGCTGCCGAACAGCACTTTGTCCGCGCCGACGAGGTCGATCACCGTCCGGTAGACCTTCGCGTCGTACAGCAGGTGGCTCGCGGCCGTGTCGAAGTAGACATTCTCGAGCGCCTCCCGCACCTCCGGCATCAGCGCGAAGAACGGCAGTCCGCCGCCCCAGTGCGCCGCGATCACCGTCACGCCGCTGGCCGCCCGCGCGAACGCCTCGATGCGCCGAGATCGGCCCGCCTGTCTTGCCCGCGTACGCGTGACCCACCGGCTCGCTCGCGTGCACCAGCAGCGGCAGGTCGTACGCCGCCGATGCCCACGCCAGCAGATCCGCCTCGTCGCTGTTCGCCAGGTTGTAGCCGCTCTGCTCCGGCCGTAGCTCCCCGATGCCGCGCGCGCCCGCCGACGCGAGCGCCCGGATCTTCGCGCGCGGGTCATCGCCTCGCGCCGCGGGCGCCTCCTCCGCGTCGCCGCCCGCCGTGCCGCGCGCCGCCCGCCGCCGTGCACCGACACGAACGGGATCAGCCGCCCCGCTGACTTCGAGGCCGCCTCGAGCAGGTACGCGTTCGTCTCCTCAACCAGCGCCTCGCTCCGCCACGCGAAGTTGCACACGACCGACCGTTCGATGCCGGCCGCGTCCATCGAGGCCAGCACGTCGTCGGCCGTTGCCATTGCCGCGTCGCCGCTCCCGTAGATTTCGGCGAACGCGGGCTCGTCCGGCGCGATCTCGGCGCGGGCCGCGATCACACGCGGCGGAAAGGCGTGCGTGTGGGCATCGATGATCATCTCGCTCAGGATACGGCTTCGCCGGCATGCATCGGGCGGCGCCAATGCCCTGGCGTTCAGGCTGATCTACGCTGCCCCGGCGCGCGAACACATGCCATCAATCGCAGGAAAGGAAGCACCCCATGGCAGTGATGATCATCATGAAGTGGCCCGGCGTCACCCCGGAGCAATACGACGCGGTCCGCAAAGACGTAACTGGGAAGGCGACCGGCCGAAAGGCGCACTCTTCCATGTCGCGTCCTTCGGGGATGGTGCGCTTCATGTCACAGACCTCTGGGAGTCCGCCGAGGACTTCGGCCGTTTCGTCGAGCAGCGCCTCACCGCCGGGGCCCAGCGCGCCGGCGTCCAGGGCCAGCCAGACACGCAGGTCTTCCCGGTCCATGCGACCTACACGCCGGCGTACAAGCCCGCCTGAGTCGTCGGTCGCCGTCGGCTCGTGTGCGAACAGCGGCTGCCCCGATGCCAGCGTGTACGCCGCCAGCCCGCCGAGCACGGGCGCCATTACGAGCATGCCGATCGGGTACCGCCCTGGACGACGCATCGCCTCACCTCCGCACCGATCATCGTGCGAAGGAGGGCGCCATACCCGACACGCGCCCTACGCCACGTCACCGCGAGGGCAACGGTACGCCGTTGAGCGGAAACCGAAGCTGTTTGGGAGTGCTGTAAAGCCGGCTTTCAGCCTGCGCGGCGCCTCATCAGCAACTCCGCCATGCCTTCCGCAAGCGCCCCCGCGACGGCGAATGCGACGACCATCCAGACAAGCGACCCACCGACCGCCATCACGACGACGGCGGCGGCTCCGCCAAGATCAACCAGACAAGCAAGGCTTTCATTGTCTCCGTCTACGCCTTTGCCGCCACCGGCGCGTCAGCGAAATCGATTGCCAGCACCGTCGCGTACTCATCTACCGCGCTCTCCGGCACGGTTACCGTCAGCTCGCCGGCGGGATCGGGGTTGAACATCATGTCCGGGATCGACGAGCGTGTGCGGAACTTCAGCGCCTCGCCCGTCCCCAGCGCGCGCACCCCCTCGATGCGCTTCACCCGCACGCCGCGTAGGGTCACCGTCTCGTACGGCCGCATCAGCAGGTGCGCGTACACGCGCCCGCCCCGGCGCGTCGATGGCCCGTAGAACTGCCACGGCTCCAGCCCTGCCTCCGTCCCGATAATGCTCTCGCCGTGCTTCGCCATCCACGCCTCGATCGCGCCCAGCCGCTCGAGCTGCTCCGGCGGCAGCTGGCCGTCTCCCATGGGGCTGACATTCAGCAGCAGGTTGCCGCCGCGCCCCGCCACTTCGCACAGCGTGTGGATCAGTTGACGCGATGACTTGTACCGGGTGTCCGCCGGGCTGTAGCCCCAGCTCTCGTTCATCGTCATGCAGGTTTCCCACGCCCGGGCAGGCGGCTTCGCCGGCACGAACTGCTCCGGCGTGTCGTAGTCGCCGCAGCCGGGAAGCCGGTCGTTGATCAGGATCGCCGGCTGCAGCTCGCGGATCATCGCCTCGAGCTCGCGCGCTTGCCACTGTTCCATCGTCCGCTCCCAGCCGCCGTCGAACCAGATCACGTCGATCGTGCCGTAGTTCGTGAGCAGCTCGCGGACCTGCGCGAACATGCGCTCGACGAACGCCGGCCAGCGCTCCGGATCGATCGCCTTCCCCGCGGGAAAGCGATACGGCTGGTCCGCCTGTGTGAACGCCGGATAGTCCGCGTCGTGCCAGTCGATGAGCGAGAAGTACAGCCCGACGCGGATCCCCTCCGCCCGCATCGCCTCCACGAAACCGCGCACGATGTCGCGCCCGTACGGCGAGTGCATCACCCCGAAATCTGATGTCGCCGTGTCGAACATCGCGTAGCCGTCATGGTGCTTCGATGTGAGCACCGCGTACTGCACGCCCGCCGCCTTCGCGGTCCTCGCCCACGCCTTCGGGTCGAACGCCTGCGGATCGAAGGTCGCCGCGGAGGCGTGGTACTGCGCCACCGGCACCGTCGGGCAGAACGGCAGCGCGAACACAGCGCCTACGAGCGGCCACGACAGCTCGATGCCCTGCTGCGAGCTGTGCCCCCAGTGCACGAACATCCCCAGCCGAGCGGTGTCGAACCACGATGTCACGAGAGCCTCGATTCCGAATCTGGAGCGCCTCCGGCCGCAACGGCGACCTTTCGAGGCTGCCGAAACTGATGGCGGGAAGGTCGCCTCCGCCCCATGGCGGGCGGGCGCACGTGAGTCTCTCCGGATCGAGGATATGGCGCAACGTCACCGGCTTCGCTCGCTGTTCCTGCCCGGCATCGCCACCGTCGCGATCGCCGCGCTCGCGCCCACCTGCGCCAACCACCCGCTTCCCGGATCGGATAGCTCTGACACGGCGATGAGGACGGATGCGGCCCCGACGCCCGTACGCGCCATCGGCGACATCGCCCACGGCAACATCGCCCACGGCGACATTGGCATCGCCGCCGCGCCGACCACCCCGGGCATCGCCAAGCCCGGGCACGAGACCGTCGTCGCCCTCTACTCGCCGACGGCCACGCCGCGGCCGCCCACGGCCACCCCGACAGCAACGCCGCGCCCGCCCACCGCCACGCCGACAACGGCTTCCGGCACCCGGCCGATGGTCGGCGGCTGCTACATGTTCCCTGCCGATAACTCGTGGAATCAGGACATATCGCAGATGCCCGTCGATCCGAACAGCGCCAACTACATGAACTACATCGGCGCCGGCAACCTCCACCCGGACTTCGGCGGCAACGGCGCCTACGGCATCCCTTACATCGTTGTCCCGCAGAACCAGCCGATGACGCAGATCAACTTCACGGCCTACGGTGATGAGAGCGATCCCGGTCCGTATCCGATCCCCCTGAACGCGCCGATCGAGGGCGGCGGCGTCGGTGACTCGCACGTCATCGCCGTCCAGCAGGGCGCCTGCAAGCTCTACGAGATGTTCGACGCGCACCCGAACGGCGGGGCGTGGGATGCCGGCTCCGGGGCCGTGTTCGACCTCAACTCCAACGCGCTCCGCCCCGACACCTGGACCTCGGCCGATGCGGCGGGCCTGCCGATCCTCGCCGGCCTCATCCGCTACGACGAGGTGCAGGCCGGCGCGATCAACCACGCGATCCGCTTCACGATCCCGAGCGTGCGCCGAGCATGGATTCACCCCGCGACGCATTACGGCACGACTACGAACGCGAACGCCTTGCCTTACGGCGCGAAGGTGCGGCTGAAGCCGTCGTATGACATCAGCGGCTATCACGGCGCATCGCGCGTCATCCTCGAAGCCCTTCGGCGCTACGGCATGATCGTCGCCGACCAGGGCTCGCGCTGGTACATCACCGGCGCGGCGGACCCGCGCTGGGATGACGACGATCTGAACCAGCTCAAGGGCGTCCCATCGAGCGCGTTCGAGGTGGTCCAGCTCGGCACCGTGATCACGCCGTAGCTGCGAATTCGTCGCGATTCAGATTCACGAATGAGCGCGACGCCAAAGAACCGCGCGCCTGAGGCCGATGATCGAGAAGGGCCGCGGTCATTGGAGGTGGGGATGCGCGCGCACACCGTGATTCCGATTCGCATAGCCGTCGTGATCGCCTTCGTCGCGATCGCCTTCGCTGGCGTACAGCGATGGACCGCGCCTGCGCACGCCACGACCGTCGGCTGCGCCACCGACTCCACCCTCGACGGCGAGGAGAAGGCCTTCCTTACGCTGATCAACAACTATCGGGTCCAGAACGGCCTGCAGCCGCTCGTCGCTTCGAACACCCTCTCCCGCGCCTCCGCGTGGAAGTCGTACGACCTCGGCGTCAACCACTACTTCGCGCACGACGATCTCAATCGCACATGGGTGGACCGCATCCGCGACTGTGGCTACGGTTACAACACGTGGCTCGGCGAGAACATCGCCGCCGGTGTCCAGACCGCGCAGCAGGCCTTCGATATCTGGAAGAACAGCCCCGGCCATGATGCCAACATGAAGGGCGCCAACTACACCGCCATCGGCATCGGCCGTGCCTACGTGCCGGGCAGTCCCTACGGCTGGTACTGGACTACCGACTTCGGCGGCTACGACGACGGCTGGGTGACGAAGACCGAAGCGCCCGTCACGCTGCCCATCGCAACGCCGAAGCTCACGCCACCACCGGTGCCGCCGCGGAAGGCGGGATCCGGATGGTGGCGGACCCCGGCCAACTTGCGGCGGGCGGGGTGGCTCCAGTAGCGGAAGCGCCTCAGGCCAGGTCGAACGCCACCGGCAGCGCCGTCCGCCCCCACTCGTCCAGGTCGCCGCTGTAGCCTGGTGCGTACTTCTCCAGCAGGAGCCGACGCGCGAGCGCATCCTCCGTGCGCTTCCTGACGATGCGCGCCGTGCTCGCGAATCGCTTCCGCCCGATGCGCACGGATACCGCCGGCGTCTTCTTCGCGTTCCGCACGAAATCCGCCTTCTCGCGCCCGCCGGCCAGCACGTACAGCGTCGCGCCCTCGATCGCGAACCAGATCTCGACCGTGTGCGGATTCCCCGTCACGCGCCCTTGCGTCGTCAGGTAGCAGTAGTCGGCGTCGCGAGTGCGCTGCGTGATCTCGATGGTCATCGCCGAAGTGTGACGTCTGGCGCCACGCGCCGCGAACTTGACGATGAGGAATCTCTAACGCCACACCGCACCCCGCGGGCTTACGATTCGGTCCACCCCCACGCGCCTACCGAAGGAGCACGGCGATGATCACGCACGCCCGCACCAACACGATCCTGCTCGTCCTCATCGTCGTCATCGGCCTGGCGACGCTCGCCGCCGTCGCCCGCTGGGCCGCGGCCGGTCCGCTCGACCCGCCGGGTGCGCCGGCACCGACGCTTCCCCAGGTGGAGCCGAGGAGCCCCATCCCGCCCGTCGGCTGGGACGGCTCGCTCCCGATCACCATCAGCCGCTGCCGGCTCCTACTTCCTCACGCGCGATCTGACCCTGTTCTTCCCCACGAACAACGCGATCGCCGTCAACGCCAACGATGTTACGCTCGACCTCAACGGCTTCTCCGTCACCGGTGTGGGGACCGGCACGTGGAGTGGAATCATTACGCAGGACGGCACCGACCGCATCACCATCGAAAACGGCACTGTGCAAGGCTGGACCGACGGCATCGCGGCGGGTGGCTCCGACGAAGTGCGCGTGCAGAACGTGACGGCGCAACTCAACAAGGCACAAGGCGTCGCCGTCGGCTCGGGCTCAACCCTTTCGCACGTAATGGCCGTCGGGAACGTCGGAGACGGCATCCTGGTGTCGGATCCCCATTCGAAGTATGAGGGCGGTCTGATCGAGGACTCGGTTGCGACGAGGAACTTGTACGGGATCATTGTCGAAGCCAACAACGTCACGATCACTCGAAACGTCATTGACAGCAATTCTGTGACCGGAATCGACATCGAGGTTGGAGCGTTCGGCTACGTGACAGACAACACCGTCCAGGGTACGGACAGCGAATCCTGCATACACGTGCGCCCCGGGACTTCGTCGAACACGATCGCGCGCAATGTAGTTGGCAACTGCGCAAGCACGGCGATCTTCGATGAAGGGAGCGGCGATCGCATCGGCCCGGCGACATCCAACCTGACGTCCACGCAGCCGTGGTCGAACGTCGTGTACTGATAGCCGTCGCTTAGGAGATCGCGGGTGCGGTCAGGCTGAGGTCTCGGCCACCTCGACCGGGCGCGTCTCCAGCGACTCGAGCGCCGTGCGCACGTTCTTGCCGAAGAGCTGGAGCTGCTCGTCGAGCCGGCGCAGCATCTCGGTGGCGTAGCGGTCGGCTTCGTCCATCTGCTCGTTCGCCATCTTCTCGGCTTCGGCGAGGCGCGCTTTCGCCTGGTTCTCCGTGTCGAGCAGCATGCGGTCGCCGCGCGCCTCCGCCTCGCGCACCAGCATCTCCGACCGCGCCTGCGCCGCCTTCACGATCGAGTCGTTCTCGAGGATGTCGTCTACCTGCTCCTGCGCGCGGCGCAGCTTGATCGACGCTTCCTCCTCCGCGCGCTCGATGATCTCGTTGCGGCGCTGCAGGATGTCCTCGGCCTCGCGGATCTCATTGGGCAGCGCGGCCCGCATCTGGTCCACCATGTCCAGCAGCCGCCGCCGGTCGACGACGACTCCGGCGCCGATCGGCATGCGCCGGCCCTCGGCAACCATCTCCTCGAGTCGATCGATCAGGTGGAGCGAATCCATGGCTCACCTCCCTGCGCCGCGCCCTGCCCCGGCGCGTTCCATATCATCGCTGCGTGTACTTCGCCTGCAGCGCCTGCCAGACGTGAGGCGGTACGAGATCGCTCACATCATACCCCAGCGCCGAGACTTCGCGGATGCGCGTCCCGCTGATGAACAGGTGCTCGAGGCTCGCCATCATGTACACCGACTCGATCTGCGGCGCCATCTTCTTGTTCATCAGCGCCATGTCGAATTCCGCCTCGAAGTCCGTGACCGCGCGCATCGAACGCACCATAACGGTCGCCCCCTGCGCCTTTGCGAACTCCACCGTCAGCCCCGTGTACGACATCACCTCCGCGTGCGGGATGTCCGCGATCGCTTCCTTCAAGAGCGCTACCCGCTCGTCCGTCGTGAAGAGGAAGTTCGACTTCAGATCCGTCACCGCGACGATCAGCCGGTCGAAGATCTTGGCCGCCCGCCGCGCTATGTCGCGGTGCCCGTTCGTCACGGGATCGAAGCGCCCCGGAAACATCGCGATCGTCGACATCATTCCTCCTGCGCGTAGATCGAAACGACCGTGTTCCCGTGACGGCGCGAGCGGTACAGCGGCAGCTTCCCGAGCGCCCCCGGCGGTTCCACCCGTCGCTGGTGCTCCAGTGCGATCACGGAGCTGTCGTCCACCAGCTCCGATGCCGCGATCGCGATGACGGGCTCCAGCGCGTCCACATCGTAATACGGCGGATCCGCGAGTACGAGGGTGTACGGCCCCGAAAGCGACCGCGCCGCGCGTTCCGCTGTCAAGCGCAGCACACGCCCACGCTCCCCGAAGCCCAGGGTCTGCAGGTTTGTTTCGATGACCCGCGCCGCCGCGCCGTCGCTCTCGATGAAGTCCGCCGTCCCGTCTCCCCGACTCAATGCCTCGATGCCCAGGGCTCCCGTTCCGGCGTACAGGTCCAGCACGTGCCCGTAGTCCGCGCCGAGAGCGTCGAGCATGTCGAAGATCACGCCGCGGACCAGATCCGACGTCGGGCGCAGCCCCGGCTTGCCCGGCTGTCGTGGCCGTGGCGGCGATGCCAGCTTGCGCCCACGCGCCGAGCCGCCGATCACCCGCACGTCGCGCTTGCGCTCACGCCGCTCACCCGATCGCCCGCCGCAGCGTGCCGATGAGGTCCACCTCGGCGCCACCGACGGCCACGTCGCGGTGTTCGAACGACCGCAGCGCCAGCGCGACGAACATCGCGGCGCTCGTCAGCAGCAACCCAACGTGCCACCAGTTGATGCCCTCGGTGAGCGGCGTGCCCGTCCCGTAGTAGTAGAACGGCGATGCGTACTGCAGCCACTCGAGCGCGCTCACGGCCGCAGACACGATGTTCAGGAAGTACCCCGCCGTCGCCGCGCCGATGACGATCGCCGCCGCAACCGCGCGGCTTGGTGCCACCGCGCCCAGCCACAACGACAGCCCGTAAAACGCCAGCGTGATCGGCAGCATGTTCGCGCAGGCCAGCGCGACGTCATCCAGTCCCAGGTCGATGTCGATGAACGGCATCGTGATCAGGAACCCGATGTAGCCCATCGCGATGATGACCGCGCTTCCCGCCATCACCGCGAGCGTCTTCTGCAGCACCACGTCACGACGCGCGATCGGCTGCGCCAGCAGCAGGTCCATCGTACCGCTGCTCTCCTCGCCCGCGATGGCCCCCGTGCCCTGGATCGCCACGTACACGATGAGCAGGATCACGAGCCAGGAGAAGAACTCTGCCGAGAGAAAACCCTCTGGCGATGCGAGCTGGGAAGCCCCGAAGAGCCCCTCGAACGCCTGCGGCAGCTCGAAGTCCTTGAGCGCATCGCGATACGTCGGATAGATGAGCACGTCCATGACCGCGATCAACAGCAACGTGATCCCGAAGCCGATGATCTGCCATCGTTGGTCTCGCAACGATTTCGCGAGCAGGCTCATCTACGCCTACCGTATCTCGTTCGATGCGCCCTCACGCAACCGCTCTCCGAAGCATCCCCGTGAAGTTCACCTCTGCCGCTCCGATGCTGATGTCCCGCCGCTCGAACGATCGCGTCGCCAGTGCGATGAGCGCCGACGCGATGCCCACCAGCAACGCCACATGCCACCACACCAGCCCGTCCACCAGCGACTGCCCCGCGCCGTAGTAGTAGAACGGCGTGGCCCACTTCAGCCAGTCCAGCCCGCCGACCCCGTTCGCCAACGTGCTGATGAAATACCACGCCGTCGCCAGCCCGATCACCATCGCCGATGCCACGCCCCGGCTCGGCGCCACCACGCCCGACCACAGCGACAGCGCAAAGAAGAGCAGCGTGATTGGTAGCATGTTCACGCACGCCACGAGCGCGTCCCACACGGACACATCGATCCCCACGAATGGCACCGTGATGACGAACCCGATCCAACCGGCGCCGGTGATCATCATTGCGCCCACCACCACCGCCGCTGTCTTCTGTATCACGACGTCCCGCCGCCGCAACGGTTGCGCCAGCAACAGGTCGAGCGTCCCGCTTCCCTCTTCGCCGGCGATCGTGCCCGTCCCCTGGATTACGACGTAGACGATGAGCAGGATGTCCGTCCAGCCGAAGTAACGCGCGCTCAGGTATCCCGCGCCCGTCGCCAGGCTCAGCTGGGTGCCGAGAAACGCCTTCACCGCCGGCGGCAGGTCGAAGTTCTGAAAGGTATCCCGCACGCTCGGCCACAACAACACAGATGTCGAAGACATGATCAGCAGCGCCAGCCCGAACCCGATGATCGACCACCGTTGATCCAGCAACGACTTGCGAAAGATGCTCACGGCCTCGTCCTCTCGGCTGGAGCCGCTGACCGTCCGTCCGTTCCTGCCGCGCCCTCGTGGCCGCCGTAGTACGACAGGAACACGTCCTCGAGCGATGGCTGCTCCGTCCGCAGGTCCAACACCTGCCGCGATGCGATCGCCTTTATCACCCCGTCGACGCCGTCGCGCGCCTGCAGGTGCACCGTGTGGCCGTCTCGCCGCAGCTCCGTCACGCCCGGCAGCGCAAACAGATCCGGCGGCGGATCGTCCGCGAATGTCACCTCGATCACATGCACCGAGCGCGACTTCATCTTTGCGACCTCTTCGACGGCGACGATCTCGCCCTCGCGGATGATCGCCACTGACTCGCTCAGCCGCTCCACCTCCGGCAGCACGTGCGATGAGAAGAACACCGTGCGCCCCTCCCTCACCGCTTCCTCCAGCAGTTTCGCGACTTCCTCCTGCACCAGCGGGTCCAGGCCGCTCGTCGGCTCGTCGAGCACGAGGAGCTCGGGCCGGTGCATCAGCGCCTGCACCATGCCGAGCTTCTGCTTGTTGCCCTTCGACAGCGCGCGCACGTGCCGCGATACATCGAGCCCCAGCCGCTCGCACAGGTTGTTGCGATACGTCACGTCGCGCTGCGCCGGCCGGAACGAGTCGAAGAGGTCGAGCAGCTCGTGCCCGCGCATCGATTCGTAGAGATGCAGCTCGCCGGGAAGGTACCCGCATCGCGCGCGCACCTGCATCGACTCGCGTTGTGCGTCGAATCCGAGCACCCGCGCCGTGCCCGATGTCGGGCGAATCAGATCCAGCATCAGCCGGATCGCCGTCGTCTTGCCAGCCCCGTTTGGTCCCAGGAACCCGAAGATCCGCCCCTGCTCAACCGTCAAGTCGATGCCGCGGAGCGCGCGCGTGCTCCCGTAGTCCTTCACTACCCCCACAAGCTCGATTGCCGGCACGCCCACGCGCAGCCTCCCGAGGAAATGATATGCGCCGACGACGACCAATAGGAGCGCACGGCGGACTGCCGCGACCCGCGATGACGGCGCGCCCATTGCCGATTTGCAAACCCAAATGCACCGCGCTACGTTTGCCCGATGGTCGACAAACTGATTCCCCGCCAGTTCCAACAGTCCGATGGTGTCGAGGACTGGCGTGTGCTCGGCGAGGGCGCCTGCAGCCTTCTTCCCCACCGCATCGTTCGAGGCAAGCGTGCGATTTGCGCAGGCCATCGCCGCGCTGTCCGGCATCGCCGATGATCCGCCGGACGTGGACATCCGACGCGACGGCGTCACCGTCCGCACCGTCACCAACAGCGATGGCTACTACGGCATGTCGAAGCGCAACGTCGAGATTGCGCGCCAGGTCTCAGCCGCCGCGCGCGAGCAGGGCCTTACCGCCGACCCGTCCGTCGTGCAGAACCTGCTCATCATCCCCGGCGCGCTGAAGGTGGCCGATGTCCTGCCGTTCTGGCGCGCCGCGCTCGGGTACGAGCCCCGCCTCGACAGCCCCGACGAAGACCTCATCGACCCGCGCGATCGCGGCCCCGCGTTCTGGTTCGAGACCATGGATGAACCCCGTGCCGATGGCGGCGGCGCCATCCATATCGTGGTTTGGGTGCCCTACGACCAGGCGCAGGCGCGCGTCGATGCGGCGCTCGCCGCCGGCGGCCGCATGGTGCACGACAAGAACGCCCCCTCGTGGTGGACCATCGCCGACCCCGCCCGCAACCAGATCGACATCGCCACCACCAACAGCCGCCCGTGAGTTAAGCCGCCGAGGTCCCTGTTCGATGCGTCTGCGTAGTAAGACGCGCATGCATGCGCCCAGCGCGTCTTACCCGTGCCCCCGCCCTGCCTTGCCCACCCCGCACCCCCACCTCTATACTTTCCTTCGCGCCCCGATAGGGGCGATACGCGTATAAAGGAGGGGGCGTGCCCAAGCGCACGTATCAGCCCAAGCGCATTCCCAGGCGCCGCCGCCACGGCTTCCTGCATCGGATGGCCACCACGGCCGGCCGCAGGGTGATCCGCGCGCGCCGCACCAAGGGCCGCAAACGGCTGGTCGTCGTCTAGTCCGCACCCCTGCGATCCCGGACCCTTCCTCCCCGAGACCGATGCGTCGAGACCAGCGGCTGCGCTCCGCCCGGGACTTCGCCGCCGTCTACAAGCAGGGCCGTGTCAACGGGAATTCGCTCCTTGTCGTCCGCGTGCGCGATAATGGCATGGAGGTCACGCGCTTCGGCTTCGTCACCGGCAAGACCGTCGGCGGCGCCGTGGTGCGAAATCGTGTGAAACGGCGGCTCCGCGAGGCGGCCCGCAGACTCGATGTGGTCCCCGGCCTCGATGTCGTCATCGGGGCGAGGAAAACGGCCGCAGACGCTGATTATGCAAAGCTCGAGCGCGCACTCACCACGCTGATGGCACGCGCGAAGGCTGTGCGAGAGACATAACGAGAATGCTCTCCTCCTCCTCGCCCGGGTGGGAGAGGGGGTCGGGGGGAGAGGGATACATGAAGCGCCCCGCCCTCGCCGCGATCCGCTTCTACCAGCGGCACATATCGCCGGGCCTGCCGCGCTCGTGCCGCTTCGAGCCCACCTGCTCCCGCTACGCATACGGCGCCATCGAGCAGTACGGCGCCATCCGTGGCATCGCCATGGGCGCCTGGCGCATCATGCGATGTAACCCGCTGAACGACGGCGGTTACGATCCTGTCCCGGAGCGCCGGTCGAACGAAGGCCATTCCCAGGCGTGAACCTACGACTCCGCCCGCGATCGATGTACCGCCGCTCCTCCAATCGCTTATTCGATAACCGCCACCGCGATGTTTCACGTGAAACAGCACGGAAGGGCCACCACGCGACCGCCAACGATGTTTCACGTGAAACGCGCGCTTGGTGGCTTGTTCCGTCCGCGCGGATGCGCCTGCCCGCGCTCGCGGCGCTCGCGATCCTGGCCCTCGGCCTCACCACTGCCTGCGGGGTCCCGCCCGGGCCCCAGGGCTGGGCCGGCCCCGTGCCGGTCAAGATCGACAGCGCCAACGTCATCCTCGTCTCGCACAAGAAGACGCTGTTCGCGATGCCGGCCGGCTCCAGCAACGCCCTCTGGCAGTTCCCGCCGAAGGACAAGAATTCGTATCCCATCAGCGAGGAGTCGCAGCAGACGATTGGCAGCGCGATCGATGCCCTCGACGTCGAGCAGTCCGCGAAGCAGGACCTTCACCAGAAGCTCACCGACCTCCGGATCAGCGGCCCCTCCGCCGGCGAGCTGAAGACCGCCGTTGATGCCACGGGCGCCTCATCGGACCAGAAGTCGCAGCTCAAGGACGGCATCGACAACATCATCTCGTTCGAGAAGAAGGCGCTCAGCGACATCCAGGCGATCTACGGCAACCTCGGCCTGAGCTCCGACGACAGCACCGTCTTCGTCCCCGCCTTCAGCGGCTATCTCTTCGCGCTCGACAGCAAGACCGGCTTCACGAAGTGGATCCGCGACACCGGCGGCGAGATGGTCGGCGGCGTCGCCGTCGATGGCGACACCATCTACTGGGGCAACAAGGACAACAAGGTCGTCGCGATGAAGGCCGATTCCGCCGAGCAGGTCTGGTCCTTCGAGGCCAACGGCGAGGTCTGGGCCACGCCGACAATCGACGGCTCCGACCTCTACGTCACCTCGCTCGATGGCTCCGCCTACAAGCTCGATAAGGCCAACGGCACGCAGTCCTGGCACTTCAACGGCGCGAAGTCCGGCATCGCCTCCCGCCCCGTCGTCGATGGCTCGCACGTCTACGTCGGCTCCTTCGACAGCAAGATGTACGCGCTCGACATCGATCACGGCACCGTCGAGTGGTCCTTCGATGGCGGCAACTGGTTCTGGGCCACGCCCGTAGTGAAAGACGGCGTCGTCTACGCTGCGTGCCTCGATGGGAAGATGTACGCTATAGACGCGGACAGCGGCGCGCAGAAGTGGGCCTACGACACCGGCTCACCACTGCGCGCGATGCCTGTGATTGTCGGCGATGGCATCGTCGTCGGCTCGCGAAACGGCGATATCGGCATGTTGGACCTGGCGTCCGGCGATGCCGTTGAAGGGAGCCCGATCGTCACGGGTACCGGCATTTATGCCGACCTGGCGAAGGGCGACGGGACAACCGTGTACATCTCGCCGACCAGCAACTCCTTGCTCGAGTTCGATGCCAGGGCGCCTCTCTCGGCGCCCGGTGGCACGCCGTTGCCGCAGTAGAAGGCCCGACGATGGACTGGATCCTCTACCTCTTCCACATCCTCCTCGTCGTGCCGATGACCAACGTCCTCGTGGCGACGGCGCGCATCTTCGGCGGCAACTTCGGCATCGCCATCATCGTCTTTACGCTGGTCATGCGGTTCATCACCTGGCCCCTGACCGCCAGCCAGTACAAGCAGACCGGTCGATGCAGGCGCTTCCAGCCGCAGCTGCAGGAGCTGCAGAAGAAGTACAAAGGGAAGGACCCCAAGAAGCTCCAGGCCGAGACGATGGCCCTCTACAAGGAGGCCGGCGTCAACCCGCTCGGCTGCATCTTCCCGATGCTCGTCCAGTTCCCATCTGGATCGCCCTGTACCAGGTCCATCCGCTCCGCGCTGGGCGAGACGCCCGAGAGCCTGTCACGCTCTCCAGCCGGCTCTACCCGATCCCGTTCCTCCACGACGGCTGTCCGCTCCAGCATCAGTTCCTGTTCTGGAACCTCGGCCAGCCCGACCCGACCTTTATCCTGCCGGTCCTCGTGGGTCTCACGCATGTACGTCCAGCAGAAGATGATCACGCCGACGCCGCCGGCCGCGTCTCGCAGCAGCAGCAGCAACAGCAGCAGACCCAGCAGATGATGACGTGGATGATGCCGCTGATGTTCGGCTACATCACGCTGAACGTGCCCGCGGGTCTTGGGCTGTACTGGTTCATTTCGAACCTGTCCGGCATCGTCCTCGCAGTACTTCTACATGGGCCGCAGGTCGACTGGCCGGGCATGCTCCGTTCAGGCCCGCGCCCGCGCCGCCGGCGCCCGCCGCTCGCGCCGATCAAGGCCACGACGTTCCGGCGCCGAGAAAGCCAGACACACCGAGCCGAGGAGCGCCGACGAAGGGCGCCGACAGCGTCGAGGAACGGCCGTGACGGCCATCACCGGGCGGCAGGATGCAAGAAGGAAGCGGCATGGACGGCGTCGAGGCAAGCGGTAAGACGGTCGAAGAAGCGCATCGAGATTCGCGCTCGATGAGTTGGACGCAGAGCGCGACGAAGTCAGAGGTCGAAGTGCTGACGAAGGCGCAGTCGCGGTATCTCGGCGTCGGCGCTCGAGACGCTGATGACGAAGCCGACGAAGACGAGTGGAAGACGCGACGAAGATCGGACGCGGGCGAAGACTCCGACGAAGAAGACTCCGACGAAGAAGCCTGACGAAGCAGACGACGGAGCTCTGACGAGGCTGACGAGCGAAGCAGCTGCCAGCCGGCCCGGCTCGCGCGCATCCTCGATGAGGAAGGCAACGACGAGAGCCGAGTATCGCGGCACGCATGCTCGACAAGCTCCTCGAGCTCGATGGGCGTCGAGGCCGACGTCTCGATCCGCGACGCCGAAACGCCCGGCGACGGCCTCGGCATGGCCAAGGCCGTGCTGGATGTCGAAGGCGACGATCTCGGCATCCTGATCGGCCGCCGCGGCGAAACGCTCGACTCGCTGCAGTTCCTGCTGAACCTGATGGTGGCGCGGCAGCTCGGCAAGCAGGAGCTCTTCACCGTCGACATCGAGGGCTACCGGCGCCGCCGCGAGCAGCCGCTCATCACGCTCGCGCGCCGCATGGCCGACCAGGCGCGGCGCACAAGCGAGCCCGTCACGCTCGAGCCGATGCCCGCGAACGAGCGCCGCATCATCCACATCACGCTCTCAGAGGATCGCCACGTGTCGACTTCCAGCACTGGCGAGGGCGACGACCGCAAGGTCGCGCTATTCCGCCCCGGCGCTGACCGACGAGTGCCCGCACCTGACTTCGTCACCGTCGGCCACGTCGTCGCGCGATCTTCATCCCGGCGGATGGCGGCTCGGTGGCACGATCACCTTCGCTGCCGTCACAGGCGCACCGGCTCGGGCTCAGCGTCGGCGTCGTCACTCGCGCAGCCCCCGATATCGACCTCGCGACGCGATTGCCGTTCGCGATCGTCCAGCTCGCGCGTTTCACGTGACACAACGACGTTCGAAAACGTGTACGACGGCGCACCGCCAGCAGCACGTGCGCGCTCGCCGGCCGCCATGCGATCGCCGATCGACATGTGCCCGACGAGTGGCGCGCGCGCGCGTCGCTCTGCTCGGCCCTGTCTTTCGCGGAGTGGATCCCTCGTTTCGTCCGAGTTCGTCCCGATCCGCTCGTCGGCGTGTCCGCGCAGGGCTGGCTCCGCGCTCGCACCATACGGCGGCAACGTCATGCCACGCGCCTCGGACCGGCGATCCGTTCTGGCGCGGTGCGACGGCTCTTCGTGTCCGACGAGATCTCACGGCGTGGCGGCGACGATCGACGCGATGGTGCCGCCGACGTGCCGGTCGTCGCCATGACGGAGAGCGCGCGGCGCGGCCTCCGGGTGTGGGGCGACGCACGATGGTGGCGCATGCCGAGCTTCCCATCGAGACGAGGTGGACCCTACAGGCGCCGGCGATACTTCGCCACGGCTTTCCTGCTACGCTTGCACGAGACTGGCGATGCCGCACGAGGCCGCGCGGTTCGGCGCGGCAGCGGCGAGCCTCGCGGTGGGCGGCGTCGGGGCCGAGGCGCATCCCCACGCGGGCGCAGTCGAAGAGCGGCATGCGAGCTTATCCGGAGGTGCGTCGCTGTGACCACCGTCATCGCGCTGGCGAACCAGAAGGGCGGCGTCGGTAAAACGACGACCGCTATCAACCTCGGCGCCTCGCTCGCCCGCAACGGCCGCCGTGTCCTCATCTTCGACTTCGACCCGCAGGCCAACTCAGCGCCGGGCTCGGCATCCGCGCGCAGCCTCACCACCTACGAAGTGCGCTGATCGAGAGTCGCCATGCGAGCGAATCGTTGTGGCCACAACTATCGATGGCCTGAGCCTTGTGCCCGCTATCCCCTCGCTCGCCGGCGCCGAGGTCGAGCTGGTGCCGATGATGGCCGCGAGTTCCGCCTCAAGCGCGCGCTCGAAGACGCTGCGCGACGCTACGACTACATCCTCATCGACTGCCCGCCGTCGCTCGGCCTGCTCACCGTCAACGCGCTGACCGCCGCCGACGAGGTCATCGTGCCCGTGCAGTGCGAGTACCTCGCGCTCGAAGGGCTCGGCCAGCTCACCGCAACGCTCGAGCTCGTGCGCCGCAACCTCAACTCCGCACCTGCGCTTGCGCGGCCTGCTGCTCACGATGTTCGACGGCCGCACCAACCTTTCGCAACAGGTCGCCGATGAAGTCCGCGCGCACTTCCCCGACCACGTTCAAGACCGTGATCCCGCGCAGCGTGCGCCTCAGCGAGGCGCCGAGCCACGGCGTGCCGATCGCGCAATACGATCCGTCCTCGCGCGCCAGCCGCGCCTACGACGATCTTGCACAGGAACTGATAGCCGGTACGCGCACGGAGGTGCCCGCATGACGTCACAGCCCCGGCAGGCGCTTGGCCGCGGCCTCTCATCCCTGATCCCCAAGACCGAAGCCGGCGCGGGCGTCGAGACGGTGGACATCGACCTCATCGTCCCGAATCCGCATCAGCCGCGTACGAAGTTCGACCAGGCAGCGCTGGGCGAACTGGCGGACAGCATCCGCGAGCACGGCGTGCTGCAGCCGGTGATCGTGACGCGCGTGCGCAGCGATCTCGGCCCGGCGACGTATCAGCTTATCGCCGGGGAGCGCCGCCTCCAGGCTGCCCGCATCGCCGGCCTCGAGCGCATGCCCGTCGTCGTGAAGGAAGTCGCGGATCGCCAGCTCCTCGAATTCGCGCTCGTCGAGAACCTGCAGCGGGCGGACCTCAATCCGATCGAGGAAGCGGGGGCCTTCACGCGGCTCGCCGACGAATTCGGCATGACGCAGGACGACGATCGCCCGCCGCGTCGGCCGCAGCCGCGCCGCTGTCGCCAACACCATGCGCCTGCTCGCGCTCGACGACGACATCCGCACCAGCGTCGTGTCCGGGCAGATCAGCGAAGGTCACGCCCGCGCGCTCCTCGGCATCGACGATCGCGCGCAGCGCCTCGATGCCTGGCGCCAGGTCGTCGCAGACGGCCTCACCGTGCGCGCCGCCGAGGACATCGCGCAGGCGCTACGCGCGACCTCGAAGCCGCCACGAAGCGCGCGAAGCCGCGCCGCCGCTCGGACCCGCACACCCGGGCCATCGAAGACGACCTCCGCCGCGCGCTCGGCGCCCCCGTATCGATGTCACGGAGCAAGCACGGGGGCCGCATCGTCATCCGCTTCCACAGCGACGACGAGCTCCAGGGCATCCTCGATCACATTCGGCGTGCCTAACGTGGAACACCGCAGCGGCGCACGGCGCGTGCCCGGAATCGCATTCCTCGCCGTCGCGATTGTGCTCGGTACGTCGGCCCTTGCTTGCGGACGCTCGCGGTCGACTGGCGCGGAAACGGCGACACCGAACTGCGTCCTGAGTGACTCGTCCGCGCACATCGTGGACGCGTCGTGTGTCGCGTCGCTATTTCTTCCGGAGGTCTATCACCTGCCGCAACTAACCGGCTATCGGGCGCCCATCTTCGAATGAGTAGAGATCCTGTCAGCGTGCAAGCCGAGCTCGATCCACTCCAGCAGGGTGGCGCTCGGGAGCACTGCTGGACACTGCACAACGCGCCGCCGGCGGCGATGTGTCGGATCCGTCGGTCGTTCAATCGTCTGGTGATCAACACGAAGAGAGCATCCTCGGCACGGTGGTTCGCTTCGCACAGGGAGAGACTACAGATCGCAGCGCCGACTGGTGCTCGGAAGGGCTTTGCTACCAGGTCCTCGCGCTAAACGACCGTGACGTCGATGCTGCTGACGCGCTGCTACGCGACGCGGCAACGAGCATTATTACGCAGTCGAATGCTAGTCCGTGACGCTGGATGGACGAAGCAACCGCCGCCCAACTCCGCCTGCTCCGCGAGATCGCATCGCCCTCGATGCCGCTGGCATCCCGTGGTGGCTCTTCGGCGGCTGGGCGATGGACTTCCACGCTGGCGAGGTCACGCGCGACCACAGCGACATCGAGATCTTCATCTGGAAGCACGACGTCGATCGCGCTCGCGATGCCCTCAGCGCGCGTGGCTATTTCGCACCTCCGGGCCTGTATCCCGAAGAGGCGCAGTCCTTCCTCAAGGAAGGTCAGGAGATCGGGCTGTGGTTCGTCGTCACGGATGACGCCGGCCGGATGGCCACGCCCGGCCGCTGGGCCGACTGGCCGTGGCCCGAAGGGTCATTCGATGCGCCGCGCCAGCGCATCGGTGATCTCGAAGCGCCGGTGATGAGCCTCGAGGGCCTCCTCGACATGAAGGCCGGTTTCGCGCAGCACCCTCACGGCGCGCCACCGCGCGAGAAGGATCTGGCCGACATCGAGCAACTGAAGTCATTGATCTCTCGCCGCGATCTCTAGCGTCGCCACACGCTATCGCCCCGCCGATCGTCGATGCCATTGCTCCCGGCAGTGCCCGCCGATACTGTTACGGCCTACCCGCATAAGAAAGTCCAGGAGCATTCTCTCATGAGCATCGGGCCGATCCAGGCATTTGTCATCGGGTTTCCGTCGAGCGACCGTTTCGAAGGCAAGATCGCAGCGGAGCTCGACAAGCTGCGTGAAGCGGGCGCGATCAGGGTGGTCGACGCACTGGTCGTGGTGAACCGCGGTGATGATTCGATCATGGCGCGCACCAGCGATCTCACCGCTGAGGACCGCGCAGAGATGGGCGCCGTGTTGGGCGCGCTCGTGGGCCTGGGCCTCGGCGGCGCGGAAGGCGCCGCGGCCGGAGCCACGGCGGGCGCTGAGATGGCGAGCGCGCCCGGGCGCGAAGAGCGCGGCAAGCGGCTCGCGTCGGCCGTGCTGGAGGACCTCCCCGAAGGCAGCGCCGCATTGATCCTCGTCATCGAGCACCGCTGGGCGATCCCCCTGCGAGACGCCGTTCGCGAAGCGGGCGGACTGCTGCTGGCGCACCACTCCATCAGCGCCGAAGAGATGGTCGCGCTCGGCGTCGCCATGGGAGAGGACGCGTAGTCCCGGCGGCTGGCGGTCGGCTCGCCGATGAGAGCCCTGCGTCCGATCCTCCTCCTCGTCTGTGGTTGCGTCACGTTCCTCGCGATCGCCTGCGGTGACCCGCAGCCTCGATCCGGTGGATCGCCCTCGCCCAGCGCCGATGGCTCCGTTTCGTCGGTGACGGCTTCCGCTGCGACGGCGACGCAGTCGCCGACCGCCGCACCGATGACGCAGACTCCCGGCGCGACTGACACGCCGCCCCGTGCGACCGTCGCGCCCGCGACGGCGCCGTCACCGACCGCCCCGCCCGCCTCGGCCCCGGCATCGCTCGACTTCAGCACCATGCCGGCAGACCCCTGGTTTCACGATTCCGAATCCGGCATCGCCACCGCGAACGCGGGCGTCCTCACGATTGACGCGCCCGCGGGCTACAACGAGTTCAGGATGAGCATCGATGGTCACGGGCCGCATCCCGCCGACCCATGGACCGCGAACGTTTCAACGCCCGCGGCTGGTGGGTGGAGGCGCGGATGCGCGTCGATCCGCTCACGGACGATATGTGTGTGTCTGACAGCACGCGCGGGCCGTCGCTCACGCTATGGGCAGCGGACGACACCGATATGCTCGTGAGGCTCGGGATCAGCCGTAGCTGCGTCGCGCTTGTCCTGAGGTTCGACACCGCGATCACGGTCCCCATGGACACCACGTCGGCGTTCCATGTTTACCGCATCTCGACGATCGGACGGCACGTCACGGTATCCGTTGACGGCGCAACCGTCATCGACCACGAGTACCCTCCGCAGTTCGAGGAAACCATTACCGGCCTGCTATTCGGTGATGGCCAGACCGGCCCGGGGCCCACACGGTCATACTGGGACTACTTCACGTACGATACGTCAGGGCCCTAGCGCGATGCGCGTCGTCCCGCGAGGGAAAAGAACGCGAAGAAGAGGGCGGACCGCACGGTCCGCCCTCTGTTGTACCTACAACCAGCCAGCCTTACGCGTGCGCCGGCTCCGGCTCCCGCGTTTCCCGGATGTCCGCGGCCGCCTTCGTGAACGCGAACTCGTCGCCCTCGAAGTCCACCCGCACGACGTCGCCCTCGCTGAACTCGCCGCCCAGGATCCGCTTCGCCAGCGGGTTCTCGATGCGACGCTGCGATCGTCCGCCGCAGCGGCCGCGCGCCGTACACGCGGTCGTAGCCCTCCTTCACCAGCTCTTCCTTCGCCGCGTCCGTCAGCGTCGAAGTCGACGTTGCGCTCCGCCAGGCGCTCCCGCACTTCGTGCAGCATCAGGTCGACGATCTGCCGCAGCTCCGTCTCGGTCAGCGGCTCGAAGACGATGATCTCGTCGACCCGGTTGAGGAACTCCGGCCGGAACGCACTCGCGCAGCGCCTTCTCGATCTGCTCCTGCCGCAGCTCGCGCGCGCCGTCGTTCGCGGCGCGGCTCGTGACGAAGCCGAACGTGCCCGCGCGTCTCGACGCTCGTGCCCAGGTTCGACTGTCATGATGATCGACCGTGTTGCGGAAGTCCACCGTGCGCCCCTGGCCGTCGGTCAGCCGTCCGTCCTCCAGGATCTGCAGCAGCACGTTGAACACGTCCGGGTGCGCCTTCTCGATCTCGTCGAACAGGACCACGCGGTACGGGCGCCGCCGCACGGCCTCGGTCAGCCCGCCGCCCTCGTCGTAGCCGACGTACCCGGGAGGCGCGCCGATCAAGCGCGACACCGTGTGCCGCTCCTGGTACTCCGACATGTCGATGCGGATCATCGCGTCCTCGTCGTCGAACATGTACCCCGCCAGCGCGCTTGCGCCAGCTCCGTCTTACCGACGCCCGTCGGGCCCGAGGAAGATGAAGCTGCCGATCGGCCGCTTCGGGTCCTTGAGCCCGACCGCGCGCGCGCCGGATCGCGTCCGACACGCGCCTCGACGGCCTTGTCCTGGCCGATGACCGCGCTCGTGCAGCGCCTCCTCCATGTGCAGCAGCTTCTCCGCCTCGCCCTCGAGCATGCGGCTGCACCGGGATGCCCGTGATCGAGCGCGATCAGCTCGGCGATGTCGTGCTCGCGTGACCGTCATGTCGCGTCGGTGTGCGTGCTGCTCCCACTCCGCCTTCGCCTGCGTCGTACTCGGCCTGGATCTTCAGGACCTCCTGCTTGATGCGCGCCGCCGCCTCGAAGTCCTGGCGCTGCGCCGCCGCGTCGGTCTCCATCGCAGCTCGTCGAGCCGCTTCTTCAGCTCGCGCAGCTCCGGCGTCATCGACTGCTGCGTCGATGACGTGCTTGCTCGCCGCCTCGTCGATCAGGTCGATCGCCTTGTCCGGCAGGAAGCGCTCCGTCATGTAGCGGTCGCTACAGCCGCGCCGCCGCGTCGATCGCCTCGTCCGTGATCTTCACCTTGTGGTGCGCCTCGTAGCTGCGGCCGCAGCCCTTGAGGATCTCGATCGTCTCCTCGACCGATCGGCTCGTCCAGGAACACGGGCGAGAAGCGCCGCTCGAGCGCGGGGTCCTTCTCGATGTACTTGCGGTACTCGTCGAGCGTCGTCGCGCCGATGACGCGCAGCTCGCCGCGCGCCAGCGCCGGCTTCATCATCGTCGCTGGCGTCGATCGCGCCCTCCGCGCGCGCCCGCGCCGACGACCTGGTGCAGCTCGTCGATGAAGACGATGATCTCGCCCTCCGCACGCTTGATCTCGTCCATCACGGCCTTGCAGCCGCTCCTCGAACTCGCCGCGGAACTTCGAGCCGGCCACCATCGCGCCCATGTCGAGCGCCAGCAGCCGCTTGTCCTTGCATGTTCTCCGGCACGTCGCCGGCGACGATCTTCTGCGCGAGCCCCTCGACGATGGCGGTCTTGCCGACGCCCGCCTCGCCGATGATCACCGGGTTGTTCTTCGTGCGCCGGTTGAGGATCTGCATGACGCGCTTGATCTCCTGCTCGCGCCCGATCACCGGGTCGAGCTTGCCGTCTGCGCGCGTCTGCGTCAGGTCGTCGCTGTACTTCTCCAGCGCGCCGTACTTGCTCTCCGCCGTCGGGCGAGTCGACGCGCGCGCTGCCGCGGATCTCCTGCAGCGCCCGGTAGATGCGCTCCTTGTCGATGCTGAACTCGCGCAGGATGCCGCGCCGAGTCGCCGTCGCGCTCATCGGCGATCGCGATCAGCAGGTGCTCGACGCCGACGTACTCGTCCTTCAGCCGCTCCGCCTCGGCGTTCGCCGTCTCGAGCATCTTCACGATGCGCGGCGTCGTGTACACCTGGACGACGTCGTACGCCAGCTTCGGCGCGCGCCGCGAGCGTGTCCGCGACGCGCTTCGTCAGACGCCGTCGACGTCGACGCCCATGCTTGTCGAGGACCTGCGCGCGCCGAGGCCGTCCTGGTGCTGCAGCAGCGCCAGCAGCACGTGCTCGACGTCCCACTGCGAGTGGCGCTGCGTGCGCACCATCTCCTGCGATGGCTGCCAGCACTTCCTGCGCCTGTTGCGTGAATCTGTCCTGTCTCATCATGCTGGTCTATCTCCTCGGCCTCCCGCCGTGGTGTCGCGTCCATCATGTGCTGTGCGCTGCGCTCTGCACCGTATCGCTTCGTCGGATCGAACCGCGCCGGCAGCCGCCGGTCGCGCTGCCGCTGCAGTTCCTGCCGCAGCGCGTCCATCTCCGCCTCCATCTGCTGCATCCGCTCGTTCATCGCAGGATCACCTCGACGCCTGCCAGGTTCACGCCCAGGTCGGCCATCAGCCGCTGCACCTGCCGCAGCCGCGCGACGTCCGCACGCGAGTACAGGCGGATGTTGCCGCGCGATCGCTTCGGCTCGACCAGCCCGATGCGCTCGTATTGCCGCAGCGTCTGCGCGTGCATGCCCACCATGCGGGCCGCGATCGAGATCACGTAACACGGCTCGTCGTCGGCGTGGTCCTCGAAGTCGTCTGTCAGTCTCATTTCCGTTTCGCCTGCGACTCCTCGGCGAGTGTTCCGAGCTGCGACATCCTGTTTCCCACGTCCCGCCGTTCACTACACGCCCGCCGCTGCGAGCTTCTCGAACAGGTCCTTCTGCTCATCATCGATCCGTTCCGGCAGCCGCACCCGGACGCGCACGTTCAATCCGCCTTTGCCTTCTTTGCCGAGCCGCGGCATCCCGAGGCCGCCGAGTTTGAACACGCGGCCGTTCTGCGTCAGCGCCGGGATCTTCAGCATCACGCGCCCCGTCATCGTCGGCACCTCGACCTCGCCGCCCAGCACCGCCGTCGTCACCGGCACGTCGACGTCCTCGTAGAGGTCGTCGCCTTTGCGTTCGAAGTGTGTGGTGCGGGCGCACGGTCACGACGAGCAGCAGATCGCCCTTCTTGCCGCCGCCGATGCCCGGCTGTCCTTCCCCGCCGACGCGTACCTTCGAACCCGTCGTCACGCCGGCCGGGATCTTCACCTCGATGCGCCGCGGCCGCTGCACCTCGCCATAGCCGCCGCACGTGTGGCACGTCGCACCCGCGATCTCGCCCTTGCCGCCGCACGTCGGGCACGGTTCCTGCGAGAGCAGCTCCAGCGTGCGCGCCGTGCCGTGGTACGCCTCCTCGAGCGTCACCTCGACCGGCTGCTGGATGTCGCCGCCGCGCCGTGTCATCGTCCGCATGCCCGCGCCGCCGCCGCGCCCGAAGAAGCTGCTGAAGACGCCGCCCAAACCTTCAAGGTCGCCGACGTCGAACTGCTGGAATCCGCCGTTCGAGCCCGCTGCCTGGTAGCGCGCGCCTCGTTGCCGCTCCGCCTCCTCGATCTGGTCTGCGTACTCCCAGCGGTCGCCGTACTTGTCGTACTTCCGGCGCTTCTCGGGGTCTGAGAGGACCTCGTACGCCTGGTTGATCTCCTTGAACTTCGTCTCCGCGCTCTTGTCGCCCGGGTTCACGTCCGGGTGGTACTTCCGCGCCAGCTTCCGATACGCGGACCTGACCTCCTTTTCGGAGGCGCCCTTCTTGATGCCCAGCACGCCGTAGTAGTCATTCGCCATCAGCATCAGTGTAGCCAGCGAGGGCAGATATCACAATATCAACATGATAAAAGTTGATAGAGAGCGTATCAGCTCACTTGATATGGTGTCGGCTGGCTGGTATAACGTCTCCAGATACGGTCGCAAGCCGGAGACAGATACCAAACACCAGATACAGGAGGAACACACATGGCCGATATCACCCGTTGGGACCCGTTTGGCGAGATGACCTCGCTCCACCGCACCCTCGACCGCCTGTTCGACGAGACCCGCCCCTGGCGCGTCTTCTCCGCCGGCAACGGCAGCGACGCCTACTTCCCCGTCGACCTCTACGAGACCGGCGACGAGGTTGTCGTGAAGGCGTCACTCCCGGGCGTGAAGCCCGAGGACATCGAGGTCTCTGTCGTCGGCAACCTGCTGACCCTCAAGGGCGAGTCGAAGGAAGAGCACGAGGAGAACGCCCAGAACTACTACCGCCACGAGCGGCGCTCCGGCACGTTCGTCCGGCAGCTCCAGCTCCCGTCCGACGTCGACTCCGACAAGGCAAACGCCACCTTCGAGCACGGCGTACTCCGCCTCTCGCTCCCGAAGGCGGAGTCCATGAAGCCGAAGCAGATCAAGGTCAACGCCGCCCCTGCTATCGAGGGGAAGGCGTCGTAACCCAGGGCCGCGCCCATTCCACCGGCTTGCGAAAGGCCCCTGTTCAACAGGGGCCTTCTTTGTCGTGGGCGGTAGCGGTCAAACGCCTCGGGGGAGATAAGCCGTAGAGCGCGCCTTACCTGGAGCGCCGTCAGCCCGCCGTGTGGCAGGGGCCGGATTGTTCAGCGCCATCCAGACAGCATCATCACTGGCTGCCGGTCAGTCGCACGCGCGCCACGTGAAGGTCGGTGAGGTACGCCTTCACAATCCGCCCGCCATATTTGGTGTCGATCATCTTCGCGATGCAGGCGTGCAGCGCCTCGCGATTCTCGACTGACAGCTCCAGGTTGGAGGAGTACGTTCCGATTTCGTCGATGTATGCGGCCGTTGTGAACTCCCGCAACCAGACGTGGCGGCGGCTCTCGGCCGTCTCGAAGAGTCCTGAATCATCAGTCAGCGGCGACCCTAGGGGGATCGACTCGGCGGTCGATAGCCTCACGCCCGGCGGCGTGTCAGGCATGTGTTTCATGTAGCACTCCTGCGAGTCGACGAAGAACTCCGATGTTCCGCCCTCGACGTGTCCGCCCGTGGTGTAGGCGAAGGCGCCACCTCGTCGCAGGATGCTCGCGATCTTCGGCAGTGCGATCGCATGGTCGAGCCAGTGGAACGCTGTGAAGCACATCACCAGATCGAATTGCGCGTGAGGCGGCGTCCAGTCCTCGAACGCTCCGGCGTGCACGTCCACATTCCATGGTGCGAGACTCCTGCGTGCGACGGCCGCGAGGTTCGGCCCCAGCTCGACCGCCGTGACGCGATACCCACGCTCGGCCATCGGGCGCGTCGCCTGGCCCGTCCCGCAGCCGATGTCGAGGACGCGCCCGCCGCCGGGAACGCCCGAGACCGCGACGATGTCATCGAACAACACGTCCGGGTACGTCGGCCGCGCCCTGTCGTACTGTTCGGCGACGCTGTCGAACAGCATGCGGCTCTCACGCTCGGCGGGCGGCTTCCCGCCGTTGACAACACCCATGGTTTGTTCGTTCATGAGAGCGTCCCCTCGTTGTTGCGCGGGCTGCAGCACGAGCGGTCGAGGTTCACCTCAGCAGTAGTACTTATGCGCAGGGATGGTGTGAGATGAGCGCCGCACCTGCGCGCCCCGGAAGAACTTACTTCCGCCCCGAGACCGCCCGGATCGCCTCCAGCATCCCCTTCGCCGCGGCCTCGTTTGTGAACCGCAGCGCGTTCTTGATTGCGCGCGCGTCCGAGACCCCGTGCCCGATCGTCACGACGCCGTTCACCCCCAGCAGCGGCACCCCGCCGTACGTCCCGGGGTCCATCCGGTCGCGCATCTGCAGAAGCGCCGGCCGTAGCACCATCGCCGCCAGCTTGTATTGCAGCTTCGATGTCAGCGATGAACGCAGCTCCCGGAAGATGAAGTCGGCGACGCCCTCCGTGACCTTCATCGCCACGTTGCCGGTGAAGCCGTCCGTCACGATGACGTCCGCCTTCAGCCGGTGCACCTCGCCGCCTTCGATGTTGCCGACGAAGTTGACGCCCGCTTTCTCAAGGCGCTCGTACACTTCCTGCACGAGCTCGCTGCCTTTCGTCTCTTCGCCGCCGATATTCAGCAGCGCGACGCGCGGGTTCGCGATCCCCAGCACGCGCTCCGCGTATACGCTCCCCATCTGCGCGAACTGCACCATGTAGCTCGGCTTCACATCGGCGTTCGCGCCCACGTCGAGGACCAGGATCCCCTTCGGCGAATACGGAGCGACCGTCCCCAGCGCGGGCCGCTCGATGCCGGGAATCCGGCCCAGCGTCATCAGCGCTGACGCCATGATCGCGCCCGTGTTTCCCGCCGACACGAAGCCCGATGCAACGCCGCGCTTCACCATCTCCATCGCGACGTTGATCGATGCGTCCTTCTTCGCACGCACCGCCTGCGCCGGATGCTCGTCCATCCCGATCGCTTCCGACGCGTGCACGATGTCGAACGAAGACGCCGTCACGCCCTGCCGCACCAGCTCCGCTTCGATGACGTCCTTCGCGCCGACAAGCGCTGTTTCGACGCCCAGTTCGTTGCGGGCAAGAAGCGCACCGGCCACGATCTCGGCCGGTGCGTGATCCCCGCCCATCACATCCAGCGCGATCAGCAAATTGCGCTACTTTCGAGTTCGCCCACGAGAACCATCGTATCGCTGGCATCATCGAAGGGCGAGAGGTCAGCCCCGCCGTAGACGCCCCCGAGCCGCAGCCCGCCACGCTCGAATAGCAGCGCCATCTCGAACCGCCCGAACGCCCGCAGCGTTACGTCGATCGTCCGCCGCCGCACCGTCCCGTCCGATGCGATCCGGTCGAAGATCAGCGTCTCCGTCGTCGTTTGCAGCGTCGCCGATGGCGTCATGCTGCGCATCAGCGTCACCGTCTCGGCGGTCGCCGGGTCCGCCCGTGTCCAGTCGAGGCTCACCGCCCCGGCCGGCGCGTTCCAGTCCACCGCCGTCACCGGCAGCACCTCCATTACGTACACGCCACCCTCCCCCAGATGGCGCGCGACGCATCGCAGGGTCGCGACCTGAGCCTCCGTCTCGATGAGGTGCCCGAACGTCCCCAGTGCGCAGTAGAATCAGCCCGAACCGGTCGCCCAGCTCGAACTCGCGCATGTCGCCCTCGACCAGCCGCACGCGCTGGGCCAGCGCGCCACCTAGCCGCGCCCTCGCGAGCTCGAGCATCGCCGCCGAGCGGTCAATCCCGACGACATCATGCCCGGCCCGCGCCAGGTGCAGCGCCACCCGCCCGCTCCCCACGCCCAGTTCCAGGGCGGGCCCGTCCCCGCGGCGCGCGAACTGCTCGTACAACGCGAGATCGTCGTCGTAGCCGTCATGTGCGAGGTCGTACAGCCGGGCCAGTTCGTCGTCGCCGTATGCGTCGCCACTCACGGTCGCAGGTATCGCCGATCGATGCCGCTGGCGCCAATGTGCAAGTGCTTCGGAGAGGATGGGGAGGGTGTAGATGGTCGGGGTGGGCAGATTTGAACTGCCGACCTCTCGGTCCCGAACCGAGCACTCTGCCTGGCTGAGCTACACCCCGACGGCCTGCCATCGTACCAAACGGTCTTCGGCGCGGCCACCGCTCGCGGGCCTCACGCGACGGCGTCCGGCTCGCTCGTCAGCGCCGGCTCCCGGACTGCCTCGAGCTTCTTTCCCTGGCGCGAAAGCCTGTGCGTCAGGATCGCGAACATCGCCAGCCCGAGCGCTACACCGAACCACAGTGTCGCGATCCGCACGATGAGCGTCGCCGCCGACGCCTCGCCCTTCGACATGTCGAGCAGCCGCCGCGACAGCGATGCGATCCCCGCCTCCGCCACGCCGAGCCCTCCCGGCGTCAGCAGCAGCGCCGCCGCCAGCGTAGAGATCGGCAGGATGAATGCCGCCTTGAACAGGGTGTCCCATCCTCCGCTCACGCCGAGGCCGATCAGCGTCAGGTAGAACGCCATCACCTCGAAGAACCACGAACCGACGCTTAGCGCCGTCATCGCCCCGACGCCGCGCGGCTCCATGAGGATGTAGGTGCTCTCGTAGAACTCCTCCATGTGCGGTACGAAGCGCTTCACGATCGGGAGCCGGCCGGCAAACGCGAGCAGCGCGCGCGAGACGCGCTGGTTCCGCGAGACGAACACGGCGACCACCGCGCCGACGATGATCACGGCCACGAGCGGCCACATACCCTGCGCGAACACGAACACGCCTGCCCCGGCGATGATCAGCAGCGCGACGCTGTCCGTCAACCGTTCCGCGATCAGGATCGGCGCCGACTTCGTCACCGGCGTCCCGTGCACTTCCTTCAGCAGGTAGCTCTTGAGCCACTCCCCAACCTTGCCCGGCGTCACCGTCATCCCCAGCCCCGAGAAGTAGATGAGGAAGCTGTCCCAGCGCTTCAGCCCCACCACGCCGATCTGGCGCAGGTAGTACTGCCACTTCACGAACCGCAGCAGGTAGTTCCCCAGCGTTACCAGCAGGATCAGCGGCATCAGCTCCCAGCGGAACGCGCGCAGGTCATCACCGACGCTGCTCACGTCGCCGTAGAGCAGCAGTCCGGCGAACACCGCGATGCCCAGGAGCATCGAGACCAGGAGCTTGTTGCGAATGCTCTGGAGATTCACCGCGTCGATCTTATCTGACGCGATCGTGCCCCCGCTATCGCCCCGCCGTCAAGATCGGTGTCGCCGCAGGAATAGCCCGCGATGCCGTCATCCGGCTCGCCGTGCCGTTTTTGCGCGGCGTGGCGACTGTTATTCCGACGCCAGCGAAAGGTCCCTTCGCCGTGGTTACGACTGCCGCGTAGAGCGCGCGGCCGGCGCGAAAGATCGAAAGCGGGCCGGCAACGTTGCCGGCCCGCCATTGAGTACGCGTCGAACTCGCCTAGTCTCCCGGACCGGGAGTGCTCGACGTCGGCGTCTGCGATGTCCGCGTGGTCCCGGCCGTGGGCACCGGATCGCCCGGGCATGGGCCGATCGAGTCGTCCCCGACGAACCCTTCCTTCTTTACGTGGTTCTCGAGGTGGTGCTCAAGCGCGTTGCGGTTGATCGTGATCGTGTGCGGTCCCGCGTTCGGACCCTGCTGGTTGCGGTCGTAGTGGCAGATGACGACGAAGTCGTCGTTGCGGTTGTCCGCGCTCTGACCGCTGCCGGCGGACGCGAACACCTGTCCGGCGGCGAGGAGTGCTCCCGCTCCGATCAGCACGATCGCAACGAGCGCGACGATGTGTTTCTGCACGTGAGGTCCTTTCGCTGAGGGATTGCCGATTGGACCCCACCCCTGCGGCCCGAGGCTCCACCGTAGGCGGGAGCTTGGGCTACGTCAATAATTGCGCGTCAAGTAATGAGAAGTTGTGAGACGCCCATGTCATCCGCATGCTGCACCCACGCACACCGGGGCGTAATGACCGCATCCTTGCTTGTCGTAAGCTCTAGCCCCGGCCAGCGTCACTCGCTCTGCGGCGGGCCGCCCAGGTACCCGGGTACGTCCAGGTGCTCGAACAACTGGAACAGCACCCCTTGCGTCGCCTTCGGGTGGATGAACATCTCTTTCCAGTCCCACGATACGCGCGGCCCGCCGAACGGCTCGATGCCCTTCGCCCGCATCGCCGCCGCGGCTGCGTCCGCGTCCTCCACTTCGATCGTCACATGGTGCAGCCCCGGCCCGCGCTCGCGCAGGAACTTCGCGATGAAGCTCTCCTCGCCGATCGGCTCCAGGATCTCCCACTGCATCTGCCGCTGTCCGTCCGCCCCCGGCACGTCCAGCACGACACCGGCAAACCCGGCATCCTCGTTCCGGAACCGCCCCTTCCCCGGCCCTCCTGCCTCCGCCCACCCGAACAGTTCCGTGAACAGCGGGAGCGCCTGTTCGATGCTCCACACGGCCATGCTCACGTGGTCCACGCGCTTCGTGCCGATCGTCGTCATGAGGTGGTCCCTTCACCGGTCGCCGGGCTGCCCGTGTGAGCCTTGGTGCCGCCGGGGGAATTGAAGCAGGTTTGTGCCGGTCGAGCTATCGACGGGCCGGGTGGTGCTACGCTCCCGGCTGGCTGAAGAGCGATGGGAAGCGATCGCGGTCGAGCTGCAGGATTGCAGCGTAGCGCCGCGCGTTTGTGAGGTACGCCTCATCGCGCGAGACCCGATAGCGGTTGAAGTTGTCGAGCATCTTGTCCGCGATCAGCTCCATGTCGAAGCCCATGATGTACCGCTCGCTCATCTCGTTGAGCGCGTCCGCGTACACCTCGAAATAGCGTGCGAGCTTTTCCAGCGTCACTCGCTGTTGCGTGTCCTCCGCCAGCTCGTGGCGCGCCGCCATCCGGTACATCGTCTTGCCGGTGCTCACGTAGTAGCCCGCGTCGATGCCCGGTCGCGAGCTGCGTCGCCGCACCACTCCCCTCGCCGCCTGCCGCGGCTGCACGCTGTGCGGGAACATGCCCGTCACGAAGAGTGCGTTGTCGGCGTAGCCACGCCATGCCTCGAACATGTTCTGGTGGCGTCCACGCATGTTTGGGTCGAGCATGTCCGAGAAGTACATCCGCCGCGGCCGGCCCTGCTCGTCCGGCGGAAACAGCTCGCCGGCATCGAGCCGCGACTCCAGCAGTTGTCCGAGGTAATCGACGACCCCTGCGTCAGAGCTCCGGCGTCCGATGTACAAGACCTTGATCACGAAGAGGTCGAAGAGGGCGCGCGTCGGCAGCCTCTTGATCTCGCCGATGTCGTCGTAGACGGCGCTCACCAGCTCGTCGACCGCGCGCGCGAACCGCGCGTCGACGGCGTTGCGCCCGTCGGCGCCCGAGATGATCCCCTTCAGTTCGCGGACCCGCTCCTCCAGCATCGTCCCTCGATTGTAGGCGCCCCCGATTGCGATCGCGTTACATGACCGGCTCGCGCCGCGGCCCTCGAGTCTATGATCGGCATCCCGCTCCAATGAGGCACCCCCCCGGGATGCCCTGCCCGCCTCCAGATTGCAGATGCGACCGGCCGCTCCACGGCCGCGCCCCGAGTCTGAAAGGCAAGCACGCGCCCATAGGGCACTGGCAGGTGTAGCATGGCACCGAAAGGCGGTGTCGGTCGGCGGTGCCTCAACGAGAGATTCGAGATCATCCTGCTGCGCCAGTGGGCGAGCCACATGAGTCTGCCCATCTGGGTGACCGGGCTCGACGGCGACCTGCTCTACTACAACGAGCCCGCCGAGGCGCTGCTCGGCATGCGCTTCGACGAAGCCGGCGCGATGCCGCTCGCCCAGCTCTCCGATGTCTTCCAGATTGCTGCCGCCGACGGCTCTCCCCTGACTGTCGATGAGTTCCCGCTCGCAGTCGCGCTCCAGGAGCGGCGACCGAGCCATCGAAGGCTCCGCTACTGCGCGCTCGACAAGGTGTGGCGCGATGTCGAGGTGACGGCGTTCCCGTTCGAGGGCGAGGGACGCCGACCGCTCGGCGCCATCGCCATCTGGTGGGAGGTACCCGCGCCGTGAAGGTAACGCTTCACGGCACGCGCGGCTCGATGGCGAACGCGGGGCCGAACACCGTGCGCTACGGCGGCAACACATCGTGCGTGGAAGTGCGAGGAGACGATGGCACCGTCGTGGTGCTGGACGCCGGCACCGGCATTCTCGCGCTCGGCGAACGGCTGGCCGATGCGCCGCGCATCGACCTGCTGCTCACGCATCTGCACATGGATCACATCCAGGGCCTCGGGTTCTTCAAGCCGCTCTTTCGACCGGACCTGGACGTGCACATCTGGGGCCCTCCGTCCGTCACGCTCGACATGCGGGAGCGGCTCGCGCGGTATCTCTCCCCGCCGCTCTTCCCGGTCCGTATCCGCGATCTGCCCTGTCGCCTGACACTCCACGACGTCGCGCGGGAGCGCTTCAGCGTCGGCGGCTTCGAGATCATGGCGGACCTCGTATGCCATCCCGGGCCGACCGTCGGCTATCGCATCACCGAGGGCGGTGTCACCTTGACCTATCTGCCCGACCACGAGCCGGCTCTCGCGACGGGGCGCGTCCCGGCCGATGCCGACTGGACGTCCGGCTTTGCGCTTGCGGACGGCGCCGATGTCCTGATCCACGACACGCAGTACGACGACGCCGAATACGCCGAGCATGTCGGCTGGGGCCACAGCTCCCTCTGCCAATCGCTCGACTTCGCGCGATTGACTGGCGTCCGTGAGCTGGTGACATTCCACCACGATCCGTCGCATGACGACGCCGCCCTGGACCGCATGCTCGACGACGCACCCCACGGGGATCGGCTGCCATTCAAGCTCACCCCCGGCACGGAAGGCTCCGTGCTCGAACTCAACGGCTGATCGCTATCGGGCGCACGCGCCCGCCCGTGCCCTATCGATGCCGGGGCGCCGCGCTCGGCGCTCGTTGCTCTGCCTGCCATAGGGCACCTACGATCGGCTGCAACTCGGCGTCAGGCGCGCCGCCCGGAGCGTGTATGGACATCGGACTCTTCGCCCCGCTCGCGAATCCGGCCGCTACGGGACCGTACCTTCGCACGCTCGGCCGCGCGGCCGAGGAGCTGGGCTTCGACTCCATCTGGGTGGCCGAACACGTCGTGCTCTTCGACGAATACGCATCGCGCTATCCCTATGGAGACAACGGGCGCATCCCGGTACGTGATGGTTCGGGGATTCTCGACCCGTTCCAGGCTCTGAGTTTCCTCGCCGCCGTCACCGAGCGGATACGGCTCGGGACCGGCATCTGCCTCGTGCCGCAGCGCAACCCGGTCTACACGGCGAAAGAAGTCGCCACGCTCGATTGGCTTTCGGCGGGCCGCGTCGACTTCGGCGTGGGCATCGGCTGGCTCGCGGAGGAGTTCGAGGCGCTGGGCGTCCCGTTCGAACGCCGCGCAGCGAGGACACGCGCCTACCTCGAGGTCATGACTCGGCTGTGGTGCGATGCCCACTCCGAGTACGACGGCCCGTTCTATCACCTGCCGCGCACGCGTCAGTACCCGAAACCCGTGCAACAGCCGTATCCGCCCGTCCACATGGGAGGCAACGCAGATGCTGCGCTCAGGCGCGCCGCCGACCTCGCGCAGGGATGGTACGGCTTCAATCTGTCGCCGCAGGAGACCGCTGCGAAGATCGTGCGACTGACCGACTTCCTGGCAGAGCGGGGCCGTACCCGGGAAGACATCGTTGTCACGATGTGTCCCTACCTGCGGCCGGCAACCGCCGACCTCGTGCGGCAGTACCGTGAGGCCGGCGTCGATCAGCTCCTGTTCGCTTTCGCCGCCCAGGACGAGGATGGACTGGTGCGCGGCCTCGACGAACTGGCAGGCATCGCTCTGGAGCCAGCGCGCGGTTAGCTCGCTCAGCTCGGCGCGCGCGCGAGGTCTTCCGTGATCGCGGCCTGTAGCTTCATGCTCGCACGGTCCATGCCGCCACGGGACATCAGCGACATCGTCCTGCTCATGAGGCTCGAGAGCAGCCTTCGGTCCATGTAGCGGAGACGCCACGAGAGCTCCGTACCACCATCGGGGCGCGGCGAGAGAGCAAGCGTTTCCATGATGGGTCTCGCCGGGAGCAATCCGCCTCGAAACCGTGTCGTTCCGCGGCTTGTGAAGTAGTCGAACGGCCGCCAGTCGACGATCTCGCGGTAAGCCGCGGCCGGTCCGTGGTTGCAGTGGCTCTTTGTACCTGTACCCGAGCGGCCGCTCGGATTCAGTGTCGTCTCGTCCGGGTCCTTGTTGAACAGCACGCAAGCCCAACGGAGGCGCTGCGTGGGGTCGACCACGTACTGCCAGACGATCGGCGGTGGTCGATCGACCTGGATCAGCGTCACGTGATCAGCTTCCGCCACATCGACGTACTCACGGCGCGCGTCGCGCATCTGCGCGAGTACCGGCGCAAGGTCGTACACCCCGCCCGCGGCCTCCCCGAGCGTCTCGTAGGTCTCCGTGTGTCGTTCGAGCGCGAAGCCCGCCGGCAGGCGCTCGATGCACGCCTCGGTGAAGAACGCGTACGCGCCGATGCCGGTGGCAGCGGTGATGGTGTTCTTCAGTAGGCGATGGAGCAGGATGACGTCCGGGCCGGCGAGGTCTTCGGCCGCGCCGCTGCGCTGGACGAGGTAGGTGCCGTAGTGCGCGACGAACTTCAGCCCGAGGCCATCGATCGAGGCGCACGCCGCGCAGCGGCATGTTGTCGAGCGAGCCATGTTGAACAGGAGGTTCGAGAACTCGAAGTAACAGACCTCCAGTAGCTCAACCAGCCGCTCGCCGTCCTTGATGCTCGTTGGATCGCCGTGGCAGAAGACGGCGTCGCCTTCGAGCTTCACGAAGCGAAGCGGCGGCACGAGGCACTTACGGATGCATGCCGTCAGCTCCTCGATGATCGACTGCGCGTGCTCGAGTTCCGTTCCTGTCAGGAACGCCGTGTAGCCGGAGATATCGGCGAGCACCAGGTAACCTTCGCGCCGTGGCTCCATGGCAGGATTGTAGGTCATCGAACCTGCCTGCGAGCCGCATACCACTCCGCCCGCCGCCGCCGGACGCCCCGGCCAGCCAGCAGCGAACTCGACCGGGCCCTGGGACGCATGCGCCCGCGCCCAAGCGGGGTTTGGATGCCGCCCTCGCGTCGTGCGATGCGCGGGTCCTGTCATGCTGAGCGCCAGCGAAGCATCTACGCCGATCCGCCTCGACGCCCGCAACCCCCGCACCGCTCGCGACCAGCGTCATCAAGCCCTTAGACGGCTGTCCCGCCTGGCATACGATCCCGCCATGATCGCCGTCGCTGGCTCCCGCCCAACACCCGCTCGTCGCCGGACTACCTTTGATTGCGCCGGGCCTGGTTTAATCAAACCCAATCAGAGATCCGCCCCGCAAGCGTGCGAGATCAGCGTCTTTCAGATTCACGTGCCTGCCGCACGCATGGAAACAGGTGGCGAAGAAAAAACACGAAATGCAATCAAAGGCTCGGCAGCGCTGCTTACGCGAGCGCCAGCGCCTGCCACGTCTGCGCGTCGAGTGGGATCCAATCGTTGATCGTCAGCCCCTCCATCAGGCTCGCCGACGTCACGATCGCCTCGAAGTGCATCTCCACGCCGGTTCGGCCCGCACCATACGATGGGATACGACCAGTGCTCTTTCCGCTCCCACGTCGAAGGCGTCTGCTGCCACAGCTCGATGAGCCGGTTCACGTAGCGCTGGTTCCCCGCCAGGAACCGCTCCAGTACCGCCTTCAGATATGGCCCCGGCTGCTCGATGTCCTCGGGCGCCCAGTCGTGCGCCTTGAACACCGCCAGCACCGCCGTCATTGCCTCTTCCCAGTTGATAACGTGGTCGACGAAGCGCGGGTCGCTCGCGACGCTGAGCAGGTTCCGCGCCATCGGCACGGTCGTCGACGGATCGATGTCCTCCAGCTCGACACCCCAGAGCCGACGCGCGACCGTGTTCGCCCCTACGACGTCCGCGAACTCGTTCACCACGAACGCCGGCCACGTGTGGCGCTCGCACTCCGCGATCGCCGACTCCCGCGTGTGCCAGATGCGCTCCATCATCTCGACGCTCACGCGCGGCTCGGGCGCGAAACCCGCCGCGGAGAGGATCTCATGCTGCTCCGAATGCTCGACGCGCAGCGCCGCCAGCACGGCGATCAGATGCTCGCGCTTCGGGCGGCGGCGGCCATTTTCGTATCCGCGGACTGTCTCGAGCGACAGCCCCGCCAGTTCGGCCAGCCGCGCCTGGCTCACACCGAGCCGTTTCCGCGCCGCCCGCAGCCGCACCCGCCAGTCCGGTGTGGTCATCGGGCCTTCCACCGCGACTTCACAAGCTCCAGCACGCGCCAGCTCTCTGCGTCCACCGGAATCCAGTCGTTGAACGACAGGGCGTCTGGCGCGCTCGCCATACTCACGAGTGACATGAACCGCATCTCACCGAACTGCGGATCACCCCAGACGACCCGATAGTCCCAGCGCACCTTTGCCTCGCGCGCCGGCGTCGTTCCCCACAACTCGAGCAGTCGCTCAAGGAACGCGCCATTGCGGCTCGCGAACTCCTTCAGCACCTCTTCGAAGTACGTGTTCGGCGCCTCCATCGAATGCGGGCGCTCCGGTCGCCCCTTTGCGACGGCGATCATCGTGGCGACGCACTCGTCCCAGTTCGTCATTCGTTCGGCGAACTTCCGGTCGCTCGCCACTGAGAGCAGGTTCATCTGCGCTGCGCTGCGCGCGTGACGCTCGTGGCGGAAGTCCACGTCCCATACCGCCTGGGCCGCGGTGTTCGCCGCGACGAGCTCGATCTGCTCGTTCACCACGAATTCGATCCATGGCACGCGCTCCACTTCCGTCTGCAGTTCATCGATGGTGAAGAAGAAATCGGGAAACTCGTCGAGAGGAAACAGCGTCGGTTCCGGCGCGAACCCGGCTCCCTCAAGGATGTCGTTGGCGACATCCAGCGGAGCATCAAGCGCACGAAGGAGCGCCAGCAGGTGCTCCCGACGCGGCATGCGCCGACCGCTCTCGTACGCGCGCACCGTCTCCGCCGACAGACCGGCGAGCTTTGCCAGGCCAATCTGGCTCAGGCCGATGCGCCTCCGTGCGTCGCGCAGTGTCTCGCGCCACGGGTCCTGCGCACGTTGCGTTCCGTTCGAGCCGGGTCGGCGCTCAGCCATATATCGTCCCCCGATCTTGGGGAGCGTATTCTACATCGGATACGCAGCTTCATTGAAGTGCCGTTCGGACTATGCGTTTCGTGAGGCCTTGCCCGCCTCGATCCGCCACACCTGCGCCGTCCGGGTGACCGCGGCATCGAAGCGGTCCGCATCCGCGCTCGTGACGATCACCTGGTCCGACTCGACCGCGCCGAGCACGCCGGCGCGCCTCGACGCGTCAAGTTCGCTGAGCACATCATCGAGCAGCAGGACGGGCCGCTCGCCCGTCCGCGAGAGCAAGAGCCTGGCCTCCGCCAGCCGCAGCGCGAGCGCCGCCGTTCGTTGCTGCCCCCGCGAGGCGAACGACGCCGCCGGATGCTCGTCGAGCGTCATCTCGATGTCATCACGATGCGGCCCCATCAGTGTCAGCCCTGCCGCGATATCGCGCGTGCGGCCCGCACCCAACGCTTGGAGCAACCTCGACGCGGTCTCGTCCGCGTGGCTGAGTCCTTCGCCCGTGGCGTCGCGCTCCGAGAGGCGTGGCGCGTACTCGATGGCGAACGCTTCCTGTCCGCCGCTCAGCTCCGCGTGAAGCTCGCTCGCTATCGCTTTCAGCTCCTCGATCGCCCGGGCGCGCGCCGCGACCAGTATGGCGCCCTCCCGCGCGAGCTCCTCATCCCAGTACGAAAGCTCGTCCCGGTCCGCCGCACCCTCCTTGATGCGCTTGAGCAGCGCGTTTCGCTGCGGCAGCACCTTGTTGTAGTGCTGCAGTGCGCGCGCGTACGGCCGGTCCGCCTGCACCAGCATCGTGTCCATGAATCGGCGCCGGCCGGACGGCGCGCCCCGTACCAGGTCCATATCGTCGGTGGTGAATAGCACGCAAGTGATCACGCCAGTCACGTCCGAGCCGCGCTTCGCTACGCCGTTGAGCTTGAACCGCTTCGAGGCCACCAGCCGACCGGCTGCGCCTTCCCGCCCCGCGAACGTCAGTTCCACCGTCGCGTCTCCGGCGGTGCGCGTGACCTTCGCGGCGATTCGCGCGAACGGCTGCGCGTCGCCCCGGGAATCCCAGGCGATGTAGTCGGCATCGACTGAGGCCCGTTCCGAGCGCCCCGCCGCGAGCAGGAACGCGGCCTCGAGGATGTTTGTCTTGCCCTGTGCGTTTTCGCCGAACAGCAACACGGTGCCTTCGGACAGATCGAGATCCTGCCTGGCGTAGTTGCGGAAGTTGGTCAGGGACAGGCGCGTGAGGTGCATCGAGAAAAGCGTATCGCGGCGCCGCCGTTGATTGCAGCGCCTGACGTGGCTAGCTCAGGCTTCGAGGAAGCGCAGGCGCAGCCGCAGCGCGTCCGGCCGCGACTCGTCGACGAACAGGCGCTTGCCCGTCGCCATGCTCACGCCTTCGGCGATCGCGCTCGCGGCCATCGGCTGTGAGAGCACGAGCTGGATCGCCGCCTCGTCGTCCTGGTACCGGCGCACGGCCGCGGACTGCACCTGCGGCAGCCGGACGAGCGCCCTCTGCAGTTCCATCAAGCCCTGGAAGCCGGGCACAGCCGCGATCGTCACATCGACGCCTTCGCCCCCCGGTGAGAACGATGGCTCCATCTCGGGAAGTTGTGGCTTGCCCGGCGCTGCCTCAGGGATGCGCGCCTCGGCCAGCGCTGCCACCGCCTCCGTGAGGTCCGCCATGCGTTCAGCGAGCTGCTCCGTGTGCTCGACGAGCCGCGTTAGCACTGCGCTGAAGCGCTCGAGCGTGTCGAGGACCTCCGCCGGGATCTGGCGTTCCCGCGCCGCGCGATCAGCGGCGAGGATGACCTCCGCCTCCATGAGTCCCTGTGCCAGGGACTGGGCGATGATCTGGACGGCCCGGTCGGTGGTGTCGTTCGGCTCTGGCGTGGTGTCGGACGTCATCTCTTTCCAGTCAGCTCATCCGCAGTGCAACCGATCGCGCATCCATGCGAACGCTGCCAGGAGTCGCCCCGACGCGGGCGCGACGCCTGCGGGCGCCTGCTAGCCGTCATGCCGGTGCGATGATATATCGACGCGAAGTGTGGCGGGCCGCACTGAGTATATCAGGGCCCCCTCACTCACCTGAGCCGACGCGAACCCCTATTTCGCCTGTCGGCTGGGTGCGCACACCCGGCGAGCGCTGCGCGTGCGTCACCGCTACGCTTACAGTGTGAAACTTGACGCGGCGCGAGGTTGACAATGGAAACCATACGCATCGATCGCGACGACGAACTGCCGGGCCTCACGACGATCACGCTGAGTCGCCCCGACAAGCTCAACGCCATCAACGTGACGATGCACGAAGAGCTGCAGCAGGCGTGCCGTGACCTGCAGGACGACTTCGATACGCGCGTCGTCATCGTCACCGGCGAGGGTCGCGCCTTCTCCTCCGGCGCCGAGCTCTCGAGCCGCCAGGGCGGCCACCCGCAGAGCGATCTCGACCGCCGCCTTCGCGTCAGCATGGGCGACCGCACGTCCGCCGCGCTCGAAGGCCTCGACCAGGTGACGATCGCCGCCGTCAACGGCCTCGCCATCGGTGGTGCGGTGGTGTTCCTGAGTTGCCTCGACATGCGGCTCGCGGCGGAATCTGCCTGGTTTTCCATTCCCGAAGTCGACCTGGAGCTGCCGCTCACGTGGGGCGCGCTGCCTCGCCTGATGCGCGAGCTTGGCCCCGCCCGCACGAAGGAGCTGGTGCTCATGTGCGACCGCTTCAGCGCGCGCGAGGCGCTTGAGTGGGGCTTCGTGAACCGGGTCTATCCGGATGACCAGGTGCTGCTCGAAGCGCGCAAGCTGGCGGAGCGCATCCTCGCCAAGGACCCGCTCGCCGTTGCCATGACGAAGTCCGCGACCAACGCGATGGCGCGTCTCATGGTCCCCGCGGAGTCCTCACATGCGGAGCGCGAGCAGATGTTGCTGGCGTACCAGATGCGCCGCCGCCGTACGGAAGACCAGCCCGACTAGCCCCCGTTTGCCACGACTCGTGTACGCTGCGCTTCATGTCCATCTCGATGATCCTCGACACTGACATCGGCAGCGACGTCGATGACACGCTCGCACTGGCGTTCTGCCTGCGCCACCCGGAGTTGGACCTGCGCGCCGTCACGACCGTCTCCGGCGACACGGTGCGACGCGCGAAGATCGCCGCGAAGGTGCTGCGCATTGCCGGTCGCGGAGACATCGAAGTTGCGGCGGGAGAGCGGGGCGAGCAGAGCCAGCCACACCGCAGCGCCGAAGGCGGACACGAGGATGACATGCTCGGCGGGGGCGCAGACGCGATCGAGATCTCAGACCGCGACGGCGTTTCGCTGCTGCTCGATGAGTGCGCGGAGCACCACTATGCCGTCGCGACGATCGGCATGCAGTCCAACATCGCCGCCGCGCTACAGCGCGATCGCTCGTTCGCCGATGACATTGGCAGCCTCACGGTCATGGGCGGCGTGTTCGGGCCGGTCCGCTTCCTCGAGAACCCGCTGCCGCCGTCGGTGGATCACAATCTCAACGTCGACCAGCAGGCATCGCTGCTCGCGCTGAACGCCGGCATCGGCGGGATCTACATCGGCTGCGAAGTCACGTTCACCACCTGGCTCACCGCCTCGAACCTCGATGCACTGCGCAAGGGCGATGCCCTCTGCCGCGAGTTGGTCCGCCAGGTCGAGGTCTGGATGCCCCGTATGCATCGCGGCGGCCGCGGCGTGATCCCGCCCGAGTACGTGGCGCTCCTGCACGATCCGCTCGCCGTTGCATGTATGACGGAAGAAGGGCGAGCCTTCGTCACCATCGAGCAGCTGCCGGTGACCGTTGCCATGCACCAGGGGCACGTCCGTACCTTCATCGATCCAGCGGCCGGGCACGAGGTCGAGGTCGTACGCTCAGTGAAGATGCCTGAGTTCGCGGACTTCTGGCTGCGGACAGTGCTCGGCTGACGGGCGTGCGACGAACGCCGCCTCTTCCGGCACTCAGGGCGGCTGCCGATAGATCAGGTGGAGGGAAGTCATGATCGGATCGCACGAGCAGCAGGTCTACGCGGAGGTGCAGGGATTCGGGATTCGCCTGGTCGCCTATCTCATCGACTTCGTGATCCTCATCACCATCGACATCGTTCTCCGGCTCGCCTTTGGCGACGCGGGGGCGGCCCTCGCGATCCTTGCCGGCGCCATGTACACCATCGGGTTCTGGTACGCAGTTGGCGCTACGCCCGGCAAGATGGCGCTCGGCCTGCAGGTGGTTCGAGAGGACGGTAGCCCGCTGGGACTCGGCGCCTGCTTCCTGCGCTACGTCGGCTATATCGTCTCGGGATTGGCGCTCGGCCTCGGGTTCCTGTGGATCATCTGGGACCCGAAGAAACAGGGCTGGTCCGACAAGATCGCGGGCACGCTTGTGGTCAAGCCCGTCCGTTAGGCGGGCCGCTTCTCGAGTGACGTGATGAAGAAGCGGGCCGTCTCATCGAGACGGCCCGCTCTGTCGATTCACGCTGCTGCGGCCTAGACCGCCAGCTCCTCCGCGACGAGCTCACGGTGGTAGTCGGCGTCGCCCCACGCCAGCTCCGACGCCTTCTGGCGGCGGAAGTACAGCTGGACCTTGTAGTCCTTCGTGAAGCCGATGCCGCCGTGGATCTGCTGACCGTGCGCAACGACGCGGCGTGTCGCCTCGCTGCACCACGCCTTCGCCATGTGCACGTTCATGTCGGCGTCGGCCTCGTCCTGGTCCACGGACCATGCCGCGCGGTACATGATGAAGCGGGCGCCGTCGACGTCCGTCACCATGTCGGCAGCCTTGTGCTGGATCGCCTGGAACGACCCGATCGGCCTGCCGAACTGAATGCGGTCCTTCGCGTACTGGACGCTGATCTCGAAGTCCATCTGCGCGAGTCCAACGAGGTACGCACACTCGATGACGGTCGCCTTGCGCTGCACCTTCTTCAGCAGGGCCGAGCCGCCCGCGATCACGTTGCCCTTCGGCACGCGGACGTTCTCGAACTTCACTTCGGCCTGCTTGTCCGCGGCGATGGTCTTGAGCTGGGTCTGCGAGATGCCTGATGCTTTCGCGTCGACGATCACCAGTTCGATGCCGTCCTCGCCCTTCGTGCCAGGTCGCCGGCCGACGACCGTCATGAAGTCGGCGACGTTGGCGTCTCGCACGAACAGCTTCGTGCCGTTCAGCACGACATCGCCACCGTCGTCCTTCACCTCGAGCGAGACGCCCTCGGTGTCGAACCGAGCCGACGGCTCGGTGTACGCGAGGGCCCAGATCGCATTGCCGCTCGCGATTTGCGGAAGGTACTGCTTCTTCTGGTCCTCGCTTCCGCCCTCGAGCAGCGGCAGCGTCCCGCCGACGACGGTCGAGATGAACGGTCCCGGCACCAGCGCGCGCCCGAACTCCTCGATGAGGATGATCAGGTCCAGGTAGCCGAAGCCCGCACCGCCGTACTGGTCGGGGATCAGCAGACCCTGCCAGCCCTGCTCGGACATTTTCTTCCAGAGGTCCGGCGAGTAACCCTTCTCGTCCTCCTCCATCTCCCGTACCAGCGTTTCCGGGCACTCCTTCTCGAGGAAGTCGCGCGCCGCGTTCTTCAGCAGTTCTTGTTCTTCAGACAGTCCCAGGTCCATGCGTTGAGGCTCCTTTCGGCCGTTGCGTCCATTGATCTACCCGCCGTCTTCCGTTGCTGCAAGGTCAGGGGCGAAGGGTCCGCCCTGCGTACCGCTCGCCGCTGACCTCGAGCGTGCGTTTTCGTCTTTCGCTACGCCGCTCCTTTCACTGACCCATCTCCAACCGGGGCGCTTCCTTCGCGGGGTCGGCCTTGTCCTGGTTCTCCAGCACGCGTGTCCACAGCGGCCACAGCAGGAAGACGCCCGCAACCACCAGGGCGCCCCACAGTGGCCACGTCAGGTATTCCGTCCGCAGTGCGTACTCCGGTGTCAGCTCGTGTTCATCGAGGCACGCCTGCGTACGCGCCGCCACCTCGCTCTGCACGACGTCTTCCTCGGCGACTCCCTGCTCCGCCGCGATCTGCGCCTTGATGTCGGCGCAGTCGTTGTGCGTCGCTCCGGTCGCGATGTTGCCCGTCGCGTACAGGAGGAGACCGATCCCCGCCGACGCGCCGTAGATCGCCGCTGCGATGCCGACGGCCATGAGCAGTCGCTTCATCGCGGCAACCCCAACCCGCGCTGCGCGATGACGCTGCGCTGGATCTCGCTCGTACCGCCCGCGATCGTCGAGCCAATGCTGATCCGGTACACAGAGTCAAGCCGCCCGCCATCGGCGGCGCACGGCGAGCTCTCGCGCAGCTGCCCGTATAGCCCCGCTGTCTTCACGCCTGTGCGCGCAATCCGCTGCGCGAGCTCCGATGAGTACAGCTTGGTGATTGACGCCTCCTGGTTCGGAACGAGCCCCTTCGCCTGCATCGTGACGACCCGATACGACAGTACGATCGCGATCTGCGCCTCGATCTCGCGGTCCGCCAGCTCCAGCCGCAGCTGACGCTCGCCGCCGTCGCGCCGGCCGTGTTGTCTTGCGAATTCGATGATGTCGCGTACGAGGCGCTGCAGTCCGACGCCGTTGATGATCCCGGAGCGCTCGAAGTCGAGCGTCGTGGTCGCCACGTACCAGCCGCGGTTCAGCTCGCCGAGCATGTCGCGCTTCGGCACGCGCACGTTGTCGAAGAAGACCTCGTTGAAGCTCGGCGTGTCCGCCATGTTCGTCAGCGGCCGAATCGTGATGCCGGGCGACTTCATATCGAGCAGGAAGTAACTGATGCCCTTGTGCTTCGGCGCCTCAGCATCGGTGCGAGCGAGCAGCATCATGCGGTCGGCGCGGTGCGCGCCCGAGGTCCAGATCTTCTGACCGTTGATGATGAAGTCGTCTCCGTCGGCGACTGCTCGCGTCTGCAGCGATGCCAGATCCGAACCGGAGCCGGGTTCGCTGAACCCCTGGCACCAGAACGCTTCCCCGGAGAGGATGCTCGAAAGGTGCTCGCGCTTCTGCTCGTCCGTTCCGTGCACGATGATCGTCGGCCCGGCGAGACCGATCGCCAGGAAATTGGGGCGGGGCGCGTTTGCGCGCGCCATCTCCTCGTTGAACACGAACTGCTGCATGACGCCGAGGCCCGCGCCGCCGTACTCCTTCGGCCACGCCGGCGCGACCCAGCCTCGCTTCGCGAGCGTGCGAAGCCAGCCGCGTTCGCGCTGATCCTCGCCGATACCCACGCCGAGAATGGCGTCGTCCGCGCCGCGGAAGCCCTCCGGCAGCTCATGCTCGATGAATTCACGCACCTCGGTACGGAACGCAGCGTCAGCCGGTGAGTCTCGAAAATCCATCGCTACTGTCTCGGCAGCCCGAGCCCGCGCTGGGCGATGATGTTTCGCTGGATCTCGGACGTGCCGCCGGCGATGGCCGTCCCAACGGTCGCGACATACGATTTCGAGAACCGCCCGCGCAGCTTCGCCCAGGGTCCATCGCCCCAGAGGCCGCCGTATAGCCCCATGATGCTGAGCCCGACGCGCGCCTGCCGCTGCACGTATTCTGAAGAGAACACCTTGATGATCGATGCCTCGTAGTTCGGCACCAGGCCTCGTTCCTGCATGCTCACCACCCGATACGACAGCATCCGCGCCATCTCGAGATCGATCCAGAGATCGGCGATCGCATGGCGCACGTTCGCACGGCCCCAGAGCGCCTTGCGTGTCCCCGCTTCGCGCTCCGACTTCGCGAACCGCACCAGATCCTCGAGCGCGCGGCGCGCCTGCGCCGTTCCGCCAATCGACGATCGCTCGAAGTCCAGCGTCGTCGTGGCGATGTACCAGCCGCGGTTCAGTTCACCGAGCAGGCCGGATCGCGGGATGCGGACGTTCTCGAAGAACACCTCGTTGAATCCCTCGCCGTTCGCCATGTTGATGAGCGGCCGCACCGACACGCCGGGCGTCTTCATATCCATCAGGAAGTAGCTGATGCCGCGATGCTTTGGCGCATCCGGGTCTGTGCGCGCCAGCACGAACATCCAGTCGGCGTAGTGCGCCTGGCTCGTCCAGATCTTCTGGCCGTTCAGGATGAAGTCGTCGCCGTCCTGCATGGCTCGCGTCTGGAGCGAGGCCGAGATCCGAGCCGGAGTTCGGCTCGCTGTATCCCTGGCACCACACTACATCGCCAGAGGTGATGCCGGGCAGATGCTGTTGCTTCTGCTCGTCGGAACCGTAGAGCATGATCGTCGGTCCCAGGTACCCGACCGCGGCCGTGTTGACGATCGGCGCGCGCGCGTAGCCCATCGCCTCGTTGAACACCACCTGATCCCAGAGCGATAGCTCCAGCCCGCCGTATTGCTTCGGCCACGCGGGCGCGATCCAGTGCTTCGGCGCCAGCTTCTTCAGGAACTCGCGTCCGAACTGGTAGGACTCGTCGTCGATCGCGTTGTCCGCGCCCTCCCAGTCAGCAGGCAGCGCCCCGCGCAGAAAGTCCTCAACTTCCCGTCGAAACGTCTCCTGCTCGTGCCGTGAACGTGAACCTCATGTTGCCCCTGCGCATGGCCCGTTCGATTCCGCCGCCGATGTTTGTAGTAGAAGGTCTTCAGACCCGTCCGTCACAGACGCCACGACTCACGGCGGTCGGCCAGGCTCGTCGCTAGTCGCGCGGCAACCCCAACCCGCGCTGCGCGATGATGTTCCGCTGGATCTCTGACGTTCCGCCCTCGATCGTGAACGCCTGCGACCGCAGGTACGTCGCGAGCCATCGGCCGCGGTTCGGCGCCTCATCGCCCTTGAGCTGACCGTACAGGCCCAGGATGTGGACGGCCGAGCGCGCGATGCGCTGGTTCAGCTCCGTCGAAAACAGCTTCAGCGAGGACGCCTCGTAGTTCGGGATGAGGCCGCGTGCCTGCATGCTGGCGACGCGATACGAGAGCATCCGCGCCACTTCCGTCTCGACCATGCGGTCGGCGAGCTCGTACCGAAGCATCGGATTCGTGCGCAGCGTGCTCGTGGGGTCGTCCGCGTGCTTGCGCGCGTACTCGATGAGCTCCTCGACGTGCTGCTTCATGCCCGTCGCGGAGCCGATGCTCGAGCGCTCGAAGTCCAGCGTCGTCACGGCGGAGTACCAGCCGCGGTTCTCCTCACCGATGACGTTGTCCTTCGGGATGCGGACGTTGTCGAAGAACACCTCGTTGAACTCGTGCGAGTTCCCCAGGTTGTACAGCGGCCGCACTTCTACGCCCGGCGACTTCATATCGAGAATGAAGTACGTGATGCCGCGGTGCTTGGGCGCGTCGGGATCCGTGCGCGTGAGGAGGATCATGTACTTCGCCATGTGCGCCAGCGTCGTCCAAATCTTCTGACCGTTGACCACGTAGTCATCACCGTCGCGCACGGCGCGCGTCTGGAGCGATGCCAGGTCCGAGCCGGCGCCGGGCTCGCTGTAGCCCTGGCACCAGATGTCCTCGCCTTTCAGCATGCCCGGCAGGTACTTCTGCTTCTGATCCTCCGTGCCGTGCACGATGAGCGTAGGGCCCGCCATGCCGAGCCCGATGATCATGTGCATCGGCCGTGGCGCTTTGTGCAGCGCCATCTCCTCGTTGAAGATGAACTGCTGCACCGTCGTCATGCTGGCGCCGCCGTACTCCTTCGGCCACGCCGGCGCGATCCACCCCTTCTGCGCCAGCTTCTTGAACCACTCCTGGTTCGCCTGCCAGCCGGAAACCAGCGCCTCCTCAGCCGACTGTCCCGGCTTCGGGCGTGGCGCCTCGGTCTCGATGAACCTGGCCACTTCCTTGCGGAATGAGGCCTCTTCGGGGCTGTCGGTAAAATCCACGTCTTCCTCCTCGTGCTGGGTGTTACGTCTGCGCTTAGTCGCGCGGAAGCCCGAGGCCTCGCGTCGCGATGATGTTGCGCTGGATCTCGCTCGTACCGCCGGCGATCGTCGATGCCAGCGATGTCATGTAGCTGCTCTCGTACCGCCCCTTCATCGGCGACTCGTCGCCGTAGAGCTGGCCGTACAGGCCCAGCACCTTCATGCCGGTGCGTGAGATGCGCTGGTTCAGCTCCGACGCGAAGAGCTTGGTCATCGACGCTTCGTGGTTGGGGATCAGGCCCTTCGCCTGCATGGTCACAACCCGGTACGACATCATGCGTGCGACATTGGCCTCGACGTAGCGGTCGGCCAGCTCAGCCTTGATCGAGGGGAGGTAGCCCGTGCGGGCGACACCCGCCTTCTCGTTCTGCCTGGCGTACTTCACCAGGCCGTCGAGCTGGAGCTTGACGCCGACCGCGCTGCCGATGCTCGAGCGCTCGAAGTCGAGCGTGGTCGTACCGACGTACCAGCCGCGGTTGAGCTCGCCGACGATGTTCTTCGCGGGAACGCGCACGTCCTCGAAGAACACCTCGTTAAACATGTTCTGGTTCGCCAGGTTCGTGAGCGGGCGTACTTCGACGCCCGGCGACTTCATGTCGACCAGGAAGTAGCTGATGCCCTTGTGCTTGGGAGCGTCCGGGTCGGTGCGCGCCATCATGAACATCCAGTGCGCGTACTGCGCGCCCGAGGTCCAGATCTTCTGGCCGTTGATGATGTAGTCGTCTCCGTCCTTCACGGCACGGGTCTGCAATGACGCGAGGTCGGAGCCCGACCCGGGCTCGCTGAACCCCTGGCACCATTGCACCTCGCCCGCCAGGATGCGGCCGAGGTGCTCCTTCTTCTGTTCCTCTTAGCCGTGGGTGATCAGCGTGGGGCCCACCATCGAGACGCCCATGCCGCCGACCGGTGGAACACGGTTCTCGGCGAACTCCTCGTTCATGATGAACTGCCGCATCACGTCGAGGCCGGCGCCGCCGTACTCCTTCGGCCACGCCGGGGCGATCCAGCCGCGCGTAGAGAGCTTGCCGCGCAGGTCGCGCAGGCGCTCGAACGCGCCGCGGTACATCCCGCGCTCGAGGTCCTCCATCTGGTCATTCGACTTCACCTCGGTCTTGATGAAGTCGCGCACCTCTTCGCGGAACGCTGCCTCTTCGGTGTTGTCGCGGAAGTCCATCTGATTCCTCCTGCCGTTTCCGTGCCCCGCCGGGGGCTTGTTCACGTGTCTACGCCCGCGGCATCCCCAGCCCGCGAGAGGCGATGATGTTCCGCTGGATTTCGCTCGTCCCGCCGCCGACGGTGCTCGTCGTTGCGTAGAGATACATGCTCTCGCACGCGCCCGTTCGCCGCTGCGTGAGGACTGCCGCCGCCAAGCTGTCCGTAGAGGCCCGAGCACACGCATGGCCGTGCCGGCGATGCGCATGTCCAGCTCAGATGAGTACAGCTTCGCGATCGAGGATTCCTTATTGGGAACAAGGCCGCGGTTCTGCATCGAAATCACCTGGTACGACAGCATCTCCTCGACGCCGGCCTCGATCATGCGGTCCGCGATCTCATGCTTCACAGAGCGGCTCTTCGAGATCCAGCCCTCGTCGCGGTTCTCGCGCACGAACGTCGCGAGGTCCTGCACCATCAGGGAGTGCGAGATGCTCGTGGCGATACCGGAGCGCTCGAAGTCGAGCGTGGTCGTGCCGACGTACCAGCCGCGGTTCTCCTCGCCGATCATGTTCTCTTGCCGGCACGCGGACGTCCTCGAAGAACACCTCGTTGAAGTCGTGGTTGCCGGCCATGTTCACGAGCGGTCGCACGGTGATGCCGGGCGACTTCATGTCGACGATGAAGTAGCTGATGCCCTTGTGCTTCGGCGCATCGGCGATCGCTCCGGGCGAGCAGGATCATGTACTTCGCCACGTGTGCGCCGCTGGTCCAGATCTTCTGGCCGTTGACCACGTAGTCGTCACCATCCTTGATTGCCCGCGTCTGCACCGCCGCAAGGTCGCTCCCCGCGCCCGGCTCGCTGAAGCCCTGGCACCAGACCTCGTCACCCTTGACGATGCCCGGCAGGTACGTTTCTTCTGTTCTTCGGTGCCGTGGAGGATGATCGTCGGCCCGGCCCAGCCGGTGCCGATGCCGAAGTTGCCGCCGCGCGGTGCACCCGACAGCGGACATCTCCTGGCTGAAGATGAACTGCTCCATGACCGTCATGCCGGCGCCGCCGTACTCCTTCGGCCACGCCGGCGCGATCCAGCCCCGGTCCGCGAGCTTCTCTCACCCACTCGCCATTGCGTGCGAAGTACTCCTCGCGCGGCATGTGGATGTCGTCCCAGCCGCCACCGCCGAACGCAGCGCGGAAACCGCGGCGCTTGATGCTCGGAGGGCACTCGTTTTCGATGAATGCTCGCACTTCCGTGCGAAACGCAGCTTCGGCAGGCGTGTCGTTGAAGTCCATGCTTACCTTCGGCCCGGATGGGAGTGAGAAAGCCGGATGATCTTGTAGGACTCTCACGTTAACGTCAACTTCCTTCATAGACCGCCGACGCCCTCCGGTGCGCGCATTGGCGTCGCTTCGGCCGTCACGTAGCGCAGGTTGCCTTGATGGTCCTTCCGGCGCACGGTCTCGAGGTATACACGCCCCCAGAGGTCCGCTCGCGTCCGGTCCATCTCGTCCTCGAGCCCAAGCATGTGCATCAGGTCGAGCGTCATGCCGATGCCGAGGAACTGCCAGGCGATCAAGCGCGTGTCGACGTCGTCCTTCACGACGCCACGGGCTTTTCCCTCCTCCAGCGTGTCGGCGACGAAGTCCACGAACGCCTCGAAGTTGTCCCGCAGGGCGACCTGGATCTCGGGGTCGTCCGCCTCGGAAAGGGCGCGGAACTGGAGCTTCATGTTCGCGGCGTGGGATTCCAGGTGGTCGTAGTAGTAGACGCCGATCGCCCACAGCGTCTCGATCGGGTCCTCGTAGTCGACCGATATCTCCTCCCAGATGCGGAGGAGGCGCGGGCCCGTCGCGCGGATGGTGGCAACGAAGAGGTCCTTCTTGCCGGAGAAGTGGCGGTACAGAGCAGGTTCGGAGATGCCGGCGGCTTTCGCAAGGTCGGCGGTGCCGACGCGGCCGTAGCTCTGAGACGCGAAGACGCCGCGCGCGCTCTCGATGATCTGACGGCGGCGCTTGTCGGCGGGAAGGCGGCGTGCCCGAGCCTGCTGCATGTGCCTCTTGCTTAGTGAGTGAACACTCACTAGCGCAAAACCACGATATAACGGCAGCCACCCCCCGTCAATCCCCAAGGAGTCCGTTTCACGGCGGCCGCCGGGCTAGACGCAGATTCCGCCGACGTGGTTGGACAGCTTGGCGCTCAGGATAGTGTCGCCCGGGAAGTTGACGACGCCGTCGCCGTTGAGGTCGAAGTCCATCGTCTTGGCGATGATGCTGTTCGCGGCCTTCGCCGAGTTGATGGTGTCGCCGGGAAAGTTCTGCACACCGTCGCCGTTCGTGTCGTTGGCCTCGATGCAGTCCTTCTTGCCATCGCCGTCGGAGTCAACGCCCGTGACGGCAGTGTCGATCGTGCCCCACTTACAGCGCTCGGCAGACAGCGGTAGCCCGTCGCCATCCGCGTCGACGGCGCCGCCACACTGGGCGGCGCTTGGTCTCGAACTCGAGCGCGGGTTGAAGTTGAGCTGGCACTCGGCGCCGTCGAGCGCTCCATCGTTGTCCGTGTCCCACGATGGTCCATTGTCGGCGACATCCGTCGGTGCGGGCACACCGTTTCCGTTATCGTCGTTCGTGAGGTCGCCGCCGGCAGGACTCGGGTGCGAGGCGGCCGTGCCGTCGAAGTCGCCGCAGTTGCCGAGCGGCGCTTCGCTCGCGTCCGCGAGCCCGTCGTTGTCGGCATCGCCGTCGGTCTCGCACGCGTCGCCATCAGTGTCGCTAATGGCGTTGGGGACGGTAATGTCCTTCGCGGCAATCCCCGGGCCGTTGTCAATCTCGCGGTCGGTGTTCTGTTGCCCGGGGTTCGCGATTCCCGGGCAGTTGTCAGTGGCGTCATCTACTCCGTCGCCGTCCGCGTCCTCCGACGCCTGGATCACCATGGCGCCCGGGCACGAGACGCCCTGGCTGCAGGCGTAGTTCGCCGTTAGGTATCCGATCTGTGAATCGCCGAGCGTTGAGAACGCGAATGTCTCGGTGCCAGCACCGCTCGCCTGCATCGTGACCGTGGCGAGGAGTCCCGGCGATGCTGCCATCTCGCCAGGCCCGGGCGGACTCACGACGCACGTGATGTACGCATCCGTCTCGGCCGTGTCCGGCCCATCTCCCCTTCGGCCAGGCGGTGTTATAGCCAGTGCAGCCCCAGCCATCGCCGTTGCCGTCGGGTCCCGGGGCATCGTTGAAGTCGGGGTTGTCGTCGAGTGCGACGGGTACGTCCGGGACCTCAATGGCGGTCGCGACGCCGCCGGACCAGATGACGCGGGCCTCGAAACCCCAGATCGCTTCGGGTAGCTGCTCATCGATGCAGATGGCAACGTTGTAGGTCGGCGTGCTTGCGGGGACGGTAGCGGTCGCGTCAATCGGATCGCACGGGCGCGTGCCGTTCGTAGGGTCGGCGTCGAGCTCCAAATGCGGGCTGCCCTGCGGGTCGGCGGCCACGCGGGCCACCGGCCGCGGGAGCGACGACAGTGCGAGTGCGACTACGGCGACAAACACGATGAACCGGCGCATTGAGCGGTATCTTCGCGGCCCACCGCATCGAGCGCCAGACGATTATGTTTGCTCCTGCGATTTCGTGGCGCGTCAGGCTCGGGCGACAGCCTCCGCGACACGCTCACCTACGGGGAGGTCGCGCGTGATTGCGTCTGCGGCCTCCATGGCGGAGGCGAGGCAGAGTTCGCTCAAGTTGAGCGGGAGATCGCGTCCATCGCCGGCGAAGTAGAGATTCGCTGCGGTCGTCGATCGCAGCGGCACGCGGTTTCGGGTGAACTGCTGCGGCGTGTTGCGGGCGACGACGACGCGCGCGTTCGGCAGTGTGCGCTCGACGGCAACTGCATCGCGCCAGCCGGGGAAGAAGCGATCGAGTCCGGCGATGAGCTGCTCCTTCCGCTGCGCGAGGAGCGTGTCGTCGGCGGCTTCGCCCGGCGAGAGGTAGGCCATGGCGTGGAGCAGCTGGCCGCCGGCGGGAGCGAGATCGGGCGCCGTGGCGGAGTGCATGCTGTAGTACAGGTCGGACTCGATGTCGTAGATGAACGTGAGGTCATCGCGGACGATGCGGTTGAAGCCGAGGTCGATGCAGGCGGCGCGGACGTCTTGGAGCTTCGACCACTGGGACAGCTCCGCCGCGAGCGGGGAGCCCGGTGCCGCGATGTCCGGTGCGTCCTGCGGCGGGAGGGTGCAGACGAAGGCGCCAGCTTCGTAGCGATCGCTGCCGGCGATGGCGGCGATGATCGCACCATCGGCTGTGAGATCCAGGGCGTCGACGCGCGCGCCGGTGACGAGCGCGCCGCCATGGGCGTTGATGACGTCGATGAAGGCGTCGTACATGACGCTCCAGCCGCCCCACATGTAGCCGACATAGTCCTTCGCGAACATGTTGCGCTGCAGCGCGTCGATGAGGAAACGCGCGCTCAGCTCGCGTGAAGGGCGCGTGTAGGTGTTCACGGTGCCGAGAGCGCGGGCAAAGCGGCGAAGCGCCTGGTCATCGGTGAAGCGGTCGATCCAGTCACCCCACGTCATGTCATCGGCGAGGCGGTCGGGCTTCTCGCCCTTCAGCTTGAGGAAGAGGCGGGCGAGGGTGACCTTCGAGCCGAGCGAGAAGAGCTTTGTGCCGAGAAGCTGGTGCGGCTTCGCGCCGACGGATGCGAAGCGGTCTTCATCGGCCCAGTAGCTCTTGATCGGCTCGGGGTAGCCGCACTTCGGGACGGGGCGGCCGAGACGCGCCATGAGCTCGCCGAGAAAGCCGGTGTCGGGGCGGTAGACGGCGTGCGGGCCGTAGTTCAGCGTGAAGCCCTTGTCCTCGTAGGTGTAGGCGCGGCCACCGGGCGTGTTGCCCTTCTCGAGAACGGTGACGCGCTTGCCCGCCTTCGCGAGCAGAGCGCCTGTCGCCAGGCCGGTGAGGCCGCCGCCGATGATGACAACATCGCTCTGCATTTCAGTCCTCCTTGCGTCCGCTGATGCGGTCCGCTGCTTCTGACTGCGCGGGCATGAGGTCTCCGATGCCGCTGACGAGCACCTCGACCGGATCGCGGTTGTAGGCGTCATCCGCGAGAGCGCGGGTGAAGTCGGCGTAGACGCCGCCGGGTGTGTGCGAGGCGAGGCGCGGGCGCGAGTTAGCGCGCACGAAGCGGACGGTGCGCTCAAGCGCGCGGAAGGACTTCGCGCAGCGCTCACAGGATGCGAGGTGGGCCTCGACGCCAGCGCGCACTCCTGCAGCGAGCTCGTCATCGATGAGGTCGGACATGAGCTCCTCGATCTGGTCGCAGGTCATGGGGACTTCTCCTTCGCTGACTGCTTCGGGCCGCCGCGTGCGCTGTATGCGGCCGGCGACGAGGCAGCCATCGCACTCGTTGTTGGCGTCGACGAGGGCGCAGCGCTTCTCGAAGACGTCGGTCATGGTCTTGCGGGCGCGGTGCAGCTCCGTCTTCACGGAGGCGACCGAGGCGCCGATGGAGTGCGCGGCCTCCTCGCGAGAGAGGCCGATCTGGTCGCAGAGGACGAGGGCGGCGCGCTGCTTCGCGGGCAACGACATGGCGATGCAGTTGACGCACGTCGCGGCGACCTCTCGCACTTCGGCGGAGCGCTCGGGCGAGAGGTAGAGGGTCTGCTCGACCTGCTTCACGAGCTCGCCGTTCTCGCGAAACCACTGCCAGCGGCTGTCGAGATCCCAGGGCTTGCGGCCACGCTGGTGGTCGAGACAGGCGTTGGTGGCGATGCGGAAGAGCCACGTTGAGAGCGAGGCGCGGAGCTCGAACTCCCCTATGTGGGTGAAGGCCTTGAGGAGGGTTTCCTGGACGAGGTCCTCGGCCTCTTCGTGCGATCCGGTCATTTTGTAGCAGAGGCGGAGGAGAGCGGCGCGATGCTCCTCGGCGAGGAGGCCGAAGGCGTCCTTATCGCCGGATTTTGCGCGCTCGAGGAGCGCGAGTGCGGAGCCGCCGCGCGGGTCGTCCACGTCTCTTTCCCCTTTCACAGAGTTAGACGGAAGGGGGCACTGAAAGGTTACATCGGCTGGCGTCCGGGCTTTGATTGCGTTCTCGCGCGTTTTTCTGCGGCGTGTTGCGAGGGTCTGAGGGCACGGTTCCCGGGTGCTTTGAATCTGCGGCGGCGTGCGCGAGGCGGAATTGTCTGATTGCGTTTGATTGGACTTGATTGGACCGGGCCCGGGGCAATCGAACGCAGGGTGCTTGGCGGCCGGTGGTGTTGGAGTGAGGTGTCGGTCCCGATGCGCATGTGGCGATGGTACGCCGGGCGGGGGTCGAACTCCGAGCGGTGGGCGGCGCGCGCCGGGGTAGCGGGAGATGTGACGGTGGAGGTGGTGCGGAGTAGATCCCTCGCTAGCGCTCGGGATGACATGGTTGGCGCTCGGGATGGCAGGGCGTTCGGGGCGTGCGGGCCGTAGAGGCGTTCGACCGTCGTCAGAACCAGGCGACGCCACATTCGATGTGGCGCCCTTCGAAGAGACGGATGTGGGAAGTGCGCGTTACGGGGTGGCCATGAAGCGGCGGACGAAGCCGGGCATGAGGGCGTTGAAGGCGCCGGGGGCGCCGGAGATGTCGTTGATCTCAAAGCCGCGCGGGGTGGTGCGCCAGGTGCGGAAGCCTTCGACGCGGATCTTCAGGCCGTGGGCGATCTTCTTCGCCTGAGCGCCGTAGCCGACGGGCACAAAGAGGTAGAAGGCCGTGTCGGGAATGGCTGCGAAGCGGGCCCAGCGGAGCTTCGCCTCGGCCTCGGTCACCTGCTCCTCATTGGCGACGGCGGCCGTGATGCGAAGCTCGGTCTCGCCGGTGTTGATGCGCTCGACGACGACGATGTCGGGAGTGAGCTCATCCTTGCCGGACTGCACGGCCATGGTGACCGCGGGCACGTTGACGTAGGAGCGGTAGGAGGGGAGCTCGGGTGTGGGGTACTTGAAGCGCAGCTCGGCGATCTGGGTGACGGCCTGGGCGAGCGTCTCCTCCTGGGTCCGGGGGGAGCGTGTGAGGAGCGCGTCGACGTCGGTCCAGCGGGTATCGAGGGACATGTGGGTCTCCGGATTCTGGCTTCGGGGGCAGGTTAGTGCAGGGGGTCACAATGCTCAAGGTTTCGGGGATCGGTTCACCGCAGAGGGCGCGGAGGCTTTAGGGGAGGGAGGCGGTAGGGCGTGATGACGCGGAGCGCGCGGGTATGCCCGGGAGTTGTGGCGGTGGTTGCGGATCGAGCCAGTTGCTTCGCTGGCGCTCAGGATGACAGGGCTGGCGCTCAGGATGACGTATCGGGTGCAGCGGAGGCGTCAAGGGCCCATCGCACAGTGCCATGATCGACGCTCGCGCAGGCGGGGGCGCCTGCGCCCCACGGTGGTGGACGGGTCGCGGGCGCGATCAGGTGCCTGGGCAGGCGGGCGCCTGCCCTCCGCGTGTGGGTGGCGGCGAGCGCGGGTTAGAGGCGGCCGGTGAGGCGGGCGCGGTCGAGGACGGCCTGGAAGATGCGGACGGAGGCGGCGTCGACGAGGACGCCGGACTCGCCGGCGGCGCCGGCGCCGCCGCTCTGGGCGGATTCGTAGGCATCGCACATGCGTTGGGCGAGGGCGATCTCCTTTTCGGTGGGGGCGAAGACGTCGTTGGCGATCTCGATCTGCGAGGGATGGATGCACCACTTGCCGGCGCAACCGAGCGTGCTGCCCCAGGTGGCGTCGCGGCGGTAACCATCGGCGTCGCGATAGTTGGGGTAGGGGCCGTCGATGGCGTCGAGGCCGTTGGCGCGGGCGGCGACGATCATGCGGTTGCGGGCGTAGTGCCACATGTCGCCGGGGTAGCGCATCGACGGGTCGGTGACGTGGCCGGAGCGGATGCCCTGGCTGGCGGAGAGGTCGCCGACGCCGAGGATCAGCGCCTCGACGCGGGGACAGCAGGCGGCGATGTCCTCGACGCGCGCGAGGGCTTCCGTCTCTTCGATCAGCAGCTCGAGGCCGATGCGGTGATCGAGGCGGAGTTTCGCTTCGAGTTGCGAGAGAAGCGTGTCGACGAACCAGACGTCGCGCGGGGCCTTCACCTTCGGGACGATGATGATGTCGAGATTCGCGCCGGCGTTCGTGACGACGTCGATGACGTCGTCGTGGGCCCAGACGGTGTCGACGGAGTTGACGCGGACAGCGCGGACGGTGCGGCCCCAGTCGAGGTCGTTGAGGGCGTCGATGACGGCGGCGCGCGCGTGTTCCTTCTGCGGCGGCGCGACGGCGTCCTCGAGGTCGAGGAAGACGAGGTCGGCGCCGGAGGTTGGCGCCTTTTCGATCATGCGGGGCTGGGAGCCAGGGACGGCGAGCTCGGAGCGGCGGAGGCGGGTGGTCATGATGCGGTGTCCTTCGTTGGCACCTTCGCTGATGAGCCGGGGTCTTCGATGCCGGCTTCGGCGAGGATCTCGGCGCGGTGCTCGTCGAGGAGCGGTGGACGGCGGTAGACGCGCGTGGGGGTCTCTGTGAACTTGATCGGCGGGGCGGCGATCTGGACGCGCTCGCCATCGGGCAGCTCGACATCGGCGAGCATGCCGCGGGCGGCGACGTGCGGGTCGTTGAAGATGTCGGTGGCGGTGTTCACCGGGCCGCAGGGTACGCGGCCGGACAGCTCTTCGACGACCTGGAGGCGCGTGCGCTGCTTCGTCCACGACGAGATGGCGTCGATGACGATGTCGCTGTGCTCGAGGCGGGCGATGTTCTCGAACGTGCGGGGATCATCGATCAGGTCGACGCGATCGATGATGGCACAGAGCACGCTCCAGTGGTGCGGAGTGGGGGCGGCGATGGCGACGGCGCCGTCCGACGTCTCGAAGACGTCGAACGGGCAGAGGGCGGCGTGACCGGTGCCCTTCGGCTCGAGCACGCGGCCCGCGAACGAGTACTGGTACACGAGGTTCTCGCAGATGGCGAGGATGGCGTCGTACATGGCGACATCGACGAACTGGCCCTCGCCGGTCTGCTTCGCGCGGTAGATGGCGGAAACGATGCCAAGCGCCGTCATGGTGCCCGGGACGAGATCGCCGATGCTGGAGCCGGCGGGGAAGCCCTTCGAGCCGGTGGGGCCGGTGAGGCCGACGACGCCGCCCATGCTCTGCGCGATGACATCGAACGCGGGCCAGTCGGCGTAGGGGCTGGCGCCGGTGCGGGGATCGCCGAAGCCGCGGATGGCGCCGTAGACGATGCGGGGGTTGCGGGCGCGCATGGTCTCGTAGCCGACGCCGAGGCGGTCCATGACGCCGGTGCGCGAGTTCTCGACGACGGCGTCGGCGGTCTCGACGAGGCGGAAGAGGACCTCGCGGTCGGCGTCCTTGCGGAGATCGAGGGCGATGCTGCGCTTGTTGCGGTTGATGCTGGCGAAGTAGCCGCCGTAGGGCGCGGCCTCGCGGTCGCCGCGCCAGGGGGGCATGCCGCGCGTCATGTCGCCGCGGGCAGGTTCGACCTTGATGACGTCGGCGCCGAGATCGGCGAGGAGCATGGTGCAGAAGGGACCGGCGAGCGCCTGGGTGAGATCGATCACGCGCAGGTCGGTGAGGGGGCCGGTGCGCTCGGTCATGGCTGCTCCTGCTGCTGCGGCGGGCGGCGCTTGATCAGCACCGTGCGCTCGCATTCGAAGACGACGGCGTTGTCCTGATTCGTGCCGGTGTGCTTGAAGCGCACGACGCCGGCGTCCGGGCGATCGGCGTCGTCGACGGCGAGCACCTCGGTGTAGGCGTAGAGGGTATCGCCGTGGAAGACGGGGGCCGTGAAGCGCATCTTATCGAGCCGGAGCTCGGCGAGCGCGTTCTCGGCGCAGTCCTGGGTGGCGAGGCCGATGATGATGGAGCCGGTGACGAGGCCGAAGACGATGCGCTGGCCGAAGGGACCGTCCTTCATGGCGTGCTCGTTGAAGTGGGCGTGGGCGGTGTTCATGACGAGCTTGGTGAGGAGCTGGTTCTCGACCTCGCCGACGGTGGTGCCGCGGGCGTGGCGGTAGCGGGCGCCGGGGATGAAGTCTTCGAAATAGTTGTGCGCGCCGGTGACTCGTCATCGGGAGCGGCCGAGGAGGCGGTCGGAGATGATGACGCGCTGGATCTCGGACGTGCCCTCGAAGATGGTGGTGAGGCGGGCATCGCGCCAGTAGCGCTCGACCGCGCGCTCGGTGGTGTAGCCGTTGCCGCCGTGGACCTGGATGGCCTCGCCGGTGACGCGCTCGGCCATCTCGGTGGCGAAGAGCTTCGCCATGGCCGCTTCCTTCTCTATGTTCTCGCCGGCGTCGCATCGCTGCGCGACCTGGTACATGAGGGCGCGGGCGGCCTCGATCTGGGTGGCCATGTCGGCGAGCTTGAAGCGGATGGCCTGGAAGGCGCCGATGGGGCGGCCGAACTGCACGCGCTCGGCGGCGTAGGCGAGCGAGTCCTCGAGGGCGCCGCGGGCGAGGCCGATGGCGCGGGCGGCGGTGTGGATGCGGGCGATGTTGAGGCCGTGCATGGTGGCGTTGAAGGCGCGGCCGGCGGCGCGCGGGGTGTGGGCGGCGTCGTTGGCGCGGGCGCCGAGGAGCGCATCGGAGGGGACGCGGAGGTCGTCGAAGACGAGGTGGAACGTCGTGATGCCGTAGTAGCCGATCTTGTCGATGGGGGTGCCGGTGAGGCCTTCGGGGAAGGCGTCGCGCTTCTTCTCTATAAGGAAGCTCTCGAGGCCGCGGGAGCGGTTCTCGCCCTCGGCCGGGTCCGCGGAACGGGCGAGGAGCATGATGAAGTCGGCGGCGAGGGCGTTGCCGCACCAGCGCTTCTCGCCGGAGATGACGTAGTCGTCGCCATCGCGCGTGGCGCGGCACTGGATGTTGGCGAGATCGGAGCCGGCGCTCGGCTCGGAGAGCGCGGCGGCGCCGATCCATTCGCCGGCGGCGCTCTTTCGGAGCAACTCGGCGCGGCGCTGCGGATCGCGAGAGTTGGTGCCCATGCCGTTGCCGCGGGCGATGATGCTGGCGACGGACATCCAGCCGCGGGCGAGCTCCTCGGTGATGAGGGCGTACTCGAAGACGCCGAGGCCCATGCCGCCGTGCTCGCGGCCGATCATGATGCCGAAGTAGCCGGCCTGGCCGAGGCGGCGGAGGAAGTCGCGGGGGATGTCGGCCTTCTGCTTGTCGAGCTCGTTGGCGAGCGGGAGCACTTCGTCCATCGCGAAGGCGCGGGCGGCGGCCTGGATCTCGAGACGCTCTTCGGTGAGGTAGGGGTTGCCTTCGCTCACGAGGAGCCTCCGCGCCGCTTCGCGACGAGGTTCGTTCGGGTGTACTCGACGACGGTCTCGGCGCGCTGGTTTCGGCCGGTTGTGCGCCACGTGACGATGCCGAAGCCGGGACGGGAGCCAGACTCGCGTGCTGACACGACGGTGCTTTCGGCGGTGAGAGTATCGCCGGGGTAGACGGGCGGCGCGGAAGTCGCAGTCATCGACGCCGAGGAATGGGCCGCCGGCCTCGCTCAGGTCCTCGACGGAGAGGCCGACGACGGTGCAGAGCACGAGCATCGGATTGATGACGGTCGTGGGATGGCCGTTGGCGCGGGCGTGCTCGGCGTTGAAGTAGAGGGGGTTGTAGGCGAGGGTGGCGGCGGTGAAGATGGCGTTATCGGCGTCGGTGAGGGTGCGGCCCCAGTGGTGCGTGAAAGTGGCGCCGGGTGTGAAGTCCTCGAAGGCGTGGCCTTTGCGGAGGAGGGTGTAGGCGGAGGGATCGAAGTCGGGCATGAGGGGAGTATCGTAGATCGGGGATGTGGGGGCGGCTACCCGCAGCGACGTGCCGGCACGGGCCGGGACTGGTCGGACCACGCAACGACAGGAGGCGCATCGATGCCCAACCCGGCTATGGACGACTTCAACAGGCAGATCATGGCCGAGTTCCACGCGAACGGCGGCAAGGTGGGCGGGCGGCTGGAAGGGATGGACATCCTCATCCTCACGACGACGGGGGCGCGAACGGGGCAGACGCGCTGGAACCCGCTTGCGTACAGCAGGGACGGCGACCGATTCGTGATCGTGGCGTCCAAGGGCGGCGCGCCGTCGAGTCCCGACTGGTTCCACAACCTCGTCGCGAACCCATCCGCGGTGATCGAGGTGGACACCGAAGTGATCGCCGTAGAAGCGACGATCGCCAGCGGCGCGGAGCATGAGCGCCTGTACGCGCAGCATGCGGAGAAGATGCCTCAGTTCATCGAGTACGCGAAGAATGCGGCGCGGACGATCCCGGTCGTCGTGCTGACGCGCAAGAGCTGACGCGAAGGCGCGCGCCTTATCCACTCGGTGCCGGTCAGGTGCGATTGAGGGCCGACGGCGTCAAGTCCTCGAAGGCGTGGCCTTTGCGGAGGAGGGTGTAGGCGGAGGGGTCGAAGTCGGGCATGAGGGGAGTATCGTGAATCGGGGGCATAATGGTGGCCGCCCTCGGACCCGGCGCGAGCTACGATCGGTCGGGACAAGTCGGACGGATCCTCGCTACGCTCAGGATGACAGGCTTGGACTCGGTTGACGGGCCTGGTTGCTGCTGACGAGCTGCGGTTCAAGGCGACAGGGTTGTTTATGGGGATCACTCTCGATCTGGTTGAGCGCATCGATGGGATGATGCGGGGCGCGGTCAGTGATGAGGCGCGCATCGTTGCGCGGCATTGCCTGCTGGACTGGTTCGGGTGCGCGATCGCGGGGGCGCGGGAGCCGCTGGCGGAGATCCTGACGCGGGAGGCGATCGAGGGCGGCGACGCGGGGCTGGTGGGGCGGTGCCAGCGGGCGGGGATGCTGTCGGCGGCGCTGATCAACGGGGCGGCGTCGCACGCGCTGGATTTCGACGACACGCACACGATGATGTCGGGGCACCCGAGCGTGCCCGTGGTGCCGGCGGCGCTGGCGCTTGCAGAGCGGGAGGGCATCGGCGGTGCGGCGTTCATCGATGCGGTGATCGCGGGCGTCGAGACGGAGTGCCGGCTGGGGGCGCTGCTCAATCCGGGGCACTACGCGCTGGGCTTCCACGCGACGGGCACGCTGGGGACGTTCGGCGCGGCGATGGCGTGCGCGCGGCTGCTCGGGCTCGACCGGGAGCGGACGCTGCAGGCGATGGCACTGGCGGGGACGCAGGCGGCGGGGCTGAAATCCGGCTTCGGGACGATGGCGAAGCCGCTGCACGCGGGGCGGGCGGCGCAGAACGGGCTGCTCTCGGCGCTGCTGGCGCGCGGCGGGTACACGGGGAACACGTCGATCATCGAGACGGCGCAGGGGTTCGCTTCGACGCACGGCGGCGGCGAGCCGGACGCGGCGCGGCTCGATGCGCGTCGGCGAACGGTTCGTGATCCGCGACACGCTGTTCAAGTACCACGCATCGTGCTACCTGACGCACGCGCCGATCGAGGCCGCGCTCACGCTGCGGCGCGACGGGCTGCGCGCGGAGGACATCGAGTCGGTCGACGATCCTGGGATCGGCGGAGTGCATCGGCGTGTGCGACATCGCGGAGCCGCGGACGGGTCTGGAGGGCAAGTTCAGCCTGCGGGCGACGACGGCGATGGCGCTGCTGGGCGACGACACGGGCGATCCGGAGGCGTTCACGGACGAGCGGATGGCGAGCGCGGAGCTGCGCGGCATGCTCGAGCGGGTGACGTACGCGCCGCAGCAGGGGCTGCCCTCGACGCGGGGATCGGTGCGGGTGATCGCGGACGGGCGGGAGCTGTGCGCGGACGCAGACACGGGGCGGCCGGCGGCGGACCTCGAGCGGCAGTGGGAGGCGCTGTCGGCGAAGTTCTTCGGGCTGGCGTCGCCGGTGATCGGGCGGGAGCGCGCGGAGCGGCTTCGGGACGCCATCGACGGCATCGAGACGGCGACGTCTGTGCGGGAGATCATCGCGCTCGCGCGGCCGGAGGCTTCGTGAAGGAGCGGATGCTGGCGGCGATGCGGCGGGCGAACGACGACGGCGAGTTCGCGCTGGCGGCGCGCATGTGGGATGCAGACGTCGTGTTCGCGGGCGGGGCAGACACGGTGCGGATGACCGTGCGCGGCGGCCGCATCGAAGAAGCGAGCGAGGTGCCGCGGAAGACGAGCGGGGCGATACGGATCAGCGGGCCCGAGGACGGGTGGGCCGCGATGCTGGAGCCGCGGCCGCGGCCGTTCTACCAGGACCTGTACGGCGCTGTCGCGCGTCACGGCTTCATGATGGAGGGACGCGTCGAGGATCGTGGGGCCGTACTACGCGGCGCTGCGGCGGCTGATCGAGCTGGCGCGCGCGGACGGAGAGGCGTGATGGCGCGATTCGACGCGATCAGCGGGCGCTACGTGTACCTGCCCATCGACGGCGTCGAGCATCGCGTGTACTTCGAAGAGGCGGGGGCGGGCATTCCGTTGCTGCTGCAGCACACGGCCGGCGCGGATGGACGCCAGTGGCGGCACGTGCTCGGAGACGCGGAGCTCGCGCGAACGTTTCCGCGTGATCGCGTACGACCTGCCGTATCACGGCAAGTCGCTGCCGCCAGAGAGCACGGACTGGTGGACGCAGGAGTACCGGCTGACGAAGGACTTCCTGATGCAGGTGCCGCTGACGCTCGCGGACGCGCTGGAGCTGGAGCGGCCCGCGTTCATGGGCAGTTCGATCGGCGGGCACCTGGCGATCGACCTGGCGCTGCATCACCCGGAGCGTTTCCGCGCGGTCGTCGGGCTCGAGGCGTCGGCGCGCACGCCCGGCGGGTACGCCGGACATGTGGCATCACCCGCGGATCTCGAACGATTTCAAGGCAAGCGTCATGTACGGGCTGATGTCGCCGACGAGCCCGGAGGCGTTGCGGCACGAGACATCGTGGGTGTACAGCCAGGGCGCGCCGCCGGTGTTCAAGGGCGACCTGTACTACTACTCCGTCGACCACGACCTGACGGAAACCGCGGAGCAGATCGATACGTCGGAGCGTGTCGGTCGACATCATGTACGGCGAGTACGACTGGTCATCGACGCCGGCGATGGCGAGGCGCTGGCGGAGCGGATTCCGGGCGCGGTTATCAGGACATGCCGGGGCTCGGGCACTTTCCGATGAGCGAGAATCCGGGGCTGTTCATGGAGTATGTGCGGCCGGTGCTGGCGGAGATCCTGGGGCTGTAGGGGGGTTGGGGTTCACCGCAGAGACGCAGAAGGCGCGGAGAGGTGGGTTCACCGCACCACAGGCCTTCGAGTTAGTACCGAGAGCCGCGCCCGTCCTAGCGTCGAGTGTCGGCAGTCTCCAGTAGCTGACGCGCGTAATCCAGCGTGATCAGGATGTGAAACCGCTGGAACCCGGCCCACTCGAGCGCGGTGAATTGGCCGAAGTAGTCATGCCCGGACGTAACAGCCAGGTCGGGCTCCTGGGGCAGGCCGTCTATTGCCGCCAGCACCGATGCGTGCGCGCCGCCCAACCGCGAGCACCACTGCTCTAACGTCTCGCCGCCGTCCTCGACCTGCATCTCCATCCCGTCCGGCACGTTGTACGGCGGCGGCGTCTGTCCCGCACCGAGCGCACCGATCTGCGCAGCGATGCGTTCCGCCACGTCGATGACATGGCGCGCCAGGTCTGACATCGACCAGTCGGCGCCTTCGTGATAGCGGGCGCGCTCATCGCCAGGCCCTGCGGCGAAGATACCGAGAAGCTCGTCCTGCACGGCCCGCACGCGCGCGACGAGTTCATCGCGAAGCAGCGCCGCGTCAGCCCGAATCGACATCAGCACGCGATCGCGCGGCGTCGGTGCCGGCTCCGCATCCGCCGCAGGTGCTGCCTCGGCCCGGTCGTTACTCATCGTTTGATCACTTCATCCGGTGGCCCGACAGTAGCCTGATGATACGACGCCGCACGACAGGCCGGGATCGACAGCTCTGGAATGTCATACGCCGTTCAACCTGCCCGCTACACTTTTGCCATGACCGAGGTCGAGACGAGTTTGTCGATCCTGTCGGTGAACGTCGGGCAGCCGCGCGCGATCGTCGTCGGCGAGCACACCGTGGTTACGGGGATCTACAAATCGGCCGTCGAAGGTCCGGTGCGGGTCCGGTTGTGGGGGCTGGCGGGCGACGGACAGGCGGACACGCGCGTCTTCAACGGTCGCCAGGTGCACGGGGGCGAGCGGAAAGCCGTCTACGTCTATCCGGCCGCGCACTACGAAACATGGTCGCAGGAGCTGGGGCGGGCGCTTCCCCACGGTCAGTTCGGGGAGAACCTCACGGTGGAGGGGATGCTGGAGGACGAGGTCCGCGTTGAAGACGTGCTGCGCGCGGGGAAGGCGCTGCTCCGGGTGACGGAGCCGCGGGGGCCCTGCTACAAGCTCGATATCCGGATGGCGATGCCGGAGTTCAAGGAGCGGATGCGCGAGACCGGACGCACGGGCTTCTACGCGAGCGTGGTCGAGGCGGGAGACGTCCGAGCGGGCGACAGGATCGAGCGTGTCGAGACCGATGTTTCGCAGCCGACGGTGCTTGAAGTGCATCGTCGCGCGGGCTAGCGACGGGCCGCGCATCCTCCGTCCAAAGGTGTAGTGCCGTTTGCGCCGGCGGGCCGATGCCTGCGGCGACGCCGCGCGCCATGATGGTGTGAGGAGGCAACGTCATGCGTTTCAATCACGTCACGCTCATCGTCAGCGATCTCGAACGCTCGAAGACGTTCTACCGGACGCTCGGGCTGACCCAGATCGTCGATGCGCCGCCGCGCTACGCGCGCTTCACGTTTCCGGACGGGGACGCGACGCTGTCGGTCGAGGTCAAGGGGGAGGCATCGGGTTCAGCAGGCGGACCGGCGGAGCTGTTCTTCCAGTGCGAGTCGGTGGATGACGACGTGCGTGCGCTAAGGAGCGGGGGATCGTGTTCTACCAGGAGCCGACGGACATGTTCTACCTCTGGCGCGAGGCGCGCCTTCGCGATCCGGACGGCCACGAACTGAGGTTGTACAGCGAGGAGCGCGACTACCGGCTGAATCCGCCGTGGAAGATCGAGGCGTCGTAGAGGATCGGCCGGTTCAGTCGGTTATTGCTACGCCATGGTTCGCGAAGCGTGAGCTTCGACTCGGGTGCGCACGGCCGACACACAAGCCGGCCCCTACGTCGCATCGGGTGAGTCTAGCGGTGTGCGTCAGGCGTTGACGAAGCGCTGGGCCCACTCGATGCCGCTGCTGACGATGTAGGCGATGGCCAGGTAGTTGATGGTCTTCCCGCAGAACATCATCGCCATGAAGCGGCGAATGGGCATGCCGGCGACGCCGGCGGCGATGCCTCCGACATCGATGAAGGGGTTGGGAACGGCGGCGATGAGGAAGACGGTGATCGAGCCGTGGCGGTGGATGAGGGCGACGAGGAGTCGGCCGATGCGGCTGTTGCCGATGACGGCGCGGCCGCCGATGCCGGTGGAGTAGCCGGTGAGTTCGCCCACCGCCGAGCCGGCAGCGACGACGACGGCGACGGTGAGCGGCTGCGGGACATGCGGGATCGGCGTGAGGAAGAGGCCGAAGGTGATGCCGGCGAGGGAGCCGGGGACGGGGATGAACATCGACGCGGAGCCGATGACGGACGACAGGAACACGCCGACGTAGCCGAGGCGCTTGACGAGCTGGACGCCGCCGATGGTGTAGGCGACGACGAGGGCGGCGATGGTGCCGACGAGGGCGCTGCCGATGCCGATGATGGCCATGCGGCGGTTGCCGGCGGTGACGATGGGCTTGTTGTCGACGGTGGCGCCTTCGGCCTCCCAGCGCACGATGAGGTGCTCGAAGCGATCGAGGAATCGATCCCAGCGAGTGCGGATGCGGCGGATGGAGCGATCCCAACGTGCGCGGATGCGGTCGACGCGCGTCGTGCGCGGGGCGGTGGGGGGCGGTTCGGTAGTCCGGGTCACGCGTCACGATAGCGAGTGGGTGCGTGAGCGCGACCGGGCATCAGTCGTGGTTTTGTCGATGCCGGTGCGCGACGGCGAGGGCGCAGCAGGCTGCGCCCCTACGAAGGGTATTGGTCGCAGGGTCGACGCTTAGTCGAGGTGGAAGCGGTAGCCGACGTTGCGCACGGTTTCGATGAAGGTGTGCGCGCGGTCTTCGATCTTGCTGCGGAGACGGCGGATGTGGACGTCGACGGTGCGGGCGCCGCCGTAGAAGTCGTAGCCCCAGACGCGGTTGAGGAGAGCCTCTCGGGTGAAGACCTTGTCGCGGTTCGTGGCGAGGAATCGGAGGAGCTCGTACTCCTTGTACGTGAAATCGACGGCACGGCCGGCGACGAAGACCTTGTAGTTCGCGAGGTCGATGTGCAGGTCGCCCGCGCGGAGGGTGTTGTCACTCTCGATGCCGGACTTCAGCCAGATCGCGCGTCGAAGGCGGGCGGTGATCTCCTCGGTGAGCGCCGGGTAGACGAGGAAGTCATCGAAGCCGGTGGAGAAGTCGAGGGACTCGAGCTGATCGCTGCGGAGGAGGGCGATCGAGGCGACGCCGTGCGGCAGATCAGCGGCGCGCAGGAGGTTGCGGATTGCGGGGAGGTCGGGGCGGCCCAGGAGGCTGAAGAGCATCACGGCGGGCTGCTCGGCGCCGGCGCGCTCGAGTGCGCGGATGGGGGTGGCGTGGGTGATGCCGAAGCCGTGCTCCTCGAGCGTGGACGCGAGCGGGGCCAACTCCTCCGAGGCATCGACGAACAGGATCTTGTGCACGACCGGACGTTCCTCCCGCTGGAATGGTCGGAGTATAGCGGCGTCAGGTTACGGCCAGATGAACGCTTTCGGCCCAATTGAGCGCAGCCGGAAGCGTGCCTATACTCCAGCCACCGCCGGACAACGCCTTCGGAGTCAAGCATGACCATCGATTTTGGCTGGTTTCTCCCGACCATGGGTGACAGCGAGGTCATCGGCCCGCCGACGCGGCCGGCGACGGCCGACTACCTGACGGAAGTGGCGCGCGCCGCCGAGGAGGCGGGCTTCGTGTTCGCGCTGGTGCCGGTTGGCACGACCTGCCAGGACGCCTGGCTGGCATCTGCGGTCGTAGCGGCGCGGACGGAGAAGCTGAAGTTTCTGGTGGCAATGCGGCCGGGGTTCATCGCGCCGACGGTGGCGGCGAAGATGTCCAACACGCTGGACCAGATGACGCGCGGGCGCGTGCTGATCAACGTCGTAACGGGCGGGTTCCCGGCGGAGCTGGCGGCGGACGGCGACTTCACCGAGCACGACGAGCGATACGCACGCACGCAGGAGTTCATGCAGGTGGTGCGGCGGGCGTGGACGGAGCCGAAGAAGTGGGGACACGAGGGCCGCTACTACCGCATCGAAAACGGCGACGTGCACCCGAAGCCGTACCAGCTGCCGAGCCCCCCGTTCTACTTCGGTGGCGCATCGGAGGCGGCGAAGAAGGTGGGCGCGGCGGAAACCGACGTGTACCTGCTGTGGGGCGAGCCGCTGCCGATGGTGCGGGAGCGCATCGCGGACATGCGCGCGCGGTCGGCGGAGCTGGGGCGGACGCTGCGGTTCGGGATGCGCATCCACGTGTGCGTGCGGGAGACGGACGCGGAGGCGCGCGCGGCGGCGGAGGCGCTGGTGTCGGAGATACCGGAGAACTTCCAGAAGATGATGGACAAGCATCATGCGGCCGGCGACTCGGAAGGTGAGAAGCGGCAACGCGCGCTGGTTGCGTCGCAGGATGAATGGCTGGGCCCGAACCTGTGGAGCGGCATCGGCAAGGCGCGGCTCGGCGTCGGTACGGCGCTCGTCGGATCCGGAGAGAGCGTGGCGGCGCGGCTGCGGGAATACGTGGACGAGGGCATCGATACGTTCATCCTGTCGGGTTACCCGCACCTGGAGGAGGCGGCAGCGTTTCGGGCGGTACGTGATGCCGCACTTCCGCGGCGAAGCGGCGGTGCCCGCGGCGCCGCGCGAGCTGACGCCGGCGTAGTGGCGGGGATGCGCGCGGTCGCGATATCGGGCAGCCCGCGCTCGCCCTCGAAGTCGAAGCTGCTGGCGGAGTTGATGTTGGCCGACCTGGCGGGCGCCGGGTGCGAGACGTCGATCATCGATGTCGCGGAACTGCCGGCGGAGGCGCTCGTCGCGCGCGCATCGGCGTCGGCGCTCGATGAGGCGATCGCGTCGGTGGGCGGGGCGGCGATCGTGGTGGCGGCGTCGCCGACGTACCGGGCGCTGTACACGGGCGTGATGAAGGCGTTCTTCGACCTGATGCCGCCGGCGCACCTGGCGGGGAAGATCTGCGTGCCGGTGCAGACCGGGGCGGCGCCGCAGCATTTCCTGGCGGTGGAGTACGGGATGCGGCCGCTGTTCGCGAGCCTCGATGGCGTGGCGATCGCGGGCGTGTACGCGACGGACGAGCAGTTCCCGGAGGGGCAGCCGGAACCGCGGCTGCGGGAGCGCGTGGCGGGCGTCGCAGCGGACGGCGATCGCGCTCGCGTCGCCGCGCTGATGCGTATCGGCTTCGACTTCGATGGGGTGCTGTGCCAGACGCCGTTCGGCCGCATGGCGGTGCACGCGCCGTCGCCCGTGGATGACCTTCCGGCGAACTACCAAGACCTGTACGGGACGCCGGGGCGAGCGCAGCCGTTGCGTCTGGCGATCGAGTACCTGCGGTTCGGGTGGCGCCGCATGGCGCCGGACGCGCCGAAGGTGCTGGGCGAGATCGCGGCGGCGCATGAGATCTACATCGTCACGGGGCGGAGCCGCGCCGGGGAGCCGCTGATCCGGCGCTGGCTACGCGGGCACGGGCTGGATGCGAGCGTGCGAGGGATTGAGATGGCGCCGCCGGGACTGCGCCCTCCGCAGCACAAGCTGGCGACGGCGCTGCGGCTGTCGCTGGACGCACACATCGACGATGACCCACGCACGGCGTATCACCTGGCGACGCACGGTGTACAGCGCGTGTACCTGCTGGACCATGCCGGGGCGCACGGCGATACGGAGCCGCCGCCCGGGCTCGTGCTGGTGCGGTCGCTGGCGGAGTTCTCGGAGCGCGTACGGGGTCCGGGAGACGCGGTCAGCAGGGGATGACGCCGAGGGCGCGCTTGGCGCTGTTGATGGCATCACCGGGGAAGTTCACGACGCCGTCCTTGTTGAGGTCCAGGTCGCTGGTGCGGCCAAAGCCCGGGACGAGGGCGGCGCGGGCGACGGCTAGGCTGTCGCCGGGGAAGTTGAAGCTGCCGTTTCCATCGACGTCGCCGGCTTCGGCGCAGTCCGACTTGCCATCGCCATCGGTGTCGGCCTTTGTGGGGTCGGTGCCCCAGCCGCGGCGTTCCCAGCCGTTGAGTAGGCCGTCGTTGTCGGTGTCCGCGGCGTCATCGCCGAGGGGCAGCGGAAGCGACGCGGCGTCGCGCGGGTTGGAGCCGTTGGCGCACTCGTAACCATCCCGGACGCCATCGTTGTCGGTGTCCCAGGAGGGGCCGTTGTCGGCGAGATCGGCACCATCAAGGGGGGCGGGGTCCCCGTTGGCGTTGTCGTCGTCGGTGGCGTCGCCGCCGGCGGGGTTAGGGTGCGTCGAGACGATCCCGTTGAAGGCGCCGCAACCGGCGAGCGGGGATTCGGACGCATCCGGCAGGCCGTCATTGTCGCGGTCGGGATCGCAGGCGTCGCCGAGGTTGTCCGCGCCGGGCACAGAGGCGTCGTTACCGACGATGCCGATGCCGTTGTCGATGGGCGCGGCATCGAAGTTGGCCTGCGATGCGTTCGCGAGGATGGGGCAGTTGTCCGAAGCGTTAACGACGCCATCGACGTCGCTGTCGCATCCGGTGGTGGAGGTGACGGCGTTCATGCGGCCGGCACCGAAGGTGGTATCAACGCCGGCGGTGCCGAGATCTGTGAGGCCCGAGGTGAGCTTCGTGCGGACGGTGGCGCGATCCGCGGCCGGGTTGTCACCGACCTCGCCCGATTTGAGCGCGGGGAAGCACTGGAGCACGAGGGCGGCGATGGCGCCTGCGTGCGGCGCGGCGGCGGAGGTGCCGAAGAAGGGGACGGGGAACCCGCCGTTGCCGGTGATGGCGACGCCGTCGACGGTGGTGATATCGGGCTTGTTGCGGGCGTCGTTCGTCGGCCCGCGGCTGGAGTAGAGCTCGGCGGTGTCGGTGCCGGGATCGGCCTGGTCGATGGCGGCGAGGCCGAGGACGTTGCCGCCGGCATCGGAGTTGTTAGGGACGCTGCTGGAGATGGTGTTGAAGTTGAGGTCGGCGTTGTTGTTGAAGAAGAGGCAGAACGGCGAGCAGCTGAGGAAGATGTCGAAGGTGCGCGTGGCGCCGGCGAACTTCGCGAGGAGCAGGAAGTAGGCCTGCGGCTGCGCGGTGTTGTTGGTTACGCCGACGACCTCGACGGGATTCTGAGTGCCGTTCTGCCGGTTGGTGCTCGTACTGATGGGGCCGGGACTTGTGGCGTCGAACAGGAAGGCGTCGTAGTCGTTCGAGGACGCGCCGAAGGGGTCGTTCCACTCAACGAAGACGGTGGCGGTACCGCCGACGGGGAGGGCGAGCATGTTCCAGCAGGAGATGCCGCTCGTGCCGTTGCAGAACTGGGGGAAGCCGCCGTCTGTTGTCGAGGCTGTTGCCTGGAAGCCATGGACGGGGGCCGCGACGCCGCCATCGTTGAAAGTGAAGCCCGAGGCGACGAACGGCTCCTGGTAGTGGTCGAGGGCGTCGTTGCCGACGGCGTTGAGGTGGACGCGCTCGCGTTTCGCGGGGTTCGTGGAGTTCGAGGAACTCGCCATCGAGATGGTGCTGGTGCCGTCGTAGGGACCGCCGAACGCGCGCAGATCATCGACCACTACATCGACGTTGCCAGCGAGGAAAGTGACGGCGTTGGCGAACTCGATGGTGGTGCTGGCGTTGGCGAACCAGAGCTCGGCGCCGGGGGCGAGGTCGTGCACGATCTCGAGCATGGCCGTGCCCTCCGGCCCGGCGTTGAGGTTCATGTCGGCGCGGAACGACTGTGAGGTCACGGGGCCGACGTCGTTCGAGCCCTGGCTCGCGGCGAGACCAGCGATGCCATCGGAGATGACGCCGACGCGGACGCCCGTGCCATCGACGCCGAGGTTGGTGCGGGCCTGGCTTGCGAGCAGGAGGGCATCGCCCTGTGTGAGGGCGGCGCCGGTCGCGGGGATGACGTAGTCCGGCGGTGAGATGAACGTCACGCCGGCGATGGCGGAGGCGGCGGGTAGTGCGCCTGCATCGACCTCCGCCTGAATGATGCGATCGTCATCACTGGACGCCTCGCACGGTGGCGCCGAGCGCGGCGAGTCCTTGCGTCACGTGTCGGCGTTGCCCTGGTAGTGGACGTACACCTGGACCCGGCCGTGACCATCGGTGTGGAGGACGCCGGCCGCCTCGAGCGAGGCGAGATCGGCGGGGAGCGCCGCGCCGCTGGTGGAGGGCGCGAGGCCGAGGCCGCGCTGGAAGGTGACGACGGAGGCGAGATCGGCGAGATGGCTATCGAGCTTCGCGTTGGCGGGCTTGCCGGCATGGATCGAGAGCGTATCGATCGCGGGCGCGGTCGCGTTGCCATTCCAGTGCCGGACGGGCGACTGCGCGAGCACGCGTTGATGGTCAGCGCCAGTGGGGATGACGCCCGCGGCTGACGCGACGACCATGAGAGGCAGAACGAAGCCTGACAACACGGGGCAGCGTCGAAGGTTGAGGCGCACCGTTATCTCCGATCCTGGCGGCCTAGCGGGCGACGTGCGGGGCTAACAGCGCAGAGCATACGCGCATGGCGGGGCGACGTAAAGCACATGAGAGGCAACGCGTCTACGAGCAAGTGTTACCGCAGCGCGATCTTGGCGGAAAGGACCGCGTCTCCGGGGAAGTTCACGATGCCATCGCCGTTGAGATCGAAGTCCAGGGACTTCGCGGCGTTTCCCGCCGTGGCATTGGCAATTTTTATTGTGTCGCCCGGGAAATTCTGCACGCCATTACCGTCCAGGTCATTCACCTCGACGCAGTCGGCGATGCCGTCACCATCGCTGTCGGTGCTGGAGTCGGACGTCCCCCACTTGCATGTCTCGGTTGAGGCCGGAGAAGATCTCCATCGGCGTCCACGGCGCCGCCGCACTGCGCGCTCGATGGGCGCGAGGCGGCGTTTCGGGGGTTGGTGCCGAGTTGACACTCGACACCATCGAGCACGCCGTCGTTGTCGGTGTCCCATGATGGGCCGTTGTCGGCGGCGTCGGTTCCGAGGGGCGGCGCGGAGTCTCCGTCGGCGTTGTCGTCGCTGGTGATGTCGCCGCCGGCGGGGAAGGGGTGTCCGTCGGACTCCCCCGCGAAGGCGGCGCAGATGCCGGTGGCGCCGAGGGGCTCGATGTCCTCGGCGTTGGGCAGGCCGTCGTTGTCGACGTCGGGATCGCAGGCATCGCCGAGCGCGTCGCTCCTGGCCACGGTGACGTCCGGCGCGACGATGTCCGGGCCGTTGTCGATCACGGCATCGGAGTTCTGCTGGCCGGCGTTGGCGACGAGCGGGCAGTTATCGACGGCGGTATCGGCGTTGACGGCGAGATGCAGCGTCGCGGGCTTGTCCTTGAAGCCGTCGCCGTCGGTGTCGGCAGCGCACGGGTTCGTGCCGTTTCCGTACTCGGCGAGATTGGTGACGGTATCGACGTCCGGGTCCAGCCCGGCGTCGTTGACGGCGGCGTTGAGGCACGGGTGGGCCGCCTCGAACGCGTCGGGCATGCCATCGCTATCGGCGTCGGGCAGGGTGGGCGTGCTCGTGGCCGTGGGCGACGGCGTGTGTGTGGCTGTCGGCGTGTTGGTGCGGGTCGGTGTCGGCGTGCGCGTCGGCGTCGGCGTGCTCGTGAACGTCGGCGTACTCGTGGGCGTCGGCGTGGGCAGAGCGAAGGTGGCGGTGAGCGTCTTGTTCACGTCGGCGGTGACGCGGTGGAGGGGCTCACCGGACGGACAGCCGGCGCCACCATCGGACCAGCCGGTGAAGAAGTAGGTGTTGGCACCGACGGTCTGGGGTGATGGCGCACAGATCACGTGCACGGACTTACGCGGGACGCTGTGCGTGAAGGGCACGGTCTCGCTGCCGCTATCGACGGTGATGTTGATGCCGGCGATATTGGAGGCGAAGTTGAGGTTGACGCGGTTGGGCGTGATGTTCACCTGCTTCGTCGTAGTGAGGCCCGCCGCTGTCGGTGACGGTGAGGAAGATGTCGAAGTTGGTGAAGTCGCCGTGGTCATCGGCCGAGAACGAACCGCCGGTGCCGGTCATGGTGAGATGCGGGTGCGTGTGACAGATCGTGTACGTGGCGTCGGAGCAGTGGTTGAGGATGACGCTCCAGGCCATGCTCGACGGCGGGATGCTGGCGTCCTGCGCATCGCTCGCGGTGCCGGAGAAGGAGATCATGTCGCCGATATCGTAGTGGCCGCCGTTCGCCGGGGACGTGATCGTGGCGTTCGGCGGCGTGTTGCCGGCCTGGATCTGGAACGTCTTCGTATCGGTGAGGAAGAACGGATCGGTGACGGTCAGTGACGGCGGTGTAGGTGCCGATGGTGTTGTACTGGTGCGAGGTCGTTGCCGTCGTCGCGTGGGCGCTGCCATCGCCAAAGTTCCAGTCGTAGGTGATGGCCTGCCCGGCATCGGGATCGCTCGAGGCGGTGCCGTTGAAGTTCACGGTGAGCGGTGTGAGGCCGGCGGACGGCGAGGCGGTTCCGGCGGCGATGGGCGGACGGTTGTCACCGACGAAGTGGATGCGGCGGATCTCGTTGGCGTTGATCGCCAGGTAATAGACATCGCCTTCGGGGCCGATCTCGATATCGACGGGGCCGTCGGCCGCCGTCGTAAAGGTGAGCAGGCTGCCGGGGATGATGTTGTTGGAGGCGTCGAGCTTGGCGGCGCTGATCCGGTTCACGGCGTAGTCGCCAAAGAAGTAGGCGTTCTGGTAGGCGGAGCTGTATCCGTTTGTGCCGGTGAAGGCGCCGCCGACGGCGGCGGCCGTGCCCGCGGAATGGTCCCACTGGTACAGCGGGGCGGTGACGCCACCGGCGGAGTACAGGGACTGGCATTGAGTGAAGGCGGCGTAGCCGGGCTGCTCATCGACGCCCTCGTAGCAGGGCCAGCCGAGGTTCTCGCCGGCGGTGACGACGTTGAGCTCCTCCCAGGTATCCCAGCCGACCTCGCCGCTGATGATGATGTTCGTGCCGGGCTTGAAGTTGAAGCGGAAGTCGTTGCGGACGCCGTAGGCCCAGACCTTCGAGCGGGTGGCGTTGGCGTTGCCGTTCCAGAAGGGGTTGTCGGAGAGGCCCTGGCCGGTGGCGGGGTCGACGCGCAGGATCTTGCCGGCGAGGCGGTCGATGTTCTGCGCGCGGAGGGCGCGGCTATCGACGGTGGCGTAGCTGGCGCCATCGCCGGTGGCGACGTAGAGCTTGCCGTCCGGGCCGAACTTCAGGTTGCCGATGCTGTGGCTGTCGTAGTCCGACGGGATGCAGTCGGCGGCGAGGTCGAGGCTTTCGCAGGACGGTGTGGACGGTGTGCCGACGACGGTGCCGAGCAGGACGACCTTGCTGTTAGGCACGGCGACATCGCCGTTGGCGGTGACGCGGATCACCTGGGCGTTTTTCGGATCGGCGATCTTCGAGGCGATCGGGTTCGGGTCGTAGGTGTAGGACGCGTAGACGTAGTGGTTGGAGGCGAAGTTCGGGTCGAGCGTGAGGCCGATGAGGCCGCGGTCGTGGTAGTTGTTCACCGGGGAGATGGTGTAGAAGGGCGTGCCGAGCAGGGCGCCGTTCTTGAAGATGCGGATGGTGCCGTCCTTCTGGCCGACGAAGATGCGGCCATCGGGGGCGAAGGCGAACACGGTCGCCGTGGCGAAGCCGGTGACGATGGGCTCGGTAACGAAGCCGCCGAGATCGGGGCGGTATTCGTAGGCGAAGTGCATCTCAGCGCCGCCGGCGTGCTCGAAGTACTCGACGACGACGGTATGGGCGCCGGCCGTCATCTGTTTATTGGCGGTGGTGAGGGTGAGGGCCTGATCCTGCCATGCGTTGAGGATGAGCTGGCCATCGACGAAGACGCGTGAGCCGTCGTCGCTGTTGGTGCTGAACTGATACACGCCTTCGTTGAAGGTGATGCTGCGCGTCCATCGCACGCTGAAGGCATCGGCCGGGACGCCGCCGCCGGGGGAGCCGGTGTTCCACTGGAAGTCGATCGCATCGCCGTCGTTGCGGCTGAATGTCGGGCTGCCGGCGAGCGTCATGTTCGAGAAGTACTGGCCGTTCCAGCCGGGCGGGAGCGTGTTGACGTCCTGCACGGTGAGCTGTGCGACGGCGTCGTTGACGGCGTCGTAGAACTCGAGCTTCAGGGTGTGCGGGCCGGCGCTGACGGCGAAGTCGACGAAGTAGGTCGTGACGGGCTGGTCGATCCACTGGTCGAGGATCTTCGTGTTGTCGACGTAAAGGCGCATGCCGTCATCGGTCTTGACGGTAAAGCGGTAGGTTCCGGCGGCCCAGGTATCGGTGCGCTGCCAGCGGACGCTGAAGCTGTCGGCGTTGACGCCGGAGGCGGGGGAGCCCGTCCAGTACTTGTCGAGCGTGGGAGTGGCGCCGAGGAGGGCGTTGGCCGGATCGGTGACTGTGATGACCTTGGGATTGCTGAGTGTCTTGTTGTTGTAGAAGTCGCCGGTCCAGGCGCCGCTGGCGGCGGCGGCGGGCGTCGGGGCGTAGCGGGCGGTGCCGATGAGGGCGACGAGCATCGCCAGGACGCCGAGCAGCTGCGCGCGAGAGGTGTGGTGGCGAGGGAGTGAGTTCAAATTGGCGCCCCAGCAGCGGGACGGCGGCGAGGCTGTCCCTACTGGAAAAACGGGCCCGGCAGGCGGGTATTGCGTTCGGCGGGGCGGGGCCTCCGAAGCTGCGCGGCGGGCGGGCCCTGGGTAGGGTACGCCGGAGCAGCGCCGTTCGATTCTAGCGCACGAGGGTGAGGGCGGTTGTCAAGTTACCGTGCTCGCGCCCGGCGGGCCCGGCCCGCTCCCCGAGAGGTGGTTCTGTCTGTGTGCGGCTGGCGTCGGGATGTTGTAGTCAACAGAGTTGCATCGCTCGCTGGGCGCTCGGGCTGACATGCGGGCTAGGATGCCGACGCGTAGCCGCCAAGGCGACAAATGGCTGGCGCACGGACGGCGAGGGTGTGGCTACGGGCGCCGCCTAGGTGTCGTCGCGCTGCTGTTTCAGGAACTGCTCGAGGTCGGCGATCATCTCGCCGGCGGGCGGGAGGTCGGCGCCTGACTGCGTGGGCGCCTCGCCGGTGGCGTCGTCGCGCTTCTTGGAGGGGCGGATCTGCTCCTGCATCTCGCTATTGTCGGGACGGCGAGCGTCACCTGCTGCTCGAACTCATCGCTGATGCGGCGGAGCTGCGTAAGGTTCAGGCGGAGCGCCGAGGACCTCATCCAGTGAATCGAGGAGGCCGAGAGCGGTCTTCGGGTTCGGGGTCTGGCCGAGGTAGTACGGCGACGCGGCCCAGACGCTGGCGGCGGGCAACTCGGCGCGGCGGCAGGCATCGTGCAGGACACCGACGATGCCCGTCGGACCCTCGTACGACGAACGCATGATGCTACGTGCGGCGAGCTTCGCCTGGACAGCGGAGTCGGTGCTGAAGCCGGTGATCGGCACGGGCCGCGTGTGCACGGCGTCGGTGACGAGCGAACCCATCGTGACCATCCGCTGCGCGCCGACTGACTTCGCCAAGCGCGTGACCTCGCCGCAGTAGGAGCGCCACTTGAGGTTGGGTTCGGTGCCGATCATGACGACGGCGGACGGCGCGGTATCGGTGCCCTTATAGAAGTAGAACTCGTTCTTCGGCCATTCCAGCTCGCGCTGCAATCCATCGACGATGCGGATCTGCGGGCGCGTGTCGGTGAAGCTGTAGTACTCCTCCGGGTCGATGTGGGCGAAGAGTTCGGCCTTCCACGATTCGACGAGGTATCGGGCGGCGGTGGTGGGTGGCCGAGCCGGCGTCGTTCCAGCCCTGGAAGGCGGCGATGACGTTGGGGCGGTCGAGCTCAGGGGGACTGGTCATCTCCATACGTCAGCGTAACACGGGGCGGTTTGGGGGCGAGGGAATCCACAGATTACACAGATGGCACAGATGGGTTGATGCGCGGCGGGCGATTAGGCACCGCCGAACGGGCCCGCACCTCTTGTCCGCTATGCGGTGTCGCGCATCGGGGGGGTGAGGGTGACGGCATGCTCTGCGTTGAGTCCGGCATCGCGGCGGTGGCGTCGTGAGGGAAGGGTGGCGACGGCAATGGCGGCGGCGAGGGCGGGGCCGCAGATGGTGAGGGAGCCGAGGGTGTCGGAGGGCCAGTGGGCGCCGTCCCAGACGCGGTTCCAGGCGATGAGCGCGATAGCGGCCGCGCAGGCGGCAACGATGGCGGTGCGCGCGGCGCCGCTCGCGTGGCGCAATGCGACAGCGATGGCGTAGCCGAAGGTGAGCGTCGCGATCCAGACGTGGCCGCTCGGGTAACCGAACCCTGGCGCGCCCTCGCGGATGATGACGTCGTCAGGGCCGGGGCGTGGACGCTCGATGAGATTCTTCACGGCCGGGTTGAGATATGTGGCGGCCAACGCGAACAGCGCGACGGCGGCGAGCGCGTAGTTGCGGCGGATCAGCGTGTAGGCGGCGGCGATGCAGACGATGGGGAACTGGAAGCGCTCGGCGAGATGAAGTCGGCGATGGCGTCGAAGAATGATCCGCCGGCGTGGCCTGCAGCGCATCGGCGATGACACGGTCGCCGGGCATGAGCGCGCCGGTCGCGGCGACCGCCGTGAGCACGATCGCGACAACGACGGCGATCGCGAACAGAACGCGCGCGGGCGTGACAGCGATCATGTTGTCATGGTATCGGCGGGCGGCAGGGGAGATGGGAGGCGAGAGACGGGAAGCGGGACGCGAGAGGATGTCTCGTCGAGGCGATATGAGGGCAGGACCTGGCGGCGAAGGGCGCCGTTCTAGTGGAAGTCGGTGATGGCGAGTTTGCCGGGGGTGTAGCCGCCGGCGGGGCGCGGCTGACGCGCGCGCTTCGGGCGCGGGCGGGCGACCGGCGCAGCTCCGCCGCGCATCCACTCCGGCAGGAACTTCTGGTATCGGTCCGATGACGCGGCCGTCGGGTCGACGGGTTTGCCGTTGTTGGTGGAGGGACGCATTCCGTCCTTCACCGGGCCGCGGCGCTTACCACGATTCTTTGACATGACACCTCATGAGCATCGGCAAGCCGGGCGCTCGGCGAGCGCGGCCGCCTGTCCTAATATCGGCTCAAAGTGGCTTCGCAAGAGAGGGGAGAATCTTGCGCGGGCACTCTCGGCATCCGTGCCCTGCTTCAATCTAGACAGAAACGTGGGTGTTTGTAAATAGGGATGAGGGAAATCGCGCGTGAGAGTAGGGGCGGGAATTGGGATGCGGGACGCGGAAAACGAGGTGCGGGAAGCGGGAGCGAGATCGGGAGATACCGGCTGGCGGGTGCGGCCAGGCGTGTTGATGCGGCGGGCGATGCTGGCGTGAGCGTGAAGCCAGGCTACGCGTCGGCGAGGGCTTCCGCGATCGTGTGTCGAGAAGTGGCGATGATCGCGGGGTTCGTGTGGCGGTAGTAGGGCAGGCCGATCACGGATGAGAGCGCCCAACCGCGGGCGCGCGCCCACGCTGCGTTTCGACGTTGAGGGCGACGCGGAACGCGGCGCGACTTTCGCCGGAGAACAGCGACCAGGCGACGCGGAGCTCGGCTGCGGGATCGCCCGCCGCCATGCAACCCCAGTCGATGACGGCGCTGAGGGAGCCATCAACGGCGAGGATGTTGCCGGACTGGAGGTCGCCATGGATCCAGACGGAGGGGCCATCGTGCACGGGCGCGGCGAGTGCTGCGTCCCATGCGTGTGTGATTGCGTCGGCGTCGACGCCATCCTGGCCCTGCAAGCGGGCGATGGCGTCGCGGACGTAGCGGTCGCGCGTCTCGAGAGGCAGGCCGCGGCCGGTAGGTCCGGGGGCCGGCGCGCCGGTAGCGTCGATCGCGCGAAGGGCGACGATGAATGCAGCGAGGTCGCGCGCGGTCTGCGTGAGATCGTCGAGGCGGTCGGGCGTTGCGTTGTGGCCGGGGAGCCAGGGGCAGATCGTCCAGCGGTGCGGATAGCCATGCGCGGGCTCGCCGAGCGCGAGAGGGACGGGGATGGCGAGCGGAAGATGCGGCGCAAGGACGGGGAGCCAGCGATGCTCGCGCGCGGGCTGGATGCTCGCGAACCGGAGCGCGGCAGGCGCGCGCAGAGGTCATCGCCGAGGCGGTAGATCGCGTTGTCGGTGCCGGGATGCTCGATGCGGGTGATCCGGCGATCCGCGTAGTCCGGGAACTGGTCCGCGAGCAGGCGCCGGACGAGCGCGGCATCGGTATCGACTTCATCGGCGTGCATCTTCGCCATGTTCGGTGACTCCTTCGTTGAAGGGGGCGCATCCGTCGGTGCGTCAGACGCGTCGCAGGACGTGCAGCAGGTACTCCTTGCGGTCGAGCGGGTTGTGGTCCGTGCGGGGCCGTCTCGGTATCTCGCCGGAAGCGGCCTCGTAGCGCTCGAAGGCGGACTCGAGCAGGCCCTCGCCGCGGGTGAGGCCGGGGATCTGCTGCTGCAGCTCGTGGATCCGGGCGGCGGGGATCTCGCCCTCGATCATGAAGGCGGCGCCGCGCAGTTCCTGTGTATCGGCGATGGCGCGAAGGCGGGCGAGCGCCGGCATGACGGCGCCGAAGGCATCGGGCGGCACTTCCAGGTGGAAGCGGTGCATCGGCTCGAACACGGCGGTGCCGGCGCGGCGCAGGGCGGCCATGACGACGAGGGGCGTCAGCTTGCGGAAGTCTTCGCCGGTGCTGGACATGGCCTTGCTGAAGCCCTGGTGGGCGTGGCTCTGGCGCGGGAAGTAGCCCGTGTGTGTGAGCGTCACGCCGCAGTCTGTGACCTGCCAGCCGTGGAGGCCCTGCCGCAGTGTTTCGCGCGCCGTGTCCTCGACGGCCTTCACGAAGGCAGCGGGCATGGTGCCCAGGACGTCCTGGGCGAGCCGGAACTCGACGCCGGCGCCGATGGCCGCGGGCTCGATGCGCAGGCCGACGGTCGCGAGGAACGGATTAGGCGCCTGCTCGATGAACTCGGCCGCTTCGCCGCAGCCGACGGGTCGCTCGATGCAGATGGCGCGTCGTCTCGCGGAAGTCGACTTCGACGCCGAAGTCGGCGGCGAGTGTGTCCTGCAGCACTTCCTTCTGCACTTCGCCGTAGAGGGAGACGTAGATCTCGCGGCGGACATCGTCGTGGCGGAGGTTGATCAGCGGGTCCGCCTCCTCAAGGTGCGTGAGCGCGGCGTAGAGAGCGCGCGCGTCGTCGCGGCGGCGGGGCACGATGACGGTCTCGAGCGTCGGCGGCGGGAAGTGGCTGGCTGATCCGGCGCGGCTCGGGCCCCTCACCGATGGCGTCGCCGATGCGGACATCGGCCAGGCCGCGGAGTTTCGCGATCTGTCCGGCGGTGCCGGTCGCACTGCGCTTCGCCGCCGTCTTCGAAGACGCCGACGGCGGTGACCTTCGCCTCGCCGCCGTCGCCGAAGGTGATGCGATCGCGCACGCGCGCTGCGCCGGAGAAGATGCGGGCGTACGCGATCTTCTCGCCGGCAGGGCCGCGCTCGACCTTGAACACGGTGCCGGAGAGCGGACGGGCGGCGTCACCTTCGGCGGCGGGCAGGAGTTCGGTGATGCCGTCGATCAGCGCATGGACGCCGGCGCCGGTGATCGCTGAGCCGAGGAACACCGGGTGCACGAGCGCGCGCTTCGACTGGCTGGCGAGCACCTCGCGCAGGCGGCAGTAGGGCACGGCGTCGGGTTCATCGACGTATGCGGCGAGCAGCGCATCGTCGTTCGCGGCGAGGACGTCGCCGAGCGTTTGACTGAAGGACGTGTCGTCTTCGGCGTAGGGCATGAACGCCGGGGCGCGCGTGCCGAGGCCCGTTGTGGCGCCCATCGCGATGATGGCGGGCGTGAGCTTCGCGGCGATTTCGCGCAGGACAGAGTCGGCATCGGCGCCCGTGCGGTCGAGCTTGTTGATGAAGATGAGCGCCGGGATGCGGAGGCGCTGTAGCGTGCGCATGAGGATGCGGGTCTGTGCCTGGACGCCCTCGACGGCGGAGATCACGAGCACGGCGCCATCGAGCACGCCGAGCACGCGCTCGACCTCGGCGATGAAGTCGGGGTGGCCGGGAGTGTCGATCAGGTTGACGGTGACGCCGTTGACGACGAAGGAGACGACGGCGGACTTGATGGTGATGCCGCGCTGACGCTCGAGGCGGAGGGTATCGGTCCGGGTGCTGCCGTCGTCGACGCTACCGATGGCGTCGATGACGCCGGCGGCGTAGAGGATGCGTTCAGTGAGGGTGGTTTTACCGGCGTCTACGTGGGCGAGGATCCCGAGATTGAGCGTGCGCATCGAACGTCATGTCCTTCCGACAGGTCGTGAGTACCTTCTGGACGGAAATAGACGTTCGGCTCATTGCACTCTCCCGGATCTGCGTTGTGGGCGCAGTGAAGCAGATCGCACGCGGGCGAGGCAAGGCGCGCCGTGGAAGGCGGGAAGCTGGAGACGGGAGGCGGGAGGCGGGAGCGCGCCACCTGGCGGTTGCGTACGGTCTTGAGGCGCGCTTAGGATCGCCGGATGGTTGTCACTCGATCGCGGCCGGCGGGCGTGATTCCGACGCTGTACTACGACGATGTCGAGAAGGCGATCCCGTGGCTGTGCGGGGCGTTCGGGTTTCGGGAGCGCTTCCGGTACGGACCGCCGGGCGACGCGCAGGGCGCGCATCACGGCGCCGGCGATGGCATCGTGATGCTCGGGAAGTCGCGAGTGGGGCAGAGCCCGAACTGGGGAGACAGCGCCGTTCTGCGCCCGCCCGCGGGCGGAGGCATGAACGCGATCGCCGGCGTACACGTCGATGACATCGACGCGCATCATGAGCGGGCGAAGGAGTTCGGCGCGCGCATCGTGCATGCGCCGGAGACGCATCCGTTCGGAGAACGACAGTACACGGCCGAGGACCTGGAGGGGCATCGGTGGGCGTTTTCGCAGTCGGTGGCCGATGTCGCGCCGGAGGACTTCGGGGCGGTGCGGGGCGAGGGGATGTGAACTTGCGGGGAAGCCCTGATTCCTTGACTTGCCCGAATCTGGATTCCTATACTGTGGCCGCGTAACCCGCCTCGTGGCGGGGCCTATTTTTGTTACGCACTTTTACATTTCAGCCCACCAGCGTCGGTCAGGGGTTCCTGTACACGCAGGGAGGCGTTCGGGCCCGAGTGGCGCAACGGCAGCGCAACCGATTTGTAATCGGTAGGTTAGTGGGTTCGAATCCCCTCTCGGGCTCCACAGGAGTTCAACGGTGGGCTGGATCGGCGCTCGCAGCGGGAGGGCAGGCGGGCGCGGACCACAGAGACCGATGCCCACATAGCTCAGTTGGCAGAGCACACCCTTGGTAAGGGTGAGGTCATCGGTTCAAATCCGATTGTGGGCTCCAGCCGGATTATCGTCCCTCGACAGGCCGTATGCCGCCGGTTCGCAGGACGTCAGAGACACAGAGCGCGCGGCGCTCCGGCATACGCAGTCATGAGCAGCGTGCCCGCGGATCGGGCGGAGAAGGAGTAGCGAGGCGATGGCCAAGCAGAAGTTTGAGCGGACGAAGCCGCACGTCAACATCGGCACGATCGGTCACGTAGACCACGGCAAGACGACGTTGACCGCGGCGATCACGAAGGTGCTGGCGCTGAAGAAGCTGGCGAGCTACCGCGACTTCGGCAGCATCGACAACGCGCCGGAAGAGCGGGCGCGCGGCATCACCATCGCCATCACGCACGTGGAGTACGAGACGGAGAACCGCCACTACGCGCACGTGGACTGCCCGGGGCACGCCGACTACATCAAGAACATGATTACGGGCGCGGCGCAGATGGACGGCGCGATCCTGGTCGTCGCGGCGCCCGAGGGTCCGATGCCGCAGACGCGCGAGCACATCCTGCTGGCGCGGCAGGTGCAGGTGCCGAGCATCGTGGTGTACCTGAACAAGGTCGACCAGATGGATGACCCGGAGCTGCTGGACCTGGTCGAGCTGGAGCTGCGCGAGCTGCTCACCAAGCAGAACTTCCCTGGCGACGAAATCCCGATCATCCGGGGCAGCGCGCTGGCAGCGATGAACAGCACGAGCGACGACCCGAACGCGCCGGAGTACGAGAGCATCATCGAGCTGATGAAGGCTGTCGACGACTACATCCCGACGCCGGAGCGCCCGCGCGACCTGCCGTTCCTGATGCCGGTCGAGGACGTCTTCGGCATCAAGGGCCGCGGCACCGTCGTGACGGGACGCGTCGAGCGCGGCATCGTGCAAGGTCGGCGACGAGATCGAGATTGTCGGCTTCGGCGAGACGCGCAAGACCGTGGTCACGGGCGTCGAGATGTTCCAGAAGACGCTGGATCAGGGCGAGGCGGGCGACAACGTCGGCTGTCTGCTCCGCGGCATCGAGCGCGAGGACATCGAGCGGGGCCAGGTGCTGTGCAAGCCGGCGTCGATCACACCGCACAAGACGTTCGACGCCGAGGTCTACGTCCTCTCGAAGGATGAGGGCGGGCGGCACACGCCGTTCCTGCCGGGCTACCGGCCGCAGTTCTACATCCGCACGACGGACGTCACGGGCACCATCGGCCTGGGCGAGGGCGTGGAGATGGTGATGCCGGGCGACAACGTGAAGATGACGGTGGAGCTGCACACGCCGGTCGCTGTCGAGGACGGACTGCGCTTCGCGATCCGCGAAGGCGGCCGCACGGTGGGCGCCGGCGCCGTCACGAAGATCATCGAGTAGGCATTGCCGCAGGGCCCGCCCCGCCCGATATAGACTGTAGGGCGGTGCCTACGCGCGCATGGCGGCCGCGAACGGCGGCGGGTCGAGGGCCCGCGAGGAATAGATGGCGAAGAAGGAAGACCGGCAGATCATCACGCTCGCCTGCACGGAGTGCAAGGAGCGTACGTACACGACGAGCAAGAACCGCCGCAACGACCCAGACCGCCTGGAGCTGAGCAAGTTCTGCCCCAGGTGCCGCATCCACCGGGCCCACCGCGAGGTGCGGTAGGCAGGGAGAGAGAGCAGCATGAGCCGCGCAATGCGCCGGCAGTCGCTCGTACAGAAGCCGCCGTCGAAGACGCCTTCGTTCCGGCCTTCGGGCGCGCGCCCTGCGCCGAAGCAGCAGTCAGCGGCCGCAGCCGAGACGGCGCGGCCGAAGCACTTTTACGACCCGATCGTCCGCTACTTCCGCGACATTGTCAGCGAGCTGAAGAAGGTCACGTGGCCGACGCGGGAGGAGACGCTGCGGCTGACGATCGCCGTGATCGTCGTATCGGCGGCAATCGGAATGGCGCTGGGCGGCATCGACATCTTCTTCAACTGGCTCGTCGATCACACGCTGTTGAGGCAATAGGGTGGCGCGTAAAGGCAAGGCCACCGCGCAGGTCGCCGTCGAGCCAGCCCTGGATGCCGATGGCAACCCACCGGCATCGCCCGAAGATGAGGCGATCCAGGAGGGCCGCGCGTGGTACGTGATCCACACGTACTCCGGGTACGAGAACAAGGTAAAGACGAACCTGGAGCACCGCATCCAGACGATGGACGCGAAGGACCTGATCTTCCAGGTGGTGATCCCGACCGAGGACGAGATCGAGATCCGCGACGGCCAGCGGCGCACCGTGGCGCGGAAGATCTTCCCGGGCTATGTGCTGACTCAGATGATCGAGCTGAAGGAAGACGACATCGAGTCGAGCCGGGCGTGGTTCGTCGTGCGGAACACGCCGGGTGTGACGGGATTCGTGGGCTCGGGCACGCGGCCAGTGCCGCTGGAGCCGCCGGAGGTGAAGCGCATCCTGCGCCAGATGCGCGTCGAAGCGCCGAAGGTCAAAGTCGGGTTCCAGGTCGGGCAGAACGTGCGCATTGTCGATGGGCCGTTCCAGGACTTCACGGGCACCGTGGACGACATCAACCTCGAGAAGGGGAAGGTGAAGATCCTGGTGAACATGTTCGGGCGCGAGACGCCGATCGAGCTGGACTTCCTGCAGGTCGAGCGGCTCTAGGGCGGCGCGCTACCTGCGGGCGCAGGGACGGAGTAAGATGCCTCGCCGCGGGCGAGGCTTCGCTGTGTATGCGAGGCGAAGCCGCACGCACGGCACGGCGGATGGAGAACTGAACGATGGCAAAGAAGATACGGGCGATGCTGACGCTGCAGATCGAGGCGGGGAAGGCGAACCCCGCGCCGCCGGTGGGACCGGCGCTGGGCCAGCACGGCATCAACATCATGGGCTTCTGCAAGGAGTACAACGAGAAGACATCGAGCCAGGCGGGGACGATCGTGCCGGCGGAGATCACGGTGTACGAGGACCGCTCGTTCTCGTTCGTGCTGAAGACGCCGCCGGCATCGGACCTGCTGAAGAAGGCGGCCGGGCTGGAGAAGGGCAGCCGCGCGCAGAAGCGCGAGAAGGTCGGGACGCTTTCCCGCGCCGAGCTGCAGAAGATCGCCGAGATCAAGATGAAGGACCTGAACGCGAACGACATCGATGCCGCGATCCGCATGGTCGAGGGCACGGCCCGCAGCATGGGCATCGAGGTCAGCTAGTCAAGACGCGTCATTACGTGTCCATCTGTGGACACGAAGTAGCCCGGCGACGGAGACCGAAACGGAAGTAGGTCGCCTCGGCCCGCAAGGGAGACGCCGCCGGAGTAAGGAGCACGAGGAATGAAGCGCGGGAAGAAGTACACAGAGAAGTCGAAGCTCATCGAGCCGGAGAAGCTGTATCCGCCGGACGAGGCGATCAAGCTGGCGAAAGAGGCTTCGTTCGTGAAGTTCGACGAGACGGTCGAGCTGCACCTGCGGACGGGTCTGGACCCGCGGCACGCGGACCAGCAGATCCGCGGCACGGCGCTGCTCCCGCACGGGCTGGGCAAGACCGTGCGGGTGCTCGTCTTCGCCGAGGGCGAGGCGGCGCGGCTGGCGACGGAGGCCGGCGCGGACGAGGTGGGCGGCGACGAGCTGATGAAGAAGGTCGAAGGCGGCTACACGGAGTTCGACGTCGCGCTGGCCGAGCGCAGTTTGATGGGCAAGGTCGGGCGGCTGGGTCGCGTGCTGGGCCCGAAGGGGCTGATGCCGAACCCGCGCTCGGGCACGGTGGTCGAGGGCGCTGACATGGCCAAGGCCGTGAACGACGCGCGCCAGGGGCGGGTGGAGTTCCGGCTGGACCGCACGGCGATCATCCACGTGCCGATCGGGAAGGTGAGCTTCAGCGAAGCTGCGCTCGAAGAGAACATGGCAATGCTGATGTCGGAGATCGTGAAGTCGAAGCCGACGGGCGGCAAGGGCCAGTTCATCAAGACGATCACGCTGACGACGACGATGGGGCCGGGAGTGCGGGTGGACCCGGCGCCGGCGATGGCGATGAAGGCGGGGTAGGGAGTCGGTCAGTTGTTCAGTTGTTCAGTGATTCAGTAGCGGCCCGCTTGTGCGGGCCGTTTTGTTGGGCTGCTCGCTGCCGGGTGCGTGGTGCACGAGGGGTCGCGTGGGGCGCGAGGCGGGCCGGTCGCGGATTGCCGAGGCCGCTGAGATTCCTCGGGCTGCGCTCGGAATGACATGGCGCGCGCACGGGATGACACGCGCTGCGCTCGCGTCAGCTGCCGAACCACAGGGCGCGGCGGGAGGCGCCGAACTGCTTCTTCTCGGCGGTGCCGTCGAGGGACGGTGGGATGAACGGGGCTGTGACGGAGGGGCCGGTGAGGAAATCGACGTCGACGCGGCCGACGGTGTCGTCACCGAACTCGATGAAGCAGGATCCGGCGCCGTCGTACGGCCTGGCCTCGCCGGAGTCGCGCAGGCGGACGATGATGTGTTCCGCGACGGCGCGGCCAGCGCTCTCGGCGAAGATGCCGGCCTTGGGGACGGGCGCGCTCGTGACGTCGCCGATGGCGTAGACGTCGGGGAAGCGCGTCGCGAGGCTCGTCTTCTCGACGGGGATCGAGCCGTTCTCGGGGAGCCCCGACTCCTCGACCACGTTCGGCACGCGGTGCACCGGGATGCCGAGCAGGAAATCGTACGCGAAGTTCGAGCCGTCGCGGAGGCGCATGGACTTCGCGCGGGCGTCAATGGACTCAACGGTCTGTTGCGGGACCCAATCGATGCGGCGCTCCCGGAATCGCTCAAGGATGGCCTCGGACGCGGGACGAGTCGCCGGGATGGGGATTGCCCACGGTGAGACGACGCTGATGCCGATGGCATCGCGGACGCCGCGCTCGGTGAAGTACTGGTCGAGGAGCATCGCGGCCTCGCAGGGGGCGGGCGGGCACTTGAACGGCTCGCGCATGACGGCGACGACGACGTGGCCGGACGTGACGTCGGGTAGGACGTCGCGCAGGGCGTTCGCGCCATCGACGGAGTAGAACTCGCGCGCGCCTTCAGTGAAGCCCGGGATGGCGTTCACGTCGTAGTCGGCGCCGAGGCCGACGACGAGGATGTCGGCGTCGTAGGTGCCGCCATCGGTGATGACACGACGCGCGGTGGGATCGATCGACGTGATCGAGCTCCTGGCGGAAGGTAACGCCGGGCTTGTTGATGCTGGCGTAGCTCGATGTGACGGCCGCGCGCTCCTGGCGCCCGAACATGAGCTCGAACTTCGAGAAGCCGAAGACGAAGCCATCGCTCTTGTCGATGAGCGTGACCTGGACCTGTTCGCCGAAGGCGGCGGAGAGGCGCGCGCTAAGCTCGAGGCCGCCGAAGCCGGCGCCGCAGACGACGATGTGGGTGGTCATGTGGCGGTTACTCCTGGGGCGCGTGGACACGCGTCGACAGCGACATGCTACGGGGCGAGCACGCGGGGCGCATCCTGCGTTTGCCGGCGTTGGACCGGCTCGGTACACTTCGGACGCCAGAGACAGCAGGCGTGCCTTCGGGTTCCTTCGGCAACCTTCGGGCCATAATCACAGCCTGCCGAGGCGCAATACGTGAGTCGAACATCGATCGCCCGCGTGGCGGTCGTTTCGCGCGTGCGCCCCTGTCCCGATGGCAGGGGTTTGTTGTTGTCACGGAGGTGACGATGCCCACAGCGAGGAAAGAGGCGAATGTCGCCGAGTTGAAGGCGCTGATGGACGGCGCGACGATCGTCATCGGCGCTGAGTACCGCGGATTGTCGGTGAAGGAGATGACGCAACTGAGGCGCGCGTTGCGTGACGCCGGCGTGCAGGCGCGGGTGGTGAAGAACCGGCTGTTCCAGATCGCGGCGACGCAGGCCGGTGCAGAGGCGGCGGGCGAGGTCGTCGAGGGGCCAACGATGGTGATCTTCGGGCACGGCGACATCGTGGCGCCGGCGAAGGCGATCCAGGAATACGTGCGGGCCGCGCGCAATACCTTCGCGCCGAGGAAGGCATACATGGACGGCCAGGTCGTCGCGGGGAGCGTCGTCAGCGAGCTGGCGAGCCTGCCGTCGCGCGAGGAGCTGATCGGCAAGCTGGCGGGCGTCTTCATCTCGCAGGTGCAGACGTTCGCGAACATGATCAACGACAGCATGCAGTCGTTCGCGCGGCTCATGGAGGCGCGGGCGGCGCAGCTGGAAGAGACATCGGCAGAGGCATAGACCCGCTGCGGCGGGTGGAAGGAGCGATCACATGGCGAAGGTTGAAGAGGCGTTTGACATCATCAAGGGGATGACGATCCTCGAGCTGCGCGATCTGAACAAGAAGATCGAGGACGAGTTCGGCATCACGGCGGCGGCGCCGGCGATGATGATGGCGGCGCCCGCAGCGGGTGGCGGCGGCGGTGCGGCCGCGGCGGTGGAAGAGGAGAAGACGGAGTTCAACGTCGTCCTCAAGGACGCTGGCGCGAACAAAATCAACGTCATCAAGGCTGTGCGCGAGGTGACGACGCTGGGCCTGAAGGAAGCGAAGGACCTGGTCGAGAGCGCGCCCGTAAACGTGAAGGAGGGCATCGCCAAGGACGAGGCAGAAGCGGTGAAGACGAAGCTCACCGAAGCGGGCGCCGCGGTCGAGCTGGCGTAAGCAGGCGAGATTCGTCCCTGGCCCAACGTCTGAATCGGGCGGTGGGCGGGGTGTATCATTAGGCCCGCTGTGGACTGCTACTCCTGCGAAGAGCCGGCGATCAACGCCTGCAAGCGCTGCGCAAAGCCGTACTGCGAAGACCACGGCAACGCTTCGTATTGCGCCGACTGCCTGAAGCCGGCGAGCGCGATGCCCTCGTTCAACCTGTACCGCGGTGCGCTGCTGGTGATGCTCGTCGGCACGGCGCTGGCGGTGTTCCTGCTGCTGCGCCCACCGGGAGAGACGAAGGGCGCGCCTCCGGTCGTCGTCGGCAACCGAGGACCGACGCCGACGGCATCGGGCGGTAAGACGGAGCCGACGGTGGCGGCAGCGACGCCGGGCGCGAGCGCGACTGCAGCGGCGGCCGCGGCATCGAGCACGGCAGGTGGCGGGACGCCGGGTGCGGGTGAGACCGGCACGGCATCGGCAGGCGAGACGGGGACTCCGGCAGCATCGACGACGGGGACGCCCCCGGCATCCGGCACCGCGACGGCGAGCGGGACCGAGCAGCCGTTCATCGAGTACACGGCGCAGGACGGCGACTCGCTGTTCGGCATTGCCCAGCAGTATGTGCCGGTGGGCGACGACATCATCGCTTTCATGCACGCGATCGCGACGCTCAACGGCTGGGACTACGACAACCCCAACATCCAGGTCGGGCAGATCGTGCTGCTACCGAAGCCCGTGCAATAGGCTGAGCGCATGCAGGCGACCGATGGCGAAGCGCGCGGCAGAGGCGGTCTGCGGCGCGGCGTGTTGCTCTACCTGGCGCTGACGGCTGTTGCGATCACGATCTGCGTGCTCGTGTTCATGAACCGGGCTTCGAACGCGGCGTTTATCACGATCGCGGTTGTGGGCGGCATCGGGCTGCTGTTCGCGTTCCAGATGCTGCAGCACATACGCGACCTGACCCATCCGATGGCGCGGACGGAGGGCGCGATCGCGAAGAAGTGGCAGAAGGCGGACCTGATCATCGCCTGGCAGAGCTACTACATCGCGCTGAACCGCAAGATGTTCCGCATCGACCCGCACGACTACGTCATGGTGGACGAGGGAATGCGCGTGGTGGTCGACTACTTCCCGCACACGCTCAACGTCGTGGCGGTGACGCCGGAGACGCCGCCGCAGCGGCCGCTGCCGGGAGATCTCGAACGCGAGGCCTAAGTCATCCGACCGCGCGGCGGCTGTGTGTTAGCCTCTGCCACGATGGACTTCGAGACTAACTGGCGCGAGCGATATGCCTCGAAACTGACGACGCCCGAGGAGGCGGTGCGCGTGGTGCGCAGCGGCGACCGCGTCGTCATCGGCATGCACTACCAGACGCCGCTGGCGCTCTGCCGGGCGCTGGCGGCGCGCGCGGACGAGCTGAGCGACGTCGAGATCGAGAACTCGATCGCCACCTTCATCTCGTGGTGGGACGGTGATGCGCCGAACAGCTTCGACGTGCGGTCGTTCTTCCTGCAGGCGGGCGACCGGCCCGCGATGCGCAAAGGGCTGCTTGATTACGTCATCGCGCCGCCGACGCGAGAGGACCGCAGTTACTGGCTGGACCGCGCACCGGACGTATTCCTGGTCAGCGTCTCGCCGCCGGATGCCGAAGGCTGGTGCAGCTTTGGGATGAGCGTGTGGGGGGCGCCCGAGGTCGCGCGCGAGGCGGCGCACGTCATCGGGGAAGTGAACGAGCGGCTGATCCGCACGGGCGGCGACAACCGCATCCACGTGTCGGCGTTCGAGCGCCTGGTGGAGGCGCCGCCGGCGTGGAAGTTCCTGCGGCGCCCGGCGCCGAGCGATGAGGAGAGCGAGATCGCGGCGGTGATCTGCTCGCTGGTGGCGTCGGAGGTGATCGAGGACGGCGACACGTTTCAGCTGGGCACGGGGACGGTGTCGGCCGGTCTCGCGCCGTTCCTGTCGCATCGGCGCGACCTGGGTGTGCACTCGGAGCTCATCTTCGGCGGTATACCGGCGCTGGTCGATGCGGGCGTCGTGACGGGCGCGCGGAAGACGGTGCATGCGGGCAAGATCGTCGGGGCTTCGTTCGGGCCGCTGAGCGCGGAGGAGTTTGCGGCGGTCGACGGCGACATGCGGTACGAGCTGTACTGCATGAGCCACACGAACGACATCCAGGTGATCGCGGCGCACGAGAACATGTGCGCTGTGAACAACGCGCTGTTCGTCGATGCGACGGGACAGATCAACGGCGAGACGATCGGGCCGCGGATCTACAGCGGGACGGGCGGCGCCTTTGCCTTCGCGATCGGAGCGATGCATGCAAAGAACGGCCGCAGCGTCACCGTGCTGCCCTCGACGAGCGTGGTGGATGGCGAGCGCCGTTCGCGCATCGTGGCGATGATGCCGATGGGCAGCGCGGTGACCGTGCCGCGCGGGTACGCGGACATCATCGTCACGGAGTACGGCATCGCGCGGGTGCGTGGAGCGACGCTGCGGCGGCGGATCGAGGAGATCACCGGGATTGCGCACCCGGATTTCCGGGCGGAGCTTCGGGCGGAGGCGGCGCGGGCGTACGAGGTGTGAGGCGAAGTGGGAAACGAGAAGCGAGACGCGGGAAGCGGCATGGCCGACAGCTTCGCGATAGGGGTGCATGTGAGATGATGGCGGCTGAGATCGGAGGTGACGCATGGCGCACGGCTCTGACATCGGCGGCGACGGCGGATGATGTTGCGGAGGCGCTGGACCGCGACGGGTACGCCGTCGTGGAGGGGGTGCTCTCGCGCGAGGAGGCTGCGGCGAAGCGGGCGGAGCTGACGCGCGTGCTGCAGGAGACGCCGACGGGCCGCAACGACTTCGAGGGGTTCAAGACGCAGCGCATCTACGCGCTGTTCGCGAAGACGCGCGCGTTCGATGGGCCGGCGACGCATCCGCTGATCCTGGGCGTGCTGGACCGCGTGCTGGGGCAGAGCTATCAGCTCAGCGCGCCAGTGGGCATCCAGATCGGGCCGGGCGAGACGGCGCAGGTGCTGCACACGGACAACGGCATCTACCCGCTGCCGCGCGGCGGCAGGGAGATCGTGCTGAACACGATGTGGGCGCTCGACGACTTCACGGAAGCGAACGGCGCGACGCGCGTGGTGCCGGGCAGCCACAAGTGGCTGGACCAGCGGCCCGATGCATCGACGCCGACGATCTGCGCGGAGATGCCGGCGGGATCGGTGATGTTCTTCACCGGGAGCGTGTTCCACGGCGGCGGCGCGAACCAGACGCAGAAGCCCCGACTGGGGACGATCCTGGAGTACGTCGCGGGGTGGCTGCGGCAGCAGGAGAACCACGTGCTGGCGGTGCCGCGCGACGTCGTAAAGACGCTCGACCCTCGGCTGCAGGAGCTGCTGGGCTACAACATCCACCCGCCGTTCATGGGCTATGTCGACGGGCGGCACCCGCGGAAGGTGCTGGAGGGGTGAGGAGTGGGACGCCCGGCGTACATCGGATGCGGCGACGGTGGCCTGTCGGAGGGTTATATGGCCCAGGGGCCGACGCCGCTGTAGCGCTCGGGCGTGATGCGGATGACGACGCCAGGCGGCGGGTCGGGCATCGGCGGGAACTTCACGTCGGGGCCCAGGTAGACGTGGGCGAGGCGCTGCAGCAGCTCGGGGGCGCCGCCCTCGGTGATCCGGGCACGGCCGTGGACGACCAGGTATTCGAGCAGGCCGATCGGGTTCACGTTCTCTGTCTCGATCGAGAGGCTGACGCGCGGATCTCGGCGGGCGTTGCGGTACCTTGACGCCGGTGCGCAGGTGGCCGACGACGATGTCATCGTCCTCGATGCCAACCCACACACATGACATCTGCGGGCTGCCGTCACGGTTGAGCGTGACGAGATGGGCGAGGCGGCCAGAGTTGATGACAGAGCGGACGTTGTCGGGGATCACGGCGCCTCCCGCGGCAAGTTGAATTGACGCTAACCGGGCGGGCGCCGCCCTACGCCTGACCTTCGAGTACTTCGGCGTTTTCTTCTTCGCGGCGGGCGGAGTCGAGGAGGGCGGCGCGGGCGGCGGCGTCGGACTCGGACTCGGCGAAGGTGCGGTACATGGCGGCGCCGGCGCGCTCGAGCTGGGCGAGGAGCGCCTTCTGTTCATCGAGCCCGATGCCGACGAAGAGGCCGGCGAGCTGCTGCTGCGGCGTCTGCTTCGGCTCGAGCACGATCTGGGTCTGTGTCACGAGCGCGACGACGCGGCCGCCGGGGGCGGTGACGCGAGTCTGCCACACCATCGTGCGCTTGCCGCGATGCAGGGCGACGCACTCACCGCGGATCGTCTCGCCCGTGCGGGCGGGCGAGAAGAAGTTGGTTTTGGACTCGATCGTCGTGGTGCCGGCGCCCTTCGGCAGGTTCTGGCCGGTGGCAGTGCCGCCAAGCGTGTCGGCGAAGGCCATGATGGCTCCGCCGTGCATGATGCCGGGCACGGTGCAGATCCTCGCGCACGGTCATCTCGGCGACGACGCGGTCGGGTGCGGCCTCGACGAAGCGGATGCCGAGCGCCTCGCCGAAGAGACCGGCGTGGGCGCGTTGAAGGGATTCGAGCATGTCGGGCATGGAGTCAGGGTGCGGGGCGGGGGCGCTGCGCGCAAGCGGGAAGTGCGAGGCGGGAGGTGGGAAGTGCGATGGACGTTGACGGGAAACGGGAAGCGGGAGGTGAGAGGCGAAAGTCGGGGGCTGATGGTCGGGCGATCGAGGTGCACGGGAAGATCCTTCGCTGCCGCTCAGGATGACATCGTGAGCGCACCGGGACGATCACACACCTGCGCACAAGCCGGGGTAGTGGGTGGGTTTGAGTCCAGCCAACCTGACAGGGCGACCACGGGATTCTTGACTAGCATGGCCGGGAGCGGTCAAGGTTCGGCGATGCCTGACCGCGTGACGTGGTACCTGCCTTCGGGGAGTGGCGACCGCTGGCCGGACGACTATGAACGCGGACGGCCGGGCTGGCCGCCTGAGGTTGTGGAGCTTCCGGGCTTGCCGTCAGCGGCGACCGTGCTCAATCTCGCGGCCGGCACCGGCAAGCTCACACGCTCGCTTGTCGCCGCATTCAGACACGTGGTGGCCGTCGAGCCGCAGGACGCCATGCGGCGCGTGCTGCAGGCGCTCTGCCCGGAGGCCGAGGCGCATGACGGCACCGCGGAAGAGATTCCGCTCGCCGATGCCTCAGTCGATGCTGTCTTCGTCGCGCAGGCGTTTCACTGGTTCGACAACGAGCGCGCCCTCGCGGAGATCGCACGCGTACTCCGGCCCCGCGGCGCCCTGGTGGTGATGTGGAACGTCCCGGCGACTCCGTGGGAGCCGTCGATCGAGCGCGTCGAGGAGCTGCTGGTTCCGCGCGCCCCAGACCAGGCGGAGGCCGGATGTGACCCGCTTGATCTCAGCACGCCGCGATACACATCAGGCGACTGGAAGCTGGCGTTCGCGTCGTCGCCCTTCGGCGAGATTCAGGGGGCGCGACTCCCGAACCCGCAGACGCTGGACCGGGACGGGCTGGTTGCATTCCTCGCCTCGATGGGCTGGATCGCTGACCTCCCTGACGCGGATCGAATGATCCTGCTCGACGAGGTCAAATCGCTACTCGGCGCGACGGAGTACCGCCGGTTGTGGGAGACCCACGTCCACTGGACGCGGCTTTCCGACCGGCAAGACGCGCGCCCGAACTGACCCACTCCCAGGATCGCGGGGCACGTCACGGTGACAACTCGGACGCAGGCAGCCTACGGGCAGCCTAGGGGCAGCCTACGGGCAGGGGATAACGGCGTTTGTGCGCTTGGCGTGGTTGACGGCGTCGCCGGGGAAGTTCACGACGCCATCGTGGTTGAAGTCGAAGTCCTGCGTCTTGCCGATGATGCCGTTCGCGGCCTTGGCGATGGCGATAGTGTCGCCAGGGAAATTGGCCACGCCATTCCCGTCGATGTCGGCGGCCTCGACGCAGTCGCCCTTGCCGTCGCGGTCGGTGTCGATGGACTTCGGGTCGGTGCCCCAGCGGAGCTCGTAACCGTTCGGGAGGCCGTCGGCGTCGTCGTCGTTGGCATCATCGGCGATGGCGGCGGGCTTCGATGCGGCGCTTCGCGGGTTGCTGCCGCGCAGGCACTCGTAGCCGTCGGGCACGCCGTCGTTGTCAGTGTCCCACGAGGGGCCGTTGTCCGCGGCGTCGGCGCCCATCGGCGCGGCGGGATTGCCATCGCCGTTGTCGTCGTTGGTGAATCGCCGCCCGCCGGGATCCGCGTGGCCATCCGACGAACCGGCGAACGGCGCGCAGATGCCGGTCGCACCGAGGGGCTCGCTGTCCTCGCTGTCGGGGAGACCGTCGTTGTCATCGTCGCCGTCGCAGGAGTCGCCGAAGGTGTCGCCGTTGGCAATCGTGGCGTCGTTGCCGGGGACGCCGGGACCATTGTCGATGACGCCGTTGTTGCCGGCCGGCGGGTTGGGGCCGGAGTCAGCGTTCGCCTGCGTCGCGTTCGAGGCGCCGGGGCAGTTGTCGGTGACGTCCTTCACGCCGTCGCCGTCCGTGTCGAGCGTTGCGTTCAAGCGATAGCCGTACAGCTTGGTGTCCTTCGAGCCGACGTAGATGCTGCCGTTGGCGACCGTCGCGGCACTGAAGATGCCACTGGTCGCGGAGAGCGTCTTGAGGATGTTGCCGTTCGACGCATCGAGGACGTACGTGTTGTTACCCGCGCTGCCGACGACGAGGCCGTTGGCGTAGGCGAGCGCGCCGAGGACGGGCCCGTCGGTGCTGCCGTTGAAGCCTCGTTCCCAGAGCACGGCGCCCGTAGTGGGGTTCAGGGCGCGGATGCTGCCCTTTCTCAATGTGCCGGTGATAGTCGTGAAGCCGCCCGAAACGTAGAGACGACCGCCGCCGAACGCCGATGACGATGCGCTCGAGTCGCCGCTCTCGGGATCAGGCCCCGGGTTGGCGACCTGGCGCGTCCAGACGGAGCCGGCGGCGAGGTTGTTGCGGTTGAGGGCGTAGAAGAAGCCGTCCTTGTTGATCGCTCCGACGAGCTTCGCGCCGCCGGAGTCACTGAAGAGGATCGGCGTGGTGCCCCAGTCGGCATCGACGGTCGCCGTTGCCGGGGCGTGGAAGGTGTCGACGACGGTCATCGTGTCGGCATCGATCGCGAGGAGGGCGCGAGCCATGGGTTGGTTCGGCGTGCTCGGATTCTCGTTTCCAGTGGTGACGAATACGCGGTTCGTCGCGGGGTCGACGCTGGCCGAGGCCCAGATGCCGGCTCCGATCTGTCCGTCCGGGACGGTCTTGAATCGGGTGACGGCGTGCGTGCCGCCGGTATCGATCTTCATGAGCTGGCCCTGCACGAGCGGGACGTCGCAGAAGCTGGCGACGCCCAGGTAGACGAAGCCCTTGTAGAGGAGGGGGCTGGACCAGTTGTAGTTGCCCATCGTGTTGTCGCCGGTCGTGACGTGCCAGAGTACGGCACCGGTGCTCGCGTTCAGCGCGTAGAACTGGTTGTCGCCGCCGCTGACGTAGACGACGCCGTTCTGGATCGTTGCGCTGGACGTGGGACCGGTCGCCGAGCGGCAGACCGTGGTGGTGTCCTGGCCGACGAACGTCTTCCATTTCTGCGTGCCGCTGGAGGCATTGATGGCGTAGATATTGCCGTCCCAGGACCCCACGTAGATCACGCCGTCCGACACGGACGGGGAGGCGGCGATGACGTCGCCCGTCGAGAACGGCGTCCAAGCCTGGGTAAAGGAAGCTGATCCGACATTGGCCGTCGAGAGCGTCGACTCGTTGAGGTTGGCGCCGGTGCGGTAGGGGTCATGGAGATAGGTCGACCAATCGCCGCCGTTGGTGACGGCGAGGGCAGGTGCGGGCGAGTCCGCGGTGAGGGCCAGAAGCACGAAGGCGGCGAGGGCGGCAAGCGCGAGCGATCGTCGTCGGCGCAACGGCGTCTCCTTAGCGGTACCTCGGGCTGGATGGCGGACAGGACGTGCGGGAGGGGCCCCATCGCTTCGCGTGATCGTATGAGGCGGTACATAATGCGCGCAACGCCTTTCTTGACAGCGGTCGATGGAGCGAAGTGCACCGCCGTCAAGTAGCGGGAGAGAAACGATGGACCGGAGCGACATCGAGATCAAACTGAACCGCGACCGGGCGTGGTTGCTGGAGACGTATGCCGCGCTGCCGCCAGACGAGCTGTTGCGCGGCGCGACACAGAGCGAGCACGACCCGGCGTCGATGTGGAGCCCGAAGGACCACCTGGTGCACCTGGCGGGCATCGAGAAGAACCTCGTGCGGATGGTGCGGCGGCATCTCTCCGGCGATGCGAACCCCGTCGGGCTGATGACAGGCCCCGATGGGGCGGCGCGCACGCGCGAGCAGGTCATGGCGACGGTGCACGAGATGACGGAGGCGTGGGTGGTGGAGCATCGCTACGCGCCGCTGAGCGCGGTGGTGGCGCTGGGGCAGGCGGCGCGGGCGGAGACGCTGGCGCTGGTCGCGGAGCTGTCGGATGCGCAGCTCGAAGAGAAGCTTCCCGGTGCGCCGTGGGCTGACGGGACGATCGGCGCGGTGCTGGCGGTGAACGCCGACCACGGGCGGATGCACTGGCGGTGGGTGAAGGATGGGTTCGCGGCACAGGAGGCGGGCGGGGTGTGACCGGGCCGGGGTAGCGTGGTCCTTCCTAGGATGACCAGCTCATTTCTCGTTGTTCTCACGACTGTGGCCAGGGGGCTGCCCCGATGACCAGGTGGGAGCGGGAAGCCTCCATCGCAGCCGGCGGGCAGGTGCTCGATTCGCCGATCGCGCGCCGAGCTCCGTGCGTCCCGGAGCATCCATGCCATCGGCATCGTTGATCAGGCTGAGGAGCGCGCTCGCTAGCGCGCAGCCCAATCGTCGAGCGCCTCCTCGAGTTCGTCCGTGCTCTCGACCCGCGCCAACACGCTGCCGACCTCCCGCTCCGACCCCACTCCTCCGGGGGCGAAGAACACGACCTCCAGACCTGCCGCCTGCGCCGCGGCGACACCGCGCGGCGAGTCCTCAACGGCCAGGCAGCGATCCGGTGGCAGGCCGGTCCGATCGATCCCCGCGAGATAGCCATCGGGGTGCGGCTTGCTGAGACGGTAATCCTCGCGCACGACGTGGAACGCGAAATGCTGCAGCAGCCCGGAGCGGGCATGAATGATCTCGAAATGCTCGCGATGGGAGGAGGTCACGATCCCCATGCGGAAACGCGGCGCCAGACGCCCGAGCAGCTCGCCCATCCCAGCGATGGCGATCTCCTCCGTGCTCAAGAGCTCCATGTACAACGCATTGCGCCGCGCGTAGAGCGCGCGCAGATCATCGCCGTCGAGACCAGACAGCGACAACAGGCTCTCGCCGCGGCGCAGGCTGATCTCCTCAAAATCTGCCCAGCTTGCCTCGACGCCGAGGGTCGCCAGCTCGCGCCGGTTGGCTTCGAAGAACACCTTTTCGGTGTCGACGAGGACGCCGTCGTTGTCCCAGAGGATCGCCCGATCCCCGCCGCACGCCTTCTCTGCAGCGGCTCGCACCCGCGCACCTTAACGCAATTCCTCGTTCGACCGCCCGTCGGACGCCGCCGGGTGCGGTGGCACGGGCCGGTGACGCGGGTGTTGCGATCGTGTGATCGGTGGCGGCTTGGGGCAGGTGCGGAGGTGGCGTGGGGTGGGCGTCGGGTGGCCGCTGTTATAATCGGGGAACCTTCCTGCATCAGCGCACGTATAGTCTGAGACGCCCCTCACCCGCCACGGGCATGGAGGACCGCATGGAAGACCCTAAGATCATCGCCGAGCGCGTCATCGCCAACGTCGAGAAGGTGATCATCGGGAAGGCCGATGAGGTGCGGCTGACGCTCATCGCGCTGCTGTGCCAGGGGCACGTGCTGATCGAGGACGTGCCCGGCGTCGGCAAGACGATTCTCGCGCGGAGCCTCGCCGCGTCGACGGGGTGCACCTTCCGGCGCATCCAGTTCACGCCCGACCTGCTGCCCAGCGACGTCATCGGCGTCTCCATCTACAACCAGAAGACCGGGCGACTTCGAGTTCCGCGCCGGGCCCGATCTTGGCGCAGGTCGTGCTGGCCGACGAGATCAACCGCGCGACGCCGAAGACGCAGTCGGCGCTGCTCGAGGCGATGGAGGAGCGCCAGGTGACGGTCGACGGCGTCACGCACAAGCTGCCGGAGCCGTTCATGGTGCTCGCGACGCAGAACCCCATCGAGTACGAGGGCACGTTCCCGCTGCCGGAGGCGCAGCTCGACCGCTTCCTGCTGCGCATCCACCTCGGCTACCCGACGATGGCGGATGAGGTGCTGATCATGGAGGGCCAGCAGCGCGTCCACCCGATCGACGAGCTGGAGCGGGTGACGGACGCCGACGAGCTGCTGAGCATGCAGCGGGCGGTGAAGGATATCTACGTCGACCCGCTGATCAAGCAGTATATCGTCAGCGTCGTGGACGCGACGCGAAAGCACGGATCGGTGTACCTGGGCGCGTCGCCGCGCGGCTCGCTCGCGCTGTACCGCACGTGCCAGGCGCGGGCGCTGCTCGATGGCCGCGACTTCGTGGTGCCCGACGACGTGAAGGCGCTGGCGTACGCGACGCTCGGGCACCGGATCATCATCGCTCCGGCGGCGCGCGTGAAGAGCGTGACGGCAAAGGACGTGGTCGACCAGACTCTGGAGCGCATCCCGGTACCGGGAGCGCGGGCGCGGCAGGGCGCCGCGCCGGCGTACGACGCCGGGGGGCGCGCCATCGGCGAGCACAACGCAGCCATCACAGCGCTAGGGTTCGGCCCATGCGTCGCATCGCGAGCCTGTTCCGGTTCCTCTTTGTTACCAACCGCACGCTGACCATCGTCGTGCTGATGATGGTGATCGCGTCGCTGATCGCGATCTCGACGGGCTTCTGGCTGACGTGGCGGCTCGCGTACGTGGCGACTCATCGGCATCCCGGTGGCGTACGCGTGGTCGCGGCTCAACCTGGTGGGCCTGGAGATCGAGCCGGACCGCTCGACCGACCGGCTGCAGGAGGGCGCCGAGTACGAAGAGCGGATCACGGTCCGTAACCGGAGCTGGTTCGCGAAGATCTGGCTGGAGATCGACGACCCGAGCGAGATGCCCGGGCATGTCGCGAAGCGCGTCGTGACGCTTGGCGCCGCGGCTCGAAAACGTGGCGGGTGAAGTCATCGATCCGCGGCGCGGGCTGTACGGCATCGGGCCGGTCGAGGTCACGACGGGCGATCCGTTCGGGATGTTCCACCACACGCGGACGTACGGGATGCCGCAGAACGTGCTTGTGTACCCGCGGGCGGTCGAGCTGCCGAACTTCTCGGTGCCCGCGGCGAGCCTTCCCGGAGAAGGGCGCTTCCGGCGGCGCACGCACTACGTGACGCCGAACGCCGCCGGTGTGCGGCAGTACGAGTTCGGGGACAGCTTCAACCGCATCCACTGGGCGAGCACGGCGCGCACGGGCGACCTGATGGTGAAGATCTTCGAGCTGGATCCGGCGAGCGACATCTGGGTGATCCTCGATCTGCATCGCGATGTGCACGTCGGCGTGGGTGACGACTCGACGGAGGAGTACGGCGTGCGGATCGCCGCCTCGGTCGCGCGCTACTTCCTGACGGCGAACCGCACGGTCGGGTTCATGTCGTACGGCCGTGCCTTCGACGTCGTCGATGCGGAGCGCGGGCTGAATCAGTACACGCGGATCCTGGAGTCACTGGCGATGGCGCGCGCCTGGGGAGACGTCGGGCTCGGCGACCTGCTGGCGAACGAGGCGCGGCGCTTCGGGCGGCACACGACAGTGATCGTGATCACGCCATCGACGGACGAGGCGTGGGTGGCGGGGCTGGGCGCGTTGCAGGCGCGGGGCGTGAAGGTGGCGGCGATCATGCTCGAGCCGAGCACGTTCGGCGGCAAGGAGAGCGTCGCTCGGCGTCTTTGCATCGCTCGCGGCGACGGACGTGTACACGTACATGGTGCAGCGCGCGGACGACCTGGCGACGGCGCTCGGCGGCCGAGGTGGACGCGGGCGGTATAGGCATGCGCGAGGCCAACTGGGACGAGATCTTCCAGCGGCGCAGCGAGACACCGGCCGCGGATAAGGACCGGCTGAACTCCTTCCTGCCATGGGAAGACTGGCTGACGTTCGCGATCGCCTCGGTGTGCTTCATGAGCGTCGTCGCATCGATCGACGGCGCGAACTGGGTGAACGACATGCCGTCGCTGTACCCGATCGGCTTCTCGGCGCTGATCACCGGGTACCTGTTGTCGCGCGTGAAGTGGAACGAACTGCTGCTGCATCCGATCGCACTGCTGATCGGCGCGTCGCTGGTGCTGCTGCAGCTGATGGCGGTGGTGCCGGGCGGTACGCCGTGCAGCGCGCATCGACCAGATTCTCGACCGCATGTACGTGTGGTGGTCGGCGGTGACGCAGAGCGGCATCTCTTCGGACACGTTGCCGTTCATCGTGCTGACGCTGACGCTGACGTGGCTCGGCGCGTACTTCTCGTCGTGGGCGATCTTCCGCTGGCGCAACCCCTGGCTGGCGCTGATCCCGGGCGGGAGCGCGCTGATGTGGAACATCAGCTTCATCCCGGGACAGTTCAGCTACGCGTTCGTGGTGTTCGTGTTCTCGGCGGTGCTGCTCGTGATGCGGCTGCACGTCGCCGAGAAGGAGCGCGAGTGGGACGCGCGGGGCGTCGCGTATCCGGAGTTCATCAGCCTGTCGGCGCTGAACGTGACGTTCTGGGTGACGCTCGGGCTGCTCATCGTGGCGTACCTGATGCCGCTGGCGGACCGCTCGGACAGCGCCGAACGAGCGGTGGCAGGACTTCACCGCGCCGTACACGGAACGGCTGGAGCCGCTGGCGCGCGTCTTCGTCTCGGTGAACGCAAAGAAACCGATCACCATCCACAACCTGAAGGACACGCTGGCGTTCCAGGGGAAGATCTCGCTCAACGGCAAGGGCGCGCGCGAAGGTCGATGTGAAGCTGACGCCAGAGATGGCGGCGTTTCTGCGCGCGCAGTCGTTCGACGAGTACACGTCGAGCGGATGGAAGATCAACACGACAGAGGACGAATCGCTGCCGGCGGGCACGCGCACGCGACCAGGAGCAACTGCAGCCGGACGTGCGCAAGGACGTGACGATCGATGTGAAGGTGGACGGCGGCAACAACGGTGCGCTGTTTAGCCTCGGCCAGCCAGTTTCGGCGGACCACAACGCCGACGCGCGAGTGGGCGGGGACGGGAGCGACATTTCGAGCCTGAAGCCGGAAGACCACCTCAAGAACGGCGACCACTACCAGGTTACGGGCAGCGTGAACGTCGCATCGATCGACCAGCTCAAGGCGGCGGGTACGGACTATCCGCAGTGGGTGACGGACCGGTACCTCGATCTGCCAGCGACGTTGCCGCGGCGTGTCGGCGTGAAGGCGCGAGACGTGGCGCGCGGGCAGGAGACGCCGTACGACAAGGCATCGGCGATCGAGAAGTACCTGCGGACGTTCCCGACCGACTACAGCGTGCCGGCGACACCAGCCGGCCGCGACAGCGTGGACTACTTCCTGTTCGATTTGCAGCGCGGTTACTTCGACTACCACGCGTCGGCGATGGCGGTGATGCTGCGCGAGCTTGGGATCCCGGCGCGGGTGGCGACGGGATACGCTCTCGATCCGCTGCGGCGAGAAGGCGAGTCAGACACGTTCGACCTGACGGAGCGACAGGCGTTCGCATGGCCGGAGGTCTACTTCCCGAGCATCGGCTGGGTGGAGTTCAGCCCGACGCCCGCGCAGCCGCTGATCAAGCGGCCGGGGAGCGCACCGGCGGCGCCGATCCAGCCTGACGCCGGCAGTCCGAACGAGCGCGGACTTTCGGATGAGGTCGACCTGGGGGCGCTCGCAGGCGTGCCGGCGCCAAGCGCCGACGAAACGGGCGACGGCGGCGGCGGTTCGAGCGCGTGGCCGATGCTCATCGCACTCGGGATCGCGGGGGCCGTGCTGCTGACGCTGGCGGGTGGCGCGAAGGTGGCGTGGGAATACGGGCTCGGCGGGATGCCGCGGCCCGCTCAGCTCTGGGAAAAGACCGTGCGGCTGGCGACGCTGGGGAAGGCGGGTCCGCGTCCGAGCGAAACGCCGCGCGAGTATGCCGAGCGCCTGGAGCGCGACGTGCCGGGTACGGATGCGGCGGGCTACCTCGCGGCGTCGTACGAGCGAAGCCGCTTCGGGCAGAAGGCGGTGTCGGAGGACGAGGCGGAACGGCTGGAGCGCGCGTGGTCCTCGGTGCGCGGGGGGCTGCTGCGCCGGGCGCTGCGGCTGAAGCCGCGCTCGCCGGAGTGACGGTGTTCGTCCGCTGACATTGCTCTCGCGATTCGCTACCGACTAGCGTATTGCGTGAAGATTGCATACCTGGCGGATGCGCCGTACATCCACACACGGCGCTGGGTGCGGCATTTCGTGGAGCTTGGCCACGAGGCACACGTGATCTCGTTCCGCCCGGCGGACATCGAGGGTGCGCGCGTCCACTATATCGACGGATTCGAGGCGATCGGGAAGGCTCGGTACGTCGTGCACGCGCGACGCGTGCGGGCGCTCGTCGAGGAGCTGCAACCGGATCTGGTGCACGCGCTGCACCTCACGAGCTACGGATTCCTGGCGGGACTGTCGAGAGCGCGGCCCTCGATCGTCAGCGTGTGGGGCACCGACGTGCTGGAGGCGCCATCGATCTCACCGCTGCACCGCTGGGTGACACGGCACGCGCTGTCGCGGGCGGGCGCCGTCACGGCCACGGGGATGCGGCTGGCGGAAGCGACTTTGCCGCACATGCCCGCGGGCAAGGCGGTGACGGTGATCCCGTACGGCGTCGATCTGGAGCGCTTCGCGCCGGAAACGCGGGCGCCGAAGGCGGGCGAAGCGCGCGTGGTGGTCGGGGCGGTGGCGCGGCTCTCGCCGGAGAAGGGATTCGACCATCTGCTGCGCGCTGTGGCGATGCTGCGGGATCGCGGCGTTGATGTCGACGTCGTGCTGGCGGGCGATGGGCCGGCGCGCGAGCGGCTGCAGGGGCTCGCGGAGGAACTGGGGTTGGGGGACCGTGTGGAGTTTACGGGTGAGATCGCGCACGAGGCGGTGCCGGCGATGCTCGCGCGGTTCGACATCTTCGCGATGCCGTCGACGTGGGAGGGGTTCGGCGTCGGTGCGATCGAGGCGAGCGCGATGCGCGTTCCGGTCGTGGCATCTGACGTGCACGGCATCCCCGACGTCGTGGACGACGGCGAGACGGGCGCGCTGGTGCCGCCGGCGGATCCGGGGGCGTTGGCGAACGCGATCGGACAGCTGGCCGGCGATGCGGCGCTGCGGGAGCGGATGGGGAATGCGGGGCGGGCGTTCGTCGAGCGGCACTACGATTGGCGGGACAACGCGCGGCTGATGGAAGTGTTGTACGGGGACATGGTGGCGGGCGGCGAGGCGGGCGTGTGAGCGTCCGCCGACGGTTCGCGCCGCGTGCGCTCGGGACATGGCGCTGTCGGTTGGGGCGATCGAGGTAAGCGGGAGTAGATTCCTCGCTACGCTCGGAGTGACAGAACGAGCGCCCGGAGTGAGCGAAGTGTTGTCCGGACTGAAAGGCTGTTGCTTCTGACGCTCGCGATCAGAGCTGGCGGGCGAGCGTGACCAGCTCGCCGACGACTTCGTAGCGGCCGAACGAGGGGACGAGGTAGACGCCCTGCACGAAGGGGCGGCATTGCTCGAGCAGCTCGCGGGCCTGGGCGATGCCTTCGGCGATGCCGTTCTCACCGGCGTCGCGCATGCGGTCGCGGACGTCCTGCGGCACGAAGACGCCGGGCAGCTCGTTGTGGATGAACTGCGTGTGGCGGTGGCTCTGCAGCGGCATGATGCCGACGAGGACGGGAATGTCGATCGGGCCGAGGCGCTCGAGGAAGCTCTCGAGCAGGCCGGCGCTGTACACCTGCTGCGTCATCAGCGCATCGGCGCCCGCCTCGATCTTTCGTTTCACCCGGTCGATCTCGAGATCGGTGTCGCCGGCGGTGGGGTTTGCGGCGCAGGCGACGAAAAAGTCCGTGCCAGTGCCGATCGAGTTGCCCGCCCAGTCGGTGCCGCTGTTCAGCATCTTGAGGATGCGGATGAACCCGATCGAGTCGACATCCCACACGCCCGTGGCGCGTGCGTAGTCGCCCGATGACGGCGGGTCACCGGTGAGGGCGATGACGTTGCGCAGGCCGAGCGCGTGCGCGCCGAGCAAGTCGCTCTGGATCGCCATCAGGTTCCGGTCGCGCGAGGTGAAGTGGATGATCGGTTCGATGCCGACGCGCTGCTGCATCAGGACCGCCATGGCGATGGCGCTCATGCGCACGCGCGCCATGGGGCTGTCGCCGATGTTAATGCAGTCCGCGCCGAGCGCTTTGAGCTGCGCGGCGCCTTCGATCACCTTGCGCGGGTTGAGGCCGCGAGGCGGATCGAGCTCGACGCTGACGACGAAACGACCGGCGGCGAGCTTCTGGCGCAGCGTCTGCGGTTCCTCCTGCGCTTCCTCGGGCGGAGGCGTCGCGATGATGACGGGCCGCGCCGACGGCTCCTGCGTCGCCGCGGGGCGGCCGCGGCGGTTCCACTCCCGGGACAGCTCCTCGCGCATGGCGGCGGTGTGCTCGGGCGTAGTGCCGCAGCAGCCGCCGACGATATTGGCGCCGGCGAGCACGAGCTTCTTGGTGTATTCGGCGAAGTACGACGGCGTCGAGGGATAGACCATCTGGCCTTCGACGAGCTTCGGCAGGCCGGCGTTCGGCATCGCCGAGATGCAGGCCGAGGAGTTCGCCGACATCTGCTCCACGACCTCGAGCACGGACTGCGGGCCCATGCCGCAGTTGGTCCCGACGACGTCTGCACCGAGGCCGGAGACGACGTTCGCGACCTCGTCCGGCGGCTCGCCGCTGTTCGTGCGCCCGTCGCGCTGGAACGTAGCCTGGGCGACTATGGGCAGGTCACTGCACGATTTAACGGCCAGGATCGCCTCACGCAGCTCCGCGATGTCGGGGAACGTCTCGAGGATGATCAGGTCGACGCCGCCTTCGAGCAACGCTTCGGCCTGCTCGCGGATCACGGCGCGTACCTCCTCGGGACGGCGCGTCGCCGGAGCCGGCGAGCAAGCGTCCGGTCGGGCCGATCGCGCCAGCGACGAAGACCGGATGTCCGTGGATCTCGCGCGCGTCGCGGGCGATGCGCGCGGCGCGAAAGTTGATGTCGTGAACCCGAGCTTCGAATCCGTGCCGCGCGAGACGGAACCGGTTCGCCTGGAAGGTGTTGGTCTCGATGATGTCGGCGCCGGCGGCGATGTAGTCCTCGTGGGCGCGGCGCACGAGTTCCGGCTGGCTCAGCACCAGCTCCTCGAGACAGGCGTTGCGGGCGACGCCGCGACTGTGTAACAGCGTGCCCATGCCGCCATCGGCGAGGAGGATGTGCTGCTCGATCGCGGCGAGAAACGGGCTCTTCATCGCGCGTCAGTATAGCTACCTGCCATAAGCGCCCGATCGGGGATTTCCCTTAGCCAACATAGTGTTCGCAACGCGGATCGTCATCTGCTACAACGGCTGCGGGCAGGCGGTGCGCGCGGTGTGGTGGTCGCGCCAGGGAGACGCGCGTTACGGGCAGACTGGAACGAAGGACGAAAATCGGCGCGGGGCTCATCGCGATCGCGGCACTGATCGTGCTGATCGCGCTGCTGGTGTGGCGCGCCGACGCCGGTGGGACGGGTTCGGCGCGCGGTGCGGGCAGCGGACGGACGATCGCCGCAGAGAACGAGCTGCCGGGGACGACCGACTGGCAGATCATGACCCCGGCCTCCTCACGGCGAAATCGAGGCATACGCGGGCGAGGCCAGCGTCAACCGCGGCGGGACGCTGGACCTGTACGTCAGCACGCTGGAAGACGGCACGCGGTACCAGGCGCAGATCTTCCGCATGGGCTGGTACGGCGGCGACGGCGCGCGCATGGTAAGCGCGATCGAGAATATCGAGGGCGAGAACCAGGGGCACTGGGATCCGCTGGGCGGAATCCACGATTGCAATTCCTGCACCATCGACCCGTCGACGCTGCTCATTGCGGCGAACTGGAAGCGCAGCCTGCAGGTCAAAATCGGCGACGACTGGGTCAGCGGGTATTACCTGGTCCGCTTCCACGAGCTGGAGCACGACACGATCGACGTATGCCATCTTCATCGTGCGGGACGACGCCTCGGACGCGCCGGCGCTTGTGCAGGCTTCGACGAACACGTGGCAGGCGTACAACACCTGGGGCGATGCGAGCCTCTACGGGTCGTTCGGCGCCGACCGCAGTACGTGCAGAAATCGCGGCGGGCGTACCGGGTTTCGTACGACCGGCCGTACGACCCGACCTTGCGCGGCGGCAAGAGTTACGGCGCGGGGGAGTTCTTCGGGTTCGGAGTACAACTTCGTGCGGTGGGCGGAGTCGCGCGGCCTCGAGATGGCGTACACGACGAACGTCGATGTGTCGCTGCGACCCCGAGCTGTTGAAGCAGCACCGAGCTGTTCGTCTCTGTCGGGCACGACGAGTACTGGACGAAACAGCAGCGCGACGGCGTCGAGGAGGCGCGGGACGACGGCACGAACCTGGCGTTCATGGGCGGGAACGACGTGTACTGGCAGGCGCGCCTCGAGCCTTCGCTGGTGACGGGCGAGCCGGGGCGGCGTGCTCACGGTGTACAAGGACGCTGCGCTCGATCCCGTGGCAAAGACGGACCCGAAGCAAACGACGGTAGATGTTCGCCAGCCCGCCGGTGAGCCGGCCGCAGAGCATGCTGACCGGCATCGCGTACGGGTCGAACGCGACGCCGTCCTATCAGCCGTGGATCGCCTTCTGACATTTACGGCGTGGCCGTTCGAGGGGACCGAGATCCGCGGAGAACGAGTCGTTCCCCGGGCATCGTCGGCTATGAGTACGACCACATCGGCGCCGCGAGCGAGCAGCCGGCCGACCTGACGGTGCTGGGCAACTCGCCCGCCCACGGGTTCGTCGGCGACGACACGTCGGATGTCAACGCTGTACACGGCGCCATCGGGCGCGCAGGTGTTCGCGGCCGGGACGATCGCCTGGACGTGGGGACTCGATGACTTCGGGCACGAGGACCGGGGCGCGTTCGCCAGCGAGAAGCTGCAACGGCTGTCGCAGAACATCATCGAGCGGATGAGCGTGCCGCCGTAAACGCGCCGATCGTCACGGGACTGTCCCGATTTGATCGCTGCGTTCGAGCGCACTTCTGGCGCGCTGTCGTACCATAATGAGTGAAGTGCCGTGGCATGGCGTGGTCGATGCGGGCACGGCCGGAGGTGCGACATGCGTATTCAGACGGGACAGCTCGTAGCGCTGGGATATGGACGTTACGTGCGTTCGGACGAAGTTGTGGCGGTGGAGCCGATCACGGACGGGCGCGGGCCGGGGCGGCGGTGCCTCGTCTGGGTACGTGGCGTCGCTGATCCGTTCGTGTCGTCGCGCTCGCAGGCGTCGATCATCGCGGACCTGATGCGACCGTCGGAGCCGCTCGAGCGGCGGATGCCTGCGGCGGCGGCGCGGTCAAGGCCGCAGGCGAAGCAATCCCGAGCGACGCCGAAAACGCGGCGATCTGCCAGTCAGGTGCGGCAAGATAGGGCGTCGCGAGGCAGCTAGATCCTGCAAACCGGTCTCCGCTGCACCGGTGCCGCCGGCGGGAGCCGTGGATGGAGCTTGACGCACACGGTATCTGCTGTTGAACGTGATTGTCGCAGCCGCGAGTCATCCCACTCCTCCTCATGACTGAAGCCGCTGCGAATGGGGCCGAGCGGCCCTATCCGGACGCCCGGCGCGCATGGATGATGAAACCGAGCAGGGGGTTTTATGAGCACCAGCTTGCGAACAAACGAAGTAGCAGAACGCGCCCTGGCTGAGCACACGGCGATCTCGGACTGCCTGCGGGGGTTCGAAGCCTCAGTATCGACGGCGGGACCGGCGGACGCGGTGAGCCGCGAACGCATACAACAGGAGCTGACGCCGTTGATTGATCATCTGACCGAGCATGCCCGGTCGGCCGAAAGCTCGGGAGGACTGCTCGCGGAGGTCGAGGTTGCCCTAGGGCGGAGCCACGAGGTCTCGACCGCGCGGAGGCTGCATCGATCCGCTGCAGAGCGCGCCGAGGAGTTGTCGCAGACGCTTGCCGGCGCGGGATCGGAGATCGACATGGATCAGATCGCAACTCTGGCGAGTCGCCTTTCGTCAGCGATCCACCGGCACCACGAGCTCGAGGCTGACCTGATTCTTATGGCGTTCGACCGGGACATCGGAATCGGCGACTAGATTCCATTCACGAACCATCGGGGTCACTTCGTACGAGAGACCGGCTCGGCGTGACCGCGGCGAATGCGATAGCGGCGCACGGTCGGCGCAGGTGGCTTCGGTGCCGCGGCGCCGCTGAGGCCGGCGTTCTGCATGAGCGCGCGCTCGGCGTTCACATCGCGCACGCGGTTCACGGCGCCGGCGGCGCGCCAGACGATGGCCAGGTAGAGGCCCGCGAGCACCAACCCGCCGAGCACGTCGCTGGGCCAGTGGGCGCCGACATAGACGCGCGCGACACCGCCGAGCGCGATCTGCGCGAGGCACACGACGCGGACGAGCCAGACGGCGGGCCGCCACGGGATGGCGCGCCCGGCGAAGACGAAGATGAGGCCGTAGACGGCGACCTCGCCGACGACGTGACCGCTCGGGAAGCTGCTGGCGTCGGGCCACTGGCGCAGGTCGAAGTTCTCGGTGATCCACGGCGGCGCGGCCAGCGAGAACGGGCGCTGAACGACGTCGCGGATACCGAGCTGGACGTAGTGGAGCAGGCCGGCGCCGGCGATCATCAGGGCCTCGAAACGGAGGCCGCGGAGCAGCAGCACGACGAACGTCACGAGCAGCAGACCGGCGATGAAATTGAAGTCGCCGAACCCGTTGACCGCGTCGAAGAGCGGATTCGCCCAGTCGAAGCGGTCGAGATCCTGAATGTGCTCGGCCAGCCACGGATCGCCGCGGAAGTAGTAGCTCTGCGTCGCGGCGTAGGCGAGCGCAACGAAGGCCGCGGCGGCAGCGAGCCAGGCGCACCAGAAGACGACGTCGCCACGGCGCGACCAGATACGGCGCAGAAGCATCCCATGAGTATCGAGTTGCCCACGCGCGTATGCAATAGGCCTGCGGCGGGGCGTCAAGTCGGCCAGAGTTATCATGAGATACTCAGAGCCACGCTGGAGCGAGATCATGGAAGAGCACCGGCTGCGGGAGCTGCTGGCCGCGGTCGCGGACGGTCGCACGGACATCGAGTCGGCGGTTGATGAGCTTCGGCTGCTGCCATACGAAGATATCGGCTTCGCGCGGGTGGACCACCACCGGGCCCTGCGGGACTGGATGCCAGAGGTTGTGCTCGGGCTCGGGAAGACGCCGGAGCAGGTTGCGGGAATCGCCACGGCTCTGCTCGAGCGCTCGGACCGGCTGTTGGTGACGCGCGCGACGCCTGAGATTGCGGCGGCCGTGCAGGCGGCGATACCGGACGTGAAGCACCACGAGACCGCGCGTTGCCTCACCGTCGAGCGCACGCCGATGCCGCGGCACGACGGCGTGACAGTGGTCTGCGCCGGGACGGCCGACCTGCCGGTGGCGGAGGAGGCGGCGATCACGGCGGAGGTCAGCGGGCAACGACGTGCGGCGCGTGTACGACGTCGGGGTGGCGGGGCTGCACCGGCTGCTGGGCGAGGTGCCGGGGCTGCGCGAGGCGCGCGCAATCGTCGTCGTGGCCGGCATGGAGGGGGCGCTGCCCAGCGTCGTCTCAGGGCTGGTGACGGCGCCGGTGATCGCGGTGCCGACAGCGATCGGCTACGGCGCGAGCTTCCAGGGGCTGGCGCCGCTGCTGGCGATGCTGAATGCGTGCGCGGCAGGCGTGGGCGTGGTGAACATCGACAACGGCTTCGGTGCGGGGTACCTGGCAGCGAGCATCAACCGCATCGCGCTGCGCGAGCGCGGTGACTGAGGGCGGCGTTCAGGGGACGGGTTAGGGCTTTCTGGCGCGGACCGTCCACATGATGGGTGAGGGCCACGTGACGGCCGGGTCATCGAGCCTGGCGAGGTCGGCCCTGAACTCGGCTTCGCTCACACCGCCGGACGCAAGAATGGGTTCGCGCAGCTGTTCGAAGTTTGCGCGAATGAGCCGCGCACCGGCCGTACCGCCCCGAAATAGCGTGACTTGGCCCTCCGCCTCGACACCGGGCAGGCCGAGCGACGAGACGATGCCGACGAGCTTTCGGCCGATGCGCTGATCCACGCCACGTTCGGTCATGACGCGATTGAACACGGCATGCGTCTTCATCAGGTACTCGGCGGGAAAGAGCGACGGGTCCGCGGGAAGCGCGACATCGAACTCCTGCAGGACGAGCCAGCCTCCGGGCTTCAGGGAATCGATGAGGCGCCTGATGACGGCCTCGCGCTCGGGCAGGTGGATGAGGACGAGCCTCGTGTGCGCGAGGTCGAACGCCGACTCTTCGAGCGGGTCGGACACGATGTTGTGGCGGCGCACCTCGACGTTCGGGATCGCCAACTCCTCCAGAAAGCGTGTATCAATGTCCGTGACGACCACGTGGCCGGTGGCGCCCGCCTGCTCTCCGAGCCAACGTGCGATCGAGCCCGAGCCGCCGCCGATCTCCAGGCAGCGCCAGCCCGCAGAGACTCCACACGATGTGAGATGCCGGATGGTCAGCGGGTCGAACAGCGTTTCGAGCGCGCCGAACCGCCCCGGAGTTTCGTTGCCGGCGTTGTCGAGGACGTAGGGCCGCTGTCCCATGAGTGATCCATCTGCCGTGAGCATGGGCGCACGTCTGTGCGCAGACAGCAAGCCTACAACGGCGGCAAGTTGAAGCCCACGAGGCGGTCGCGTGCTAGCCGGCGCGTGCGGGTGTGGCCCAGGACTCGAGGGCTTCGCCGAGGCGGCGAACGCGGCGGCCTGCGGCGCGGGCGACCGGCCCGACGATCGGGCGCGGCTTGCGACGGTGGGGCCGCTCGGGCCCGCCTTCGGGGATGACGGGATGGTGGTCGCGGCGGGCGGCATCGAACTCGTCGAGCTTTTCCTTCACGTAGAGCTGACCCTGGAACATGCGATGCCTCCCTTCTCGTACGTGCGGCGATGGTATGGCCGCAGCCGCGCTCGGCGCTATCCGATTCTTGTGGCCGCGGCGTGCTCTTCGCGGGCGCGGGATGGGGGAAGAAACGCATCGACGGCGTGGCGCAGCTCGTCGCGCATGTCCCGGTTGATCGAGTAGTACTTGCGCGCCTCGTCGCGCCGGACGTTGAGCAGGCCGACGGCCTTCATCAGCGCGAGGTGGCGTGAGACGACGGACTGGTGCAGGCCGGTGATCTCCGACGATCTCGGTCGCGTACAGCTCGCGGCCCTGGAGCAGGTGGAGGATGCCCAGGCGCTGCTCGTCGCCGAGCGCGCGGTATACCAGCGCCAGGCGCTGCGTCGTCGCGGCATCCGTCCCGGGCGCGCCCATGAACTGCGGTTCGCACGGGTAGTACAGGCCGTGCACATCGCCAGGGTCCGCGCAGGAGTTATAGGGACCGACGTCGATCGACGGCACGAAGACGAAGCGCGTGTAATCGTCGAGTTCTTCCTCGAGGCAGTAGGCGTTGCGGCCGGTGAGCGACTTGAGGAGAGCGGCGGGGTCCTCGCGCAGATCGCCCTGGTGGTGCGCGACGCTTCGCTCGAGGCACCCGAGCCTGCGGTCCATGTCGGCGCGGTAGTGCTCATCGTAGAAGCGGCGAATCAGGGCAAGGATGCGGGCGCGGATCTCTTCCGGGCGGTCGAAAAGCGCGAGCAGCGCCTCGGCGGGTGGGAGATCGGCGGGCATACCGGAGCACGAGAGGTCGATGTTGACGCCCTTCTCGATCTCGGTAGCGAGCGCCTGTCGGAGGGAGCGGCGGGGCCGCAGCGTGTAGCGAAGGTGGCCGGGCCAGCGAAGCGCGTAGATTGCGAGGCTCTGGATCGAGGGCTGCCCCGGGCCGCCAGCGCCCTCGGCAGGCATCTCGCGGACGAAGCGGAGGAGGTCATCGATGCCGCCCCACGCTTCGGGGTGGAGGAAGAGGACGTCGTTGAGGGCACCCATGATGCCGGGCTCCTGGCGCGGGTAGGCGAACAGGAAGTCCATCTCCTGGCGGAGGGCGGGATCCATGCGCTGGCGGGTTTGCGTCGGCCAGTCGCCGACGGCCTCTAGCTGGGCGGCGAGGGAGGTGAAGTACATCGCGTTCAGGAGGTCGAGCGAGGCGGAGGCGACGAACGTGGTGCGGGTCGCGGCGACGGGTTCAAGGAGGTTGGGCACGGCTGCGCTCCATCCAATTATGCTGAAATGAGCATAATGCATGAAGAGGTCTTGCGCAGGGGGCGGCCGGTCGAATTTGGGCGCCGGGGCGTCGGCGGTTCCGGGCGCGCCGACGCTCGTCTTGTGGGTCTCTATGAGGGTTGGGAAGGAGCCGGCTTGAAGGACATCACGCGGCCGTTGATGTAGACCTGCTCGCCGTAGCGGACGACGCCGACCTCGGCGCCCTCGTCATCGATCAGGTGGACGCCGTCGTCGTGGGGCTCCATGCGGCGGACGCCGAGAAAGCTGCGGCCTCCGCCGGGCGCGGGGCGGAGGGCATCGGACTGGTCGGGCATGGAGGGATTGTAGCGCGGAGGCGCGGTGGTCCACAGCGGCGCACGGTTCGCGGCGGGCGCCGCGGAGCGGCTCTCGGGTGTGAAGGAGAGCCGTCCGTTGCTCCGCGGAGGGGGTGACTGAGGTGGCCGGGGGCCCTTCGGGCGCCGGAGCGGGAGGCGCAGGCGGGAGGGCCGCGGTCTCGGGCCCGGTATCGAAGGCGAACGGCGGGTACGCCTGCACGAGGCCGGCCATGTACGACATCATCCGCACATACCAGCGCGCGTATCCGCGCAGGAAGTTGAAAATGCTCTCCGGATAGCGCTCCTGGATGAGGACCATGATCGCGGCGATGATCACCATGATCCCGGCGATGATGCCGAGCAGGCCGAGGATGATGGCGTGCGGGATGGCGAGAATGATGCGTAGCAGCACATTGCCGACGGACGGCTCGGCATCGGGTTGGACGTCGTAGCGGATGGTCTGGCGAGGGTCTTCGTTAGGCAGGCGGTCGGTGAGCAGGCCGAGATAGGCGTAGGCGGCGAACAGGTATCGCAGCCAGAGGGCGATGTTCTCGTCGCGCTCCTCGAGGTACGTCTTCGCGCCCTTCTGAGAGATGAGGATAGCGGCGACCACAGGCACGGCGAGGTAGGCGAGGCCGTAGAGCCAGCCGAACGCGCCAGCGAGGATAGAGAGCACGATCAGGATGAGGATGCGGATCACGACCTGCATGCGGTCGTAGCGTTCCTGGTACTGAATGTCGAAGCTGACCGGGTACATGGTGTAACGCTCCCGTTAGGCGGGACTGCCGGACCCTGATCGTACTCCCGCCGTCCAGACGCTGTCTATAGCAGTGTTGACACAGTCATGGCGTTTGCGAGGGCGATGCCGGTGGGGCGCGGGCTGCTCTACCATGGCATCGGGGGCGCGGGTATGACGCCGGCGCCGAGCAGAAGGAGAGCGCCCATGCCGGCGGAAGCAGCGAAGCCCGCGCTGGAGCAGATCAGCTACGGGCTGTACGTCGTCGGGTCGAAGAACGGCGACGAGGTGAACGGGATGACGGCGAACTGGCTCACGCAGTGCTCGTTCGAGCCGCGGATGGTTGCGCTGGCCGTCGAGTCGGGGTCGCACACGATGGCGAACATCCGCGCCTCGAAGGTGTTCAGCGTGAACATCGTGGCGGAGGAAGACACGGGTCTGATCGAGAAGTTCGTAGAACCGCAGGAGCGGGCGGGGAACAAACTTGGCGGCGTGGACTTCCGGACGGGCGACACCGGCTGCCCGATCCTGGAGCGCGCGCTGTACTGGCTGGAGTGCGATGTGGCGCAGACGGTGATGACGGGCGACCACGACGTCGTCATCGGCACCGTGGTGAACGGCGGGATGAACCGCGAGGGCGATCCGCTGACGCTGCGAGCGATGGGCTGGAGCTACGGTGAGTGACTCCCTGTCGCGGGGCGGCGATTCAACACAGACGTGCAGAGGGCACAGAGGTTTCTTGGGGTGTAGGGCGCACCCAAAGGCGCAGAGGTTCTCTCGAGGATAGGTGTCGAGGGCGCTTCAACCGTGAAGACGACGAGGTACAGACGCTCTTACTGGCGGTTTAGTGGACAGTGATTCGCCGGCACCGGGGTCAGTTCGATGTGTGGTGCTCGCCGCGGCCGCGCTGGCTCCGACGGATGCCGACCACCTCGAGGACTGCTTCATGGCGACGTTCGGACACATTCCCTGGGAGTGGGCGGAACGGCGCTGGTACGGCCTGGCAAGGAGCGACGACAAGCTGGTCGGACATCTCTCGCTCACGACGCGGCGCGTCGCAGCCGGTACGGCGCAGCTCGAAGTCGTCGGCATCGGCGGCGTGACGACGCATGAGACCTGGCGCAGGCGTGGCGTGGCATTGGCGCTCCTCGCATCGGCGGCCTCGTTCATGCGGGAGCGGCTTACGTGCTCGTTCGGTCTCCTCATCTGCCGCGCGGAAGTAGCGAGCGTGTACGAGCAGGCCGGCTGGCGGACCACCGCCGCGCCCACGCGGTTCGAGCAGCCGTCGGGCCCCGTCACGTATCCGGGCGTGACGATGGTGCTGCCGTTGGTCCAGGACGCTGCGTGGCCCAAAGGCGACATCGACCTTCGCGGACTGCCGTGGTGATGTGCGCCGCACTCGTTATCCGCTGATCAGTTTGCGGTAGTTCCCGATGGTCGCCACCGGGGCGAAGCCCATGGCGGCGTACATGTGCTTCGGGGTGTCGGTGGGATCCGAGACGATGACGACGGGGCCGGCGCCCTGGTCTCGGGCGTCGGCGACGGCGCGGTGGATCAGCGCCGTCGCGAGGCCGCGGTGACGGTACTCGCGCTGCACGAAGAGGTCCTCCACCTGGCCGACGCCGCCGACGCCGCCCCAGGAGAAGAAGTAGCCGCGCGGGGCGCCGTCGTCGTGCGCGAGCCAGAAACGGACGGGCGGGGACTTCGCGCGGTTCGCGGCGGCCATCGCCTGCCCGACTTCAGGCGCCTCAGGCAGGCCATCGCGGGCGCGGCCTTCGGCCCAATCGAGCGCGAACAGCGACGCGAGCGCGCGCCAGCCCTCCTCGTCCTCGATCGGACGAATGTCATGCGGCTTCGGTCGCCGATGAGCGGGCCTTCAAGCACCGAGACGAGCGCGTCGTCGCGCACGTAGCCATCGAGCTGGAGGCGCGCCTCGAACGCGGGCGGCGTCGTGAAGTCGACCTTGTAGGCGCGATGAGGGCAGTGCGCGAACTCGTGCTCAGCGCGGGCGAGCAGGGCATCGATCTGCTCGCGGCGTCGAGGCGGTGATGTGGGCGACGTGGTTGGCGTCGCGGATCGCGGGATACGCCTCGTTGCGGACGAAGGTGCCGCCGTCGGCCGTGAAGACGTCGTGGCCGAGCGAGAGCGTGGCGGCGTTGGTGCGGAGAGCGGCACGGGCTACGGGGTTATCCACAGATTTCACAGATGGACACAGATTTGGGGGAGGGTAACACGAATGCGCTCCACATGTGCGCGTTGGTTGCTGTTCGGAGGTCGGCGTGAGCGTGCTTGGTTCTGCAGACGCGAGGCGCGAGGATCGCGATTGCCGAGGCCGCTGAGATTCCTCGGCTGCGCTCGGAATGACAATTCTGCGCTCAGGATGACATTGTCGGCTCTCGGCGTGGCACGGCGGCGGATCGCATCGTGTGGCCGTGAGGATGCGTCAACCTGCGGGGCAGCGGGCGGGCTGATGCGATAGACTCGGCGTGCGCTGTTGCGTTCCACCGTGGCAGCGCACCCCGCCGGCGGCACGGAAGCCCCGGCGCTTTTCTTGCCAGCGAAGAAGCTGGCCTCCGGAGCAGGCTCATGGCCCTGGTCGTGCAGAAATATGGCGGCAGCTCCGTTGCGGATGCGGCGCGCATCAAGAACGTCGCGGGCCGCATCGCGCGGCGCGTGGAGGCGGGCGACCGCGTCGTCGCCGTCGTCTCGGCGATGGGCGACACGACGGACGAGCTGATCTCGCTGGCGCACCAGATCACCGAGCATCCGGAAGCGCGCGAGATGGACGTGCTGCTCAGCACGGGCGAGACGCAGTCAAGCGCGCTGATCGTGATGGCGCTGCACGCGATCGGTGTCGACGCGATCAGCCTGTCGGGCGGGCAGGCGGGCATGCGCACCAGCTCCGTGCATCGCAACGCGCGCATCCTGGCGATCGAGCCGGACCGCGTGCGGGCGGAGGTGGACCGCGGGCGGGTGGTCATCGTCGCGGGGTTCCAGGGCGTGACGGAGGAGAAGGACGTCGCGACGATCGGACGCGGCGGCTCGGACACGACGGCGGTCGCGTTCGCGGCGGCGCTGGAGGCGCGCTGCGAGATCTACACCGACGTCGACGGCGTGTACACGGCTGATCCGCGCATCGTGCCGGAGGCGCGCAAGCTGCAGGACGTTTCGTACGAGGAGATGCTCGAGCTGGCGAGCAAGGGCGCAAAGGTGATGGCGCCGCGCGCGGTCGAGCTGGGGAGCGTATACGGGATCCCGATCCTGGTGGCGTCGAGCTTCACGGAGGCGCCGGGGACGTTGATCCATGGAGGCGTAGACATGGAAGGCTTCAACCGGGTGCGGGGCATCGCGCACGACCTGGACGTCGCAAAGATCACGATCCGGCACGTGCCGGACCGGCCCGGCGTAGCGGCGGAGATCTTCGAGCCGCTGGCGGAGGCGCATCTCTCGGTGGACACGATCGTGCAGAACGCGAGCGAGCTGCAGCTCACGGACATCACGTTCACGCTGGCGAAGAACGACCTGGTCCGGGCGCGGCCGATAGTGGACTCGGTGGCGAAGAAGATCGGCGCGGCGGAGGTCGTGGCCGACGAGAAGATGGGGAAGGTGAGCATCGTCGGGACGGGCATCCAGAGCGCGCCGGGGTTCGCGGCGCGGATGTTCCGGGTGCTGTCGGAGGCGGGGATCAACATCGAGATCATCAGCACGAGCGAGATCCGCATCACGTGCATCATCCCGGAGGACAGCGTGTCGGACGCGGTGCGGGCGCTGCACAAGGGGTTCGAGCTGGAGAAGGCGGAGGCGCTGTAGGGACGACCGGGGAATCCACAGATGACACAGATGCATGAGTGGCGTGGAAGTGATCGGGTACCCGAGATGGCCAGGATGCCGGTGCCGGGACTAGATGGCGGGACCGCGTTCGTCGATGGAGGCGAACATGCCTTCTCGTGAAGCGATGCGGCGCGTGCTGCAGGAGCATGTCGATGCGGAGAACGCGCACGACCGCGAGCGCGTGGCGGCGACGTACGTCGAGCGGGATCCGGTGTTCGAGGACGTGCCGGCGGGGCGGCGGTTCGTCGGCGTGGAGGAGATCGTCGATAACTATCGGCACCTGTGGGACGGGTTCCCGGAGCTGGTGCGGCGGATCGACCGATGGACCTTCGGAGACGATGCCTGCGTCATCGAGCTGACGCTGAGCGGGCGGCACGAGGGTGTGTATCGCGGCATCGAGGCGTCGGGGCGGGAGATCGAGTTCCGGATCATCGCGCACTTCGCGTTCGATGCCGACGGGCGCATCAAGCAGGAGACGGCGTACTACGATGCGCTGACGTTCATGCGGCAGATCGGGCGCACGCGGGCGGAGTGAAGAGCGTGCTACGGATGCACTCTTCGGGCTTCTGCGCCTCGTCCGTCGTCGTCGCGTTGGCTGCGACCGTAACGTCGTCGGGCAGATCGGCATCACGCACCGAGCACGCGCCAAGAAAATGGTCGACGGGCTGAGATCCCGACCGTCGATGGTATCGACTCGGCAATCGATTGCTGACTCGAGCGAAACGCCGGAGGTCGAGCACCAATATGGCCCCAACGACGGCGGGGCTGACGGCTTGATCACACGTATCGGGATGCTGGTTCGGTCGACGACGCTACCATTCGTACGCGTAGCTCCGCACGATATCAGACGCGAACTGCACCGGTGACAGGCCGGCATCGGTGAGGCGCGTAGACATGTAGCACGGAGCTGATGCTGATCGTGACGGCGTTCCCTACCGATGATCCTTGAGCCAGCGCGTGGCACAGCTCTGCGAGAAGAGCTTTCGGCTCGCGGTTCATTGCTGGTCTTGCGGCGATCCAACCTAGCCGCGCATAGATTAGCCCCGGTTGCGACGCCCTGTCGGGACGCCGTTCATGCGACGACCTCACTTGCCTTTGCGTCGGCTTGGCCATCGATGATCTGACGCATGCCTGACAAACACCTCACGGCCGCTGGAGATGCACTGGTTCCTGCCGACGACGGGGGACGGGCGGTCGGTGCTCGACTTCTTCCCGGACCCGGACGGGCGCACGCGCTCATCGGGGCGGCCGGCGAACATCGATTACCTATCGCAGGTGGCGGTCGCGGCGGACCGGCTGGGGTACACGGGCGTGCTCACGCCGACGGGACTGCAGTGCGAGGACGCGTGGCTGATCTGCGCGGCGCTGGCGCGCGAGACGGAGCGGCTGAAGTACATCGTCGCGTTCCGGCCGGGGTTCGTGCTGCCGATGGTCGCGGCGCAAATGGCGGCGACGCTGCAGCGCATCAGCGACGGGCGCGTGCTGCTCAACGTCGTCATCGGCGGCGACGCCGCGGAGCAGCGGGTGTACGGCGACTTCCTGGAGCACGACGAGCGGTACGAGCGCGCGGGCGAGTTCCTCGATGTCGTGCGGCGCTCGTGGGATCCGAAGCCGTTCGACTTCGAGGGGAAGCACTACCGCACCGTGCGCGGGGGCCTGCGGACGCCGTTCGGGATGGAGGGGCACGACGCGGGCGCGGCGATGCCGCCGATCTATTTCGGCGGTGCATCGCCGGCGGCGGAGGCGGTGGCAGCGCGGTTCGCGGACGTGTACCTGCTGTGGGGCGAGCCGCCGGCGTGGGTGGGGGAGCGCGTCGAGCGGATGCGCGGGCTGGCGGCGGAGCAGGGACGCACGCTGCGCTTCGGGATCCGGCTGCACGTCATCGCACGCGAGCGCGAGGAAGATGCCTGGGGCGAGGCGGAACGCCTGCTGTCGGCGATGCCGCAGGAGCAGATCGAGGCTGCGCAGAAGCGGTTCGCACGGCAGGAGTCGGTCGGGCAGTCGCGGATGGTGTCGCTGCACAACGGACGCATCGACATGGAGTCGCTGACGGTGTCGCCGAACCTCTGGGCCGGCATCGGACTGGTGCGGGGTGGAGCGGGGACGGCGCTCGTCGGCAGCTACGAGCGTGTGGCGGAACGCATCCGCGATTACGCGGCGCTGGGGCTGGATACGTTCATCCTTTCGGGGTATCCGCACCTCGAGGAGGCGTACACGGTGGGGGAGGGTGTGTTGCCGTTGTTGAGGGATCAGCGGATCGCGGTCAGCGGGTAGACGAGTCTCTCAGTCCCTCAGTTAGTCAGCAGATCAGCCGGTCAGCAATCCAGCGTCTCAGGGCTGGTGCGTTCTCAGCAGGTGGCGCGGCCTGAGGCCCGCGCGACGTGCGCGATGGACATCGCGCCGCGTCACATGGCCGGATCTGCCGCGATCTTCGGCCAGCGGTCGTGCCAGGGCATCGCTTCTTCTAGCTGTGAGGCGACGTTGAAGAGCAGATCCTCGCGTCCGTAGGCGGCGACGAGCTGGACGCCGACCGGGAGGCCATGCGGCGTCCAGTGCAGCGGCAGCGACATCGCCGGCTGGCCGGTGAGGCTGAAAGCGCCGGGGAATGCGCCGGCATCGAGCGCGCCGCCGTTCGAGCCGAGCGGCCATGGCGGCTGGCGGAGGGTCGGAGTGATGAGGATGTCGTTGCCTTCGGCCCACCAGTCGTGGATCGGGCGCACGAGGCAATCCAACTCCGCCGTGGCCTCGACGTAATCGAGCGCGGAGTACTCGCCGGCGGGCGCCGCCTGGCTCAGCGTTGCCGGCTCGACGTCGCCCTCCAGCGATCTCGCGGCCGGCCTATCGAGGCGAGCCATCGCACCTGGCCGGCGCGCCCGACCGCACCGGCGACGGCGAACGCCTTCGCAGTACGGAGCCACAGCCCATCGAGCGCGGGAGGATGCGCCTCCTCGACGTGATGGCCCATCGCGGCGAGCACGGCACCGGTGCGTTCGACAGCGGCGACGCACTCGGGATCGACGCTCATGCCGCTCATGACGTCTCGCGTCATCAGGCCGATGCGCAGCGGGCGATCGGGCGGGCGCAGTTCGTCGACGTAGGGACGTGCGGGCGGCGGTGCGACGTAGGGCTGTCCGATCTCGGGGCCATGCACCGCGTCGAGCACGCCGGCGAGGTCGCGGATCGAGCGCGCGAGCACGAAGTCGACCCATACGCCGGACGGGTCGGGCGTGCCCATCGGGGCGCCCGGGGGCAGGCGGCCGCGTGTGGGCTTGAGCGTCGCGACGCCACAGCAGGCGGCGGGGTAGCGCAGCGAGCCGGTGGCATCACCGCCGTGGGCGATCGAGGTCATGCCGGCGGCGACAGCCGCGGCAGATCCACCGGAGGAGCCGCCGGCGCTGCGCTCCAGGTCCCACGGGTTGTGCGTGGGGCCGAAGGAAAGGCAGGCTCGGTCGTGACGCCGGCGGACAACTCCGGGCAGTTCGTCTTGGCGGCGATGACGAAGCCGGCGCGCCGGAACCGCTGCGCCATCTCCGTCGTCCGCGACGATCGATGGCCGATGTCGCGCAGCACGCGGGTGCCGAGGTAGTACGGCGTGCCCTCGATCTCGACGCTGGCGTCCTTCACGAGCATCGGCACGCCGGCGAACGGCGCATCAAGGCCGGCGTTCGCGGCCTGTTCGCGCGCGAGGTCGTAGAGCGGCGTGATGACGGCGTTGATCTGCGGGTTGAGGCGCTCGATGCGGGCGATGGCGGCATCGAGGAGTTCGCCGGGGGTGACTACGCGGCGGCGTACGAGATCGGCCTGCGCCGTGGCATCGAGACGCCAGAGTTCGTCGTGGGACATGCGTCGAGGCTACGTCCCGGCGCTTTGCGCCGGCAGGTACAAACGGACTATGCGCGCCGGGCGCGGGCGCGGGCGCGGATGCGCGCCGAGTGCGGGCGCCGAGCGTGGGCGCGGATCAGGGGCGCGTTCGGGACAGGCGTGAACTTCTCGGGCGGGTCGGCCTCGGGCGTCGGTGTGCCCGGGAGCGGCTCGAGGGCGATGTTGTCGAGCACGAAGAGCGGGACGGCGGCGTCTTCGCCGTAGACGGAGCGGATGTAGTTGTCGTCTACGACCAGCACGGAGCCATCGGGCTGCTGAACCCGCATGTCGACCTCGCCGAAGCGGTCGCCGTGGTAGATGAACCACCACATGTCGCCGTTGCGCGGGTTGATGGTGATGAGCGACGTGGCGTTGGCGTTGGACAAGCGGACGATGGCGGGTGGGCTGTCCGGACCGCCACCGGTGAGGCCGGTGATGAACCAGCCCTCGCTCTCCTCGGGGATGAGCGTGCTCAGGCGGCCAACGGCGAGGCGGCGCCACGTGAGGTCGCTGCCCGTCGGTGCGGCCGTGGGGCCAATGACCAGCGTGTTCGACGGCGTATTTGTCGCGGCAGGGGCCGTCGGCGACGCGCCGGTCTGCGTCTCGGATGCCTCGGGCGTGGCGGTAGCGGGCGGCGTGTCGGTAGGCGTCGGCGACTCGAGCAGCTTGCTGGGCTTCACCACCTCGGGCGGTGCCGCGGGGCGATTGACGATGATCTGGCTGGCGACGACGAGGCCGCGGCTGGAGACGTCCTCGGCCTCGGCGAGGGTAGCGTGGGCGTCAGGGTCCACCCGGGGCTTGGCTTCGGCGAGGGCGCGCTTGTCGCGCTCAGCGATCGCCTGGAGGCGCGCGACGTCACCTGTGTCCCAGCCGGGGTCGACGCTGTAGACGAGCGGCCTGGTCTGCTCGACGAGGCGGTTGAGGACGCCGGAGTCGATGGTGTCGCCGTTCCGGGTGAGCTTCTCCAGCTCGCGCGCCCGCTCCTCGGCGATGTCGAGGCGGACGTCGCGCTGGCGCCTTCGCTGAATGCGAGGGCGAGACGCACGCGCTCGGTCTGGAGCTTGACGCCGTAACGCCAGTCGCCGGGGAGGGCGCTGCTTGCGGAGGCGACGGTGTAGGTGGAGAACGAGAGGAACAGAACGACCGCGGCGGCGGCGCCAGCGAAGACGCGGAAGTGACGCTCGAAGAACGGGATGAGGCCACGCGGCTTCGCGGGCTCGCGGGCCTCGGCGGTGCGCATGCGGTGCGCGGCCATGAGGAAGCGGACGCGGGCGGCGGCGAAGAACGACAGCTCGGGCTCGTCGTCAAACGCCTCTTCGAGCCGCTGGCCGGTGGCGATGAGGAAGCGCTCACGCGCGTCGCGAGCGAAGTCGGGCCGCGGCTCGACGGCATAGGCGTCGCTTGCGCCGGAGGCGGCGAGCAGGAGCGGACGCAAGCGGTCGGCGTCGCGCGGGTAGCGGCGCAGGCACTCTTCGACATCCCAGCGGCCTTCGCGCAGGGCTTCGAGGCAGTCATTGAGCCTGGCTTCGAACTCGCTCATGCCCTCTCGGTTTCCGCTGCCCGCGGGGCGGGTATCAGCATCTTCTGCAGCTTCGCCACGGCCTTGTGCTGCAGCGCCTTCACGTTTCCTTCGCGCTTGCCCAGCGTTTTCGCCGTCTCGGCGATCGACAGCCCGGAGGCGAAGCGCAGGACGATGACCTCGCGCTGCGCGTCCGGCAGACGGTCTGTGGCGGCGCGGACCTCCTCCAGCTGCACCCGGTGCTCGATCGCCTCGGCGACGTCATGACGCCAGTCGATCATCTCTTCCGGAATCGCCGCCGTTGGGCCTCCCCGCTGCGACGACCTCCGGAAGTGCGACGCCACCTGGTTATGGGCGATGCGGAAGAGCCAGGACGAGAACGGTACCTCCCGCCAGCGGAAGCCGCCGATGGCGCCCAGCATCTTCAGGAAGACCTCCTCCGTGAGGTCCTCCGCATCGACCGAATTGCCCAGGCGGGCGACGGCATAGCGGTAAACGCGGGGCATGTACCAGTCGTACAGGTCCGCGAGGGCCGCCTGGTCGCCGGAGCACGCGCGGTCAACGGTCGCCCGTTCGAGTTCGGGCGAGACGGCCTGGAAGGACGGGGGTTCCAACCCGGGAGCCTCGTTTCTTACCGAAGGGAGCAAGGTCATGGTACCTACTTGCTCGCGAGGCCGTCCATGCGCCGAACCGCTTCATGCCGCAAGTAGAACGCCTGTGCAGCACATAAGGTTAACGGCGAGTAGCGATTTGACTGCCTCAGGTTCGAGGTGCAGGACAGCCAGAGTTCCCGCCTTGATTGCCGCAATCATGAACGGCCACGGATTGCGGCGCTGGGGCTCGTGTCTGAACGATCTCCAGCTCGTCGGCGGCGCGGCTCTCCGCCCGGTCGCCGAGCTTGGGGACGGCGTCGTCCGTCGAGGCAGGCTCTAGCACAGGGAAGCAGTCGGCGAGTTCGTCGGGGAACTCGGGTGCGACTACTCGAAGATGCTGCTGACGACCTCTTCGAGCGTCCGCTGCACCTCGACGTCGTCCGTCAGCGCCCAGACGACGGCCGACCTGGCAGGCGCGACGCGGCGGGATGCCCTTGCTGGATGAGCTTGCCGGTGTAGACGAGCAGACGCGTGCTCACGCCCTCAGACAGGCCGTGCTCGCGCAGGTTGCGCACCTTCTCGCCCAGCTTCGCCAGGTCGTTGGCCACGTCGCTCGGTGACGCCGGCTCTCGTGCGCGATGATCTTCGCCTCCTGCTCGCTTGCGGCGGGTAGTCGAACTCGATCGCGATGAAGCGCTGGCGCGTGCTGTGCTTCAGGTCCTTGAGCGCGCTCTGGTAGCCGGGGTTGTAGCGAGATGACCAGCAGGAAGCCCTCGGCCGCCTCCAGCGACCTGCGCCGCGCTTCTCGATCGGCAGCAGGCGGCGGTAGTCGGTGAGGGGGTGGATGAGCACGGTGGTGTCCTTGCGCGCCTCCACGACCTCGTCCAGGTAGCAGATGGCGCCGGCCTTCACGGCGCGGGTCAGCGGGCCGTCGATCCAGCGCGTCGTCTCGCCTTCGAGCAGGTAGCGGCCGACGAGGTCGCTCGCCGTCAGGTCCTCGTGGCAGGCGACGGTGACGAGCGGGCAGCGCCTGGTCGAACGTGCCGTCCGAGCCCTGCTCGTCGCCGTCGGCCTTGACGACGGTCAGCGGGCGCCGAGGCGCCACGCCATGTACTCGACGAAGCGCGTCTTGCCGCAACCGGTCGGGCCCTTGAGCAGCACGGGGATGCGCGCTTCGAAGGCCGCCTGAACATCTCGACCTCGTCGCCGATCGGCACGTAGTACGGCTCGACGTGCGGCTGGTACTCCTCGATGGCGTACTGGCGGTACGCGACTCCTTCGGTCTGCTCCTCCGTGGTCATGACGGACTTCCTCCTCCGGCGCGCGCTTCGACCTGCGACGCGACCAGTGCTTTCCCATGCTGCCTTCACGCGGGCCTGCAGCTCATCGAGCGAGCCGTTGTTTTCGATGATCACCTGCGCCTGGCTCGTGCGCTCATCGTTCGAGAGCTGGGCATCGATGCGCGCCTGTGCCTGTTCCGGCGGCAGGCCGTTGCGCTCGACGATCCGCGCCCTGGCGATCTCCGGCGACACGGTCACGACCCAGACCTGGTCCACGAGCGGGATCCAGTCCGCCTCGATGAGGACCGCCGCCTCGAGCACGACGACGGGCACGCCCTGGGCACGAAGCGCGCCGAGCCGCAGGTCCATCGTCTTGCGCATCCAGGGCCAGACGATGCCCTCGAGCCGCTTGCGGGCGGAGGGGTCGTCGCCGAAGACCTTCGCGCCGAGCGCGCGGCGGTCGATCTCGCCGTCGGCACCGACGACGTCCTGCCCGAAGGCCTGAACGACGTCATCGTAACAGCCGCTTCCCTGTCGGTACGCCTCGTGGCCGACCTTGTCCGCATCGATGACGACGGCGCCTTCGCCAGAGAGGTACTGGCTGACGACGGACTTCCCGCTGGCGATGCCGCCGGTGAGCCCGATCACGACCGTCATGTGGACTGCTCCGGAGAAGCAAACGCGCCGGATTCGGCTTCCGGCGCCGCTGGCAGTATGGGCGACGAGCGGAGGGCCGGACAAGCGGGCGTGGGAAGTTGGCAGGCGGGAAGTGGGAGGCGGGATGTGCGTGCCTCGGGCGTGGCATGTCAGGGCGCGAACGTGGCACATTGCGCGCCGCGCGGATGGCGCGCTGAATCACCGAACAACTGAAGGACTGAGAGACTCCACGATGCTCGAAGGCAAAGCCGCATTGATCACGGGCGCGGGCAACGGCATCGGCCGAGCGATCGCGCATCGCTTCGCGGCCGAGGGCGCGAATGTCGTCGTCTCCGACGTCGATGACTCGGCGGCGCGCGCGGTGGCGACCGAGATCGGCGAGACGTCGATCACGAACCACTGCGACACGTCAGTGGAGGCGGACGTGGTCGCCGCGATCGAAGCGACGCAGAAGGCCTTCGGGCGCATCGACATCCTGGTCAACAACGCTGGCGTGGGCGGCGGCGTCGAGTGGGACCGGATGATCGCGATCAACCTCACGGGCGTGATGCACGGCTGCAAGCACGGCGCGGAGGCGCTGGCGAAGCAGGGCGGCGGCGCCATCGTCAATCTGTCGTCAATGCTGGGATTGATCAGCATCCCGGCGCCCGGCGTCGACGGCTACACGGCCGCGAAGCACGGCGTGGTGGGGCTGACGAAGAGCTACGCGCTCGTATATGGCCCTCGAGGGGTGCGGGTCAACTGCATCAATCCTGGCTGGATCGACACGAACATGACGGCGCCGATCGCGCAGGGCGGCGGCCTGAGCTTCATGACCGAAGGGTGCGCGCTGGGGCGGATGGGGAAGCCCGAGGAGGTCGCGGCCGTCGCGCACTTCCTGGCGTCGGACGATGCGTCGTTCGTGACGGGGGCGTCGTTCGTCGTGGACGGAGGCTGGACCGCGCGCTAGGCGGCGATCCGATCGAGCGCCGCGACGGGCACGAGCGACGACTCGACGGCGCCGTGCGGCATCATCTCGGTGAGGGCGCGGCGCAGGTTCGCCTGCACGATCGCCTCGCACTGGCTGATGCGCCACATCGCGGTGTCGCCGCCGTCGGAGGCTTCGATGCGCGCCGCGAGCTGTGCCAGCGCAAAGGCGATGCGCTCCGCGTGGCGGTCTGCGGTGGCAGCGAGGCGCGTCGCGGGCGCTGGACGCATGATCTGAGACTGAGGCTTCTTCACGCGCGCCATTATCAGTCAGCGTCGCGGATCTGTATACGAGGGTAATCCCCGAAATCGGTGCGGCCTCAGCTCCCTCCCGCTCGTTCGCGAAGCCGCTGCATCGCGGCGGATGACTCAAGCCCTTCGCGTAGTTCGGGGTCGCCGAGGCTGGCCGCCATGCCTTCCATCACGCCGAGCGCTGCATTGAACGCCGCTCGCGCCTCGTCCGCCCGGCCCTGCCTGGAGCGCAGATCGCCCATCGCCTCGTGCGTCTTCCAGAGCTGGCCGGGGTTCGCGATGTCGACCGCCAGTTCGAGCGCCGCCGCGATCTCGGTCTCGGCCGAGGCCACGTCATCCAGCGCCAGGTGTGCCTGGCCGCGCAGGCGCCGCGCCTTGACGATGTTCTTACGGGCCTCGTTGTCTTCCGCGAGACGCATGCACCTGTCGGCAAGCATCACTGCCGATTCGGCGTCTCCCCGGACAAGTCGGAGCTCGCCCAGGGTGTGATAGTAGTGCTGCGAAAACCGCCAGAGCATCCAGCGTTCGGCTGGCGAAGGGTTGTCGACGACGCGCCCGACAAATTCGAGCTTTTCCTCCGCCTCGGCGAACCGCTCCAGTCTGATCAGGCTGTCAGCCATATTAAGCAACGCGTTGCACTCGATCTCCGAGTTCGGGAGACCCAGGGCAGCCCCCTCCTTGAAGCTGCGCTGATTCCAGTCCAGTGCGGCTTCGTGATCTTCGAGTTCCCCATACACCCAAGCGATGGAGTTCATCGCGCGAGGCGGGAAGAGCACCTCTCCCACTCGCGCCGCGAGTTCCAGAACCTCGTGCAGAAGCGCAAGCGCCGCTTCGTATTGGCCCGCGTGTCCCAACGCCAATCCCTCCGCCCAGCGGTGGCCGATCGTCCATTGATTTAGCGGCAGCGTCTTAAGGACCGGCTCGTGCCGCGCGAACTCCTCGACGGCGGTCTGGAACGCGCCGGTCCAGTGGTGCCGAATGAAGGCCGAATCAGTCAGATATCCCCCCAGCGCGTCCTCATCAGTAGCCTTCGTCCACAGCGTCGTAGCTTCGTCGAGCGAGGGCAGGGCAGCTGCGGTGCCAGCAAGGATCGCCTTCAACTCAAAGGAGAACACATGGGCGCCGAACTTCGCGTCGTCGTCGGCACCTTGCTCCGCGAGCTCGCGTGCGCGAGCCAGTGTGGACTCGGCCGCTTCGAAGTCGTGCAACCAGAGCTCGGCGGTCCCAGCCCAGGTCAGAGCCCGCGTTTCACTACTCACGTCCGCCGCTTCATGCGCCCGTTTCGCCGCGAATGTCGCATCGGCGAGTGCGGTCTCCATGTCTCCGATCGTCATAGCGACCTTGGCGCGCACGATCGCGATCTCCGTGAGTCGCGCCACCGTTACGGTGAGGCCCGGCTGTTGCGCGGCGCTGAGCGCGCGGGCGAAGTAGTCCATCGCGTCGCCGTTAGCCGAAGCCGCGACAGCTTTCTTGCCGGCCTTTACCAGGTACTCCAGCGCCTTTTCCCACTCCTCGCCGCGCTCGTAGTGGTACGCGAGCGTTTCGTAGTGCTCCCCCAGGCGGTCTGCGTACAGCTCCTCGACGGCCATGGCGACGATGCGGTGGAGTGCGCGCTTGCGCTCTTCGAGCAGTGTCGAGTACGCGACGTCGTGCGTGAGCGCATGCTTGAACATGTACGACAGCTCGGGGAAGTAGGCCTTCTCGTAGATCAGCTCCAGCCCCTTCAGCTCACCGAGCACGCCCTCGAGCCGTGACTGCGCCTCCGAGATGCGGTCGAGCAGCCGTACTGTGAACTCGCGGCCGATGACGGAGGCGAGCTGGATCGCCTCGCGCGCATCCGCCTCGAGGCGGTCGATGCGGGTGAGGATCACCTCCTGAACGGTCTCGGGGATGAAGACCTCGCCCGGCGAGCGCGCCAGCGTCAGCGTGCCGTTGGAGCGGCGCAGCGTGCCGGATTCAACGAGCGACTTCGTCACCTCTTCGATGAAGAAGGGATTGCCTTCGGCTTTTGCCGTGACGAGCTGCCGCACTTCGTCCGGGCAGCCGCGGTCTGGAGCACGCCGTCGAGGAGGGCGCCGCTCTCCTCTGCCGGCAGGCTCTGCAAGGCGATGCGGCTGTAGTAGGCGCGGTCGCCGAGCGAGTGCGTGTAACCGGGACGGTAGGTCAGCACGATGCAGCACGCGCGACGCCGCCGACACGTCGACGAGCGCCGCGATCGCCTCCTCCGACTTCTCATCGACCCAGTGCAGGTCCTCGATCACCATCACGACGGGGCCCTGGTTGCTGCGCCGGATCAACAGGGACCGCAGCGCGTCAAGGATGCCGGCGCGGCGCTCCATCGGGTCCATGCGCGCAACGCGCTCGTCGCCCGGATCGACGTTGAGCAGGAACTTCACGTAGGGTGCGGATTGCCTTGTGGCTTCATCCCAGCTTGTGGCCCGCTCGTCGACGCGCGCGATGATCGCCGCTTCGTCGTCGCCCTCTTCGACGCCGAGGTTGCGTTTCAGCAGGTCCGCGATGGCAGGTAGGCGATGTTGCGCCCGTAGGAGATGCACTGACCGGAGAGCCACGTCACGTCTTCGCCTGCGAGCGAGCGCTGGAACTCCAGCAGCATGCGCGACTTGCCCATGCCGGCCTCGCCGGAGACGAAGACGACCTGCCCGCGGCCGGCCTTCGCCTGCTCGAAGTGGCTGCGCAGCGTCGAAAGCTCGTGCGTCCGGCCAACATACGGCGTCAGGCCGCGGCTGACGGCAGCGTCGAGACGGGTGCGTGACGGCAGCTCGCGCAGCGACCTCGAAGACGTGCACGAACTCCGCCTTGCCTTTCACCTCGAGCATGCCGAGGTCCTCGTACTCGAAGTAACCCTCGGCGAGGCGCCGGGTGGCGTCGGTGAGATAGATGCGGCCGGGCGGCGCCCATCCTTCCATGCGCGCGGCGAGGTTCACGGTGTCGCCGATCGCGGTGTAGTCCATCGACAGGTCATCGCCGATGCGGCCGACGATCACGGGGCCGGTGTTGATGCCGATGCGATAGGCGAACGCCTTCGAGCCAGTGACGCGCAGCTCGCGCTCGTACGCCTGCAGGCTCGCTGCATCGCGAGCGCGGCTGAGATGGCACGGCGGGCGGCGTCCTCGTGGGCGATCGGCGCGCCGAAGAGCGCCATGAGGCCGTCGCCGCGGAACTGTGCGACGGTGCCTTCGTAGCGATGCACGGCGGCCATCATGCGCTCGGTGCAGACGCGGACAATGCGGTGCAGCTCCTCGTGCGCCAGCTTCTCGCCGGTGCTGACGGACCCGACAGCATCGATGAACAGGATGGTGACGGTGCGACGCTCGCCTTCCATCTGCGCGCGCTCACGCAGGATCTTCGCCGCCAGGTGGGGCGGGGTCACTTCTGCGGGCGTGGGCAGGCGGTCGTGGTCGTCTCCCGCGAGCTGCCGGCCACAGCCATTGCAGAAGCGGCTATCGGGCGCGTACGGGCGGCCACAGTCCGGGCAGGCGCGGGCGAGGCGGCTGCCGCACTGATTGCAGAAGGCGGCATCGGCCGGGTTTTCCCGCTGGCAGGAATCGCAACGCACGCTGCCTCCGAAGTTCAATATGTGAGGCGATGATTAAGTACAGGGACGCCGTCTGTCAATGAAAACGTTCACACATCGGGCTCCCGGCGCGTGCGGGGCGCCCGCCGCCAGCCGAAGCTAGGAGCGACAGGAGTGCGCTTGCTGGCGTAACATGGCTGACGCCCCGCGAGTCCACGAGATGATGAAGCGCCGTCTTCTGGCCCTTGCCGTCCTGGCGGCCGTCGTATCGTTCGCGGCCTGGCCGCGCGCTGGCCAGACGAGTCCGGCCTCGGATTCCGCCCTCACCGGCGCTGGCCGAGCCGCCGATACCGCCGCCGGCGGCGGGGCCGCAGCTGAGCATCGTGCCCGACCGGCTCGTCGTGGAGTTCAAGCAGTCGGCGACCCTCGGCGACGTCGGGCGCGCCGTCGGCCAGCACGGCGGCAGCGTTATCGAAGCGCACGCGCCTTCGCGCCTGGCTGAGATCGAGGTGCCGGCGCAGGACGCGCTCACGGCGCTCGCGGGCTACCGCGCGGACCCGGCCGTGGCGTCGGCGAGCTACAGCCACGTCGCGCGCATTACGTACACGCCGAACGACACGAACTACAGCCACCAGTGGAACATGCACGACACCGTGGTGGGTCGCGCGCGGAGAAGGCGTGGGACATCGCGACGCACCGCGGGCAGGGGGTGGTGGTCGCGGTGATCGATACCGGCGTGGCGTACGAGAACTTCACCGGACCGGGGCCCATCAATCCGAGCACGGACTACGCGAAGGCGACGGACCTCGCAGCGAAGACGTTCGTGTGCGCCGTGGGATTTCGTGAACAACGACGCGCACCCCAACGACGACAATGGCCACGGTACGCACGTCACCGGGATCGATCGCGCAAGACACCAACAACGGGTATGGCGTCGCCGGCGTCGCGTACAACGCGACGATCATGCCGGTGAAGGTGATCGACTGGTCGGGCTCCGGCGACGACGCGAACGCGATCGATGGCATCTACTGGGCCGTTGATCATGGTGCCAAGGTGATCAGCATGAGCCTGGAGTTCCAGAACACGGGCTCGCCGGACGGGAGCGGGAATTACTGCACGGAGATCACCGGCCTGCCGGCAGCACTCGACTACGCGTACGCGCACAACGTTACCGTCGTCGCGGCCGCGGGAAACGAGGGCGGCACGGTGACGTGCCCTGGCGCGTACCCGACGGTGATCGCCGTGGGAGCGTCGCGCTTCGATGGACAAACGCCGTCGTACTCCAACTTCGGTCCGACGCTGGACATCGTGGCGCCGGGGGGCGACCCGAGCGTGGACCAGAATGGCGATGGATTCACGGACGGTGTGCCGCAGGAGACGTACTGCGACGACTACTTCACGCTGTTGCTGCTGCAGGACTACGGCGGAGCATCATCGAGCGGCTTCTGCGACATCTTCGAGTCGGGCACATCGATGGCGACGCCGCACGTCGCCGGGGCGGCAGCGCTGCTGCTGGGCGAGAACGCCAGCCTGACGCCCGACCAGGTGCGCAACTACCTGCAGTCCACGGCGCGCGATCGCGGCCCCGCGGGATGGGACGACCACTACGGTTGGGGCGCGCTCGATGCCTACGCGGCAGTGGCCTCGCTGCTCGGTATCACGCCGACACCCACGCCGACGGGAACGCCAACGGCGACAACGACAAACACACCGACGCCCACGGTGACGCCGACGCCGTGCGGAAACGACGCCGACTGCGACGGCGTGCCGGACGGAAGCGACAACTGCGCTTCAACTGCGAACCCGGGGCAGGCGAATACAGACTCCGGGCCGCCACCGCCCGCCGGAAACACGGGAACGATCGACAATGGACCGGGCGTCGCGGGCAATGATGGCACCGTTCCGGACGGCGACAGCGCGGGTGACGCGTGCGATACCGACCGTGACAACGACGGCCTGCCCGATGCGCAGGACACGGAGCCGCTCCTCGGCACGGGGCTGTGCGCGGCGTTCGCGGGGGCGAGCGACGGGCATCCGAATCCGGCCTACGGCGACAACACGGCGGACGACGACGCGGATGGAGCCAACGCGCCGCCGCTGGGCGCCGACACGGGCGACAACGGGCCTTCGTGGGACACGGACAATGACGGCGTGCTCGACGGCTACGAGTGCGTGCGCGGCACAAACCCGCGCGACGCCAGCTCGAAGCCGGGCGCGCTCGGCGACGACGCATCGGACAGCGACGGCGACGGGCTGCTGAACGGATGGGAGCGTCGCGGCTGGGGGACGGATCCGGCGAAGATCGACAGCGACGGCGACGGCAAGGGCGATTGCAAGGAAGCGTTCGACGTCACCGGCGACGGGGTGGTGAACTTCCCCGGCGACACGATTGCCGTCGCGAAGGCGGCGAACAACATCATCGCGAAGTCGCTCGATTTCGACGCGAACAAGGACGGCACCGTGAACTTCCCGGGGACGCCATCGCGAGCGCGACGCGGTCGAACGGGATCGTCGCCTGCCCGTAGCGGTTACTCGAGCGTCAATGTGATCGTGTCACCGCGGCCGATGCGAAGCGCTTCGGACGCGCTGCCATCGCGAACCGCGATCTCGAGGTAGCCACTGCTGCCGAAGAGCGCGGCGGCTTCGCCTAGCGGCGCATCGGCGTACGTGCGCGCGAGCCCGCTGATACGGGTGGCGCCGGCCTCGATGACAACGTCCATGCCGGCGTGCCACGACTCGAATCGGGCGAAGTCCAGGTTCGCCATCAAGTTGCCGAAGCGGTCGACCCGCATCACGCAGGCGACGATGCGCCGGGGCTCTACTTCGAGCGCGGGAAACGGCAGCAGGCCCGGATCGGTGATGCCCGTGCCCAGCTCGCGCAGGGCGGTGCCGCGCGAGAGGTATCCGGCGATCGGGGCGAAGATATCGCGGCCGTGGAACGTCGCGCTGACCTCGCGGCGGAAGTAACGCGGGCGGTCGAGGGTGACGGCCATCGCGCGGGCGACGCCGTGCAGCGCCCACGAGAGCACGCCGTTGTCCGGCGCGACGAAGTACCATCCGGCGGCCTCGACGGCGATGCCGCGGCGCTCAGCGCCGACGCCGGGATCGACGACGGCGACATGCACGGTGCCCGGCGGGAAGTGGCGGAACGACGTGCGCAGCAGCCACGCCGCCTCGCGCACGTCCTGCGCGCCGACGGCGTGCGAAACGTCGATGATGACGGCCTTCGGGTTCACGGCGAGCAGGGCGCCCTTCATCATGCCCACGTAGGCGTCGTCGGTCCCGAAGTCCGTGATCAGCGTGACGATGCCGGACGGCTTCACGCGGGCGCTATGTCGTCGCGCCGCCGTCGACGCGCAGCACGGCGCCCGTCGTGAAGGACGATGCGTCGCTGGCGAAGTAGATCGCGGCGCCGACGATCTCGTCGGGCTGGCCGCCGCGGCGGAGCGCGAAGGCCTGGGCGCCGCGCTCGAACGCGGGCATGTCCCAGGCCTTCGAGATGTCGGTGAGGAACGGTCCGGGCATGATGCAGTTCACGCGGACCTTCGGGCCGAAGGCGTAGGCGAAGGCCTCTGTCATGGCGTTCACGCCGGCCTTCGCGGCGGAGTAGGGAATGGTGGCGGGGCTGGGGTGACCGGCGGCCGTGCTGCTGATGTTGATGATCGAGCCGCCATCGCCTTCGGCCATGCGGGTGCCGATGAGCGCGGTGAGGCGGAATGGACCCCGGAGGTTCACAGCGAGCACCTTGTCGTAGAGATCCTCGGTGACGTCGACGGGGCGGGGTACACCGGCGACATGCCTGCGTTGTTCACCAGCACATCGACGCGGCCGAAGCGCTCGTACGCGGCGTCGGCGAGCGCATCGAGGTCGGCCCAGCGGCCGACGTGGCAGGCGACGGGTATCGCCTGGCGGCCGGTCTCCTGCTCGACTTCGGCGGCAAGCGCCTCGCACGAGTCGAGCTTGCGGCTGGCGATGACCACGTCGGCGCCGGCGCGCGCGAAGCCCAGCACCATCTCGCGCCCCAGTCCGCGACTGCCGCCGGTGACAAGGGCGACTTTGTCCTTCAGCACCTGCTCTGCGGCCATGCCTGTCTCCTTCCGCTGCGGGCGCTGCATGGTACGGCTCGCTGCCGTACGGCGCGATGCCGCGCAACACCGCATCGGCGCCGTGCCGATGCTGATCCCGAGGGTCAGGCTGCGGCTATGTGCGGCGGCCAGGGTGCACCATGCTCCGACGCTGGAAGCCGCTGTTCTTGGTTATCGCGCTCGTTATGGTCGCCGCCTCGCGTGCACCGGCGTCGATCCTTGCGGCAGCTGCGACGGCGCCGGGTCCCGGAGCGAACGCCGCGCAGGCCGCGGCCATCTCGCTGCCTTCGGGATGCCAGCCGTTGCCGCCGCCGACCGGGACGACGGTCTCCGTCGCGAACGTGACACAGCTCGAGAACGTCGTGAACAACGCCGTGGCCGGTACGACGGTGCTCGTCCAGGACGGCACGTACAACCTCAATGGCGGTTACCTGCGCGTCGCCGCGCCGAACGTCACGCTGCGGTCAGCGAGCGGCAACCCTGGCGGCGTCGTCATCGATGGCGGGTACGTGACAACGGAGATCGTCCAGGTCGTGGCGTCCAACGTGACGATGGCGGAACTGACGCTGAAGCGCGCGTACAACCACCCGATCCACGTGATGTCGTCGGACACGAGCGACACGCTGAACACGCAGATCTACCGTGTGCAGGTGTTCGATGCGGGCCAGCAGGCGATCAAGATTAACCCCGCCGGCGCGGGCTTCTACACCGACTACGGCACGGTCGCCTGCTCGCACATCGAGCTGACCGATGCGGGCCGTCCGAACATCCGCGATAGCTGCTACACGGGTGGGATCGACGGACACCAATCACGCGGATGGCTGATCCGCGACAACTGGATCGGGGGATTCTGGTGCGCTGCGGGGCTTTCGGAGCACGGGATCCACTTCTGGACGGGCAGCCGCGACACGACGATCGAGCGCAACACACTGGTGAACAACGCGCGTGGCATCGGCTGCGGGCTGCTCGATACGGGGACGGGGCGTACGTACGCCGACAACGCGTGTCCGACGGCGACGGGCTACGTCGATCATTACGGAGCGACGATCCGCAACAACGTGATCTTCGTCAACCGACCGGAGCTGTTCGCCTCGGCCAGCGGCTTCGACTGCGGCATCTGCATCGCCCAGACGTGCGGCGCGACGGTGGTGCACAACACGGTGTTCTCGACGCAGGCGCCGTTCTCGTCGATCGAGTGGCGGTTCGGCAACACGATCGTGGACGTGCGAAACAACCTGGTGAGCCACAACCTGCGCGACCGCGGCGGCGCAAGCACGCAGGCGGGAAATCTGCAGAACGCCGCGGCGTCGCTCTTCGTGAGCGCGGCCACGGGCGATCTGCACCTTGCCGCGACGGCGGGCGCTGCGATCGACAAGGGCGCGGCGGTAGCGCCGGGGAAGGCTGACGACGACATCGACCGCGAGTCGCGCCCCGCCGTGGGCCGGGACATTGGCGCCGACGAGTTCGGACGCAGCGCGAAGCCACGGAATGAAGTGCTGGCGCCGATTGGGCCGCCGTCCGCGACGGCGCTTGCGCCCGTCGTTGTGCCAGCGCCTGTGCGTCGCATGCCGTGGCGCTGGCGGTGGCACTTCGGGCGTTAAGGCGCGGCCCTTCGTCGCATTTGCGCTCGGCTAGGGATACGTCAGTCCGGGCATGCCACCCTTGCTGTTGTCGATGAGGCCGATGATGTTGCCGTCCGGGTCGTTTAGGGTGACAAGGCGGCCCGGCGGGATGTTGAACGGCTGTGGTTCGTTGAAGGTATAGCCGCGCTCGCGCAGTTCCGCGTAGGCAGCGTCCACGTCGTCTACCTCGAACCAGACGCCGGTGCCACCGCGTCCGGTGCCGGCGCTGGACTGCGCCAGGATGAGGTACGCGTGTTCGCTGAACTTGAAGTACGGGCCCTCGTACGGCGTGGGCTCGATGCCGAGGAACCCGGCGTACCAGGCCTTCGAGCGTTCGGGGTCACTCACCCACTGCAGGACGGTTTCGATCCTTCGGACTTGCATGCCGTACCTCCGTTGAACACAGCGTGGAGTCGAGAGCTGACGCGATGACGTAGCTCCGCGTGTCAGCTCGCGGCCGGGTTGTTGGGCACCGGGGCGCCTTCGGGTGTGGCCATCTCCGGGAACACTTCTTCACGCTTCTTGTTTCGGAAGCTGAAGATCTCGGCCGGGCGCACGCGCATCAGCACCATCGCGCCGACGCCGAGCACCACGACAAAGGCGGTACCGAGGATGTGCGTGCCGAGAGCATACGCCAGCGCGGTATCGCCTGGGACGCCATAGAGCTTGAGCACGCGGACGAGGACAAACTCCCAGGTCCCGATGTTGCCGAACGTGATCGGAAAGATCGTGATGACCGCGCCGCCGACAGCGATCGCAACGTAGGCCGCAATCGGCAGGTCGAGGCCGAACGCCTCCCCGTAGCACCAGAAGATGAAGATGTCGACGATCCAGCCGAAGAGGTTGAGGAAGAGTGATATCGCAAGGAGCTTCGGCTGGCGCAGGACCTCGAGCCCCGCGTGTACGCGCGGCCAGGCATGGCGCGCAGCGCGTTCGAGGCGATCTGGCAAGGCGCGGATGATGCGCCAGTCGGGGATCTGCTCCGGGAGCGTGTAACTGCCGACGGCACCGACGATGAAGAGCACCATCGTCCCAGCCGCCAGCAGCCAGAGCAACCGATCGTTGCCAAAGCCGGTGGCGGGGAGCGCGAGGCTGATGAGCAGGAACACGACGAGGAAGACGCCGTTAATGACGGCCTCGGCGCCACGGCCGGTGACGAGGCCAGTACGGGATATGTTGTAGCGGTTGGCGACGATCTGGAGGCGCGCGACATCGCCGGCGGCGGCGGGCACGACGTTGTTAACGAGGCTGCCGATCAGGAGCGCCCCGAAGAGTCCGCCAAATGGCGGGTGCCCTAGCTTCGTGAGGGTGAGCTGCCACTCCCAGGTGTGCACGACCCGGGACAGTGTGTAGACGACGAACGCGAGGGCGACCCAGGCATAGTTGGCATCGCGGAGTGTCTGCACGACGGAGGAGAAGTCGACCTGCCAGATCATGACGCCGAGCAGGGCGCCGGCCAGGCCAAACTGGAACAGCCACGGCCGCCACACGATCTTCACGACGCGGCGCCAGGCGCGCGCCAGCGGCGATCGCTTCGATGGGGCGGCGGCCTCGGGCGGTGTCTGGCTCATGTGCGGTGGTACGGGATGAGCATGGCGTCTGCCGGGCTGGGTGGCAACCGGGCATGCGGCGGGCGGCGACCGATGTAGGCCCGCGCCCGGCCGCTGCGGTAGCCTCGACCACAAGGAGGCGCAGCTATGGCGCAGGAGCAGAAGGACATCACGGGGAAGCCGGTCACCGGCGAGCCGGAGCGGTGGGGCAAGGCGACGACGGCGCAGGACGAGCGCGTCTTCCTCTCGGGGCCGCGGGCGCGGGGCAGCGATCTCTGGAGCGCGATCAAGATCGCGCTCGAGTTCGTGCGCGGGTTCCGGACGCTGCATTTCGTGGGGCCGTGCGCGACGGTGTTCGGGTCAGCGCGCTTCGGCGAGGACCACCTGTATTACGAGCTGGCGCGGGAGGTGGGCCGGAGGCTAGCGCAGGAGGGGTTTACGGTGATGACGGGCGGCGGGCCGGGCGTCATGGAGGCGGCGAATCGGGGCGCGAAGGAGGCGGGCGGGCGATCGGTCGGCGCGAACATCCAGCTGCCGCATGAGCAGCGGCCGAACCGCTACCTGGACGTGTGGATCACGTTCCAGCACTTCTTTGTGCGGAAGGTGATGCTGCTGAAGTACTCGTACGCGTTTATCGCCATGCCGGGCGGGTTCGGGACGCTGGACGAGATCTTCGAGACGACGGTGCTCATGCAAACGGGGAAGATCAAGAACTTCCCGGTCGTGCTGATGGGTGTGGAGTTCTGGACGCCGATGTTCGAGTACTTCCGCGAGCGGCTGTTGCGCGAGCACACGATCGACGTGCGTGACATCGACCACCTGATGCTCACGGACAGCGTCGATGAGGCGATGGCGCATATCCGGCGGCTCGCGATCGAGGGGTTCGGGCTGCGAAAGGCGCCACGGCCGCAGCGACGTCGCATCCTGGGCGAGTGATCACATCCAGCATCGGATTCCGATGCCGGCATGGACTGCCGCCGGACGGCGCGGCTACTTCTTGGCGCCGGCCTTGGCGCCCTTCTTCTGGGCCTTCTGCTTGTTGGACTTCTGGGTGTTCTTGGGACTCTTGTCGCCCACGTGGAGCCTCCCGATGCGTGTGAAAACCCGGATGCCCGATGGTAACGCCATCGGGAGGGCGAAGTCATCCCCTGCGCGCGGGCACCAGACGCGACCGTGGGTGCCGACAATAACGTTGGACTGCGCCCATGGGCGCCGCCCGAAGCGGGTCAGCACAGACAGGGGGCAGGGTCATCATGGTCGTTCTCACGATTCTCATCGCCATCATCCTCGCGGTCGGCGCTGTCGTCGCCATCGTGTTCCGCCGGATCCAGGAGCGGAACGCCCGCAACACGCAGTAGGTTCGCCCCGATAAGGGCTCTTCGAGTTCATCGAGGCGCCCGTTCGAGCCGTCGGACGCGTCTATCGACTTCGCGCCGGTTAACCGATCGGCGTGCTCGCGCGTTGTACCGGCATGACGCGCTTCGTCTTCGTTCTTGCGGTGGCTGGCCTCGTGATGGCCGTGGTGCTCTTCGCGCGCCGGCGACGCATTCGCACAGGTGCCCACGCCTACGACGACGGCTACACCCGCGCCGGGGCAGCTCGTCGCACACGTGATCAATGACCTGAACGGCGACGGGGTGCGGGAAGCGGGCGAGCCGGGGCTGCTCGGGTGGCAGCTCTACCAGGGCTGTAGCGACGCCATCCTGCCGATGACGACCGACGCCAGCGGGACAGCGGTCGGCGGCAACTTCGACAACTGCGTGGGTTTGCAGCGGCAATTCGGCTGGTTGCCGACATCGCCGAACACGACATCCGTCACGCTCCCGGACGGCGTGCACGAGGTGACGTTCCTTGTGCACGACCTGGGGCCGGGCGCGATGGAGATCAGCGGCGAGGCCATCGTCGCGGGGCTGCCCGCGCAGTCGATGACGCTCGGGCTGGCGGCGCCCTTTGCGGCGTGCGAAGGGTCCTTTCTCGAGCCGGGGCCATGGGCGTCGCGGGCGACGGTGATTGTGCAGGGCGCCGGTGAACAGGCCGGGTGCCCGGCGGAGGGCGCGCCGGTCACGGTCGTGGCCGACGGGGTGCAGGCGACGACGGCGACGTTCAGCGCGGGCGAGACAAAGACCGCCGCGATCGTCGTCGGCGGCGACTCGATGCGGTTGTACGGGACCTTCATCACCGGCGCGACGATCGATGGGGTCGACTGCGGCGTCGTTGCCGCGCCGCCGCCGGGTGCGTTCGTGCCGGAGGGATCGGTGCGGGTGTTCGTGTTGTCGCAGGAGGCGCGGGCGGGGTGCGGTGCGCCGGGGAAGCAGGTGCGGTTTTACATCAGCGGGCGGGCGGCGGAGCCGCTGGTGCCTTGGGTCGCGGGAACCAACGATCAGCGAACCGAATTCACGGTCGCGGAGCCGTCGACGCCGACGCCCGCCGCCACTCCGACGCCACATGGCGTCATCGTGCCGCCGAACACCGGAAGTGGCGGTTCGGGTGGTGGAACACGGGCGTGGGTAGTGGTTGTTGGTGCGCTCGTAGTGACGGGCGTGGTGATGTTTGGTGCAGGGGTGGGGCGACGGGTCATAAGCCGCGCGGGCTGAGGGCCAGCGGTGCGATGGTGAGTTCGAGAGTGGGGACAGGCGGGGCGCCTGTCCTCCGCGCTGCGGCGATGGTCGCGATGGGATGCAAGACGCACAGGCGGGGGCGCCTGTGCCCCATTTGTGACGCTGGCTCGGCAACTGACGAGGTCGATCGCTCCGTGCTGCGTAGTGCGACGGTGTTGGCTCACGGTTCACGCCGTGCGGGATCGGCGCCCGCGATCGAAGTGGACAGGCGGGGCGCCCGTCCTCCGCGCTGCGGCGATGGTCGCGATGGGATGCAATACGCACGGCCGAGGGCGCCTGCGGAGCATCGTTTCGGCGATCGGCGTGTGCCTGTTAGCATGCGCCGATGAGTGCGAGCGACGCCGTCGAGAAGATTACCCGCAACCTGGAGGAGGTGCTGACGCGCGAGGACCTGGAGCGCCTCGTCGCGTCGGGCACGCCGCTGCGGCACTACATCGGCTTCGAGATCTCGGGGAAGATCCATCTCGGCAGCTTCGTGTGCATGGCGAAGGTGAAGGACTTTGTCGATGCGGGCGTGCACTGCACGATCTTCCTCGCGGACTGGCACACGTGGATCAACGACAAGCTCGGCGGCGACCAGGACACGATCAAGCGCGTCGCCGGTGGCTACTTCCGCGCGGGGCTGGAAGCGGCGTATCGATGCGCCGGCGGTGATCCGGCGCAGCTGCACTTCGTGCTGGGCAGCGACCTCTACCACGACAACGACGCGTACTGGGCGTCGCTCATCGACGTAGCGAAGAACACGTCGCTGGCGCGGATGCAACGGAGCATCACGATACTCGGGCGCAAGGAGGGGGAGTCGGTTGACTTCGCGAAGCTGATCTATCCGCCGATGCAGGTGGCGGACATCTTCGCGATGGGGATCAACATCGCGCACGCGGGGATGGACCAGCGGAAGGCGCACGTCGTCGCGCGGGATGTGGCGTCGAAGCTGAAGATCAACCCGCTGATCGCGGAGGACGGGCATCGGATCAAGCCGGTGTGCGTGCACCATCCGCTGCTGCTCGGGCTGCGCAAGCCGTCGCTCTGGCCGCCGCCCGAGGGGGCGGACCTGACGGACTTCTGGGCATCGATGAAGATGAGCAAGTCGGACGCGTCGTCGTCGCTGTTCATCCACGACACGCCGGACGAGATCCGTGCGAAGGTGCGGAAGGCGTTCTGCCCGCCGGACAACCCGGCGTTCAATCCGATGCTGGACTGGGTGCGCAAGCTGGTGTTCCCGCGCGACGGCGAGTTCCGCATCGCGCGGAAGGAAGAGCACGGCGGCGACCTGCGGTTCACGTCGGCGGAGGAGGTCGAGGCGGCGTACGGCGACGGCGCGCTGCACGCGGCGGACCTCAAGAACGGCGTGGCGGAGTGGCTGATCGAAACGCTCGAGCCGGCGCGCGCGACGTTCGCGCAGCCGGAGAACCGCGCGCTGCTGGACGAGCTGGAGCGGCTGCTGGCCAAGTAACATGGGGCGGTGGTTCGAGCGACCAACGAGGGCCGACACGCAGGTCGGCCCCTACGCCCGTCTTGCACATTAGGACAGAAGTTGGCTGATCCGGAGCCCGTTCTATGCCGCTGTTTCGGAAGATCGACTGTGTGCGGGTGTACGTCGATGACCTCGAGGCGGGGCTGGCGTTCTATCGCGACCGGCTGGGGCACGCGCTCGTCTGGCGCAGCGCGACGGCCGCGGGGCTGCGGCTGCGAGAGACGGGCGCAGAGCTGGTGATCCAGACGGAGCGCGAGGGCGTCGAGGTGGACCTGCTCGTGGATTCCGCCGAGGACGCCTCGGCGCGCTTCGTGGCGGCGGGCGGGACGGTCGAAGTTGCGCCGTTCGACATCGCGATCGGCCGGTGCGTCGTCGTGCGTGATCCGTGGGGGAACGAGCTGGTGATGCTGGACATGAGCAAGGGTCCGTTGCGGACGGATGCGGACGGGAACGTGATCACGGGAGAAGGGTCCGGCGGTCAGGAGTAGGCGACGGCTCGTTGGGACGATGTTGTTTTGTTTGCTGCGGGATCGGCGGCCGAAGTAGACCCTTCGCTGCGCTCAGGATGACAGACCCGGTTCTCGGGATGACACGCCCCGGGATGACACGATTGGTCCTCTCGATGACACGATTTGGTCCTCCGGATGACGGAACGGATCGTCGGGATGCCGGGATTGCGGCCCAGTTGCGCGCGTAGGCTTTGAGCGACCCCGGACGCGCACGTTGGCCGGCCCGGCGAAGTGTCTGTGGCTACAAGAGGCGCGCCGTTTCGGCGGGAGGTTCGGTCGTTTCGGGCGGGGCGAGGCAGGCCGGGGTCGTCGTTGGCGACGGAGTTGACGCGACGCGAAACCTCGGTCGCGACGAGCGCATCTTCGGGGGCGGGGCGGAGCAGCGGCATCAGCTTCTCGGCGTGAGTCTGCTTGTCGCGCGATGGCACGAACAGCCATTCATCGATGCGGTCGGGTGGCAGGACGACGGGCATGCGGTCGTGCACGGGCTCGATGAGGCTATTGGCCTCGGTGGTGAGGATGGTGAACGTGCGCTGCCACTGCTTCGTCGCGGGGTCGAGCCATGATTCGTACAGGCCGGCGAAGGCGATGACGTCGCCATGCGCGGGGTGATACCAGATCGGGCGACGCGCTTCCTTCGTGCCGACCCACTCGAAGAAGCCGTCGGCGGGGACGACGCAGCGGCGTTCCATGAAAGCGTCACGGAAGGCGGGGCGCCTGAGCGCGGTCTCGGAGCGTGCGTTGATTTGGCGGGCGGCGCCCTTCGCGTCCTTGGCCCAGGAGTTGACGAGGCCCCAGTTCGCAGGGATGAGCTCGCGCTGCTCCGTCTTCATGCGGACGATCCAGTGCGGGTCGGTGGGGGCGATGTTGTATCGGGGCCGATAGAGGGCGGCATCGCGCTCGTGCACCTCGGCGCCCATGAGGTGGCCGAGTTCGGCGAAGTCCTTCTTCGTGAGGGTGAAGCGGCCGCACATGGCGCTTCAGCTTAGCGGCCGCGGTGCGCCGACGCGCCGATTTCGGGCGCTTCGGAAATCGAAGCAGACGATCTGAGACTTAACGAAACCGCATCAATTGCGTCAAAACTGTTGACAGGGCGGCGCTTTCCGTCGTAGTATGTACCAGAAATCACAATCGTCCTGCAGATGCGATTTGCAGGCCGATGGCCCCGGTTTCGGGGCCGCGCCGAATCCGCCGACGTACTGGTGGACGTGGGCGGAGCGGGGGAACGAAGACCCTTTCTGGGGTGGGGTGAATCGCGCAGGCGCATGCCGCGCGTAGGGCAGCCTTCCGTCCGAACCCGGCAGCTAACCCCGCAGGCGAAGAAGGCCCGTGATTTGCGATCCGGCGCTTTCGGAACCCCGTGCGACGGGGGTATCGCCCCGACGAAGGGGCCTTGAGAGGACTGCCCTCATGAACACTGCCCTCCCGCGCACATGCCCCCGTTGCCGTGGTTCGATGATCGTAGAGCGGGACTGGTACGGGGCATACAGCACCTGCCTGTGCTGCGGTTACGTGCACGAAGCAGTATCGACGCCACCGATCGAGCTGCTGGACGAAGAAGAGGGCCATCCCCGCCAGCGCCGCCGCCAGCCATCACACGGGAAGCTCCGCCTCTAAGTCGCCGACACCCATCCGTACACGGAACGCCCGCATCGAGCGGGCGTTTTCGATATCTCTCGCTGGTCTGGACTGTCAGACGACAGAGGGTTCGGGGACGTACTCCTGCTCCTCGAGCGCGGCGAGCTCGGAGTCGGTGTTCGCCATGGTCCAGCCGACCCAGAACGTGAGGGCACTGATGAGGCCGGCCGCGGCGATCACCGGCACGGCGATGACGAGATAGCTTCGACGGGCGGCGCCGACGAGCATGATGAGCATCTGGAGACTGGCGACCGCCATGAGGATGAAGCCGAGCTGCCGGGAACGTCCCATGCTGGTGCCTCCGTGGGGATCAGGCGCCGCTCGCGGCCTTGCGCAGGTCGGGCGGCAAGAGGTTTGGGATGCTGTCCTCAATGGGGTAACGCTCGTCGCACTTGGCGCAGAAGAGCGTGCCGGTGACGATCTCGTCGTCCTTCTCTTCGTCGATAGTGAGGGTGAGCTCGCCCTTGCACATGGGGCAGGCGAGAATCTCCATCAGGTCCTTGCGCATGTCCACACCTCGGCCTACACAGGTTACCGCGTCGCCGCCAAGGTTACACCTTCGGGCTGGCTTGTCGATAGGCGCGGACGAAGAGCGCCGTTCGTTGACTTCGCTGCGGCCCGTTCCTATAATTTTCTGCGCTGTCGTGACCACGGCCAGCACTTGCTGACCAGTCCGCCCGGCCTCCTGGAGCCCTCCGGAGCGCGCGGGCGTTTTCTTTCTGCCAGGGTGGAGGTTACTGCTTGCACGATTATGAACTGACGGTTGTGATGAACCCGGACATCGCCGAAGAGGACGTGCCGGCCGCGATCGAGCGGCTGACGACGGCGGTGACGGTGCGCGGTGGCGAGGTGGCGGAGGTAACGCCCTGGGGGCGGCGGAAGCTTTCGTACTCCATCGCGCGTCACAGCGAGGGTAACTACGTCGTGACGCAGATCAAGCTTGATCCGGCGCGCGCACACGAGCTGGAGAGCGGACTCGCGATCTCCGACGACGTGCTGCGCCACCTGCTCATCCGCAAGGACGAGGACTGAGCGCGGGCTCGGAACGGCGAGAGGACGCACAAGCATGGCCGGTTTGAACAAAGTGATGCTCATCGGCAATCTCGGGAAGGATCCCGAAATGCGGTACACGGCCAACGGGAAGGCGGTCACGCAGTTCACGCTGGCGTGCAACCGTTCCTTCAGCTCACCCGACGGCGAGCGCCGTGAAGAGACGGATTGGTTTAACGTCGTCGTGTGGGACAAGCTCGCGGAGTTGTGCAGCCAGTTCCTGACGAAGGGCCGGCAGGCGTACGTAGAAGGACGGCTGCAGACGCGGTCGTGGGAGGGACAGGACGGGACGAAGCAGTACCGCACGGAAGTCGTTGCCCAGACGGTGCTGTTCCTGGGGGGCGGCGCGGGTGGCAGCGGTGGCGGCATGCGGGCGGAGCGCTTCGACGATGCGGCACCGGCAGCGGTCGGCGCGGTCGATCCGGACGACCTGCCTTTCGAGTAGTGGGCGGTTACGCGTCACAGCGAAGGCGTGACGCGGCGAAGGAGATCATTTGACCACGGATGTAAGCGAGACTGAGACAACAGCTCCGGCGACGGAAGCGCCCGCCGATGGCGCGTCGCCCCGGCCTGAGGGCCGGTCCGAGGAGCGATCGGGCGGCGCGCCTGGGCGCCGGCCTGGAGGTGGCGGGCGCGGGCGTTTCGGCGCGAGGCGCAAGGTCTGCGCGTTCTGCGTCGACAAGATCGACGTCATCGACTACAAGGACCCGGTGAAGCTGCGGCGCTACGTATCGGACCGCGGGAAGATTGAGCCGCGGCGAAAGACGGGGACCTGCGCGCGGCATCAGCGCCGGCTGACGATCGCGATCAAGCGCGCGAGGCACCTCGCGCTGCTTCCGTACACGGCAGACCACGTGCGATCGGGGAGCTTTTCGCGCTAAGTGAGCCGCCTGCGCCGCAGGGATGCGGTGGGGGAGACGGGCGCGCGGGAGACTGAACTCGATGGCAAGCGACAGCAAATCCCAACGATCACAAGCAGCCCAGCCGGCGAAGAAGCCGACGCCGCGTGGACCACGCCGCGGGCCGCTGGCGCGCTCGATGAACATGGACTCCGAGCAATCGGCGCGGGTGCTCCTCATCGGCGGCGTGGCGCTCGTGGTGGTGATCGCGCTCGGGTTCATCGCGTTCGGGTACTGGAACACGGTGATCAAGCCTCGCAACCGTACGGTGCTCGATGTCGATGGCACGACGGTGTCGTACAACGCGATGAAGCGCCGCATGGCGTACGAGCTGGCGCAAAACCCGCTGTACCAGCAGGCGCCGCAGCTGCTGCCGCAGTCCACGATGAACACGCTGGTGCAAGAGGTAGCGCTCATCGATCACGCCGAGGCGGAGCAGGGTGTGACGGCGACGGACGACGAGGTTGGAGCGCAGATCGGCGCGCAGATCAACGCACCGGTCGGGACGGACCAGAAGACCTATGCCCAGGCGCTCAGCAATAAGCTCGACGAAATCGGCCTGAACGAGGCTGAGTACCGGCGCATCCAGAAGGCACAGCTCCTGGAGGCGAAGATCAAGGAGAAGATGACCAACGCTTTGCCGGCGGCGGTCCCGCAGGCGAAGGTCGAGGTGATCCAGACCGATACGGAGGCGGAAGCCAACGCCGCGGCGGACCGCATCCGCGCCGGCGAGGCGTGGGATGCGGTGGCGAAGGATGTCTCGAAGGAGACCGACGTGCAAACGACGGGCGGGCTCCACGACTACGGGCCCAACGGCAGTTTCGATGCGTCGTACAACGACCAGGCGTTCAGCTTGCCCGTCGGCCAGATCAGTACGGCAATCGCATCGCAATCGGGGTCGGCGTTCTACGTCATCCGGGTCGATGACCGATCGGACCAGCCGGTAAAGGACGACCAGAAGAGCGTCATCGTGTCGAAGCAGTACAACGACTGGCTCCAGGACCTGACGAGCCGGATGGTGATCCTGAACAAGTTCGACACGAAGTCGCAGAACGACGCGCTCGTCAACGTGTTCTCGAACCAGCCGGCCCCGACGCCGATCATCCCGGGCGTGGACACGTCGACCGGCGGCGGTGGCGCCGGCACGGAGCCACAGGCGCCTGCCGCACCAGCGGGCGATGGCTCGGGCGGGAACCCGCCAGTACCGGACGCGCCGGTAGCGCCGGACGGCGGCAATGGCCAGTGAGGCAGCGCCCAGTGAGGCAACGGCCAGTGCGCGGAAGTCCATCGGCGTTGGCCTGATGGGACTGGGCGGCGTCGGAAGCGGCGTCGCTCGCATTCTTCTGGAAAAGGCCGACGTCTACGCGCGGCAGATCGGCTATCCGCTCGAACTGCGGCGCGTGCTGGTGCGCGACATCGCCAAGGAACGCGGCGTGGCCATCGACCGGTCGCTGCTGACGACGGATGCCGCGGAGCTGCTGAACGACCCTTCGATCGAGATGGTGATCGAGGTGATGGGCGGCGAGGAGCCGGCGTACGCGTACCTCCGCGAGGCGCTGACCGCGAACAAGTTCGTCGTCACGGCAAACAAGGAAGTGATGGCGAAGCACGGCGCCCACTTGCTGGCGCTGGCGCGCGAGCACAACGTCGACCTGCTGTACGAGGCGTCGGTGGGCGGCGGCATCCCGATCATCGCGCCGCTGAAGCGCGACCTGCTGGCGAACGACATCATCGCGGTGACGGCGATCATCAACGGGACGACGAACTACATCCTGACGTCGATGAGCAAGCAGGGGCGGAGCTTCTCCGATGCGCTGGCGGGGGCGCAGGCGGCGGGGTTCGCCGAGCCCGACCCGACGAACGACGTCGAGGGCATCGATGCGGCGTACAAGCTCTCGATCCTGGCGACGCTGGCGTTCCACGTGGACGTTCGGCCGGACGATGTGCACCGCGAGGGCATTACGAAGCTCTCGACGCGCGACTTCGACTACGCACGGGAGATGGGATACGCGCTGAAGTTGCTGGCGATCGCTCGCCGGGCTGAGGGCGGCATCGAGCTGCGCGTGCACCCGGCGCTGGTCGCAGAGGACGAACTGCTCGCGAGCGTCGATGGAGCGCTGAACGCCGTCGAGATCGAGGGCGATCTGATGAACCGCGTGCTGTTCCAGGGCCCTGGCGCGGGCTCGCTGCCGACGACCTCGTCGGTGGTGGCGGACGCGTTGGACGCGGCCGTCAGCATCAGCAACAGCGTGTACTGGCCGCACTCGTTTCGGCGCGAGGCGGGGCTGGGCGTGGCGCCGATGGCCGACGTACGGTCGCGTTACTATCTGCGCATCGCGGTCGCCGATGAGCCGGGCGTGCTGGCGCGCGTCGCGGGGGCGCTCGCCGCGCGTGAGATCAGCATCGCGTCCGTGATCCAGCGCGAGATCGATGGCGAAGGCACGGCGGAGATCGTGATCATGACGCACGAGGCGCGCGAGGAGGGCGTCCAGCAGGCGCTGGCGGAAGTGCGCGGGCTCCGGGGCGTCGGCGGCATCGAGCAGGTGTTGCGGGTGAAGTCATGACGATGCAGGACCCACAGAGCGAGGAGCGCACGCAGGGCACGGTCGTGGTGTGGCTGCAGGATCAGGTGGGCGGGCTGAAGACGCAGCTCAGCCGGATGCAGCAGCAGAACGACCAGGTGCAGGCGGCGATCCTGGACGTAAACGAGAAGTTGCGCGACGCGGAAGTGCGGCTGCGGGAGCTGAGCGCGAAGACGATCGGGCTGCCGACGATGCAGGAGCAACTGAGGCAGGTGTCGGGCCTGCTCGAGCGCATCCAGGACGCCGAAGTGCTGATCGACACGAAGTTCGAGATGATGGAGCGGACGACGGGCGAGGAGAAGACGCGCGACCAGTCCGAGAAGAATGACATGTACCGCCGCCTGCAAGACGTGGAGCGGCGCGTCGAGGCGCTGACGGAACGGCAGAGCGCGGTGGACGACGCGGCGCGGCGCTTCGCCGACGACGTGTCGCGCTCGCACGTGGGGCTGCAGGCGATCAGCCAACGGCTGGAGGGCATCGAGGGGCGGACGGCGCGCAACGTTGATGCGATCAACCGTATCGAGCAGACGCACTCCGAGATCGAGAGCGCGATTCGGGCGCTGCGGCGCGAGGACGACGTGCTGGCGGAACGGGCGCGGCTGGCGCACGAGATCGGGGGACGGCTGGAGTCGGAGCTGCACGCGCAGCAGGAGGAGTACCGGGTACTGCCGTTGCTCGCGGAGCGCGTGGAGTTGCTTCGCGCGGAGCGGCAGCGGCTCGAGGACCGCACCTCGCGGGCGGAGGAGTCGCTCGAGGACGCGCGGCTGCGCGTCGAACGCGAGGAAGAGGTTACGGCGCAAGTGGAGGCGCGGCTGAAGGCGTACGACGGGCGCATCGACCACATTCACGGCGCGACGCTGGACTTCCGCCGGACGCTAAGCGAGCAGCTCCTGAAGCTGAACCAGACGCTGGAGCGGATGAAGCGGCGCGAGGCGGAAGAGCTGGACCGGCAGGCGAAGGAGCTGCGACTGCAGGCGAACCAGCTCAAAAGCGAGGACGAATGACGACGCCGACGGCGCCGGCGCCGCCGGGGGACATGCCGCATCGTGGGGTACTGCACCGGTACGGCGACCTGCTGCCGCTGACGGCGGCGACGCCGCTGATCTCTCTGGGCGAAGGCGATACGCCGCTCGTGCGGTCGCAGTCGATCGAGAAGGACCTCGGCTGCGAGGCGCTGTACTTCAAACTCGAAGCGTGCAATCCGACGGGTTCATTCAAGGACCGCGGGATGGTGGTCGCCGTCGCGAAGGCGATGGAGTCCGGCGCGACGGCGATCATGTGCGCGAGCACGGGCAACACGAGCGCATCGGCGGCGGCGTATGCGGCCCGCTACGGGTTGAAGGTGTACGTCATCGTTCCAGACGGGAAGATCGCGCGCGGGAAGATGGCGCAGGGGGCGGTGCACGGTTCGGAGATCATCGCCGTCGACGGCAATTTCGACACAGCGCTGCGGCTGGCGCGCGAGATCACGTCGAAGCATCCGATCGCGCTGGTGAACTCGGTGAACCAGTACCGCATCGAGGGCCAGAAGACGGCGGCATTCGAAATCTCGGACGCGCTCGGCGACGCGCCGGAGGTGGTCGCGCTTCCGGTCGGGAACGCGGGGAACATCACGGCGTACTGGCGCGGCTTCGTGGAGTATTTTCGCCTGGAGCGCACGACGCGCAGGCCGCGGATGCTGGGGTTCCAGGCGGAGGGGGCAGCGCCGCTGGTGCGCGGCGGGCCGGTCGAGCACCCGCAGACGATCGCGAGCGCGATCCGCATCGGCAATCCGGCGTCGTGGAAGACGGCGATCGAGGCGCGCGACGAGTCTGGCGGCCGCATCGAGGCGGTGACGGACGACGAGATCATGTCTGCGTATAACCGGCTGGCGCGCGAGGAGGGCATCTTCTGCGAGCCGGCTTCGGCGGCGTGCGTTGCTGGCGTGCTGAAGCAGGCGGCCTCGGGCGCGCGGTTCGCGACGCAGACGGTGGTCTGCATCATCACAGGGCACGGGCTGAAGGATCCGGAAACGGCGCTGCGGCTGGATCCGACAGTGCATCACGTCGACGCAGACCTGGTATCGGTCGAGCGCGCGATGGGTTGGGACGGGTAGCCAGCCAGCAGCTCAGCTCAGCGACTCAGCATGTCAGCCAGTCGGCGGTCGAACCCGTTAGTTACAGAAGCCTTCCCAGTCGACGCGGCAGGAGTTGGTTCCGATGAAGCGCTCGATGGCCTTGAGGTCGAGCTGGTCGGCCGGCATGTTCTCGTAGCGCGTCCATGACGCGAGGCCGATGACGCCGATCGGCAGGTCCGTGTCCTTCGCCATGCGGACCAGGTTCTCGTTGTTGTCGATGCGGTCGTTCGCGAGGTCCTCGACCTTCTGCACGGCATCGAGGCAGGCCTGGTCGTCGTCCTTGCAATTCCAGCCCACGTAGACGCCGGCGTGTTCGAGGATGTGCGGGATGGCCTCCCGCGGGAAGACGATGTCGTGCGGGTAGACGCCGACGTTCGGCGGGATCTGGGCGAGGATCACGCCGTTGCCGAGGTCGACGTTCTTCTGCACGTTGAGGTGCCGCCCTGACGAAGGCGGGTTGCTGGCGTAGCAGTTCTGGGGCGGCGTCGCCGTGGCGTTCGGCGTGGTCGCCGAGGATGAGGTGGACTCCGACGTTGCATCGGAGGATGTGGCCGTCGCGGACGGCGTTGCCGTTGCGGAGGGCGTGGCCGTGGCTGCGGGAGATGGCGTTGACGCGGAGGCCGTCGATCCTGCGCCGGGGGGCGAATTCGTTGCGGCCAGCGCCTCATCGGACTGGGCGACGCCGGGACAGAACGGCGTGATGGCGCGGTCGGTGGGCCAGGAGCCCGGGAAGTGGCCGCGGCCCTGGTCGGGCACGAAGGTGCCGGGGATGTCCGAACTCGAATCCTGGGCCGCGGCGGTGGCGGCATCCGTGCTGGGGCTCTGGTTGGACTGAACGATGAGATAGCCGATCAGGAGCACGATCATCACGACGCCGGCGCCGATGGCGACGGGTACGATGGGGAAACCACTGCTCCCCGAGACCTTGACAGGCGTGCGGCGCGATGACCCGGCATCGCCCGTCTTCCGGTTCATTCTCCGCTGCTCTCGGCTCATCTGGCTGCGATCTCCCTGGCGACGGCCCGGACGGCCGCTAAGTAGTCCCCCGAAGTATCGACCACGAAGTGCGGGCGGGTGATGCGCTCCTCGAACGGCCGCATCCGCTCGTACACCATGACGTCCGCCGTCGCCGGATCGGCGTTTGCGCGGGCTTCGAGCCGCTCGCGCACAACCTCCGGCGGGGCCGTTACGAGTACGACGACGAGGCGTGCCCCGGTTTCGGCCGCTGCACGATACATGATCGCACGCTCGCCCTCGATCAGATTTGTTGCGTCGATGAGGGTGCTGTGACCGGCGGAGAGGAGCTGAGCGGCGGCGGCGCGGATGGCGGCGAAGACGCGGCCACTCTCGGCCTTCGTGTACGAGGGGACGGTGACGGTAGCGGCGCGTACGTCATCGCTGGTGATGACGGCGACCGGGGCCAACTTGCGCAGGGCGGCAGCGAACGTCGTTTTTCCGCTGCCGGGCAGGCCCGAGAGCAGGACGAGCGCCGGGCTGGCGCACGGAGGCGGGAGCGGGCGCGCGAGAGCGATCGCCGTCTCAATGGCCTGCCGGTTCCGGGCTTCTCGGGTGCGCGGGGAGCGCTTCGCGGTGCGGGCGTGGCCCGCGGATATTGCCATTGCGGACGTCAGTATAACGTGAAAACGCGGCGACTCAGGCCGGCGCTTGCGGTCCCTCCCGCCACCAGGCGAGGCCGACAAGGCCGGGTCCCGTGTGGACGGCCATCACCTGTGTGAACTCCGTGACGTAGGCCTCGGCGAGATCGATGCGTTGGTGCGCTTGCTCGAGCAGGTACGTGGCATCGGCTTCGGCGTGGGCGTGGTGGACGGCGAGATGGAGGCGGGCGCTGCCGGCGGCAGCGGCGAGGAGATCGACCATCTTCTCGAGCGCACGCCGTCGTGTGCGCGTGCGCGCGACGAGCTTGATGTCCGATGCGCTGAAGCGGACGATTGGCTTCACCTGCAACACGCCGGCGGCCCAGGCGGCAACGCGCGGAACGCGCCCGCCGCGCGCGAGGTAGGACAGCGTGTCGAGCATGGCGAGCAGGGTGACGCGGCCGGTCATCTCCTCGGCGCGGGCGAGAACGTCCTCGATCGGGGCGCCCTCGGCGGCGCGGCGAGCGGCCTCGATGACGACGAAGCCCTGGGCCATGGCGGCGTTGCGCGAGTCGAGCAGGCGGATGTCGGTGTTGGGGGCCTCTGCCTGCGCGATTGCGATGGCCTGCCGGGCGGCGTCGTACATGGCGCTGAACTGCTTCGAGACGGTGATGCACAGCACGGCATCGGCGCGGACGGCGGCGCGCTGGATCGCCTGGAGGAACATGCCGGGCGAGGGCGCGGCGGTGGTGGGACGCTCGTTCGAGCGGCGGAGCAGATCATAGAAGTCGGATGTGTCCTGCGTGAGCGAGTCGACGAACGTGCGGCCGCCGAAGATGAGGTGCAGCGGGACGACCTCGATGCCGTAGCGCTCTGCCACCTCGGGCGGCACGCAGGCCGTGCTGTCGGTGACGATGGCGACGGTCATGCGGACTGCCACGCGATCCAGCGCCCATGGGGGTGGCAACGGGCGAGGAGGCGGGACGCGCTCTCGCCGCCGTCGCCGGTGAAGTGCGTGAGGCGGAGGGCGCCATCGCCATTCTCGGCGAACTCGGTGTCCATCGTGATGAAGACGACGTCGCGCGCGGAGGCGTAGTCGCGCATGACGTCACGCAGGCGGTCGCGGGCGGCGGACGGGAACTGGTACAGGGCGTACGTTGCGAAGACGCACGGCAGAGCCCCGGGCGGCGCATCGGCCAGGGCGCCGGGGAGGAGATCGCAGGCGTCCCCGGCGAGCAGGCGGGCGGCGGCGGTACGCACGATGGGGATCGCGGCCTCGAGGCGCTGCTGGCGCTCGATGCGTTCCGGCCACATGAGCGCGCGCTGCCAGAGCACGGCGTCGTCGTCGTTGATGTCGACGGGAGCAAGATCGATGCCGGTGCGAGCGGCAATCTGGATGTCGCGCGGGAAGGGCGGAAGTGGCACGTCTCGCCGCGGATCTCGCTCTGGAGACGGACCGGCGATGCGGGTTCGCCGACTGCGATGCCGTCGCCGTAGTCGATGTGGTAGGCGTCCCAGAGCAGGTTGAGGCCGGCGCTGCAGCCGACTTCGATGAGGGCGAGCGGCCGGCCGCGGCCGAGCTGGTGCGCGATGCCGAAGGCCGGTGCGAGCGCGCAGCATCGCTCGATGACGTTGGTCTGGACGAGGCGCGATTGGACGAGGGCGCGGACGTCGTCCTGATGCGCGAGGCAGAAGTCGCGGAAGAGGCGGAAGGCGTCGGCGTCGGGCGGGCGGAAGGCGGGTGTGACGTCGGCGTAGTAGTCGGCGAGCGGATCCCGGACGCCGGAGAGGAGCAGGTAGTGGACGGCGGCGAAGAGCAGGTTAGGGCCGGGCTGGCCGGGGCGCGTAACCGAGGCCATCGCCAGCAGGTCGACGTCGGCGGGGATGGGCTCGCTGATCTTCGCGTAGAGCGGGGCGCCGGCGGCGGGGAACTCGACCTCGGCGTAGCGGCGGAAAAGATTGGCCAGGCGATCGAGGCGTTGAGTGTCGGTCGGGGTCGGCATGCTGCCGAAGTGTACGTTGGGGGCGCGGTTCGGCGGATTGAGAGGTGCAAGCATGAGGTGGAGAGGACGGCATCCCTCGCGCGGGGTCGCTTCGCCGGGGCGGTAGAGGCGGCCGGCGTAGATTCCTCGCTACGCTCGGAATGACAGGGAGGCGCTCGGAATGACAGGGAGGCGCCAAGAAGGACAGGGAGGCGTTCGGAATGACGGGTGTCGGAATGATAGGCGCTCGGAATGACAGGGGCGGTGCGCCCGGTACTGCCCGGTTGGTTGAACGAGATGCCGCGCCGGGTGTCGAGCGCAGGGGCTGGCAGCGTTTGGTAGGGGCATCCCCGTTGCCGATGCCACGGGGGCCTGTTACCCTGCCTAGCGATATGGCATTAGCGACGGAACGGAAGGCCGAGGTGATCGGCCAGCACCAGGGGCACGCGACTGATACGGGCTCCGCGGAAGTGCAGATAGCGCTCCTGACCGAGCGCATCAACGGGCTCACAGAGCACCTCAAGGCCCACCGGCACGACTACCACACCCAACGCGGGCTCCTGAAGCTCGTGGGGCAGCGGCGTCGCCAGCTTGCCTATCTCAACAAGAGGGACGTGACGCGCTACCGCGCGATCCTCGCCAAGCTGGGCCTCCGCAAGTAGGGGACGAACCCCGCGGAGGCCTTCTCATATCCGCCCGAGTCAGGGACCGGGCCAGTGACGTAGGGAAGAGTTAGACGTCACCTCGAGCAAGGGGCACCTCAGATACGTCGCTGCGGCGACCGGCAAGCCCCGGATGACACGAATCCACTCTCGAGACGTAGACGCAGCCGGAGTAGAGCCGCTGCATTCGCATACCACAACGATGACCACAGGTTCGAACGAGACCTGCGATCCCACAAAGGATGGAGGATCCTGCATACATGCCTGACGCAAAGAGATTCACAACAGAGCTCGGAGGAAAAGAGCTCAGCATAGAAACGGGGAAGGTCGCCCAACTGGCGAATGGCTCTGTCGTCGTGCAGTACGGCGACGCGGTCGTGCTGGCGACGGCGGTGATGGCGCGCCAGCCGCGGCCGGGGATGGACTTCTTCCCGCTGACGATCGACTTCGAAGAGAAGATGTACGCCGCGGGGAAGATCCCGGGCAACTTCTTCCGGCGCGAGGGGCGGCCTTCGACGGAGGCGATCCTGAGCGCGCGGTTGACGGACCGGCCGCTGCGCCCGCTCTTCCCGAAGGGCATGCGCAACGACGTGCAGATCGTGATCACGGTGCTGGCCGTGGACAAGGAGAACGACCCGGACGTGATCGGGACGGTCGCCGCTTCGGCCGCGCTTTCGATCTCGGACATCCCGTTCGCGGGGCCGGTGTCGTCGGTGCGCGTGGGCTACGTCGACGGCGAGTACGTCGTGAACCCGACGTTCCAGCAGCTCGAAGAGAGCAGCATCGACATCGTGGTCGCGGGCACGAAGAACGCGATCATGATGGTCGAAGCAGGCGCGAACGAGGCGCCCGAGGACGTGATCCTCGGCGCGATGGAGTTCGCGCAGGAGCAGAACCAGATCCTCATCAAGCTGCAGGAGGAGATGGTCAAGGTCGTTCAAGCCGGTGAAGTGGGAGTTCGAGGCGGCCGCCGTGCCGAGGAGCTGAAGGAGCAAGATCTTCGCCGACCTGGCGGGCAACGTCGAGGAGTTCCTGGCGCTGGCGAAGGACGAGCGGCAGGGCGCGCTCGACGACTACCGCGCGCAGCTCGACGGAGAAGTACGGCGAGGAATACGGCGAGAAGGCCATCGGCGAGGCGCTCGACGCGTTCGTGAAGAAGACGGTGCGCGAGTCGATCCTGCAGCACGACCGGCGTCCCGACGGACGCAAGGGGACGGAGATCCGGCCGATCTGGTGCGAAGTCGGCGTGCTGCCGCGCAGTGCACGGCTCGGGCGATCTTCACGCGCGGGCAGACGCAGGCGATGTCGATCACGACGCTCGGCGGCGTGGGCGATGCGCAGCGGCTGGACACGCTCTCGCCGATCGAGAGCAAGCGCTACATCCACCACTACAACTTCCCGCCGTACTCCGTCGGTGAGACCGGGCGCATGGGCGGCGCCGGCCGGCGCGACATCGGCCACGGCGCGCTCGGCGGAGCGCGCGATCATGCCGGTGCTGCCGGAGCAGGAGGACTTCCCGTACACGATCCGCGTGGTCTCGGAGATCCTCTCGAGCAACGGCAGCACGTCGATGGCGCAGCGTCTGCGGCAGCACGCTCTCGCTGATGGACGCGGGCGTGCCGATCGCGGCGCCGGTCGCGGGCGTGGCGATGGGCCTGATCATGGGCGAGGACGGCAAGTACAAGGTGCTGACCGACATCGCCGGCCTCGAAGATGCGATGGGCGACATGGACTTCAAGGTCGCCGGCACCGAAGAGGGCATCACCGCGCTGCAGATGGACATCAAGATCCAGGGCATCCCGATGGCGGTGATGAAGGACGCGGTGAAGCAGGCGCGCGACGGCCGGCTGTTCATCATGGGCAAGATGCTGGAGGCGCTGCCGGAGCCGCGCGCGGAGATGTCGCCGTACGCGCCGCGCATGTACCGGCTGCAGATCGACCCGCAGAAGATCGGCACGGTCATCGGCCCGGGCGGCCGCGTGATCCGCTCGATCATCGAGGAGACGGGCTGCACGGTCGACATCGAGGACGATGGTTCGGTGTTCATCGGCGCGACGGACGAGGAGTCAGCGCGCAAGGCCATCGACATCATCGAAGGCATGACGAAGGACGTGGAGGTCGGGCAGATCTACACGGGCCGCGTCGCGCGGATCATGAACTTCGGCGCGTTCGTGGAGATCGCGCCGGGCAAGGACGGCCTGGTGCACATCTCGGAGCTGGCGGACTTCCGCGTGCCGTCGGTCGAGGACGTCGTGTCGATCGGCGATGAAGTGTCGGTGATGGTCACCGAGATCGACTCGATGGGCCGCATCAACCTCTCGCGGCGGGCGGTGCTCGCCGGTGAGACGGACGCCGCGGCAGTGGTGGCGCGACAGAAGGCCGAGCGCGAGTCGCGGCCGCCTCGTGATGGCGGCGGCGGCGGACGCGGCGGCGGTGGTGGATACGGCGGCGGTGGCGGCGGACGCGACCGCGGGCCGCGCAACGGCGGCGGGGTGGCTACGGCGGAGGCGGTGGTGGCGGTCGAGACCGCGGACCGCGCGACCGGCGCGGCGGTAGCGGTGGTGGCGGCGGCTACAACGGCGGACGCAGCGGCGGCAGCAGCTCGGGCCCCGCACGCAGCGCCGACGGTGGGCTGCGCGACCGGCGCCCGCCGGGCTCGCAGGACGGACCGCCCGGCCCGCCGAGGCCGCCGTTCGGGAACCCGGCTCCCGGACCGGAGTAGGTTGTAGGTCAGTTGTAGGTTGTAGTTGAAGGGCGCCCGATTCGGGCGCCCTTTCTGTTTCTTAGGACCGGAAACTCCGCCGCCTACAGCAGCGCCAGCGGGTTCACCGGCGAGCCGGTGCCGCCGAGGACCGGGATCGGCGCGATGGTGAACATGAACTCGTAGCGGCCTTCGTCGGCGCAGGCTTCGGCGAGGGGCTGGACGAGCGAGTTGTCCACGAGGGCGACGCCGTAGGCGAAGATGGCGCCGTGCATCGTCCAGGGGATGCCGTACTCGTTCGGCGACGCGTCCATCATGTCCCAGACGAGCACCGCGACATCGTGGTCGCGCACGAAGGGCAGGCACGATGCATGCAGCCCGGGGCTCGGCGGGCGGTAGCCGCTCCAGTCCGGGTTCGCGGCCTGCCACTTCTCGCGGCCGCTGTACACGACGAGCGCGTCGCCCGGCTCGACTGACACGCCCTGCGCCTTCGCGGCCTCTTCGAGCTCCCAGCCGTGCACGGGCTTCTCGATCGTGACGTAGGGCTCGCCGCGCAGCTTCGGGATATCGAGCAGGACGCCGCGCGTCGTGATGCCGTCGCGCCACTTGTCGATGGCGCCGAAGCGGGCGCCGTTGCTCGTGACCTCCTTCGCCGGATCGCGGCCGTTCCACATGCCCTCGCCGTCCCAGACGTGGCAGAGCGCATCGACGTGCGTCGTCAGGTAGCCGTGGTAGACGATGCCGTAGTAGTCGACGACGGCGTTGTCCATGACGCGGACGAAGTGCTGGGCGGGCATGGGATTGTGGCGGCCGGGGATGGTGGGGAAGTCGCGGCTGAGGGAGACGCTGCGGCCGCTCTTCACGAGGCCGGCAGCCTGCACGCGCTTCTCGGGCGTGATGAGGTTGATGGCGCCGCGCTGGTCGTCGTCGCCCCAGCGGCCCCAGTTGTTGCGGTCGCGCAGGTAGGAGAGGACGTCGTCTTTCGTCGGCGTTGGGTGGTCGGGCATCGTGCGGGCCTCCGTGGGTGTGAGTGGTGTGTGATGGGGATGATCGCGGGAGGCGGACGTGGGGGCAAACCGTGGATGGGAAGCGGGAAGCGGGATTGGCCGTGGTACTACGGCGCGGGGTGTGGCTACTATGCGCGCATGGCGGTGCAATACGAACGCATTGGTGCGGCGGCGGTGCTTACGATCGACCGGCCGGAGCGACGGAACGCGGTCGATGGTGCGACGGCGGCGCTGCTGCACGAGGGATATCTTCGCTTCGTAGAGGACGACGGCGCGCGGGTGCTGGTGGTGACGGGCGCGGGCGGGCAGGCGTTCTGTGCCGGGGCGGACCTGAAGGCGATGAGCAATCCCGTGACGGCGCCCGAGGGACCGATGGGCTTCACGCGGCTGCAGTCGCCGAAACCGACGATCGCCGCCGTCGAGGGGTGGGCCGTCGCGGGCGGGCTGGAGATCGCGTGCTGGTGCGACGTGCGCGTCGCCGGGGAGAGCGCGACGTTCGGGTGCCTGGAGCGGCGCTGGGGGGTGCCGCTGATCGACGGCGGGACGCAGCGGCTGCCGCGCATCGTCGGGCTTGGGCGCGCGCTCGAGCTGATCCTCACGGGGCGCACCGTCGATGCGCGCGAGGCGCTGGCGATCGGGCTGGTACAGCGCGTGGTCGCCGACGGCACGGCGCTGGATGCGGCGCTGGCGATGGCGGAGGAGATCGCGGCGTTCCCGCAGGACTGCGTCATCGCCGACCGGCAGTCGGTGTACGAGGGGCTGGGTCAGCCGCTGGCGGAGGGATTGCGCATCGAGGCGGAGACGGGGCGCGGGGTGGTCGGGGCGGCGCAGGCCGGGGCGCAGCGATTCGCGTCGGGCGCGGGGCGCCACGGCGGCAGGGCTTCGGGCTGAATCCGCCGCACGCGCAGGCGGGGGCGCCTGCGCCCCATCGTGCGTGCCGCGTGGTCGTCGTCGTCACTGTGCCGATTGCGTGATAGGGTGCGCGCGTGAAGGCGCTGTGGCTCAAGTTTCTGGACTGGTTCTCGGAGCGGTTTGGCATCGGACGGACGCCGATCCCGCGCGAGCCGGTGCAGATCCGGCCGATCGGCATCGTCCGCAACGGAGTGAAGACGCCGCGGCCGGACGGCTGGGAGGCCGTGCGGTCGGACATCATCATCCGCGACGACCTGGTCGAGATGCTCGACGGCATTGACGGATATTCGCACCTCATCGTGCTGTTCGCGTTCGACCGCGTGCCGGCGTCGGAGCTGCGGGCGCGGTTGCGCATCGGGCATGACGCCCGCATCCCGGAGCAGGGCGTGCTGGCGACGCGCAGCCAGCTTCGGCCGAGCGCGACGGGCATCTCCGTTGTGAAGCTGCTGCGGCGGCGCGCGAACATCCTGCGCGTCGAGGGCCTCGACGCGATCGACGGGACGCCGGTGCTGGACGTGAAGCCGTACTTCCCGAACTACGACGCGGTGCCGGACGCGGCCGTGCCGGAGTGGGCGCGGGCGCTGGAGTGAGGGGCGCGCAGCGCGCATCGCAGCGCGCGCAAGCCTGAAGCGCGCCAGTCTGTCGTGAGCGGGCTCGGTGCGTGCGGCTGCCGCTTGTGAACGAAGTCATAGACCGCTCTCGAGATGCCGTCGTACGATTGGCTTGATCTGAACGCCCGCGCGAGGCGAGGAGGCTGATCGCCATGGACTTCAAGGAATTGCTGATCAAGCAGAATCGCTGGGAGGCGGGGCTGACGCTCCACATGGTGCACCAGCTCACGGACGATCTCAGCGAGGACGAGCTGAACTGGCAGGCGGGATCCGGCCACCACTCAATCTGGCACAACATCTGGCACATGTATCTCTCGAACGACTATTACTCCGCCGAGGCGTTCGAGATGCCGGCCGTGTGGGACGCGCACAACTGGCGAGATCGGATCGACCTTGCACCGATGGCGAGAGCGTTCGACTATCCGGATAAGGGCACAGGCGTCGGCATCGAGAGCGCGTGTCCGCGATTCGTCATCTTCGACGTGCCGGACACGCTCGTCGATGATCTGAAGGCGCCGCCGCTGGCGCAGTACATGGCGTACGTCGATGATCTGCTCGCGACGACGGCCGCGCGGCTCGACGCCATCCCACCCGAGAAGCTCCTCGAGCGCGTGCCCTGGTATGGCATGCAGGCGCCCAGGTGGTCAGCGGGGCTGGGCTTCGGCCACGTCTCTCGCCACATCGGGATGATGGAAGTGATACGCGGACAGCTCCGCGGCCCGGGCGCGGGGACGGCATCGATCTGACGCGCGTCACCTCGATCAAGCCTGCCGCGTAACCCGGGTCGCTTCTACACTCCCGCCTGACACTGCTCCCCCAGCACGATGTGGGCGCAACCTCCGGCGCTCAACGCTGTGCGACAGATTCCGCGATCTGCACCGAAAGAGGCGTAGTTACAATTGGTTCGCATCGCGGCAGGGCCAAACACCACGTTGCGCCGACCCGCGCACCGCTATGGCCCGTACCCTTAACTCATGCTTCTGCGCGCTGTCTTGTTCGCTAGCCTTCCCAGCCTGTTGCTCCTCGCGTGTGGTGCGGAGGATGCGCCTCATCGGGCGCCTGACGAGACAAGTGTCCAGTTCAACACGACACCCGTTTCTCGCCAGGCCAACTGCCTTGGAGAGGACGCGTCTTGGTGCGCGCTGGCCCGGCAGATTGCAGCGAACGCCACGGCACGAGACGTAGCGTTCTTCGAGGATCGGCTTCTTCTCCAAGATCAATCGTGCACGGGTCAGCCCTCACTGCCTGAGGGCTGTGGAGCTCCTGGCCTTCCCAAGACCGTTCGCGTAGTGCCGTCGTTTCAATACGGTACGGACTGTTGCTATGTGTCGTCGCCGACCTTTGCCGACAACATACGATACGCGTTGGATCAAGTGTCGATTGATGCGAGCTCCGCCGTCGCGTGGGAACCGTACGCCGTCATTCGGGATTCTCCGTTCTGGGATGGAGATGTCTCTATCGCCGTACGATCGGCGCCGCCGTCATCCGGCATCATCGAGCTCGGTGTTCGCCAGGTCGATGGTGTTGTGCGAATTCTCGGAATGATCGCGGGAAATACGGGCACGCTGTACGTCTTTCCGAACGCTGACTTTCGTGAGATTCGATGATTGTCGGCCTCACGAGGCCAGTGCATACGTTAGCTCTGGAATGTTCGCCGCAGAGCCCAGCCGACCGGGGCCCCTTTCCCGCTGTGGCCGGGAGGAAAGTCAGTGACTCCGCTTCGCTACAGACTGACCTTCGGTCGTCCAGCTTCGTCCCTCCGCCCCGCGCTCGCTCCCGCTTGAACGTTCCAGCGTCTAGTCTCTTCGCATGACACTCTCACTCAGCACGATGTGGGCGCAACAGGACCGGTTTGTCGCGGACATGCACCGGTTTGTGGATGAGGCGCGGGCGCTGGGGTACGACGCGATCGAGGTGAGCCACTCGACGGCGACGGCGCAGTTCGAGCGGCTAATGAGCTACGAGTGGCGTGCCCATCTCGTCGATCCATGCGCCGGCGCCGCTGGTGCGTCGACGGCAACGGCGGGCGCAACAGCTCGCTGAACCTGGCATCGACGGACGAGGGCGAGCGGCGGAAGGCGATCGAGCTACACGAAGGGGAGTATCGACCTGACGAAGCAGTACGGCGGGCGGTACGTCGTGCTGCACCTGGGCGCGGTCGGCGGCAAGATGTTCGATGGGGAGCGAGAGCTGCGGCGGATGTACGACTCCGGCACGCGGGACGGCTCGCGCGTCGAAGAGCTGCGGGCGGAGTGCTTCCGGCTTCGCGAGGCTGAGGCGGCGCCGTGGCTGGAGCGGGCGCGTGAGACGCTGCGGGAGTTGGTGGAGCACGCGCGGCCGCTCGGGATCGCCCTCGGCATCGAGAACCGGCTGCACTACCACGAGATCCCGCTGCCGGACGAGGCCGCGTCGCTGCTTGAGGGCTACGACAACGCCGAGGCCGGGTACTGGCACGACGTCGGGCATGCGGAGGTGCAGTGGCGGCTGGGGTTCATCGACAAGCGCGCATGGCTGGACACGAACGGACCGCGCTGCATCGGCACGCACCTGCATGACGTTGATGGCATCGGCGATCATCGTGCGCCGGGGCGAGGCGACGTCGAGTGGGAGTACATCGCGAAGGGGCTGCCGGCGGCGGCGCTGCGGGTGTTCGAGATCAACCAATCGCAGCCGGCCGAGGCGGTGGCGGGGGCGATCGGGTTTCTGCGGGAGCGCGGGGTGGTGGCGTAGGGTTCCTTAACCACAGATTACACAGATGGCACCGGTGGCACAGATGGTTATGGGCTAGTTCGGCGTTGGTCGGCGGCGTTTGGGGGCATCGAGTCGGCCGGAGTAGATTCTTCGCTACGCTCAGAATGACATGACTCGTCTGTCCACAACGGGCGCGAGCACTGAACACCGAACAACCTAGCGTAGCGGGCGGAAGAAGGCGCGGATGTCTTCGAGCAGGAGGCCGGGCTGCTCCATGGCGGCGAAGTGACCGCCGCGGGGCATTTCGGTCCAGTGGGTGATGTTCATGCGGCCTTCGACCCAGGAGCGTGGGGCGCGGGCCAGCTCTTTCGGGAACATGGCGACGCCGACGGGCGCCTTGATCTCGAGCGCGGCTGAGAGGCGTTCGCGGCGGGACTCGTAGTACATGTTGGCGGCGCTGGCGATGCTGTTGGGCGCCCAGTAGAACATGATGTTCGTCAGTAACTGGTCCTTGGTGTAGACGCTCTCGACATCGCCGTTGCAGTCGCTCCAGGTGCGGAACTTCTCGACGATCCACGCGGCGATGCCGGCCGGTGAGTCGCTCTGCGCGATGCCGAGCGACATCGGCTTCGTGCCGTGGAGCTGGCTGTAGGCCGTTTCGTCGCGCCGGAACGCGGCCGCGGCCTCGAGGTATGCCTTCGCTTCGGGCGCTGCGGCCTGCTCGGGCGTCGGCGCGGCGAAGAGCATGTTCAGGTGCGCGCCGATGACGTGGTCGCCGTGGTGCGCGGCCATGAGGGAGGTGACGGCGCTGCCCCAGTCGCCGCCCTGCGTGCCGTATCGGGCGTAGCCGAGCTCTTCGGTCATGAGGGCATCGAAAGCGTGCGCGGTGCGCGTCGGGCCCCAGCCCGACTCCTTCGGCTTGCCGCTGAAGCCGTAGCCGGGCAGCGCCGGGATGACGACATCGAAGGCATCGGCGGGATCGCCGCCGTGCGCAGCGGGATCGGTCAGCGGACCGATGAGGTGGTGGAACTCGAAGATCGAGCCTGGCCATCCGTGCACGAGGACCAGCGGCATCGGCGCGGGGCCTGTGCCGCGGACGTGCCAGTAGTGGAAGTCGATGCCATCGATGGTGCTGACGAACTGCGCGTAGGCGTTGAGCGCGGTCTCCTGCGCGCGCCAGTCGTACTTGTCGCGCCAGTAGTCGCACAGCTCGCGGATGTAGGCGACGTCGGCGCCGTGCGCCCACGGCTCGCCGGGGAGAGGCTCGGGCCATCGTGTGCGTTCGAGCCGCGTGTGCAGGTCATCGAGGACGGCGTCGGAGACGGCGATGGTGTAGGGACGGGGTGGCATGGGCGTCGCTCCGGGTTACGGGTTGTCCACAGACGGCACAGATTGGCACAGATGAGGTTGTGGCGGGAGCGCGTTTATCGGCGGCGGGGATTGCCGTGGGTGCGGCGGTAGAACTGCTTGCCGGCGAAGTCGCGGAGGGCAGGGAAGAAGCCGTTGAGGCCGTACGCGATGCGCATGGCGCGCACCATGTTCACCTCGGGCGTGGGGCGGTAGTACGAGCGGACGATGGCCCGCGCAACGACGCCGGCGTCCTGCTGCGGGCCGGTCGGGGCGGAAACGCCGCCATCGTGCGTGCGCTGGGCCTCGAAGAACTCGGTGCGCGTCGAGGCGGGGAGGATAGCCGTGATGGTGATGCCGGTGCCGTCGAGCTCGCCGCGCAGGGCTTCGGTCATGGCGATCATGGCGAACTTCGTCGCGGAGTAAGCGCCGTGGTAGGGGAAGGCGATCTTGCCGACGACCGAGGCGACGTTAACGATGTGGCCGCTGCGCTGCGCGCGCATGTGCGGGAGGACCGCGCGGATGGCGTTGAAGGCGCCCATGTAGTTGACGTCGAGCATCTCGCGCATGTCGGCCTCGCTGGTCTGCTCGATGGTTCCGCTGAAGCCGAAGCCGGCGTTGTTGACGAGCACGTCGATGTGGCCGAAGGCGTCGAAGCGTCGACTGCACCATGCGGTCGATGTCGCCCACGCGGCCGACGTCGGTGGGTACGACGAGGGCGCGCGCGCCGATGTACTCGAGTTCGGCCGAGAGGGAGCGGAGGCGGTCTTCGCGGCGGGCGGCGAGAGCGACGCTGGCGCCGCGGCGGGCGAAGGCGAGCGCGGCCTCGCGGCCGATGCCGCTGCTGGCGCCGGTGACGATGACTGATGCGCCTCGGAGGGTGCGGTGTGTGGCCATGCGGGACAGGGTCGCGGATCTGGACGGAAGTGAGAAGCGGGAGTGCGGGAAGCGGGAGGCGAGAAGCCGGCAACCGAGAAGCGACAACTGCTGGATGTCAACGATCGCGCCCCGAGTTGACATGGGGGCGTCGATCGGCGGGCGCGGTGCGCGTACGATCGGTGCATGAGGATCACCGTGGCGATGACGCCGCAGCTGCTGCGCGCGCCCAAGGAGCATGCGGTCGCGGTCGTCGATGTGCTGCGGGCATCGACATCGCTGCTGGCGATGTTCGACGGCGGCCTCCTGCGGGCGATCATCAGCAGCAACATCCAGGACGCGCGGAAGCTGGCGGCGCGCAACTTCTCTCTGCTCTGCGGCGAGGTGAAGGCGCAGCAGCCTCCCGGCTTCGACTACGGGAATTCGCCGGCGCAGTTCTCGGGGCTGTCGTTCAAGGGGAAGTCGGCGGTGCTGTTCACGACCAACGGGACGAAGGCGCTGGCATCGGCGGCGGAGGCGCCGTTCGTGAGTGTGGCGGCGTTACGGAACCGGCGCGCCGTCGCGGCGCGGCTGATCGACGAGGCGGTGCGGCGCCGGACGGATATCGCGGTGGTGTGCGCGGGCGTGGAGCGGGGGCGGGCGTTCAGCCTGGAGGACACCGCGGCGGCCGGCGCGATCGTCGAGGCGGCGACCGAGGCCGACGGGGCCCTCGCGATGACGGACGAGGCGTGGGCGGCGATGCATCTCTGGCACTGGTACCGGGGCGATGCGATGCGGATGTTCCGGCAGTCGGCGCACGGCCGGCACCTGCTCGGCATCGGCTTCGAGGAGGATCTGCGGTACGCGGCGGAGGTGGACGCGTCGGACGTGGTGCCGCTGCTGTATGACGACGGCGGTGTGAAGGTCGTGAGGGTGCGGTCGCCGCGGAAGCGCTAGGGCCGGGTCTGGCCGTTGCCCATGACGATCCACTTGTAGGTGCAGATCTCGCGGAGGCCGACGGGGCCGCGGGCGCCGAACTTCTGCGTGGCGTCGATGATCTCGGCGCCGAGGCCGAACTGGGCGCCATCGGTGAACTGCGTGCTGGCGTTGACGTAGCAGACGGCGGTATCGACTTCGCGCAGGAAGCGCATCGCGGTCGTGTAGTCCTCGGTGACGATGGCGTCGGAGTGGCCGCTGCTGTAGCGGTAGATGAAGTCGACGGCGTCGTCATATGAGTCCACGACCTTCACCGAAGCGATGAGCGCAAGAAACTCCTTGCCGAAGTCGCCGTCCGTCGCGCGGGTGACGTTCTTGCGGCCGTCGAGGATGTCGGCACGCGCGGTCATCGCAGCGCAGCTCGACGTCCTTGGCGGCCATGGCATCGGCGACATCGGGAAGGAAGCGCGCCGCGACATCGGCGTGGACGACGATGGTGTCGAGCGCGTTGCAGATGCTGTAGCGGCGTGTCTTGGCATTGACGACGATGTCGCGCGCCTTCGCCAGGTCGGCGTCTCGGTCGACGTAGGTGTGACAGACGCCGATGCCGCCGATGAGCACCGGCATCGTGGCGTTCTTCTCGACGAAGCGGATCAGCTCCTCACCGCCGCGCGGCACGATGAGGTCGATGTAGTCCTTCGCCGCCAGCATCTCAGCGACGAGCGCGCGGTCGTTGGACTCGATGATCTGGACGGCGCCCTCGGGGACGCCGGCGCCCGCGAGCGCGTCATCGATCACGCGGCCGATGGCGATGTTGGACTGGAGGGCCTCCTTGCCGCCGCGGAGGACGGTGGCGCTGCCGGCCTTGAGGCAGAGCGAGGCGATATCGACGGTGACGTTGGGGCGGTTCTCGTAGACGGCGCCGATGACGCCGAAGGGCACGCGCATCTTGCCGACCATCATGCCGTTCGGGAGGGTGCGCATCTCGATCATCTCGCCGACGGGGTCGGGGAGCATGGCCACGTTCGAGACGTCCTTCGCGATGGCTGCGAGGCGCTCCTTCGTGAGCGTGAGGCGGTCGAGCTGGGCGGGGGTGAGGCCATCGCCCTGGCCGCGGGCGAGGTCCTGTGCGTTGGCATCGAGGATCTCGGGCGCGCGGGCGGGGAGGGCCTCCGCGAGGGCGTTAAGAGCGGCGTTCTTGACCTCGGCGGAGAGCGTGGAGAGGCGGCGGGCGGCGCGTTTGGCGCCCTGGGCCTTGAGTTCGACTTCCGATGCCGTCGCGGTCACAGCCTGTGCCTCGGTCTGGGAGTAAGGGTGGCGCCATTCTAGCAGAGGCGCAGGCAGGATCGGATTTGACAGAATCGCGCGAATTTTCCGGCACAGCCCCTTGACAGCATGCCAGCACAGTGCCATCATAACGCCATCGCGCAGGCATCACGAAGCCAGCGCTGTGCCGGAGCAGGTTAGATGACGACTGAACTGGACACGGCCCCACTGTTCGAGGCGCTCAGGCAGCCGCTGGCGCTGGTCGAGAGCGACGAGCGCAAGGCCGCCATCGAGACCTACATCGAGGCGGCGCGGACGCCGCTGGAGAAGGCGATTTACGACCTGACGTCACAGCTCGTCGAGGGCGTGAGCGAGCAGGTGAAGGACCACTACCGGGTGCGGCTGGCGTACCGGCCCGGCGGGCTGACGGTCGAGGTCGACGAGCGCGCGTCGAACGGCGAAGAGGTGCAGTACACGGCGATGGAGGGTGGGGACGTCGAGAAGATCACGATCCGCATCCCGGCCGAGCTGAAGGACCTGGCGCAGCAGGCCGCCTCGAACGCGGGCACGTCGGCAAACACGTGGTTCGTGAAGGCTCTCGCGCGGGCGGTGAAGAACATCGAGGTGCAAACAGCGCCGCCTCCATCGTGGCGCGAGGAACGGCGCGCCGAACGGCGCGAGTCGCGGGGGCCGGGGCGCGGCGCGCGGCTGAGCGGTTGGGTCGGCGAAGACGAGTAAGCGGAAGTCCTCGCACGTGCGAGGGGGAGGTCGTCATGACGATGGACGAACTGATGACAGAGCAGCGCATCGAGCGGGTCCGCAGCGTGGACCCGGCGACGATGGCGTTCCAGAGGGAGGCGGAGGCGGCGCGCAGCGGCGGACTGCGGCGCACGGTCGCGACCGGGCTCGTGCGGGTCGGCATGGTGCTCGACCGGGCGGCCGTCGAGCGGGCCCGGCCGGCATCGCAGCCGAGCCGGGTGAACAACGGAGGCGACGATGGGCTGGCGTGGCACCTTCGATAACGAGTGGCGGTGGGACGACCGCGTGGCCGGCAAAGACGAGCCGGTCGAGGATGCGCCGTTCGCGCACGTCGAGACGTTCGTGAACGACGCGCTCGAGCTGGTGCAGCAGGTGATCGAGGCATCGATCGAGCCGCTGATCGACGTGGCGGCCGAGATACGCGGGTCGCGCGCGGGCGCCTGGTGGCGGGCGCGGGCCGGCGCGTGGAGTGACGGCGCTCCTGCAGCCGGGTCCGACGATGGCGAGGCGGCGCGATGAGACTCGCAGCGTTTATCATCGCGCTTCTCCTTCTCGGCGGCGCCATCGATCCGACGCAGGGGTGGCTGATCGCGCTCGTGGTGGTGACGGGGCTGGGGATGTTCCGCTGGCGCTGGTATTACGCGCACCCCGTCGTCGACGTCGGGCTGGCGTCGTTCATCATCGCGGTCTTGTTGCTCGCGGGGACGATCGATCCGACGAAGGACTGGCTCATCGGCCTGAGCATCGCAACGGGGCTGGCGATGGTGATGCGGCCAGGCATGCTCATCGACCCGTTCGGGTTCAACGAGCGGGCGTGGCGGCGGCGAGAGCGGCGCTGGTGGCGGGGCCACGGCACCTGGTTCGCGGACGATGCGTGGTCGGCGGATGATGACGGCTGGCGGCGCTGGGAGAGCAGAATGGACGAGCGGCGCGAGCACGTGCGGGACTACGGGCGATGATGAACCTTGCGCCGGAGCACGCGATCACGAGCGATGCGCAGCTGCTCCGGGATGTGCCGCTGATCATCGAGTTCACGTCGTCGCGCGTGCGGCAGCGGCCGATGGCGTCGCGGATCGCGGGCATCGAGCTGGCGGCGGGGCGGCTGCCGGTGCGGGCGGTGGACATCGATGCCTCGCCGGACCTGCGGCGGCGGTTCAAGATCAACCTGCTGCCCACGTTCGTGGTGGTGCACGACGCGGAAGAGCTGGCGCGGTTCGTCGGGCCGCACTCGCGGCGCGAGCTGGCAACGGCGGTGCGGCGGGCGCTGGACCCGAGGACGGTGCGGCTGGAGATAGCGCCGCAGGCGCGAGGTCTCTGGAACGACTTCACGACGCGGCTGTGGGGGTTCACGAGCGGCTGATATATGGAGCACACGCGCACGATCACGCGCGAGTTCGAGACGGGCGCGAAGGCGGTGCTCCATGTCGAAACGCGCTCCGGCGCCGTCAGCGTCGAACCACACGAGCGCGAGACGGTACACGTCGAGGCGGTGGTCCACGTCTGGTCCGATATCGCCGATGACGCCGACGAGGCGGCGAGCCTGGTCGAGCGCGGCATCGAGCAGGATGCGCATCGCGTCATCGTACGCGCGCCTTCGCTCCCGCAGACGGAGGGGTGGAGCCTCTGGGGCGGGAAGCGCGGATCGCGCGTCGACTACACGATCCGGGTGCCGGTGACGACGGCCGTGCGGGTGCTCTCTCGCAGCGGACGTGTGCAGGTCGGCGGCACTGAAGGGCGCGTCCACGCCGAGTCGATGAGCGGGCGCCTGACCGTGTCGAACATCCGGGGCGATGTCACAGCGATCGCCAAGAGCGGCAGCCTCACCGTGGAGCAGGTCGAAGGCAGCGTGAGCGTCGAGGCGAAGAGCGGGCGCATCGATGTGGCGCACGTCAGCGGTGCGGTGACGGTCGAGGCGCGGAGCGGCGTGACGGACCTGCGCGACATCGGCGGCGAGGTGAAGGTGACGGCGCACACGGGATCGCTGAGCATCGATGATGCGCGCGGTCCGGTGAAGGCGCTGGGGCACACGGGGGCGATCCGCTACCGCGGGCGCGTGGTCGCCGACGTCGATCTGCGGGCGCACACGGGCTTGATCCAGATGGCGGTGGATCCGCAGTACCCGTTCTTTATCGACGCGGAGAGCGACATCGGCACCGTGCACTCGGACCTGCCGCCGCGGCGGGGCGGGCCGCCGGTGAACCGCGATGGCGCGCCAGCGCCCAAAGTGCGGTTGAGGACGCACACGGGGACGATCCGGTTGACGCGCGCGTAGTTCGATCCAGATCCCGGCTCACGCAAATGGCCGCGAGGGCCGACACGCAGGTCGGCCCCTACGGCGGGCGCATCGCTCGGGTCTATTGTTCGGCCATGGCGATGCGGAGCTCGGCGGCGGCGTCGTGGAACGGGGCGCCGGAGACGTCGATGACGACGTAGTCGATCGTGCCGGTGAAGCGGAACGGCGCCTCGTAGTCCCTGGTGACGGGGAGGCCGCTGTCCCAACCGCAGCACAGGCCCTCGCCGGCGAGCGAGATGCGAAAGGGGATCGTGCGCGGGACATCGTGCTCGCCGCACTGCTCGCCATTGATGTAGAGCGTGCCGTGGCCCTGGTGGCGCTCGCCGCGCGCGTACTCGTAGCCGAGCGACACACGACCCGACGGGACATCGACCGTCGATGAGACACGGTGTTCATGCATGCCGAGGAAGTTGTGCACGTAGTGCAGGCGGCGGTCCTTTAGGTAGAGCGCGTATCCGCCGAAGTAGGAGCCGTGCGCGAGCAACACGCCCTCGGCGCCACCCTCCGGGATGTCGGCGATGGCGATGATGCAGTGCGAGCGGTTGCGGACGCTGACGGCCACCTCCTCGGGGATGGCGGCGCCTCCGGGGCGGTAGACGTAGCGCGCGCGGGGCGTGCGGCCGCCGATGTGGCCGGGAAGGCCGCGGACGCCGCGGTTATCGAGCGGGAGGACGTTGTAGCGGCCGGCCTCGGCCCACCAGCGATCGATCATCTCGCGCAGCTTCTCGGGCCGCTCGGACGCGAGATCGTTGCACTCGGAGAAGTCCTCGGCGACGTGGTACAGCTCCCAGACATCTTCATCGAACGGCTTGTTGGGATCGGTGCCGTCGTAGCCGATGCCGGCGATGGGGTGGAAGGTGACGGCCTTCCAGCCGTCGTGGTAGATGGCGCGGCTGCCCATCATCTCGAAGTACTGGATCGTGTGGCGCGCCGGCTCATCGGGCGCATCGAGCGTGTAGGCGAAGCTGGTGCCCTCCATGGGGCTGCAGGCGACGCCATCGATCTGCGTCGGGCGCTCGGCGGCGATCAGCTCGAGCACTGTGGGCGTGACGTCGATGGCATGCGTGTACTGGTGGCGGATCTCGCCGCGGGCCGCGATGCCCTTCGGCCAGTGCACGATCATGGGATCGGTGACACCGCCCTCGTGCGTCTCGCGCTTCCAGCGCTTCAGGGGCGTGTTGCCGGCCCAGGCCCAGCCCCAGGCGTAATGGTTGTAGGTGTTCGGACCGCCGAGGTCGTCGAGGTGGGCGAGGCTGTCCTCGAGTGTCTCCGGGACGGCGTTGAAGAATTTGCCCTCGTTCACCGAACCGTTGGGGCCGCCTTCGGCGCTGGCGCCGTTGTCGGAGATGAGGACGACGATGGTGTTCTCGAGCTCACCCAGGCGCTCGAGGAAGTCGATCACGCGGCCGATGTGGTGGTCGGTGTGCGAGAGGAAGCCGGCGAACACCTCCATCTCGCGCGCGTAGAGTCGGCGCTGGTCGTCGGAGAGGGCGTCCCAGGCCTGGATCCAGTGTGGACGCGGCGAGAGCTGCGTACCTTCGGGCAGCAGGCCCATCGTTTGCTGGCGGGCGAAGATTTCCTCGCGCCAGCGGTCCCAGCCGTGGTCGAAACGGCCGCGGTACTTCTCGATCCACTCGCGCGGCACGTGATGCGGGGCGTGGCAGGCGCCCGGCGTGAAGTAGAGGAAGAACGGCTTGTCCGGCTCGACGGCGCGCAGGTCGGTGATGAACTCCATCGCGCGACCGGCGAGATCCTCGGTGAGGTGGTAGCCGTCTTCGTTCGGGACGCGGGATCTCGTGGTTGTCGTAGACGAGCGCAGGCTCCCACTGGTTGGTCTCGCCGCCGAGGAAGCCGTAGTAGCGCTCGAAACCGCGGCCGAGAGGCCAACGCTCGCGCGGGCCGCCGGCGTGCGCTTCGTCGCCCGGCGTGAGGTGCCACTTGCCGACGGCGTAGGCGGCATAACCGTTGCGCACGAGGATCTCGGATATGAATGCGCTGCTCTTGGGGATGCGACTGTTGTAGCCGGGGAAGCCGCTGGCCAGCTCGACGATGGCGGCCATGCCGTTGGAGTGATGGTTCTTGCCGGTGAGCAGGCACGAGCGCGTCGGCGAGCAAAGGGCGGTGGTGTGGAAGTTGCTGTAACGGAGGCCGCCGGCGGCGAGACGATCCATGTTCGGCGTGTCGATGTCAGAGCCGTAGCAGCCGACCTGCGCGTAGCCGACGTCATCGAGCACGATGTAGACGACATTGGGCGCACCGTCGTGCGGGCGCTTCGGCTCGGGCCACCAGGCCTTCGACTCACGGTAGTCGCGGCCGATGACGCCCCCGAAGGGGCCGCGAATGGTGGTTCGTGTCCGTCGATGCTCATGGCAGTGCTCCGGTCGGTCGCGTCGTGCGCGCGAGCTGATGCTGTGCGGCGTCGGGCGTGAGAGCGCCCAGTTTACGCCGCGACGCGGGCACGAGAAAGCACACCATCGTCGCTGCACTCGAGCGATGGCTACACTGGCGGCATGCACCATCTTCGCGTGCTGGAGACCGTCGGCCGCACGCCGATGCTCGAGCTGCGGCGGCTGTCGCCGTCGCCGGACGTGCGGCTGTTCGCGAAGCTCGAGGGCTGGAACCCGACGGGCTCCGTAAAGGACCGCATCGTCAAGCACATGCTGCAGCACGCCGAGCGCGAGGGCCGCATCGCGCCGGGCGACACCGTGATCGAGGCGAGCACCGGCAACACGGGCATCGCGCTGGCGATGATCGGGCGGGCGATGGGCTATCACGCGCGGATCGTGATGCCGGAGAACGTGTACCCGGAGATTCCGCGGGCCCTTGAGGTGTATGGAGCCGACGTGCACCGGGTGCCCGCGGGCGATGGCGTCACGGGAGCGATGGCGCTCGCGCGGCAGATGGCGGCGGACGAGGGATCGTTCATGCTCGACCAGTTCTGCAACGAGCACAACGCGCGCGCGCACTATGTCTGGACGGGGCCGGAGATCCTTGAGGACGTGCCGGAGATCGACATCTTCATCGCGGGGCTGGGTACGGGTGGAACATTGATGGGCACGGGGCACCGGCTGAAGGAAGCGAACGCGAGGACGAAGGTCGTCGCCGTCGAGCCGCACCCGGGGAACGCGCTGCAGGGGCTGAAGAGCCTTTCAGACGGCTTCATCCCTCCGATCCTCGACCTGGCGTTTCTGGACGGCAAGATGCTCGTCCGGAGCGGGCATGCATTCCGGGCGGCGCGGCTGCTGATGGAGCGGGAGGGCATCTTCGCGGGCGTGTCATCGGGAGCGGTGCTGCACGCGGGGCTGAAGTTCGCTCAGCGTATCGAGAAGGGGAACATCGTGATGATCTTCGCCGACAGCGGCTGGAAGTACCTGGAGACGAACCTCTGGTCGCGGGAGCTGCCATCGGAAGAGGACGAGGAGGCGATGGATGACGTTATCTGGTGGTGATCAGCCGTCAGCGTGTCACCGGGTCAGCGACTCAGCGGGTGCAGATATGAGAAGCCCGTGAGCGCGAACGAGAACACGGCGCCACTGTTCACGTCGTTTGGGGAGGCGTGGGCGTGGTTCACGGGAGGCGGGGACATTGGTTCCGTAGACCGTTGGCGTGACCGGTTCACGGGCGGACGGGCGCAACTGCTCTCGTTCCAGGTGCCGCTCACGGACGGCGCCGTCGTCGGTGCGGCGATGCAGATGCAGGATGAGTTGGCGGATCTGGATGCGCTGGTGCCGTTCGCGGCAGACATGCTGCACATCACGATCCGCGGCGTCGGCTTTCAGGTGATCGAGAAGGCGCACCCGGGCGACGTGCTGCGGCAGGAGGTCGAGCGGGCGGGGCAGGCCGCGGCGAAGATCATCGCGGGGTTCGCGCCAATCGAGGTGGAGATCGGACCTGTGAACGTGTTTCCCGATGCGCTGGTGATGGAAGTGCATGATGGCGGGCGGCTCGGGGAGGTGCGGCGCGCGCTCGGCGATCTGGTCGATGACGCGTTCGGGGTGACGGACGCGCAGTACCTGCCTCACAGCACGGTCGCGATGTTTCGTTCAGGCGACGCCGCGCCGGCGCTTCGGGAGCGGCTGCCCGCGCTGCGGGAGCGGGCGCCGATTCGGGCGATGATCGACCGGATCGACCTCGCGCGGTGGTGGTTCACGGGCATCGAGGCGGCGGACCTGCCCGAGCAGGAACAGGTGCGGTCGTACCGGCTCCGCGGCGGCGCATAGGGCGGCTGCTGCGCCTCTCGCCGGGCACGTTTGATGCGCGTGAGGGTTTTCGCCCGGCCGGATCGGGCTGCATGCCGATGGGACGCCTGGGGGCTAGCGCCCAGAATGGCACATGCGGTCAGAGGTATCAGGCCTGCCGCAGCGAAGGAACATCGCCATGCCGAAGCTCGGGGGACGCCTGCCATCGGTCCGGGTCGAGGTCGTGACTTCGACGTTCGTCGCTTCCGGGGTGCCGGAGGGGATCCACGATCTCGGCCGCTTCCTGGAGAACATGAACAACACGGGCATGTCGCGCCAGATCGAGCTGCGCGAGGCCGCCATCCGACCGCTGTATCGGGCGCAAGCACAGGTGCAGCTCGATGCGCCTCTGATCGTACGACGGGACGAGATTATTTTCTCGAACTTCGAGGGCCCGCACTTCACGAGAGGCAGCGTACGGCCGTCGCATGCCGACGTGCCGGTGCTGTTGATGGCGCCGCCGTTCCAGATCCAGGGCGTGGTGGGGTTGGCGCCGGAAGCGCAGCCGGCTGCGGCGATGCGCGCGATCACACAGGGCTTCTTCGTCGTGCGGAACGCACTGGTGTTCGATGCCGACGGCAACGCGCTGGGCGAGGGCGAACAGATCATCGTCAACGGAGCGGCGGTGCAGATGAGCAGCGCCACGGACCGGCGGATCATGCCGGCAAGCTCGTTCACCGGTCGCGGGGCCCGCGCCGCGGACGAGCGCGACGACGAAGACCAAACGCCGGCGAGGGAGACGCGCGCGGCATAGCACAGGCAGATACCCGTACGGATGCGGTCACGGGAGGGGCGGGCGCAGGGAAGCGCCCGTTCTTCTCGTGTACGGAACCTAGAACCTGGAACCCAAAACCTATAACGTGGGCGCGTGAGCGAAGCGATCCGCGTACTGGTGTCCGGCAGCGGCAAGATGGGTCGCACGATCCTCGACGGGCTCGAGGCAGCACCGGGCATCGAGCCGGTGGGGTGCGTCGACGGCCTCGCGCAGGGGACATCGATCGTGCTGGCCTCGGGGCGCGAGCTGCCGCTGGCGTCGGACCCGGCGGCGGCATGCGCGGCGGTGAAGCCGGACGTCGTCGTTGATTTCACGAACGCCGCATGGACGCCGGTGTTGACGGACGCCGTCGTGCCGCTCGGCGTGCGGCCGGTCGTCGGCACGACGGGGCTGGGCGACGATTTCGTGACCGGGCTAGCGCGTGCGTGCAAGGAGCGGCGGCTCGGCGGCGTGTTCGCGGCGAACTTCGCGATCGGGGCGGTGCTGATGATGCACATGGCGAAGATCGCGTCGCGCTTCTTCGATTCGGCAGAGATCATCGAGCTGCACCACGACACGAAGGTGGACGCGCCTTCGGGCACATCGATCGTGACGGCGAAGGGGATGCTGGATGCGCACGGCGGGAAGCCGTTCGACCGGAACGAGCCGGAGCGGACGCCGGTCGAGGGCTCGCGCACGGCTGACGTCGGCGGCGTGACGATCCACAGCGTGCGGCTGCCCGGGTTGGTGGCGCACCAGGAGGTGCTGTTCGGCGGGACAGGCCAGACGCTCTCGATCCGGCACGACACATCCGGGCGGCGACTGTTACCTGCCGGGGATCATCCTCGCGGTGCACGAGGTGATGCGGCGCGATGAGCTGGTGATCGGGCTGGACACGCTGGTGGGGCTGGAGTAGGGCGCCGCGATCAGGGCTTGAGGGCGAAGGTGCGCGATCACGTCTTCGTTCAGTAGCGACTCCGGGTTGTAGATCACGCGATATGTCCACGCCGCAGTGCTCACCAGCAGCGCGATGCGGCGACCCTCCGGGAACGTGAAGGAGTAGGTGTCGGCCCGGCGACCGGCGAACGTCGTCTGCGCGAGAGCGGACACCGCGTGCTCGCGATCGCGTCCTTCGAGAAACGCCTTGTGGCGGGCGTACTCGTCTTCGTGCGGCAGAGCGGGAAGCGCACGACCTCGACGTACAGCTCGCGCTCGGCGGACGCAAAGTGCATGCGCAGGCCCTCGGTGTACCCGCCCTCGCTCACCGTGACGTCGCGACCCTGCGGCGTGGGGTCGGGGTAGCGGAGGGTCAGCTCGAAGCGCGGATCATCGAAGCGCTTCCATCCGGCGTGGGGGTCTGCCGTCATCGGCGGGGGTCAGCCTTCGCGCAGGGCGGCGAGTGACGCCGATGCCGGCGCGTGGCCGTTCGTGGATGCGCTTCGCCGGGCGCACGCTTGTGGCCGTAGAGGATCATGTCCTTGCCGATGACGAGGTTCGCGACGGCCTCGATGCCTTCGAGGAGGCGGATGCGGCGGTTGTGGTGCCAGTTGATGAGACGGAAGCACAGCCGCGTGGGCGGGAAGTTCTCGTTCTTGATGCCGAAGAGGCAACGGATGAACCAGTACACGGCCTGCGACGAGTGGCGGTTGCGCTGGAACTCCAGGTCGATGTTCTGGTCCTCGAGGATGCGCCACATCTCGCCCGGGCGATAGCGGCGGACGTGGCCGCCGGGCGTGTGCCAGTAGTCCCAGCTCAGGGTCCAGAAGACAGTCTCGGGCCAGTAGTTGGGGACGCTGACGGCGACGGGGGCGCCGGGCTTCGTCACGCGCTCGAACTCGGCGATGCCGCGGCGGTCGTCCGGGATGTGCTCGAAGACCTCGGTGCAGAGGGCGTGGTCGAAGGCGCCGTCCTTGAACGGCAGGTTCTGCGCATCGCCGAGGATGAGGTCGACGTGGCCCTTGATCTCGCCGCGGCGCTTGAGGTCGGCGAGCATGTAGCGCGCGGCGTTCAGGTCATCGCGCGAGAAGTCGAGGCCGACGACGCGGGCCGGGTAGCGGGCGGCCTCGAGCGTGTGGCGGCCGTTGCCGCAACCGAGGTCGAGCACGCGCGCGTTGGGCTCGAGCGGGAAGTGCCGGCGGAAGTCGATGTTGACGATGTTGTCGGGCAACGGCGGACCTCAGACTTGGGGCGTTGGTGGCAACAGCGCCGTCACTGCGTCCCCGCTGGGACGGCGGCGGCAAACGACCGGCGCTTCGGCGGGACAATCTCGTCGTAGACGGCGAGCGTCTCTTCGCGCGGCGCGGCGCCAGCTGAACTTCTCGGCAATGCGGCGCCGGCCGGCCTCACCGATGCGCTCCCGCAGCGCGGCGTCATTCCACATCATCCGGATCGCGTCCGCAAGCGCGCGCGGGTCGGCAGGTGGCACGAGCCAGCCGCTGACGCCGGGCTCAACGATCTCCTGGTAGGCGCCGATCTGCGTGGCGACGGTCGGCGTGCCACACGACATCGCTTCGGCGAGGGGCAGGCCGAAGCCCTCGTGGACGGAAGAAGTGACGAGCAGGCGTGCCTCGTTGTAGTGGCGGACTAGCTCGTGGGTAGGGATGCGGCCGGTGAAGTCGACGCGCGAGTTGAGGCCGAACTCATCGACCAGGCGCGGGGCGAGCTTGAGCTGCCACTTGTGGTTGTCGACGAACGTGACGCGGAAGTCCAGCTCGTCCTTGAGGATGTTGATGGCCTCGAGGAAGTAGCGCGTGCCCTTGTTGCGGTCCTCGGAATTGCCGACGTAGAGCAGCTTGTCGGGCAGGCGCTCGACGCCAGGCAGAGGGCGGAAGGTCTCGGTATCGATGCCGTTGTAGACGGTGCGGACGCGCGCGGGGTCGATGTCGAATGCGGCCTCGACGTCCTTGCGCGAGGTCTCGGAGACAACGATCACGCGGTCGACGGCCTTCGCGGCCCACTCCTGCATGTACCACGGCGACCAGAGGAGGCGGCGGGCGCGCTCGTAGGTGCTGCGGGACTGGTGGAGGGCGTTGCGGAGGTCGTGCTTGAGCGGATGGTGGATGGTGGCGACGAGGGGGAAGCCGGAGCGGTGCACGGCCCAGACGCCGTAGCTGAGGGTCTGGTTGTCGTGTACGAGATCGAAGTGGTGGGTGGGCTGCAGCTCGCGGAGCTTGAAGTAGGCGCGCACGCTGAAGTTAGCGAGCAGCGACGAGAGGTTGATGCGCGTGGACATGAACTCGTAGAAGTTCACCGGGTGAAAGTGGCTCCCGGGAGGACGGCCGTAGATGAAGTCCTTCTTCTCGTGGTGATAACTCCAGTAGCTGTAATCGTGGATGCGGTGCGCCGTGACGTTCTCATCGAGCGTGGGATAGGGCGGGCCGGCGATGACGTGCACGTTGTGGCCCATGCGGGCGAGTTCGCGCGTGAGGTAGTAGAGGTAGACGCCCTGGCCGCCCGAATACATGTTGCCCTGGTACATGAGGAAGCAGATGTTCATGAGCAGCGCGTCAGCATAGTCAGCGGTCAGCCAGTCAGCAGCTCAGGACGTCAGCGTTTCGGGCGAACGTATCGAGCGGCCCGGATGTGGACATCCGGGGAAGGGTAGCAGGCAGCGACGGGATCGACTCGGGGCGTTGGTACCATGCATCGACTGCGGAGGGGTGTCCGAGTGGTTGAAGGAGACCGTCTTGAAAACGGTTGGCTGCTGAAAGGTGGCCCGTGGGTTCGAATCCCACCCCCTCCGCCATGATGCGAGTGCGAGCCGGAAATGGGAAGTGGGATCGACGGCCTCGAGCTAGAATCGTGTAGACGAGCCGAGTTGTTCGCGTGATTGAAGTCAGGGCTCTGAAATGGAACTGCGGCGGGTGGTGATCACGGGCATCGGGGCGGTGACGCCGGTGGGAAACGATGCCGAGAGCTTCTGGCAGGGGCTGCTGGCCGGGCGCAGCGGCATCGGGCCGATCACGCACTTCGACGCATCGAAGCACCCGGTGCGGGTGGCGGGCGAGGTCAAGGGCTTCGACCCGAACGAGGTGATGGAGCACCGCGCGGTGCGGCGCTCCGGGCGCTTCGCGCAGCTGGCGCTGAAGGCGGCGAAGGAAGCGCTGATCTCGGCGAAGCTCGAGCTGGACGCGCAGACGGCTACGGAGATGGGCGTGGTGCTGGGCAGCACTGGCGGCGTCTTCGAGATGGGGAGGCAGGAGACGATCATCGACCAGCGGGGGCCGAACCGCGTTGACCCGCTGCTGATCCCGCGACTGGGGCCCCACATGTCGGCGGGGCGCGTGGCACGCGAGCTGGGGCTGCGCGGGCCGAACTCATCGGTGAACAGCGCCTGCGCTTCAGCGACGGACGCGCTGGGCCACGCGTTCAACATGATCCGCAGCGGCAGCGCAGACATCCTGCTCGGCGGCGGAAGCGAGGCGATCATCACGCCGGTCGCGGTGGCGACGATGGGGCTGATGGGCGCGCTGTCGAAGGGCTACAACGACACGCCGCAGGAGGCCTCGCGGCCGTTCGACCTGAACCGCGACGGCTTTGTGCTCGGTGAAGGGGCAGGGCTGCTGGTGCTGGAGTCGCTGGAGCACGCGCAGTCGCGCGGGGCGAAGATCCTCGCCGAGTACGCCGGGCAGGGATGGTCTTTCGATGCGGCGGACGATGCGGCGCCCGACGCCGAGGGGCAATCGCTGTCGATGATGCGCGCGTTGAAGTCGGCGGACGTGGCGCCCGACGACGTCTCGTGGCTGAACGCGCACGGGACAGGTACGCCGTACAACGACAAGACGGAGACGCAGGCGATTAAGCTGGCGTTCGGCGACGCGGCGTACCGGGTGCCGGTGAGCAGCATCAAGTCGATGACGGGGCACTCGGCGGCGGCCGCGGGCGGGCTGGAGGCGGTGGCATCGGTGCTGGCGATCCGCGACAACGTGATCCCGCCGACGATCAACCTCGACACGCCTGACCCGGAGTGCGACCTCGACTACGTGCCGCACAAGCCGCGCGAGGCGAAGGTGGACGTGGTGCTGAGCAACAGCTTCGGCATGGGCGGGCAGAACGCGACGCTGATCCTTCGTCGATTCACCGACTGAACACAGGACGCGCACGAGGAAACGAAAGGGCCGCTCCCATCGAGCGGCCCTGTGGCGTCGTTTTGTGTCTGGCGGCCCGCGCTAACAGACGCCGCCCGTGTGCTGCGAGATCTTCGCGGAGATGATGGCATCGCCGGGGAAGTTCACGACGCCGTTGCCGTCGAGGTCGAAGTCCATGGTCTTGCCGATGATGTTGTTCGCGGCCTTTGAGACGTTCGTAGTATCGCCCGGGAAGTTTACGACGCTGTTCCCATCGACGTCCGCCGCTTCGGTGCAGTCCTTCTTGCCATCCGAATCCCTGTCGAGTGACGTGTCGAGCGTGCCGTACTTGCACACCTCCAGGTAGGCGGGGAGGCCGTCGTTGTCGGCATCGGTCGAGCCTCCGCATACGGCGTTGCTTGGCTTCGAGGAGCCGTCGCGGGGGTTGAAGCCCAGCGCGCATTCCACACCATCAAGCATGCCGTCGTTATCTGTATCCCACGCGGGGCCGTTATCGGCGCCGTCGCTGCCCATGGGCAGCGCGGGGTTGCCGTTACCGTTGTCGTCGTTGGTGATGTCCCCGCCGGCGGGGTTGGGGTGGCCATCGGTCGCGCCGACGTAGAGGCCGCCGCAAGAAGCGATTGACAGGGGCTCCGTGTCGACGGCATCGGGCAGGCCGTCGTTGTCTGCATCGCCATCGGTCTCGCAGGCGTCACCATCGGTGTCCGGGGCGGCATTCGGGACGGTGGTGTCGGCCGGCGGAATGCCGGGGCCGTTATCGATCTCATTGTCGGTGTTGACCTGGGACGGGTTCGACACGAGCGGGCAGTTGTCCGTGACGTTGGGCACGCCATCGCCGTCGATGTCGCCGGGAGTCGAGGTCGCCGTCGGCGTGCTGGTCGCCGGTCTCGGTCGGTGTGACAGCCGGTGTGTCGGTCTGCGTCGACGTGGCGACGGACGTCGGCGTGTCGGTCGCGGTCGCTGTGGCCGTCGGCGTCTCCGTTTCCGTCGGCGTGCCGGTCGCGGTGTCCGTGATTTCCGGCGTGGAGGTGGCGGTTCCGGTCGCGGGCGTATCCGTCGCCGTCGGCGACGCAGTCTCGGTTTCGGTGGGCGTGACCGTCGCCGTATCGGTCGACGGTCGAGGTCGAAGTCGCGGTATCGACGGGCGTCGGCGTATCGGTCGGCGCCTCCGTGGGCGTGACGCTCGGCGTTTCGGTCTCCGTCACCGTCGGCGTGGCGGTGTCGGTCGGGGTCTCCGTCGGCGTGTCGGTCGCGGTCGCCGTGGCGGTGTCGGTCGGGGTCTCGGTGGGCGTCTCCGTCGGCGTGTCGGTCGCGGTCGCCGTGGCGGTGTCGGTCGGGGTCTCGGTGGGCGTCTCCGTCGGCGTGTCGGTCGCGGTCGCCGTGGCGGTGTCGGTCGGCGTGTCGGTCGCGGTCGCCGTGGCGGTGTCGGTCGCCGTTGCCGTGGCGGTGTCCGTCGGGGTCTCGGTCGGCGTGTCGGTCGCCGTCGCCGTCGCAGTGTTAGTCGGAGTGGCGGTGCGCGTGGGTGTGTTGGTCGGCACCGGAGTGTTGGTGGGAGTATTCGTCGGTGTGTTGGTGCGGGTCGCCGTTGCGGTTGGCGTGTTGAGCGAGAACGTCGCGGTGATGCTCGAAGCAGCATTAGACATCGCGTACGTACACGGACTGGTGGTACCCGAGCAGGTTGTAGTTCCACCGCTCGGGAAGTTCGCGGAGGACCAGCCAACAAACGTCGAGCCAGCATTCGCAGTCGCCGTCATCCCGCCGGCCTGATCGTTGTCGACGTTTGTCGAGCAGGTCGCCGTGCAGTTAATGGTGGATGCCGACGGACTCGTCCGCGTTATCGAGACGGTTCCCCCACCAGTCCCGGCGAATGTGACGGTCAAGCTCTTGGCAGTGATTCGATACGGTGCGACGACGGGGCCGCCGCCGGGCATGCCCGCGGTCTCTACGGGGTCGGTCGAGGTGTCGGCGATGGCGGCGGCGAGGTCGAGGCGGCCGTTGCCGGTCTCCTGTTCCGTCCCGGCGGGAGCGGCCGTGCGGCCGAGACGGCCGACGATGACGCCGTTCGATGCGGCGGGGTCGTTGGCGCGCATCAGCGCGGCGGCGCCGGCGACGATGGCCGCGGACGCAGACGTCCCGTGGAGGACGGTGATCCCGCTGCCCACGGCATCGGCGATGATGTCCTCGCCCGGCGCGGCGATGTAGGCATCGCCGCCGTAGTTGCTGCCCGGCGCCAGCTCGTCGTTCGCATCGGTGGCTGAGACGCCGACGACCCTGGCATCGCCGGCGGGATACGTCGGATCGGATGAGCCGTCGTTGCCGGTGGCCGCGACGAGGACGGCTCCGTGGGCCCATGCGTAGTCGATGGCGTCCTGCAGACTCTGGCTGTAGCCGGGGTTACTGAAGGACATGAGGATGACGCTGGCGCCGTGGTCAGCGGCCCAGACGACGCCATCGACGATGTCGCTGTCCTGGCCTTCGCCGTTCGCGTCGAGCACCTGCACGGAGAGAATGGTGGTGCCGGCGTAGGCGACGCCGGCGATGCCATCGCCGTTATCGGTGCGGGCGGCGGCAATGCTGGCGACCCAGGTGCCGTGGCCGTGCGGGTCAACGCCGGGATCGCCGCCGGGGAAGACGGAGTAGCCGGGCAACACCAGACCCGTCAGATCCGGCTGCGCGACGTCGACGCCCGTATCGAGCACGGCGATGGTGGCGGTCCCCGACGGGACGACCTCCCCGAAGACGCTGTCCCAGCCGATGCGAGGCAGGGCCCACTGCATCGGATACGGCGGGTCTGACGGCACGCCGGTAACCGCGCGCCGGACGTTGGGCTCGGCGCTCTCGACGAGGGGGTCGGCGCGGTAGCGGTCCCAGACGTCCATCATCGATTCCGGCGGTGAGCTGATCACGTGCAGGCGCAGCGGCGCGATGGCGTGGGTCTCGATGCCGCCGTCGCGCAGGACGAGCGCCTGCTGCTGCTCCGGCGTGAGGCCATCGGCGAGCTTGACGATGAGCGACGAGGGGATCGGCTCGCTCTTCGCTGAAGTCGCGGGGCGCAGCGCATCGGTGCGCGCGAGCAGGCCGAGGCTCAACGCGAGGACGGCGACAAGGGCGAGCGGGAGCAGGCCGGACCGATGCGTCAGGCGCACGGAGATCTTCCGCGCGTGGAAACGAGTGCGCGGCGTCGCGGCGCAAATGCAGTCATGGCGTTCCCCATCGAGACGCTCGCAATCGGGACAGCACGACCAAGTGCGCATCGAGATCGAGGCGCGACGGCTAGCGGTCCGCGTGCGGGGTCTTGGGGGAGAGGCTACGGGCGAGGTATGCGCGCGGTCAACGGGCGTTTGTCAACTTATGGGACGTATAGGGATGATCTTTCAGAGATTGTAATGCCGGCTTGTCAAGGCGCTTGAAGGGCCGGTCAGCCAGTCAGTTGTCAGCGTGTCAGTCGGGCTGTGCAGGAAACGCGCTGTGCAGCGAAGCGAAGATGAAGGTTGACGATCCGCGCGACATGCATGGTGCGTTGATGGTTCGATCGCTGTTCTGACGCAGCGTCTCAGCAGATGCCGCCGACGTGGTTGACCATCTTCGCGGACAGGATGGTGTCGCCGGGGAAGTTCACGACGCCGTCGCCGTTGAGGTCGAAGTCCATCGTCTTGCCGATGATGCCGTTCGCGGCCTTGGCGGAGTTGACGGTGTCGCCGGGGAAGTTCTGCGACGCCGTCGCCGTTGGTGTCGTTGGCCTCGACGCAGTCCTTCTTGCCGTCGCCGTCGGTGTCGGCGTTCGTGTCCGACGTACCCCACTTGCACCGCTCGGCGGACGCGACGAGACCATCGTTGTCAGCGTCGGTCGTTGCCGCCGCAGTCGCGGGCTGGGCTTCGACGAGGCGAGGCGCGGGTTGGTGCCGAGCTGGCACTCGACGCCGTCGAGGACGCCGTCGTTGTCGGTGTCCCAGGAGGGCCGTTGTCGGCGGCGTCGGTGGGGGCGGGGATGCCGTTGCCGTTGTCGTCGTTCGTGATGTCGCCGCCGGCGGGGTTCGGGTGGCCATCGGAGACGGTGAGGGCGCCGCAGAGGCCCGCGCCGCTGAGGGGCTCGGTGTCTTCGCGCGTCGGGGAGGCCGTCGTTGTCGGTGTCGGCGTCCGGGCTCGCAGGCATCGCCCGGTATCGTCGCCGTCGCGGGCACGGTGATATCGGCGGTAGCGATGCCGGGGCCGTTGTCGATCTCGTGGTCGGTGTTGGCCTGTGTCGGGTTGGCGGCGGAGGGGCAGTTGTCCGGCGTGGCATCGAGGACGCCATCGCTCTCCACATCAGCTACGAGCAGGATGCGCACGCGGTCGTTGTCAGATTCGGCGATGTACAGGGTGCCTGCCGCGTCGACGGCGATGCCGGCGGGGTAGTCGAGCGATGCGGGCGTCGCCGGGCCGTCGTCTCACGCAAACGTACAGGAACCGGCGCCGGCGAGGGTTTCGATGGCGCCGCCAATGATCGCGCGGACGCGGCAGTTGAGGTAGTCGGCGATGTAGAGGTTGCCATAGGTGTCGAGCGCGACTCCGGCGGGGTGGTTGAGTGCGGCGGCAGTCGGTGACGCAACGTCGCCGGCGAACGCGCAGGCGCCTGTACGAGCCGGATTCGATCGAGAAAACCCCGTTGGTCTAGCCGTCTCACGCGGCAGTTGTCTTTGTCTGCGATGTAGAGGTCGCCCGTCACGCTGACGGTAATGGCGCAGAGCGGTTCGCGATGCGGCCGTAGAGAGGCCCCCGTCACGTCCGAACGCGCACACACCGTTGCCAGCGAGCGTAGTCGGTGACGCCGCGCTCCACCTCACGGACGCGAGAGTTGTACGTGTCGACAATGTAGAGGTCACAGACCGCGATGACGGCAATGGCGCCCGGGCGGTTGAGCGCAGTTCGCGGAGAACGTCCAGCCTGGGGAACGCGCAACAACGGTGCCTGCGACCGTGGTGATGACGACGGACGCCACCTTGCGGACGCGGCAATTGAGGGTGTCGGCGATGTAGAGGGCGCCGTCGGCATCAACGGCCACGCCCGTCGGTCCACTGAGGGCCGCGGGCGTCGCGGGGCCGGCGTCGCCACTGAATGCGCAGGTACCGTTGCCGGCGACGGTCTGAATCGTGCCGGAGGAGACTTCGCGCACGCGGCCGTTGGAGGAGTCGGCGATGTACAGGTTGCCCCCGCGTGTCGAGCGCAACGCCGGCGGGGTGGTTGAGGGCGGCGTCGAAGCGGGGTCCTACGTCGACAACGTCGAGGCATCATGCGACGGCGAACATCGCGGAATCGTGACGCACGCGGAATCTTCCAGGACGCGGCAGTTGTAGGCGTCGGCGATGTAGAGATTGCCCTGGGCGTCGAACGCCACGTCCGATGCGTTATTGAACTGTGCCGCATCCAGTGCGCTTTCGTCGTCGGTGTAGGCGCAGGTCCACCACACGGCGAGAGTCGAAAACGTGCTCAAGAATTACCTGGCCCAGTCGGCAGTTGAAGTGGTCAACGAGGTAGAGGTTCTCGAAAGTCTCGACACTTACACCGGTCGGATAGTTGATCGAGGCAACCATAGCCGGCACGACATCCCAAGTACACGCAGGTGCTTCCGGCAAACGTGGCAATGAAGCCGGCAGTCACCTTGCGGAAGCGACCGTTTACGCTGTCGGCCATGTAGAGGCTCCCATCTGCGAACGTTATGTCAGCGGGACGGTGAAGCTTCGCGTCGTTTGCAGCCCGTCGCCATCGGATCCGCAGTTTCCAGTGCCCACGACAGTTCCGATGATGCCATTCACGATTTCGCGCACGCGGCAGTTGTCAGAGTCGGCGATATACAGGTTTTGCGCGCCGTCGAGTGCCAGCCCCCAGGGGTGGAAAACCTGAGCGCTCGCCGCAGGGCCAACATCACCGCCGAATCCGCAGGTAACAGTGCCCGCGATCGTGGTGATGATGCCGGCGGTAACTTTTCGGACGCGGCAGTTGAAGCCGTCGGCGATATAGACATTTCCCGCACTGCCCACGGCAACGCCCGTAGAACGGTTAAGCGTTGCAGCGGTGGCAGAGCCTCCGTCGACGCTGTACGTGCATGCGCCTGACCCAGCGATCGTAACGATGGTGCTCGCCGTCACTTCCCGTACAGCGGGTCCGGAACTCCGCGATGTAGGGTTGCGGCGGCGTCGAACGTGATGTTCGCCGGCCGGCGAGCACCGCCGCTGTGGCCGGATCGCCATTGATGCCGCCGCCGGCGAAGGTAGTGATGACGCCTGGCGGTGAGGCGCGGGCCACTGTGAACGTGACCAGCAGCGACAACATCGCCATGACTATCACCAGATGCCCTGGAGGGTGTCATGCAGGTTGTCCCAGGGGTGCGAAACGGTGACGCGATAGTACGCCGCCGGACCGGGTCCGACAAGAGCGGCGGATGTGGGTAATCTGATCCATCTGGTGATCGAATAGCCATAATCGAAGCCAAAATCGTGGGGGACCGTGATACACTCGCCGGTGCCGGAACGGGTGTTCGAGCCGATACTAAGGTGAGACTCCCGGATTTGGCGTGGGTCGCGTTCGCGCGGTCCAGGCCCTGGCGGGGGGCATCGGGGTAGGGGGCGCGTCGCTGCGGCGGCCGACGGCGGACGGCCCGAAGGGCGCGCCAGGCCGGCAAGCGTCCCGGGGGAGGTGTGCAGGAACGTGCCCTCGTCAACGGCGGCGGCCGGATACCACGCTCGAGACTGCCGCTTCTGCCTCGCCCCGGCGCGGCATTCTCTTCCCCAATACTGCTGGCGCCGATCCTCGATCGGGCGGCGCACGACGGTGCACGCCGTCGACCCATGCGACCACACAAGACGGCATGGTGGCCGTCGTCACGCAGCGCGACCCCTCGCTGAGCGAGATCACCCTCAACGACATCTATCCCATCGCGACGGAAGGCAACATAGCAGCGGGCGCTGCGGCTGCCCGACGGCACGACGCAGGTGTGGGTGCAGGGGCTACGCCGGCTGCGGGTGCTGGAGCATCGTTTAGGAGGCGAGCCGCGATTACAGTCGTGCGGGTCGAGCCCGTCGATGACGTGGCCGACGCGACGGTGCAGACGGAGGCGCTGCGCCGGGCCGTGCTGGCGCTGTTCGAGAAAGTGGCGCGGCTGGCGCCGAGCATCCCCGACGACGCGTACGTGATGGCGATGAACATCGAGCACGCCGGGTGGCTCGCGGACTACGTCGCGTCGTGCCTGAACCTCGACGACGAGCGAGGCCGAGGACCTGCTGAGCACGGTCGACGCGCACGACCGGCTGGAGAAGCTGAGCATCCACCTGGCGAAAGAGCTGGACGTGCTGGAGCTGCAGACGCAGATCCAGGGGCGCGTGCAGGAGGAGCTGGACAAGTCGCAGCGCGAGTACTTCCTGCGGGAGCAGATCAAGGCGATCCAGCGCGAGCTGGGCGAGACCGACCCGCAGGCGCGCGACGCGCTGGACCTGCGCGAGAACATCGCGGCGGCGGGCATGCCGGAGAAGGTGGCGAAGAAGGCCGAGGACGAGCTGCGGCGGCATGGAGCAGATCCCCTCGGCGTCGCCGGAGGTGGGCATCATCCGCACCTACCTGGACTGGCTGGTGACGCGTGCCCTGGCAGACGGCGACGGAGGACCACCTCGACATGCAGCGACGCGCGCGAAGGTGCTCGATCGGCACCATTACGGCCTGGCGAAGGTCAAGGAGCGCATCCTCGAATACATCGCGGTGCGGAAGCTGGCCAAGGACAAGCTGCGCAGCCCGATCCTGTGCTTCGTCGGGCCGCCGGGCGTCGGCAAGACCAGCCTCGGCCAGTCCATCGCGCGAGGCGCTGGGCCGCAAGTTCGTGCGCGTCAGCCTGGGCGGCGTGCGCGACGAAGCCGAAATCCGCGGCCACCGCCGGACGTACGTCGGCGCGTTGCCGGGGCGCATCATCCAGGGCATGCGGCAGGCGGGGACGCGTGAACCCGGTGTTCATGCTCGACGAGATCGACAAGCTCGGCGCCGACTTCCGCGGCGACCCGTCGTCGGCGCTGCTGGAAGTGCTGGACCCGGAGCAGAACCACGCGTTCAGCGACCACTACCTCGATGTGCCTTCGACCTCTCGCAGGTGATGTTCATCGCCACGGCCAACATGCTCGACCCGGTCATCCCGGCGCTGCGCGACCGCATGGAGGTCATCGAGCTGCCGGGCTACATCGAGGACGAGAAGCTGCCGATCGCGCAGCAGTTCCTGGTGCCGAAGCAGCTCGAGGAGCACGGGCTCTCGCGGCTGCAGCTCACGTTCACGAGCGGCGCGCTGCGGAAGATCATCCGCGAGTACACGCACGAGGCGGGCGTGCGCAACCTCGAGCGGGAGATCGGCGGCATCTGCCGGAAGATGGCGCGGCAGCTTCGCCGAGCGGCGACGACGTCAGCTCGGTGCAGATCAGCGCCTCGAACACGGAGGCGTATCTGGGCGCGCCGCAGTTCTTCTGGGGCGCGGCGGAGGAGAAGGATCAGATCGGGCGTGGCGACGGGCGTGGCGCGGACCGAGCTCGGCGGCGACGTGCTGGGCGTCGAGGTGACGCTGATGCCCGGGCAAGGGCGCGCTGATCCTGACGGGCCAGCTGGGCGACGTGATGCGGGAGTCGGCGCAAGCGGCGCTCTCGTACGCGCGCTCGCGCTCGCAGCGAGCTGCAGATCCCGCCGGAGGCGTTCGAGAAGAACGACATCCACGTGCACGTGCCGGCGGGCGCGGTGCCGAAGGAGGGCCCTCGGCGGGCATCACGATCGCGACCGCGATGATCTCGGCACTGACGCGGCGGCCGATCAGCCGCCAGGTGGCGATGACGGGCGAGATCACGCTGCGCGGGCGAGTGCTGCCGGTGGGCGGGCTGAAGGAGAAGATCCTGGCGGCGCACCGGGCGGGCATCAAGACCTTCGTGCTGCCGAAGCGGAACGAAAAGGATCTGAGCGACGTGCCGCCTTCGGTGCTGCGCGAGCTGCGATTCGTGTTCGCGAGCGATATGTCCGAGGTGCTGCGCGCGGCGCTGGGCACGGTGCCCCGACGGTCGCGGCGCCGATGATCGATGCCGTGACGGCGGGAGGTGAGGCGTGACCTGGATCGACGCGGTGCTTGTCATCGTGTTCATATTCTTTATCATCACCGGGTTCAGCGCGGGGTTCATCCGCGAGACGATCGGACTGGCGTCCGTGGTGCTGGGGGCGGTGCTCGCGGGGCTGCTCTACGACAACGTGCAGGACACGCTGCTCAAGGGCATCGACAACGAGACGACGTCGGCGGTGATCGCGTTCATGATCATCTTCTTCGGCGTGACGATCGCGGGGCATGTGCTCGCGATGGTCGTGCACCCGGTGATCACGGTGCTGCAGCTCGGGGTCTTCGACCAGTTACTCGGGGCGGGGCTGGGGGCACTGAAAGCGTTCGTCATTGTCGAGATCATGCTGATCCTCTTCGTGACGTACCCGCGCTACGACCTGGACGAGAAGATCAACGACTCGCAGTTCGCGTCGGTGTTGCTGGACGCGGCGCAGCCGATCCTGAAGATCCTGCCGGAGGTGTTCGACGCGAAGGTCGACCAGTTCAACGGCTTCGTGCCGGGGCCGGGTTTCGAGCGGCTGGCGCGCCGGTAGCGGTCAGCCCTCCCACGTCACGTCGCCGTGCTGGTCGGCGGGATGCTCGCGCGAGGCGTAGACCGCGTACTCGCGCTTCGATTCGGAGAACCCTTAGCGTGACACGGATCGCATCTGTGTCATCAGTTCGGGTAACGCGTAGTCCCGGACGATCAGAGAACCACCTCTTCGGCGAGCTGTGTGGTGTCGGATGCGGCCGGCAATATCCACCACTTGTCTTGGCCGCCGGGAAGCACGCGACCGATACGCGCCTCCCAGGCCGGTTGCCCGTAACGAGTATTCGCCGCCGGGCGGTCTGGCAAGTAAGGCCTCGTTTCGCGCTTTGCGGCCCACGCGGCTTTCGCTACAACGGAGAGGTTAATTGTGAATCTGAGCTCGTTCCGGTCGCTATACGTCGAGCTCTGGAAGCCAAGCGACGCCCAGCAGGTTTCGCTCGGCCACGCGTACACCTGGCCAGATCCCTTGAAGCCGATGGTTCGCAACGCGGGTGCAACCTGATCGCGGAGCATGGCCTTGAACGTCTCTTGCGCGCGCTCCGACATCGCCAGACGACCGCCTACCCCTCCCAGGTGACGTCGCCGTGCTGGTCGGCGGGATGCTCGCGCGAGGCGTAGACCGCGTACTCGCGCTTCGATTCGGCGATGGTCGTGTTGGCGCCGTGGCCGGGATAGACCTTCGTCTCGTCCGGGAGCGTGAGCAGGCGCGACGTGATCGAGCCGACCATCTCCTGGAGCGCGGCCGGGTTATCGGAGCGGCCCGGCCCGCCGGGGAACAGCGTGTCGCCTGGAAATCAGCACGCCGTCGACGAGCAGGCAGATGCTGCCCGGCGTGTGGCCGGGCGTGTGGAGGACGCGCACCTTCGACTCGCCGAGCGTGATCTCGGCGTTGTCCTGCAGCGTGTCGAAGACCCTGGCGGCGTAAGGCTCGCGGTCGCCTTCGTGGCACCAGACGGGAGCGCCGAGCACCTCCTTCAGCAGATCGATGTTCGCCCAGTGGTCCCCGTGGCGATGCGTGACGACGATCATCTGGACCGCGGTGTCCTTCGCGGCCTCGACGGTCTTCTCGCTCTCGAACGGCGCATCGACGACAATCGACTGCTTCGTCGCGCGATCGGTGATGACGTAGGCGTTGTTGTCGTACGGTCCGAGCGGTCCGACCTTGATGACGTCGGCGGTCACGGCGCGACCTGCTCTCGCTCTTTCTCGACGGGCGCGGGCGCCTTGCCGATCTTGAGCTGCGACGAGATGAGGCGATCGAAGACGCGGTCGGGAAGGAGCGTCGAGGCGGCGGCGTTGATCCGGGCGTCGTTGCCGACGAGGTAGCGGTCTTCGGGCGCTTGGCGACGATGGCGTGCTGGACGGCCAGCGCGACCTTGTCGGCCGGGATGCCGCGTTTGGCGGCGTCGTTGGTGTAAGCCTCTACAGCTGCGATGGCGTCGGCGTATGTATCGAGCGCTTCGGACGGGAGGTCGCGCTTCAGACGTGCGACCGTGTCTTCAGCCTTGCCCCAGATCGGCGTGGCGATGCTGCCGGGCTCGACGATGGCTACATCGAGATTCCAGGGCTTCAGCTCGAAGCGAAGGGCATCGGTAAAGGCCTCGAGCGCGTACTTGGAGGCGCAGTATGGCGCGAGGAACGGCGACGTCACGCGACCGTTGATCGAGCCGACGACGACTACGCGGCCGCGGCCCTTGCGGATCAGCGGCATGAACGCCTGCGTGACGGCGACAGTGCCGAAGAGGTTCACCTCGAACTGCTCGCGCCACTCTTCGAGGGGGAGGAACTCGATCGGGCCGCCGCGGCCGATGCCCGCGTTGTTCACAAGGCCAACGATGCCGCGATCGCCCATTGTCGCGGCGATCTCGTCACGGGCGGAGTTGATGCTCGCCTGGTCAGTGACATCGATGCGCAACGGGCGCATGCGGTCGGAGCCCTGGCGCCGCAGGCGGTCGGCATCAGCGTCCTTTCGCACGCCGGCGAAGATGGTGAAGCCGGCGTTATCGAGGCGGAGGGCGCAGGCTTCGCCGATGCCGGTAGAGGCGCCCGTGATGACGATCGCTCCGCGAGAGGCGGCGCCGTTGGTGTAGGTCCCGTTGGCCATGGTTCACCATCCTTATGTGTTTCAGGCCGGGTTCTTGGCGAGAGCGTGATCTTACTACCGTCGGGACGCAGGTTCTACCGGCGGCGGCGTACGTTTGAGCTGGCCGGGGTTGGTTGGTACGGTTGGCCGATTCTGCGTTCGCGGTTCAACACAGAGGGCACAGAGCCCCACGGGATCGTCTTGCGGCCCGGTTCGGCAAGGCGACCTAGTAACGAAAGTGAGAGCGGGTCGGGGATGACGACGGCGGGCGCGATTACGGTCCATTTCGTACGGCATGGCGAGACGGCGGGCAACGCGGAGCGGCGGTTCCAGATGCCCGAGACGCCGCTGAGCGAGGTCGGGCTGGCGCAGGCCGCGGCGGTCGCGGACACGCTCGCGGCTTCGACATCGCCTACGGTGCTGCTCGCGAGCGATTACACGCGGGCGCGGCAGACAGCGGAAATCATCGGCGGACGGCTGAAGCTCGGCGTGCAGGACGAGCCGGCGCTGCGGGAGCGGAACTTCGGGATCGCGCGCGGGCGGTTGTACTCGGAAGTAGGCGAGGAGACGATGGCGGTGTGGCGGGACCCGCACGTGCGCATCGAGCAGGGCGAGAGCTGGGCGGACGTGTACGAGCGCGTAGGGCGGTTCCTGGATGCGCTCCGGGCGGGGCCGCCCGCGCGCGAGATGGTGCTGGTAACGCATGGCGGGTCGATGAACATCGCGCTGTGGTATCTGGCGGGGAAGACGATCGATGCGTTCGAGCTGGCACCGCTCGAGAACTGCGCGCTTCGCACGGTCGTCATCGAGAACGGGCAGTAAGACCCGAAGCCGCTCTCCGCTTTAGCTGGGGAGCAGCTCCGCCGCGTGCTGGTCCTCGATGATGGCGACGAAGCGCTGGAGAACGTCGGTGAAGAGCGCCAGTCCGCGCTCGTTTGCGGTGTCCAGCGTGCCGCAGATGACGACGGCGTATTGCCAGCAGAACAGCGTCGCCATGCGGTAGTCCATGAGGCACTGTTCGAAGTCGTATCCCTTGCCCGCGCTCTCGGTGATGATGGCGTGGTAGCTGCGCAGCAGCTCCATCTCTGCGGCGCGGCGGTCCGCCGCAGGCATCGCGCCGGCCAGGAAGTACGCCAGGTCGAAGGGGCCGCGACCAAGAGCCATGATCTGCCAGTCGACGACGGCGAGCGGATCGCCGCCCTCCGGTGTGGCGAAGAAGAGGTTGTCGAGCCGATAGTCGCCGTGGCTGATCGTCACGGGCGGCGAGGCGAGCGTGTCGAGGAGCGCCGGGATCGCATCGTGGAACTTCTCGCCCATCTCCAGCAGCGGCGCCGGAACCTGCTTGCCCCAGATCTCCTGGAATGGACCCCACGCGCCCTGGTAGGCGGCCTGCGCCGCGGCCGAACGCACGGGGTGATTGAAGGGCCACACCCAGTCCAACTCGGCGAGCCGCGGGCTGTCCCACCAGGTCGCGTGGAACTTCGCGAGCTCGCGAACGGCCAATTCGGCATGCGCGATGGGGCAGCCGACAACCTGGTCGCCAACGCGGGCCGGCGCGAGATCCTCCATGAGGAGAATGAAGTCCGTGCTGCCGGCGGCGCGGGCGCTGTAGTAGCGGCGCGGTGTGCGCAGTTCGACCTTGTCTGCGATCTCCTCGTAGAAACGCGTTTCAGTCTCGTACATGCGGAACATGTCGGCTATGGCGCGGTTGTCCGGTCCGTACGTCGGGAACTTGCCGATGAGAGATGCCGGGGCGCCAGGCTCTGGTGCGTCGTAGTGCAGCCCGACCCGCGCGAGCTGTCCCATGAACCCCGCGCCCGCCGCGATATCGGGATCGAGGTCGAACGATATGACGCTCGATGTCTTGATCGTGCCTGTGTTCCTCAGAGCGGCAGTGAGCCACTCCGCCGTGATGTCCTGCGGTGTGCGCGGGATCGTAGTGACGGACATTCTCTTAACCCTCTCTGCTCCGGACCGGTTCGTCGTTCGAACGTGCCCTCCAGATCTACAGCCCAGAGCGCTCTGGTCGGCGCCGTGCGAGAGATTATCCGCGTCGCGGCTCAGTAGAGCCAACGGCCGATGCATCCTAGTCCGGGAGCGACACGGCGTCTCCACGCACGACGAGGAGGCCGGCGCGCTCGAGTGCTTGCACGAAATCGAGCAAGGCATCTGACTCCGGTGGCGGGTGGCCATCGGCGATGCGGGCGGGTAGGGCTTCGAGAGTGATGCTGTGGCCGGGCGGCAGCGTGCGCAGGACATCGATGATACGGCCGCGATAGTAGCGCGCGGAGCCCAGCCAGGGCTCTTCCGGTTTCTTCGGGTGGGGCGACTTCGTGTGATATCGGGCGCGCGTGTCGGCGACGCGCGTGGCGGGCGTGCGATAGCGCTCGCGAGAAGGACAGGCGTCGGCGACGACGCACTCGCCGCACTTCGGCCGGGGGACGCAGACGCGGGCGCCGTAGTCCATCAGCGCCTGGTTCCAGCGGGCAGGCGCGCGGCGGGCGAGCACGGCATCGGCGAGGCGCTGGAGGCGGGCGCCATTGATGCTCTCGTCACCGGCAAGGCGCCCGAGCACGCGCCGGACGTTGGTGTCGACGCACGCGGCTGCCGCGCCGAAGGAGAACGAGGCAATGATGGCGGCCGTGAAGGGGCCGATGCCATCGATACGGGCGAGGCTTTCGGCATCGCTCGGCCACCCGCCCGCGGCGATCGTGCGTGCGGCGCGATGGAGGCGCACGGCGCGCTGGTTGTATCCCATGCCCGCCCAGGTGCGGATGACATCGCCGAGGGAGGCGGCGGCGAGGGATTCGAGCGTTGGGTACGCGGCGACGAAACGCTCGTACGACGGCATGACGCGGCTCATCTGCGTCTGCTGCGCCATGACCGCGGCCACCAGGCATTCGTACGGGTCGCCGGAGTTACGCCAGGGCGCGCGCAGGGCGTTGCGGCGGTGCCACGCGAGGAGGGCGCGCTGCACTCGCGGAAGTTCTTCGATGCGCGGCTCGGTCACGCGCGCAGTATAGGAGTGCCCGCTCGACGCATCGGAGCTGCGTTACGTACGCTTCGGGGACGTTTCGCTCGGTGGAGGGACGGACGATGCCCGAAGAGAAGGAAGAGGACAAGACGCCCGCGCGGCTCATCGAGATTTCGCCGCACGTGACGAACCTGCACGTGGACCTCTCGTGGTTTCCGCAGCCGTACCCCCCGAACGTCTATCTCATCCGCGACGGCGACGAGGCGGCGCTGATCGACGCCGGATTCGGCGATGACGAGTCGTTCAACAAGCGGATCAAGGCGCTGAACGAGCACGCCGGGCTGCGCATCAAGTACATCGTGATCACGCATCACCACTACGACCACTCGAGCGGCGCGCAGCGGCTGCGCGAAGCGACGGGCGCGCAGATCGTCGATGCATCGCGACGAGGAGCCGCTGCTGCTGGCGCCGGAGAGCGAGACCGGCGACATGGAGATCCCGGAGGACCAGAAGGAAGCGCGCGAGCAGGCGAAGAAGTGGCGCGCGGAGGCGGCGAAGGCGGTGCCGGACGTGCGGGCGTCGGACGACGCCGTGCTCGAGGTGGGCGGGCTGCACCTGCGGCTGCGTGCACACGCCGGGCCACACGGCGGGGCACCTGTGCATCCTGCTCGAGGAGGACGACGCTGCTGTTCTCGGGCGACAACGTGCTGGGCGTCGGCACGGCGGCGATCGCGCCGCCGCCGCACGGCGACATGGCGGAGTACATCCGCTCGCTGAAGAAGATGCAGGCGGTGGAGTCGGAGCTGCTGGCGCCCGGGCACGGCCCGGCGGTGAAGGAGCCGCATCGGAAGATCCAGGAGCTGATCGACCACCGGCAGCAGCGTGAGGACCAGATCATCGGGCTTGCTGGCCGAGGGCAAGGACTACGTGAAGGCGCTCGCTGAAGGCGATCTACCCGGAGCTGGACAAACGGCTCAAGGGCATGGCGACGGGCCAGATCCTCTCGCACCTCCACAAGCTGCAGTCCGACGGCAACGTGCGGCTCGAAGGCAAGGGCGAAGAGACGACGGTGGCCTCGATCTAAGGCGCGTCGAGGCGCTCGAGGGCCTCGCGTTCGATGATGCGGTAGACCTCGGCGAGCGGGAGGCCGCGGGCTTCGGCGATGCTGCGGCAGGCCTCGTACTCCGGGGCGACGCGGGGCGGCTCGCCGGGCAGGCGCTTGATCTTGACCGCGGCCGGGCCGAGTGACGACTCGAACTCCATGCTCTCGCGCTGGGCCTCGTGGCGCGAGACTTCGCTGACGCGGACGCCGAGCGTCGACGTCTCGCGCAGCAGCACGCGCGTGATTGCTTCCTCGCGCTCGGCGGAGCAGAGCACGGAGACGCAGGACGCCGGGGCGGTTCTTCTTCATCTGGATGGGCTGGAACCAGACGTCGGCGGCGCCCGCATCGAACAGGCGCTCCTGCACGTAGCCGTAGATCTCCGGGTTCATGTCGTCGATGTTCGTCTCGATGCAGCAGCATCGGCGGGCGCGCGGGGTCGACGGCCTCGCCGAGCCAGAGCCGCAGCACGTTTGGCCATCCCTCCGGATCGCGGCCGCCGGCGCCGTAGCCGACCGCGGTGACGTGCATGGCGGGGCGCTCGAACGTGGCGAGCGACGTGACGATGGCGGCGCCGGTCGGCGTGACCATTTCCATCGGGCGGTCGCTGCACGATGCGGCGACCGGCGCGCCGGCCATGCGCAATCAACTCGAGCGTGGCGGGCGCGGGACGGGGATCTCGCCGTGGGCGGAGCGGACGGTGCCCGCGCCGGCGGGCAGCGGCGAGCAGTAGAGCCGCTCGACGCCGAGCAGTCGCAGGCCGGCGACGGAGCCAACGATGTCGACGATGGCGTCGAGCGCGCCGACCTCGTGAAACTCGATCTCGTCCGGGCGTCGTGCCGTGGACGCGCGCTTCGGCTTCGGCGAGCGCGGGGAAGACCTTCGATGCGGCTTCGCGGTCGCGCCTTCGCAGCGACGAGTGCGGCGAGCATGCGCGAGGATGTCGGGCAGGCGGCGGTGCGGCTGCGCTCGCTCGGCGAGGACGACGTCGCGCCTTCGTCGCGGCGATGCCGGCCGCGGTGCACGCGCTCGGCGCGGAGCTACCAGCCGCCGACGCTCGAGGCGGGCAACCTCGCGCGCGATGGCGTCGACGTCCGCGCCGGCGTCGATGAGGGCGCCGAGCAGCATGTCGCCGCTGATGCCGGCGAAGCAGTCGAGATAGGCGATGCGCGTCACGTCGGTGACAGGGTATCGCGCGGGCGGCGGGTCGAGCGTCAAGGGGCAGCGCGGTAGGCTGTGGTGTGAGCGTCGACGTGCAGCAGCGGCTGGCAGAGCGGGTGGAGGAAGCGGCGGGGCCGCGGCGGGGGCTTTTCGACCGCGACAGCGACCCGGAGTACCGCGCGCTGAGGAAGCTCGCGGCGCGTAACCGAAAGCAGCCGCCGCGGACGCCGACCGATGCGCTGCAGCACGTCGTCGACGTCGCGCGGGAGATGACGGACGGCACCTTCGGGGCGCTGGCGGTGACGGGCGTGGATGACTACGTCGAGGGGTTCGTGGTGAGCGGCATGGACCCCCGCGCGCTGGAAATGTTGAAGGGGCCGCCACAGGGGCACGGACCGCTCGGCGACATGCGTCAGGACGGGCGGCCGGTGCATCTGCTCGACGTATCGGAGCACGCGAAAGCGTTCGGATTTCCGCCGAAGCACCCGCCGATGAAGGAACTGCTTGGGCTACCGATCTTCTGCGGGGCGGACGTGCGCGGCGCGCTGTACGTGACGGACCGGCTCGACGGCAGGCAGTTCGATGAACGCGACCGGCAGGCGCTCGGCGTGCTGAGCCATCATGCGGGGCTGATCATCGAGGCATCGTGGTACTGACCTTATGAGACTGGCGACGTACGAAACGGATCAAGGCCCGCGCGTCGGGCTGGTGCTCGGCGAGCGTGTCGTGCCGATACCGGGCGCGCCCGGTGACATGCTCGGCTTCATCGCCGCCGGCGACGATGCGATGAAGTCAGCGCGCGGAGCTGCGGAGCAGGATGCAGGCAATGCGTCGGCGGGAATCGCGCTGTCGGACGCGCGGCTGCTCGCGCCGATCCCGCGGCCGGCGCGGAACATCGTGTGCGTCGGGCTGAACTACGCGGATCACGTCGCCGAATCGGCGTCGGTGGCCGGGTCGGATCTGCCGAAGTTCCCGGTGCTGTTCACGAAGCCGCCGTCGACGGTGATCGGGCCGGGAGCGGAGATCCCGCCTCACAAGGTGACTGCGGCGATCGACTGGGAGGCGGAGCTGGCCGTGATCATCGGTCGGGAAGGGCGCGACATCGCGGAGGGCGACGCGATGGCGCACGTCTTCGGCTACAGCTGCGCGAACGACGTCACCGCGCGGGACCTGCAGAACAGGCACCAGCAGTGGTACAAGGGCAAGGGGCTCGACGGCTTCTGCCCGCTCGGCCCATACATCGTGACTGCCGACGAGGTCCCGGACCCGCACGCGCTGGACATCAGCTGCCTGGTGAACGGCGTCGAGAAGCAACACTCGAACACGCGACACCTCATCTTCAAGATTCCGCGGCTGATCGCGGAGTGGTCGGCGGGGATGACGCTGTATCCGGGAGACATCCTGCTGACGGGCACGCCGTCCGGCGTCGGCATCGGCCGCAAGCCACCGGAGTTCCTCAAGCCGGGCGACGAAGTCGAGGTGCGGATCGACGGCATCGGCGTGCTCCGGAACCGTGTCGCAAAGAGCGCTTGACACCGGTCTGAATCCGGCCTGCGAATCGTTGCGCCTTCTTGACTCGAGGCGCTTCCTGTCTCGCGCTCGTCCTGGCCCGTTGGCCCATAATGAAGCGCGATGATTGTCGGGACCGTACGGGAGATCAAGAACGAGGAGTACCGCGTCGGGCTGACGCCGGAAGGCGCGCACGCGCTCGTCGAGCGGGCCACACCGTGCTCGTCGAGAAGGGCGCCGGAGCGGGCATCGGCTGCGCTCGGACGATGCGTACGCTGCCGCGCGGGCGCGACGATCGTCGAGCACGCGCGAGGACGTCTGGTCGCAGGCGGACCTCGTCGTGAAGGTGAAGGAGCCGCTGTTCGCCGAGTGCGCCGCTACTTCCGCGACGACCAGACGCTGTTCACGTACCTGCACCTTGCGGCGGCGCCCGAACTGACGCGAGCGCTGCTCGCGTCGAAGACGACGGCGATCGCCTACGAGACCGTGCAGCTCGCCGACGGCTCGCTGCCGCTGCTGATCCCGATGAGCCAGATCGCCGGCCGCATGGCGACGGAGGTCGGCGCGCAGCTACCTGCAGCAAGCCCGGGCCCGGCCGCGGCAAGCTCATCTCGGGGCTGCCGGGCGCGCCGCCGGCGCACGTCGTTGTGCTCGGCGCCGGCATCGTCGGCGGCGAACGCCATGCGAGATCGCGGTGGCGCTTGGCGCGCAGGTGACCGTGCTTCGACACGCGGCTGCGACAAGCTGCGGCACGTCGCAGCAGCTCTGGCCGGCGGCGCGACGACGGCGCTGCATTCGAGCCCGCTCGCCATCGCGAAGGCGCTGCGCGACGCGCGACGTCCTGATCTGCGCCGTGCTCGTGCCGGGCGCCGCAGCGCCGAAGCTCGTGACGCGCGAGATGGTGCGCGGCGATGGGCGCCGGGCGCCGTCATCGTCGACGTCGCGATCGACCAGGGCGGCAGCTTCGAGACGTCACGGCCGACGACGCACGACGATCCCGATCTACGTCGAAGAGGGCGTCGTGCACTACTGCGTCGCGAACATGCCCGGCGCCGTGCCGCGTCACCTCGACGGCCGCGCTCACGGCGGCGACGCTTCCGTACGTGCTCAAGCTCGCGAACATGGGCCCGCGCGGGGCGCTGCTCAGCGACGCATCGCTCGCGAAGGGCGTGCTGGTCAGCGAAGGGCACGTGACGTACGACGCGCTTGCGGCGTCGCTCGGGTTGCCGTTTGTGCAACTGGAGCAGGCGCTCCCCGACGGATTACTCGCCACCGAATATATGTCGCGAATGCGGCCAGGCGCTTCGCGCCATCGGAGGCTGATCTGGACGGCACGCCCGAACGAACCAGTATCGGAGGGGGCGACGACGCCCTTCTGCTGAGGGCCATGCGGGCCGGCGACCAGGAATCGGTCGGCGTGCTGTATGACCGGTACGGCGGCGTCGCCTACGGACTGGCGCAGCGGATCACGAACGACGCCTCGCTGGCGGAGGACGTGGTACAGGATGCGTTCGTCTCCGTGTGGAAGCAGTGCGGGCGCTTCGACCCGGCGCGGGGCAATGTGCGCTCGTGGCTGCTGACCATCGTCCATCACAAGGCAGTCGACGCGGTGCGGCGCTCAAGCGCGCGCGGCGAGCGGGCGCTGCCCGAGGGCGCGGAGGAGTTCCTGGCGGCGAACACGCAGCCGGACGAGCTGGCGGAATGGGCGATGGAGGCGGAGGCGGTGCGAGAGGCAGTCAAGCAAGTGCCGGAAGACCAGCGGATGACAATAGAGATGGCGTATTTTCTGGGGCTGACGCACGTTGAAATAGCTGAGCGTATGGGGGTTCCGCTCGGTACGGTGAAGAGCAGGCTGCGCATCGGCCTTGACAAGATGCGCGAGTACCTGCGGCCGAGGGTCATGGAATGAATTGCAGCGAGGCTGAGGAGCTGCTGGGCGCCTACGCGCTCGACGCCGTTTCCGAGGACGAGGCGGCGGCGATGCGGGCGCACCTCGCGACGTGCGAAGAGCACTCGCGGAAGGCCCGCGAGCTGACCTCGGTGGTGGTGCGGCTCCCGGCGATGTCAGATGCGGTGCAGCCGCCACGGGAGCTTCGGTACCGCGTGATGGGCGCGATCGCGCGGGATGCGGAGGTGGCGTCTTCGGGGACGGCGCCGCGGCCGATCGCGTCGGCGCCGTCAGCGCAGCGGGAGGAACGGCGATCACGCTGGCAAGACTGGCGAGGATGGGCGGCGGTCGCGGCGGTGCTGACGATCGCCGTGGCGGGACTGCTGGCGTGGAACATCATGCTGCGTTCGGACAATGAGAGCGGCGCCGACGCGCTCGCGAACGGCGCGACGGGTGTCTCGACGCTGTACAGCGCGGAGCAGCCGGCGCAGGCCGTCGGAGCAGTGGTGTACTTCGGTGACGAGGACGAGGCGACGGTGATGTTCGATACGGGGCGGCCGCTCGACGCGGGCCACGTCTACCAGGTCTGGCGGCTCGGCGGCGATCAGCCTGAGAGCATCGGCGTGACGGCGGCGGGGACATCGGGGCCGGTGTCGATCGCGGTGCCGTTCGACAGCGCGGCGGGCGGGACGATCGCCGTAACGGTTGAGCCGGCAGGCGGAAGCACGCAGCCGACGACGGATCCCATCCTGCATACGTAAACCATCGATCCCACCGCGGAGGCGCGACATCGAGGCGCGGATCAGTCCGCGCCTACGTGTTTCTCGCGTCCCGCGTCGGTAAGTCGCCTACGGGTGATGCGCGCGCCGTTTCGGGCTATCAGCCCATGCAGCCGTAAGGGTTTCGTCTATCTACTCCGTTCGCCACGTCGGGCATCATCGATCGACGCGAAGAGGCGTGGGCCGCGGCCGCCCGCGCGTGACGTTGGTCGTGATGCGAAGGAGCGTGCGCGTGCAGTTTTCCAGGATGCCGATGCGCTGGCAGATCTTGACCGTGATTGTGACACCGATCCTGGTGATCGCCTTGATGCTCATAGCGCTGAACCTGTTCACATCGCGCTCGAGCGGCGACAGCGAAGGCGCATCGACCGTGCCGGGTGCCGAGCAGCAGCCATCGTTGATGGAGACGTTGCAGGCAGCGGATGCGCTCGCGAAGGCGGGGAAGCTGCCGGGGCAGCCATCGCTGATGGAGACGCTGCAGGCAGCGGATGCGCTCGCGAAGGCGGGGAAGCTGCCTGGGCAGCCATCGCTGATGGAGACGCTGCAGGCGGCGGATGCGCTGGCAAAGGCGGGAAAGCTCCCAGGGCAGCAGCCGTCACTACTGGAAGTGCTGCAGGCGGCGGACGCGCTGGCGAAGGCGGGGAAGCTGCCGGGCCAGGAGCAGGCCGCGGCCGTTCCGCCGGCGCAATCTCCTCCGGAGCAGCCGCCGCAGGCGACGAGCGGCGGATGGCTGGACAGCGCGTACTCGGAGCAGGTGCGATCGATCGTGAACTCGCGACGCGAGGAGGCGGGCCTGCCGCCGCTGGCGGAGGAGCCTCGGCTTCAGCAGGCGGCGGGGAGCTACGCGCGAGTGCTCACGGAACACAACTGGTTTGACCACACCGGTCCGGACGGCAGCACGCTCGTAGAGCGCGTCGAGCAGGCAGGGTTCCCGTTCGACGTACAGGTGGGCGAAGTGCTGGCATGGGGGACGGAGTCGTGGCCGGCGGAAGGCGTGGTCGAGGCGTGGCTGACGAGCGCGGCGCATCGCGAGGAGATCCTGAGCGGCGAATACCACCGCGCGGGCATCGGCTGCTACTTCACGGGTGCGGAGGGGACGACGGTGCACTGCGTGATGGACCTGGCGGGGTGACAGGGCGTCGGTTGTTCAGTCATTCAGTTGTTCAGATGGTCGCGCGAGCAACGGTCGGCAATCGACACGCTGCCGGCTGACCGCCGATCAGAACCCCGCGAACTCTTCGGCGAAGAGGGCGACGGCGCCGCCGGTGTGGATGAAGACGACGGTACCTTCGATTCGGCGGTCGCGCGCGGCGGCGATCAGGCCGGCCATGGCCTTTCCGGTGTAGACGGGATCGAGCACGAGGCCTTCGAGCCGGGCGGCCAGGCGCACGGCGTCGCGGCACTCTTCCGTGATCGAGGCGTACTTCGGGCCGGTGTGATCGGCGAGGAAGAGATCGCCGGCCGGGCGCGGACGGCCCGCGAGCGCGGCGGTTTTCGCGGCGAGCTTCGGCACCGTCACTGACAGCGGCGTCGGCGGGCGCGACACATCGATACCGAGCACGCGCGTTGTGGCAGGCAGCGCGGCGAGGAGGCCGGCGTGGGTGCCGCCGCTGCCATCGGCGACGACGATCCAGTCGGGTGGCGCATCCATCTGCGCGAGCAGTTCATCGGCTGCAGCGACGTAGGCGAGGGCGCCGACGGGCGTCGCGCCGCCGATTGGCATCGGATAGGCGTGCGGCCCGAGCTCGGCGGCGATCCGCTTCGCTTCGGCGTCCAGGACCGTCCAGTCTTCCGTGCCGGCGAAGTGGAGCTGCGCGCCGAACAGACGGTCGAGGACGAGGTTGCCGGTGTACCGGCCGGGCTCGCTGCCACCGAGCACGAGGTGGCACTCCATGCCGAGACGGGCGGCTGCGGCGGCCGTCATCCGGCAGAAGTTGGACTGCGCGCCGCCGGCGGTGACGAGCGTGTCGCAGCCGCGCTCGATGGCGTCCTTGAGCAAGTAGTCGAGCTTGCGCGCCTTGTTGCCGCCAAGCGCGAGGCCGGTCTGGTCGTCGCGCTTGATGAGCAGGCGGATACCCAGCTCCTGCGAGAGGCGCGGCGCCTCTTCGAGCGGCGTCGGAAGGATAGCGAGCGGGCGGAAGGCGATGGTCATCGCACGGGCATGTTACACGCGCGCCCTGCACCTATCATGTCGCCGAGGAGGAGACACCATGGCTTTGACGCTCGTACCGGAAGAGATCGAGGCGTACGCCAGCGGCCACTCGACGCCGCTGCCGCCGCTGCTGAAGGAGCTGGTCGCGGAGACGGAGAAGCAGTTCGGGCCCATGGCGGGCATGCTCTCGGGGCAGGTCGAGGGGATGCTGCTACAGACGCTGGTCTTCGCGACATCGGCGAAGCGCGTGCTGGAGATCGGCATGTTCACGGGATGCAGCGCGCAGATGATGGCCGCGGCGCTGCCGGATGACGGGAAGCTGATCACGTGCGACGTGAACCCGAAAGCGATCGCGCTGGCGAAGAGCTTCTTCGCGCGCAGCCCGCACGGGCACAAGATCGAAGTGCGTGAGGGGCCGGCGCTGGAGACGATGAAGACGCTGGAGCCGGGATTCGACCTGGTGTTCATCGATGCGGACAAGACGAACTACCTGAACTACTACGAGGCAGCGCTGCCGCTTCTGGCGCCGCGCGGGATCATCGCCATCGACAACGTGCTGTGGAGCGGGCGCGTGCTGGACCCGCAGGACGACGATGCGAAGGCGATCGTGGCGTTCAACGCGCACGTCCAGAACGACGCGCGTGTGACAAAGGTGATGCTGAGCGTGCGGGATGGGGTGACGCTGGTTCGGCGGGTGTAGGGGGGGGAGGGAGAGGGAAGAGGGAGAAGAAGAAGGAAGAGGGGAGAGGGGGGGGAGGGGGAGGGTGACGAGGCGCTGACACGCGGCCAGCGCGATATGGCGGATGCTGCCGGCGGCGCCGCTGGGAGTGGGGGTCGCGGCGCTGCTGGCGGGAGCGGAACGCACGGAGCAGCGGCTCGACGTAGGAGCGGGCGGTGTCGAGGGCGATCTCTTCGACTCCCGCGGCGGCAAGCGCGCGGCGGCGACGGATGCGTCGCTCAGCGGCGCGGCGGCCGTAGTCGGCGCGCGTACCGGCGTCCGAGGTGTCGACGAGCAGGCGGGCGCCCGTCTCGGCGTCCTGCAGCTCGAGCAGGCCGACATCGGGCAGCTCGTACTCGCGCCGGTCGTTGAGGGTGATGGCGATGACCTCATGGCGGGCCGCGGCGGCGCGAAGCTGGCGCTCATAGCCCTGGTCGAAGAAGTCCGAAATGACGAAAACGATCGCGCGCCGCTTGCTGACGCGGCCGAGATAGCGGATCGCGGCGGCGATGTCGGTGCCGCGGCCCTGCGGCTCGGCGTACAGCAGTTCGCGCACGATGCGCAGGACGTGGCGGCGGTTCTTGCCGGGCGGGATGTAGCGCTCGACGCGGTCGGTGAAGGTGAGCAGGCCAACGCGGTCGTTGTTGGCGACGGCGGCGAATGCGAGCGTGGCGGCGACCTCGGCGGCCAGCTCTCGCTTTGTGAGGGTGGCGGTGGTGAACGACGACGACGCGCTCAGGTCGACGGCGAGGAGCACCGTGAGTTCGCGCTCCTCGATGTACTTCTTGATGTAGGGCGTACCCATGCGTGCGGTGACGTTCCAGTCGATGGCGCGCACGTCATCGCCGGGTTCGTACTGGCGCACCTCGGAGAACTCGATGCCGCGGCCGCGGAACACGCTGTGATACTCGCCGAGGAAGATGTTGGCGACGAGACGGCGGGCGCGGATCTCGATGCGGCGGATTCGGGCGAGCATCTCCGGCGGGATCGCGGCTGACCGCGCTGGGGGCGGAGCGGCGTCTGTGATGTCAGCGTCGTTCATCGAGTCCCGGATCGTGTGGAGGCCGCTACGTCTTCTCGAAGCGCTCGACGTTGAGGACGAAGACGATGGCGCCGCCGGTGCGCACCTCGATCGGCTCCTGGAGGACGGACCCTTCGCCGAAGAACGGCAGCGTCTGCACGGGCGCATACTCGGTGCGGGCGTAGCACTCGCTGCGGACCATGGCAACGATGCCATCGACCTCGCCCGCCTCGACGCCGGAGAGGATGGTTGCGTTGCCCTTACGGAGGAAGCCGCCGGTGCTGCTCACTTTTGTGGCGGGATAGCCCTGCTCGATGAGCTTGCGGGTGAGCTTTTCGGCGTCTGCATCGGACGCGATGATGATGACGAGCTTGAGCTGGCCGTTGTCGCCGTTCTGTGCGCTCTGCCCGTTCTGCAATCGGCCTCCGTGCGGGTGCCCCGCTCGAATCGTACGGGCGCCTGCTTCGCGCTGTCAACGGCGCGGGCTGCCGCCGCGAGACTGTGGCCAGCTTCAGTGCGGTTGTAACCTGTCGTCTACGCATGACAAGACTGCTGTAGCGGGGCGCCGTCGCGGGCGCGCCCATCGCCCATCCAGGGCGGGAGGTCCACGTGAGCGACGACACCGAAGCGAAAGCCGCCGTCGATATGGAGACGCTGGTCTCGCTGTGCAAACGGCGCGGTTTCGTGTTCCAGAGCAGCGAGATCTACGGCGGACTGCAGGGCGCCTGGGACATGGGTCCGCTCGGCGTCGAGATGGCGAACAACATCAAGCGCGCCTGGTGGCGGTCGATGGTGCAGGAGCGCGACGACATCGTCGGCATCGACGCGTCGATCCTGATGCACCCGGATGTCTGGCGGGCGAGCGGGCACGTCGAGACGTTCACGGATCCGATGGTGGACTGCCGCAACTGCCAGGGCCGCTTTCGTGCCGACGAGCTGGAGTCCGACGTCTGCCCGAACTGCGGCGCGCGTGGTCAATTCACCGAGCCGCGCATGTTCAACCTGATGCTGCGGACGTTCGTCGGGCCGGTGGAGGACGACGCGGCGACGGTGTACCTGCGGCCGGAGACGGCACAGGGCATTTTCGTGAATTTCGAGAACGTGCTGAACTCGATGCGGCGGAAGCTGCCGTTCGGGATCGCGCAGATCGGCAAGTCGTTCCGAAACGAGATCACGCCGCGCAACTTCATCTTCCGCGTGCGGGAGCTGGAGCAGATGGAGATGGAGTACTTCTGCTACCCGGAGGACTGTTCGCCTGCATGCCGAGTGGATCGAGATCCGGCGCGCGCTGGTACGAGCGTTTCGGTATGAAGATGAAGAACCTGAAAGTGCGCGCGCACGAGCAGGAGGAGCTGTCGCACTACTCCCAGGCGACGTCGGACTTTGAGTACCTGTTCCCGATCGGCTGGAGCGAGCTGGAGGGCGTGGCGCATCGCGGCAACTTCGACCTGACGCAGCACGCGAAGCACAGCGGCAAGCAGCTCTCGTACTTCGACGAGGAGCGAAGGAGCACGTCGTCCCGCACGTGGTGGAGCCGGCGCTCGGCGTCGGGCCGGCGATGCTGGCGTTCCTGACCGACGCCTACGACGAGGAAGTGGACGAGAAGGGCGAGAAGCGGACGGTGCTACACCTGCACCCGGCGCTGGCGCCGATCAAGGTGGCGGTGCTGCCGCTGAGCCGCAACGAGAAGCTGACGCCGACTGGCGCGCGACGTGTGGGCGCGGGTGCGCAAGCACTGGATGACGCAGTACGACGACGCGCAGAGCATCGGCCGGCGCTACCGGCGGCAGGACGAGATCGGGACGCCGCTGTGCGTGACGGTGGACTTCCAGACCGTCGAGGAGGACCAGGCCGTCACGATCCGGGAGCGCGACAGCATGGCGCAGGTGCGGGTGCCGATCGAGGGGCTGGTGGACGCGCTGCGCGAGCGACTGGTGGACGTGGCTTAGGTCTTCTCGCCCACCAGCGATAAGCGACGGCTGTCCATTGTGAGCGGCGAGCGGTCGATGTCGCCGTAGGAGGCGACGATGCGCAGGCCGGCGCGCTCGAACATGCGCGCCAGCTCGACCGGCGTGTAGGCGCGGGGGTGGATCTCGCCGGTCTTGCGCTCGCCGGCGGGCGAGACGTGGGTGAGCGTGCCATCGATGCGGCCGGCGAGCACGTCGAACTCCCGCTCCTCGAGCAGCAGCGAGCCGTCATCGAGCCTGGTGACGGACGATCGCTCCCAGTGGCGCAGCGTGCGCAAGATGTTGCTGGTCTCGATGAGGAAGCGACCGCCAGAGTTCAGAGCGCTCGCGACTCGCCCGATGACCTTTGCGTCCTCATCGTCGGACTCCAGGTAGCCGAAGGCGGTGAAGTAGTTGAAGATCGCGTCGAACGGCGGCTGGACGGGGAGGTTGCGCATGTCATCGCAGATGAACGTCGCATGCACGCCCGCGTCAGAAGCCGCCTTCCGCGCGAGATCGATGTGGTACGCGGAGATATCGAGGCCGGTGACGTCGTAGCCGCGCTTCGCGAGGGGGATGCTGTGGCGGCCATGGCCGCAGGCGAGATCGAGTACGCGTGCGCCGGACTTCAACTCAAGCACGGCGGCGATGAAGTCCGCCTCGCGCTCGGTGTGCTCGGCACCGAAGCGGCCGCTCTGTCCCAGCAGCGGTGCGTAGAAGGTGTCGTAGTAGTCGCGCTCGAAGAACGTGCGATACCAGGGCGCGTCTTCGGGCATCAGAGCGCCGAGTCGCCCGTCGGCGGCGAGCCGAGCACGCCCTCGGCGCGCAGCTCATCGATGCGCTCGTCGCTGTACCCCAGGTCGCGCATGATCTCGTCGGTGTGCTGGCCGAGCGTGGGGCTGGCGCCCTGCGCGGCGAGCGGCGTCATTGTCATCTGGATCATCGGGCCGGGCATGCGGATCGGTCCCATCAGCGGGTGCTCGACGCTGGTAATGAAGTTGTTCTCGAGGATCTGCGGGTCTTCGAGCAACTCCTCGGTGAAGCGCACGGGCCCCGCGGGCACGCCGGCTTCATCGAGGATGCGCAACCACTCCTCGGTGGTCTTCTTCGGGAACAGCGCCTCGGCCTCGGCGACAAGGGCTCGGCACTTCTCCATGACCTCCGGATCCGTGTAGTCGATCTCATCCGGGCGCTTGCCGATGCGCCAGTCGGTCATGCCGATCGCGCCGAGCAGCTTCTTGCGCAGGGGCGTGCTGAGGCAGCCGACTGCGAGGAAGCCGTCCTGCGACTGGTAGCAGCGGTAGTAGATGTTGCCGACGGCCGGTCGGACATTGTGGATGACGTCCCATTGCTCCTTGTACGTCCCGCCGCTGTGCCGCAGGTCGTTGATCTTCTCGAGCGCCGTCTCGCGCGTCTCTGTGTCGGTCGCCTCGATCGACATGAAGCGCCCGGCCTGGATCGACAGCGCGCTGCTCATGAGCGCCGTGTTGACGCACTGCCCGCGGCCGGTGCGCTCGCGCGCGTAGAGGGCGGCGCAGATGCCCCAGGCGATGGCCATGCCGGTCGAGAAGTCGGCGGATGGGATGGCGTTGAGCAGCGGCAGCCCGTTCTCGTCGCGGCGGCCCTCGGCCGTCATCAAGCCGGTGACGGCCTGGGCGATGAGGTCGTAGCCGGGCCGGTGCGCGTACGGCCCCCGACGGCCGAAGGCGGTGTTGTCGCAGTAGATGAGCCGCGGGTTGCGCTCCGAGAGAGTCAGGTAGTCGATGCCGAGCTTTTCTGAGACGTCGGGCCGGTAGTTGATGATGACGGCGTCGGCGCGGTCGCAGAGTTGCTGCGCGATGTGCTGTCCCTCGGGGCGCGTGAGGTCGATGGTGACGCCGCGCTTCCCGCGGTTGAGCGAAATGTAGCCGCGGCCCTCGCGCAGTCCAAGCGGCTGGAAGCCGCGCCAGGGCTCGCCGACAGGCGGCTCCACCTTGATGATGTCGGCGCCCATGTCGGACAGGAGCATGCCACCGAAGGGGCCGGCGATGATCTCGGTGAACTCGATGATCTTCACGCCGGCGAGGGGGCCAGAGTGTCCATTCGTGGTCATCGGCACCTCATGCGCTGCGCGCGGTCGCGGCCGGAGTGGGCATAGTATAAGCGCGGCGGCCGCATGCGGGTACGGAACCCGGCCGCCTCGTTGCCTACGGCTTACACCGTCTTCAGCATCGCGATGTGCGGGATGCCGACCTCGTCGTAGACGTCACCGACGGGCATATAGCCGGCGCGATCGTAAAAGCCGCGGGCGGAGAGCTGCGCGCTGAGGCGGAACTCGCGCAGGCCACGGGCGATGCCTTCGCGCTCCAGCGTCTCGAGAACGAGCGCGCCGATGTCCCGCCCGCGGTGGGAGTCGAGCACGGCCATGCGGCCAATCTTGCCGTAGCCTTCCGCCAGTACGAGACGGCCGGCGCCGACCGGTGTGGCGCCGTCGTAGGCGACGCAGTGCACGGCCGTGGCATCGAGTTCGTCAAGCTCATCCGCACGCGAGATTCCCTGTTCGTCGACGAAGACCGCGATGCGGACGGCGAAGGCATCGTCGCGTTCTTGCGGCGTCGAGACGATGGTCGCGCTGACGGCGTCTCGAGCGGACGAAGCGACGCGCGCGGTGCCGATGATGGCGGGCATCCACGGCTCGAGCTTCAAGTGCTCGACGGACGGCGTGAAGCCGGCGGTGCGGAGGGCGGCCTCGGTGTCGCGATTCGGCTGGCAGCCGGCGGCGCACCAGCTCCATGCGGGCCGGATGACATCCTGCGCGTGGCCGACGAAGCCACCGCCGCGGACATGCTCGAGCAGGCGAAGCTCGCCGCCCGGACGCAGCACGCGACGGATCTCGGCAAGGGCGGCAGGGACATCGGTAACCGTGCAGAGGACGAGCGTGGAGACGGCGGTGTCGAATGACGCGTCATCGAACGGGAGGCGCTCGGCCGGCGCCTGGCGCAGCTCGACGATGGCAGCAGCAGGCTCCCGCGCGAGGCGCTTGCGGGCGCGTTTCAGCATGTAGGCATCGGGCTCGACGGCAGTGACGCGCACGCCGGCGGGATAGTGCGCGAAATTCGCGCCGGTGCCGGCGCCGATCTCGAGCACGTCGCCCTTTGCGCCGGACAGCAGCTCGCTCCGCAACTCGCCAAGCCGGCCGCGCTCCTGCATGCGGGTCATGCGATCGTAGAGGGCGGCGAACCAGCGGTGGCCTTTGATCCCTGCGGCGTCGACCATGACCGCATTATCGATCCGCCGCAACGTTGCGCCACCTCATGCCCGCGCATGCGGCCGATGCATATGCGCGGCGAACTATTCGCGCGTGTAATCGCCGCCTGGAGGACCGTCGCCTAGGCTCGGATCATGAAGGTAAAGATGATCCTGCCCGCCCTCACCGAGGCGAAGAGCCCGTTCTTCCGGCCGATCAAGTACTCGCTCTTTCCGCCGCTGGGACTCGCGACACTGGCCGGCTACTTTGGGCCGGACGACGACGTGGTCTTGCAGGACGAACATGTCGAGCGGCTCGACCTGGACGATGAGCCGGACCTCGTCGTGATCCAGGTCTACATCACGTCGGCGCGACCGCGCGTACGAGATCGCCGACGCATACCGAGAGCGCGGCGCTACGTCTGCCTGGGCGGCCTGCACGTCACGTCGCTCCCGGACGAGGCAGCGGCACACGCGGACACCATTTTCCTGGGGCCGGGCGACGACACCTGGCCGCAGTTCCTCGCTGACTTTCGCGCGCGGAGCGCCGAAGCCGCGTCTACGCTTCGACGAATCGCACGCTCGACCGGCATGCCGCCGATCCGCCGCGACCTGATCAAGCGCCACCTCTACCTGGTCCCGAACTCCATCGTCGTGTCGCGAGGCTGCCCGCACGTCTGCGACTTCTGCTACAAGGAAGCATTCTTCGCCGGCGGCAAGTCGTTCTACACGCAGACCGTCGATGCGGCGCTCGCCGAGATCGACCGGCTGCCCGGCCGCCACCTCTACTTCCTCGACGACCACCTGTTCGGCAACGCCGCGTTTGCCGGGGCGCTCTTCGACGGCATGCGCGGGATGGGCCGTCTGTGGCAGGCGGCCGGCACGGTGCAAGTCGGTGCTCGCGTCCCGGCTCTGCTCGAAAGGCGCCGCAGATGCGGGGCTGCGCAGCCTGTTTGTGGGCTTCGAGACGCTCAACCCCGATAACCTCCGCGAGTCGAGCGCAAGTTCCAGAACCTCAACCGCGACTACGGCGCAGGCGATCCGCCGCCTGCATGATCTTGGCGTGATGGTCAACGGCAGCTTCGTCTTCGGCATGGACCACGATGATGAGTCGGTGTTCGAGCGCACCGTCGAATGGGCGTCGCGCACGGCATCGAGACCGCGACGTTCCACATTCTGACGCCGTATCCGGGCACGGCGCTGTACCAGCGCATGGCGGCGGAAGGCCGGCTGCTGCACAGCGACTGGGACCTCTACGATACGCGTCACGTCGTGTACCGCCCCGCCAGGCATCAGCCCGACGCAGCTCGAGCGCGGCTACTGGCGGGCGTACCGCGACTTCTACACGTGGCGCACATCCTGCGCGGTGCGTGGACGAGCGATCGCTGGCGCGACCGCGCGCGCCATGTCGCGTATGCGGCGGGATGGAAGAAGTTCGAGCCCGCGTGGGACGTGATCATCAGAGCGAAGCGCGCGTCGTCAATGCTTCCGGTGCTGGAGCGCGTGCTCACCGGCTTTGGCGAGCACGGTGAGCAGGCGCCTGTGTCGAGCGACTTGCTCAGCCAAGCTTGATCCGGATCGCCTTCGTCTCGGTGTACTCCTCCAGGCCCTCGTGCCCGAGCTCGCGGCCGATGCCGCTCTGCTTGTAACCGCCGTACGGCATGTAGGGGAGGCCGGCGCTGTGGTAGGCGTTCACCCACACAGTGCCAGCCTCGATGCCCTTCGCCATCTTGAACGCGGTGTTCAGGTCCTGCGTCCAGACCGCTGCAGCGAGGCCGTAGATCGTGTCGTTGGCGAGGCGCAGCGCTTCGTCCGCGTCCTTGAACGTGAGCACCGACAGGACGGGCCCGAAGATCTCTTCCTGCGCGATCTTCATGTCGTTGCGCACGTTGTCGAAGATCGTCGGCTGGACGAACAGGCCCTGGTCGTAGGCCTCGCCCTCGAGGCGGCCGCCGCCGCAGAGCATCGTCGCGCCCTCTTCCTCGCCGACGTGCACGTAGCGGACGACCTTCTCGAGCTGCTGTTCGTTGATCACCGGGCCCATCGTCGTCGTCGGATCCTCGGGGTTGCCGACCTTCACGGTTTTCGGTGAAGGCCTGGAGCTTGGCCATGAACTCGTCCTTGATCGACTCCTGCGACGAGCAGCCGCGAGCCCGCCTGGCAGACCTGGCCGGTGTTGAGATAGATGCCGAAGAACGGCCGCCGACGGCCTGGTCGACGTTCGCGTCGGCGAAGACGACGTTCGGCGACTTGCCGCCGAGCTCGAGTGAGATCTTCTTCAGGTTGCCGGAGGCCGCCTGCATGATTGTCTTGCCGACGGCCGTCGAGCCGGTGAACGCGACCTTATCGACCTTCGGCGATGCCGCCAGCTCCGCGCCTACGACAGCGCCTGCGCCCGTGACGACGTTGATTACGCCGGCGGGCGGCCCGCCTCGGTGACATGCGCGCCAGCTCGAACGTCGTGCCGGCGGTGACTCCGACGGCTTGGCGACGACGGTGCATCCCGCGGCGAGCGCGGGCGCGAGCTTCCACGAGACACAGCACCGGGAAGTTCCACGGCGTGATCACGCCGACGACGCCGACGGGCTCGTGCACGGCGAGGCCCACGGCGTCCGGCGCGTAGTTGGTGATGGCGTCGCCGCGCATGTCGAGCGCGAGGCCCGCGTAGTAATCGTAGACGTCGGCGGCCATCGCGATCTCGGCGATGGCCATCGCGGTGGGCTTGCCGACCTCCTTCGAGAGGAGGGCGCCGAGGGTCATCATCTCCGCGCGGATCTTCTCCGCCGTCTTGCGCAGCACCTGCGCGCGGGTTGTGGCGGGCGCCTTCGCCCATGAGTCCGCGTCGAACGCGGCCCGCGCCGCATCGATGCCTTTGCGCGCGTCCTCGACGTCGCCCCAGGGGATCGTCTCGACGAGCGCGCCCGTCGCGGGGTTCTTGCGCTCGTACGTCTCGGCGGTGGCGCCCTTCACCCACTCGCCGCGGATGAACTGCTCGTAGGTCTTCGCTGTGGGGGCTTCGGGCTTCTTCGTTTCGGTGACCATGTGTCCTCCGACCGGGGTGCTGTGAGGTGTGCGAGAGGGGGCGACTAGCAATCGCTAGATTAAGCATACGCACGGTCTCGGCGGGGGGTCAATCCACCTCACGAAAAACCGCCATCCCGCGACCACTCGGGATGGCCGAAAACGCTGATTGCCGGGCTCCAATCGGCGTGCGTACACTCGGCCCATGAAGGTGACCATTCGCACGCACCACGCATCGGTTGACGGGGAGTTCGAGGAACTGCGGAGAAGAAGCTGGCGCGGCTGGAGCGCTACCTGCCGCGCGTGCGCGACGCCGTGGTCGAGGTGGGGCACGAGGAGACGCGCGCGGCGGCGAACCGATACGCCGTGCAGGTGACGGTGCACGCTCGGCGGCTCGATCCTGCGGGCCGAGGAGCGCGCGGCCGATCCGAAGCGGGCGCTCGAGGTGGCGGCGGATGTGCTTTCGCGGCAGGCGCGGCGCCACAAGCAGCGCCTGGACGGGCGCACGCGGCGGCCGGGCGCGAAGGAGGCGGCGGCCGAACTGGCGGCGCCGACGGTGATTGAAGGCGTCGAGCCGGAGAGCGACGACGAGGCCGACGAGTACCTGCTGGGGAAGATCGTGCGGATGAAGCGCTTCGAAGCGAAGCCGATGTCGCAGGAAGAAGCACTGCGCTCAGATGGACCTCATCGGCCACGACTTCTTCCTGTTTCTCGATGCGTCGAGCGGGGACTACGCGCTGCTGTACAAGCGCAAGGACGGCGACTACGGGATGCTTGCGCCGCATCGGGCGTAGTCCGCGCCGCCGGACTCATAATCCGCGCACATGAACGCGGACAACGTGCGGCGTTATTACGATGCGGACCCGCAGACGCGAGTGGGAGCGGCTCGACGACGGGCATGACCGCGTCGAGTACGCCATCAGCATGCGGGCGCTCGAGGAGCACCTGCCGAAGGCGCCGGCCGCGGTGCTGGACATCGGTGGCGGTCCCGGGCGGTACGCGATCGAGCTGGCCGGCCGCGGCTACCAAGTCACACTCGCCGACCTGTCACCCGCGAACCTGGACTTCGCGCGAGCGCGTGCGGCGGAGGCGGGCGTCTCGCTGGCAGGCTTCGAGCAGGCGAACGCATCGGAGCTCTCGCGTCTTCGGCGACTCAACGTTCGATGCAGTCCTGCTGATGGGGCCGCTCTACCACATTCTCGACGAGGCGGATCGGCGCCGCGCCGTCGCCGAGGGATTGCGAGTACTTCGCCCGGGCGGCCGCATCTTCGCGGTCTTCATCACGCGGTACGCCCCGCTGCGATTCTGGGCAAAGACGCAGCCGTCATTCGTGCTCGAACACCGCGATGCGTTCGAGACGATGATCGCGACGGGCCAGGGGCCGGACGCTCCTGTTTTCACCGACATCTATCTCGAGCGCCCGCAGGACATCGTGCCGTTCATGGAAAGCGCCGGCGCGGTGACGCGAACGGTCATCGGCTGCGAGGGCGTGATCAGCATGATCCGGGACAAGGTCAACGAGCTGACCGGCGACGACTGGGATTACTGGGTCGACGTGAACTACCGACTCGCGCATGATCCTGCGACTCACGGCATCGCCGAGCACCTGATGTATATCGGGGCGCGGCCGGAGTAGCGGCGTGTCTAGCGGAACATGTCCTTCTCCGCGGCGCGGATCAGAGATGCGATCGAGGACGTCGTCGCTGCGCTCATACTGCGCGCCGCGGATGATGGCGACGGGGACGCGGTCGAGCTTGCCGTGCACGAGCTCGGCGGCAGCGGCCAACTCGTCGACGACGGCCATCTGCGTGACGCGCAGCTCGTAGCCCGCGGGGTCGTGCTGGCCCGCGTAGTCGATGAGCGGCGCGATGCCGGCGATACCGATGGCGAAGTTGAGGTGCCCTTCGCGCCACGGCCGGCCGAAGGTGTCAGAGATGATGACGGCGACATCGGCTCCCGTGGCGGTGTGCACGCCGGCGCGGATCGCGCGCGCCGAGGCATCGGAGTCGACCGGGAGCAGGCACAGCGTGCCCGTCTTCTCGACGTTCGACGCATCGACGCCGGCGTTGGCGCAGACGAAACCGTGCCGCGTCTCGCAGATCATCACGCCGTGCTCCATACGGACGATGCGCTTGGTCTCGACTGAGCACGACCTCGATCTGGCGGGCGTCCTTCTCCCACGTCGCTGCGTAGCGCTCGGCGAAGGGCGACGGCGTGACGCTGTCGAGGTCGACGATGCGGCCCTCCGCTTTCGATACGACCTTTTGCGTCACGACGAGAACATCGCCGTCTTCGATCGCCGCGGATGCGCGGCCGGCGGCGACGATCATTGCCGTCAGGTCGTCGCCGGGACGGACTTCGGGGATGCCTTCGAGCGCGAGGACGCGGACTTCGCTGCTCACGCGATGCCCGCGATGCGGACGCCGGTCTGGCGCTTGTAGGCGCGGTTGATGGCGACGAGCAGGGGCGTGATGCCCTCGACGAGGGCGCTGTTCGCGAGCGGGCCGCCATCGACGCCGCGGACGCCCTCGATCTGCGCCGACAGCTCCATGATGCGCTGCTTTGCGTCGGCGTCGTCGGCGCAGACGATGACGTCGGCTTCGAGGGGCTTGCCGCCGAGCAGCTTCTTTGCGCTGAGGTTCTGAAACGCGCCGACGACGGTGGCGCCCGGAAGGAGCGACTGGGCTTCTTCCGCAGCCGAGCCTTCGGGCACGCTGATCAGCGAGGCGCGGCCGTCGGCAAAGGCCATCGGCACGGCGGCGCTGACGACGATTTTGCCGGACGCCGCATCGGCGAGCGGCGGCAGCGTAGCGGCCTGAGCGCTGTACGGCGTCGTGATGACGACGATGTCGGCCGCGGAGGCGGCATCGGCGTTGGCGGCGGGTGTGAGGTCGAGCGCGGCGCCCTTCTCGCGCAGTTCGGCAACGGCCGCCTCGGCCTTCTCGATGGCGCGCGAGCCGATGATGCAGGCGTTGCCCGCAAGCGCGAAGCGGTACGCGAGGCCCATCCCCTCTTCGCCGGTGCCGCCGATGAACGCGATCTTCAAGATTGGTCCGCTATCAGTTGGCCGCGGCCGCTAGTGCATCTCGCTGCCGCCGGTGACGTTGATCGTCTCGCCGGTAATGTTGTCCGCCTTGCAAAGGAAGACGGCAGCCTGGCCAATGTCCTCGACGGTCTGGGGGCGGCGCAGCGGGACGTTCTTTACCGCGGCCTCTTCCCAGGCCTCTTCCTTGCTGACGCCGCGTCCGGCCGCAATGGCGGGGAGCAGGACATCCTGCCACATGTGGCTGTCGACTTCGCCGGGGCAGATGGCGTTGACGGTGACATCGAACTGGCCCATCTCCTCGGCGAGCGACTGGGTGAAGCCGACGACGGCGAACTTCGACGTGCAGTAGGCGGCGACACCACCCCGCCCGGTCTTCCCGGCCATCGACGAGAGGTTGATGATGCGGCCCTTGCGGCGCTGCATCATGTGGCCGGCGACCGCCTTCGAGCAGAGGAAGGTGCCCTTCACGTTGACGTCGATGATGCGGTCCCAGTCATCCTCCGCGAACATGGCGACGAGGCCGACGGCGATGACGCCGGCGTTGTTCACGAGCACATCGACCTGGCCCCAGCGGTCGAGCGTTGCTCTCACCATCGCCTGGCATTGTGCGAAGTCGCGCACGTCGACGTCGATACCGATGGCCTCGCTGCCGAGCTGGCCGATCTGCGCGATCGTCTCGTCGCGGTCGGCTGCGGTCGAGGGCAGGTCGGCGATGGCGATGCGGGCGCCCTCTTTCGCCAGCTCGTAGGCGATGCCGCGTCCGATTCCGCGCGCGCCGCCGGTGACGATGGCGACGGAGTTCTTGAGATCCATGAGTGCACTCCTTCAGCGCCGCATTGTCGATCAGGCACCCGTCAGGCGGAAGCGCGCCGGAGCTGCCGTTTGGTGGGTGGACGGCGCGAAGCGTAGAATATCCTCGATAGCAAGCGAAGAACGACGACGGGTCCGCCCCGTCTGCGTGACGCTGGCAGGGTTCGACCTGCCGACGTGAGGCAGGCGGGGCGTTTCTGTCGGAGGACGGTATGGCGGGCGTCGAAGAGGTCAGGTGGGCGCGGCGGGTGAAGCCGGACAAGATCCGGCGGCTGTATGTGCTCGACGCGAAGGGCATCGTCGATGATGAGCTGATCGACGACGTGGGTTACGCGATGTATGCGCGCTGCCTGAGCATCCGCGTGGCGACGCGCGCCCACGCAGGGCGGGCAGAGTGTCCGCGCTGCCGCGAGGTCGTCACACGGGCGGATCCGGACTGGCGGAAGTGGACGAAGGACGAGGCGATGGTCTGCGCGTGCGGCTGGGAGACGACGTGGGGCGCCTACCACAAGTCGTACCAGGGCAAGCAGCTGCACGGCGGTCAGGCGTACCCGATGTTCCGGGACTTCATCGACCGGTGGCCTGCGGCGCGGAACACGCGCGACAAGATGCTGGCGATCGATGCGCTGATCCATGCCTGTCACGGCCAGTTCCGCGGGCGCATGGGGCGTCCGGCGGCGTGCAACCTCATCGAGGGATCGATGCGCGAAAACCTGACGCTGCTCGACGAGCTGGCGTACGGCGACGCGAGCACGCCGGGTGTGCGCGAGGTCCGCGAGCGGTGGAAGTCGGACTACGAGGCGGCCGCGTGGATCCCGCGCGAGCGCGCGTAGCTCGCGGGTGTCACCGGCTGCGTACTGGCGGAGAGGGTGGGATTCGAACCCACGGTACGGTTGCCCGCACACACGATTTCCAGTCGTGCCCGTTCGGCCACTCCGGCACCTCTCCCGCGTAGAACCAGAACGTAGAACCAAGAACCTGGAACTTAGTGGTTCCAGGTTCTTCTCGTGCTATTCGATGGCGGAGAGGGCGGGATTCGAACCCGCGAGGCTCATCGCCTACCGCTTTTCGAGAGCGGCACCATCAACCACTCGGACACCTCTCCGGGCCAAGTATATCGAAGGGCCGCGGCGCCGATCATTACTGACCGGTGAGCTCCCGTACACGTTGTTCCTGCTCTAACTGCTCGTCGCGGGAGGCGCGCTGGCCGGCGCGGATCGCCGAGCGAAAGCGCTGCTTCGCCTTCGCCGCGAGGCCTTGCGGAGCCTCCGACGCGGATTCATCTTCGGGACCGCGGAACTCGTCCGGTACTTCATCGAAGACGTCGTCCGGGGGCCGCGCGAACAGCCACCAGGCGACGGCTATGAACGCGCTGAGGGCGACGATGATCGCGAGCACGAGGAGGATTTTGCCGCCGCGGCCGCCGGATGCCTTTTGCACCACGTCCGCGGCGGCCTCGGGCGCCGCAGCTGCCTTCTTGCTTGCGCGCTTCAGCGCGCGAGCGGCCGCGCGTTCCTCGCGGCGTTTCTTGCGTTCTTCCTTCTTTGACGACTGCGGCTCGAACTCCAGCTCGACCTTGCCGTACGGCGTTTCGAGTTCGAGTTCCTTCTCGTTGTCGTCGGGGGGTTCGTTCGCCCTGGCGAGCAGAGGCATGAGCTCGGCTGCCGTGGACGCAACCCTGTTTGCCGTGTCGAGGATGGACGGGGCGGATGAGTCAGGCATGGGGGATCCTCCTCTCGTGACTCCGGACGGGGATGTTACTGCGGGCGCTTCTCGTTAGCGCCGGACAGCCCGGACAGGACTGACGCCGCCTTGCGGACGCCGGCCATAACGCCGTAGGCGCGGATGATCGGGCGGACGACGGACTCCGAGACGTAGGTGGACGTGCCCCGGACGTTCTCGACCGTCTTGCCGCCGGTGACAACGGTTTCCTTTGCCGAGTCGAGGATCGGCTTCACGTTGTCGTCAACGATGTAGATCGTCTTCTTGAGGAGGGCGCGGATCAATACGCCAACGACAGCGGCGAGGATGAGGGAGACGAGCATGAACGCGGCCGTGAGGATGGCCATGAAGATGATGGACCATGATTCGGCCGTGTCGAGCGTCGACATGAGTGGCAGGGCGATGGCGGGACTCCTTCGGAGCATCGGCGTGGGGTGATCTATACCCTTCTAGCGCATTATGGGCTAGCACTCATCCGGCGGAAGCGGAGCAGGCGCCAGGCGACGGTGGCGTAGCTGGCGGCGCCGACGATGACGAGGGCCCACCAGCACTGGCCGGCGATTGCGCCGACGGCGAGCGCGAGCAGCCGCACGTCGCGCGACGCGATGCCCAGCAGCTCAGTCGTTGCATCGAGGCCGGCCACGGTTTCGAGGCGGGCGCGCGAATACGACACGAGCAGGAAGCCGACGGCCGCGGCGAAGCCGACGAGCGCGGGATCGGGCCAGTCCTCATAGCGGGCAGCGTAGACGGCCATACCTGCCGCGATCGCGGCATCGGCGACGCGGTCGAGGACGGCATCGAAGATGCCGCCGAACTTCGATGCCATGCCCTTCGCGCGGGCGAGATCGCCGTCGACGCCATCGACGATCGACGACACCTGGATGAGAACGGCGCCCTCGATGTTCACGCCGAGGCCGACGAGGGCGGCGGCCCCCGCCGCAAGCGCGAGGGCGATGACAGAGATCTGGTTCGGCGTGACAGGCGTGCGGGCGAGAACGCGCGCGATCGGGACGGATGCGCGCCGGTTGAGGTAACGGGAGACAGGGCCGTCAGTCGCTCCGGCCATGCGCCGCCAGCATCGCCTTCGCCTCGCGGAGGTCATCGGGCGTATCGATGTCGATCCAGCGCATGCCGGTGACGTCCACGGCATCGAGCTGGCCGTCGCGGGCGAGCGCGCTGAAGAGGGCCGCCAGCTCGCCGCCACGCAGATCGGGCGTAACCGCGTCCGCGACGCCGGGCGCGCACCAGAAGACGCCGGTGTCGAGCGCGTTCCAGTCGGCAAGTCCCTTGCCGAGCTCCACCACTCTGCCGTCGATCACACGCGCGAGCGTGGCGCTCGGTGCCCGCGCATCGTCCGGGGGCGCCGTGTCCACAGCGAGGCGGCTGCGCTCGGCGGCGCCGGCGAGCACCGCACGCAGGAGCGAAGGCTCGACGAGGTGATCCGCCATCGTCAGAAGGAAGCCATCGCGCAGGTCCTTCGCCGCGATCCAGAACGAACCCGCGTTGCCGGTCGCGTACGCCGCGTTCGACACGAAACGGAGTTTCATGGCGTGGCGGCGCGTCATGTTCGAGAGCGGCATGCACGACATCGCCGCGGAATCCCACGACCACGGTGACATCGAGCACGTCGCAGGCGGCGAGCGCATCGAGCGCGTGCCGGATGATCGGCCGGCCGTGGAGCGAGAACAGCGGCTTGGGCAGATCGGCGTCGTTCGTACGCAGACGGCCGCCGCCGCCGGCGGCGAGGATGACGGCTTGCATTGGACGAACATATCCGCTGCGACCTCCGATGGGGCCAGCGGATCGCTTGTCGTGGAATCGATCGCGCTAGAAGGGGAGGCCCTTGAGGCCCTGCACGCCTTTGACCGCGGCGATGTCGCCGGCGTGTCCGGCGAGGTGAACCGTCATGAGTTGGAGAACCCAGCCGAGCGTCTGTGTGCCGAAGGGTGTCTTCAGTTCCCGCTCGAGGTCGGACTCCTTCAACGTCGAGACGTAGTCCAGCACGGCCTTCTTCACGTCCTCGCCGTAGGCCTTGATGGCGTCCAGATCGACGTTGCCCTCGTATTTCCAGATCTCGAGCGGGTTGGCGGACAGGCCCTGCGCCTGCGCGACCGCGGGCCACTTCATCTGGCCGCCGGCCGCCGCGCCGAGCACGAAGAAGTCGAGCGCCGTCCATGCATGGACGTGGTTCTTCGCGGGCGGGTTGCAGGTGCCGGTCGGGTCAAGGTTGTACTGGCTGGTGTTCATGCCGTCCGCGGTGACGGTGAGAAGATTGATCGCCTGCTCGAGCGAGCCCTTCGCGTAGGTGACGGCGTCCATGGTGTCTCCCTGTGTGTGGTTACTTGCAAAAAGCAAGGCGTATCGTGGCACCCGCGCTGGTAGAGATCAAGCGCGCGCCGTCTAGTCCGTGGCGCCGCCGTTCAATACGCTGACGCAATGAAGATCGTCGTGTCAGAGAAGGTGGCGTCGGGATACGGCGCCCGCATGCGGGAGATCGCGCCCGGCGCAGAACTGATTAGTGCCATCGGTACGCGACGGCGCCGCCGCGTGGTCGGCGGACCCGGCGGACGCGGACGTGTGCTGCTTCTCCGAGGACCTGTGGCAGGACGTCGAGACGCGCACGAAGATGCTGCCGCTGTTCTTCCAGCTCGATGGCCTGCGCTGGTTCCATACGTTCAGCGCGGGCGTTGACTCGCCGGTGTTCCAGCAGCTCATTGACCGCGGCACGCTGCTGACGAACTCGTCGGGAGCGTCAGCGCCATCGATCGCGCAGTACGTGCTGGCGATGATGCTGTTTCGGGCGAAGCGGCTTGCGGACTGGCAGGCGCAGCAAGCGCGGCACGAATGGCAGCAGATCTTTCCGGCGGAGCTGACGGGACAGACGGTCGGGATCATCGGGACCGGCTCGAT